>NZ_JAYGJK010000001.1:4800000-6172507 GCF_040775605.1 Achromobacter animicus
TTCAGTGGATTGAAATGCCGGAAGGCGTCAAGTGGGCGCTCGAGGCGATACGCCATAGATGGAGCCGCAGCTGGAACGGCAGCCGCGCCTTCCCGCATGAACAATCGAATGTACTCCCAGACCATTGCCGCGCCGTAAATACCCCGCTTCGCCATCGCTGCCGGCGCGTCCTGGGTGCCCATGACGACGGCGCGCAATTGCTTTCCGTTGGGCCCCCAACGAGGAAGAACCAAACAGAGAATTCCCTCATTGATGGGAACTCCGCCGGCTGTGGCGGTGGTGACGTCTTTAATGTAGACCTGGATCTTGCTCCAATCCTCGGAAACGACATTTTTCTCATGAACAAAACTGATAGTTTTTGTTTTTCGGTTAAATACGATGGGTAGCTGGCGGCGCCACGGGACAAAAATCCATGAGGATCCGATGAGCATGAACAGACTCATGCCGAACGACACATACCAATTTTGCAAATAAAACTCCAAAAAATCGCCGTGAAACGTGCCTTTCGAAACTGATTTTGTGTAATTCACAAACTCAAACAGGGAAAATAGCGCCCAAACAAAAACCGACGTGATGACCGCCCACCAACTCATACTTCCCCGGCCGCCATAGAGGGAACCAGAAGCGGTCCGAATGAATAGACAGTCTTCCGTCATCTTCATGGAATTCTTATCCGCGGCAGGGGCGATGCCCAGAGGCGGGTCATCAATTCGCAGTGCGTCTACGCGGCTGTATACCCAGCTCTTTTCCGTGTTCGGCACCGTGCGCTGCTTGCGTCCAATTGTCATTCATGTGCTCCGTCGCAATCACTCAGCCTTGGGATAGACACTCGCAAACAGGCAACTTCATCTTTTGCATGCTCACTGCTCCAACATCTCTCTACTCTCACTCCGATCGGTAATACCAGGGGACGTCCTCATTGGCAAAGGAATACGTGGAGGACAACGGCTCGCCTAATAGTTTCGGTACGTATTCGGCGATCAATGCCAAATCAAAATCGACGTCGCTTCGCAAGCCGGAAATAGCGTAGGTGAGCAGCGTCCCGCCGGAGGCCAGTGGCTTCCGGCGATCCTGCCTGATCTTCAAATTCATTTCGGAGCCGCCCGAGACCCTGGGAGACATTGCGCCCCTGGCCGAGACTGGATGCAGGGGCAGAATTTCTCCCTCTAGCGGGTATGCAATTTCAACAACTAGCCGGGGCGAGTAAGTTGTCGTTACCCCCACCGTGCCAACTGGGCTCACCAAAGTATCAAGTGCGAAAATTTTCCATTCGCTGTCGGACTTTTTGGGCGCGTAATGTATTTCGACATAGGCCTTGTTTTCTGCGTCAAGCGAGGGGTACACGACGCCAGATTCGCGTCCCAACAATGAGCGCCTGCCGAATGTGCCATCGTTCAGCCAAAACTCCAGATCGGAATACCGGGCGTCCTCCCCTTTGAACAGCCACCAAAGGCCCAATCCAAGAAGAATGACTCCCGCCACAATCCAGCCCCAAACTGGAATACCCAGGAAAGAGCCGGCCAGTCCGATGCCCGTAGTCATTGCTCCGGCACCAGCATTTGTCAATGCAATTCCGCCGGAAAGCATTCCAGCGCCCGCCATTGCGTAGTACGTACCGGCGCTAGTATTTCCGATCTGATATTGTTTGTACGCCTTAAGCCAATTGGTGGCTGCATCAGCTAGAGCACCTCCATAACCGAAGTAGCGCAACGCGCCAGTACTCGCCATCGCGCGAAGTGCGCCACCCAAAACTGAGGCATTCTCAAACATGACCGGTGCCAGCGCGCGCGTTGATATCAACGCACCGTTCAATGCACTCGCCGTACCCAGTACGGCCGCAACCAAATTCGACTGTGTTGCTACGTCGAGGATATCCGAGCCGTCTCGAAAATCCTCAATAGCTTTCATGAGATTCCAAATGCTGAGCACCGCAACGCCGCTTGCCGCCCCCCCTTCAAACACCTGCAAAAAGGGATTCGCATATCGCGTAAGCGGCGTCAAACGCTCCCATTCCAAAAGGACAATTTCATTTCCGGCATGTTGGGCAATTGATCCTTCAGCAGTGAGCCCTCGAACACCCGGAACTTGTCCTAGCCGGGCGTAGCCCTCCGCGAGCGTCAGTCGGCGCCCGACGATGCGATCCCCGTAGCGTTCTTCGAGCAGGCCACGCAAATGCGCGGCGTCAGCCTCACTGCCTGTGCCTGCCAACCGATGAATAAGGGCATCCACACTATTTCGGACCGCGCCGCGCCAATTCGGGGCACGGGTCAAGGTAAAGACCCCGACCTGCTCCATAAGGTATTGAACAGCCACGAATCTCACGAGGCCTGCAAACACCTTGCCGGCCGCCGTATCCACGAGCACGTCAGCCTTGTTTTCCACAAGCGTGTCCCCGAAACCTTTGTCATGCCCCAAGTTCTCCAGGATCGGGTTTTGCTTCCATGGCAACGCCCACCATTCTCCGAACAGCGCTCTTTCGTGGTCCTTCTTGCCGGCGGGCGTCGTTGCTGTGCCCCAGATCATGCCTTCGATGCAATGGCTGAAGGCCGTGGCATGGCTGGTTGAAGCCACTGGGTCGGTAAGGTCGTAGCGCAGAAAAGTTGCGCCAAAGTCCGCAGGTTTCGCACTCTGCCGGTAGCTTTTCAACCAGGCGCAGCGGTCATTCTTGTGGTCCAGCACGGCAATGTGCCGCTGTTCCAGCTCGCGCTCGAAATTCTTCAAGTAGGCGACCCGCTCGTCTTCCTTCACATGCCTGGAATAGCGCTCGGCATTGAGCGCTAGAACTGCCGCCCGTTGGCCTACTGGGTCTTTGGGCATGGCATCCAGCTGGGCCTTGGCGCTGGGATACGAAGACGGCCGATACCTCGCCGGTTCGCGCTCCTGAACTGCAAGGTTGTCTTCAAACCATTTGCGCTTGTACTCGTACTCGTAGACATCGCGCTTCAGTGCCTTGTCGAGCTTCTCCTGACCCGCCTCATCCTGCAGATTTATTCCCTTGCTGTTTGCATAGGCTGCCTCGTAGATCCGCCCAATCAACCGCGCGATGATCGTCTTGCGATAGCGCTGGATATCGTCGCCCTTGCTTGCAGCATCAGGTGCCGAGTTGTAAGCCTCCATCTCCGAGCGAGATACATGGAACATGCCGCGCAGATCCTGCACCAGCGCAATGTTGTCGTGCATGACGACCGCGATCTGCTTGGTGGGCGCTACCGCTTTCATGCCCGGCACCAATGATTGAGCGGAAGGTGTCGAATGTCTGATGCGCGAGGGCGAGAAGCTGAGGTCAGTGCCCTTGAACTCTTCCACCAGTTCACCCAGTCGACCTGCTGCAAAGGTGTTTCTGGCGGGCGCGCTGTCCGCCCAAGCCTTCATGTCAATGGTCGTTGCCAGCTTTGCCCGGATGCCGTCCTGGTTCGATTCGATTTCGCGGATTTTTCGTTCGGTCAGGAGCGTGTCCGTCAATAGAATGTGGACTACCGAACGCTCATTCGCCCAGATGTGGGACAGGGAGCGTCCCGGTTTATAGCCCCCGAGCGCCGCTTCCAGTGAGCGATACCTGGACAGAAGCTCGACGAATTGACCGTTCTCTTCGTTGACCCGCCACACGAACACCGTACCCTCGGTTTCGTCGAACAGATAGACGAATCCCGCGCCCACGCAACGCAATCCATACTGCGCGTGGTCTAGCTTCTGAAAGCCAGTCTCCAGCGACGGCGCGTCATAGGCATAGTCGGCGCCACCCTTGGGCCGTGGATGTGCGGAATAGCGCAACGGAAACAAGGGGATTCGGACCTTGCAGCTTTCGTTGGTGCTGCAGTAGCCAGTGCTTGCTGCCATGATCAGTGTCCTTCGGTCATCAGGAGATTCATTGCCCGGGCGGCGCGGGCGCCCGGTGTCAACGCCGTGTCCTGCAACAGCGCAACCACCGTCGCCGCGCACCGTCGGTAAGCAGGATGACGGAAGGCGTCCAAGGCGGCGTCCAGATGGGAGAGTTCTTTGAAACCCCAGCTTCTGAGGTGATCCATCCACACACCGGTTTGCTGGCGCGGGTCGTCGCGAAAACTGTGGGGCGCTTGCCGGGTGATCGCGATGTGCCTGCGAAGGTGCTGGTCAGTCAGCCCCGCATCGATGGCGGTCATTTCTGAGTGATTGAATTGGAAGCCGCCTTGTACCGGGCACGGGCCATCTGGTTGGCGATAGCACCACCACTGATGTTCCGGCCCGAGGTTCTCCCGCCAGATCAGCTCTTGAATTGGTCCCAGCAGCGCCGCGGCTCTGTATGGCTCAAGCGCTCGCAACACGCTCGCGAGCGCGGTTGCCTCCTGAAGCCGGAAATGCGCTTTGTTGCCATTGGGCATCAGCACGAACAGGACCGATCGCAATTGGGCCGCTACCTCGTCAATCGAACGGGACGAGGCCAGGAATACCGCTCCACCCGTGGAAGCCCAGGCGTCTACGAAGCGCTCCGATAGACGAGAATCCGGTTGGTATTTCACCAAGAGCGGCCCGTTCGAGTGGTGGCTGTCGTACTCGGTGTCGCTCCAGACCCAACGCAGGGAAGTGGCATAGTCGACTTTGCGTACGAAGTCACCAATGGTGGAGCGCTCCGGCGAGTCCGGTTGGCGCACCAGCCACTCGTCAAGGATTTCCGTTTCGAGCAGCAGAAAGGTGAACAGCGAAGGCGGATGCAGTTCGGCTTGCGTCACCTGGTCCAGGGCCATCAACATGTCAACTTCCCTGGAAGTTGCCGCACGGGCAGTCCAACCGCGGGCAGCTTCCATCGCTGCGCTTCATACACAGCACATCGAAAGGCAGGCCCGGCGCGGGAACGCCCACCGGAGCCGGAATCGGACTCGCGCCGCCGCTCTGTTGGCGCATCGGCCCCTTCATCTGAATCTTGATTCCATCGAGCGTGATGCCCGAACCGTCGATGCGGATGGTTCCTCCCGGCCCCCCGAGGGAGAGGCTCTCCCCTGCCACGACCTCATAGACCTTGGTGCGATGACGAATCGCCTGACCGGCCTGCAACTCGGCGTGACCCTCAACAGTCTGTTCCTGGTGCCCGCCGATACTCGTCCAATGACTTGCCGTGGTCTTGTCCCGGCGGTTATTGCCGACCTCTTCTGTGCGGTCTTTGGCGGTGGAAACGGTGTGATTGCGCCCCACCGTCAGGAAGTCATCCCGTCCGATGTCATGCCGCCGGTCCTGGCCGATGTTCACCTGTTCGTCATTGCCCACGGTCTCCTTGCGGTCGTGGCCGATGGTGATGGTTTCGTCGTGCTCCACCTGCTCGCTGCGGTCGTGGCCGACGAAGGTGGTTTCGTCGTGATTGACGTGGATGTTCTGATCCTTCTGCGCGTGGACGTAGATTTCCTCCTGGTCCTTCTCGTCCTCGAAGCGCAGTTCGTTGAAGCCTTCGCCCTTGTGGGTCTTGCTCTTGATCGTCATCCGCGTCTTGTGGCGCGGCAGTTCGTAGGGCGGCAATTGCAGGCGGTTGTAGGCCCGGCCGGTGATGACAGGCTGGTCCGGATCCCCACCGAAGTAAGAGACGATGACCTCCTGGCCGATGCGCGGGATGGCCATGTGGCCCCACGTCGCGCCGGCGATGTTCTGCGAGACGCGGATCCAGCAGGAGCTGTGTTCGTCCTCCTTGCCGAGACGGTCCCAGGGGAACTGGACCTTCACCCTTCCATACGCATCGGTGTAGATCTCTTCATTGGGCGGGCCGACCACCATGGCGTTCTGCGGGCCGTCGATGCATGGTCTGGGCAGCGGTTCCGCGCGCCACTCGACGTCATCCGGGACCAGCTCGGCCTCGTAGCTATAGTGCGTTCCCAACTGGGCCTGTGCACTTTCCTCGGCCTGGCTCGTGTGTTGGATGCCGCGGTGGACGATGCGCACGGGGCGCCAGCCGCGGTTCATGTCTTCGCGCGGGTGGCCGGCCAGCGTGAAGGAGATGCCCGGCTGCAGGCGCGGGTCATCGCCTTCCACCAGAGCAATGCGCGCATCGCGCCGATGCCCGCGCAGGCGATTTTCGACGAAGGACTTGCCGGCCTCGTCGAACTTCGCGCGGGCGGGATAGTCGTAGCGCTCGTAGCGGCGGCCCTGATGATCCAGGTCCTGCCCATCACGGCTGTGCTGGTGCTTATATTGCGGACTGTGGAACGTGTAGTCGCGTTGCGTCTGGCGGGCGGTGCGTACGCTTTCGGTGTAAGTGAAACGACGCAACGCAGGTTGCGGCTGGTCGCCGCCCGGGACGGGGTTGTACTGCACCGGCTCATCGCCCACGCGGCCATGAATGAACAGGCGATCGCTGTGGACCAGCTGATGGCCCTCCGCGCTATGACGGAAGGAATAGAAGAAGCCTTCCTCGCGCATGATGCGCTCGATGAAGTGATAGTGCGTGTCGCCGGCTTGCACGCAGTATTCACGGGCCTGATGCTCGGTGGTGCTGCGCTGCTCGTAGTCTTGAGTCAGCCCATGCGCCTTGAGCACCGCCTCAGCGATCTGCGGGACGGTTTGGGACTGAAAGATGCGCCAATCGGAACTGAGTGAGAGGCGCGCCAGACGCGGCTCGACGATGGCGGAGTAGCGTGACCTGCGAAAGCCCGTGTCGCCTTGGACGAACGACGAGACCGCGCCGTGCACGTAGCGCACCGCCGTGTCGCCGTGCCAGATCGTGAGCAACGCGGCGCGGTCCAGCACCTCACCGAAGTCGATGGCGGGATTTGAGCTGGCCAGTTCCACTTCCAGCAGGAAGGTCTCGGACAGGCCTTCTTGTAGCGTGAATTCGACGACCTCAAATGACTTGTCGCCAATGGTGAAAGTGAAGCGCAGATCGGATTGAATGGGCATGGCTGATTCCGGCGATGACCATGTCCCCAACGCAAAGTCTGTGCCAACTTGGTCGTGTCGATCGCGTTGTTCTTTCTTATCAACCGCTTAGCCAAACCTTTCCGCAAAGCCCTCTAATTTTGAATTGCCCGAATGCCTAAAAGTGTTCTTTCCACTGGCTTTTCGGGCCAATAATGGCCCGACATTTCTCAAGCACTTGAAAACAAACAAAGAAAATCGGGCCAACCTTGACCCGAGCAGGTCAAAGTTGGCCCGATCGCTGAGCCTTCGGGAAAGTTGTCCCTTACAACCCGTTCTGCTTGAACCAATCCAGCATCCGCGTCCACGCCTGTTCCGCTTCTGCCTTGCGGTACGACGGCCGGTAATCCGCGTGGAACGCATGACCGGCCTCGGGGTAGATATCGATGCGCGACGCCTTGGCGGCGGCGGAGCCCTTCGCTAGCTCGACGCGCATGCGGTCGACGTCTGCCTGGGAGATGCCGGCGTCCTTGCCGCCGTAGGCGCCAAGCACCGGGGCCTTCAGGTCGTTGACGATGGCCAGGGCCGACTTGGGTTTGAGTTCCGTGGGGTCACCCGCCAACTGGCCGTACCAGGCGGCGCCGGCCTTCAGTTTGGCGTTGTGGGCGGCGTAGAGCCAGACCTGGCGGCCGCCCCAGCAGAAGCCCAGGATGCCCAGACGGTCGGGGTTGCCGCCGTTGGCGGCGGCCCAGGCGGCGGTGGCGTCCAGGTCGGCGATGACCTGTTTGTCGGGGACCTTGCTGACGATTTCGGCCTGCAGTTTGGGGATTTCGGTGTACTTGGACGGGTCGCCCTGGCGCGCATAGAGTTCCGGCGCGATGGCGAGGTAGCCCTGGTGGGCGAGGCGCCGGCAGACGTCCTGGATGTATTCGTGCACGCCGAAGATTTCCTGGACGACGATGATCGTGGGCAGGTTCTTCTTGCCATCCGGCGCGGCGCGGAACGCGGGGATCTTGCCGTCGGAGGTCGGGATTTCGATCCTGCCGGCCACGAGGCCCTTGGCGTCCGTGGTGATGGCGGTTTGCGCCACCACGGGGCCTGCCGCCAGCGAGAAACCTGCCGCCGCGGTGGTGGCAAGGAAGCCTCGCCGGTCCAGCCGCAAGGGCGGGAGCAGGCTGTCGAAATGCGCGTCGTCCTGGTCTTTCATCGAAAAATCTCCTGGTAAAAGACGGGCACGGAGGGACGCGCCTCGCGTCCCTGCCCGGGCCTGCCGAGTTCACTTCAGGGAGAAGTCCACGCGTGAGGGTTGTCCCTCGTCCTTGATGCCATCGGCGTCCAGCTGCGGCGCAACGATGAACACGCGATCCGCGAGTCCTTCCTGGGCTTGCAACTTCTCATATACCGCCTGCGCCCGGGCATCGGCCAGTTGGCGCAGTTGATCCTCGCCGACCGGGGCCGCCGCGCGGAGCATTGCTTCCATCTGTGCGGCCGGCACCGACTTGGCCATGCCGATGAAATTGCGCGGTTTGTCCTTGAGGTCTGCGTCATCGTAGACGTCTTCGAGGTACTTGGCACGTTCGGCGGCGGAGACCGTGACACCCTTGGGGTCGGGCTTCTTGCCGCGCGGCGCGACGTCGGCGGCCTTGGCGGCGCGGATCTGGGCGTCGACCCAGGCCTGGCGCAGGCCTTCCGAGTCGGTCTTGGGGTCGGCGCGGCCGCTGATGTCCAGCTTGAGGGCCGGGCGGTCGGTGAGCGCCTTGGTAAGGGTATCGATGCGCTGGATCGTGTCTTCGGTGAGAACGGCGCTGCCGGGCGCGAATTCGACGTAGGACAATTCTTCGCCCCCGCCGAACGCGGACGCGAGCAGGCTGAAGGGCGAGGTCACGGCTTTGACGACAAGGTTCATCAGCACGCGCACGACGATGCCGCCGACCGAGAACTCGGGGTCGTCGAGCGAGCCGGAGATGGGCAGGTTGATGTCGATGTTGCCGCGCGAGTCCTTGAGCAGCGCGACGGCCAGCAGCACGGGTAGCTTGGTGGCGTCAGGGCTGTTGGTCTTGTCGCCGAAGGTGAGCTGGTTGAGCACGACGTGGTTGGTGGCCTGCAAGGCGCGGTTCTTGATCTTGTATTCCAGGTCTACCGAGAGCTTGCCGCGCTTGATGGGGTAGCCGACGTACTTGGCCGAATAGGTGTTGAAGCGTGGCAGGTCGACGCCCTTGGCGGACGCCTTGAGGTCCAGGGTCAGGTATTGGGCGAAGGGCTGCACGACGCCGCTGATGGAGAGCGGCGCGGTGGTGTAGACCCGCCCCGTGACCTTGACCTTGGCGGGCTGCGGGTTGGTGGAAGAGACGGCGGTGATGCCGCCTTCGATGCTGGACAGCTCGGCGACGTAGTTGGGTTTGACGAAGCGGTCGGTGAAGGTCATGCGTCCGCGAGTCAGCGTGACGCTGTTGACCGAGATGTCCGGCATGGCGCTTGCCCGGCTGCCCTTGGCGGACGGCGCAGGCGCCGCGGGTGCAGGCGGCGCGGCGGGTGTATCGGCGCTGCGGCCTGGCGTCTGCGTGTCCTGCGTGATGGAGCCGCCGGCCTGTCCAGGCGCGGCCACAAGGTCCATGACGTTGAGCCGGCCTTGCGCATTGAGCAGGATGCGGCCGTAGAAGTCTTCGAGCGCGATGTCGCCCAGTTTGGCGCCGATCTTGTCGCCCGCCACGGAGATGTCCATGCCGGTGAAGCCCAGGCGCTTCCAGTTCAGGAAGTCGTCCTTGTTGACGCGGTCTTGCAGATCCAGGTCGGTGACGTCGACGGCGCCCTTCCAGGCGGCCTTCATCGGGGCGTTGCCGGCGGCGGCAATGAATTCGGCGTTGCCCTTGGCGCCCAGCGTGACGGCGCGGACGGTGGCGTTCAGGCTGGAGGCGAAGTACGGCGCGAAGCTGGCGACATTCAGGCCGGAGAGGTCGACGGCGGTCTTGAGGGTAAGCGGCTGCGGGGTGAAGACGCCTTTGAGGTCCAGCTTGCCGTCGCCCTGGACGCCGGCAGCGGCCAGGGTGAAGTTGCTTTGGCCGGGGCCCATGGCGAGGCGGTCGGCGGTGATGCGCAAGGACTGCATTGCGATGTCGAGCGCGGGCTTGAGCGATTCGTCACGGGCCTTGAACTGTGTCAGGTCGGCTTGCACGGCCGTGGCGGATGCGTCGATCGCGCCGCCTTTTTCGCGCACGTGGACCTGCGCGGTGGCGCCCAGTCGGCCGTCAAGCAGGCTGATCGGCGCAGCGCTACGCACGGCGGGCGCCAACGGCGCGAGCGCCACATTGCCCAGGCGCACGTTCATGTCGAGCGACAGCGGTTTGATGACGAGCGGCCCTTTGGCGCGCAGCCAGCCGCCATCGGTGCTGTTGTCCATGGTCAGCCACAGGTTGATGGGCCGGTCCGGCTGCTGCGGCAGTTCGACGCCTTCAACAGTGGCGGCCAAGCCGGTCATCACGTAGTCGAGCTTGCTGACCGCGTCGGTGACGTAGACCTCGCCTTCGTGGAGGTTGAAGGCGTCGAGGGTGACTTGCCATTCGGCGGGTGCGGGGGTGGGCGCGCTAGCGGCGGCAGTGTCGGCGGCCGGGGCAGCGCCAGCCGTCGGGGCAGTGCCTGCCGCCGTCGGAGTAGCGCCAGCCGTCGGGGCAGTGCCGGCCGGGTCAGCGGGGCGCGGCGCGCCTGACGCTGGTCCGGTGGGCGCTTGCGCCGTTGACCCCGTGCCCGCGTCTGCCTTGGCGACGGGGGCCGAGGTCGAAGACGATTGCGTACCCGGCGCCTGCGCACCTGCCGCGGCAGGTGTCCCCGCCGATGCGGGCGCCCCGCCCGCAGCCAGCGGCTTCAGCCCGCTGGCCTTGCGCATTTCATCGCGGACAGGCGTGGCGGTCGGCTCCACCCCGCCCAGCGCCTTCAGTCCGGCGACAACATCCTGCCAGTTCAAGTGCTCATTCGCATGACGCCGCACATGGATCTGCGGCGCCCACAGCCCGACCTCGCCGATATACACCTGCCGCGCGATCGGCTCCAGTTCCAGCCGGCTGACGGTCAACGCACTCCACGCGGCCAGACTGCCGCCGGACGGATCCCGCACGTCCAGACGGCGCAAGCCCAGATCGCCGACGACGCGGATCTTGGGCGGCGCGTCCTTGGGTTGTTCGAAAACGACCTGCAGGTTCGAATCCAGCAGCGCGCTCTCGACCTTGAACGGCAGCGGCATGGGCCAGACGTCCGCCCACTTTTCCAGTTGCAGGCCGTCAAAGGCCACGCGCAAGGTGGATGAAGGCACCACGTCGAACGGACGCGCCACGCCGGTCAGGTCGAACGGACTGCCATTGATGCGCAGGTGCAGGCGCGGCTGCACGTCGATGTCGGTGGCATAGCCGAAGGTCGAGATGAACGGGATGCCGATGGCGAACTCGTCGACAACCTGCTTGCGGCCGGTGACCTTGTCGTCCAGCGTGATCGTGCCGTTCTCGATCACCATGTTGTTCAGCGAAAAACGCGGCAGGCCTTCGTCCGGCTTGGGCGGCTCGTCAGGCTTGGCGGCGGCCAATTCGGCGACGCGTTGTTCTATGTCAGAGAAATTGAAGCGATGGACATCTTCGCGCACGAGGGCGATGGTAGGCTGCCGCAGCGTCAGACGATCGACCACCGGTGCAAACCAGAACAGCGATGTCCACGATGCGCTGGCATCCAGTTCGGCCAAGGTCAGCAACGGCGTCTGCGCGCCGGGCTGCGCCACGGCCAGGTCTTGCGCGCGGACGGTCAGCGTGAAGGGATTGAAGGTGATCTTGCCGACGGAAACGTCGCGGCCGATCATCTTCGAGACATCGTCAGTCAGGACGCCGTGCAGCACCTTTGGCACTTGCCAGGCCGCAACGCCAAACAGAATCAGCACGAACGCCACAATACCCAGGAGAATCTTGCCGGCGCGTCGGGTGAACCGTAGCTTGGGCATCCGCACGGGCATTGAAAGTCTCCTGATACATATTGAAGGCGATCCAACCTTCCACTGACTGCAGGCGCGATTATCGCGCCCCCTTTACTGCTCGTCTATCATAGGCGGAACAGCGGACCCGGCCGGCTTGCCCGGCCCCGCTCTTTTCATTCATTAACAATTCTTGATCCCGATTTCCATGTCCGAGACCACCCCCACTTTGAGTCACCTGGACGAAGCCGGCCAGGTCCGCATGGTCGACGTCATCGCCAAGACGGACACCGAGCGCGTGGCGGTCGCCGCCGCCAGCATCCGCATGAACGCCGTGGCCTATGGCCTGCTGACCCAGCCGGGCCAAGGCAAGGGAGAGGTCCTGAACACGGCGCGCGTGGCCGCCATCCTGGCCGCCAAACGCTGCGACGACATGATCCCTCTGTGCCACAGCCTGCCGCTGTCGTTCGTCGGCGTGGAATTCGCCCTGAACGACGCCGAGCATCGCATCGACATCCTGTCCACCTGCCGCACCAGCTACAAGACGGGCGTCGAGATGGAGGCCATGATGGCGTGCAGCGTGGCCGCGCTGACCATCTACGACATGTGCAAGGCGGCCGACAAAGGCATAGTGATCGAACAAGTTCGCCTTAAGTACAAGGCGGGAGGTAAAAGCGGTGAATGGCGCAACGATTAATCTGCTGTACTTCGCGCGCGTGGCCGAACTGGTCGGCAAGCGCACTGAAATCTGGCCCGTGCAGGGCGAATCCACCGGCGCGCAATTGCTGGCCGAGCTGGGCGAACGCTATCCCCAGCTGGAACCGGCCACGCGCCTGAAGCTGGCCATCAACCAGACGCACGCCAAGCCCACCGCCGCTATCCGCGCCGGCGACGAAGTCGCGGTGTTTGAACCGGTCACCGGAGGCTGACGCCATGATCCGCGTCCAGGAAGCCGACTTTGACAGCGCGGCGCTCACTGCCGCGCTGCGGGAATCAGCCGGCCCCGGCGTGGGCGGCATCGTCACATTCGTGGGCTACGTGCGCGACTATGCGCCGGACACGCCCACCGACACGCTGTTTCTTGAACACTATCCGGGCATGTGCGAGCGCGAGCTCGAAGACATTGCCGACACCGCCCGCGCGCGCTGGAATCTGGCCGGCACGGTCATCGTCCACCGCGTCGGCGCGCTGCACCGCAACGCGCAGATCGTGTACGTGGCGGCGGCCAGCGCCCATCGCGGCGACGCCTTCCGCGGTTGCGAATACATCATCGACGCGCTCAAGACGCGCGCGCCCTTCTGGAAGCGCGAAACCCTGGCGGGCGGCGACAGCTTCTGGGTGGAACAGCGCCAATCCGACCAGGACCGCACGGACGCCTGGGACGAAGACACTGCCGACAAAAAGGAGAATCCATGAGCGAAGCCATCCCGGTCCCGTTGGGCTGCGGCGTACTGACGATCAGCGACACCCGCAGCGCGGGCGATGACACGTCCGGCAACCTGCTGGCGAACAGCCTGGCGCAGGCCGGTCATCAGTGCGTGCGGCGCGACATCGTGCGCGACGACATCTACCAGATCCGCCGCGTCATCAGCGACTGGATCGCCGACCCGGAAGTGCAGGTCATTCTGACCACCGGCGGCACGGGCTTCTCGCATCGCGATCACACGCCGCAGGCCATCCTGCCGCTGCTGGACCGCGAGATTCCGGGTTTCGGCGAACTCTTCCGCCAGATCTCCTACACCGAGATCGGCAGCTCCACGATCCAGTCGCGCGCGTTCGCGGGGTCGGCCAACCAGACGCTGATCTTCTGCCTGCCCGGCTCGAACAACGCCTGCGAGACCGCCTGGACAAAGATCCTTCGCGAGCAGCTCGACAGTGGCCACCGCCCCTGCAATTTCGCCTCGCAATTCAAGAATCACGAAGAAGAAGCCTGACACCCATGCTGGATTTCGATCAAGCTCAGACCCTGCTGGCCAACGCCGCCGCCCCCCTCCAACGCACCGAGCACGTCGACCTGGCGAATGCCAGCGGCCGGGTGCTCGCCACCCATCTTGACGCCACGGTGGACATTCCGCCGGCCGACAACAGCGCCATGGACGGCTACGCGCTGCGCCTGGCCGACTGGAGTCCGGAAGCGCGACTGCCGATCCAGCAGCGCTGCTACGCCGGCGACGTGCCCGAGCCGCTCAAGCCCGGCCAAGCCATTCGCCTGTTCACCGGCAGCGTGATTCCCGCGGGCGCCGATGTGGTCGTCATGCAGGAAGACACGACCGAAGCCGACAACCATGTGCAGATTTCGCGCGAGCCGCGCCCGGGCCAGCACATCCGCCGCCGCGGCGAGGACACGATGGCAGGCGCCGCACTGCTGCCGGCAGGTACGCTGCTGCAGGCCGCGCACGTTGCACTGCTGGCCTCGCAAGGCATGGCCACCGTGCCCGTTTACGGTCAGCTTCGCGTCGGCATCCTGACCACTGGCGACGAACTCGTCCTGCCGGGCCAGCCGCGCGCCACGGAACAGATCTACAACTCCAACGGCCCCATGCTGGCGGCGATGGTGCGCGGCATGAGCGCCCTGCCCGTCCACGTGCTGCATGCGCGCGATACCGAGGCCGACCTGCTGGCCGCCTTCAAGACGCTGCTGGCCGATTGCGATCTGGTGCTGAGCGTGGGCGGCGTGTCGGTCGGCGAGCGCGATCTGGTCAAGCCGGCGCTGGCCGCGCTGGGCGGCGAGCTGTCGCTGTGGAAGGTGCGCATGAAGCCCGGCAAGCCGGTGGCGCTGGCGCAGATCGACGGCAAGCCCGTGGTCAGCCTGCCGGGCAATCCGGTGTCGGCCTATGCCGTCTTTGCCACGCTGGTGACGCCGCTGATGCGCCGCATGCAGGGCCGCGAAGAAATCTTCCCGCCGGTCAGCCAACTGCCGCTGCGCACCGCGCAGCCGCGCCAGGATGGCCGCGAGGAATTCCTGCGCGTGCAGTGCCGCGTGGCGGACGAAGGCGGCAGCGAACTCGTGCCTTACGGCCATCAGGGGTCGGGCGTGATCAGCTCATTGCCGTGGTCCACCGGCTTGGCGCGCCTGCCGGCGGATGTGCTGGTGCAGGACAGGGATACGGTCTCGTACTACGACCTGCGTCACTGGCTGGCGTAGCGTTCCGCCAGCGCCAGATCTTCTGGCGTGTTGACGTTCATGAAGGCATGCGGCGGCGCGTCGTCGAAATTCGCTTCAACCGCGCCCGCCCTCGCCTGCCACAGCCCGACCTTGCGGTCGCCGCCGCGCAGGTAGGTCAGCAATTCAGGTAGCAGCGCCGTGCGCAGCGCCATGCAGGCGGAATGCCGCTGGCCGTGGGCGACGGCATAGGCCATTGACGCATCTGCGGCGAGTGCCGCGCCGATCAGGCGCCCTGCCAGATCGGCTGGCACGAAAGGGGTGTCGCACGGAGATACGACCAGCCACTGCGGTGCGGCCGTATCTTGCACGGAAACCGCCGACAGCGCCGCCGCAATTCCCATCAACGGCCCTTGCCAGTCGCCCAGTTCAGGCTCATCGTCCGCGACCACCTCGCCATATTGCGCATACACCGCGGCATGCCGGTTCGCGCTGATGATCAAGCGTCCGACCTGCGGCGCCAGACAACGCGCCACGTGCGCCACCATCGGTTCGCCGCGCAAGACGACCAGTCCCTTGTCCTGCCCGTTCATGCGGGAGCCCTGGCCGCCGGCCAGGATCAATCCAGCCACGTCGTCACGCGCCATTGACGATTCAGCCACCGATGTAGCTCATCTCGATCTTGCGCGACGGGTCAGCCATGTTCTGGCCGCGCAGTTCGGAATAGTTGTCGCCGCGCGCGGACCAGATGCCCGCCAGGATGCGCGCCATTTCCTCGTCCGTCGCGCCGTCGCGCAACGGGGCGCGCAGGTCGTGGCCTTCGTGGGCGAAGAGGCACATGTAGAGCTTGCCTTCAGGCGACAGGCGGGCCCGCGTACAGCCGCCGCAGAAGGCGTGCGTGACGCTGGAAATGACGCCGATCTCGCCGCCGCCGTCCGCATAGCGCCAGCGTTCGGCCACGCGGCCCATCTCGACCGATTCCAGGGGTTCCAGCGGGTACACGGCGCCGATGCGTTCCAGCACTTCGCGCGATGGCACCACTTCGGCCAGGTTCCAGCCGTTGCTGTTGCCCACGTCCATGTATTCGATGAAGCGCAGGATGTGGCCGCTGTGGCGGAAGCGCTCGGCCATCGGCAGGATCTGCCCGTCGTTCAGCCCCTTGCGCACCACCATGTTGACCTTGACGGGCGCCAAGCCCGCCTCTGCCGCGGCATCGATACCGCGCAGCACGTCGTCCGGCGTGAAGCCGCTGTCGCTCATGCCCTGAAACATGGCCGCATCCAGCGCATCCAGGCTGACCGTCACGCGGGTGAGCCCGGCGCTTTTCAGCGCGGCGGCCTTGCGCGCGAGAACGCTGCCGTTGGTGGTGAGCGTCAGGTCCAGCGGCCGGCCCTGCGGCGTGCGCAGGTCGGCCAGCATGCCGACCAGGTTTTCGATGTGCTTGCGCAGCAGCGGCTCACCGCCGGTCAGGCGGATTTTTTCGACGCCCAACTGCGTGAAGATGCCGGCCAGCCGGCTGATTTCCTCGAAGGACAGCAGCGCCGAATGCGGCATGAAGCTGTAGCTGCTGTCGAAGACCTCGCGCGGCATGCAGTAGGTGCAGCGGAAGTTGCAGCGGTCGGTGACGGAAATGCGCAGGTCGCGCAGCGGACGCGCGCGCTGGTCCAACGCGGGCTGTCCGGGCGGCGGCAGTTCCCCGGGCGGCACGGAAAGCGGCGCGCCGCGGTGATCGGCAAGGAAAATCACTTTGCTCATTGGCACATCATATCCCGGCAGATCGCGGTGCGCGTTCACGGGGGAACGCCTCGTCCAGGGTCTGCAGCCGGCCGGTATCGCGGGCGTCGTAGCCGACGAGCTGGCCCACGTAACCGACATAGTCCGGCCCGCGCATGATGGACAGCAGATCCTGCATGGCCGGCGTGTCCAACGACGCCTTGCGGATGGCGAAGAAATACCGCTCGCGCACCAAGGGGATGAAGTCCAGTCCGAAGCGGCAGGCCGCCGTCTCCACGCCGACCCCGGTGTCGGCCATGCCGCTGGCAATGTGCGCGGCGATCGCCATGTGGGTGAATTCGTTGGTTTCGTAGCCCTGCACTTCGCCGATCGATACGCCGGCGCGCTGCAGCATCAGGCCGACCAGATAGCGCGTGCTGGAACCGATCTGCCGGTTCACGAAGCGCACGTCGCGGCGCGCCAGGTCCGCCATGCCGCGGATCTGCTTGGGGTTGCCGGCGGTGACGAACAGCCCCGTATTGCGTACGGCCAGGTGGATCAGCATGTAGTCGTCCGCATGCAGCCATTGCGCGTAGCGTTCCATGATGGGCGATTCAAAATCGCCCAGCGGCACCTGAAAACCGGCCAGGTCGCATTCGTGCCGTTCCAGCGACGCCAGCGCCTCGATCGCAGTGCGATAGCGCAGTTCCAGCCCGGGCGTGCGGCCGCTCATGTGCTGCATCAGCGATTCCACCGCAAAGCCGTGGCTGGCATGCAGGCGCAGGTGAGGACCGCTTTCGGGCAGCAGGCGTTCAAGTTCCTCTTGCAGTTCGGACGCCATGCTGTCCAGCGTGGGCATCAGCCGCGCCTCGATCCGCCGGTTGGCCCACAGCAGGCGCTCCGCAAAGGGCGACAACTGCGTGCCCTGGCGGCGATTGGTGATGAGAAGTTGCGTGCCAAAAAGCGTCTCGAAGCGCCGCAACACGCCCCAGGCGTGGCGGTACGACAGCCCGCACGCGCGACAGGCGCCGGCGATGTTGCCGGTGGCGTCGATGGCCGCCAGCAGCGCAAGCATGTCCTGCAACGGCACGGGGGTCGCCTCGTCGTCTCCGCCCAATGTCCATTGCGGCCGCAGGCCGATTCGGAACTTATATGTCATTTATTTCTTATTGAAGGCGTTCAAGTACCTCGTTAGAGTACACAAATAACGCGGCGGATGCGTGTTTTATATGTTTTTTTAAACATATTAATTTGCCCTAATCCGACCGCCACATAAGCCCCCGTTGACGGGGTCACGCAACACAGGAGGAGACCGACGTGCACCTGCGCGAGGCAAAATCCGATCTGGCATCCAGCGGTGGGGCCCGGGGCGGCAAGCTGGCCTTGGACGCCGCCCAGGCATCCACCACCCCGGCCATCGCGGCCACGGCCCGCATCCTTGCCCGGCTGCAAGACCAGCCCGGCCCGCTGCTCCCGGTGCTGCACGCGGTCCAGCACGAACTGGGCTGTATTCCGGCCGAGGCGGTGCAAACCATCGCCGAGGCCCTGAACCTCTCCCGCGCCGAAGTCCACGGCGTCATCACGTTCTACCCCCATTTCCGCACCGAGCCGGCCGCGCGCCACACGCTCGAGGTCTGCCGCGCCGAAGCCTGTCAGTCCATGGGCGGCGAACGCCTGGCCGCCCACGCGCGCACCGCGCTGGGCTGTGACTTCCACGGCAGCACGCCGGACGGCAACTTCACGCTGGAGCCTGTGTATTGCTTGGGCCTGTGCGCGCAGTCGCCCGCCGTCATGATCGACGGCCAGCCCCACGCCCGCGTCACCGAAGCCAAGCTCGACCGCCTGCTGGCTCGCACGCTGGAGGACACGCCATGAGCGCCCCCGTCGTCATCTACGTGCCGCGCGACGCCGCGGCGCTGGCCATGGACGCCGACACCGTGGCCCGCGACATCGAACGCATGGCCGACCAGCGCGGCCTGTTCGTGCAGGTGGTGCGCAACGGCTCGCGCGGCCTGCTGTGGCTGGAACCGCTGGTCGAAATCGCCACGCCGCAAGGCCGCGTCGCCTACGGCCCAGTGCAGCCGGAAGACGTGGCGTCGCTGTTCGACGCCGGCTGGCTCACGGGCGGCGACCACGCGCTGCGCCTGGGATTGACCGAGGAAATTCCTTACCTCAAGCATCAAGAGCGCCTGACGTTCGCCCGCGTCGGCGTGATCGATCCGCTGTCCTTGCAGGACTACGCCGCGCATGGCGGGCTGCAAGGCCTGAAACGCGCGCTGGCCATGGCGCCCGCTCAGATCGTCGACGAAATGGTCGAATCCGGTCTGCGCGGCCGCGGCGGCGCAGCGTTCCCCACCGGCATCAAATGGAAGACCGTGGCGGGCACGCCCGGCGACACCAAGTACATCGTCTGCAATGCCGACGAAGGCGACTCGGGCACGTTTGCCGACCGCCTGCTGATGGAAGGCGATCCGTACGTCCTGATCGAAGGCATGACCATCGCCGGGCTGGCGGTGGGTGCGACCTACGGCTACATCTACGTCCGGTCCGAATACCCGCACGCCATCGCCACGCTCGAAGCCGCCATCGCGCGCGCCCGCAGTGTCGGCTGGCTGGGCGACGACGTGCACGGCAGCGGCCGCCGCTTCGATCTGGAAGTGCGCAAGGGCGCCGGCGCCTACATCTGCGGCGAAGAAACCTCACTGCTGGAAAGCCTGGAAGGCAAGCGCGGCGTGGTGCGAGCCAAACCGCCGCTGCCCGCCATCTCGGGCCTGTTCGGCAAGCCCACCGTCATCAATAACGTCATCTCGCTGGCCACCGTGCCGATCATCCTGGCCAAGGGCGCGGCGTACTACCGCGACTATGGCGTGGGCCGTTCGCACGGCACGCTGCCGTTCCAGTTGGCGGGCAACCTCAAGCACGGCGGGCTGGTGGAAAAGGCCTTTGGTTTGAGCCTGCGCGATCTGTTGTATGAATTCGGCGGCGGCAGCGCGTCCGGCAGGCCGCTGCGCGCGGTGCAGGTGGGCGGTCCGCTGGGCGCCTATCTGCCCGAATCGCAGTGGGACGTGCCCCTGGACTACGAAGCCTATATCCAGATCTCGGCCATGATCGGCCACGGCGGTCTGGTGGCGTTTGACGACACCGTGGACATGGCGCGCATGGCGCGCTACGCCATGGAGTTCTGCGCCATCGAGTCCTGTGGCAAGTGCACGCCCTGTCGCATCGGTTCGACGCGCGGCATGGAAACCATCGACAAGATCGCTGCTGGCGGTCAAAGCCGCGACCAGCGCGAACAGCAGGTGCATCTGCTGCGCGACCTGTGCGACACGATGCTTGGCGGTTCGCTGTGCGCGCTGGGGGGCATGGCGCCCTACCCGGTGCTGTCCGCGCTGAACCATTTTCCGCAGGACTTCGGCATCGAGTCCTCCCAGTCTGCCGCCCACGCGGCCTGAACCCGAGACCGCCATGCTAGAAACCGTCATCAAGCGCGATCGCGACATGGGCACGCCGGCGCGCGTGTCCGAAAAGACCGTCACCCTGACCATCGACGGCCAGGAGATCACCGTCCCCGAAGGCACGTCGCTGATGCGCGCGGCCGCGGATGCGGGCATCAACATCCCCAAGCTCTGCGCCACCGACAGCCTTGAACCTTTCGGCTCCTGCCGCCTGTGCCTGGTGCAGATCGAAGGCCGCCGCGGCTATCCGGCGTCCTGTACGACGCCCGCCGAGAACGGCATGGTGGTCTTTACCGAAACCCCCAAGCTGCACGACCTGCGGCGCGGCGTGATGGAACTGTACATTTCGGACCATCCGCTCGACTGCCTGACCTGTCCGGCCAACGGCGACTGCGAACTGCAGGACATGGCGGGCGTGGTGGGCCTGCGCAATGTGCGCTACGGCTACGAGGGCACCAACCACCTGAAGGCCGAAAAAGACGAATCCAACCCGTACTTCACCTTCGACGCGTCCAAATGCATCGTCTGCAACCGCTGCGTGCGCGCCTGCGAAGAAACCCAGGGCACCTTCGCGCTCACGATCTCCGGCAAGGGGTTCGATTCGCATGTGTCGGCCGGGCAGGACCAGCCCTTCCTCGACAGCGAATGCGTGTCCTGCGGCGCCTGCGTGCAGGCCTGCCCCACGTCCACCCTGCAGGAAAAGACCGTCATCATGATGGGCCAGGCCGAGCACTCGGTCGTGACCACTTGCGCCTACTGCGGCGTGGGCTGCGGCTTCAAGGCCGAAATGAAGGGCCAGGAAGTCGTGCGCATGGTCCCCTGGAAGGACGGGCAGGCCAACCGCGGCCACTCCTGCGTGAAGGGACGATTTGCCTGGGGCTACGCCACGCACAAGGAACGCGTGCTCAAGCCCATGATCCGCAAGCACATCACGGACTCCTGGAAGGAAGTGTCCTGGGACGAAGCCATCAACTACGCGGCCTCGGAATTCCGCCGCATCCAGAGCCAGTACGGGCGCGACGCGGTGGGCGGCATCACGTCCTCGCGCTGCACCAACGAAGAAACGTGGCTGGTGCAAAAGCTGGTGCGCGCCGCCTTCGGCACGAACAACGTCGACACCTGCGCGCGCGTTTGCCATTCGCCCACCGGCTACGGCCTGAAGCAGACGCTGGGCGAATCGGCGGGCACGCAGACCTTTGACTCCGTCATGCATACCGACGTGGTCATCGTCATGGGCGCCAACCCCAGCAGCGGCCACCCCGTGTTCGCCTCGCGCCTGAAGCGGCGGCTGCGCGAAGGCGCGCGGCTCATCGTCATCGATCCGCGCCGCATCGAGCTCGTCAGCTCGCCGCACATCAAGGCCGACTTCCACCTGCAGGTGCGGCCCGGCACCAACACCGCGCTGCTGTCCTCGCTGGCGCACGTCATCGCCACCGAAGGCCTGATCGCCGAAGACTTTGTCGCCGAGCGCTGCGAGGAAAAGGCATTCCGGGAATGGCGCGATTTCGTCTCGCTGCCCGAGAACTCGCCGGAAGCCATGGAAGAAATCACCGGCGTGCCGGCGCAGGCGGTGCGCGGCGCGGCGCGCCTGTTTGCCACGGGCGGCAACGGCTCCATCTATTACGGCCTGGGCGTCACCGAGCACAGCCAGGGTTCGACCACCGTCATGGCGATCGCCAACCTGGCGATGGCCACCGGCAACATCGGCCGCGAAGGTGTGGGGGTCAATCCGCTGCGCGGCCAGAACAACGTGCAGGGCTCGTGCGACATGGGCTCGTTCCCGCACGAACTGCCCGGCTACCGCCACATCTCCGACAACACCGTGCGCGCGCAATTCGAAAAGGACTGGGGCGTCACGCTGCAGCCCGAGCCCGGCCTGCGCATCCCCAACATGTTCGAAGCCGCGCTGGGCGGGTCGTTCAAGGGCCTGTACTGCCAGGGCGAGGACATCGTGCAGTCCGACCCCAACACGCAGCACGTGGCGGCGTCGCTGGCGGCGATGGAGTGCATCGTCGTGCAGGACCTGTTCCTGAACGAGACCGCGAAGTACGCGCACGTGTTCCTGCCGGGTTCCTCGTTCCTGGAAAAGGACGGCACCTTCACCAATGCCGAGCGCCGCATTTCCCGGGTGCGCAAGGTGATGGAACCCAAGAACGGCAAGTCCGACTGGGAAGTGACCGTGGCGCTGTCCAACGCGCTGGGTTACCCCATGAACTACAAGCACCCGCGCGAGATCATGGAAGAGATCGCGCGGCTGACGCCCACGTTCGCCGGCGTCACGTACGACAAGCTCGACAAGCTGGGCAGCCTGCAATGGCCGTGCAACGACGACGCGCCGGACGGCACGCCGATCATGCACATCGACCAGTTCGTGCGCGGCAAGGGCCGCTTCATGATCACCAAGTACGTGCCCACCGATGAACGCAGCACGCGCCGCTTCCCGCTGCTGTTGACCACCGGCCGCATCCTGTCGCAATACAACGTGGGCGCGCAGACGCGCCGTACGCCCAATGTCATGTGGCACGGCGAGGATGTGCTGGAAATTCATCCGCAGGACGCCGAGGACCGGGGCGTGGCCGAGGGCGACTGGGTCGGCATCCAGAGCCGCGCCGGTGAAACCGTGCTGCGCGCCACGCTGACCGACCGCGTGCAGCCGGGCGTGGTATACACCACGTTCCACTTTCCCGAGTCCGGCGCCAACGTCGTCACCACCGACAGCTCCGACTGGGCGACCAACTGCCCCGAGTACAAGGTCACGGCCGTGCAGGTGACGCGCGTGTCGCAGCCGTCGGAATGGCAGCGGCAATGGTCGCGATTTGCGGATATCCAGCAAAAGCTCCTGCGCGAACGCTCGCGCGAGTCCGAGGCGGCGCTGACCGGGAAGTAACCGACAGCCAGCACGCCAGGGATCCCATGCCTACGCCGACCACCGCCCGCCCCGACTGCACGCCGACCCAGGTCATCCGCGTGCGATCGGGGGCCATCGCGCCCGACGCCGAGACCGACTACGTCGCCGAGGAAACGCCGGTGGCGCTGGAATACAACGGCATCAGCCACGCCACCATGCTGGCCACGCCGGCGGACCTGGAAGACTTTGCCGTGGGATTCTCGCTGTCCGAAGGCATCATCGGCAGCGTCAGCGACGTGCGCGGCATCGACCTGCTGCCGCAATGCGGCGGCATCGTCGTTCAGCTGGAGATCTCGTCCGCCTGTGAAATGCAGCTGAAGACGCGGCGCCGCGCCATGGCCGGACGCACCGGCTGCGGCCTATGCGGCGTCGAAACCCTGCCCGAAGTGCTGCGGCCGGTGGCCCCGGTGACCAACGGCGCACCCGTGCGCATCGAGGCCGTGCTGGCCGCCATGCGCGACATGCGTGCGCGCCAGACGCTGCACGACATCACCGGCGCCACGCACGCGGCGGGCTGGGCGGGCGCCGATGGCGCCGTCGCTTTTGTACGCGAAGACGTGGGCCGCCACAACGCGCTGGACAAGCTGGCCGGCGCGCTGGCGCGCCAGGCGGTCAACGGCAGCGACGGCATCGTCGTGGTGTCCAGCCGGGCCAGCTTCGAGATGGTGCAAAAGACGGCATCCGCCGGCGTCGCCGTGCTGGCCTCGGTCTCCGCCCCCACCGCCCTGGCCATCCGCCTGGCCACTGACGCCAACGTGACGCTCCTGGGCTTCACGCGCGATGGCGACGCCGCCATCTACACCCACCCCGAACGCATCCTCACCTGAACCGGACGCCAGACAGCAATGGAAATTGTCAACCTGATCCGCATGGCCAACCGCATCGGCCAGTTCTTCGACGCCATGCCGGACCGGCCCGAGGCGCTGGAAGGCGTCACCAATCACATCCAGAAATTCTGGGAACCGCGCATGCGCAACGAGTTGCTGGACTTCCTGGCGCGCAGCCCAGACGGCGACGCCGGCGAGGAACAGCTGCATCCGCTGGTGCTGCAGGCGGTCACCCAGCATCGCGAGCGTCTCACCCCGCTTGCGCGCGTCGCATAGCGCACCCGGGCCGCCGCATGACGGCCCGCCCCGAAGTGGCAGGACAGCAACAGATCCATAAAAGAGGCGGCGTCACCGGGCTTTTCCGGGCTACGCACGCTATAAAGCCGCACCCCTGAGGAGACATCATGGAAAGTAGCGCCACCCTGGACCTGCCCGGCTCAAGGCCGGGTTTTTTCGACAAAGAACGCACCATCGCGGGGCCGGGCTTCTCGCGCTGGCTGGTGCCGCCGGCCGCCCTGGCCATCCACCTGTGCATCGGCATGGCCTACGGCTTTTCCGTGTTCTGGCTGCCGTTATCCAAGGTGGTGGGCGGCGCGAAGCCGCTGGCCTGCCCGCCGGACATGAGCCTCGTGGCCGAGCTCTTCACCACGAGCTGTGACTGGAAGATCTCGACGATGGGGTGGATGTACACCCTGTTCTTCGTGCTGCTGGGGTGTTCGGCCGCGCTGTGGGGCGGCTGGCTGGAACGCGCGGGCCCGCGCAAGGCTGGCGTCGTGTCGGCGCTGTGCTGGTGCGGCGGCCTGGTCATTTCGGCCATCGGCATCTACCTGCACCAGATGTGGATGCTGTGGCTGGGGTCGGGCGTGATCGGGGGCATCGGGCTGGGGCTGGGGTATATCTCGCCGGTGAGCACGCTGATCAAGTGGTTCCCGGACCGCCGCGGCATGGCTACCGGCATGGCCATCATGGGCTTTGGCGGCGGCGCCATGATCGGCGCGCCGCTGGCCGACCTGCTGATGCGTCACTTCGCCACGCCGACCTCGCCGGGCGTCTGGCAGACCTTTCTGACCATGGCGCTGGTGTACTTCATCTTCATGATGTCGGGCGCCCTGGGCTACCGCGTGCCGCCCACCGGCTGGAAACCCGCCGGCTGGACGCCGCCCGCCAAGCAGGTCAATAACGTGATGATCACGCAGCGCCATGTCCACGTGAAGCGCGTGTGGGGCGTGCCGCAGTTCTGGCTGGTCTGGTGGGCGCTGTGCCTGAACGTCACCGCGGGCATCGGCATTCTGGGGATGGCGTCGCCGCTGCTGCAAGAAGTGTTCGGCGGCGGGCTCATCGACAAGCCTGAACTGGGTTTTGGCCAGCTCGACAAGGACCAGCTCGCGGCCATCGCCGCCATTGCCGCCGGTTTCACGGGCCTGCTCAGCCTCTTCAACATCGGCGGCCGATTCTTCTGGGCCAGCCTGTCGGACAAGCTGGGCCGCAAGATGACGTACTTCGTGTTCTTCGTGCTGGGCTTCTTTTTGTACGCCGCCATCCCCTGGACCGCGCATATCGGCGCCCTGGCGCTCTTCGTGGCGGCCTTCTGCGTCATCCTGTCGATGTACGGCGGCGGCTTTGCCACGGTGCCGGCCTACCTGGCCGACCTGTTCGGCACCCAGATGGTGGGCGCCATCCACGGCCGGCTGCTGACCGCGTGGTCGGCCGCGGGCATCTTCGGCCCGGTTCTCGTCAACTACATCCGCGAGTACCAGTTGTCCATCGGCGTGCCGCGCGCCCAGGTGTATGACATCACCATGTACATCCTGGCCGGCATGCTGGTCGTGGGCTTTTTGTGCAACCTGGCCATCCGCCCGGTCAACGCCAAGTACTTCATGACCGACGAGGAACTGGCCAAGGAAAAGGCGCTGGCGCACGAGCGCGCCGTCGCCTCCGAAACCCACGGCGTGGGCAAGTCCAACTTCCGCACGCCGCCCGCGCTGATCGCCTTTGCGTGGGCGTGCGTCGGCATCCCGCTCGCCTGGGGCATCTGGATCACGCTGCAAAAGGCCGTCGTCCTGTTCCATTGACCCCATCCTGTCGCGGCGCCGCATGCGCCGCGCGGCAGTTCCAGGGCGCGAAGCTGCTACATTGGCAGCCCGCGCCCTTATCTTTTATGTGCCATTTCCCATGATCCTGCCCTTCCCCCTTTTCCCCACCGGAGCGACCTCTTGAACGCGCCTGAACTGCATTGGGAAGAAAACGGCGTCGCCCGCTCGGCCCGCTGGCACTCGGAAACCGGCGCCACGCCGCCCAAGCGCGTCATCGTCGCCGACGACACGCTGACCGCCGACATGGCCTACCGCCACGCCTGCGAAGGCGTCGGCCTGCTGTGGCGCGGCGACTTCCAGAACGCGCGCCAGCTGTTGCAGGCCATCACGCGCCGCGTCGACAAGCGCCCGCGCAAGCCGGTGGAAACCCAGCTCGAAGCCTTCAACCAGCATCGGCAGGTCCAGTCGCAGCGCGCCCGCATCCTGGGCATGCTGCTGATTCCCTTCGATGCCGGCCACACGATCCCCCTGCGCCGCGCGCCCGACGCGCATCCGGCCTGCGAAGCCGCGCACGTGCCGGGCGATGCGCCATTCGTGGCGTCGCTGCGCGAGCTGCTGGGCCTGATCGGCGCCTATGAATGGCGCAGGAAGGGCGTGGAGATTGCCGCGCTGAACAACCGCATCCACCCGCACTACGGCGTGTTCTCGCCCGTGCGCGGCGAATATGTGGACCTGGTCGCCAACACCCCCATGCCGCGCGGCAGCGTGGCGTTTGATATCGGCACGGGCACCGGTGTTCTGGCCGCAGTGATTGCCCGCCGTGGCGGCAAGCGCGTCATCGCCACTGACACGGATGCCCGCGCCATCGCCTGCGCGCACGAGAACCTGGAACGTCTGGGCCTGTCGGGACAGGTCGAGGTCGAACAGACCGACCTGTTCCCCGAAGGCCGCGTGTCGCTGATCGTCTGCAACCCGCCGTGGCTGCCCGCGCGGCCCAGCTCGCCGCTGGAACATGCTGTGTACGACCCGGACAGCCGCATGCTGCGCGGGTTTCTGAATGGATTGAAAGACCATCTGACGCCGAACGGCGAAGGCTGGTTGATTCTGTCGGACCTGGCCGAGCACCTGGGCTTGCGCACACGCGAGCAGTTGCTGGAGATGATCGAAACCGCCGGGCTGCGCGTGATCGACAAGCTGGATACGCGGCCGGTGCACGGCAAGGCGCGGGACGCGTCGGATCCGTTGTTTGCGGCGCGGTCTAAGGAAATGACGTCGCTGTGGAGATTGGGCGCAGCCGACGCCTGAAGGGCTCGAGGGTGCGGGCTCTCGACGCCGGGCGGGAGCCCCTTTCAACCCCAGATAGCGAAAGGCCGCGACCTCGGCTTGGGCGCAGCGGGAATGGGCGGGCGTGAAAAGAAATAGCCACGCGCCGCTGATTGGCTACAATTAGCAATCATTCCCATTAGCATCTGACCAGCAGACCCGTGCCGCCCGCCCCTTTTGCGTCCTCCGCCGAATTCGTCAGTCTGTACCGCGAGCACCATGGCTGGCTTGTGCAGATGCTGCGCCGCCGGCTTGCCGGCAATTCCGACAATGCCGCCGATCTGGCGCACGACACGTTCGAACGCGTCATGCGCAGCGAGTCTCGCGCCGCGTTTGCCGAGCCGCGCGGCTTTTTGACCACGGTTGCCAAGCGTCTGCTGATCGACCAATCGCGCCGCCGGGCGATCGAACAAGCCTATCTTGAGACGCTCGCCGCGCGCAGCGAAGACGTGGCGCCCAGTCCCGAGACGCATGCGTTGGTGGTCGAGGCGCTGGATGCCGTGTGCCGCATGATGGAGCAGTTGCCGGCGCGGGTGCGCCGGGTTTTCGTGCTGGCGCAGGTGGAAGGCCTGCCCTATCTGGACGTGGCGCGCGAGCTGGGCATTTCGGTGGCGGCCGTGCAGCGCGACATGATCAAGGCGTGGGAACACTGCTACACGGTGCTGTACGCATGAGCGCCGCGCACACCGAGCGGGTGCATCCCGACATCATCCGGCAGGCGGCGCAGTGGATGATGCGCGCCGGCGACGCCCCGGACGCCGCCACGCAGGCCGCCTGTACGCAATGGCGCGCAGCAGATGCGCGCCACGAACTGGCCTGGCAGCGCCTGCAGGGCATCAGCCAGGATCTGAAGGCTGCCACCACCGGCAACGTGTCGACCGCCGCCGCGGGGCAGACCATCCTGCGCTATTGCGACCAACGCTCGCGCCGCGGCGCCCTCAAATGGATGGCGGCCGGCGTCGGCCTGGGCGCGCTGGGCTGGATGGGCGCGCGCGAAGGGTTGTGGGACGGCAGCACGGTCTATCGCACCGCGACGGGCGAGCAGCGCGTCGTGCACCTGCCCGACGGCACCGTGCTGACCTTGAACACCGATTCGGCCGTGGCGATGCGCTATGACGCGCACCAGCGCCGCATCGAACTGCGCAGCGGCGAGATCCTGATCGCTACAGGCACCGACGACGCAGGCCGGCCTTTTGGCGTAAGAACGCCAAACGGCCTGCTGACGCCGCTGGGCACGCGCTTTTCCGTGCGCCAGATGGACGACAGCCGGGGCGCCACGCACGTCGCGGTGTTCGAAGGCGCCGTGCAGGTGGAGCCGGACGCGCAAGCGCAGGCGCGCCGGGTCGTGCATGCGGGCGAGCAGGCCGAGTTCGACCGCCGCAGCCTGTCGCCCGTGACCGCGGTGAACGAAGCGGCGCCGGCCTGGACCGGCGGCATGCTGGTCGCGAACCGCATGCGGCTGGACCGGTTTGTGGCCGAGCTGGGCCGCTATCGCACCGGCATCGTGCGCTGCGACGCCGACGTGGCGCACCGCGAAGTCACCGGCGCGTTCCGGATCGACGACACCGACAAGGCGCTCGAGGTGCTTGCCGGCGTATTGGACCTGAGGCTGCGCTATCGCACGCGCTACTGGGTCAGCGTGGGCCGGGCATGAAGGCGCTGATTCGCGCCGATTCGTCGCCCGATTTCCCGCCCGATTTCGCCGCCCACCCTCGGCGCATCCCGACTATTTTGTAACAACGCCGCAGATTTTCATTTCTGGTTCGTTAGACCAAGAGAAGGCCCCGAGGCGCCCGCGGGCCGCGCTTTTCAATCGACGAATCAGGAACCCCCTGCCATGGCACGACGCCATTCCCCTTCTCCCCTCTCCTTGTCATCGTCTCCGCGCATGCGCTTGCGCCTTGCGGTCCACCTTGCCCTGACGGCGGCCGCCACATTCGCCGTCCCCGCCGCGTCGTGGGCGGAGGCCGCGTCGTCCGGCGAAGTCGCCTTTGCCATCGCACCCACCACGCTGGATGTGGCGCTGGGCCAGTTCGGGGTGGCCGCCAAGGTCACAGTGGCCGCTTCGCCCGCCCTGACGCGCGGCGTGCAGACGCAAGGCTTGTCGGGCCGGTACACGGCGGAACAGGGCCTGTCCCGATTGCTGGCCGGCACCGGCCTGCAGGCGGTCCCCAACGCCAACGGCGAGGGCTATCACCTGCGGCGCATCCCGCAGGACACGTCGGGCGTGTCCACGCTGGCGCCGGTGACGGTGACCGGCATGACCAACGATCCCGTCACCGAAGGCACCGGCAGCTACACCAGCCGTGTCGTCACCATCGGCAAGGGCCGCCAGACGCTGAAGGAAATTCCCCAATCGGTCACCGTTGTGACCCGCCAGCGCATGGACGACCAGAACGCCAACACGCTGGACGAGGTGCTGGCCAACAGCACCGGCATGACGCTCTACAAGAGCCCGATGGGCGGCAGCTACGTGTATTCGCGCGGCTTTCGCGTGGACAGCTACCAGTTCGACGGCGTGAACCGCGCCTTCTACTATCCCCAGGCCGACAGCTTCACCACCGAAACCGTGACGCTGGACCGCGTGGAGATCATCCGCGGCGCCACCGGGCTGCTGCAAGGCGCCGGCTCGCCAAGCGCGGCCGTCAACCTGGTGCGCAAGCGCCCGCTGGCCGAGACCCAGGTGCAGATGCTGGCCAGCGGCGGCTCGTGGAACAACTATCGCGCCGACATCGACGCCAGCGCGCCGCTCAACGAAGCCGGCACGCTGCGCGCCCGCGGCGTGGCCAGCTACAACGACCGCGAATACTTCTACGACAGCGCGAAAAGCCGCACCGGCGTGCTGTACGGCGTGCTGAGCTATGACTTCACACCGGACACCACCCTGACCGGCGGCGTCAGCTACGAGGAACTGCGCTCCACGCCCTTCTTCCACGGCCTGCCGCATTACAGCAACGGCGACGACATCGGTTTGAAGCGGTCAACCTCGCTGGGCCAGGACTGGAACCGCTGGAACGGCAAGCAGACCACCGTCTTTGCCGAGCTGGCGCATCGCTTCAACAAGGACTGGTCGCTCAAGCTGACCGGCACGTCCACCCAGGAATCCAACGATTCGAAGTACGCGTTCACGGAAGGCGCCGTAAATCCCGTGACCGGCCTGGGGCCCATGCTGTACGCGGGCCTGTTCGACATGTCCACGCACAATAAGGCGTTGAACCTGGATGTGGACGGCGCCTTCGAGGCGCTGGGCCGCAAGCACTCGGTGACCTTCGGCGCCAGCATCAACGAACTGACCAGCAAGAACGATTTCGCGCTGAACCGCCTGAACCGCGCGGTGAACGTGTGGAACCCGGATCACCATGTGCCGGAACCCACCGACGACTGGATGCGCGAGAACGCCTACCGCAGCGCCGCGACCATCGTGAAGATGAAGCAGACCGGCGTGTACGGCGTCGGCCGCTTCAGCCTGGCCGACCCGCTGACGCTGGTGGCCGGCGCGCGGGTGAGCTGGTACGAGAACACCAGCCGCTACCGCGACAGCGGCGAGCAGTACGTCGATCCCTACAAGGACAACGGCGTCGTCACGCCCTATGGCGGCCTGATCTACGCGTTCAATCCGCAGTGGTCCGGTTATGTCAGCTACGCGCAGATCTTCGAACCGCAGAACGCGGTGGACGCATCGGGCAAGGTGCTGGACCCCATCGTGGGCAAGAACTACGAGATCGGCCTGAAGGGCGAACTGATGGATGGGCGCCTCAACACGTCCATCGCGCTCTTCCGCGTCGATCAGAAGAACCGCCCGCAAGAGGATCTGACCAGCGTGTGCTCGACGGGCGACATCTGCTACCTGTCGAGCGGCAAGGTGCGCAGCCAGGGTCTGGACGCCGAGATCAGCGGCGAAGTGGCCCCGGGCTGGCAACTGTTTGCGGGCTACACGTTCAACACGCTGAAGTTCCTGGACGACACCTCTGTCACCAACACCAACTTCGCGCGCACCGTTACGCCCAAGCACATCCTGCGCCTGTGGTCCGACTACCGGCTGCCGGGTGAATTGTCGGCATGGTCGCTGGGCGGCGGCGTGAACTACCAGACGGGCAGCTACACGGAAACGCGCTCGGTGCGGGTCTCGCAGGGGTCTTACGCGGTGTGGAATGCGCGCGTCGCGTACCAGATCAACAAGAACTGGTCGGCGGCGTTGAACGTGAACAACATCTTCGACAAGACCTACTACCAGACCATCGGCGCGCCGGGCTGGGGCAGCTTCTATGGCGATCCGCGCAACGCGACGCTGACGGTCCGCGGCACGTTCTGACGCGGGACCGGAAAGGCGCGCGGCGCGCTGGCCATCGCCAGGCCTGCGCCGCGCGCCGCGTCAATTCAATAAGTGCAGCGTCAATTCAAGACGTGCAGCGTCAACTGAAGACGTGCAGCGCGCCCAACGCCAGAATCAACGCAGGCGGCATCACCAAGACGCCCAGCCGCAGAAAGCTCAGCGCGCTGATGTGCATGCCTTCGCGGCGGACGGCCAGCAGCCACAGCAAGGTGGCGAGCGAGCCGCTGACCGACAGATTGGGGCCCAGGTCGATGCCGATCAGCAGCGCGGCATTAGCCGTGCTGGACAGGTCGGCCATGCGCGCCAGCGTGCCCGCCATCAATCCCGCGGGCAGATTGTTGATGACGTTGCCCGACAGCGCAGCGCCCACGCCGCCAGCCCAAAGCGCGGCGTCCGCAGACAGGCCGCGCATCAGGTCCGCCAGATCCTGCAGCACGCCGCTGGCGGCCATGCCTTCGACCAGCACGAACAGCCCGGCCACCAGGGGCAGCACGCCCCACGCGACACCCTTGATGAGCCGCAGCGGGCCCGACCGCGTTACCGCCAGCACCAGCGCCGCCGACACGCAGCCGGCAATCAGCGTCGGCAAGCCCAGGCGATGGCCAAGCGCCGACGTGATCAGCAGCGTCCCCGCCGTGATGGCCACGCCCAGCGCGGCCATGCGCAGCGGCCATGTCATGGGCGGCAACGGCGGCGAAGCTTTCAACGGCTGCCGCAGATCATCGCGAAACACCAGCCGAAGCGTCACGTAGGTGGAGCCGATGGCCAAGACGGAAGGCAGCGCAAAGTGCGCCAGCCACGGTCCCAGCGCGGGCATGCGGTCGCCGAACACGACCAGATTGGCCGGATTGGAGATCGGCAGGACGAAGCTGGCCGCGTTGGCGATGAAGGCGCAGACGTACAGGTACGGCAACGGCGGCGCGCCGACCACCCGCGCCACCGCATAGACGGCGGGCGTCAGCACGACCGCGGTGGCATCGTTGGACAGCAGCACGGTGACCACCGTGCCCACCAGGAACACCAGATCGAAGAGCCGCCGGGCGGACCCGGCCGCGTGATCGGCAGCCGCCACCGCCACCCAGTCGAACAAGCCTGCCTGCCGGGCGACTTCGGCCACCAGCATCATGCCGATCAGGAACAGGTAGACGTCGGTGCCTTCCAGAATGGCGCTGCCCGCCTTGGCGGCCGGCAGCAAGCCCAGCGCCACCAGCGCGACCGCGCCGGCGGTGGCCCAAACGTACTCGGGGAGCCGCCACGGACGAAAAAGGATGGCCATGGTGGTCGCGGCGGCAATCAACCAGATCACGGCGTTGGATAGCGACATGCTTTCAGAAGAGGATCAAGGAAGGGAATTGGAAGCCGATGCGGCGGTCGCCGGAGCGGCCACGCGCGTTTCCGGCAACACCAGCAAGGTCATGCAAGCCAGGCCGGCAATGCCTGCCAGCGCCAAAAACGCTGCACTGTAACCCGCGTGCTGCACGATCAGGCCGGCGAGCCCATTGCTGAGCGCCGCGCCGATACCGAACACCGTGGTGACGGCGCCCAGGCTGGCGTTGAACCGGCCGCTGCCATGGGTCAGGTCCAGCACCATCAGGGGCAGGACAGCGCCGAAGATGCCCGCGCCGATGCCGTCGAGCAACTGCACGCCCACCAGCCACGCCGTGTCATCCGAAAACGTGTAGAGCACGCCGCGCAACAGCAGGATGAGGAAACCGAACAGCAGCAGCGGTTTGCGCCCCCACTGGTCCGCATAGCGCCCCACGGCCATGGCGGCGGGAATCATGACGAACTGCGCGGCGACGATGCAGACCGCCGTGAGCGGCGTGGCGAGCGCCGGGTTCGCCAGGGCAAGCTTCTGCCCGACCAGCGGCAGCATGGCCGCGTTGGCCAGGTGGAACAGCGCGCAGCTCAGCGCCAGCAGCACGAGCGGCCGGTTGGACAGCAACTGGCGCAGCGGCACGGGCTGCGCATGCGCGGCGGCATCGTGGCCGGGCTCCAACCCGCGCGCCTTGTCCAGATCGATATGCGCGGGAAGACGCATCGTGGCGGCCAGGCTGGCCAGCGCCATCGCCGCCATCAGGTAGAACACCGCGACCGGCCCCCACACATACGCCAGCCCGCCCGCGAGCAGCGCCGCGAAACCGTTGCCCGCGTGGTTGAACGACTCGTTGCGCGCGATGCGTTCCGTGAAGGCGTGCGCGGTGGTCAGTCCCAGGGTGATGCCCGCAATCGCGGGCGCGAACACCGATGACGCGACGCCTGCCACCGCCTGCGTCAGCGTGACCCAGACAAAGTTCGGGTTGGCCAGGACCGCCATGCACGCCACCGTCACGAGCACGGCGGCGGCGATCAGCAACGCGCGCTTGTTGGAGGCGCGGTCCACCAGCGCGCCGGCCGGCGTCTGGGCTGCCAGCGCCGCCAGCCCGGATATCGTCATGACGAGCCCGATGCTGTCAGGGCGCCAGTGATGGACGGCAAGCAGATAGATGGCGAGATAGGGGCCAAGCCCGTCCCGCACATCGGCCACGAAGAAGTTCAGCCAATCGAGAGGACGCGTTGCGGGCGATGGAGAGTGCAAGGCAGACGTGGAAAGCGTGGATGTCGATCGGTGTCGGCCTGAAATCGGCGCGAGGCTTGCCTCGATGTGCCGGATTCGCCGGGGCCGCGCGCCAGGCATGCGCCAGCGTTCGGATGGCGCATCTTAGATCACAACGATCCGGGCGTCAGCGACAATGCGCTACAGCGGCGCGGCGTTCAACGCCCTGTCAGTTTCAGGTCTGCATGATGCGTCATGCGGCGGCAGGTTGCACCCCGCGCCTCACCTCGCTAGGGGGCTGGCCATACGCGCGCAGGAACGCCCGCCGCATGCGATTGCGGTCCGCGAAACCGGTATCGCGCGCCACGACATCCAGGGAATGCCGCCCTTCTTCCAGCATCCCGCGGGCCGCTTCCAGCCGCAGCAGCTCCACCACCTTGGCGGGGGAATGCCCGGTCTCGTCACGGAACACCCGGCTGAACTGGCGGGGCGACAAGCTGGCCGCCTCGGCCAGTTCCTCCACTGTCAACGGATTGCGCAGATGCTCCTTGGCATAGACCAGCGCCCGTTGCACACGGTCGGAGCGCGGTTCCAATTCGAGCAAGGCGGAGAACTGCGATTGGCCGCCCGGCCTGCGGTGATAGACCACCAGCCGGCGCGCGACGTCGCGGGCCAGCGCCGCGCCGTGGTCGTCTTCGATCAAGGCAAGCGCCAGGTCGATGGCGGCCGACATGCCAGCCGACGTCCAGATGTTGCCGTCGCGCACGAAGATGCGGTCAGGGTCGACGCGCACTTCGGGAAAGCGTTCCTGCAGGCTGCGTGCATGTGCCCAGTGGGTCGTGGCGGTGCGGCCGTTCAACAGGCCGGCCTGCGCGAGGACGAACGCGCCCGTGCAGACGCCCGCGACACGGCGCGCTTCGGTGGCGGCGCGCGCCACGTAGCGGGCCAGGCCGGGCGAGATTGGCCCTGGCATCAGTTCGCCCGCCACGATCAGGGTGTCGGGCATGACGCCCAGGGCGACAGTCTCGATGCCGGCGTTCATGGTGGACCGGATGAGGCCGCCGCCTTCCGACAGGATGGTGACGCGGTAGCCGTCGCGGTCCAGGGCGATGTTGGCGAATTCGAATGCCGCCAGCGCAGCCAGGCCCATCACCTGGAAACCGTCTTCGAGAATGAGGCCGATCTGGCGCATGTTTAAACCTTTGTCTGGAAATGACGTGTACAGGCTATTGAAGCCATTGGCGATAGTCAACGGAAATTCGCGTCCTCCTACAGAAAGACGCACCTATCCGCCGGATTTTGCGCACCCATCCTGTCGACTCCGGCAGGACGTGGAAAAGCCAATGTCCTAAAACGACGCTTTATTGACATTTGAGACAAACTCAAACTGCCTCATAGTGACCACACCGCGATCTGAAACGAACCCAGACGCTCACAACCGACCGAGGCACCGACATGCAACTGACCCAAAACACCATCTTCATCACAGGCGGCACTTCCGGCATCGGCCGCGCGCTGGCCGTCGCTTTTCACGACCTGGGCAACAAGGTCATCATCGCCGGCCGCCGGCAGGCGCTGCTGGACGAGATCGCCGCGGCGCATCCGGGCATCGAAGGCATCCAGCTCGACATCTCGGACGCTCAGGACATCGACCGCGTCGCCAAGACCCTGATCGCCAAGTACCCGTCGCTGAACGTGCTGATCAACAATGCGGGCATCATGCCGTTCGATGACCCGTCGTCCCAGGTTGACGACGCCGTGTCGCAGCAGATCCTGGAAACGAACCTGCTGGGTCCGATCCGCCTCACGTCCGCCTTGATCGGTCATTTGAAGGCGCAGCCTCGCGCGACGATCATCCATAACACGTCGATCCTTGCCTACGTGCCGATCGCCTCGAACGCCGTCTATTCCGCATCCAAGGCCGCACTGCATTCGTACGCGTTGTCGCAGCGGTTCATGCTGCGCGACACCAACGTGACGGTCCAGGAAATCGCGCCGCCGTGGGTCGACACGGACCTCATCAAGAAAAGCGGCGATCCGCGCGCCATGCCGCTGGATGCGTTCATCGCCGAGACGATGCAGAAGCTGGCGACGGACGCGCCCGAGGTGCTGGTCGACGCCATTCGTGACCTGCGGGACAACCCCGGCTCGAACGAGCATGGGTTCGTGAACGCCTTCAATCAAAGCCTGGTCGACAATCCGATCCCGGTCTGAGGCAACGAAAACGCGGCGCCCTGCGGGCGCCGTCTCACTTTGGATAGACCTCATGACAACGAACGCTGACACGGCAGGCGCATCGCCTGCCCGTGCATCCACGGCGGCAAGCGGTGACGCCGGATTGCTGCCCGCCGGCTTCCTGGCGCTGGGCACCTTCGCCATCGGCACGGAAGGCTTCATGATTGCGCCGCTGCTGCCGACGATGGCGGCGGATTTCGGGATGACCGTGCCGCAGATGGCATCGCTCATCGTGGTGTTCACGCTGACGCTGGCGTTGAGTTCGCCGGTCATGACGGTCCTGACCGCGCGCTGGAATCGCCGCGCCGCCCTGCAGCTTGCCATGGGGTTGTTTGCGCTGGGCAACGTGCTGGCGGCCTGGTCTCCCGCTTTCTGGACATTGATGGCGGCGCGTGTCGTCATGGCGGTGGCGGCGGGCTTGTATGTGCCCAACGCCAACGCCCTGGCAGGCGTGATCGTGGCGCCCGAGCGGCGCGGCAAGGCGCTGGCCATCGTCAGCGCCGGCATGACGCTCGCGATCGCGCTCGGCCTGCCGCTGGGCGCGGTGACCGGACACTTCTTCGGCTGGCGCGCCACGTTTTCGATTGTCGCGGTGATGAGCCTTGTGGCCATCGCCGGCATCCGCGCCGGCATCGCAGCGGACGCGGGCGCCGGAATTCCGGTGGCGACGCTTCGGCAACGGTTTGCCGTCGTGCGACAACCGGCGATTGTCCGGCTGCTGTCGGTCAGCCTGTTCTGGGCGATCGGGGCGTTCACGGCCTACCCGTTTCTCGCGCCGTATCTGGCGAGTGTGCTGGGGTTTGACGAGACCGGCATCAGCGCGACGGTGTCCCTCTGGGGCGTTGCGGCCGCGCTTGGCGTGACGACGGGCGGCGCCTTGTCCGACAGAATGGGCGCGAACCGCGTCGTGCGGATGTCGCTGACCGTGCTGGGGCTGGCGTTCCTAGGCTTGTCGCTGGCGACGGCGCTGGCTGCATCGAACGCCTTGGCGCCCGTGCTGTTCGCCGTGTTCCTGTGGGGCTTTACCGTCTGGTCGTTCTTTCCCGCACAAATGGCCCGCCTCATCGGGGCCGGTTCGCCGGGACAGGCGCCGGTGGCGCTGGCGCTGAACACGTCGACCATGTACTTCGGTTTTTCGGTCGGCAGCGCGCTGGGCGCCGCGATCCTGGGCGCGGGCGCGATTTGGGGCATCGGACTCGCGGCCGCGATCGCGCAGGCAGCCGCGTTCGGACTGGACCGGCGCGTCCGGACGCAGGGCTAGTTGCGCCCCCGCCCTCTCCTACGCCCGCCCCGCCGCCACGTTCACGCTGATCGCGATGATGAACACGTTGAAGAAGAACGCGATGACGCCATGCGTCATCGCCATCCGCCGCAGCCGCCGGTTGACGATCTGCACGTCCGACACCTGGAACGTCATGCCCAGCACCAGCGAGAAATACGCGAAGTCCCAGTAGTCGGGGTCGTCCGTGCCCGGAAAGTCCAGACCCTTGCGCATGGCGTTCTTATGGCCGTAGTACCCGTGGGCATAGTGCAGCGCGAAGATCATGTTCATGTAAAGCCACGACAGCACGATGGTCACGGCGGCGGCCAGCGTGTCCACCAGGGCGCCGACGCTGCTTTGCGCATGCAGCTCCACCCACAACGCGACCAGCACCATGCAGGACAGCGCGACGCTGCTCCACAGGACGCCGGTGCGGCCCACATCGTGCTGGCGGGCGTGCAGGCGCATGGAAGCGGCGCTGGTGCGGCTGAACACGCGGACGGTCAGGATCAGGAAGACCAGAGCCCCGGCGTCAAAGCCGAGCAGGAGGGCGAGGCTGGGCGTCAGGCCTGCGCCGTATAACCCGCCCGCGACGGCGAGCAGCAGGCCGGCGCACAGCATCAGCCGGCGATGGGCGTCGAAGAACGGCAGCGGCTTGGCATTCGACGGCGCGCCGGCGCCGGCATCGCGGGGTGTGTCTTGCTCGGCGCGGTCATCCCGGGCGCTGCGGCCCCGGGGATTTTCATCTGAAGCGTTTTCGTCTGAAGCATTTTCGTCTGAAGCGTTTTCGTCTGTGAGCGGCTGCATGGCGGGCTCCTGTCCGCAGTGCGCACCCGTGGCGCGTATCGCGCGCTGGGCTCGCAAGAGTCCCCTACGCTAACTGATACCAAGCAAACCGGCCAGCGCGCCCGCGAACAGCAGCCACAACGGGTGAATCCGCGTGACGCTGCCCAGGATCGCCACGATGGCGGCGATGGCGCCCAGCAACCACGTATGGACAGACGCCTCGGTGATGAGCGAGGCGCTGGCCGCGACCAGGCCGACGGTCATCGGGAAGATGCCCGCCTGAATGACCCCGCGCCAAGGGCGGTCCTTGAATTTTTCCCACAGGCCCAGCGCGATGACGGTGATGATCGATGACGGGCCGAATTTGGCGATGGTGGTGGCAAGCACGCCCGGCAACCCCGCGACGTGCCAGCCGACCAGCGTGACGACCATCAGATTGGGCCCCGGTGCGGCCTGGCCCAGCGCGAAGAGCGCGGAAAAGTCGGCGGCGGTCATCCAGCCGTGCACCTCCACGACCTGGCGCTGCATCTCGGGCAGGATGGTGTTGCCGCCGCCGAAGGCCAGCACGGACAGCTGGGTAAAGATCAGGACGAGCGCGGTCAGTGTGTGAATCATCGACGTTGCCTCCAGACCATCAGGATGCTGAGCGGCGTCAGGACCGCCATGGTGGGCAGCAACGGGATGCGCAACACGGCAATCGCAATGAAACAGGCGGTGGCGACCACGCCCGCCAGCCAGTCGCGGCGCTTGATGACCGGCATGCCGATCTTCACCGCCATCGAGATCAGCAACCCGGCCGCGGCGGCGGCCAGGCCGGCGAACAGGTGCTGGATGTCGGGATCGTTCTGGAACCGGTCGTAGACCATGCCCAGCATGATGACGATGATGGACGGCGCCAGGATCAGGCCCATCAGCGCGGCAAAGGCGCCGCGCGGACCGCGGAATTTCATGCCCAGGGCGACGGACAGGTTGATGATGTTGCCGCCCGGCAGGAATTGGCACAGGCCCAGCAATTCGGTGAATTCGGCGCCGGTCAGCCAGCGGTGCTTTTCGACGACCATGCGCCGGGCCAGGGGCAACGCGCCGCCAAAGGCGGTCAGGCCCAGCACGAGGAATCCGTAGAACAACTGGCCGCAAGTAGGGGGAGGCCGTACGCCGGCCTCGTCAAGGGGAAGTGCTGCGTTCATCTTTTTGGTGGCCGGCGCAAGGCCGGCGATGGGAACTGGCGGGGGGCCGCGCCAGAGGTGGATAACGAACTTGCAGCGTACGCTTCGCCTTGAATAATGTCTAATATATGACACGTTCAAAACTCATATCGAACACATATGGCAAGCGTAGATTTGCGGCTCCTGCGTTATTTCCTGGCGGTCGCCGAGGAATCCCACCTGACCAAGGCTGCCGCCCGGCTGGGCATTCGCCAGCCCCCACTCAGCCAGCAGATCCGGGTGCTGGAGGCCGAGTTGGGCGTGACCCTGTTCCACCGCCTGCCGCGCGGCATGGAACTCACGGAAAGCGGCCGCGCGCTGCTGGATGACGCGCGCAACATCATCGCGATGGTGGACCAGGCCGTGGACGGTGTGCGGCGGGTGTCGCAGGGCGAGGCGGGCCGCTTGACGGTGGGGTTCACGGGGTCGGCGGCATTTCATCCGTTCGTGCCGTCGGTCATCCGCCGTTTCCGCGAAAGCGCGCCGCACGTGCATCTGGTGCTGGAAGAAAGCAGCACCGGGGAACTGCGCGAGGCCGTGGCCGAAGGACGCATCGATGTCGCCTTCATCCGTGGGGCGCACGCGGACCCGGGCGTACAGATGGAAACCGTGCTTGAAGAGGCCATGCTGGCGGCCTTTCCGGCCGACCATCCCGCCGTCAAGGGCCGCACGCGCAAGCGCATCGCGCTGTCGGAACTGGCGGACGAATCGCTGATCCTGTACCGGCGTCACAGCGGCCCGGGCTTGTACGACGCGATCATTGCCGCCTGCAGCGCCGAAGGCTTCAGCCCGCGCGTCACGCAGGAAGCGCCGCGCATGCTGTCCACGCTGAGTTTTGTTGCCGCGGGGTTGGGCGTGTCGCTGGTGCCGGCGTCGCTGCGCCGCGTGAACATCGAAGGCGTGGTGTACGTCAGCGTGACGCACCCGAAAGCCCTGCGCGCGCCGCTGAACCTGATCTGGCGCGATGCGCCGCTGTCGGGCGCCGCGCGCAAGCTGATCGACGAGGCACGGCGGCAGCGGGACGCATCGCCGGCGGCGGAAAGCCAATAAACCCGCCAATAAACCCGCCAATAAACCCGCCAATAGACCCGCCAGTAAACCCGCCAATAAACCCGCCAATAGACCCGCCAGTAAACCCGCCGGTAAACCCGCCGCTGGACCCGCCGCTTGACCCCGCCGGCAGAACGCCAGTAGGCCCCGGCGCTACACTTGCCGCCACCGCATCCTGCATAGACCAACGTCTTTCCATGCTTTCCGAATCCCCCATCGGCGTGTACGACTCTGGCGTCGGCGGGCTGAGCGTCCTGCGCGCGATCCGCGACGCGCTGCCCAACGAGTCCCTGCTCTACGTCGCCGACTCCGCCCATGTGCCCTACGGGGAAAAGACCCAGGCGTTCGTCGAGCGCCGCGCCTGCGCCATCGCCGACTATTTCGTGTCGCAGGGCGCCCGCGCCATGGTGGTGGCCTGCAACACCGCCACCGCCGCGGCGATCGCGTTGCTGCGCAAGCGTCATCCCGAGCTCATCATCATCGGCGTCGAACCCGCCATCAAACCCGCGGCGCACCTGACGCATACGGGTGTGGTCGGCGTCTTTGCCACGACGGGGACGCTGGCCAGCCCCAAGTTCGCCGCGCTCGTGCAGCGCGAGGCGCCCGAAGTGCGCATCCTGCTGCGCCCTTGCCCGCAGTGGGTCCGGCTGGTCGAGCAAGGCGTGCTGTCGGGCCCCGAGGCCGTTGAGGCCGTGCGCGCACCGGTGGCCGAATTGCGCGAGGCCGGCGCGGACGTGCTGGTGCTGGGCTGCACGCACTTTCCCTTCCTGCGCGACGTGATCCAGGACGCCGCCGGCCCTGGCGTTCCGCTGCTGGAAACGGGCGCGCCGGTGGCGCGCTGGCTGCGCCACCAACTGCAGGAACGCGGCCTGCTGAGGGAACGGGGTCCGGGCGGACTGCGCTTGCAGACCACCGGCGAAGCGCCCGCGCTGGCGCAGCAGGCCAGCCTGCTGCTGGGCACCGCAATGACGGCGGAGACGGTGCCCGACGCGTGGCGGGGAACGCCCCCCCCTTGATCCGACGCATCGCCGGGGCACCGCCGGCGGGGCGAATGTGGGATACAGTGGAACGCACGCCCCCCACGGTTCGCAAGGAGACGCTCATGAAACGCATCCTGATTCCCGTCGACGGTTCGGAACCCGCGCTGAACGCGGTCAAGGCGCTGCTCGACGCGCGCCGCTACGATCCCGTCGAACGCGTGGACCTGCTGACGGTCCAGATTCCCCTGAAGGCCGGCGCGTTCGGCAGCGGCTTGTCGCAGGAAGAGATCGACGCCTATCACCAGGAAGAAGGCGAGGCCGCGGTTGAGTCCGCCCGCGCACTGCTGACGCAGGCCGGCGTGCCGTTCGAGACCCACATCCAGGGCGGCGCGGCGGCAGAGACAATCGTGCGCGTGGCCGAGGAAACTGGCGCAAACGAGATCTTCATGGGGACACGCGGCCTGGGGTCCGTGTCGGCGCTTTTCATGGGGTCGGTCGCCACGGGCGTGCTGTCCCTGACCGAACTGCCGGTCACGCTGGTCAAGTAAGGAGCTGCGATGCTGAATATCCTTGTTCCCGTCGACGGCTCCGAAAACGCCGATCGCGCCGTCATGTACGCCCGCCGCCTCGCGCAGGGCGCCAAATCGGCGCGCATCCATCTCATCAACATCCAGACCCCGCCACGCGGACGCGCCGGGGTGTCGCGCCTGATCACGCAGGACATGATCAATGACTTCTACGCCCGCGAAGGCCGCGAAGCGTCAGAAGAGGCGCGCAAGCAGCTGGATTCGGCCGGCGTGGACTATGTCAGTCATGTCGTCTTTGGCAACGCGCCGGCGGAAATCGCGGGTTATGCGCAGGACCATGGCTGCGCGCGCATCGTCATGGGCACGCGCGGCAATGGCAAGCTGACCAACATCCTGATCGGGTCGGTCGCCAATCAGGTCGTGCAGTTGGCGCACGTGCCGGTCACGCTGGTGAAGTAGGCGCGCGTCATGCCTACCCTGCGCATCCTGCCGGCGGCCGTCCTGGCGTTGACGCTGCTCGGCGCCTGCGGCGAGGTTGCCAAGCTGCCCGTCGAAGCGGGCATGGGTCCTGATCCCCAACTGCCGCCGCCCAACACCACGCTCATTCCCACGGTGAACACGGCCAAGGCCGTGGGCTGGCAGGACGGCGCGCAGCCGACGCCCGCCGCCGGCCTTGCCGTCACCGCCTACGCCAGCGGACTAGACCATCCGCGCTGGCTGTACGTGCTGCCCAACGGCGATGTGCTGGTCGCCGAGACCAACGCGCCGCCTAAGCCCGAGGACGCGCCGGGCGGCATCAAGGCGTGGGCCACGGGGTTGGTGATGAAGCGGGCCGGCGCCAAGACCGTCAGCGCAAACCGCATCACGTTGCTGCGCGACGCCGACCACGACGGCGTCGCCGAAACGCGGACCGTCCTGCTGCAAGACCTGAATTCACCGTTCGGCATGGCGCTCATCGGCAACCATCTTTATGTCGCGAATGCGGATGCAGTCGTGCGCTTTCCCTTTACGCCGGGGCAGACGCACATCACCGCCCCCGCCGAGAAGGTCACCGACCTGCCTGCGGGCCTGAACCATCACTGGACCAAGAACCTCATCGCCAGCCCGGACGGGTCGCGGCTGTACGTGTCCGTCGGCTCGAACAGCAACGTGGGCGAAAACGGCATGGACATCGAGGAGGGCCGCGCCGCCATCTGGGAGCTGGACGTGGCCAGCGGCCAAAAGCGCCTTTTTGCGACGGGGTTGCGCAACCCGGTCGGCATGGCGTGGGGGCCGGACGGCAAGACGCTGTGGACGGCGGTCAACGAGCGCGATGAATTGGGCAGCGACCTTGTTCCCGACTACATGACCTCTGTGCGCGACGGCGGCTTCTATGGCTGGCCGTACAGCTATTTCGGCCAGCACGTCGATACGCGTGTGACGCCGCCGCGGCCGGACCTCGTGGCGCAGGCCATCGTGCCCGATTACGCGCTGGGCCCCCACACCGCCTCGCTGGGCTTGGCGTGGTCGGGCGGCGCCAAGCTGCCGGCGCCCTTCGTCAACGGCATGTTCGTCGGCCAGCACGGATCTTGGAACCGCGATCCGCGCAGCGGTTACAAGGTGATCTTCGTGCCCTTCGACCAGAACCAGCCCGCCGGTCCGGCCCTGGACGTGCTGACCGGATTTCTCAATGACGCCGGCCAGGCGCAGGGCCGGCCGGTGGGCGTGGCCATCGACGCGCAGGGCAGCCTGCTGGTGGCGGACGACGTGGGCAACGTGATCTGGCGCGTGGGGTCCAAGCCGTAGCCGTCCGCGTCCGGCGTCTTGGGCCGCACGCCCACCCGCCCCTACAATGGCCGCTCCCGAATTCCAGACTGGAGCGAGCATGAGCACGGAAAAAGTGGCGATCCTCACGGCGGCCGGCAGCGGCATGGGTGCGGCGGCGGCGCGCAAGCTGGCGGCGGACGGCTACCGCGTGGCCATCCTGTCCTCGTCCGGCAAGGGCGCGGCGCTGGCGCAGGAACTGGGAGGCCTGGGCGTCACCGGCTCAAACCGCTCGACCGAAGACCTGTCCCGCCTGGTTGAAGCCACCCTGCAGAAGTGGGGCCGCGTCGATGCGGTGGTCAACAGCGCCGGCCACGGTCCCAAGGGTCCGCTGCTGGAGATCAGCGACGACGACTGGCACCTGGGCATGGAGTTCTATCTGCTGAACGTCGTGCGCATCACCCGCCTGGTCGCGCCGGTGATGAAGCAGCAGCAGTCCGGCGCCATCGTCAACATTTCCACCTACGCCACCTTCGAGCCGGAAGCGCTGTTTCCGACGTCGGGCGTGTTCCGCGCGGGTCTGGCCGCCTTCACCAAGGTCTTTACCGACGAATACGCGCAGCACAATGTGCGCATGAACAACGTGCTGCCCGGCTTCATCGACAGCCTGCCCGAAAAGGAAGACCGCCGCGTGCGCATTCCGATGGGCCGCTACGGCACGGCGCAGGAAGTGGCGGACCTGATCGCGTTCCTGGCCTCCGATGCGTCCTCCTACATCACCGGCCAGAACATCCGCATCGACGGCGGCATCACGCGCTCCGTGTGACGCGCGCTGTATGACGCTTGCGCGACGCGCCATATCCGCCTGATCTCATGCGTTTGGTGTAGTCCCTCGTCCGAATGACGGTATTGAAGGCCCCGCCGGGCTTTTAGTACCGTAAGTTTTTGCATTCGATGAGGTGCCCGGCGCATGACCGCTACGCTGTCAGCGGCTGCGCAGCAGTCCGCATCCCCGACTCCCGGCCAGGCTTCGCGCTTTCTGGCGCAGGCGACGTTCGGCCCCACGCCGGCCGACATAGACGCCGTCGTGCGCGGCGGCTACGCGGCGTGGCTGGACGCGCAGCTGGCGATGCCGCCGTCGCAGACGCACTTCGATTGGCTGCTGCAAAAGAACCGGAATACCGAGGCCTTCAAGGGCAACGGCATCAACGCGCCGCTGGAATCGACGTTGTGGCGCAAGTTCATCAGTGCGCCCGATCAGGTGCGCACGCGGGTTGCGTTCTCGCTGTCGGAGATCTTCGTCGTCGGCGTTTCGTCCATCACGGCGTCGTGGCCGCTTTTTGGCGCGGCGGGCTTCATGGACCTCTTGGCCAAGCACGCGCTGGGCAACTACCAGGACCTGCTGACCGCCGTGACGCAGAACCTGTCAATGGGCTGCATGCTGACCTATCGCGGCAACCGCAAGGAAGATCCCAAGACCGGCCGCCACCCCGACGAAAACTATGCGCGCGAGGTGATGCAGCTGTTCAGCATCGGCCTGCTGGTGCTGAACCAGGACGGCACGGTGAAGATGGTGAACGGCGCGCCCGTCGAAACCTACACCAATGCGGACGTGCAGGGGCTGGCCAAGGTCTTCACGGGCTGGGACATCAACGGGCCGGAGACGAACGTGGAGTTTCATCGCCGTCCCATGGCGCTGAACAACGCGTTGCACTCGATGTCGGAAAAGCGCTTCCTGGGCGCGGTCATCCCGCCCGGCACCGACGGCCATCTGTCGCTCAAGCGCGCCATGGAGGTCATCAGCGCCCATCCCAATGTCGGGCCTTTCATCGGCATGCAGCTCATCCAGCGCATGGTGACCAGCAATCCCAGTCCCGCGTATGTCGGCCGGGTGTCGGCCGTGTTCAACGACGACGGCACGGGCCAGCGCGGCAACTTGAAGGCCGTGGTGCGCGCCATTCTGCTGGACCCCGAGGCGCGCCAGCCGGACCTGTCTTCGCCCCATTGGGGCAAGGTGCGCGAGCCCATCCTGCGCTTTTCGGGCTGGGCCCGCGCATTCGGGGCCACGTCCACCAACGGCGAATGGGCCATGCCGGACACCACGGACAACACGATCCGGTTGGCGCAGAGTCCCATGCGGTCGGCCACGGTGTTCAACTTCTTCCGGCCCCGCTACGTGCCGCCGGTCACCGAACTGGCCCGCCGCCATCTGGTCGCCCCGGAACTGCAGATCACGGACGAGACCAGCATTGCGGGCTACCTGAACTTCCTGGCGATTTACGCGGACCGCGGCTGGGAGGATCTGCAGACGAGCTATACGCCCGAGATCGCGCTGGCCAAGGATCCTGAAGCACTCGTGGCGCGCGTCGTGCTGCTGCTGGCGGGCGACGCCTTCAGCGCACGCACGGCGGCGTCCATCGCCAAGGCCGTGGCCACGCTGCCGCCGGACCGCCCGCGCGACCGGGTTCGCGCCGCGATCATGCTGGTGGCCGCCACGCCTGAATACCTGGTGCAGAAATGACAGACCGCCGCGACCTTGACCGCCGTGCCTTCCTGCTGCGCGCCTTTGCGCTGGGCGCGACCCGCGCGGCCGCCCCGCTGGCGCTGAACCTGGCCGCCATCGGCGCCGCTGCCGCGCAATCCGCCCCGCCCTCGTACAAGGCGCTCGTGTGCGTCTTCCTGTACGGCGGCAACGATCCCTACAACACGCTGGTCCCGTACGATCCGTCTTCGTACCGCGCGTATTCCACGGCGCGCAGCGACATCGCGCTGCCCCGCGACGCGCTGCGCGCCACCCTGCTGCGCGGCAAGGCCGACACGCAGGGCGGCATGCAGTTTGCGCTGGCCCCCGCGCTGGCGCCGCTGGCCCCCCTGTACGAGCGCGGCGACATGGCGGCGTTGCTCAACGTGGGACCGCTGATCGTGCCCACGACCAAGGCCGAATACATCGGGGCGCGCGTGCCGCTGCCGCCCAAGCTGTTCTCGCACAACGACCAGCAATCGGTCTGGCAGGCACTGGCGCCGGAGGGCGCATCGTCGGGTTGGGCCGGCCGCCTGACGGATCTGTTCGCGGGCGCCAACGCGCAGCGCACCTTCACCGGCATCACGGCGGGCGGCAGCACGGTGCTGCTGGCCGGGCGCAAGGTGGCCGGTTATCGCGTGGGCATCAACGGCTCGACACAGATCGACCTGCTGCATCGCGACATGTACGGTTCCAGCGCCTGCACCGCGCTGCTGCGAGACCTGATCACCGAGCCGCGCGAACACCTGATGGAACGCGAGATGTCGCGCATCGCCGCGCAATCCATCTCGGCCGACACGCGCCTGCGGGCAGCCTTGGCGGACGTCGCCGTGCCGGGGGACTTTTCAACGCCGCTCGCGCAGCAACTGCGGATCGTGGCGCGTATCATCGCCGCCCGCGACACGCTGGGCGCGCGGCGTCAGGTGTTTTTTGTGTCGCAGAACGGCTATGACAACCACACGGGACTGAACGACACGCACCCGGCACTGCTGAAGGAGATGGGCCAGGCGCTGGCGGTGTTCCAGAGCGCGCTGGCAGAGATGGGCGTAGCCGATCAGGTCACCACCTTCACAGCCTCCGAGTTCGGCCGCACGCTGGGCTCCAACGGCAACGGCTCGGATCACGGTTGGGGCTCGCATCACTTCGTGCTGGGCGGCGCGGTCAACGGCGGCCGCTGCTACGGCGCCCACCCGGAAATCGCGCTGAATGGGCCTGGATTCGTCGACAACGGCCGGCTGCTGCCCACTACGTCGGTGGATCAGTTGGGCGCAGACCTGGGCGCGTGGTTCGGCGCCAGCCGGGACGATCTGCGGACGGTGTTCCCGAATCTGCGGCATTTCGGGCCGGAGCCGTTGGGGATGTTGAAGGGTTAGGCACTGGCGCCCACCGCGCAACCGATCTATAACGTCAGGCAACCCGCCCGCCATCCGGCGGCGCCCGCGCTCCCCCCTTCCCTTCGCACCGCAACATGAGCCTCACCCCCGATCTGGCGTTGCAGCCCGCCACCGAAGAAGATGTGCCGTTTCTGCTGTCCCTGCGCAAGCGCACGATGACGGCGTATCTGGAGCGTGCCGGCATTCCGGTGGACGATGCCGAGCACCTGGCGCGCATCCACTACCACTTTGACGACGCCCAGATCGTCTGGCTGGCCGGCCGTCCTGCCGGCCTGTTCAAGCATTACCGCGATCCAGCGGGCTGGCGCATCGTGCAGATCCAGATCGATCCCGATTTCCAGGGTCAGGGGCTGGGCCGCCGGCTGCTCGCCAAGGTGCTGGACCGGGCGGACAAGGAAGGCGCGCCAGTCACCCTGAGCGTTCTGAAAGGCAATCCCGCCCGGCGGCTGTACGAGGCGCTGGGCTTCACTTCCGTGGAGGAGACAGAGCTGGAGCACGAAATGCGGTATGACCCCGGCGCGGTCCGGCCGGGCGCTTGAACCCTTCGCGGCAGCTTTTTTCCGGACCGCTGGAATAAAGCGGCCCCGGCCGGCGTCCGTAGAGGGCAGTCCCCCAATCCTTTCCCTCTACGAGGCACACCATGCGCAAACACACCGCCGCGGCTCTGGCTCTTGCCTGCGCCGCCCTGTTCTCGGCCGGCGCCCACGCCCAGGCCGTCAAGACCCAGAACGGCATTCTGGTCGATAGCGCCGGCATGACGCTGTACACCTTCGACAAGGACACCGCGGGCAAGAGCGCCTGCGTTGACCAGTGCGCCAAGGCCTGGCCGCCCGCCATGGCCACCGGCGACGCCAAACCGATGGGCGACCTGACGGTCATCACCCGCCCCGACGGCAGCAAGCAATGGGCCTACAAGAACAAGCCGCTGTACCTGTTCGCCAAGGACACCAAGCCGGGTGACAAGACCGGCGACAACTTCAAGGAAATCTGGCACGTCGTCAAACCCTGATCCGGACTGCTGCCCGATCAGACCATGCGCGCCGAAGACGAAGCCCAGATCCTGGCCTGCATCCCCAGCCTGCGGCGTTACGCGCGCGGGCTGACGGGCGACCCCGACCGGGCCGACGACCTCGTTCAGGACACGCTGGAGCGCGCATGGAGCCGCTATTCCCGCTGGCAGCGGCGCGGCGAACTGCGCGCCTGGATGTTCGGCATCATGCACAACCATTTCATCGACGGTGTGCGCGCCGCCAGCCGGCGCACCGACCAGACGGCGCCGGGCGACCTGCCCGACGCGCCGGTGCGCGCCACCCAGACCGATCAGCTTGAAGTGCGCGACCTGGACCGCTGCCTGCAGGCCCTGCCGGCCGAGCAGCGCGAGGTCCTGCTGCTGATTGCGGTCGAAGACCTTTCCTATCAGGAGACCGCACGCATCCTGTCGGTGCCCATCGGCACCGTCATGTCGCGCCTGTCGCGCGCCCGCGAGAAGCTCGGCGCACTGATGCGCGGCCGCGATGCCGCGCCGCGACTGCGGCCCGTTCCCACCCCGCGTGAAATGCCATGAACGACAAACGCCTCCACCCGGTTCCCGCCGCGGGCACGCCGATCACCGAAGCCGATCTGCATGGCTACGCGGACGGCCAACTCTCCGCCGCGCGTCATGCCGAGGTGGCCGCCTTTCTGGCCGCGCATCCGCAGGACCAGACGCGCGTGGACGACTGGCAGGCGCAACGGCGCGCGCTGCATGCCTTGCTGGACCCCGTGCTGGACGAACCGCTGCCGCTGCGCCTGCCGCTGCGCGCCCCGGCACGGACGTGGCCGTGGCGCGCGATGGCGGCCAGCGTGGCGATTGCCGCGGTCAGCGCCAGCTTGGCGTGGTTCGCGCGCGGCGCCGTCGACGCGCGTCATCTGCAAGCCGCGCTGGCCACCGCCAGTCCCGAGCGCGCGGCGGGCGGCTACGCCCAGCGCGCCGCCATCGCCCACGCCGTGTTTGCGCCCGACATGGGCCGGCCCGTTGAAGTCAGCGGCGACAACGAGAAGGCGCTGGTGACCTGGCTGACCAAACGCATGGGCGCGCCGATGCGCGCACCGTCGCTGTCGAAAACGGGTTACGAATTGATCGGCGGACGCCTCCTGCCCGGCGGCGCGGGGCCCGTCGCGCAGTTCATGTACGGCGCTGCCGATGGGCAGCGCCTGACGTTGTATGTGACGCGGGAAGCGGCAGGCGGGCAGACCGCCTTCCAGTTCACGCAGGAAGGACCCGTCCGCGTGTTCTATTGGGTCGAAGGCGAGTTCGGCTACGCGCTGTCCGGCGCGGTCAGCCGCGATGAGTTGCAGCGCGTGTCGCAGGAAGTCTACCGGCAGCTTCAGGGCTGAAGACAGGGGCTCGGAACCGAAACCCGCCAACTGCCCTCGACCTTTCAACCGGCGCTGGCGCGCGCCTCGTGCAGCATGTGCAGCGTGATCTTGCGCACCTCGGCCTTGCTCATGTCGATATGGGATCGCAGCAAGCGCGCGGCCTCATCGGTGCGGCGCGCCAGCACCGCACGCAGAATGGCCGCGTGTTCGTCGTACGTGGCATCCACCCGGAAGTCCTTCGTGAAATCCAGCCGCCGCACGATGCGGATCTTTTCCGTTACGTCGCGGTGGATCTGCGCCATCTCGGGGTTGCCGGCCGCGGCGACCAGCGCGCAATGAAACGCCTCGTCCAGCTGCCCCACCAGCCGGCCGTCCAGGATGCGCTGCGCGGGCGGCACCAGCCACACGTCGGTCAGCGCGCCCAGCATCCCGGCCCGATCCATGTCCTGCCGCGCACACAGCTTGTCCACCGCCGCCAGCTCCAGCACCACGCGCACGTCGTACAGCGCCTCGAAGCGTTCGAAATCGAAGGGCCGCACCTGCCAGCCGCTGCGCGGCCGCGCCAGCACGAAGCCTTCACGTTCCAAACGCGCCAGGCCCAGCCGCACCGGCGTGCGGCTCACGCCCAGGCGCGCCACGAGATCGGCCTCGGTGAAGCGTTCGCCCGGCAGCATCCGGAAGCCGAACAGGTCGTCCTTGATGCGCTGGTAGACCTGATCGGCCAGCGAGCCGGCCAGCGCCGGCGCCTGCCGGATTGCCGGACCGGCCTGGACGGCTTCCAGCCGCATCATCCCGTCACGACGCACGTGGCGTCTTCGGTGATCACGACGAGCGGATCGCCCGCGTTGACAGGCTTGCCGGGCACGCAGCGGATCGCCGACACCGTGCCCGAGGCCGGCGCGATGACGGACAGCTCCATCTTCATGGCCTCGACCACCACCAGCGTGTCGCCGGCCGACACGCTCTGCCCCACCTGGACCGGGATCTTCCAGATGTTGCCGCACATATCCGCGCTGACCAGCCGTTCGCCGTCACGCAGCACGGTCTCGGCCTCGGGTTGCGCGGCGGGGGGATCGGCCGCCACGTCCTCGTTCTTCCACAACGCCACCTCGGCATCGAAGGCCGTCTTCTGGCGCGCCTGGAACGCGGCAATGCTGTCCGCCTGTTCGGCCACAAAGCGCTGGTGCGCCGCGAAGTCGAACATCTCTTCTTCGATGCGGACCGTCGCGCGGCCTTCGCGGAAGTCTTCGCGCAGCACATCCAGTTCGGCTTCGGTGACCGGATAGAACCGCACCTGATCGAAGAAACGCAGCAGCCAGGGCTTGCCGTCCTGGAACACGGGATTCTTCAGGAACTTGTTCCAGATGGGCAGCGTGCGTCCCACCAACTGATAGCCGCCGGGCGAATCCATGCCGTAGATGCACATGTAGACGCCGCCGATGCCCACCGTGCCCTCGGCGGTGAAGGTGCGCGCCGGGTTGTACTTGGACGTCAGCAGGCGGTGGCGCGGATCGATCGGCACGGCGCATGGCGCGCCCAGATAGACGTCGCCCAGGCCCATGATGAGATAGCTGGCCTCGAACACGATGCGACTCACCTCGTCGCGCGAATCCAGGCCGTTGATGCGCTGGATGAAGTCCACGTTGTTCGGCAGCCAGGGCGCGCTGGCGCGCACGGTTTCCTGATAGCGCTGCACCGCGCCCAGCGTGGCGCTGTCTTCGAAGGCCATGGGCAGGTAAACGACGCGCGTCGGCACCTTCAGCGTCGCGACGTCGGCCAGTCCTTCCTCGATCTTCAGCAGCCTGGCGATGAGCGCGCCCTGCAGGATCACCCGGCTGTCGTAGCGGATCTGCAGCGAGCGCACGCCCGGCGACAGCTCCAGCACGCCAGCTACGGGGTCGGCGTTCAGTGCTTCCATCAACAGGTGGATGCGCATGCGCAGCGCCAGGTCCAGCACGTTGTCGCCGTATTCCAGCAGCAGGTAGCCGTCGCCCGCCTGCCGGTACGACACCGAGGGACGCGATCCGTCAGCGGGCAGCGCGGCCACGATGGTCTCGGAGACGGTCGCGGGCACGGGCGTCGGCTCCGTCGCAGCGGGAACCGCCGGCGCCAGATCGGCAATGCGGCGGTCCTGCGCAGCTTCCAGCGCCACGGCCTGCGGGTAGTCGATGCGCACGAAGCGGATGCGGTCGCCGGGCTTGACCTGCCCCACCTTCCACAGTTCGGCGCGGGCAATGGTGACGGGGCACACGAAGCCGCCCAGGCTGGGGCCGTCGCGCGTCAGGATCACGGGGCTGTCGCCCGTGAAGTTGATGCTGCCGATCGCATACTCGCAATCGTGGATGTTGGACGGGTGCAGGCCCGCCTCGCCGCCGTTCTCACGCGCCCACGTCGGCTTGGGCCCGATCAGCCGCACGCCCAGGCGGTTGGAGTTGTAGTGCACCTCCCAGTCGGCCGCGAAGAACGCGTCGATGGCTTCCGGCTGAAAAAAGTCCGGCGCGCCGTGCGGGCCGTACAGCACGCCGATCTCCCAGGTGCTCCCGTACTCGGGGATCAGCGTCGCAGGCGCGGCCTGTGGCAGCGTCTCGGGCGGCGCGGCCGTGGCGCCAGCCAGCTCGGGGCGGATCACGGGCAGCATGTCGCCCACGCGCAGCGTGCGGCCGGCATAGCCGCCGAATTGCCCCAGCGCAAACGTGGAGCGGCTGCCCAGATACAGCGGCACGTCCAGACCGTTGCGCACCGCCAGGTAGCTGCGGCAGCCGGACAGCGCACGGCCGGTGGCCAGCACCTGCCCCGACGTCACGAAGATCGGCTGCCACATCGGCACAGGTTCGCCGTCCAGCGTGGCGGCGCACGAGGCGCCGGTCAACGCCACGACGGCATCGCCGTGAAAACGCAGCGTGGGTCCGACCAGCGTGGTCTCGATGCCGGCCGCGTCCGGCGCGTTGCCGACGATGCGATTCGCGACCCGAAACGCGTAGTCGTCCATGGGACCGGACGGCGGCACGCCGATGTCCCAGTAACCCGCGCGGCCGGGATAGTCCTGCACGCTGGTGTAGGTGCCGGCTTCCACGACCTCGATCGCCGACGGGCGGTATGCAAAGCTTTCCAGAAAGCGCGTGGACAGCTGCCCTGCGCGAAAGCGCGCATCGGCCACGATCTGGCGCAGGTAATCCAGGTTGGTCGCAATGCCGTGCAGCCGCGTGCGCGCCAGCGCGTCGGCCAGCTTGTCCAGCGCGGCCTCACGCGTGTCCGCATGCACGATCAGCTTGGCCAGCATCGGGTCATAGAACGCAGGCACGTCCGTGCCGGTCTCGACCCAGCCATCGACGCGCACGCCTTCCGGGAACGAGACCTCGGTCAACACGCCTGGCGACGGCTGGAACTGGCGCAGCGGATCCTCCGCATACAGGCGCACTTCAATGGATGCGCCTTGCGGCGCGCGCGACATGGCTGCGAAATCCAGCGGCTCGCCCGCGGCGACGCGTAGCATGCATTCCACCAGGTCCAGGCCGGTGACGGCCTCGGTCACCGGATGCTCGACCTGCAGGCGCGTGTTGACCTCCAGAAAATAGAAGGCGTCGCGCGCCGGATCGTAGATGAACTCCACCGTGCCGGCAGAGCGGTAGTTCACCGATTCGCCCAGCTTGACGGCGGCATCCAGCAGCGCGGCGCGCGTGGCGGCCGGCAGCAACGGCGCGGGGGTTTCCTCGATGACCTTCTGGTTGCGGCGCTGCACCGAGCAGTCGCGTTCGCCCAGCGCCAGCACGCGGCCCGCACCGTCTCCGAAGATCTGAACCTCGACGTGCCTCGCGTTGTCCACATAGCGCTCGATGAACGCGCCGCCATCGCGAAAGAAGTGCTCGCCCATGCGCTGCACGCTGTCGAACGCCACGGTCAGTTCCGCCTCGTTCTCGCAGCGCGAGAGACCGATGCCGCCGCCGCCCGCCGTGCTCTTGAGCATGACGGGATAGCCGATGCGCTCGGCCTGCGACAGCGCCTCACCCAGGCTGGACAGGAGCCCGGTGCCCGGCGTCATCGGTACGCCGGCTTCCGCAGCCAGTTCGCGCGAGCGGTGCTTCAGCCCGAACTCGCGGATCTGCAGCGGCGTGGGGCCCACAAAGGCGATGCCTGCAGCCTCGCAGGCGTCCGCAAATTCAGCGCTTTCCGACAGAAAGCCGTAGCCGGGATAGATCGCCTGCGCACCCTGTTCGCGTGCGGCGGCCAGCAGCAGATCCATGCGCAGGTAGCTGTCGGCCGCCTTCTCGCCGCCCAGCGCCACGGCCACATCGGCCTCGCGCACGTGCGCGGCGTTGCGGTCCGGATCGGAATAGACGGCCACGCTGCGGATGCCCAGCCGCTTGAGGGTGCGGATGGCGCGGACGGCGATTTCGCCGCGGTTTGCAATCAGAACGGTATCGAACACGGTGCGACTCCCTGAGGTGAGGGCGGGGTTATCGAGTGGGTAGCGGGTAGTCAGCGGGTCGCGGCATTCAGGCTGGCCAGATAGGCCCGCCAGCCGCCGAACGCGGTGATGTCGCGCGCGCCCTCCAGGCCGCGCGGTTCGCAGATGAAGCCCTTGACCAGCCGGCCGTCGGCCAGCTCCAGCGTGCCGATGCCCAGCGGCGCGGGAATCTCGGCCACGAACGCGCCGAAGGCCGTCACCGGCACGTCCCACAGCTCGACCTCGATGGCGGCGCCGCTGTCCATCTTCACCAGCCCGGGCTTGGGCGGTGTGGTGTTGGCCAGGGCGAAGAGGCGGTAGTCGCCCGCCGTCGCCGTCTTCTCGACAAACACCGCGTGGCGCGACGTCAGTTGGTGGTTGAGCGGCATGCCGGTCAGATGCGCGCCCACGACGGCGACGCGCACGGTGTCCGCGGACGGTGCGCCATCCGCCGCCAGCGTGGGCAGCGGCACCCCGGTTGCGCCCAGCGGCAGCCCGCGCCGCGCCTGCCATTGCCTGCCGAACTGCGCCAGCGCGCGGTCCTGCCACGCCAGTCCGATCAGCGTGATGCCGGACGGCAGCCCATCGGCGCGCATGCCGGCCGGCACTGCCAGCGCGGACAGATCGGCCAGATTGGCGAAGTTGGTGTAGACACCCAGGCGGGAATTGAGCGTGACGGGGTCCGCTTCAAGCTGGGCGATGGTGTAGATGGACGGCGAGGTCGGCACGACCAGCGCATCGAAGCCATCCAGCACACGATGGATCTGGCGGGTGAGCTCGGCGCGCCGGTACTCGGCCTTGAAGGCGTCCAGCGCGGTGTAGTTCGCGGCCTGTTCGACAATGCCGCGCACCACCGGATTGATGGCGCCGGGGTTCTCTTTCCACAACGCTTCCACGGCCGCAAAGCGTTCCGCCACCCACGGTCCTTGATACAGCAGCGCGGCCAGTTCGCTGAACGGTGCGAAGTCGATCGGTTCAACCTGGGCGCCCTCGGCACGCAGTGCACGCACCGCGTCGTCGAACGCGGCGGCGGCCTGCGTGTCGCCAAAGAATTCCAGCGATGCGGGCACCGCCAACCGAGGCGCCTTCGGCCACGGCAGCGACGCGCCAACCGGCATGGGGCGCGAATACGGATCGGCATCGTCGTACCCGCCGGCCACTTGCGCCACCTTGTCGGCGTCGTCCACCGTCAGCGCAAAGATCGATACGCAGTCCAGCGTGCGGCACGCCGGCACCACGCCTGCGGTGCTGAGCCAACCCTTGGTGGGTTTAAGCCCGACGATATTGTTGAAGCCGGCCGGCACGCGGCCGGAGCCCGCGGTATCGGTGCCCAGCGAAAACGCCGCGATGCCGCGCGCGACCACCGATGCCGAACCGGAGCTGGAACCGCCGCTGACGTAGGCGGGATCGAACGTGTTGGCCACGGCGCCATGCGGCGATCGCGTGCCCACCAGGCCGGTCGCGAACTGGTCCAGATTCGTCTTGCCGATGAGGATGGCGCCGGCCGCGCGCAGACGGCGCACGACGGTGGCGTCTTCCTGTGGTGCGTAGGCGAACTCGGGGCACGCCGCGGTCGTGGGCCAGCCGGCCGCATCGATGTTGTCCTTGATCGCGAAGGGAACGCCATACAGCGGCAGGCGCGAGATGTCGCCGCCCGCCGCGGCCAGCAAGAGACGCAGGCCGTCGAGTTGTTCGTCGAGCTGCGCGCGGTCCACGCGCCGGATCCAGGCATTGTCTTCGACGTCATCCGGCGCGGCCACATGGCCGGCCAACAAGCCTTCAGGCTGCGCACCGTCGCGGTAGGCGGCCTGCCATTGCGCGATCGTCCAACCGGCGGGGTGCTTCTGCGTTGCTGCGGCATTCATGCTGGAATCCTTTCTTGTATACAAGTACGGATTCCCAAGCAAAGTGCGTGCCATGTTGGCCGCGCACGCCGGTTTCCCTCTAACGCGCGGCAAGACCGCGGGCCTGCCGCTTTCGCAGGCCATGGCATCGGCATGCACGCCGCACCGTCATCGCGCGCAACACGCACCGATTCTGTGCAGACGGCACCGTTCTGATCCCCGCCGCGCTGCGCCGCCATCGCCACGCGCCTTCGCGTAAACCCGCCCGCTTCATACAGCAGCCGCATGCCTGCCAAAACTTGGCACGCGTTTTGCTTTTGAGTCCCTGTGCGACTGCATTTTCAGAACGTTCTCTCGCCGGCCAGGCCGGCACCTTCCATCCAGGAGTCACCATGAAACGCAGACTAGCCCTTAAGCAACTGACCGCCGTGAGCCTGTTGGCCATGACAGGATGGATGCCGCAGGTCCATGCCGCCGAGGACACCATCAAGGTCGGCATCCTGCATTCGCTGTCGGGCACCATGGCCATCTCGGAAACGTCGCTCAAGGACGTGGCCCTGATGACCATCGACGAGATCAACGCCAACGGCGGCGTGATGGGCAAGAAGCTGGAAGCCGTGGTGGTGGACCCCGCCTCGAACTGGCCGCTGTTTGCCGAGAAGTCGCGCCAGCTGCTCGCGCAGGACAAGGTGGCGGTGGTCTTCGGCTGCTGGACCTCGGTGTCGCGCAAGTCGGTGCTGCCGGTGTTCAAGGAACTGAACGGTCTGCTGTTCTACCCCGTGCAGTACGAAGGCGAAGAGCTGGAGAAGAACGTGTTCTACACGGGCGCCGCGCCCAACCAGCAGGCCATTCCCGCCGTGGAATACCTGATGAGCGAAGACGGCGGCGGCGCCAAGCGCTTCGTGCTGCTGGGCACCGACTACGTCTATCCCCGCACCACCAACAAGATCCTGCGCGCCTTCCTGCATTCCAAGGGCGTGAAGGACAGCGACATCGACGAGGTCTACACCCCGTTCGGCCACTCCGACTACCAGACCATCGTGGCCAACATCAAGAAGTTCGCCACGGGCGGCAAGACAGCGGTGATCTCGACCATCAATGGCGACTCGAACGTGCCCTTCTACAAGGAACTGGGCAACGCCGGCCTGAAGGCCACCGACGTGCCGGTCGTGGCGTTCAGCGTGGGCGAAGAGGAACTGCGCGGCGTCGACACCAAGCCGCTGGTCGGCCACCTGGCTGCGTGGAACTACTTCCAGTCCGTCAAGAACCCCGTCAACGACGCGTTCATCGCGAAGTGGAAGGCCTACGCCAAGGCCAAGAATCTGCCCAACGCCAACACCGTCGTGACGAACGATCCGATGGAAGCCACCTACATCGGCATCCACATGTGGAAGCAGGCGGTTGAACAGGCCAAGACCACCGACGTGGACAAGGTCATCGCGGCGATGGGCGGGCAGAAGTTCAACGCGCCGGACGGCTACACGATCGAGATGGACAAGACCAACCACCACCTGCACAAACCCGTCTACATCGGCGAGATCAAGGCGGACGGCCAGTTCAGCGTGGTGTGGAAGAGCAAGGGTCCGATCCGCGCCCAGCCGTGGAGCCCGTACATCCCGGGCAACGAAGGCAAGCAAGGCCTGTAGTCTCAACCCCAAGGAAAAGGCAGCCATGCGCATCGCGGCAATCGCACACTTCTTGCGTCGTTTCCTCCTGGCATGGTTGATCGCCGTGCCGGCGCTGGCCGCGCCCGCGGCCGCCGCCGGCGTGGACCAGGCCCTGCTTGCGCCGCTGGCCGGCGACGACACCGACGCCAGGCTGCAGGCGATTGCCGCGCTGGGCCAACTGCCCGATCCCGCTGCGGCCGCGGTGCTGCAGGCGCTGGGCAGCGACCAGCTCTACGCCACTGCCGACGGCCGCGTGCTGATCGGCGCCGGCGGGTCGCGCGCCACTGACCCCTCCACGGGCGCTGCCGTGGACCTGCCCGCGGACGCGGGCACGATTTCCATCAACAACCGCCTGCGCCGCGCCATCGAGGCCGCGCTGGCGGGATCCCGCCTGTTCTCCGACAACGCCAACGAGCGTCTGGACGCGGCCCGGCGGCTGCAGCAGACCGGCGACCCGGCGCGCCTGCCGATGCTGGAAAAGGCGCTGGCAGCGGAGAAGAACGAGGCCGTGCGCGGCGCACTGCTGATCGCGCAGGCCAATCTCGAACTGAAAAGCGAAGACCCCGCCAAGCGCCGCCACGCGGTGCAGGTGTTGGGCGACACGAAGAATGCGGCCTTCCGGCCCACGCTGGCGGCCTTGACGCAAGAGCGCGACGGGACGTACACCGAACCCGACGCCGGCGTCCGCGAGGCGGCGGCCAATGCGCTCAAGCAGATCGACCGGCACCTGGCCACGATCGAATGGGCCGGCAATCTCTTTTACGGCGTGAGCCTGGGCAGCGTGCTGCTGCTGGCCGCGCTGGGCCTGGCCATCACCTTCGGCCTGATGGGCGTCATCAACATGGCGCACGGCGAACTGCTGATGATCGGCGCCTACGTCACGTACGTGGTGCAGACGGTGTTTCGCGCCTGGCTGCCGGGCTGGCTGGACTGGTATGTCGTGGCCGCGTTGCCGCTTGCCTTCGTGGTGACGGCGCTGGTGGGCATGGCGCTGGAACGCACCGTGATCCGCTGGCTGTATGGCCGTCCGCTTGAAACGCTGCTGGCCACTTGGGGCATCAGCCTGATGCTGATGCAGGGCGTGCGGTCGCTCTTCGGCGCGCAGAACGTGGAGGTCGGCAACCCCAGCTGGATGTCGGGCGGCGTGACCGTGCTGGGCGGGCTGGTGCTCACCTACAACCGGCTCGTCATCATCGGCTTTGCCTTCTTTGTCGTCTTCCTGGTGTGGGCGTTGCTGAACCACACGCGGCTTGGCCTCTTCGTGCGCGCCATCACGCAGAACCGGCGCATGGCGGACTGCGTGGGCGTACCCACCGGGCGCGTCGACATGCTGGCCTTCGGCCTGGGCTCGGGCATCGCTGGGCTGGCCGGCGTGGCGCTCTCGCAACTGGGCAACGTGGGGCCGGACCTTGGCCGCGGCTACATCGTCGACTCGTTCATGGTCGTGGTGCTGGGCGGCGTGGGCCAGCTTGCCGGCACTGTCATCGCCGCGCTCGGCCTGGGCGGCGTGAATAAATTCCTGGAGCCTTACGCGGGAGCTGTCATGGCCAAGATCACCATCCTGGTGCTCATCGTGCTGTTCGTCCAAAAGCGGCCACAAGGCCTGTTCGCCCCCAAGGGCCGGAGCGTCGAATGAAACAGACCGCGCTGACCGACCTGAACCTGCTGGCGCGCCGCCCGATCTTCTCGGGCCGTGTGTGGGCGGCGCTGGCCGCGGGCGTCGTCCTGCTGGCGCTGTTGCCGCTGATGAATCTGGTGTTTCCGCCCGGCCATGCACTGCATGTGTCGGCCTACGCCGTGGCCTTGATGGGCAAGTTCATGTGCTACGCCATGGCGGCGCTGGCGCTGGACCTGGTGTGGGGCTATGCGGGCATCCTGTCGCTGGGCCACGGCCTGTTCTTTGCGCTGGGCGGCTACGCGCACGGCATGTACCTGATGCGCGCCATCGGCCGCGACGGCGTCTACCAGAGCGACCTGCCCGACTTCATGGTGTTTCTGGATTGGAAGACCTATCCCTGGTACTGGTCCTTCACCGAACACTTCTGGTACGCGATGCTGCTGGTGGTGCTGGTGCCCGGCGTGCTGGCCTTCGTGTTCGGCTACTTTGCCTTCCGCTCGCGCATCAAGGGCGTGTACTTCTCGATCATCACGCAGGCGCTGACCTTTGCCGCGATGCTGCTGTTCTTTCGCAACGACACGGGGTTTGGGGGCAACAACGGCTTTACCGACTTCAAGCGCATCCTGGGCTTTGACATCACCGCGCCCGGCACGCGCGCCACGTTGTACTGGGTGACGCTGGCGGCGCTGGCCGGCGCGCTGATTCTTGCGCGCATGGTCACGCAGAGCAAGCTGGGACGCGTGCTGACCGCCGTGCGCGATGCCGAAAGCCGCGTGCGCTTCATCGGCTACGACCCGCTGGGATTCAAGCTGTTCGTGTGGACGCTGTCGGCCGTGCTGTGCGGCATCGCCGGGGCGCTGTACGTGCCGCAGGTCGGCATCATCAATCCCGGTGAAATGTCCACCGAGAACTCCATCGAGATGGTCATCTGGGTGGCGACGGGCGGGCGCGGCACGCTGATCGGCCCCATCATCGGCGCGGGCGCCGTCAACGGCCTGAAGACCTGGTTCACCAGCGTGCTGCCGGAATACTGGCTGTACGCGCTGGGCCTCATCTTCGTGCTGGTGACCCTGTTCCTGCCCACCGGCATCGTCGGTCTTGCCCGCCGCATCGCGGCCCGCGTCCAGGAGAGAAAGGCATGACCACCACGCACATCGAATCTGCCACGCTGGACGGCGGCCCGAGCGGCGACGCCGGCTATGGCCGCGTCAGCCCCAAGGGCCTGGACACCAGCCACGGCGCCATCCTGTACCTGGAAGGCATCACGGTCAGCTTCGACGGCTTCAAGGCGTTGAATGATCTGACGCTGGATATCGGCGTGGGCGAACTGCGCTGCATCATCGGCCCCAACGGCGCCGGCAAGACCACCATGATGGACGTCATCACCGGCAAGACGCGGCCCACGGCGGGCACGGCCTACTTCGGCCAGAGCATCGACCTGACGACGCTGAGCGAGGCGCAAATCGCGCACGCGGGCATCGGCCGCAAGTTCCAGCGCCCCACGGTGTTCGAACAGCACACCGTGTTCGAGAACCTGGAGCTGGCGATGAAGACGGACAAGCGCGTGCGCCCCACCCTGTTCTCGCGGCTGTCCAGCGAACAGGCCGACCGGATCGGCGAGACGCTGGACCTGATCCGGCTGCGGCCCGAGGTATGGCGGCCCGCGGGCCTCTTGTCGCACGGCCAGAAGCAGTGGCTGGAGATCGGCATGCTGCTGATGCAGGAGCCGCAGTTGCTGCTGCTGGACGAACCCGTGGCCGGCATGACCGACGCCGAGACCGAACGCACCGGCGAACTCTTGAACGAACTGCGCGGCCGGCATTCCCTGATGGTGGTGGAACACGACATGGACTTCGTGAACCAGATCGCGGGCGATGGCAAGGTGACGGTGCTGCACGAAGGCTCGGTGCTGGCCGAAGGCCCGATGAGCCGTGTGCAGGCCGACCCGCGCGTGATCGAAGTCTACTTGGGGCGCTGAACATGCTGGACGTAAGCACGATCGACCAATACTACGGCGGCAGCCATACCCTGCGCGGCGTGTCGCTGTCGGTGCGGCAAGGGGAATGCCTGGCGCTCCTGGGCCGCAATGGCGTGGGCAAGACGACGCTGCTCAAGTGCGTCATGGGCGTGCTGCCCGTGGCGCGCGGCGGCATCGCCTTCGACGGGGCCGACATCACGCGCCTGGCGCCGCACCAGCGCGCCGCGCGCGGCATGGCTTATGTGCCACAGGGCCGCGACATCTTCGCGCGGCTGACGGTCGAAGAAAACATCCTGATGGGCATGGCGACCAAACCCGCGGCCCGCGCCCGCCGCATCAAGGAGGAAGTCTTTGAACTGTTCCCGGTGCTGAAAAGCATGCTGGCGCGGCGCGGCGGCGATCTGTCTGGCGGGCAACAGCAGCAGTTGGCCATCGCGCGGGCGCTGGTGGCCGAGCCCAAGCTCATCATCCTGGACGAGCCCACCGAAGGCATCCAGCCGTCCATCATCAAGGACATCGCGCGGGTGATCCACATGCTGCGCCAGCGCGGCGACATCGCGATCCTGCTGTGCGAACAGTATTTTGATTTCGCGCGCGAACTGGCGGACCAGTTTGTCGTGCTGTCGCGCGGCGAGGTGGTGGCAAGCGGCGGGCGCGATGCCATCGACGGCGAGGACGTGCGGCGGCATCTGTCGGTGTGACGGCGGCGCGGCGCCGGACTGCGGCGCGGTGGATGGACTATGCTCCGGGTCTTGCCTTGCTCAATGGCATGGCGCAGTTGCATTGTGCAGATTCATCGCGCATCACCCGAAAGAGGAGCCCTCATGTCCGACGTCATCATCTACCACAACCCCAAGTGCGGCACCTCGCGCAACACGCTGGGCCTGATCCGCAACGCCGGCATCGAGCCGCAGGTCGTCCTGTACCTGGAAACGCCGCCCTCGCGCGACACGCTGAAAGCGCTGTTCAAGAAGGCCGGCGTCAGCGTGCGTGATGCCCTGCGCGAAAAGGGCACGCCCTACGCGGAACTGGGTCTGGACGACACGTCGCTGTCGGATGACGCGTTGCTGGACGCGATCGAGCAGCACCCGATCCTGCTGAACCGTCCCTTTGTGTCGACGCCGCTGGGCGCGAAGCTGTGCCGGCCGTGCGAACTGGTGCTGGACATTCTTCCGTCGCCGCAGAAGGGCGCTTTCTCGAAGGAGAGCGGCGAGCCGGTTGTCGATGCCCAGGGCAATCGCATCCAGAAGTAAAAGCGGCCGTATCGAAGCGCGTTGTAAGGGAACTGACGGGTACGGTCATTACCATCGCGGCAACCGATTTATTACGCCGCGATGACGTGTCATGGATTTCCTGGAAAGCTTCAACCAGTCCCTTTTTCTTCTGATCAACGCCGACCCCGCCACGCCCGCGTGGCGGATCCATGCGGCCATGCTGGTGGCGAACAAGCTCATCCTGCTGGTGCCGGGCGTCATGGCCGCCGTGTGGCTGTGGGGCAAGGAAGCCCAGCGCAGCCTGATGCTCAAGGCGCTGGCCAGCGTCGCCGTGGCGTTGGCCGCCAGTTATTTATGCGGCATGCTGTGGCCGCATCCGCGGCCCTTCGTGATCGGCCTGGGGCACGCCTTCTTCACGCACAAGGCGACCTCGTCGTTTCCCAGCAATCACACGATCATCATCGCGGCCTTCGCCTTTGCGCTGATCCTGGATCGCCGCTGGGCGGGATGGGGCTGGCTGGCATTGGCGGGCGCGTTGCTCGTGGGGACATCGCGCGTGTACCTGGGCGTGCATTTCCCGCTGGATATCCTGGGCGGGTTGCTGCTGGCGCCCATGGCCGCGGCGGTCACGATTCCCGTGTGGCGCCGCGCGGGCGCGCCAGTGACGGCGGCGGTACAGGGGCTGTATCGCAAGGTGCTGGCCCTGCCGATTTCGCGTGGATGGATTCGGGCATGACGGGGGTCAGGGCGGCCGGCGCGGCAGCGGCCGCAATGGCCGCTCCCGCCCTGCCCCTCAATTCACTGCAACTTTCGCTTCCTTGACCAGCTTCGCATAGTTCGCGGTGTCCGCGCCGATGCGCGCCTTCATTTCCGCGGGCGTGTCGCCGATCGGCACCGCGCCGATTTCCGCCATGCGGCGCGTGAAATCGGGTGATCGGATGATCTTCACCATCTCGGCATTCAGCCGGTCCACCACCTCCTTGGGCGCGGCGGCCGGCGCCAGCACGCCGAACCACGTGCCCATGTTGAAGGGCTTCAGACCGGCCTCCTCCATCGTTGGCACATCCGGCAGCGCCGCGGAGCGCTGGTTGGTGGTGACCGCCAGCGCACGCAGCTTGCCGCTCTGAATGTGCGCCAGCACCGGCGTGATCGTGTCGAACGACATGTCGATCTGACCGCCCAACAGATCGGTCGTCAGCGGACCACTGCCCTTGTACGGCACATGCAGCAACTGCACATGGCCCGCGCGCTCGAACTGCGCGCCGATCAGGTGCTGGCCCGTTCCCATGCCGTTGGAACCGTAGGTCAGCTTGCCGGGCGACGCCTGCGCCAGTTTCAATAGCGACGCCACGTCCTTGGCGGGCAGCTTGGGATTGACGACCAGCACGTTGGGCACCAGCGCCACCGTGGTGACCGGCGCGAAGTCCTTCTGGAAGTCGTAATGCAGGCTTTTGTAGACACTGGTGGCGATGGTGTGATGCACCGCGCCCATCAGCAACGTGTAGCCGTCCGGCGCCGCCTTGGCGACATAGTCCGCGCCCAGCGTCGAACCCGCGCCCGGCTTGTTCTCGACCACCACCGGCTGGCCGAGGCTCTTGGCCAGCTCCTGCCCCAACGCGCGCGCCAGCACGTCCGTCGTGCCGCCCGCCGGGAACGGCACGATCAGGCTCACGGGACGCGCCGGGTAGGACTGCGCCTGCGCGCCGCCCGCGAATGCAACGCCGATCAGGCAGGCGAACGCCAGGGCGCGCGCGGTCATCGCTTTCTTATGCATGATTTGTCTCCTGACTACGAATGAACTTCGCTTGTTGTTGTGTTGCCGGGCGCAGGGGTCGGATCTGATGTCCTCTTACCTGACCGGATGTCCTGAAGCCGTAAGACAGATTCAGGTGTCTGACACCGGAATCGGTCCTACATCCGGAAGCCGTCTACGCTGCCTTGGCTTGCGCCGATTCCGCCAGCTTTGCGCAGACCGCCTTGGTCACCTGCTCGGTCGTGGCGCGGCCGCCCAGGTCGCCGGTGTGCAGCGCGGGATCGGCCGTGACGCTTTCAATGGCCTGCATCAGCCGCGCCGCCGCATCTGTCTCGCCCAGGTGTTCCAGCAGCATGACCACCGACCAGAACGTCCCGACCGGATTGGCGAGTCCCTTGCCCATGATGTCGAAGGCCGAGCCGTGGATGGGTTCGAACATGGACGGGTAGCGGCGTTCGGGGTCGATATTGCCGGTGGGCGCGATGCCCAGGCTGCCGGCCAGGGCGGCCGCCAGGTCGCTCAGGATGTCGGCGTGCAGGTTGGTGGCGACGATGGTGTCCAGCGTCGCGGGCCGGTTGACCATACGGGCGGTGGCGGCGTCGACCAGCTCCTTGTCCCAGGTCACGTCGGGAAATTCGCGGCTGACCTGCACGGCGATCTCGTCCCACATCACCATGGCATGGCGCTGGGCGTTGGACTTGGTGACAACGGTCAGCAGCTTGCGCGGCCGCGATTGCGCCAGCTTGAACGCAAAGCGCAGGATGCGCTCGACGCCGGCGCGCGTCATGATCGACACGTCGGTCGCGGCTTCGATGGGATGGCCTTGATGCACGCGGCCCCCAACGCCCGAGTACTCGCCTTCGGAGTTCTCGCGCACGATCACCCAGTTCAGCTGTTCGGGCGTGCAGCGCTTGAGCGGGGCGTCGATGCCCGGCAGGATGCGCGTCGGGCGTACGTTGGCATATTGGTCGAAGCCCTGGCAGATCTTCAGGCGCAGGCCCCACAAGGTGATGTGGTCGGCGATGTCGGGGTCGCCGGCCGAGCCGAACAGGATCGCGTCCTTGTCCCGCAGCGCATCCAGCCCGTCGGCGGGCATCATGACGCCATGCTTGCGGTAGTAGTCGCCGCCCCAGTCGAAGTCTTCAAATTCGAACCGCAGACCGCCCTGGGCCGCGAGTTCCTGCATGACGCGCTGGCCGGCGGGAATCACTTCCTTGCCGATGCCGTCGCCGGGGATGGTTGCAATGCGATAGGTCTTCATGGTGCCAGCGCTCCGTGCGGATGAGTCTGCTGGCACTGTACCGAGCGCGGCGCGTGGTGAACGCGCCGAAATTCACAACATTTTCAACTTGAAGTTGAAAGTGCCGCCTCGGTACGGCGCTGCGGCTGCGCGCTGCGCCAGGCGGCCTCGTGCGCCAGCAGCCAGCGCTTGCGGTGCAGGCCGCCGCCGTAGCCCGTCAGCGCGGCGTTGGCGCCGATCACGCGATGGCAAGGAATGACGATGCCCACGGGATTGGCGCCGTTGGCCAGCCCGACCGCGCGCACGGCCGTGGGACGGGCGATTCGGGTCGCCAGCGTGCCGTAGCTGATGGTGCTGCCGCCTTCGATGCCGCGCAGCGCGTGCCAGACCTGCTGCTGGAAGCGCGTGCCGCCGAAGGCGACCGGGAGATCCGTGATGGCGTCCACGTCGCCATCGAAATACGCTTGCAGCGCGCGGCTTGCCTGCGAAGGCTGCGCGGCGTCCTGCAGTTGCACCGCGCCCCGGCCGTACTGGCGCTGTAACAGCAGGTGCATGCGGGATTCGTAGTCTTCCCAGTCCACGGCGCGCAGGTGGGCTTGGGCATCGGTCAGCACGAGCATCCGGCCAATGGGGGTGGGAACCCGTTCCAGCAGAAAGGTGTGTACCGGCATGATGTCGCTCCGGATAGGTGTGCAAGCCGCCAATATAGACCCGCCGCCGGACCGGGCGCTGGCGGTTTTCGGACAGCAGTGTGACATTCACAACCCTGTCCGAAATCCGCTAGATCTTGCCCGCCCGGCGGCGTTAGCATCGCTTCATGAACCTGAACCACGAAGCCTGCTACAGCGCCATCCAGGTGCGCGACGCCCGTTACGACGGCCGCTTCTTCACGGCCGTCAAGACCACGCGCATCTATTGCCGTCCGGTCTGTCCGGCGCGCACGCCGCTGTCGAAAAACGTCACGTTCTTTTCGACGGCCGCGGCCGCGCAGGAAGCCGGGTTTCACCCTTGCCTGCGCTGCCGCCCGGAAACGGCGCCCGAAGTCGGCCCCGGCCACGAGTTGCCGCCCACCGTGTCGCGCGCATTGCAGCGTATCGAGCTGGGCGCGCTGGACGAGGCCGGCGTCGACGCGCTGGCGCAGCGCCTGGGCGTGGGCGAACGGCAGTTGCGGCGCCAGTTCCGCCAGCACCTGGGCGCCTCGCCCGTCGCATTCGCGCAGACGCGCCGCGTGCTGCTGGCCAAGCAGCTCATCCATGAAACGCAGTTGCCCATGGCCGAGATCGCCTTCGCGTCGGGATTCGGCAGCATCCGCCGTTTCAACGAGGTGTTCCTCGACCTGTTCGGCCGGGCCCCCGGCGAACTGCGGCGTTCAGGCAAGCCGGAGGTCCCGGCGGGCCAGGATGGGGAAATCAAGCTGCTGCTGCGCTACCGTCCGCCCTACGACTGGGACGCCATGCTGGCGTTCCTGCGGCTGCGCGCCATTCCCGGCGTCGAGTCCGTAACCGGCGACACCTATGCGCGCACCGTCAGCCTGGATGGTGCGCAAGGCACGGTCACGGTGCGGCCGGGCGCGGGCGATGCGCTGCAGGTGGCGGTGCGCTTTCCTCATCTGCCGTCGCTGCCGGCCATCATCGCGCGCCTGCGCCGCGTGTTCGATCTGGCCAGCGACCCGGCGGCAATCGCTGCGCAGTTTGCCGCCGATCCGGTCATGACGGCGCTGATGCAGGCGCGGCCGGGGCTGCGCGTGCCGGGCGCGTGGGACGGTTTTGAACTGGCCATGCGGGCAGTGCTGGGACAACAGATCACGGTGGCCGCCGCCATCCGGCTGGCGGGCAAGATGGTGGCGGCGCATGGCCAGCCGCTAGCGCAGCCGGACGGCGCGCTGACGCACGTGTTTCCCGAGCCGGACGTGGTGGCTGCCGCCGAACTGGCCTCGCTGGGCATGCCGCGCAGCCGGGCGGCGACGCTGTCCGCGGTGGCCGCGGCAGCGGTCGCGGACCCGCATCTCTTTGACGCCGCCGTCGACCTGGAAGACGCCGTGCGGCGGTTGCGCACGATACGCGGCGTGGGGGAATGGACGGCGCAATACATCGCGCTGCGGCAATTGCGTGAGCCGGATGCGTTTCCGCATGCGGATATCGGCTTGATACGCGCGCTGGAAAAGCTGGAATCGCGGGCCTACACACCCGCGCAACTGCTGGCGCGGTCCGAGGCCTGGCGGCCGTGGCGCGCCTACGCGGCGCAGCACCTGTGGACAGCGTGATCGATGTTGAAGGAATCACGCGCAACGGGATCTCGCACAAAGGAACAGCGCTTCACCACCGCCCCTCCGACCCTTCGCCGAAATACGCCACCAGAAAATCCACAAACACCCGCACCTTGGCGGACAGGTGGTGCCTTTCCGGAAAAACCGCGTAGATGTCCGCCTGCGGCAGCGCATAGTCCTCTAGCACCTGCACCAGCCGGCCGCTGCGCAGGTAGCGCGCCAGGTCCCATTCCGCGCGTTGCAAGATGCCCAGGCCGGCCAGGCCCCAGGTCAGCGTGACCTCGCCATCGTTGCTGCTGAGATTGCCGCGCACCTTCACGGTTTCGCTGCGCCGGCCTTTCGTGAAACGCCACAGCCCGTAGGCAGCGTCGTTCTGGCGCAGCACGATGCACTGGTGCCGCGCCAGATCATGCGGCGTGGCCGGCGTGCCGTGTTTTTTCAGGTAACCGGGCGACGCGCACACGAGGCGCCGGTTGGGCGCGATCTTGCGCGCGATGAGACTCGTGTCGGGCAGATCGCCAAAGCGCACCGCAACGTCAAAGGCCTCGCGCACGAAGTCGGCGGGCCGGTCGGTCAGCTGCAATTGCAGCGAGACTTCGGGATACTGCTGCGCGAATTCCGCGATGGCCGGCGCGATATAGCTGCGCCCGAAACCCAGCGGCGCATTGACCTTGAGCAGGCCGCGCGGGGCGGACTGACGGCTGGCGATGAGCGCGTCCAGGTCGTCGATCTCGCCCAGGATGCGGCGGGCGTTTTCCAGATACACCTCGCCCTCTGCGGTAAGACTGAGGCGCCGCGTGCTGCGGTTGAAGAGCCGCACGCCCAGCCGCGCCTCGATCTGCGCCAGCCGCTTGCTGACTGCGGCAGGGGTGACATCAAGCTCGCGCGCCGCGGCCGACATGCCGCCCGCGCGCGCAAGCTCAACGACAAGGAGCAGTTCGCTGGAATGCCCCATCGGTGCGGCCCGCGCGGCTTAGTCGCGGAAGTTCTCGAACTGCAGCGGCAGCTCGACGTCGGTCTTTTTCAGCAATGCAATGGCGGTCTGCAGGTCGTCGCGCTTCTTGCCCGAGATGCGCAGCTTGTCGCCATTGATCTGCGATTCGACCTTGAGCTTGGCGTTCTTGATGGCGGCGATGAGCTTCTTGGCGACGGGCTGTTCGATGCCCTGTTTGATGGTGACCTTCTGGCGGGCGCCGCCCAGGTTTTCGAGCGGGTCGGCCACGTCCAGGCAGCGCACGTCGATGCCGCGGGCAGACAGGCGGCCGCGCAGGATGTCCAGCATCTGCTTGAGCTGGAACGCGCTGGAAGCGACCTGGGTCACGACATAGCCCTCGAGTTCGAACTTGGCTTCGGTGCCCTTGAAGTCGAAGCGCGTGGACAGTTCGCGGTTGGCTTGGTCGACGGCGTTGGTCAGTTCGTGTTTGTCGACTTCGGAGACGACGTCAAAAGTAGGCATGACACGGGGTCCTGTGAAAATTGGCGGGAAAGTGCAATGCCCGCCATTTTACCGGCCCCGCGTCCGGCGTCACGCCGTCATGTCGTGACCACCAGCAGGCGCTCGGGCTGCAAGGGATGCGGCATGACGTGGGCGTCGATACCGTAGGCCAGGAACAGGTTCTTCGGCGTCAGCACCTCGGCCGGCGTGCCCGACGCGATGGCCCGGCCGCCGCACAGCAGGAGCAAGCGGTCGCACCAGCGCGCCGCCAGGTTCATGTCGTGCAGGATCACCAGTACGCCGGTATCGCCGTCATGGGCCAGGCCCGCCGCGACGCGCAAGAGGTCGCGCTGGTGCTTGGGGTCCAGACTGGCGGTGGGCTCGTCCAGCAGCAGATAGCGCGGCTCACCCTGCGCCCGGGCCGCCTTGCACTGCACCAGCACCCGCGCGAACTGCACCCGCTGCTGCTCGCCCCCGGACAGCTCGGGATAGCGGCGCGCATTCAGATGCGACACGTCGGCCCAGCCCAGCGCCTGATCCACCAGCGTGTCCACCTGCGCGGGCGACAGTTCCGGAAATGGGTACGCCCCCATCGCCACCACGTCACGCACGTCCAGGTCGAAACTCAACCCGGGCTTTTGCGGCAGCACGGCGCGCAGGCGGGCCTGTTGGCGATGCGCCAATTGCTGCACGTCGGCATCGCCCAGGCGGACCGAGCCGGCTTCCGGCGCCAATTCGGCGGACATCGCGCCCAGCAGCGTCGACTTGCCCGCGCCGTTCGCGCCCAAAAGGCCGACCACTTCGCCGGGCCGCACCGCCAACGACACCTTGTCCAGAATGCGGTTGCCGCTCCGCGTCAATACGAGATCGTCGGCTGCAAGCATCAACCGTGCCTCCGGCCGCGCGCCAGCAGCCACAAGAAAAAGGGTCCGCCCACCAGACTGGTCACCAGCCCGATCGGCAGCTCGGCCGGCACGACGGCGACACGCGACAGCCAGTCGGCCAGCGTCAGCGCCAGCGCCCCGCCCAGCACGCAGGCCGGCAGCAGCCAGCGGTGATTCGCGCCCAGCGTCATGCGCACCAGATGCGGCACCACCAGGCCGACAAAGCCGATGCCGCCCGTCGCGGCAACCAGCGGCCCAACGATCAGCGCGCACGCCAGCACCAGTTGCGCGCGCACGCGCTTGAGCGCGTAACCCAGGTGCTGCGCTTCGCGCTCGCCCAACAGCAAGGCATTCATGACGCGCCACTGGCGCATCAGCCACCAGGACATCAGCAGCACCCACGGGCCAAGGAACGCCAGCAACGTCCACTTGGCGCCGGCCAGGCTGCCCATGGTCCAGAACGTGAGGTCGCGCAACTGCGCGTCATTGGCCACGAACGTGAACAGGCCGATCATGGCGCCCGCCACCGCGTTGATGGCGATGCCCGCCAGCAGCAGTCCCGCCATGCCGGGCACGCGCCGGCCCAGCGCGTATGCGCAGAAGGTGGCAAGCAGGCTGCCGGCGAACGCGGCCGGCGCCAGCACCCAGAAGCCGCCCGAGGTCAGCACGATGGCGGCCACCGCGCCCAGCGAGCCGCCCGCCGAAATGCCGATAAGGCCGGGCTCGGCCAACGGATTGCGAAACAGCGCCTGCATCGCCGCACCGGATATGGCCAGCGCGGCGCCCGCCACCATCGCGAACAACACCCGGGGCAGCCGGATGTCGATCAGGACGTTGCGCCACAGCGCATCGCCCGGCGCGGGGTCGCCAAACAGCAGCGTGGGCATGTCGCGCAACGGAATCTGGACCGCGCCGCTGCTGCTGGCGGCCAGCGCCACCAGCGCCAGCACGGCGCCCAGCACTGCCAGCGCCAGCGGCGCGGAGACGCGCTTTGCGCTAGCGCCCCATGACACCGGCCGCCTCCCGCTTGAGTTCGGTCAGCGCCAACGGCAGGCGCGGGCCCATGCCCAAGAGGAGCAGGTCGTCCATGACGATGACGCGCTTGTGCGCGGCGGCGGGCGTGGAAGCTAGGCCCGGCAGCGCCAGCAGCTTGTCCACGCCGCCGGAAGCTTCCAGCGAAGTGCGCGTCACCACGATGACGTCGGGCGCCAGCGCGCTGACCGCTTCGGCCGAGAGCGGCTTGTAGCCCTGCTGGTCCTTGAGCACATTGGCCAACCCCGCCATCGTCATGACTTCGTTGGCCGCCGTGCCGCCGCCCGCGCCTTGCAGCGTGCCGGTGCGGTTCATCACCAGGATGGCGCGCGCGCCAGTGACCGGAATCGCCTCGACCGCCTTCAGGTCGCGGGTGATCTCGGTCACCAGCGCTTCACCCGCCGGGGCCACGTCCAGCGCCTCGGCGATGTTGCGGATGCGCGCTTTCAGCGAATCCACCGACGGGGCGTCCGGCACGGTGACGATGCGCACGCCGACGTCGCCCAGGCGCTTGAGCGCGTCGGGCGGACCGGCCTGCTCGGACGCAAGCACCAGATCCGGCTTGAGCGCCAGCACGCCTTCCACCGGCACCGCTCGGTAATAGCCGACGCGCGGCAGCTTGGTCGCGGCCTCCGGGTACAGGCTGGAGAGATCGTCTCCCACCAGCTTGCCGCCCTGCCCGAGCTGATACACGATCTCGGTCACGGTGCCGCCCAAGGTCACCACCCGTTCGGGCGGCGCCGCCTGCGCGCCTGCCGCCAACAACCAGGCCGCCACTGCCAACCATTTCTTCATCGCTCTCGTTTCCTTATGCGCTCAAGCGGCCAGCGGCGCGCTGCACAGGCTGACCATCAGGTCGCGCCATTGCGGGATTTCCCGCTGACCGGGTTTGCGTTCACCGAAGAACTGCACGATCAGGTCGCCCGTGCTGGCGTACACCTCCAGCGAGGTGACCCAGCCGTCGGTCGTCGGCTTGTTGACCACCCAGGCCGACGCGATGGCCGTGGTGTCCAGGTGCAGGTTGAACCTGGGATCCAGCACGTTGAACCACGGGCCCGTGCGGCGCAGCGACTGCACCGGACCGGAGTGGATCTGGATCATGCCGCGGTTGCCCACGAAGCACATGATGCGCAGGCTCGATTCGGCCGCCGATTGCAGCATGCGCTCCACGGCGTCGGCAGGCACCGGCTGCGCCAGGTCTTCGCCGGCCGCCGTCAGGGCCGCCAGGCGCGACACCTTGAACTTGCGCAGCAGCGGGAAGAATTCGTGCGTGTCCTTCATGCCCAGCCACGCTTCGCGCCACGCGGAAGCGTCTTCGACCTGCTCGGCGTCGGCGGACGGCGCGTAGGCCTGGGCCACGGGCCATTGCGACTCGCCCGCGAACCGCGCGACCAGCGCGTCCCATGCGGCGGCATCCGTGCCGTCGGTGCGGTAGACCTTGTGCACGGCCACGCCCGCGCCGTCGAAGAATTGCAGGCTCTGGCGTCCATCCTGCTCGACCGCCCAGGCCGACTTCCATGCAGTGAAGAACACGCGCAGGTCGATGTCCGGTCCCAGCACCAGACCTACCGGACCGTCGGCCTGGATGTCCTCATACACGCCATGGCGCTCGTGCACACACCAGTCGTTGCGCGTCAGCGCCATCACTTCGCCCAGCGTGCCCAGTTCGCGGAATATCTCTTGCGGCGCGCCATGCAGCGCCGTCGCCTTCACGCCGCCACAGCCGGCGGCCACCCACTCGGCCTCGGACACGCCCAACGCTTGGGCCAGATTGCGGGCGCGCAGCCCGGGTTGCGACGCCGCCAGCGCCTCATTGCGGGCACGCAGTTCTTCAGCGCGGGTCGAGAAATCATTATTCGTCATCGTAGGCCCTCCGGCCGGTGCAAAAAAACACTGCAGAAAACCGCCGCCGGTCCGGTCGGCGCCGAATGGCGGCGGACCGAACTCAATATTGATAAGTCAGTGAGACGCGCACGCTGCGTCCCGGTTCCGTGTACCAATCCACCGCACGCGGGATCGCGGTGGCGCCCGCGGTCGGCACGTTGATGGCCTCCCAGTACTTCTTGTCGAACAGGTTGAACACGCCCGCCTGCACCTGCAAGCCCTTCACCGCGGCCGGACGCCAGTAGCCCATCAGGTCCACCACGCCATAGCCCGGCGCCTTGAAGTCGGGATTGGGCGCGTCGGGCGACGCATCGGGATACTCGACCTTGTTGCGCTGCATGGCTGTGGTGAGCATGGCGTCCACGCCCCACACGTCGCGGCCATACCCGACGCCCAGTATCGCCTTGAGCGGCGCGACGGAGTTCAGGTACTGCCCCGTGCCCTCGTCCTTGCCCACCGCCCAAGCCAGCGAGCCCCACGTGCGCCAACCCGGCGCAAACTTCCAGTGCGCGCTGGCCTCGGCGCCGTAGATGCGGACCTTGGCGCGGTTGACGTTGCCGGTCACGCCCAGCGGATACTGCCCCGCCCAACCCGGCTGCCACTGCGGCGAATTGGGATTCAGCGGCACATCGCCATCGATAAAGTTCTGATAACGATTATCAAAGAACGATACCGCACCACCGAGGTCGTCGGTACCGAGCTTGGCGCCCAGTTCCCAGCCCTTGCTGGTTTCGGGTTTCAGGTACGGGTTGCCCACGCGCAGATAGGTGCCGGGGCCGCCGTAGTTGGTGTAGAGCTGCGTGGCGCTGGGCGCCTTGAAGCCGTAGGCGTATTGCGCATAGAGGCTGAGCTGCTCGGCCGCCCGCCACGTGCCCAGCAGCTTGGGCGAGAAGCGGCTGCCGCTGTTGCTGGGCGGCAGCGCGGCCGCGTTGGGGTTGCTTTCATAGCCGGCGGTGGACTGCGGCCGTTGCTCGTAGTGGTCGTAGCGCAAGGCCGGCGCCAGCGTGTATTTGCCATCTGCAAAGCTGAACTCGTCCTGCACCCACAGCGCCCATTGATTGCCCTTGGACTGCGGCACGTCGGCCTGGTTGGTGTGCAGCATGTCGCACGCGCGCGGGCCGAACGGCGCGGGCGTGCCGGGTCGGATCACCGGGCAGTTGTCGTAGCCGCTGGAATTCTGCTCGGTCTTGTTGCCGTACCACTCGCCGCCGAACGACCACAGCTGGGACACCGACGCGCCCGCGATGCGCTTGGTGAACTCCGTGCTGGCGCCAAAGAGCGTCTGCTGGATCGAATTGCTGCGGCCGTAGGGACCGTTGGGAAAGCCGTAACGGAATGGGTCGCCCGGAATGATGCGGGCGCGCGCGTCCACGCCGCGGATGCCGTCCAGCGAGTTGTCCAGGCGAACGCGCTGCCAGTACACCACCGCGTTGGCCGTGTCGATCAGGCCGCCCGAATCCGGCGCCGTGTACGTGTAGTCGAACGACACGCGCTCGCGCTCGGTTTCCTTGCGGGTGCTGTTTTCGCCGATGAGGTAGCTGGTGCCGGGGCCCTGCTCCCACTTGTTGTCGATGTCGGCATTGCGCTTGAAGTATTCGCCCGTCAGGCCGAACAGATGCGCGCCGTCGACGCGCTGTTGCAGCTTCATGAGGAAGCTGCGCTGGTCGTAGTCTTCGGGGCTGGGCTTGCTGCGGCTGGCGCCGTAGCCGCCGACGTCGCCGCGGTTGTCCAGTTCGTGGCCGTTTCGCACGCCGGCCTGCACCAGCCAGAACGTATTGCTGTGGATCTGGCCGGCCAGCGCCGCGTTGGCGCCCCAGCTGTTGTCGGCGGAGTCGTAATCGGTCTTGGCCAGCGCGCCAAAGGTCTTGCCGCCGCCCAGCAGATCCGCCGGATTCAGGGTGTGCAGGTCGGCAATGCCCGAAATCGCGCCCGAGCCGCCGCCGGTGGCGTCCGCCCCGCGCACGATGTCCAGGCGCGACAGGCTGTTGAAATCCACCGCTTCCAGGCCGCCCTTCACGCCGCGCGCGCCGTCGTCCAGCCACGGCAGGCGGATGCCGTCCACGCGCGTCAGCACACGGTCCTGGTCCAGGCCCCGGATGTTGATGCTGTTGGTCGTGCGATTGAAATTCACGCCCGGTTCGGCGCGCCGGCTCAGGTCGGTCCAGTTGCGGATCTGCAGATCGTCCAGGCGGCGGCGATCGGTGCTGGTTTCCCAGGCCGGCGTGACGACGGCCGCTTCGCCGTCGATCTGCACCGGCGCAAGCTGCGTCACGCTGCCCTGCGGCAACGCCTGCAGCACGAAGACGCCCGCGCTGCGTTCCTGCACGCCCAGCCCGCTGCCCGCCAGAAGACGCGCGAACCCTTCATGCACGGAGTACGCCCCCTGCAGTCCGGCGGTGCGGCGCTGGCCCACCAGCGCCGCATCGAACAGCACCGTCACGCCGGCGCTGTCCGCAAAACGCGGCAGCGCGTCCGCCAGCGATCCCGCCGGGATGCTGTAGCCGCGCGCCCCGGCCTGCGTCACCGCGGCGCCTTGCGCCTGCGCGGCGGAGGCCGGCAGCATCGCGGCGGATGCAGCGGTCAGAGCCAGCGCCGCATGCACGGCAGCGGTAAGACGGGTCAGCCGGCATTGCGCGCCTTGGGCTGCTCGGGAGCCGCTTGCGCGGCCGGCGGGGTAGTAAGCCATGGTCGTCCTTTGGATCCAACAGGTATCGGCATCCGTGTGCCTATACAGACCATGACCCGCGTGAAATCAAAACCGGACAGCATTTTCAAAAATATTTTCAGCGCGCCGGAAAAAGGCGGGGCAACGCCGTGAACGTGATCCGCCATGCCGACCCCGCGCCTCACGCCGAGGTGTCGCGAGGCACGATCGTTACCCAATACGGCGTGCGGTAGCGCACCTGCACGGGCAAGGTGGCGGGCAGCGCCGCCAGCACCGCGTCCGTGTCGTGCAACTGGAAGGCGCCGGAGATGCGCAGGTGCGCGATCTCCGGCGCGCAGCGCAGGATGCCCTGCCGGTAGCGGCCAAGCTCGGCCGCGAAGGTGTCCAGCCGCAGTGCGCTGGCGTACAGCACGCCGCGCAGCCAGTCGCTGGCATGCGGATCGGCGGGCGTCGCTGGGCCGGCGCCATCCGGCGACAGGCTGCTCTGCTCACCGGCCGCCACGTCCACGTAGCGCCCCGGCTGCCCGGCGCTGCTGACGCGCACGCGTCCTTCCTGCACGCTGAGCTGACAACGCCCGCTCTCTTCGCGCACACAGAAGCGCGAGGCCTGCGCCTCGATATCGCCCAGCCGCGTGCGCACGATGAAGGGACGCGGATGACTGGCGGGGTCCGCCACCGCATGGACGGCGATCTCGCCGGCGCGCAGGCGCAAGAGGCGCGTCGCGTCGTCGAACAACACGTCGACGGCGCTGGAGGTATTCAGGTGCAGCGTCGAGCCGTCGGCCAGGATCACGTCGCGCCGCTCGCCGGCGGCGCTCCGGTAGTCGGCGCTCCAGTCCAGGGGATCGGCCCGCCACGCAGCCCAGCCGACCGGCGCGGCCACAGTCAGGGCAACCAGCGTCTTGAGCGCGGCGCGGCGGCTCTTGAGGTCCGGTCGATTCAGCGTTGCCATGCCCAGCGCCGACGGAATGAGGCCGAAGCGCGCATTCACGCGCTGCGCCCGCTGCCAGGCATGTTCGTGCTCGGCCTTGCTGGCGCGCCATTGGTCGCAGGCATGGACGTCCGCGTCGGTAGCCCGGCCTGAGCTGAGCCGCATCAGCCACCGCGCAGCCTCGCGTGCGACGTTGCGCTCGACGGCGGGCAGCTCGGCTGCCGGTTCCGCTGGCGCGCTCACATCACCGCCATGATGCATTGCTCGTATCCCTTGGTGATGTAGCGGTGCACGGTGCGCAGCGACACGTTGAGCTTGTCTGCGATTTCGCCATGGCTCAGGCCTTCCAGTTGCGCCATCAGGAACGCCTGGCGGGCGGGCAGCGACAGGCCGGCCAGCATTTCTTCAATCTCCTGCAGCGTCTCCAGGATGATGAAGCGCTGTTCGGGGGAAGGAGCAAGCGCCTCGGGCATCAACGCCAACGCTTCCATGTAGGCCTGCTCGACCGATCGGCGGCGATGGTGGTTCAGCAGCAGGCGCTTGGCGATGGTGGTCAGGTACGCGCGCGGCTCGCGCAGCGCGTCCAGTTCGTGCCGGTGCCGCAGCACGCGCACGAAGGTGTCCTGCGCAAGATCGGCGGCATCGAAGCTGTTGCCCAGCTTGGCGCGCAGCCAGCCGTGCAGCCATCCGTGATGGGTGCGGTACAGCATGTTGACGGCGTCGCCCGAGGCGAGCACGGAATTCGGCACGGACGGCTCCCTGACTCACTAACTACAAAATTCATAACTACAAATAACAATCGTTCTCATTCTAAATGCAAAACCATGATCTTGGTCAAGTCCGCGCGTCGGGTTTGCGGAGATATCATCCGTACGACGTCCGCCGCCTCCCGCGGCGGCGATTTCCACAGGCTGATCCCATGCTCTACGCCGTCCTGCAGTTTCTCCACGTCATGGCCGTGATCCTCTGGGTGGGCGGCATGCTGTTCGCCCACTGTTTTCTGCGGCCGGCGGCCGCGAAACTGGATCCGCCCGTGCGGTTGCCGCTCTTGGCCTCGGTGCTGGGCCCCTTTCTCAATGCCGTGCTGGCGGCCATCGTGCTGATTCTCGTGACCGGCGCCTGGATGATCGGCTCGTCGGCCAGCCAGGCCGCGCAGACGGGCGGCTCGTTCTTCATGCCCCGCAACTGGACGCTGATGGCCAGCGGCGGCATCGTCATGATGGCGATCTTCGGCCACATCCGGTTTGCGCTGTTCAAGCGCCTGGCCGCTGCCGTGGCGGCGTCCGACTGGCCCAGGGGCGGCCAGGCGATGGCCGGCATCCGGCGCTGGGTCGGTGTGAACCTGCTGCTCGGCATCGCCATCGTGGCGGTCATGTTCCTGGGCTAGCGAATGACTGGCGGCCGCCAGGACCAATCGGATAAACGCCGGTTGGTATCGGAAATCTTGGCCTTGGTGCAATACGGCGTACATCCGCGCTGGCCACACTGCGGATGACTCTCGCGGGTCACGTCCACGACAACAGGGAAATCCCATGATCAAACGTGCATTGCATCTGGCCATATTCGGCCTGTTCGCCACCGCCGGCGCCGCCCAGGCTGCCGCTATCGACAACAGCGCCATCGGCCAGCCCGAGTTCCGCGCGCACAAGGCTACCTACGGCGTGGTCTACCGCTTGCCGGCTGAGGTGAACGCCGTGCTCGACGCCAAAGTCACCGGCGTCCTCAAGGAAGATCTGATCAAACTCGGCCTGAAGACCGAAGCCGACACGCCCAACCTGCCGCACGTCACCGTTGTCCACATCCACAACGCCGATCCGCAGACGCCCGCGCGCATGCTGAAAGCGTTGCCCAAGCCGCCGGCGCCGCTGCGCGTCACGCTCAAGACCTTCTATCCGACCGAGGCCGCCAAGGGCGCGGGACATCCGTGGTGGCTGGACCTGGGTGTGGTCAAGAGCGGCCAGGGCTTCGAGGACATGATGCGCTACAACACCGTGGCCACCGCCGCCCTCGCCCCGCTGCGCGACGGCCCGCTGCCGCGCGTGACCGGCCCGGTCTACGCCAAGATGGGCGATGCCGGCAAGGAACTGGTCAAGACGCTGGGCGTGAGCGGCGTGAACGTCATGCAGGACGGCAAGGAAGTGCGCGCGCACAACCCGCACACCACGCTGGTCTACAGCATGACGCCGTACGACGCGCGGCTGCAGGACGCCATGAAGGCGGAATCCGACAAGTTCAACGCCGTGCTGCCCGATGGGATTGAGACGACCTTCAAGGACGTGTCCATTGTTGAGATCGGCTTTGCAGGCAATGTCGTGCGCGAAATCTACCGCGTCAGCCTGGAAGACGGGTCGGTGCTGGACGTGGCGTCGGGCAAGCCGGTCGCCAAGTAGGAGCGAGGATCCGGGGCTGAAATCGCGGGCCGGACTATCGCCGCCTGCTGCCAATCCATGGCAGTATTGCGCCGTCTGCCCTTCCCCCTCCCTCATGTCCCGCACCGAACGCCTCCTGGAGCTGCTCCAGACCCTGCGCCGCCACCGCCTGCCCGTCAGCGGCCATCGGCTTGCGGCCGAGATGGGCATCAGCCTTCGCACGCTGTATCGCGACATCGCCACGCTGCAATGCCAGGGCGCGGAAATCGAGGGAGAACCGGGCGTGGGCTATGTGCTGCGGCCCGGCTTCATGCTGCCGCCGTTGATGTTCAGCACCGAAGAAATCGAGGCGCTGGTGCTCGGCACGCGCTGGGTGGCCCGCCGCTCGGACGAACGCCTGGGGCTGGCCGCGCGCAATGCGCTGGCCAAGATCGGCGCGGTGCTGCCGCAGGAACTGCGCGACGAGCTTGACGCCATTCCGCTGCTGGTTGCGCCCAGCGCCGTAGCCGTCACGGACCGTGTCGACGTGGCGCTGATCCGCCAGGCCATCCGCGGCGAACAGAAACTGGAAATCACCTACCGCGATGACAAGGGAGCCGATTCCAGCCGGATCATCTGGCCGTTCGCGCTGGGCTTTTTCGACAGCGTGCGGCTGGTGATGGCCTGGTGTGAATTGCGGGGCGACTTCCGGCATTTCCGCACCGACCGCATCGCCACGCTGGCCATCGGCGCCAGGTACCCCAAACGTCGGCACATCCTGCTCAAGGCGTGGCGCGCGCTGGATCACGAGGCGCGCAAGGACTGATGTTCACTACTGCCAAAAACTGACAGTACCCCTGCCTATCATGAGCGCATCCAACCCCCGGAGCGCATCATGTCAGACACCAATTTCGTCATTCTGTATGTGGAAAAGCCGCAGGCCAGCGCCGCGTTCTACAACGCGCTGCTGCAGCGCCCGCCCATCGAGTCGTCGCCCACGTTTGCGCTGTTTGCGCTGGACTCGGGGCTGATGCTGGGCTTGTGGTCGCGCTACACGGTGGCGCCGGCAGCCGCCGGACGCGGCGGAGCGTCCGAACTGGCGTTCACGGTGGCCGATGCCGATGCGGTCAACCAGCGGCATGTGGACTGGAGCCTGCGCGGCCTGCCCATCCTGCAGGCGCCCACCGACATGGATTTCGGCCGCACCTTTGTGGCGCTCGACCCCGACGGCCATCGACTGCGCGTGTTCGCCCCGGCCCCCGCGCCGGTGCCAGCCGCGCCCCGCACCGAGCGCGCCGTCGCGGCCGTCTGATGACAAACGGCCGCGCCAAAAAGCGCGGCCGCTGACGACCCATCACGCACGCTGCCGCGTATTCATGGCGACCGCTTCGCCGCGCTTCTTGAACAGCAGGTAGTACGCCGCGGCGAGCAGCACCAGGAACGGCACGCCAAACACCAGCGTCAGCTTGAAGACGCTGGTGAAGTACGTGGTCACCAGAATCGCCAGCATCGCCCCCGCGCCCAACAGCGTCAGCACCGGAAAACCCGGCATGCGGAAAGACAGCTTTGCGCCGCCTTCGCGGACCCAGCGGCGGCGGAAGAAATAGTGCGTGACGAAGATCATCATCCAGGTAAAGAGCGCGCCGAACATCGAGATGGCCATCATCAGCGTGAAGGCCGTCTCGGGGTACAGCACGTTCAGCACCGTGGCGATGGCGATGCCGCTGGTCGACAGCAACAGCGCGTTCAGCGGCGTGCCGTTGCTGGACAGCCGGCCCAACGCCGACGGCGCATGGCCCGCGCGCGACAGGCTGAACATCATGCGCGTGGTGATGTAGAGCTGGCTGTTCATGGCCGACAGCGCGGCCACCAGCACAATGAAGTTGATGACACCCGCCGCGCCCGGAATATCAAGCACCTCCATCACCTGCACGAAGGGGCTGCCGCCCTTGCCGGCATCATCCCACGGCACGATGGCCAGGATGAGCGCCAGTGTCAGCAGGTAGAACACGACAAGCCGGACGATGGTGGCGCGAAACGCCTGCTTGACCGCGCGTTCCGGATCCTCGGCTTCACCGGCTGCCACGGCGATCATCTCGACGCTCAGGTAACTGAAGATCGAGATCACGACCGCGATCCACATGCCCCACACGCCGTTCGGAAAGAACCCGCCATGCGCGGTGTAGTTCGCGGTGCCATACTGCGGATTGCCCCAGACCACGTAGGCGCCCAGGATGATAAAGCCGATGATGGCGCTGATCTTGATGGTCGAGAACCAGTATTCGATCGTGCCGAAGGCCTTGACGCTCAGGGCGTTGATGAGGATGAGCGCCGCGGAAAAAATGCACACCCATAACCATCCGGGCACGCCGGGAAACCAGAAAGCCATGTATTTGGCCACCGCCGTGACTTCCGTGCCCACGGCCAGCACCACGCAGGACCAATACGCATAGCGCACCAGAAAGCCCGCGAGCGGGCCGATGTAGTGTTCGGCATAGGCGCCGAACGAGCCGGACGTGGAATGCGCGACCGTCATTTCGGCCAGGCAGGCCATGAGCAGCAGCGTGATCACGCCGCCGATGGCATAGCTGATGAGCACGCTGGGCCCGGCAAAGCCGATGGCGAATTTACTGCCCAGGAACAGGCCCGTGCCGATGGCTCCGCCGATGGCGATCATGCTCATCTGGCCGGACGTCAGCCGGCGCTTGAGCCCCTGTTCGCGTTCGGCAATCTGGCCGAACCCTTTCTGTTGTTGCATTGTCTCCTCCTGTACTGCGCATTTTTGTGTGATGTACGGCCCGCGAGGCCGGCGCGACGAGGCCCGATACCGGAATCAGGTCACGGCGGAACGCTGCTTGAACTCGGGCTTGTTCCACGCGCGGGTATCCAGCACGTCCTTCAGGATGTCGACCGCGTCCCAGACGTCGGCGTAGCCGAAATACAGCGGCGTCAGGCCGAAACGCAGGACCTCGGGTTCACGGTAATCACCGATCACGCCGCGCGCGATCAGGGCCTGCATGACCTCGAAGCCGTTGGGATGGCGGAAGCTGACGTGGCTGCCGCGGTCGGCGTGCGTGCGCGGCGTCACCAGCGTCAGCGGATGACCGGCGCAACGCGATTCCACCAGCTGGATGAACAGGTCGCTCAGCGCCAGCGACTTCTTGCGCACTTCGTCCATGCCGGCGGCATGCGCGACATCGAGACCGCATTCGACCATCGACAGCGACACGATGGGCTGCGTGCCGCACAGGTAGCGGCGGATGCCGCCCGCGGGCTCGTAGGCCACGGCCATGTCGAACGGGCGGCTGTGGCCCCACCACCCGGACAGCGGCTGCCAGAAATCCTTGGTGTGACGCGGGGCCACCCAGATGAACGCGGGCGAACCGGGACCGCCGTTCAGATACTTGTAGGTGCAGCCCACGGCGAAGTCGGCATTGGCGCCATTCAGGTCGACGGGCACCGCGCCCGCGGCGTGCGCCAGATCCCAGATGGCCAGCGCGCCGTGTTCGTGCGCCTGCGCCGTGACCGCGGCCATGTCGTGCATCTGGCCGCTGCGGTAATTGACGTGGGACAGCAGCATGACGGCAACGGAGTCGTCCAGCGCCTTGTCCAGCGGCAGGTCGTCGTCGATCAGGCGCATTTCGTAGCCCTGCTGCAGCAGGTCGATCATGCCCTGGATCATGTAGAGGTCGGTGGGGAAGTTGTCGCGCTCGGACAGGATGACGCGGCGCGCGGGGTGCTTGTGCTGCTGGATCCGCAGCGCGGCGGCCAGCGCCTTGAAGATGTTGAGCGACGTGGTGTCGGTGACGACCAGCTCGCCCTCGCGCGCGCCCAGCAGGCGGCCCAGCTTGTCGCCCAGGCGCGCAGGCAGATCGAACCAGCCCGCGGTGTTCCAGCTGCGGATCAGGCCCGTGCCCCATTCTTCGGTAATGACCTGCGCGGCGCGGGCCGCGGCGGTCTTGGGCAGCACGCCCAGCGAATTGCCGTCCAGGTAGAGCACGCCGGGCGGCAGGTCGAATTGTTCTTTCACGTGGGCCAGGGGATCCTGGCGGTCGGCGTTGACGCAGGCTTCACGAGTGTTCATGTTCCATTCCTTCAGCAGATTTCCGGATACATGCTATCAGCGCAGTCAGTCCGAAAAATTGCAAATCCCGTCGTGACTTACCCGCGTTTTCCGCATTAAATTGCATTCACCATCATTTTTTCGAACTGGATTGCGCCATGCAGATTGACGTCATAGACCAGCGCATTCTGGCCCGCCTGCAGGAAGACGGCCACCTCAGCAATCAGGACCTGGCGGAACAGGTGGCGCTGTCGCCCTCCGCCTGCCTGCGCCGTGTGCGCGCGCTGGAAGAAGCCGGGCTCATCCGCGGCTACCGTGCGCTGCTGGACGCCGAGAAGCTGGGCTTCGAGCTGGAGGCCATCGTGCATGTGTCGCTGGACCAGTCGCGCGCGGGATGGCACGAGGAGTTTCTGGCGGGCATCGCGCTGCACGACGAGATCACCGAGGCGGCCATCGTCACTGGCGCGTCCAACTACATCCTCACCGTGCGTACGCGCAACCTGTCGGCATTTTCGAATTTTGTCGAGGACAAGCTCAGCAAGATCCCGGGCGTGCGCGATCTCTGTTCGCATATCGTCATGCGCAAAGTGAAAGACCGCGAAGGCATGCTGCCGCTGGCGGCCTGGCGCTGAGGTGACCTCGCCGTCGGCGTGAAGCAAGGCGCGCTAGGTTGGCGCGTGCTCCAGAAAGCCGAAGACCGTAACGAAATGGCAGGCCGTGCCGCCCATGACGAACAGATGCCAGATGCCGTGCGCATGGCGCCAGCGTTTGTCGTTGGCATAGAACAGCGTCCCGATCGTGTAGATGGCGGCGCCCGCCAACAGCCACGTCAGCCCCGCCGTCGACAGCGCGCCGGCGATCGGCGCGGCAAAGGCCACACCCAGCCATCCCATCAGCAAATAGAGCGGCAAGGCCGGCGGCGCATTGCGCGCCCACCAGAGTTCGCGGCTGATACCCACGAAGGCCAGCAGCCAGATCGCCACCCCCATCGCGGCGCCCCACCGATGATCCACGGGGCCGTACGCCAGCGGCGTGTACGTACCGGCTATGAGCAGATAGATCGCGCAGTGGTCCGCCTTGGCCCACATCGCCTTGCGGCGCCCTTGCGTGCAGTGGAACAGCGAAGACGATGCATACACCGCGATCATCGACGCCGCGAACACCGCGCAACTGACGATCTGCCGCGTGTCCACGCGCAGCTCGGCCGCGCGGGTGATCAAGGCGCCGGAAGCCAGCACCGCCAGCGCCAGCCCGGCCAGATGCGTCACGCCATTGAGTCGTTCACCTTCCTGCATGTGCGCCCCCGCCCCGGCGTCGTGCCGGCGCTTGTCATCATGGCGGGCTTGTGTGACAGGCGCGGGTCAGCGGCATCACCCCACGAAATCCACCGCGGCCGGATAGCCGTCAATGGCGCGCGCGGACAGGATCGCGCGCTGCACCGCGATCGCCATGACCTCGGCAGCCATGACACCCAGCAGCATCACGTTGGCGGATTTGCCCGACGCGCCCGTGCCCAGCGCGAAGATCGTGTCGCCGTCGAGCATCGTGTGGATGGGGTTGATCGTGCGCGCCAGGCCGTCGTGCGCCATGCCGGCGATCTTCTGGGCTTCGGCCTTGGTGATCCGCGCATCCGTGGCCACGGCGCCGATGGTGGTGGCCGCGCCCGCGCGCATCGACTTGGGCAGGTCGCCCGCCAGGATGGCCGCGCGCGTGTCGAACAGCATCTTGCCGTCTTCGGTGCGCGCGCCGGCCAGGATGCGCCCGGTGGCCGGATCCAGCACATCGCCCACGGCATTGACCGCAACGATGGCGCCCACCGTCACGCCCGCCACCGTCAGCGACGCGCTGCCGATGCCGCCCTTCATGGCGCGCTTGGGGCCATACAGTTTGCCCACCGTCGCCCCCGCGCCCGCGCCCACGTTGCCTTCCTGCGGCGCGTCGGCGGTCGCCGACCGGCAGGCCTGGTAACCGGCGGCGGCATCGGGCCGCACCGACGCGTCGCCCACGCCCAGGTCGAACAGCACCGCGCTTGGAACGATGGGCACGAAGGCCACGCCCACGTCAAACCCGATCTTCTTTTCTTCCAGATAGCGCATCACGCCCGACGCCGCGTCCAGGCCGAACGCGCTGCCGCCCGTCAACACCACCGCGTGCACCTTGTCGACCATGTTGATCGGGTTGAGCAGGTCGGTCTCGCGCGTGCCCGGCGCCGCGCCGCGCACGTCCACGCCGCCCGTCGCGCCGGCCTCGGCAATGATGACCGTGCAACCGGTGGGCCGGCGCGTCTCGGTGTAATGCCCCACCCGCAAGCCCGCCACATCGGTGATGCTGCCGCCGCCCGGCATGGGCGCCGCGCCGCCAGCGGCCTGCGTGGGCATTGCCCCCGCCGCGGCAGCGCCCGCTGCCGCCACCATGAACGCACGCCTGTTCCATTGCTGTTCCACACCCGTCTCCGTCAACGTAACGCCAGAAGGATCCCGGACCGACTGCCCGGGCGTTCGGTAAAGCTATATGACTTGTAGCTATATTTTTACTATTCCATATGCTTTGTGGAAAAATAGGCCGGTTGTTAGAGTGCCGCTACGCCGGAGGGCATTGCAGGCCCACATGCTCTCCACAGTGATCATCCGTGGAGCATTGCCATGAAACTCTTCCGTACGCTGTTCATCGCCGGCCTCGTGCAGGTCGCCGCCCTGTCCGCCGCCCATGCCCAGTCCGAACTGGACCAGATCAAATCCGCGGGCGTCTTCAAGATCGGCACCGAAGGCACCTACGCGCCTTTCACCTTCCACGACGCATCGGGCAAGCTTACCGGCTTTGACGTGGACATTGGCCGCGCCATCGCCGAGCGCCTGGGCGTGAAGGCGCAATTCGTCGAAGGCAAGTGGGACGGCCTGATCGCCGGTCTGGACGCCAAGCGCTACGACGCCGTCATCAACCAGGTGGGCATCACGGATGCGCGCCGCGCCAAGTACGACTTCTCCGATCCCTACATCTCGTCCGCCGCCGTGCTGATCGTGCGCGACGACAACACCAGCATCAAATCCTTTGCAGACCTGAAGGGCAAGAAGTCCGCCAACACGCTGACCAGCAACTTCGGCAAGCTGGCGCAGAACCACGGCGCGGAAGTGGTCGCCGTGCAGGGCTTCAATGAAGCCATCGACCTCCTGACCTCGGGCCGCGTCGAAGCCACCGTCAATGACAACCTGTCGTTCCTGGACTTCAAGAAGCAGAAGCCCAACGCCCGCGTGAAGATTGCGGCCACCGACAAGACGGCGGAGTTCAGCAATTCGGGCGTCCTGATCCGCAAGAACAACCCCGAGCTGCAGGCCGCCATCAACAAGGCGCTGGCCGACATCAAGGCTGACGGCACGTACAAGACGATCTCGGTCAAGTACTTCGGCACGGACCTGTCCGCGCAATAAACCACTGGAGCGCCCATGACGCTGCCCCCCTGGCTGCACGCCGTCCTGCCCGACTGGCTGCTGGCAAAAATAGGCGAATGGTCGGTGCCGGCCTGGGTGCAGCTGATGGCGGACTCGTTCTGGCCGCTGCTGCACGCGGGGTTGGTCTTCACGGTTCCGCTGACGTTGATGTCGTTTGCGCTGGGGCTGGCGCTGGCGTTCGTGGTGGCGCTGATCCGGCTGTTCGGGCCCGCGCCGCTGGTAGCGGTGGTGCGCTTCTACGTCTGGCTCATCCGCGGCACGCCGCTGCTGGTGCAGCTGTTCGTGATCTTCTATGGCCTGCCCAGCGTGGGCATCGTGCTGGACCCGCTGCCCGCGGCGCTGATCGGCTTCACGCTGAACGTCGGCGCGTACAACTCCGAAGTGATCCGCGGCGCGATCGAATCGATCACCAAGGGGCAGTGGGAAGCAGCCTATTCGCTCAGCATGACGCGCGGCCAGGCCTTGCGCCGCACGATCCTGCCGCAGGCGGCCCGCGTGGCCGTGCCGCCGCTGTCCAATTCGTTCATCGCGCTGGTCAAGGACACGTCGCTCGCGGCGGTGCTGACGGTGCCGGAAATCTTCCAGGCCGCGCAGCGCATCGCGGCCGTCACGTATGAGCCGCTGATTCTCTATACGGAAGCGGCGCTGATCTACCTGGCGTTCAGTTCGGTCCTGTCCGCCGCGCAAGTGCGGCTGGAACGGCGCTTTGGCCAGCATGCGATGTTTAGCGAGAAGACCCGATGATCCGCCTTGAAAAAATCGAAAAGTCCTTCGGCGGCAATCCCGTGCTCAAGCAGGTGGATGTCCAGATCGACGAAGGCAGCGTCACGGCATTGATCGGCCCGTCGGGCAGCGGCAAGAGCACGCTGCTGCGCTGCGTGAACCTGCTGGAAGTGCCGGATCGCGGGCGGCTGGAGATCGGTCCGGAAACGGTCGACTTTGAACCCGGCCGCAAGCTGGCGCGCGAACAGGTCCAGGCGGTGCGCAAGCAGACCGGCATGGTGTTCCAGAACTTTCAGCTTTTTCCGCATCAGACCGTGATCGGCAATGTGATGGAAGGGTTGGTGACGGTACAGAAGTGGCCCGCCGACCGTGCACGCGCGCGGGCGGAGGAATTGCTGCGCAAGGTGGGGATGCTGGAGAAGGCGGAAGCCTGGCCGGCGAATCTGTCCGGCGGCCAGCAGCAGCGCGTGGCGATCGCCCGCGCGCTGGCGCCGGCGCCGCGGGTTCTGCTGTGCGACGAGCCGACCTCGGCGCTGGATCCGGGATTGGCGGCGGAAGTGGTGGATGTGCTGCGTCAGTTGGCCGCGGAAGGCATGACGATGCTGATGGCCACGCATGATCTGCGGCTGGCGGCCAGCGTGTCGCGGGAAGTGGTGTTTCTGCTGGATGGCGTGGTGGTGGAGGCCGGGGATTCGCGGTCGGTGTTCACGAATCCGAGTGATTCACGCACGGCGGCGTTTGTATCGACGCTGACGCAGGAAGCGCCGTAGATCCGGGTGTCTGACACCCGATGAAAGAACTCGGTGTCAGACACCCGCCGCAAGTTGGAGACTGTTTTACTTGGCGCAAAGCCGCCGTCTGCTACTTCGGCGGCAGGGATCCCGCCGGGTCGACCGCCTGACCGTCATAGCGCAGTTCGAAATACAGCCCGACCTGCTTGCTGTCGCTGTTGCCCATCTCGGCGATCTTCTGGCCCTGCGACACGCGTTGCCCTTCCTTGACCAGCAGCTTGCTGTTGTGCGCGTAGATGCTGAGGAAGCTGGCGTTGTGCTTGACGATGACCAGATGCCCGTAGCCGCGCAAGCCGCTGCCCGAATACGCCACCGTGCCGGGCGCGGCGGACACGACGGGCGTGCCGGCGGAATTGCTGATGACGATGCCGTTTGAATGGGAACCGTCGTAGCCGCGCGTGACCTTGCCCTGCGCGGGCCAGACCAGCGAGATCGCGCCCGGCGGCGCCGTGCGCCGCTTGCCGGATGACGCGGTGGCGCGCGGCGCGGGTTTGGGTTTGGTGCTGGCCTTGCTGGGCGGCGAGGTGCGCGCCTGGCCGGCGGGCGGCTCGACCCGCAGGACCTGGCCGACTTCGATCGAATTGGAGTTCGACAGCTTGTTCCACCGGACCAGGTTGCTGACTGTCGTACCTTCCTTGCGCGCAATCTGGTACAGCGTGTCGCCCGACTGGACCCGGTAATAGCCCGGCTGGACCTTGGTCGTGCCGCAGGCGGTCAGCAATACCAGCAGCGCCGCCATCAGCGCGCCCAGCCATAGACGGGAATATGAGCCCGCGCGTCCCGGCCCGGCGGACGGGTCGGCATTGGACAAACTGGCGGCGGACAAAGTCGAAACGGACAAGGAAAGCTCTGAAACCTGGGGCACGGGGTCGCGTGTCGGAAAGAAGTGCGTTCAAGGGTACCAAGAAATCGGGAACGCTTGGCATAGAATGCCTGCATGCCTTCGTCGACCCGCCTCCTGTGCATGCTGCGCGCCCTGCGCGCCGACGCCGTGCTTTGGCTGGCGATCCTGGCATTGGCGCTGCGGGCGCTGGTTCCCGCTGGCTACATGCCGGACGCCCGGGCGCTGCACGATGGCCGGCTCGAGGTCACATTCTGCTCGGCGGCGGGCAACGTGTCGTCATTCAGCGTGGCGCTGCCGGCCGATGACGGCGGCAAGGCCCCGCACGACAACGCGAACACCGGCGCGCAATGTCCCTTCGGCCTGCTTGTCCACGTCACGCCCGCCACCGCGCCGGCCATGACGCCGCTGCTGCTGACGGCCGCCGGACACCCTGTCTTCCCTCCTGCGCATCGCGCCCTGCCCGCGCAGCCCGCCCACGGTCCGCCGCTGGGTTCGCGCGCGCCGCCGCCGCTGGCATGACTTCGTCCAGGATCGTCCACGCCCCTTACTAATTAGTAAGGCGCTGCGGACGGCACTTGCCGCGCGGCCAGACCGCGTGGCCGACTCGTCAATCCAGAGGTTTCAATGAATTCCCTTTTTTCGCGCACGCCCGCCAGCGTGACGCGCGCCGCCCCCACACCGGGCGTGCCCGACCCGCGTCGCCGTCTGCTGCTGTCGACACTGGCGCTGCTGCCGCTGGCGGGCTGCGGTCCCGACGCCCCGCCGCTGCACGGCATGGACCTGTCCGGCATGACCACCGGCGATTTCCAGTTGCAGGACACCGACGGCAAAACCCGCACCCTGGCCGACTACCGCGGGCATCCGGTCATGTTGTTCTTCGGCTTCACCCAATGCCCGGACATCTGCCCGACGGCGCTGACCCGCGCCGTCGAGATCAAGACGCTGCTGGGCAAGGATGCCGACAAGCTGCGCGTTCTCTTCATTACCGTGGATCCCGAGCGCGACACGCCTGAGATCCTGCGCGCCTACACCCAGGCCTTCGATCCCGGCTTCGTCGGTCTGCGCGGCACGGCGGAACAGACCCGCGCCGCCGCCCAGGCCTTCAAGGTGTTCTACCAGAAGGTCCCGACCGGCTCGTCCTACACCATGGACCACACCGCGCTGACGTACCTCATCGACGCCGAAGGCAAGCTGCGCGTGGCGCTGCGCCATCAGCAGAGCGCGCAGGAATGCGCGCAAGACCTGCGCACCGTGCTCTGACCCAATAAAGGAAACCCTCATGAAGAAGCTTTCGATCAAACCGCTGGCCGCCGTCTTCGCGTTGGCCCTGGCCGCATTCAGCCATGTTGCGCTGGCGCAGGACGCCGGCCTGTCCGTGCAGGACGCCTGGGTGCGCGCGACCGTGCCCAACCAGCACGCGACCGGCGTGTTCATGCAACTGACGTCCAAGGAAGCCGGCCGGCTGGTCGGCGTGGAATCGCAGGCGGCCAAGCACGTGGAAGTGCACGAGATGGCGATGCAGGACAACGTCATGAAGATGCGCCAGGTGGCCGGCATCGACCTGCCCGCCGGCCAGGCGGTGGACCTGAAACCCGGCGGCTACCACGTCATGCTGATCGACCTGGCCAAGCAGATCGTGCCGGGCGATCACGTCGCGCTGACGCTGATCGTGGAAGACGCGGCCCTTCAGCAGCGGCGCGTACCGATCGACGCAGTGGCCCGGCCGCTGAATGCGACCGCCGCGCCAGCGGCCGGTCACGGCCACTGATGACGGGCGGCAGGCGCTCATCGCGCGCCTGCCGCGTGGCGGGTCGCACCGCGATCTCGCCATTTGAACGCCTATCGTTGGCGCTCCATGCTCGCATGTTCACCTATCGGCGGCCACATATCAGGGACACATCGCCCCGCCGCCGCGACAGCGCCGCCCTCCGATTCACCATACAATGCCTGCACGTCCGAATCCCGCGCCTTCCGGCCCGGGCAGCAGCCGGCCACCGCCGCCGCGCTCCGGATGCCAGCGTTCCGCGCAGCCGGGCGCCCGTAACTGCCGGCAGGCTGGCCGGCCCTCTGTATCTGGATATGCCCGGTAGTTCCGCCTTTTCCTTCCTGCGTACCCTCTGCAGCCTGCGCTGGCTCGCCATCGCGGGCCAGGCCGCCACCGTCCTCGTCGCCAGCAGCGTGCTGGGCCTGGATCTGCCGCTGGAACCGCTGTGGCTGGGCGTGGGCATGCTGATCGGCTTCAACGTCTACGCCAGCCTGCGCCTGCGCCATCCGCGCGACCTTTCCCACGCCACCGCCTTCGGCCACCTCTTCATCGACATGGCGGTGCTGGCCTGGATGGTGGGCTGGAGCGGCGGCATCAGCAACCCGTTCGGCACGATGTTCCTGATCCTGACCGCCCTGGCCGCGCTGGCGCTGCCTCGCAACTGGGCGCTGGCCGCCGCGCTGGCCGGCGTGCTGGGCTATGGCGCCGCCGCCATCTTCGGGCAGCCCCTGCGCGGCGACGTCGACCCCCACACCCTGCTGCTATGGGGTCTGGGCGCCAATTTCCTGATTTCGGTCGTGGTGGTGCTGGTGTTCTCGACCCGCCTGGCCGCCGACATGCGCGCCCGCGAGCGCGAGCTGGCCCGCCTGCGCGAACGCTTCACGCGCAACGAAGGCATCGTCGCCCTGGCCACCCACGCCGCCGCGATGGCGCACGAGCTGAACACGCCGCTCGCCACGATGACGCTCCTGACCGACGAGATCGCCGCCGAGGTCCAGGACGACGAAGACCTGCGGGAAGACGTCACCACCCTCAGCCAGCTTCTGGCCCTGTGCCGGGAACGCATCCGCAATCTGGCGGTCCCAACCGCCGTGGATCTGGTTCGCGTCGTGGGGCAATGGCGTTTGATCCGGCCGACCATCGACCTGCAACGCTCGGGCACGCTGCCCACCAGCCTGCGCGTCGATCCCGCCATCGCCCACCTCTTGCAGGCGTTGCTGAACAACGCCGCGGACGCGGGGGAATCCGCCGACGCGCCCCGCGTGGACCTGCATCTGGAATACGGTTACGGCGCCCTGCGCGGCGAAGTCCGGGACTACGGACGGGGTTTCGATCCCGACCATGCCGTGCTGCCGGCGACCAGCCTGTTCAACAGCGGCAAGCCGGGAGGACTGGGCGTGGGCCTGGCCCTGTCGCACGCCACCGTGGAACAGATGGGCGGCGAAATGACCATGACCGCGGCCGAAGGCGGCGGCACCCGCATCCGCTTTTATTTGCCTCTCGGCAACCCCGGGACCTGAATGTGATGAATGCAAACGATCTTGGCCTGCTGATCGACGACGACGAACTCTACGTGCGCACCCTGCAGCGCAGCCTGTCGCGCCGCGGCCTGGAAACCCGAACCGCCACCGGAATCGCCGAGGCCCTGCGCGTGGCCGAGGAAATCCGTCCGGCCTTTGCCCTGGTCGACCTGCGCCTGGGCGAAGATTCCGGCCTGACCCTGATCCGCCCGCTGCGCGCGCTGCGCGAAGACATGCGCATCCTGCTCGTCACCGGCTACGCCAGCGTGGCGACCGCCGTCGAAGCCATCAAGCGCGGCGCCGACGACTATCTGCCCAAGCCGGCGACGGCGCCCATGATCCTGCGCACGCTGGGTCTGGTGAAGCCAGAAACGGTTACGATCGAAACGACCATGACGCCGTTGCACCGCCTAGAATGGGAGCACATTCACCAGGCCCTGCACGAGACGGGCGGCAACGTTTCCGCCGCGGCGCGCCTCCTGGGCATGCACCGTCGCTCGCTGCAACGCAAGCTGGCGAAAAAACCGGGGCCGGAACGCGAGGTGCTTCCGGAATGAGTTGTGCGGGGCGACACATCTTTACAACACCCCCATGTGCACGTGCGACATATCGTCGCACCCCCTCCCTCCCCTCGGGGCTTCTGCTCCCCTAGGAAAACCCTGAATCCGCCGCCATTGGGCCGGATTTCTCCCAGGCAATGCGACCTTTCGTCGCAGGCTTGACCCAGATCAAACCGATAGGATGGACGTTGCTGCCTAGCAGCATTCCAGTCTGCTGCTTTGCAGCATTTCCCACCTTCCATCCAAGGCTGTACGTGAAACACCCCCTCCTTGCGACCCTTACGCGCATATTTGGCGTCGGCGCGGTCATGCTGCTTGGCGGCTGCAACATGGAAATCCTCTCCCCCAAGGGAGATATCGGCATCCAGGAAAAGACGTTGCTGCTGACAGCGACCGGGCTCATGCTCATCGTCGTGATCCCGGTCCTCATCATGATCGTGGCGTTTGCCTGGAAGTACCGCGCTTCCAACACCAAAGCTGACTACCAGCCCAAGTGGGCCCACTCCACGGCAATCGAAGCCGTCGTCTGGACCGTCCCTTGTATCATCGTGGCGATTCTTGCCGTGATCACCTGGCGCTCCACGCACGCGCTGGATCCCTACAAGCCGCTCGTGTCCGAACACAAGCCGGTGACCATCGAGGTGGTTTCACTGGATTGGAAGTGGCTCTTCATCTACCCCGAGTACGACATCGCCACGGTCAACGAGATCGCGTTCCCCGTGGACGTTCCGGTCAACTTCCGGATCACGTCGGCATCGGTCATGAACTCGTTCTTCATTCCCCAGCTCGGCAGCCAGATCTATTCGATGGCCGGCATGGAGACCAAGCTGCACCTGAACGCGCGCGAAATCGGCACCTACGCCGGCATTTCGGCCAACTACAGCGGCGGCGGTTTCTCGGGCATGCGCTTCAAGGCGCACGCCATGTCGCAGGAAGGGTTCGACAACTGGATCAAGGAAGCGAAGGCTGCTCCCACCGCCCTGACCCCCGAGGTCTATGCGGAACTGACCAAGCGCAGCGAGCGCAACCCGGTCGTGAAGTATTCGTCGGCGCCGCCCGCCATGTTTGATTTCATTCTGGGCAGCACGATGACCAAGATGGCCGGCGTGGACTCCGCCACGTGCACCTCCACGTCGAATAATCTGATCGCAGGAATCAACTAACAATGCTCGGGAAACTTACCCTCGAGGCCATTCCGTACCATGACCCCATCGTCATGGTTACGCTGGCCGCCGTGTGCCTGGGAGGCCTAGCGGTCTTCGGCGCCATCACCTACTTCAAGAAGTGGAAGTACCTCTGGACGGAGTGGCTCACCACCGTCGACCACAAGCGCATCGGCGTGATGTACATCATCGTTGCGCTGATCATGCTGCTGCGCGGCTTTGCCGACGCCATCATGATGCGTACGCAGCTTGCCGTCGCGTCCGCGGACTCGGCCGGCTTCCTGCCGCCGCACCACTACGACCAGATCTTCACCGCCCACGGCGTCATCATGATTTTCTTCATGGCGATGCCCTTCATCACCGGGCTGATGAACATCGTCGTGCCGCTGCAGATCGGCGCCCGCGACGTGGCGTACCCGTTCCTGAACTCGCTGAGCTTCTGGCTGTTCGCCGCCGGCGTCGTGCTGATGATGCTGTCGCTGTTCGTGGGCGAATTCGCCGCGACCGGCTGGCTCGCGTATCCGCCGTTGTCCGGGCTGGACTACAGTCCAAGCGTGGGGGTGGATTACTACCTCTGGGCACTGCAGATATCAGGGCTGGGGACAACACTTAGCGGCATCAACTTCATCGTCACCATCCTGCGCATGCGTGCGCCTGGCATGACCCTGATGAAGATGCCGATCTTCACGTGGACCTCGCTGGTCACCAACGTCCTGATCGTCGCCGCCTTCCCCGTGCTGGCCGCGACCCTGGCGCTGCTGACGATGGACCGCTACCTGGGCACGCACTTCTTCACGAACGACGGTGGCGGCAACGTCATGATGTACGTGAACCTGATCTGGATCTGGGGCCACCCCGAGGTCTACATCCTGGTGCTGCCGGCCTTCGGCGTGTATTCGGAAATCGTTGCCACGTTCGCCCGCAAGACCCTGTTCGGCTACAAGTCCATGGTTTACGCCACGGCCGCCATCGGCGTGCTGTCGTTCCTGGTCTGGCTGCACCACTTCTTCACCATGGGTGCGGGGGCCAACGTCAATGCCTTCTTCGGCATAGCGACAATGATCATCTCGATCCCGACCGGGGCCAAGATCTTCAACTGGCTGTTCACCATCTACCGCGGCCGCCTGCGCATCACGACGCCGGTGCTGTGGACGCTGGGCTTCATGATCGTGTTCGTCATCGGCGGCATGACCGGCGTGATGCTGGCCATCCCCGGCGTGTCGTTCATCCTGCACAACAGCCTGTTCCTGATCGCGCACTTCCACAACACCATCATCGGTGGCGTGGTGTTCGGCTGCATCGCCGGCATGGTCTACTGGTTCCCGAAGGCGTTCGGCTTCACGCTGAACGAGCGTCTGGGCCGTTACTCGTTCTACTGCTGGTTCGTCGGCTTCTTCCTGGCCTTCATGCCCCTGTACGTCCTGGGCTTCAAGGGCATGACGCGTCGCCTGAACCACTACGACAACCCCGAATGGCAGCCGTACCTGCTGGTCGCGCTGGCTGGCGCCGCGCTGATCATGCTGGGCATCTTCTTCCTGCTGCAGCAAGTGTTCGTCTCCGTGCGTCAGCGCAAGCAGAACCAGGACGTCACCGGCGATCCGTGGGATGGCCGCACGCTGGAATGGTCGATCTCGTCGCCCGCGCCTTTCTACAACTTCGCCCACGTTCCTCACGTTGATGAACTGGACCAGTTCTGGGAAGACAAGCAGAGCGGCAAGGCGTACAAGCGCCCGGCCAAGTACGAAGACATCCACATGCCGAAGAACACCGCCGCTGGTGTCTGGATTGGCGCCTTTGGTCTGGTCATGTGCTTTGCGCTGATCTGGCACATCTGGTGGCTGTCGATCGTCGGTTTCGTGGGCATGATCGGTTCGTTCATCGTTCGCGCCTATGACCGCGACGTCGACTACTGGGTCCCGGCCGCGGAAGTCGAACGCATCGAAAACGCTCACTTTGACAAAATGCAGAAGGCCGCCTGAGCCATGATTCAAGCCGTAGCCACTCACCCCCACGCGGGTCACGACGATCACGCGCATCACGACGATGGATCCAAGACCGTTTTCGGTTTCTGGGTCTATCTGATGAGCGACTTGCTGATCTTTTCGGTGCTGTTTGCCACGTTCGCGGTGTTGTCCAACGCCACCGCGGGCGGTCCGTCCGGCAAGGAACTGTTCGACCTGAACTTCGTCCTGGTCGAAACGCTGTTGCTCCTGGTGTCCAGCTTCACCTTCGGCATGGCCAACCTGAACGTGCACGCCAACAACAAGAGCCGTGCCATGGGCTGGTTGATGGTCACGTTCCTGTTCGGCGCGGGCTTCATCGCGATGGAAATCTATGAATTCCATCACCTGATCAGCATCGGCGCCGGTCCGGGCCGCAGCGCCTACCTGTCCGCGTTCTTCACGCTGATCGGTACGCACGGCCTGCACGTGACCTTTGGCCTGATCTGGATCATCGTCATGCTCGACATGATCCGCCGTCATGGCCTGGACTCGATCAACAAGCGTCGTCTGGCGTGCCTGAGCCTGTTCTGGCACTTCCTGGACATCGTCTGGATCTGCGTCTTCACCTTTGTCTACCTTCTGGGAGCCCTCTGATGTCGCACTCCGCTGCGGCCGCACACGGCCACGACGATCACGCCGCCGATCACGGCAGTCTGAAGTCCTACATCATCGGTTTCGTGCTCTCGCTGCTGCTCACCTTCGGCTCGTTCGGCCTGGTGATGCACGGCGCGCTGTCCCACACCGCCACGATCATCGGCGTGGTGGCGCTGTGCATTCTCCAGCTGCTGGTTCAGCTGGTGTACTTCCTGCACATGGGCGCATCGAAGTCGTCCCGCGACAACCTGGCCACGTTTGTCTTCACCGTGCTGATCATCTTCATCATCGTCGGTGGTTCGGCCTGGGTGCTGTACAACATGAACGTCAACATGGGCCACGCCATGTAATGACCGCTTGCCGTTCAGGCATGCAAAAACGGGCGCCTTCGGGCGCCTGTTTTTTTTTGGGGTGGGATTGCGCGGAAGGCGCTGGGGCGTCGCGGGCAGCCAGCTGGCCACAGCCGCTGCGCAGCGCGCGCCGGATCAGCGCGGCGGCTCAGCGCGGCGGATCAGCGCGGCGGATCAGCGCGGCGGATCAGCATGTCGATTCAGCGCGGCGGCGCCGGCAGGTCCACCTCGGCGCGCCGTGCCAGCTCGGTTGCCGTCACGCCCTCGAAGGGCTGCACGCGCGATGTCTGGTTCAGATCGCATCCAGCCGGGCCAGCGGTTGCATCGAGCACCTGCTTGACCGCACGTCCGCCCATCGGGCTGACCGGGCCGTTGTTGCCGAGCTGCCAGGCCAGCACGTCCGCCACCGCCATGCCGCACCGGGCCGGCGTCTTTGGCGCGCCGCCGTGTTCGAGCAGCAATTGAACCTTGTTGTCCATGCCCAAGTTCAGCATGGTCACCAGCGGCAGCGCGTCCGCCGCCGCGACGCCCTCGAGCCGCATGTCGGAATCGCTCCGGTCGGTCGGGTCCGCACCCGCCTTCAGCCAAGCCTCGTACAAATCGTCGGGCAGCCACGGCAGGCTGAGCGGCGCGATCCGGTTGCGCAGCGGTCCCGCCGTGTCGGCCGGCGCCGCCAGCGGCACGCCTGCGGCCACCAGCCGGTCCGCGATGGCGCGCAGCCGCGCGCGCTGGCCGTCCCACGCCGCGCTGTTGCCGTCAGCCGCCGCGCGTTGCTCCACCTGATTCCACATCGACAGCAGACTGGACAACGGCTCCGTCGAAAGCGGCGCTTGCGGCGGGCGAGCAGCCTGCACCAGCTGATCGATGAGGCCAGGCTGCAGGTAGCGGACCGCCAGCGACAGGCCTTCATTCATCCCGTTACGGTCGGGCGCGTCCTTGCTGGCGCCGTAGCCGCCCACCGCGGGATCGGCGCCGTGGGCCAGCACGTATGTCACGCGCTCAGGCACGGCATAGGTCGCCGACGGGGTCAGGTCGCCGCCCGGCGATTCCCGCAGGGCCTCGAGCAAGGGCGTTTCCCACATGGGACTGTTGCCGTAATACATGCGGGTGTAGGCGGCATTGATGTCCGCCCCCCGCGCCAGTAGTTTCTCGGCAAACCAGAAATTCTTCGGCGTTTGCAGCGCGGCATGCAGCAGCGAGCGCCCGTTCTTTTCGCGCGCGTTCGGATTGGCGCCCTTCTCCAGCAGGTAGACCAGGTTTTCCTTGCTGTCGCTGTAGTACGAAATCCGGCGCATCAGCAGCGGCGTGCCGTTCGAGTCCAGCGCATCCACCGGCGCGCCCGCGGCGATCAGGATGTCGGCCAGCGCGTAGCGCTCTGCGGCCGGGCGGGTGTCCTTGGCGTCCGGCAACGCGCTGGCGACCAGCGAGAACCCGTTGTCGGGGCCGTCCGCCTTGGCGCCCGCGTCCAGCAGCACGCGCACCATCTCAAGCTGCTTGCGCGACACGGCCACCGACAGTGCGGACCTGCCGTATTCGTTCACGCCGTTCGGATCCTGTCCGCCCGCAAGCTGGGCGCGCACCGCGTCCAGATCGTTCGCCTGGATCGCCTGGAAGATCGCCAGGCGCGGACGGCAGACCTGCGCATCCAGTGCCGAGGCCTCCAGCGCCGCGCCGATGCGGGACGCGATGTTGGCCGGAATGGCTTCCTTGGCGGCAAGGCGCTTTGCGCAATACAGCCGGTAGTCCTCGCGCGCCAGCGCTTCGTAATAGGCCCGCTCCTCGCGCGATTTCTCGCGCTGTTTCCAGCGGGCGTCGGCGCGGTTAAGGTAGGCGGCGGTGCGCGACGGATCGCGCCGCAGCACGTCGGTCAGGATGCGTTCCGCCTGCGCCGTGTCGCCCGACTCGGCCAGCCAGAAGCCGTAGTCGTTCAAGGCGGTCAGCATCTCGGCGTCCTTGCCGTCCGGATCGATCTCGCGATAATCCTGCGCCATGACGAAGCGGCGCAGGTCGGCCAGCGCACGGTTGAACTCGGCGGTCTTGGCGCGCGGAATGGCGCGCGCCACCTGATGCAACGTGCGGAACGTGGCCGTCACGTCCGGCGCCGTCTGGTGCTCGAAACGCACCTGCGCGGGAAAGGGGTCCAGCCGCGTGGGATAGTCGCGCAGCGCCGCCTGCAATGTCGCCAGGGCCTGCGCGCGGCGCGCCTCGTCCCACGGGCGGCTGCTCGTGACCACCGCTAGCTGCGTGTCGGCGTTGACCGACGCGGCCTCACCTTTGTCGTCCACCAGAAAACCCGTGGCCTTGCCGGCGCCGGCGCCGCGATCGGCATAACCGATCCAGTAGAAGGCCTCGCCCGCGCGCGGGGACCGGACCGCCACGTTGTCCTCGCGCGACGCCTTCCAGCCTTCGGGGTCGATCACCAGCGGCTGCGAGCGGAAATCCAGCTTGAAGGTCTTGGCCCCCTCGCGCACGTACCGGTACAGGTACAGCCGGTTTTCCATCTGACCAACAAGCACGGCGTCCTTGACGTTCTCGGTGCCCCACACCCGGCGCTCCGGCTCGCGCAGCGGATAACGGGAAAGCCGGATCGAATCAATGACAGCGCCGACGTCAAAGGCCAGGGCCGGCGGCGGCGATGCGGCCATGCCGGCCAGCGCCAGCGCGACAGCGCCGAACAGACGGGTGACAGCGGGACGGAAACGGCGCGGCATGTTTTGGGGTGTTATGCAATGGAACGGACGCCGATCATACCTGTCCCCGCTAATTACCCTCGGGTATGTCCCAACGGGGATTCACCCGCATATGGCAGAAGCGCGCCGATTTTTCGTTATATATTCGCCCCTACACTGTTTAGTTAACAGCTTAATAAAACCGTTACCGCATTAAGAATCATGATGGACGCCGTGCCCGTGCCGCCCTCTCTTCCCGACACCAGCATCACCGATCGGGCCCAGCGGTTTGCGCATGCCTTGCTGCGATATGCACCGCCCGTTCATCCCGACGCCGGCTTTTTCGCCGCCGTCATCGGCACCAGCATTGCCCACCAGGACCTCGCGCCTAGTGGTCTGTCGCCGGCCGAACTGCACGACCTGCTGGACTACCTGTTCCCGGGCGCGCTGACCGGCTTCGACACATCCCTGTCCCCGCTGCGCGAGCAATATGCCGCCTACGTCGGGATGGGCGTGAGCGACCCTCAGCCCGGTTTCACGCTGTTGATGCGCGTCCTGCTCGACGCCTACCGCGCGCCCGGCCCCGACACCACCCCATGGGTCAGCAGCGTCCTGGCGCACGCCTGCCTGCGGCCCGACCACCTGTGGCGCGATCTGGGTTTGTCGGGACGCGAAGACGTCACCGTGCTGCTCGCGCGTCACTATCCGGGCCTGGTGAGCCGTAACGTGAACAATCTGCGCTGGAAGAAATTCCTGGCGCATTCGGCGTGCGAACACGCCGACCTGCCCGCCGCGGCCGCGCCGGGATGCAGCGATTGCGAGGACAGCGCGTTCTGCTATCCCGCCGCGGCGTAAGGCGCGGGCGGGGCCACGACAGCCCCACGCACCTCGCGCGTCAAAACCGGTAAGTCGCCCCCACGCCCACGCCCGCATTCCGTCCGGGCGCCGGTTCGTAATAGCGCCCGTTGCCTTCGTTGACGATGACCGAGCCTGCGTAGTCGCGGTCGAACAGGTTGTCGACGCGGGCGTAGGCGTTCAGCTCCCACGGGCCCGCGCGCTTGATGTAGCCGACGCTGGCGGCCGCTACAAAATAGGCGGGCGCGTCACCATTGTTGGCGTCGTTGACGTAGATCTTGCTCAGGTAGCGCCCTTCCACTCCGGCCTGCCAGCCTTCGGGCGGCGCCCAGGCCAGCGAGGCATAGGCCGCCTGGCGCGCGATGCCGGGGATCTTGTTGCCCGCGCGGATATCGCCGCTGCCGTCGTCGGCATAGCGTGCGTTGAGCAGCGTGTACGCGAGCTGCGTGCGCCAATGGCGCGCAAATTCGCCGGACCAGCTCAGTTCCAGGCCATCGCGGCGCGTGCGGCCGGCGTTCTGGTAGCTGGTGCGCCCGCCCAGGCTGCCCGCGGATACGATCTCGTCGTCCGTGCGGGTGCTGAACACCGCGGCCGTCAGCAGGCCGCCGGCCATGCGCGCCTTGACGCCGGCTTCGACGTTGGTGCTGACCGATGGCATCAAGCCGAAGTTCAGCCCCGGGTCGCCGCCGGGCCGGTACGAGATCTCGTTCAGGGTGGGCGTCTCAAAACCACGGCCGTACGAGGTGTAGACGCTGACGTCGTCGTTGACGGCGTAGCGCAGCGCGGCCACGGGCAAGGCCTTGCGATAACGCGCGCCGCCGCTGTCATCAGTATTGCCGGCCGTGATGTAGTGGTCGTCGGAGTCGAAGCGGACCGTGCTGTAGCGCAGGCCTGCGTCCAGCGTCCAACGGTCGGCGAAATTCCAGGAGGCCTGCGCATAGGGGTCGGCGTTGTAGACGCGATTGGTTTCATCGCGGCGCAACGCGCCTTTCACGCCCAACTGGCGGCTTGCGCCCGAGCCGACGAAGTTCTCGTAGCCCTTGCGGTCTTCCTGCATGGTGTCGTACGAGAAGCCGCCGATCACGGTCAGCGCGCGGCCCGCCAGCGTCAGGTCCGAGGTCCAGCGCACGTCCGCGCCGCCGTATTGGCGCTTCAGATCAATGACGCCGCCGGCCTGCGTGGGCGGCGTCTGCACGGCGGGCGGGATCGACTGATATTGCGTGGTATCGCGCTGGCCGTAATACACCATCACGCGCAGCGCGTTGCGGCCGTCGATCTGGTGGTCGAAGACCAGCCCGCCCTGCGTCTGCTTGACCGTCTTGCGGGTGTTGTACTGCTCGGCCACCGGTGCGCTGCGCGGGTCGTCCTGGAACTGCTGGTAGGTCAGGCCCAGCGGATCCTGCGCCTTCAGGTCGACGCTATTGACGACAAGGGTCAGGCGGCTGTCGTCGTTCAGTTGCAGGCCCAGCTTGGCGTTGCCCAGATTCTTGCGCGCGGCGCTGTGGTCGCGATAGCCGTCGGTGGTGAAACGCGACAGGTCCAGCACGTAATCCAGCTGACCCGCGCCCGTGCCCGTGACGCCGCTGGCCTGCGCGCCGTAGCGCCATGTGCCGTAGCTGCCGCCCCAGCCGCTGGCGGTGATCTCGGGCGGATTGGCGCCGTCCTGCGTGAACACCTGGATGACGCCCCCGGAGGAATTGCCGTACAGCGCCGAGAACGGCCCGCGCAGCACCTCGACGCGGTCGATGGAGCCGATGTCGATATTGGAGGTCTGCCCCTGGCCATCGGGCATCGTTGCGGGAATGCCGTCGACATACAGCCGCACGCCGCGCACACCGAACGTGGATCGCGCACCGAAGCCGCGGCTGGAAATCTGCAGGTCCTGCGCGTAGTTCTGGCGGTTCTGGATCTGCAGGCCGGGCACGCCAGCCAGCCCTTCAGACAGGTTGATGCCGGGCTGCTGCCAGCGCATGGCGCTGCCCTGCACGACATCGACGGAGGCCGGCGTGTCCAGCACCGCGGTGCCGAGCCGGGTGCCGGTCACCACCACCGGGGCCAGCGCCTGGGCTTGCGCCAGCGCGGTCGCAGCCGGTGCAAGCGCCAGTATCGTGCTTGCCGTCCACCACCACGTGCCGCTGTCCCGCCATTGCCGCTGTACCAAACTTCTCTCCTGTGATCGGGCGGGAATGGGTTCTAATACCCGCCATGGAAAATACGCAAGACATCGAACGCCGGCTGATGGACCTGGAGGTCAAAGCCAGCTTCTCGGATGATCTTCTGGAGCAGTTGAACCAGATCATCGTCCGCCAACAACAGCAGATCGACCGGCTCATGCGCGAGGTCGCCGACCTGCGCCAGCAGGCGCCTGAGGGGGCAGCCCCCTTCCGCAGCCTGCGCGACGAACTGCCGCCGCACTACTGATCGCTAATAGTGATAGCGCAGTAGCCTGGTCATACTACCCAAGGGCTCGACCCGGCGCATCAGCCATAACGCCGCCTGCGCCGGCAGCGAATATCGTGCCCGCTGCGCGGGGTCGTCGGTTTCGTACCCGCCGCGCACCGTGCGCAGCCGCAAGGCCGGCACCTGCGCCTCCAGTTCCTGCGGACGCCCCAGGCTCCATCGGGTGACGGCGCCCGTGGATTGGATCATGCGGTTGTGCGCCACCCAGGCCAGGCCCAGGCGGTTGTAGGCGTCAAAGACCACCTCGCCGGACGGAAACTGCGCCGTGACCGTGCGCGGCAACGTCAGCAACGCGTCCTCGGGCAGATCAGGCGCGAAAAATCGTAGTCGATGCGGGCGACGGCATCGGCGGCGTGATGGTCCTGCAGCACGGAATTGGGTAGCTGGCTTTCTCGGGCTTTGGCGTACAGCGTGATGAGAAGCGTGGCCTTTTCCCGGGTGAGGTCGATTTTTTCCATGCACAAGTCCAGTCGATCCGCCCCGCCTCGGTATTCCAACAATGGTGACTTAGCCTGCTTATAGGCCAAATCTTTCCACTGATGGAATTATCTTTTACCGATATCCGGGTTTATCCGCATTCTAGATCGGCGCAAGATTCAACCCATCGGGAAACAGCAACGAACCACGACGGAAAGGCCGCCGGATTCGCTCCCAGGCTCTAGAAATCGGAGGTTTACCATGAAGACCCTTGCTACCGCTTTGATGTTCTCGCTGGCTGCACTGAGCGCCGGCGCCTACGCCTCGCCCAACATCGAACCCAACAACGTGCCCTTCCAGGGCGTCTACGGCACCCCGTACGAAGGCCCCACCCGCGCTCAGGTGCAGGCCGAACTGGCTGCCGCGAAGGCCGCCGCCAAGGCTGCCGGCATCAGCACCAACGCCGAACCGAACAACACGCCGTTCCAAGGCGTGTATGGCACGCCGCACACCGGCAAGACCCGCGCCGAGGTGCAGGCCGAACTGGCCGCCGCCAAAGCCGCTGGCCAAGTGTCGAACGTGGAACCGAATGACATGCCGTTTGCCGGCGTGTATCGCGGCAACTGAAACGGCAACTGAAACGGCTCTCCCGCCGCGCAACGATTTACCCTCCCCTTGTTGTAGCTTGGCCGCCCGTTGGGCGGCCTTTTTTTGGCGTACTATCGGCTCAGATTCACGGTGCAGACTCGCTTACCGCCTTACTGGCTGTTCACATCAGGGAGCCCATCTTGAAATATCCCCGCGTTCTTGCCGCAGTGCTTCTGTCCAGCGTCATGGCGTCGGCGGCGGTCGCCGCCCCGGCCGTCATGCTCAACGACGCCCTCATCACGCAGATATTGCCGGCCGACCGCGCCTCGTTTCACGAGGCCGTGGCACAGGCGCTGAACAGCTCGGCCGACGGCCAGAGCACCGAATGGACCAGCACGCACCAGCGCAAGAAGGCGGCGCCGATCACGGTGCAGTTGACGCCCAAGCAGACCACCAAAGCCGGCAATGACCGCGTCTGCCGCTTCCTGGTCGGCAATTTCTCGCGGACCACCACGACCGAAACCTGGCAGTTCTGGTTCTGCAAGCAACCGGACGGCACCTGGAAGGCCAGCGCAAACTAGGCCTGGCCGCTCACCCGCAGAAAAAAATGCGCGCCGGCTCCGTGAGGAGCGGCGCGCATTGTCTTGGCCGCGCGAATCACGCGGCGGGCTCAATGGCGATCAGGCGCCTTCGACGCGGTTGGCGTCGAGCACCGTCATGGCCGTCATGTTGATGATGCGGCGCACGGTGGAGCTGTTGGTCAGGATGTGCACGGGGGCATTGGCGCCCAGCAGGAACGGACCCACCGCGACGTTGCCGCCCGCTGCCGTCTTGAGCAGGTTGTAGGCGATGTTGCCGGAGTCCACATTCGGGCACACCAGCAGGTTGGCTTCACCCTTGAGCGTGGACGACGGCAGGATGCGCATGCGCAGGGCCTCGTCCAGCGCGCAATCGCCGTGCATTTCGCCGTCGATTTCCAGTTCCGGGGCCGCTTCGCGCACCAGTTCCAGCGCGCGGCGCATCTTCTCGCCCGAGGCCGAGCTGCCCGAACCGAAGTTGCTGCGCGACAGCAGCGCGACCTTGGGCGCCAGATTCATGCGCGCCATTTCCTGCGCGGCCATGATGGTGAATTCAGCGATCTGCTCGGCGGTGGGCTCGTCATTCACGTGCGTGTCCACCAGCACCACCGTGCGCTCGTCGAGCAGCAGGATGTTCATGGCGGCATACACGTTGTGGCCCGGGCGGCGGCCGATGACCTCGTCCACGAATCGCAGGTGGTCGTGGTACGCGCCGACCGTGCCGCAGACCATGCCATCGGCATCGCCCAGATGCACCATCATTGCGCCGATCAGCGTCAGACGGCGGCGCATTTCCACGCGCGCCATCTCCTTGGTGATGCCGCGGCGGCTCATCAGCTCCCAATACGTCGTCCAGTATTGGTGGAAACGCTCGTCGTATTCGGGGTTGGTGACTTCGACGTCTTCGCCCAGGCGCAGGCGCAGGCCGAATTTTTCGATGCGCGACAGCAGCACGGCGGGACGGCCCACCAGGATCGGACGGGCCAGGCCTTCGTCGACGATGACCTGAACCGCGCGCAGCACGCGTTCGTCTTCGCCCTCGGTGAAGACGATACGCGCCTTGCCGCCCGAGCGCACGATGCGCTTGGCCGCCGAGAACAGCGGCTTCATGAACGCGCCCGAGTGGTACACGAACTGCTGCAGCTGTTCTTCGTAGGCTTCCAGGTCGGCCAGCGGACGCGTGGCGACGCCGCCTTCCATCGCGGCCTTGGCCACGGCGGGCGCGATGCGCACGATGAGGCGCGGATCGAACGGCTTCGGGATCAGGTATTCGGGACCGAACGAGATGTCGTAGGTGCCGTAGGCGGCGGCCACGACTTCGTTCTGTTCTTCTTCGGCCAGGTCGGCGATGGCATGCACCGCGGCCATTTCCATTTCGCGCGTGATGGTCGTGGCGCCCACGTCCAGCGCGCCGCGGAAGATGTACGGGAAGCACAGCACGTTGTTGACCTGGTTCGGGTAATCCGAACGGCCCGTGGCCATCACCACGTCGTCGCGCACGCCGTGGGCCACTTCGGGAAGGATTTCCGGCGTGGGGTTGGCCAGCGCCAGGATCAGCGGACGCGAACCCATGGCGGCGACCATTTCGGGCTTGAGCACGCCGCCGGCCGACAGGCCCAGGAACACGTCGGCATCCTGGATCACCTCGGCCAGCTTGCGGGCGTCGGTCTTTTGCGCAAAGCGCGCCTTGTCCGGATCCATCAGCGTAGTGCGGCCTTCGTAGACCACGCCCTCGATGTCGGTGACCCAGATGTTTTCCAGCGGCAGGCCCAGGTCCACCATCAGGTCCAGGCACGCCAGCGCCGCAGCGCCCGCGCCCGACGTGACCACCTTGACCTGCTTGATGTCCTTGCCCACGACCTTCAGGCCGTTGATGAAGGCGGCCGACACGGTAATGGCGGTGCCGTGCTGGTCATCGTGAAAGACCGGGATCTTCATGCGTTCGCGCAGCTTGCGCTCGACGGTGAAGCACTCCGGGGCCTTGATGTCTTCCAGGTTGATGCCGCCGAAGGTGGCTTCCAGGCCGGCGATGATCTCGACCAGCTTGTCGGGGTCGGTTTCGTTGATTTCGATGTCAAAGACATCCAGGCCGGCGAACTTCTTGAACAGCACCGCCTTGCCTTCCATGACCGGCTTGGACGCGAGCGCGCCGATGTTGCCCAGGCCCAGCACCGCGGTGCCGTTGGAGATCACGCCCACCAGGTTGCCGCGGGCGGTGTAGCGGTACACGTTGGACGGGTCGGCCACGATTTCCTCGCAAGCCGCCGCCACGCCGGGCGAGTACGCCAACGCCAGGTCGCGCTGGTTGACGAGCGGCTTGGACGCCACGACGGAGATCTTTCCCGGGGTGGGGAACTCGTGATAGTCCAGGGCTGCCTGGCGGTCGGAGGGGTTGTTCATGGGCTGTGGCCTCGCTGTCTTGAATGTGCAAAATTCTAGGGTGGAAGACATAAGGTGTTCATTCGGATTTAATATCGTCCCATCACACTTTCCTAATGTCTTGTCTATGACAGCCTTTGATCCGGATGCCGTTTTCCGGAAATTGACCTCGCGCCTGAAGATGCGCCACCTGATGCTGCTGCTCCAGATCGAGCAGCACGGGTCACTGACCCGGGTGGCCGAACACATGGCGACCAGCCAGCCCGCCGTGACCAATGCCCTGGCCGAACTGGAAAGCATGTTTGGCGTGCCCCTCTTCGACCGCTCGGTGCGGGGCATGACCCCCACGCCCATGGGCGCCGTAGTGCTGGCGCGTGCCCGCGGGCTGGTCCATGACCTGGGCCATCTGGTGCAGGAAATGGAAACCGTGGCGGCCGGGCACGCCGCCCACCTGCACATCGGGGTCATTCCGTTCGTGTCGGGCCAGATGCTGTCGGCGGCCATCGGCCGCACGCTGCCGCAGGGCCGTCAGCTCACCGCCACCATCCACGAGGGCCAGGGGCCGGCGCTGCTGCGCCAATTGCGCGATCACACGCTGGACGTGGTCGTCGGCTGGGCCACGCCCTCGGTCGACCTGAGCAACATCGGTTTCGAGGTCCTGTACCACCAGCAGCCGCGCCTGATCGCCAGCCGCCGGCTGGCCGCCCGGCTGGGTCGGTCGCGCCTGGAATGGAACCGGCTGGCCGATCTGGACTGGATCCTGGGCACGCCGGGCAGCCCGATCCGCGAGCAGGTGGCCGACATCTTCTTGCGCGCCGGCCTGGCGCCCCCGCCGCCGTCCGTGCAAAGCGACTCGTCCAAGCTGATCGGCGAGATGATCGTGGCCAGCGACCGCGCCGTCACGATCCTGCCGGCCGACATCGCCGACGAACTGGTTCGCATCGCAGGCGCAGCCATCGTGCCGTATTCGTTTGACTGGACGCTTCCGCCGATCTCGCTGTTCACGCGGTCCGACGGATTGCGGCGCAACGTCGAGGCGCTGTTTGCGGCGGCGCTGCGCGAGGTCTATCTGAAGGGCGCGCGGCCGATGTGACGCCCCGGGCCGGCAGCCCGTCGTATCATGGACGCCGGACTGACCTGTGCGGCCCCCGACTCCCGGCCCGGTCACGTGGCCGGTCCCTCCGGGAGGCCGTACGTCATGACGCAGGCGAACACGCAGGTTCCGCAAGCTCCTCGCCCCTGGCACCAACTCTCCGTCGACGAGACGTTGGGCATCCAGGTGACCAGCGCCGCCGGCCTTTCGCAAGACCAGATCCGGCGCAGGCAAGAGACCCACGGCCTGAACGCACTGCCCCCGCCTGCCCGCCGCAGCGCCTGGCTGCGATTTCTGGGCCACTTCAATGACGTGCTGATCTACATCCTGCTGGGTGCTGCGGTGGTGACATCGCTGATGGGCCATTGGCTGGATACCGGGGTCATCCTGGCCGTGGCGGTCATCAACGCCGTCATAGGCTACGTGCAGGAAAGCCGCGCCGAACGTTCGCTGGACGGCATCCGCAACATGCTGTCGAACCATGCCCGCGTGGTGCGCGACGGGCAGAAGGAAGAGATCGACGCCCGCGACCTGGTGCCGGGCGACATCGTGATCCTGCGACCCGGCGACAAGATCCCGGCGGACGTGCGGCTCTTTGACACGCACAACTTCCGCGTCGAGGAATCGATGCTGACCGGCGAATCCACCGTCGTCGAAAAGCACGACGCGCCCCTGCCGGGTGACGCGCCGCTTGGCGACCGCCTGAACCTGGGGTTCTCGGGCACCCACGTCAGCGCGGGCAATGCGCGCGGCATCGTCGTGGCCACCGGCAGCGACACCGAGATCGGCCACATCAACCGCATGATGACGGACGTGCAGACGCTGCAGACGCCGCTGCTGCGGCAGATGGAGCTGTTGGGCAAGCGCATCTTCCAGGTGGTGCTGGTGATGGTGGTGGCGCTGTTCGTGCTGGGCCGCTACGTGCTCGACATGCCGCTGTCGGACCTGCTGATGTCGCTGATCAGCATCGCGGTCGCCTCCGTGCCGGAAGGCCTGCCTGCCATCATCTCCATCATCCTGTCGCTGGGCGTGCAGCGCATGGCGCGCAACCGCGCCATCATCCGCAAGCTGCCCACCGTCGAAACGCTGGGCGCGATGACGGTGATCTGCTCGGATAAGACGGGCACCCTGACCATGAACGAGATGACCGCCAAGAACGTGCTGCTGGCGCAGGGCGTGTATCGCGTGTCGGGCGACAACTACCGGCCGGTCGGCGAGATCACCCGTGAATCCGACGGGAAGCCGGTGGACTGGCAGCGCGAGGACGCGCTGACGCGCTTCGTGCGTGCGGCCGCCATCTGCAACGACAGCCAGCTCCACGAAGATGCCGATGGGCAGTGGCGCATCGTGGGCGGTCCCACGGAAGGCGCGATGATGGTGCTGGCAACCAAGGCCGGCCAGAGCCTGGAGGGCGTGGCCAAGCACGGCAAGGTGCCGTTCGATTCCAGCTACAAGTACATGGCGCGCCGCTGCGACGACCATGGTCAGAACACCATCTACGTCACCGGCGCGCCCGACGTGCTGTTCAAGCTGTGCGCGCAGGAACAGGGCGAAGCCGGGCCGCAGCCGCTGCGGCTGGACTACTGGGAGCGCGGCCTGGAGGCCTTTGCGCACCAGGGCCTGCGGACATTGGCAGCGGCGTACAAGCCCGGCACGGCGGACGCCACGGCGCTGGACCATCCGGACTTTCAGGACGGGCTGGTGTTGCTGGGCGTGGCCGGCATCATGGACCCGCCCCGTCCCGAAGCCATCGAAGCCATCGCGCAGTGCAACCAGGCAGGGATCCGCGTGAAGATGATCACGGGCGATCACCCCGAAACCGCGCTGGCGATCGGCGCCATGCTGGGCATGACGCATGTGCGCGAGGCGGTGACCGGCGCCCAGTTGCAGCAGATTGGCGACGAAGAACTTGCCGCGCTGGCGCGCGACCACGACATCTTTGCCCGCACCAGCCCCGAGCACAAGCTGCGCCTGGTGCGCGCGCTGCAAAGCATGGGCGAAGTGGTCGGCATGACGGGCGACGGCGTCAACGACGCGCCCGCGCTCAAGCAGGCGGACGTGGGCGTGGCCATGGGCATCAAGGGCACCGAGGTCACCAAAGAGGCCGCCGACATGGTGCTGGCGGACGACAACTTCGCCTCCATCGCCTATGCCGTGCGCGAAGGGCGCCGCGTCTACGACAACCTGAAGAAGACGATCCTGTTCATCCTGCCGACCAACCTGGCGCAGGGACTGCTGGTCATCGTGGCGTTGCTGGCCGGCGCACAGGCGCCGCTGACCCCGCTGCAGATCCTGTGGATGAACATGGCGACCTCCATCACGCTGGCCTTCGGCCTGGCGTTTGAACCGGCCGAACCGGGCATGATGCAGCGCCGGCCGCGCGATCCCGCGAAATCGATCCTGGACGGCTTCGCCCTCTGGCGCATCGCGTTCGTGGGGCTGCTCTTCACCACGTCCGCCTTCATCATCGAAAAGAGCCTGATTGCCGCGGGGCGCGATCCGGACTTCATCCGCACCGTCATCCTGCAGACGCTGGTGACGGCGCAATGGACCTATCTGTTCAACTGCCGCCTGCAGGACCGCTGGCCGATCACGCCCAGCATGTTTCGCAACAAGGCGCTGTGGCTGGTCACGATCCTGCTGGGCCTGCTGCAATGCGCATTGATCTATCTGCCCGCGATGAACCGCGTGTTCGGCACCGTCCCGCTGCCGCCCGAATACTGGACCCTGACGCTGGTGGCCGCCGCGGTGCTCTTTTGCGTGGTGGAGATCGAGAAGCTGGTGCTGCGGACATGGCGCGCGCGGCGCGCCCGGCTCGAGCTGGCGCATCGCCCTGCAGCATGACGTGTCGACCGCGGCGTGAAGGCGCGCCCCGGTTGTCCGCCGCGCCTCGCGCACAAAAATGCCAACAAATGTAAAGGCCGCGGCCGCGCGGCTGCGCGCCCTCCTATACTTGCGCCCGCCAAGATTCACAGGAGGGCCCGCAGCTTGTTCACCATCTCGCCAACCTTTGCGAGCGGCCGCGCGCTTTGCCTGCTGGGACTCGCCGCGCTGACCGCGCTTTCAGGCTGCAGTTCGATGCTCGGGGAAGGCACGGGCGCGGCAGCCGGTATTGCCGGAACCGCCATCGCCAACAAGGTGACCGACAACGCCACAGTGGCCACGGGCATCGGCCTGGGCGTGCAGGCCGGCGCGAAGGCCGCGCTGGCCTATGCGCAGCGCCAGACACGCGGCGAAGAGCAGGACGCCATCGCCAAGGCGGCCGGCGCGCTCGCGGTAGGCAAGGTCGCCAGCTGGAACGTCGAGCATAAGTTGCCGATCGAGGACGACGCGCGCGGCCAGGTCACCGTCAGCCGGCTGATCGGCGGTGGCGATTTGCAATGCAAGGAAGTGGTGTTCTCGGTGGACACGCCTGCCGGCAAACCCGGCGCTGATCCCGAACGCGAGTTCTACGTCACGACCGTCTGCCGCGACGGCGAAAACTGGCGCTGGGCCAGCGCCGAACCGGCGACCGCCCGCTGGGGCTCGCTGCAGTGACGCGGGCGATCGGCATGCTGGCGCTGGCCGCCAGCCTGGCGCTCGCGGGCTGCCAGAGTTCCTCCATCGGTCCCGCCACGGGCGCGGTGGTCGGCACGCTGAGCGGCGCGGCCACGGCCAATCCCGTTGCCGGCTTTGCCATTGGCGTGACGGTGCAGGCCGCGGTGGACGCCACGGTGAAGTACGTGTTGCGCGAATGGAAGAACGACCAGCAGAACGTCATGGCCAATACGGTGGGCGGGCTGCCCATCGGTGAAGTCCGGCAGTGGCAGATCAAACGCACCCTGGCGGTGGGCAACGAACGCGGCAGCATCCAGGCGGTGCGCGACATCGAGACGCCGCTGGCGCACTGCCGCGAGGTGCTGTTTACGGTCGAGGTCGAAGGCGCCGCGCCTGCCTACACCAGCACGATCTGCCAGCGCCGGGACGGGCAATGGAAATGGGCCTCGGCCGAACCCTCCGTGGCGCGCTGGACCGGCCTGCAATAGCGGCGCTTGATCGGCGCGAGATCTGCGGGCGATACTGGCCCGACCGTCATCGCCGCCACGTCATTCATGCCCGCACGCCAATTCCTCATGCAGCGCAGCGCCATCGCCGGCGTGCAGGCCGTATCCGCCTGCAGCGGCCAAGCGTTCGCGCGCCATACGCATGAACAATTCGGCATCGGCGTGATGCGCCAAGGCGCACAGGTGTCGCACAGCGGCCGGGGCCAGGTGGAGGCCGGGCCGGGTTACGTCATCACGGTCAATCCGGGCGAGGTCCACGATGGCGCGCCCATCGGCGACGGTGTGCGGGCCTGGCAGATGATCTACCTGGATCCCGGCGTCGTGACCGCCTGCGCCGAAGACCTGGCCGGCGCGGGCGTGCCTCGGCGTCACGATGCGGGCAGGCCGTCGGGCGCCTCCCTCTACGAATTCGAGCACCCGGCGCGGCACCAGCCAGCGCTGGCCCGTGACGTCCTTGCGCTTTATGCACACATCACCGCAGGCGGATCGCCGTTGGCATGCGACAGCCTGCTGTTGCGCGTGCTGGCGCAGGCTGGCGGTCCGCGCGGCACGCTGGCCACCGCCCCTGCGCGCGAGGCGATACCGTCCTCCCTGCGCCATGCGATCGCGCGCATCGACGACTAGCCGGCCGCGGCGCTGTCGCTCGCCGATCTGGCCGCCGCCAGCGACCTGAGCCGCTACCAGGTGCTGCGCGCCTTCACGCGCGCCACGGGGCTGACGCCGCACGCCTACCAGATGCAGCGTCGCCTGCTGCTGGCGCGGCGGCTCATCCGGCAGGGCATGGCGCTGGCCGATGCGGCCGCGCTGGGCGGTTTTGCCGACCAGAGCCACATGACGCGGCTTTTCGTGCGCGCCTATGGGGTGTCGCCGCGCCGCTATGCGTTGGCCGCGGGCGCCTGACCCGCCTTCCCTGCAATTTCGTTCAAGACCTGCCTCCCGCCTGCGCCCTACGCTGCGCCTTTTCCAACGGGATTTCAGGCGATGGCCATCAACAGGCTTGGGCGCGGGTATCTCTATCTGGCTCTGGCCATGGTGCTGGTCGGCAGCACCGTGACCGCCAGCAAGATCATTGGCGCGGGGTTGCCGCCTTTCACCGCGACCGCCCTGCGCTTTGCCATCGCGTTGCCCTGCTTCGCCCTGCTGATGGCGGCGACCGGCGCGCGCCTGCCCCGGCTGCACCGGCGGGACTGGCTGCTGCTGACGGTGCAGGCGGTGGCGGGCAGCGTCGGGTATACGACCTTGTTGATCGCCGGGTTGCAGCGGACCTCGGCAGTGGACGGCGGCATCATTCTGGGGACGCTGCCGCTCGTCACGGCCGCGATCGCCATGCTGCTGCTGGGCGAGCGCCCGGGCCGGCGGGCCCTGGCTGCCATCGGCATGGCGGCGTTCGGCGTGTGGCTGATGACCAGCCGAACCCCCACGCGGGGCATGGACGGGTCGCTCGCCGGCAACGCGCTGATCCTGGGCGCGGTGGCCTGCGAGGGGCTGTTCATCCTATTGAACAAGCGCCTGCGCACGCCGGTTGCGCCGCTGGCGCTGTCGACGTTGATGACAGCATTCGGCCTGGCGTTTTCCGCAGTGGCCAGCCTGACCGAAGCGCCATGGGCATTGGACTACACGCCTGGCGCCGTCGCCGCCGTGGCGTACTACGCGCTGGTGCCCACGGTGGGCGGCTTTCTGCTCTGGTACGCGGGCGCGGCGCGCGTGCCTGGCTCAGAGGCGGCGCTTTTTACCGCACTGGCGCCCGTTTCCGCAGTGATGCTGTCGGCCAGCCTGCTGGACGAGCCGGTGACCGGCGCGCAGATCGCCGGCATAAGTTGCGTGCTGGGCGCCGTCCTGGCAATGACCCGGCGCGGCGGCCCGCGCAGCAATGGAACGGGGGACGGCATTTAGCCGCGGCTGAAGGCCTGCGCGAAGTCGTCGGAAAAGATGTCGGCCAGCGCGTGGCGCAATGCCGCGGCGCGCTCGGCGCCGTACGCGGCCTCGAAACGGTTCTGCGCGTCCTTCCACAAGCGGCGGGATTCCGCCAGCTTGGCGCGGCCGGTCTCGGTCAACTCCACCCGGCGGCTGCGGCCATCCAGCGGGTCGCGCATCATCTGGACGTACCCATCGCGCTGCAAGGGCTTGAGGTTGTGGGCCAGCGCGGACCGGTCCAGCACCATCGCGCGGGCCAGGTCGGTCATCGACGGCGAACCCGCGCGGGCAATGTGCACCAGGATCGAATGTTGCGACACTTTCAGCCCGCAGGGCGCGAGCACGGTGTCATAGAGCTGGGACACGCGACGCGTCGCCTTGCGCAGCGCAGCGCCGTTACAGACAAGCGGATCCGGAGGAACGGCAGAGCCGAGGAGCGGGGCGTCGGACATGGCGGCCAAGGAAGGAAAATCGGCGGGCAAGGACATAACGCTACCGCCCGCGCGGGTTCACGTCCAGCCCGTTATTGACAGTTATTGGCATATGCACGTAAATTTTGCCGATCACGTCCACCGGCCTTCCCCATGCCAGCGACCGCCCCGCCACGCCCCGCCAATGCGCGCTTGCAAGCCATGCTGCATGGCCCCATCGCGCCCACGCTGGCGCGGCTGGCGTGGCCCAACATCCTCATGATGCTGGCGCAGTCGTCCACCGGCCTGATCGAGACCTGGTTTCTGGCGCGGCTGGGCACGCCGGTGCTGGCCGGCGTGGCGCTCGTCGTGCCGGTGCTGATGCTGATGCAGAACATGTCTCAGGGCGCGATGGGCGGCGGGATTTCCGCCGCGGTCGCGCGCGCGTTGGGCGGCGGACGGCAACAGGAGGCCGATCAGCTCGTGCTGCATGCGGTCGTGCTGAACGCCTTGCTGGGTCTGGCCTTTTGCGTGTTGTTGCTGGCCTTCGGTCCGGCGCTGTACCGCGCGCTGGGCGCCGAAGGCGAAGCGCTCGACGCCGCGCTGGCGTATTCCAATGTGATCTTCGGCGGCATCGTCCTGATGTGGCTGATGAACGCCTTTGCCAGCGCCATCCGCGGCACCGGCAACATGCTGGTGCCGGGCGCGGTCATCTGCGGCGGCGCGCTGCTGCTGATTCCCCTGTCCCCATGCCTGATCTTCGGATGGGGCCCCTTCCCCGCGCTGGGCGTGGCGGGCGGCGGCTGGGCGCTGGTGATCTACTACGCCGTGGGCACGCTGATCCTGGGCGCCTATTGCGCCAGCGGACGCAACGCGGCGCGGCTGGTCGCCAGCCGGCTGCATGCGACGCTGATGCGCAACATCCTCAGCGTGGGCGCGCTGGCCACCATCAACCCGCTCATGACCAACGCGCTGGTGGCACTGACCGCGGCACTGGTGGGCGCCTACGCGGGCGAGGCAGCGGTGGCGGGCTATGGCGTCGCGGTGCGGCTGGAATATCTGTTGATGCCCATCGCCTTCGGGCTGGGCGCGCCCATGGTGGCGATGGTCGGCTCGAACATCGGCGCGGGCCAACCGGAGCGCGCCATGCGCATCGCCTTGACGGGCGGGGCGATGGCGTTTGTGCTGGCGGAGGCGATCGGGCTGACCGCGGCGTTTTTCCCCGACGCGTGGCTGCGCCTGTTCGGCGCGCAGGATCACATGCTGGAGGCCGGCGCCGGTTATCTGCGCATTGTGGGTCCGGTGTATGGGTTCTTTGCGCTGGGCTTTTCGCTGTACTTCGCGTCGCAAGGCGCCGGAAGGCTGAAGTGGCCGTTGTTGGCGGGGTTCCTGCGGCTTTTGATCGGTATCGGCGCAGGCGGCGTCGCGCTGCACATGACCGGTTCGATGACGGTGTTCTTCGTGATCGCGGCCGTGGCGATGTGCATTTACGGCCTGATCATCCTGGCCGCCGTCGCGTCGGGTTCGTGGTTCGACCGCGGCCACCTGCCGGGGCGCCGGCTTTTTGCACGCTGACGCGCGCAGGGGCGTCGGGGGCCGGGTCCACGGGCGCTTGGGCCGCATCGCCAGCCGGTGCGTCGCGCAACGCATAGGCCACCAGATCCGCCGCGTACGCGGGAAGATCATCACGCACGCACAGCACCAGATCCCGGGCCGCCCACGGATCCGCCAGCGCCACGCGGCTTACCCCAGCCGCGCGGCCATAGCGCACCGCCGCCGCGCGCGGCACGATGGCCACGCCGACCCCCTGTCCCACCATCCGGCAGACGGCATCGAAACTGCGCAACCGCACGCGATAGGACAGCGCCTTGCCGCTGCGGCGCGCGTGATGCGCGATGTGCTCCTGCAGCGCGCTGCCCTGCACCAGTCCGACGAATTCATAACCGGCCACGTCCTCCAGCAGCGCCTGTTGCTGCGCCGCGAGCGGATGGCCGCGCGGCACGATCAGCGTCAGCGGATCATGGCGGAAGATGCGCGTGCGCAGGCCGTGCAGATCGGCCGAGTCCGCCAGCACCCCGATGTCGCATGCGCCGGTCCGCAGCGCGTCGGCGATCTCGTGGCTCAGGCGCTCTTCGAGGTCGACGGAAATATGCGGATGGTCCTTGAGAAACGCGCCCAGCACGGGCGGCAGGTATTCGCTGAGCGCCGTGGTGTTGCACAGCACCCGCACATGGCCTTTCAGCCCGGCGCCGTAATGATCCAGCTCGCCGCGCATGCGGTCGATCTGGCCCAGCACCAGCCGTGCATGATGGACCAGCGTGCGCCCCGCGGGCGTCGCCTGCACGCCGCGCGGCTCGCGCACCAGCAGCGGTACGCCCAGCGCGTCTTCCATGCCCCGGATGCGCTCGCTGGCTGACGCCAGCGTCATGTGCGACCGCCCCGCGCCCGCCGTGATGGAGCCGGTTTCGTGCACGTTCAGGAAAAGCCGCAGGTCGGTCAGGTCAAAGCGCATGAAAAAAAGCGTAGCACGCCATCCTCAGGCGCAGCCATAGTCTGGGTAAGCCAGATCCCGATAGGCGCGGTCGGGCGCGAGCGTGAGAATGCGTCCATACCCACCCAAACAGGCGGAAATTATGAACACTGCAATGTTGCGCACCCGGACCGCGCGCTGGCCGGGGCTGGCCTTGGTCGCACTGGCGCTGTACGCCTCAGGCGTAGCCGAAGCGCAGGCCGGACTTGGCGGCCCTCTCACCCCCGCCCAGCAGTACGCACTGGCATTGGAAGCGCAGACGCAGGGCGACCATGGTGCAATGCTGACGTGGCTGCGCGCCGCCGCGCGCGCGGACCACCCGCCCGCGCAACGGATGCTGGGCATGGTGCTGATCGGCGGTCCCGCGTTGTACGGCCCGTCGCTGCCCGCCGACCTGTGCGAGGGACGCGCATGGCTGCTGCGCGCCGCCCGCCAGAACGAAGGACCGTCGCAGGATGTGGCCTTCGCCCTGTTCGGCCGCCCCAAGGACGCGCTGACCGCGCACTGCGAGCCCGCATGAATCTTTTTGATCCCGTATTGCTCGCGGCTGTCGTGACGGTCTTCGTCCTGGCCGGCGTGGTCAAGGGCGTGGTCGGGCTGGGCCTGCCCACCATTTCGATGGCATTGCTGGCGCTGGTGATGGCGCCGGCCCAGGCGGCCGCGCTGCTCATCGTGCCGTCGCTCATCACCAACCTGTGGCAGGCGCTGCCGTGGGTCACGCTGCGCGCGGTCCTGCGCCGGATCGCCGGCATGCAGGCCGGCGTCTGCGCGGGCACGGTGGCGGGCGCGCTGTGGCTGGGCCCGCCCTCGGGCGACTGGGCCGGCATCTTCCTGGGGCTGGCGCTGGTGGCTTATGCCGCCTGGGGACTGTTTGGCTCGCCGCCCGCGGTGCAGCCCCGGCATGAACAATGGATCGGCATCGCAGCCGGCGCGTTGACCGGGGTGATCACGGCCGCCACCGGCGTCTTCGTCATCCCGGCCGTGCCCTATCTGCAAGCCCTGAAACTGGACAAGGACGCGCTCATCCAGGCCATGGGGATTTCCTTCACGGTGTCGACCGTGGCGCTGGCCGCGGGGCTGTGGCTGAACGGCGGCTACACGGCCGGCGCCGCCAGCGCGTCGCTCCTGATGCTGCTGCCGGCACTGGCCGGCATGGCGCTCGGGCAACGGCTGCGCGGCCGGCTTTCCGCGCGCACGTTCAAGCTGTGTTTCATGGTCAGCCTGGCGCTGCTGGGCGCCTACCAGGCCGGGCGCGGGCTGCTGGGCAGCTAGCGGCTGCGCGCCTCAAACGGTCTGCGGGCTGCTCACCCGATGCGGCTGGCGCGCTGTAGGCCTCAAGCGGCCAGCCGTCTTCCGTCGACAGCGCCGATCGACACGGACATCTCGCGCCAACGTGCCAGCTCCTGCTGCACCGACTGGATCTTGCTGCGCGCCTGATCGAAGGAATCGCGGCCCAGGAACAGATGCAGGGGCGCGTACTGCGCCTCGGCGGCCTGGATCAGCGCCTGCGCCGCCTTGACCGGATCGCCGCCCTGGTCCCAGCCTTGCTCGCCGCGCGCGGCCAGCTCCGGGGATGTTTGCGCATCACCCGCGCGCATCGCGCCCGGGTAGACAAGCGACACCCGGATGCCCAGCGGCGCGGCTTCGGCGGCCAGGGATTCGGTCAGCCCGCTGACGGCAAACTTGGCGGCGCTGTAGGCGCCCCATTCCGGCGCGCGGCCATCGAAACCCAGAATCGACGAGATATTGAACACATGCCCGCCGCGCTGCGCGCGCAGACGCGGCATCACTGCGCGGATGACGTTCAGCACCCCGAACACGTGGATATCGAACGTGCCGCGCAATTGCGCATCCGACAACCGCTCGAGCGAGCCTTGCACGCCCTGCCCGGCGCCATTCACCACGACGTCGATGCCGCCAAAGGCCGCCGCCGTGGCGTCCACCGCGCGGCGCACCGCGCGCTCGTCGGCCAGGTTGACGGTCAGGGGCAGGAACCGGCCTTCCAGCTTGGCGCCCACCGCTTCCAGCAACGCATCGCCGTCGTCCGACGTAGCCGCGACCTTGTGCCCCTGGTCCAGCAGCATCTTGACCAGCGTGACGCCCAGCCCGGCCGACGCGTCCGTCACCAACCAGATTTTTTCGGTATTCATGCGATTCCCTTCCCTTGCTTGCGGCCGCCGGCAAGATGCCTGGCTGCCCGGCCGATTGCCCCCGCGCTCCGCAGAGCCACGGCCGGCGCGGCCCTGGACAGGATAGTAAGAATCGCGTGCGCGGGCGTACAGGCAGGATCTTGCGTGAAACCTGCCTATTTCTACGGCAATGCGATATGGCGGATAATCCGTCTGTTTGCCGCCGCCACGCGCGGCGGGTCATTGCGGGGCTTTCTTTCCCCGCTGCTTTCGGAGTCAGCTATGCATCGCGGCATTGAAGCGATCGAACACTTCATGGAATCCATCGGCCTGACCTGGCAGCCCGGCCGCGTCGCACGCGCCGAGCTGCGCGTCAGCTACCGCATCGGCAATACCCGCCCACTGGGCATCGACCGCACGCTGGTGGAATTCCACTGCGACGCCAAACGGGCAAAGGTGTGGGTGCCCGAGTTCTCGCGCACCAGCTTTCACCAATGGTTTGAAGTCCCCTATCAGGACTTCGAGTACACGCCCGGCGGGTCCATGCTGAAGATCAAGGCCGCCGCGCGCGGCAACGCGCCGCCCTACAGCGTGGGCATCAAGCCGCTGGCCTGATCGCCCCGCGCGGAACGCCGGTCATAGCGGCTTGTACATGATCGTCGTTCCGTCCACCTTCGCCGGGTCGAGCGGATCGCGCGCAAATCCCGGAATCACCCCCACCGTCTGATAGCCCAGCGACGCGTACAGCGGCTCGGCCGAATCGCCCGTGCGCGTGTCGAGCGTGAGCAGGCTGCGATGCAGGCGGCGCGCCATGTCCTCGACCTCGTGCATCAGTCGGCGCGCGATGCCCTGGCGCCGGAAATCCGGATGCACCAGCAGCTTGCGTACCTCGGCGCGGTGCGGCTGGTTCGGCGGCGTGTCGACGTCCAGTTGCACGGATCCGGCAACCCGCCCGTCCACGCGCGCCACCCACAACTTCACCGCCCCGCTTTCGACGCCCGGCAGCACCTCGCCGCGCCAGAACCCCTGCGCGTCGTCATGCGTGTACGGCAGCACGAAGCTGACGCTGGCCCCGCCCTGCACGCACGCGTGCAGCAAGGTGGCCAGCTCGGGGACGGCGGCCGCGGCGGCGTCGGCCGTCAGCAGCGTCAATTCAAGGTTTGCAGGGGTCATGGCAGGCTCAGACGATGAAAAGCAGGTAGCGGGCGCCGCTGTGCGGCGGGGTGACGAAGGCGCTGGCACCGAATAGCTGGTAGCGCAGGCAGTCGCCCGGCAGCAGGCGATGCGTGTGGCCGTCGGCCGTGACGGACAGCTCGCCGTCCAGCATCAGCAGATGGTGTTCAAGGCCGGGCCGTGGCGATTGGTCATAACGGATGCGGGCATCGGCGGCCAGTTCGCAGGCCAGCACCTCGCCCGCCAGGCGCTGCGACGGCGGCGACACCGAGCGGCGGCGGAAACCCACGCTGTCATCCACCCACACCGCCTGCGCGGCCTCGGGCACATGGGCGGCAAAGTCGTCTTCGACCATCAGCATGAGGCGCGACATCGTCATGCCATGGGCGGCGCAAAGCTTGCCCAGCACGCTGGCGGTGGGACTGACCTCGCCATTTTCAAGGCGGGAAAGCGTGGCGCGGCTGATGCCGGCGCGGCCGGCCAGATCGTCCAGCGACCAGCCCCGGTCCTGGCGCAGGGTTTTTAGCCGGGCGGCCAGTCGAAGGTCCAGCCCGGCATCGGCGGCGGCTGTGTTTGCTTGTTCCATATCCGGGAATTTATTCCATATATGAAAACGTGTCGACCGCGTGGTTTCCCCGATGCGCAATCCGTTCGCCCGCCGGACACTACGATCGACCCGCGCCGGATTCGGCACAATAGCGGTCATGCACTTGGGCAAACACCTCTACATGACCATCTTTTGCGCGTTGACCTCCGGTTGTTCCCTTCCCTCGCTGGACAAGCGCAGCGTGTCGCAAGGACTTACCGATGAGGAAGCCGGCGCAACGCCGCTGGGCCGGGCGATCGCCCCACTGGCCGCCGCGCATCCCGGCAAGTCCGGCATCCACGCCCTCGCCGATCCCCTGGACGCCTTTGCCGCGCGCATGATGCTGGCGCGTGCGGCCGAACGCAGTCTGGACGTGCAGTACTACATCTGGCACGACGACATGACGGGCATCATGCTGTTCGAGGCGCTGCACGAGGCCGCCGACCGCGGCGTTCGCGTGCGCCTGCTGCTGGACGACAACGGCACGTCGGGACTGGACCGGACGCTGTCCGCGCTGGACGGGCATCCGAACATCGAGGTGCGGCTCTACAACCCTTTCACGCTGCGCTGGCCCAAGCCGCTTGGTTACCTGACGGACTTCAACCGGCTGAACCGCCGGATGCACAACAAGTCATTTACCGCCGACAACCAGGCCACCATCGTGGGCGGCCGCAACATCGGCGACGAGTACTTTGGCGCCACCGACGGCGTGCTGTTCAGGGACATGGACGTGCTGGCCATCGGCGCCGCCGTCAGCGACGTGTCGGGCGACTTCGACCGCTACTGGCGCAGCGATTCCGCCTATCCGGTGGAAGGCATCGTCCGGAAGGCCGCGTCCAACGAACTGGAAGAACTGGAGGCGGACGCGGCCGCGGTCGAACAGTCGCCCGAGGCCGCAGCCTATGCGCAGGCGATGCGCGACCTGCCCTTCATCCGGCAGTTGCTTGGCGGCGAACTGCCCCTGATCTGGGCGAGCACCCAAATGGTCAGCGACGATCCGGGCAAGACGCTGGGCACCGCGCCCCCCGAGGCGATGCTGCCGCACCAACTGCACGAGATCGTGGGCGAACCGGCAAAGGAACTGCTGCTGGTGTCGCCTTACTTCGTGCCCACCGCCGCCGGCACGCAGGCGTTTGCCAAGATGGCGCGCAATGGCGTCAAGGTCCGGGTGCTGACCAACGCGCTGGAAGCCACCGACGTGGCGGTGGTGCATTCGGGCTACGCCAAGCGCCGCAAGGACTTGCTGGCCGCCGGCGTCGAGCTCTACGAAATGAAGCGCGCGGTGCAAGGCGTCGAGCGCAACAAGAGCATGGGTCCCTTCGGCAGTTCGGGCTCCAGCCTGCACGCCAAGACCTTCGCGGTGGATGGCGAGCGCGTTTTCGTCGGGTCGTTCAATTTCGATCCGCGCTCGGCGCGATTGAACACCGAGCTGGGATTCGTGATCGACAGCCCGGCGCTGGCGCGTGGCATCGAAGACGCCTTCGAGGAAGAACTGCCCCGCACCGCCTACCGCGTCATGCTGGATGAGATGGGCAAGCTTTACTGGCTGGAAGATCGCGACGGTCACACGGTGCGCCATGACCGCGAGCCCGGCGCCAGCATCTTGCAACGCGCGACCGTGTGGGTGGCGTCGCTGTTGCCGCTGGAGCCGTTGTTGTAGGGGTGGAAGTCAAAGCGACCCGGTCTACCGCAATCCGCAACAAGCGGAGTGGCCGTTTATTTCGCGAGGCGTAGACTGGACGCAGCGATTTTCCGCAGTGAATCTGCCGCCGTAAATTTGCCGCAGTAATTCTGCCGCAGTAGTTCTCCATTCAACGACCATGACCACGACGCCCGCCGACGCCCTGCTCGCGCAGCAGGACTGGAACCGCGCCGTTGCCGACCTCGACGCGCACGGCAACGCCATCCTGCCCGCCTTGCTGACGCCTGCGCAATGCATCGCGCTGTCGGACGCCTACGATCACGATGATCGCTACCGAAGCCGTATCGTGATGGCGCGTCACGGATTCGGGCGCGGCGAGTACAAGTATTTCCGCTATCCCTTGCCTGACCTGCTTGCCCGCCTGCGCGGCGCGCTTTATACCCAACTGGCGCCCATCGCCAACCGATGGAACCGGCAGATGGGCATCGGCGTGCAGTACCCCGCGGATCACGCGGATTTTCTTGCGCGGTGCCACGCGGCCGGCCAGCGCCGGCCGACGCCATTGATCCTGCAGTACGGGCCGGGCGACTACAACTGCCTGCACCAGGACCTGTACGGCGAACACGTGTTTCCGTTGCAGGTGGCGGTGCTGTTGTCCACGCCGGACGTGGACTTCACGGGCGGTGAATTCGTCATGACGGAAACGGGCAGCCGAGAGCAGCGCGCCGACGTGCTGCCCCTGAAGCAAGGAGATGCGCTGATCTTCACGGTGAACCAGCGCCCGGTTCCCGGCGTGCGCGGGTGGCGCAAGGTGGCCATGCGCCACGGCTTGAGCGAGCTGCGTTCGGGGCGTCGCCACACGCTGGGCATCATTTTTCACGACGCGGTGTGACATGACCCTGGACCTATTCGGCGGCGACGATCCCGCCCAGCATGGCCGCGTGACCATCGGCCCGCAATCCGTGGTGTTGCGCGGCTTTGCACTGCCAACCGTTGACGCGCTGCTGGCCGGCGTGGACGACGTAACCGCGCAGGCGCCGTTCCGGCACATGGAGACGCCCGGCGGGTACACGATGTCGGTGGCGCTGACCAACTGCGGCGACTTGGGGTGGACGACGGACGCCCGCGGCTATCGCTACAGCCGCATCGACCCCGTGTCCGGACAGCCCTGGCCGGCGATGCCGCAGGCCTTCAGGCAGTTGGCGCGGGACGCGGCGCGGGAAGCCGGCTTTCCGGATTTTGCGCCCGATGCGTGCCTGGTCAACCGCTACGAACCCGGCTCGCGTCTGTCGCTGCACCAGGACCGCAACGAGCGCGATTTCAACGCGCCCATCGTGTCGGTGTCGCTGGGCATGCCGGCGATGTTTCTGTTTGGGGGAGACGACCGTGCGGACCGCGCGGCGCGGGTGCCGCTGTTTCACGGTGACGTCGTCGTGTGGGGAGGCGTGGACCGCCTGCGGTTTCACGGCGTAATGCCGCTGAAGGACCTGCCGCATCCGCGGCTGGGTAGCCAGCGCATCAACTTCACGATACGCAAGGCGGGATAGGGGCGCGCAGCCGCTGCCGGCGCCCCTGCGGAACGCGGCGGCCCGGGCCGTGGAGACAGCGCGGGCCGCGCGTTGCCAAGGCCGCCTGGGTTGCCCGGGTTGGCCCCAGATCGCTCACGCCGCGCGCAACTGCACACGCGGGAAATCCACTGGCACGTCGAACGCCACGTTCACGTAGTTGGTGAACAGGTTCAACGCCACATGCGCCAGGATCTCGACGATCTGCTCGTCATTGAAGCCGGCTGCGCGAACTGCCGCCACGTCGGTGTCGGCCACCTGGCCGTGCTGGCGCACCAGCTTCAGCGCGAAATCCAGCGCCGCGGCCGTCTGCGGATCGTCGGCGTGGCCGGCCTGGGCTGCGGCCATCTGTTCGGCAGTGGCGCCAGCCTTGCGGCCCAGCGCGGTGTGCGCGGCCAGGCAGTATTCGCAGCGGTTGCGGTCGGCGACGGCGACGGCGATCTTTTCCGTCAGTTGCGGGGGCAGCACGCCGCCGCCCAGGGCGCCAAACGCGCCCCACATGCTTTTCAGGGCGGCGGGCGAGTTCGCGACCGCTCGGAACATGTTGGGCGTCGCGCCGAACGCGCCGTGGATCTGGTCAAGCAGCGCCTTGCTGGCAGCGGGAGCAACAGAGGAGTCGATGAGTTGAACGCGGGACATGATGTTTCCTTTCAGTGAGTTGATTCAGTCGTTAAGGGAAAGGCGCCGGTTGGTTTCCTGCTGCCTTTGCGCCAGTATGGGCGGGTCGGGAGTAATATTGGGCACCTATCGTCCACGATTCATATCTATTCGTCCAAGACGCCATGACACCCTCGCTCGACCGTCTGTCCGCCCTGCTCGACCGGTTCCGCGTGCGGGCGCACCTGTTCCATGCCGGCCCGCTGTGCGGTCTGAACCGGTTCGCGCCCGAACCCGGGCGCGCCTTCCTGCATGTGCTGCGGCGCGGCGACATGGAGGTCGCGCACCGGGCCGGCAGCGGTCTGCCCCGCCGGCTGCGCGTGGCCGAGCCGACGCTGCTGTTCTACGCACGCCCGGTGCACCATGAATTCCACAACCCGCCCGAGGACGGCTCGGATTTCACCTGCGCCACGCTGCACTTCGAAGGCGGCGCCCACCATCCGCTGGTGCGCGCGCTGCCGCCGCTGATCGCGCTGCCGCTGGCGCGTGTTGACGGACTGGCGCAGGCGCTGGCGTTGCTGTTCGCCGAAACCGAACAGGTGCGATGCGGACAGCGGCTGCTGGCGGACCGCCTGTTTGAGGTGGTGTTGATCCAGCTGTTGCGCTGGCTGATCGACCATCCTGCCGAGGCCGGCATACACATCGGGTTGATGACAGGTCTTGCCGAGCCGCGCCTGGCGCGCGCGCTGGTTGCCATGCATGAGCAGCCCGGCGCGGCCTGGACGCTGGCGGCGCTGGCCGGCCGTGCGGGCATGTCGCGCAGCGCCTTTGCCACCGCGTTCAAGCACGTGGTCGGCCAGCCGCCGGCGGACTACCTGGCCGACTGGCGCCTGACGCTGGCGCAGTCGCGCTTGCGGGAAGGCATCGCCGTCAAGACGATCGCCGCCGAACTGGGCTACGCGAACGCGTCGGCCCTGTCGCGCATCTTCAGCCAGAAGCTGGGCGCATCACCGCGGCAATGGCTGGATGCGCGGGCGGCGGAAAACTGAGCGGGCGGCAGTCGACGATGCAGCCTTTGGGGTCCGCCGGCGGGCGGTGCGGCGGTCCGAAGCTCCGGCGCTCCGAAGCTCCGAAGCTCCGAAGCTCCGGCGATCCGGCGATCCGGCGGTCCGGCTTCCGGCGACGCGTCCGTCCAACATGAGGGTTCACCATGTCTGGCGGCGGCCGCGCAGCGGACCTACTATTGCGCACCCCTCTGGCCCAACCCGTCGGACTGCCATGCGTACCCGCACTGCCTTCGCCCTGCTCTGCACCCTGACCTGCGCGTCCGTCCAGGCGGCCACGCCGCCCGACATCGTCGAAAACTCGCTGGGTATGACCTTCGTGCGTGTCCCGGCGGGCACGTTCCAGATGGGCAGCGACGAAGGGGCCGACACGCTGGCCGCCGCATATCCGCACTATCCGCCTGACCGCTACGCCCAGCTCTTTGACGAAGGCCCGGTGCACGCCGTTCGCATCACGCGGCCGTTCTACCTGGAGCGCACGGAAGTCACCGTGGGCCAGTTCCGGCGCTTCATCGAAGCGTCCGGCTACGTGCCGGAGTCTGAAGCCGACGGCACCGGCGGCTACGGCTACAACGCCGCGTACGATCCGGAAACGTCCGCGTCGGGCGACGCCTTCGAAGGCCGCGACCGACGGTATTCCTGGCGCAACCCGGGATTTGTGCAGGGCGACGATCACCCGGTGGTGAACATCAGCTGGAACGACGCGCAGGCGCTGGCGCAATGGCTGACCAGGACGGAAGGCCGCGTGTACCGCCTGCCCACCGAAGCCGAATGGGAATACGCCTGCCGGGCCGGCACGCGCACGCGCTACCAGAACGGCGACGACCCGGCCGCGATGCCTGACGTGGGCAACGGTTTCGATGCCGACGCCAGCCCGCTGTGGCCGAAGTGGCAGGCCTTTGCCTCGCCGCGCCACGACGGCAACACCTTCACCGCCCCGGTCGCCAGCTACGCGCCCAACGCGTTCGGCCTGTACGACATGCACGGCAACGCATGGGAATGGGTCGCGGACTGGTACGGCGAGGACTACTACGCCCGCTCCCCGACTGATGATCCGCAGGGTCCGGAAGCCGGCAACGTGCGCGTGCGGCGCGGCGGCTCGTGGCATACGTGGGCGCTGTATACGCGCTCGTCGTACCGCAACTGGAACACGCAGGAAACGCGCTATCCGCTGGTCGGCGTGCGCCTGCTGCGCGAGGCCGACGCCGCCGACTGAGGTCAAAGACTTCCTGGTGGGTTAGCATGGCCGCACGATCCATTTGAAGAGAGTCCTGATATGCACACGCTGGGCCGTCTCGTCCTGCTGGTGAACGACTACGACACCGCCATCGCCTTCTACCGGGACAAGCTCGGGATGGAGGTGTCTGTCGACATGCCTGTCGGCCAGCAGCGCTATGTGCATCTGCGTCTGCACGATCAGCCCTCGGTGGGCATGTGGCTGCTGCAGGCCCAGACGCAGGCCCAGCGCGATCGCGTGGGCGACCAGACCGGCGGCCAGCCCGTCGGCGTGTTCTACACGGACGACGTGCTGCGCGATCATGCGCACTTCTCGGCCAAGGGCGTGCGCTTCACGCGCGAGCCCGTACAGGAAGAGACCGCTGCGTACGCCCACTTCATCGACCTGTACGGCAACGAGTTCGTGCTGGTCCAGTTAAAGCAGCCGGCGTAGCCGCGGGGTCTGCTCATGGCCTTCGATGCGACCCGCAAGGACTGGATCCGGCGTGCCGCGCCGTCCAGCCGCGTGGAACGCATCGAAGCGTACTTCGGCGGGCATGGCTACGACATGCACCGCCACGACACCTACGCCATCGGCCGCACCCTGGCCGGCGTGCAAAGTTTTCATTACCGGCGCGGCATGCAGCACAGCCTGCCGGGCGGCACCATCGTGCTGCATCCCGACGAAGCGCATGACGGCCAGGCCGGCACCGACGCGGGCTTTCATTACCGGATGATCTACGTAGAGCCGGCGCTGATCCAGCAGATCCTGGGCGGCCGGCCGCTGCCGTTCATCCGCGACGGCATCAGCGCCGATCCGCGGCTGTACGCGGCCAGCGGCGCGCTGCTCCAGGCCACCGGCCAGGACATCGATCCGCTACAGGAAGACGACGCGTTGTTCGAACTGGCGCACGCGCTGTGCGCCGCCGCGGGCCGCAGAACCGGCCGGCGTGCGCCCGATTACGCCGCAGCCGAACGCGCCCGGCAGTTCATCCATGCATCGTTGGACCAGCCGATCCTGCTGGACGACTTGGCGCGTGCGGCGGGCACGGATCGCTGGAGCCTGTCGCGCGATTTCCGCGCGCTGTTCGGCACCAGCCCATACCGCTACGTGATGCTGCGGCGCCTGGACCTGGCGCGCCGGCTGATCGCGGTGGGCACGCCGCTGGCGCAGGCCGCCGCCGACGCGGGCTTCACCGATCAAAGTCACCTTACGCGCCGCCATGTGCAGGCCTACGGCATGGCGCCCGACCGCTGGCGGCGGATGCTGAACGGCTGACGCGCGGCCCCGGCGGGCATCGGCAAAAGCTGCTCGATCGTACAAGACGGCGCACCCGGCGGCGCCGTATCGTGGGGCTTTCCATCCCCATGAGCCCGCCATGTCCCTCCCCGCTTCCATCAATCTGGCCGCCAAGCTGGCCCTGATCCACGACCACTGGATGCCCAAGGTCATTGCCGAGATGAACGACTACCAGTTCAAGCTCGTCAAGCTGAAAGGCGATTTTGTCTGGCATTCGCACGCCGACACGGACGAGACGTTCATCGTCATCGCGGGCCATCTGCGGATCGCGCTGCGTGACGGCGAGATCGCGCTGGGTCCCGGTGAAATGACCGTGATCCCCAAGGGCGTGGAGCACAAGCCCTGTGCGCCGCAGGAAGTGCAGCTCATGCTGATCGAGCCGCGCGGCGTCGCGAACACCGGCGACGAAGGCGGGCCGCGCCGTGCGCCCAACGACGTATGGATCTGATCGCCGGCGTTTGATAACGTGTGGCCCAACAGTGATGCCACCACAGGAGGAAACCATGTCCAAAGTCATGCTTGTCACCGGCGGCAGCCGCGGCATCGGGGCTGCCATCGCCAAGCTGGCCGCCCGCCGCGGGTACGCGGTCGGCGTCAATTACCACGCCAATGCCGATGCCGCAGAGGCGGTCGTGGACGAGATCATCCGAGACGGCGGCAAGGCCGTCGCGATTCAGGCGGATGTCGCCCAGGAGGAACAGGTGCTGCGCATGTTCCGCACACTGGACGAGCGCCTGGGTCGCATCGACGCGCTGGTCAACAACGCCGGCATCCTGGAAAAGCAGATGCGTGTCGAGGACATGGATGCCGCCCGGCTGCACCGGGTGTTGTCCACCAACGTGGTCGGCGCATTCCTGTGCGCACGCGAAGCCGTGCGGCGGATGTCGCCGCGCCACGGCGGCCAGGGCGGCGCCATCGTCAATGTGTCGTCGGCCGCGGCGCGGCTGGGATCGCCCAACGAATACGTGGACTACGCCGCGTCCAAGGGCGCGATGGACACGCTGACCATCGGGCTATCCAAGGAAGTCGCTCCCGAAGGCATCCGCGTGAACGGCGTGCGCCCCGGCACGATCTACACCGAGATGCACGCCAGCGGCGGCGAGCCGGGCCGCGTCGACCGGCTGAAAAGCGTCATCCCGCTGCGGCGCGGCGGCACCGTGGAAGAAGTGGCCGGGGCGGTGATGTGGCTGTTTTCGGACGAGGCCGGCTATACCAGCGGGTCGTTCATCGAGGTATCGGGCGGTAATTAGCGGGCGGCAATTAGCGGGCGGCCCGGCAAGACTGCGCCGGGCGGATCCGCTTCCGGTGTTTACGGCGATTCCTTGTCGTCCGTCGAGATCACGCGCTTTTCCTGGCTTGCGGATATGCGCGCCTCGACGCGGCGCAGCACGGCCAGCACAAACAGCGCCATCAGGGTGCTGACCACGGCGGTGGCCTCGCGGCCCATGCCGGCGGCCACGCCAATGGCGGCGGTCATCCAGATGCTGGCCGATGTGGTGAGGCCGTGGATTTCGCGCTCGGCGCCCAGCTTGATGATGGCGCCCGCCCCCAGAAAGCCGATGCCCGCGATCACGCCTTGCAGCACGCGGCTCAGGTCTCCGACTTCCATGCCGCCCTGCAACGGCACCAGCACGAAGATAGCCGCGCCCAGCGCTACCAGCATGTGCGTGCGCAGCCCGGCGTCCTTGCCTCTGCGTTCCCGTTCGTAACCCAACAGGCCGCCCAGCAGGACGGCCATGCTTAAGCGCAGCACAATGCGTGTTGCCTCCGCCACATCGGGAATATCGGCAAATTCAGTACGCACTGCAGTCCAGATTTCCAGCCAGATTTGCGACATCGACGAGTCCTTGGATCCGAGGAGAACCGAGCATAGCAGGCGGCGCGCGGACGCGGCGCACCTTCGGGTCTTCAAAATTTCAGCCCTGGATCCCACAGCGCCGCGCATCCGGTTTACAACGTCTGCAAGGCCGCGCCGACCGGCGCGCATCGACAGGAGCGCTACATGGATTTGCAGCTGGCGGGTAAACGCGTCCTCATCACGGGCGCTTCCAAGGGCATCGGCCTCGCGTGCGCCATCGCGTTTGCGCGGGAAGGCGCCGAGCCGGTACTGGTTGCGCGTGACGATGCCGCGCTGCATGGCGCCACGGCGGCGATCCGCGAGCAGACGGGACGGCAGGCCGGCGCGGTGACGCTGGATCTGGCGCAACCCGGCGCGGCCGAGCGCCTGTGCAAGGAAACGGGGCCCGTCGACATCCTGGTGAACAATGCCGGCGCCGTGCCGGGCGGCGCGCTGGATCAGGTTCAGGATGAACGCTGGCGCGCGGGTTGGGAGTTGAAGGTGCACGGCTACATCAGCCTGGCGCGCCACTACTATCCGGCGATGCGCGACGCGGGGTCGGGCGTCATTGCCAACATCATTGGCATGGCAGGCTCGGCGCCGCGCGCCGATTACATCTGCGGCGCGGCGGCCAACGCCTCGCTCATTGCATTCACCCGGGCGCTGGGCGGCGAATCGCCGCGCCACGGGGTGCGGGTGTTCGGCGTCAATCCGTCGCGCACGCGCACCGATCGCGTGCTGACGCTGGCGCGGCAACGCGCGCAGGCGCGCTGGGGCGATGAATCGCGCTGGCAGGAAACACTGTCGGATCTACCGTTCGGGCGGCTGATGGAGCCGGGCGAGGTGGCAGACATGATCGTCTTCGGCGCCTCGCCGCGCGCGGGTTATCTGAGCGGGACGGTGATCGACCTGGATGGCGGCGAACAGTACGCCACGCACGGGCGTTGATGCCCGGCGCGGCGGATGCGCCTCAGGCAGCTTGCGCCCGCCAGCCCGCCAGCAGCGCCGGCAACTCGCGCATATCGGTGAACACGTGCGACACGCCCACGTTGCGCAGCGCCTGCGCGCCGCTGTGGCCGGGTTCGCCGGGGCTGTAGCCGAATACGGTGGCGCCGGCGGCCACGCCTGCCGTTGCGCCGGTGACCGTGTCCTCGACAATTGCGCAACGCTTCGGGTCCACGCCCAGCGCCTGCGCGGCCGCCAGATACACGTCCGGAAACGGCTTGCTGCGCGGCATCTCGTGGCCGCTGAAGACGCGCCCGTCGAAGCAGTCGGCGATGCCCACCTTGGCCAGTTGCAGCTCGACCTTGCGTCGGTCCGCACCCGACGCCACGGCGATCCGCCCATCCAGCGCTTCGTGCAAGGCGCGCACGGCGTTGGGCGCCCCGGGGATCTCGACGAGATCGCGGTCCAGCGCGTCGTTGCGGCGCTGGCGGAACTGGTCGAACCATGCCTGATCGATCGTGGCGCCGGTGCGCGCCTCGATCAGCGGCAGTTCGTCCTTGACCGCCTTCCCGGTAAAGATCTGCATTGTCTCGGCGTGCGTGATGCCCCAGCCCAATTCATTGAGCATCTCGGTCAGCACGCGGCTGGTGATGGGTTCGGAATCGACCAGGACACCGTCGCAGTCGAACAGCACGGCGTCAAAGGGAAAATCAGTCATTGCGGGCAGCGGGGGGAGTGTCGATGAAGCCGGTAAGCATACTGCACCGCAACTGACCGCCGGCTGGTGCGGCCCCGCGGACAGCAAGCGGCGGAGTGCCCGGGCGCGCCGGACTGGCTAAGCTGTGGATTCGTTCCGGCGGCGGGTAACGCCTGGCCGCCAGGGCGATTGCCACGCGCAAGACGATGAACATGACCACGCCCAAGACCCCGATTCCTTCCATGACGCGCCCCGGACCATGACCACGCCCGCCTCCCGCCCGCTCGGCGAATACGACTGGACACGCATCGCGCAGGACCTGGACGCGCAGGGCTGGGCGCTGCTGCCCGCGCTCTATGCGCCGGCTGACGCACGCGCGCTGGCAGTGCTGCAAGGCCTGCCCGATCCCCTGCCGGCGCCGCTGGCCAGCCTGCGCACCGATCTCTACGCGCGCCTGCTGCCGGTGGCACGCGCCTGGGCAAGCGCACTGGACGTGGATGTCTCCTACCCGGACGATCTGCCCGCCTACCTCCAGCAGAACCGCCTTTCAGGACAATCGCGCAGCCTTTCCACGATCCAGCGCCTGCACGCACCCGGCTACCAGCCGCTCCTGCAGCATGCCGACGGCGCCTGCGTGTTTCCGCTGCGGCTGATCGTGCTGCTGTCCGAGCCCGGCGTGGATTTCACGGGCGGCGAACTTGTCATGACCGAGCAGCGCCCGCGCATGCAGTCGCGCCCGATGGTGCTGCCGTTGGGCCTGGGCGATGGGGTGGTGATCGCGACGTCGCACCGGCCCGTATCGGGCTCGCAGGGCGTCTACCGCGTCACGGAGCGCCAGGCCGTCAGCCGGGTGCGCAGCGGCGAACGCGTGGGCCTTGACCTGATGCTGCACGACGCGCCGTAACGGGCGGCAGCGCTGTGCACGTCTTCGCGAACGGCCGCCCCCGCGCTGCCCCACGGGCTGACCCACGTGGCGCCCGACCAGCCGCCCCGCCAGCCCGCACAACCCGCTTTCAGTTTTCCGCCGTGATGTTGCCGTCGGCCACGACCTTGGCAAACACCGCCGTCTGCGCCTTGATGAACGCGCGGAACTCGTCCTGGCTCATCGGCTGCACTTCGCCGCCCAGTTCACGGATGCTGGCCACGAATTTCTCATCCTTCAGGCTGCGGTCGATGGCGGCCGCCAGCTTCTGCTGCACTTCCGGCGGCGTGCTGGCCGGCACGAAGACGCCAAACCAGTTTTCCAACGCATAGTCCTTGAGCGGCGCATACTCGGCCAGCGCGGGGATGTCGGGCGCGAACGACGCGCGCTTGGCGGACGTGACCGCCAGCGGTTTGACCTTGCCGCTCTTGATGAACGGCAACGCGCCGGCCAGGCTGACGAAGGTCAGATCCACGCTGCCGGCCGCCACGTCCACCAATTGCGCCGCCGCGCCCTTGTACGGCACGTGGACCATCTTGATGCCCGCCAGCGACTGCAACAGCTCGCCGTTCAGGTGCTGCGGGTTGCCCACGCCGCTGGTCGCATACGTCAGCTTGTCGGGATGGGCGCGACCATAGGCCACCAGTTGCTCGACGTTGGCCACCGGCAGCTTGGGATTGGCGACCAGCACGTTCGGCACGCGGGCGATCAGCGCGACAGGCGCCAGATCCTTTTCCGGCTGGTACTGCATCTTGCTCTTGAAGACGAGCGGGTTGATGGCGGTCTCGCCGGCCGATCCCAGCAACAGCGTGGCGCCGTCCGGCGCGGAACGCACGACTGCGGTGGCGCCCAACATGCCGCTGGCGCCCGGCTTGTTCTCCACGACCACGCCCTGCGGCAGTTCGCTGCGCAGGCGCTCGGCCAGCAGCCGGCCCATACCGTCCACGCCCCCGCCCGCGGCAAAGGGCACGATCAGGGTGATCGGGCGGTTGGCCGGCAGGTCGGCGGCATGGATCGGGGTTGACGCGGCAAGCGCCAAGGCCGCGGCGGCGGCCAGGGTACGGATGGGGGGCATGGTCTGTCTCCAATGGGGCCTTGTGTCAGTGCGCGGCCGGGTTTGTCCTTAATTGCATTTTATGCAGGCAATATGCAAAACTGGCAGCTATGGAAAACACCAATGCCCCGCTCCGCCACGCACGCTTCACGCTGAACGGCGCCTCGTACAGCTGCCTGGATCTGCCCGCCGCATACGGCGCGGATTACTTCCGGCTGCCAGTCGTGCTGCGCCTGCTGCTGGAGAACGCGCTGCGCAACATGCAGGGCGTCGAGCGCGACGCCGCCGTCGCCGCGCTGTTCGGCTGGCTGGCGCACGGCACCAGCGAATCCGAAATCGCCTTCCAGCCGGGCCGCGTGCTGATGCACGACACCACCAGCACGCCCGCCCTGGTCGACATTGCCGCCATGCGCGACGCGCTGGCCGAGGCCGGGGTCGATCCGTCGGTGCTGAATCCCGTGCTGCCGGTGGACGTGTCGGTGGACCACTCGCTGGCCGTCGAAGCCTATGCGCGCAGCGATGCCGCGCAAGCCAACCTGGACCTGGAACTGCGGCGCAACGCCGAGCGCTACCGTTTTTTGCGCTGGGCCTCCAAGGCGCTGTCGAACGTGCGCATCCACCCGCCGGGCACCGGCATCATGCACACGATCAATCTGGAGCAACTGGCCACAGTGGTCTGCCAGCAGCCCAGTCCCGACGGCACTGCCCTCTATCCCGACATGATGATCGGCACCGACAGCCACACGCCGATGATCAACGGTATCGGCGTGCTGGGCTGGGGCGTGGGCGGCCTGGAAGCGCAGACGGTCATGTTCGGCATGCCGACGATGCTGCGCATTCCCGACGTGATCGGCGTGCGGCTGACTGGCGCGCTCCAGCCCGGCGTCACGGCCACGGACCTGGCGCTGACCGTCACCCAGCGTCTGCGCGCCATCCACGTATCCGGCGAGTTCGTCGAATTCTTCGGACCGGGCGTGGCCACCCTGCCGGCCGGCAGCCGCTGCGTTGTCGCCAACATGGCGCCCGAGTACGGCGCGACGACAGGCTACTTCCCCATCGACGGTGAAACGCTGGCCTACCTGCGCCAGACCGGCCGCGCCGAAGATCAGATCGCGCGTGTGGAGGCCTACGCGCGTTGCACCGGCATCGCGCTGGATCCGGACGCCGAGCCCCGCTACACCCATGTGGTCGACATCGCGCTGGATGCCGTGCAGATGCACGTGGCCGGTCCCAAGCGTCCGCAGGACCTGCACCCCTACGGGCAGACGCGCGAAATTCTTGCGGCGCTGGATTTCACGCCGCGCGCGCACGCCGCCCTGCCCCGTCACGCCATCGCCATTGCCGCGATCACCAGTTGCACCAATACGTCGGATCCCCGCCTGCTGACGGCCGCCGGCCTGGTGGCCCGCAAGGCCCGTCAGGCAGGGCTACGGCCGCCGCACTGGGTCAAGACCTCGCTGGGTCCCGGCTCGCCCGCCGCCGCCGAATACTTGGCGCGCGCCGGTCTGCTGGAAGACCTGGCCGCGGTGGGCTTTGACATCGTCGGCTACGGCTGCACCACGTGCATCGGCAATTCCGGTCCGCTGCCGCCGGTGGTGCGGGACGCGCTGGCCGACGGCGCCATCCACCCGGTGGCGGTGCTGTCCGGCAATCGCAATTTCACGGGCCGGATCCATCCCGATCTGGACCTGGGCTTTCTGATGTCGCCGCCGCTGGTCATCGCCTTTGCGCTGGCCGGCGACGCGGAAAGAGACCTGAGCCGCGAGCCGGTTCAGGTGACGCCCGACGGGCGCGCGGTTCACCTGTCCGAGCTATGGCCGACGGAAGCCGAGATCGACGCCGCGCTGGCCGCAGGGCAGCGTCCCGACGACTATCGCGCCGCGTTCAAGATCGCCAGCGCGAACCCGGCCTGGCAGGCCCTGCAATCGCCCGCGTCGGCGCGGTTTCCGTGGGACGCCGCGTCCACCGCGCTGCGCCGCCCGCCCTTTGCCAGCACCGAGGCCGGCAGTCAGCTGGGCCGCTACACCGCGCATCCACTGCTCGTCGTGGGCGACGACGTCACGACCGACCACCTGTCGCCCGCCAGCGCCATCCCGCCCGACAGCCTGATCGCGGACTTCCTGGTCGAACGCGGCGACGACCGCAACGACCTGAACGTATTCGCATCGCGCCGCGGCAACTGGGAAGTCATGATGCGCGCCGCGTTCTACAGCAAGAGCCTGACCAACCTGCTCTGTCCCTTCGCCCCCGTCGGCCACACCCTGCACGCGCCCAGCGGCCGGCTGGAACCCATCTGGGACGCCGCCGCGCATTACGCGAAGGCGTCGCAGCCCGTCGTGCTGGTGGCGGGCGCGCGCTTCGGCACGGGCTCGTCGCGCGACTGGGCGGCCAAGGGCCAGCGGCTCTTGGGCATCCGCGCGGTGCTGGCGGTCAGCTTCGAACGCATCCACCGATCAAACCTGATCGGCATGGGCATCCTGCCCCTGCGCCTGCCCGACGGGGTTACGCCCGCGACGCTGCGGCTGCAGCCGGGCGACCGGATCGAGATCGACGCCGAGGCCGCCGCGCTGACGCCCCGCGCCACCATCCCCGTGCGCATCCTGCGCGCCGATGGCCGGACCGAGCCGCTGACCGCCACCGCGGCCGTCGAGACCCGGCTGGAGATCCGCCTGTTGCAGATGGGCGGCGTCATTCCCGCTATCCTGTCGGACACCATTTCATCGGCCGTCCGCCACCCATGAGCGCGCAAACCAATACCGTCACGAAGATCCTGGACCTCATCAAGGAAGACCGTCTGCAGGAGGGCGCGCACCTGCGCGCGCAGAAGATCGCCGACCGCCTGCGGCTGTCGCGCTCGCCGGTCAACGATGCGCTGGGTATTTTGGAGCAGCACGGTGTGGTGGCGCGCAAGCCCAACCGCGGGTACTTCCTGCTGCGCGACTTCGACGTCGCGGGCGAAGCGCCCGCCGACATCACGCCCCCATCGGCGGACGACATCGTCACGCAGACGTACTTTGCGCTTGCCGATGAACTGCTGCGCGGCGAACTGCCGATGCAGTGCAGCGAAGCGCTGCTGCGCACGCGCTACGCGCTGACCAATGCGCAAACGCAGGCGCTGCTGGGCCGCATTTCGCAAGAGGGCTGGGCACAGCGCCGGCCCGGATACGGCTGGGAATTCTCGTCCATGATGACGACGCCCGACAGCCTGCTGCAGTCCTACCGGCTGCGGCTGGCGCTGGAGCCGGCGGCGCTGCGCGAGCCCGGCTTTCGCATCGAAAAATCCGTGCTGGCGCGCTGCCGCGCCGCGGAAATGCACCTGCTGAACGGCGGCATCGCCACCGACACCGCCGACCAGCTCCACGATCGCGGCGTGCGCTTTCATGAATCGCTGGTGGAAGCCTCCGGCAATCCGTTCTTCATCGACACGATCAAACGCGTCAATCGCGTACGCCGCCTGCTGTCCTACCGCTCGATGCAGGACCGCAGCCGCTACCAGCAGCATTGCGACCAGCACCTGGCCATCCTGGACCTGCTGGAACGCGAACGCAACGACGAGGCGGCCGAGGCGCTTTCCGCTCATCTGCGCAGCACGCTCGACAACCTGGCCCGCATCAGCGGCATCCTGACTTCGTAGGGCCGCGCGTGGCGCGGCCGTTTTCAACTGGCAAAAAGAGGCTCGCGCCATGCATGTCTATATCGGTTCCCGGACCACCCGGGAACGCAATGCCCGCGGCGAGGGCATCAGCGTGTTCGACTACGCGCCCGAGACGGGAACGCTAACGCTCAAGCAGGTGGTCCGCGGTCTGCACAACCCGTCGTATCTGCTGCCGCACCCGTCGCTGCCCGTGGTGTACACCGTGCACGGCGACAGCAGCGAGGTCAGCGCGCTGCGCCGCGATGCGCGCGAGGGCACGCTGACACCCTGGCACACGCAGGACTGCCAGGGCCGCAATCCCGTCCATCTGGCGCTGGGGCCGTCGGCCCGCTACCTGATGGTGTCCAACCATCTGACCGGCGCGCTGGCGGTGCTGCCCGTGGCGGCGGACGGCGCGCTGCAAGCCGTGTCGCAGACGGTGCCGCTGGCCGGCGAACCGGGCCCGCACCGCAAGGAGCAGCCATTTTCCAAGCCGCATTTCAACGTGCTCGACCCGTCGGGCAAGTATGTGGCGGTGCCGGACAAGGGGCTGGACCGGGTGTTCCTGTATTCCGCCGACGCGCACGGGATCGGCGCGCAGCCTGCCAGCGTTGCGACGACGCGCGAGGGCGCAGGCCCACGCCATGCGGTCTTTCATCCATCAGGGAAATGGCTGTACGTCGTCAACGAGCTGGACAACACGGTCACGGCCTATGCCGTGGAAGCAGGCGCGCTGCGTCCCTTCCAGGTGCTGTCCACCCTGCCCGACACCTATACCGGCAACAGCCGCGCCGCCGGCATTGCGCTGGACACCGATGGCCGGCACCTGTACGCGTCGAACCGGGGTGACGACAGCATTGCGGTGTTTCGCGTGGACGCATCCACCGGTCGACTGACCACCGTGCAGCACGCCCACACGCGCGGCAAGACACCGCGCTTTTTCACGTTGTCGCCCGACGGCCGGTTTGTCTTCGCGCTGAACGAAGACAGCGACACGCTGCAGCGGTTTCGTGTCGATCCGGCCAGCGGCATGCTGGCGCACGACGGCTACGCGCTGTCTGTCGGCAGCCCGGTGTGCATGGTGTTTGCCGGCGCTTAGAAGTCCATCGACGCCGACAGCATGAGGGTGCGCGGCACGCCCTGCGAAATCGTGCCGTACGAGGCCACGCCGGACCAATAGGCGCGGTTGAACACGTTGACGACGTTGGCGCGTAGCGTGACGTCCCGGCCTTGGACCCTGAGCGCATAGCGCGCGCCCAGGTCGAACGTCGTCCACGACGGCACCGACTGCGTGTTGGCCTGGTTGATGTATTCGCGTCCGGTGTAGACCATGCCGCCCGTCAAGGTCAGCCCCGTCACCCACGGCGTGTCCCACTCGGCGCCCAGGTTGACCGCGACGGTGGGCACGCCCACGGGCCGGTTGCCCTGCGTGGCCGCGCTGTTGGTGCGCGTCAGCTCGCCATCCAGGAAGGTCACGCCGCCCAACAGGCGCACGCCGCGCATCGGTTCGCCGGACACATTCAATTCCAGCCCGCGGTTGCGTTGCTCGCTATCGGCCGCATACACGCCGTTCGTAAGCTGCCCGCTGGGCTTGGTGATCTCGAAGGCGCTCAGCGTCACCATTGCGCTGTCCAGCTCGACCTTGACGCCCACTTCCTTCTGCTTGGCCTTGTACGGCTTGAAGACCTCTCCCGCGTTGGTGGCGGTGGCGGGCGCCACGTCGCCCTTGCTCAGCCCCTCGATGTAGTTGGCGTAGAACGAAACGTTGTGCCAGGGCTTGATGACCAGCCCGGCCAGCGGCGTGGTCGCGCTTTCGTCGTAGCTGACGGTCCGCACGCCCGTGGCGCCGTTGAAGTTGCGCGATTCGATGCGCTGGTGGCGCAGGCCCAGCGTCAACTGCGCGCGCTCGTGCAGGATGCTGAGCGTATCGGCCAGCGCCAGGCCGGACAGATCCGACGACGACACCTTGGGCACGTTGGCCGGCGCGGGAATGTGCTGCTCCGGACGCGTGATCGGGTGGTAGATGTTGGACGTGAGCGGGGTGCCGTTCACGCTGGCCTGCAGATTGCGGTCGCTGTACAGGCTGCCCATGAAGCTGATCGCGTGGCGCACCGGCCCCGTGTCCAGCTTGGCGCGAAGCCCGGCGTTGTAGGTGCTGCGGTTGACCTGGAAACGGAAGTTGTTGGGCGTCACCACGGTGTCGCCGGCTTCGTTCACGATGGTGGGCGTCTGGTCCGACAGGCGCGACACGCTGGTGTCCGAGCCGCCCGCGTCCGCGAACACCGTCAGGCGGTCGCTGATGTCGTATTCCACGCGCAGCAGCGCCGACTGGCCGTCGGACTTCCACCAGCCCCACGGTTGCGTGGCGTTGCGGCGGCCGTCCGGGGCACGCGGCACGGCAATGCCCGGCGCCACCAGAAACGGTCGCGTCGGCGCGTCGATCTTCTCGTGCTGGGTCAGCAGGTCCAGCGAGGCGCGCAGCCGTTCGCCCTGGTAATCCAGCGACAGCGCGCCGATGGTCGTGCGCGAACTCATGTTGTCCAGCGGCGTGTCGCCCTGCCGCTGCATACCGTTGACCCGCACGCCCCATTCCCCCGCGTCGCCAAACCGGCGGCTCAGGTCGACTCGCGCGCCGAATTGCGAGTCGCCGACGTAGTCGGCCGACACGCGGGTCAGGTCCTCGGGCAGCGAGCGCTTGGGCACCATGTCGATGACGCCGCCCACGCCGCTGTTGGGCGACATGCCGTACAGCAGCGCGGCGGGCCCCTTCAGCACTTCCACGCGCTCGATGTAGTCGGTGAAGACGTGGTAGTTGGGCGCCACGCCATAGACGCCGTCAAAGGCGATTTCGCCGAGGTTGCCTTCGCCGATGGGAAAGCCGCGGATGTAGAACGAATCGGTCACGCCGCCGATCTGGCCGGTAAAGCGCACGGACGGCTCCACCGTCAGCGCGTCGGCCAGCGTCACAGCCTGACGGTTCGCCAGCAATTCCGACGTGTAGCTGGTGACATTGAACGGCGTGTCCATCACGTCGCGGTTGCCCAACAGGCCCATCCGCGCGCCGCGCGCCACCTGGCCGCCGGCAAATTCCGCCGGCAGCGCGGAGGGGCTGATGCCCGCTCCATCGACGGTGACCGCGGGCAGCATCGTGGTCTCGCCGGCGGCCGCCGGCAGCCTGCGCAGCGAATACGCGCCGCCGCCCTGTTCGGCCAGCGCGTAGCCCGATCCGGACAGCAGGCGGGCGAACCCCTCCCTCACCGTGTAGGCGCCCTGCAGACCGTCGCTGCGCTGGCCCGCGACCAACGCGGGATCGAACGACAGCGGCACGCCCGCACTGGCGGCAAACTGCGCCAGCACGTCGCCCAGCGGTCCCGGCGCGATGGCATAGGACTTGCGCGGCGCGGCGCTGGCTGTCTCGGCCGCGAACGTCGCCGCCGGCATTCCCGTGGCCGCAAGCAGCGCCAGCCCCAGGCCGGCGGCCCGGACCAGCGACGCCGCGGGCGACAGGACGGCAAGGCCGCGCGGCAGGCGGGGCGATCGGGAGAGTCGGGAAACCATGAAACGATCCTTCGAGGGGTTGGGGTGACGCGCATGTCGCGGCGGTTCACCCGGTACACCGTACGAAGCGGAAAAAAGTGTCAGCCGATCGGCGATTAATTTGTAACGGCGGCGCGCGGCGCAACCGTCGTCCACCACGGGGTCACGCGGCTGACGCGAACCGGCAGGGTCTTTTGCAGCAGGCGCAGGCTGGCTTCGATGTCGTTCAACGGAAACGCCCCCGACACGCGCAGGTCAGCCACCGCGGGATCGCAACGCAGCACGCCGTGGCGGTAGCGTCCCAGCTCGTCGACCAGATCGGCCAGCCGCCAGTTGCGCGCGGCCAGCATCCCGTCCGCCCACGACGCCGCCAAAGCATCGGCCGGACCCGGCGTCTGGATGCCGTTCGCGGTGAAGACGGTCTGCTCGCCCGCCGCCAGCACCACGGCGCCGGCGTCCGCCCGGGCGGGCCGGACCTCGACCGCGCCCTCGTACACCGCCACGCGGACGCTGGCGCCCTCGTCGCGGACCATGAAGCGCGTGCCCAGCGCACGCAGGACGCCCTGCGTCGTCTGCACCAGGAACGGGCGCGGCGCCGGCGCGGGATCGCGTCCCGTCGTCAGCAGGATTTCGCCCGCGCGCAGCCACAGCATGCGTTGCGTCGGGGTGTAGTCGACGTCGACGGCGCTGGCCGTGTTGAGCACCAGTTGCGTGCCATCGGCCAGTTCGACGCGGCGCTGCTCGCCGGTCGCCGTGCGCAGGTCCGCGCGCCATTCGCGCCAGGGCAACTCACGCACGCCCAGCCACGCTGCCGGAACCAGCACCAGCAGTCCGGCCAGCGCACGCACGGCCTGACGGCGTCCCGCGCGGTTCGCCTGCCGCAGCGTCTGCCCGCCGATCCCCGGCGGCACCTGGCCAAAGCCGCGCAGCATCGCCTCGGCGCGTTGCCAGGCAGCTTCATGGTCGGCGCTGCGCGCCCGCCAGCGCGCCAGTGCCGCGCGATCCGCGGCGGACACCTTTTCGGACTGCAGACGCACCAGCCAGCCGGCCGCCTCATTCAGGATGGCGGGGTCGATGGCCGCGCTCACGCGTCCACCTGATAGGCGATCAGGCACGCGGCGAAGGCAGCCTGCATATGGCGCTTGACGGTCGACAGCGACACGCGCAGCTTGCGCGCGATCTCGTCATAGCCCATGCCGTCGAACTGCGACAGCAGAAAGACCTCGCGCGTGCGGGCGGGCAGCGAGCGCAAGGCGGCATCGATGGCGTGCAGCGTTTCCAGGATGAGGGCGCGCGCCTCGGGCGACGGGGCCTCGGCCTCGGGCACGTGCGCCACGGCGGCAAGGTAAGCGTCTTCCACCGCGCGGCGGCGCCAATGGTCGGCCACCAGGCCTTTGGCGATGTGGGCCAGCAGTGCGCGCGGCTCGGCGCCGGTCTCCTCCCGGCGCCGCCCGGCCATCAGCCGCACGAACGTATCGTGCGCCAGGTCTGCGGCGTCGAAGGAACTGCCCAACTTCTTGCGCAGCCACATCGACAGCCAGCCGTGGTGTTCGCGATAAAGCTGGGTGACGTTGTCGGCGGATGGGGATAGCGGCGCAGGCAAGGCGCACCTCGGCAGATATGCAAATAGGAATTGTTTTTATTCTATACGAGCCGCCCGCGCGCGCGCACGTGCGCGGGCGGTGGGATAGAATCGGAGTCCTTCCCGCCCGACTCAATGAGCGCCATGCAGAACGACCTGTCCGTGCCTCAGTTCCTTGCCAGCGGCGGGGAAATGGGCGCACGCGTCAGCCGGCACGACTGGTCCGCGACGCCACTCGGCCCCCTCTCCGCCTGGCCCGCCTCGCTGCGCATTGCCGCAGGCATGGTGCTGTCCTCCCGGTTCCCGTCCTGTCTGGTCTGGGGCCCCGATCTCATCTCGATCTACAACGACGCCTTTGTGCCCATCCTGGGCGCCAAGCCCGACGCGCTGGGCCGCCCGTTCAACGAGGTCTGGAACGAAGCCTGGTCGCTGATCGGCCCGATCGCCGAACGCGCCTACGCCGGCGAGGCCACCTTCATCGAGGACTATCCCCTCGAAGTCCATCGTTATGGCCGCGCCGAACAGGCCAACTTCACGTTCTGCTACAGCCCCGTGTACGACGAGAACGGCGAGGTCGTCGGCATGATCGATACCGTCATTGAAACCACCGCCCGGGTCGGCGCCGAAAAAGCTCAGGCCGAGGCGCTGCGCCTGGCCGAAGAAGCCTTGCGCCAAAGCCAGAAGATGGACGCCATCGGCCAGCTGACGGGTGGCGTCGCGCACGACTTCAACAATCTGCTGACGGGGATTTCCGGCAGCCTGGATTTTCTGTCCCAGCGTCTCGCGCAGGGGCGGACCGACGACCTCGGCCGTCACATCGCGGTGGCCAAAAGCGGCGCCGACAAGGCAGCCGTCCTGACGCGCCGCCTGCTGAATTTTTCGCGCCGCCATCCGCTGGAGCGCAAGGCGGTGGACATCAACCACGTCATCGCCGACATGGAGGCGCTGATCGCGCGCAGCGCCGGATCGGCGGTCACGCTGGACGTGGCCTGCGCGCCCGGGTTGTGGCCGGTCTGGGTGGACGCACACCAGCTAGAAAACGCGCTGCTGAACCTGTGCCTGAACGCGCGCGACGCCCTGGCCGGAAGCGGCACGCTGCGCATCGCGACGAACAACGTGACCCTGGACGCCGAGGGCGCGCGCCAGCGCGGCTTGCAACCGGGCGACCACGTGCGGTTGCGCGTGTCCGACACGGGCTGCGGCATGACGCCCGAAACGATGCGGCGCATGTTCGAGCCCTTCTACACCACCAAGCCGGCCGAGCGCGGCACCGGCCTGGGACTTGCGCTGGTTCACGACTTCGTCCGCCAATCCGGCGGCCATGTCCAGGTGCGTTCGCAGCCGGACCAGGGCACGGATATCGACCTGTATTTTCCGCGCCATGGCGGCGCCCAGATCGACGTCGCGGCGGACACCGCCGCCGCTCCGCCCCCGCGGACCTTGCAGGGCGGAACGGTGCTGCTGGCCGAAGACGACCCCGCCGTGCGTGAAGTCACCGCCGAGGTGCTGAAGGAAATCGGTTACGACGTGATCGAGGCCACGGACGGCGCCAGCGCGCTCAAGCTTCTGACCACGCAGGCCCGGATCGATCTGCTGGTGTGTGATCTGGCCTTGCCGGGCGGCGTGAATGGACGACGGGTGGCGGAGACCGGCAGGACGTTGCGGCCCGGGATGAAGGTGCTGTTCATCACGGGCTACGGTGAAAGCGCCGAAGGCGACAACGTGCCGGCGGCGGGTGCGCCGGTGCTGCTCAAACCGTTCACCCTCGATGAACTGGCGAGCCAGGTGCATGCGCTGATGCGCTGAAACCCAGCCGGCGGGTGCTCAGACAGACGGCAGGCGCCTCGTCGTGCGGATCCAGAACAGCCCCGCCCCCGACAGCAGCATGGCGAACAGCAGGTACACAAAACAGATCAGCAGGCCGAAGAAATAGTAGCGGTCGTAAACACTGGCCGCCCACCACGCAACTCCGCCATACACCGCCATGACGATGAACGGCAGCCACAGCACCGCCACGCCGGCGCGGCGCCAGCCGGGGGTGTTCAAACGCGGAAATCGATGCGGGCGGGCGCGCAGCAGCAAAGCCAGCGCCGACAGCGCCGGCAGCACAAAGGCCAGCACCGCCAGCACCAGCAGGCCGGCATCCAGGAACGTCGCCACGAACTCGCGCAAAATCGGCTCCTTGCACGGCGCGCACGGGTGGCGCCGTCCCGGACGTTATACACGAGGCGCCGCGGACGTCCTTACAGCTTGGGCGCGTAGCGCACGGTCAGCATCACATTGCGGGGCTCGCCGTAGTAGTTGTTGCTGGACAGCGTGTTGTACGACGGCACGTAGTATTTCTTGTCGAACACGTTGTTCACGTTCAGCCCGAAACTCAGCTCCGGCGTGGCCTGGTAACCCACGCGCGCGTTCCAGATCGTGAATCCCGCCAGCTTGAATTCGCGGTCCGAACTGATCGTCGACGTCTGCGTATTCACGCCGGCGCCCACGCTCAGGCGGTTCCACGTGCCCGGCAGCTTGTAGTTGGCCCACAGGCGCAGCATGTGCTTGGGCGTCCAGGTGCTGAAGACCTTGCCCTGGTTGTCCGGGTCCTCCAGGAACTTGGTGGTGTTATAGGCGTAGCCGGCATACAGCTCCAGCCCCCTGACCACTTCGCCGGAGATCTCGGCCTCGATGCCCTGGCTGCGGACCTTGCCCGCCGCGCGCGAGCAATACCAGCCGTTGCAGGCAAACCCGGCGTCGTAGTCGTTGACCGCACGGTTCTTGTGGTCGTAGCGGAACAACGCAAGCAAGGTATTGACCCGGCCGTCCGCCAGCTCGCCCTTCACGCCGACCTCGTAGTTGTTGCCCTCGATCGGCTTGAGCAGGCTGCCCGACACCGTGCGCTGCGTCTGCGGCTCAAACACCGTGGTGTAGCTGCCGTAGACCGACCAGTTGTCGGTCAGCGAATACACGATGCCGGCGTACGGAATGAACTCGCCCGAGGTCGATGACGTCGTGGCTTCGCCCCCGCCGCTGTAGCGGTAGTCGAACCAGCCGACGCGGCCGCCGCCGATCAGCGCCAGCGATTGCGTGGGCTTGACGCGCCACGTGCCGTAGATGCCCTTCTGCCGGATGTCGTAGGCGCTGCGCGAATCGTAGCCGCTGGCGGCGACGATGGAATCGATGTCCTGCCACGAACGGTGATGGTCCAGATCGAAGATGTTGCCGCCGCTCTCCCACGAGCGGGTGAACCGGTCATTCGTCGTGAGCTTGGAGTAGTTGGCGCCGATCACCACTTCCTGCGCCATGCCCCAGGCGTTGAAGTCACCGGCCACCGACATGTCCATGCCGCGCTGGCGGCTCGTGAAGTCCACGCCGAAATTGCCGTAGTCCAGGCCGCTGCCGTCGCGCTGCACGGCTCCGGCGACGCGCTGGTGCACGGTCGTGTTGTCTTCGTCCATCGCCACGCCGGCCAGCCGGAAGCGCCACGACGAGTTGAAGCGATGCGTGACGTCGGCGTTGAAGATGGTCTGGTCGTTGGTGGCGCGGTTCCAGGTCGAGCCGGTGAACGTCGAGCGCGGCAGATCGATGCTGCCGCCATCTTCATAACGGGGATAGCCGACGAACATGGGCCGCGACTTGCTGTACCGATTGCTGACGCCCAGCCCCACCGTCGTGTTCTCGGTGATGTCGTAGTCCAGCGCGGCGTACAGGTTGCGCGTCCTGTCCCACACATAGTCGATGTACGAATGGCTGCGGTCCTCGTCCAGCACCACGCGCCCGCGCAGCGTGCCCGATTCATTGAGCGGACCGCCCGCATCCAGGGTCAGGCCGTAGTGATCCCACGATCCCACCTTGCCCGTCAGGACCACCGAGGGCTCTGCGCCGCCGCGCTTGCGCACCAGGTTGATCGCACCGCCGGGACTGCCCGCGCCTTGCAAGAGGCCCGCCGCGCCGCGCAGGATTTCCACGCGGTCATAGAACACCAGCGAATCCTGCTCCCAGTTGCCCAGGCTGTAGCTGTTGCGCAGCAGGGACACGCCATCGTATTGCAGCAGGTCCACGGGAAAGCCGCGAGCATTGATCGCGACGCCGGCGCCCACACCCTGCACGCCCACCATGCCGGCCGTGTTGTTGACGGCGTCCGGCAGGCTGGTCATGTCCTGGTCGTCCATCCGCTGCCGCGTCAGCACGGTGATGGATTGCGGAATGTCTTTGAGCGCCTGCGGCGTCCTGCCAATGGTGACCGCCGGCGACGTGTACGAACCCGTGCCGTCCGTCGTGGTGTTGTAGGTGCCCGTCACCGTCACAGGCGCGAGCGTCGCGGTCGCTTCGGCCGGCGCCTGCCGCAGACGATAGCCGCCCTCGGCGCGCGCCACCGCTTGCAGGCCCGTGCCGGCCAGCAGGCGCTCGAGCGCGGCGTCCACGGTGTACGTGCCCGTCAATCCCCGCGTCGAGGCCCCGGCCGTCAGGCCCGGATCGGACGCCACCATCACGCCCGCCTGCACGCCAAACGTGCCCAGCGCCGCACTCAGCGGCCCGGCCGGAATGCTGAACGCGATGGCGCGCGGCGCCTGCGCCTGGGCATGCACCACCATCGGCGCCAGAACGGCAGCCGCCGCAAGGGGCGTGAAACGCCGCAGCGCGGCGCTCAGGGCCGTGCGGCGCAGGGGAAGTCGGACAAGCGCCGCGGCGCTTACGGCGCGGACAGGACGAGGTGACATGTAAGGGTTCCCAGGCTCATGAAAGGTCGGCGCAGCCGCGAGACACGGGCTGCTTTCCTGACATGAAGCGCGAGATCGGGATATCCGCCGTTGCTGTTACAAAAAAGCCGGCAATAAGGGAAACGCGGCTCACCGAGGGACGAGAATCACAAGGCCACGCGAGTCACACGTGGCTCACCGTCACCCAGTAACGCGTATAGCGGCGCACCTGCACCGGGAGGATTTCTTCAAGCATGGCCAGCACCTTGTCGGTGTCGCCCAGCGGGAACGCCCCCACCACGCGCAGCCCGGCAACCGCGTCCGAGCAATGCAGCAGGCCCGGGCGGTAGCGGCCCAGTTCGTTCAGGAAGGCCGATAAGGGCATTTCGTCCGCGATCAGCATGCCGTCCAACCAGGCGGACACGCCGGGCTCCAGCGTCCCCGGCGCAAAGCTGCCGCCCGCCGTGAACTCGGCCTGTTCGCCAGCCCGCACACGCCGCGGGCCGGCGTCCGTCGCCAGGCCGCGCACGTCCACCGCGCCTTCCAGCACCGCCACCCGCATGCGGCCCGCCTCCAGATCGCGCACCAGAAAGCGCGTGCCCACCGGCGTCACCACGCCGCCGCGCGTGCGCACGCTGAACGGCCGGCCGTTCGCATCGGGCGCGGTCGCGATCAAAATTTCGCCCTGCAGCAGCACCAGTTCGCGGTGGCTTGCGGTATAGCGCAGATCCACTGCGGTGCCGGCGTTCAGTTCCACCTGCGTGCCGTCGGGCAGCGTCACTGACCGGCGTTCGCCCGTGCCGGTGCGCAGGTCCGCCGACAAGCGGCGGATCGCGTCACGCTCGCCCACGGCCCACGCGCCCAGACCCACACCAACCGCCGCGAACATCAGGCGCAATGCGGTACGGCGGGATTGAATCAGCGGCGCCTGCCGCAAGGTGCGCGACGCCACCGACGGCCCCGCCTGCGCCACGCCCGCAGCCACGTCGCGCGTCAAGGCGCCCAACCGTTGCCAGGCCAGTTCGTGGGCGGGTTCCGCCCGCCGCCAGCGCTCGAAGCGATCGCGTTCGGCAGGGCTGGCGTCTTCACGCAGACGCGCCCACCAGTCCGCCGCCTGCCGGATCACTTTGGGATCGATGGCGCCGGCCTCGGGCGCGTGGGGCCGCAGCAGCTTGGCGTTGTCCATGAATTCTGGGGTCAGCCGTATACGGCCGTGTAGCAGTGCACCAACGCGCGCGCCAGCGACTTCTGCACGGCGTTGGGCGTCAGGCCCAGCTGCTGGCCGATCTCGGCATACGACAGGCCGTCGATCTGCGCCATCAGGAAGATCCGGCGGCTGGTCATCGGCAAGGCGTCGAGCAGTTCGCACACTTCCGCCAGCGCCTCCAGGATCAGCGCGCGGGCCTCGACCGAGGGTTCGACGGCCACGGGCTGCAGCGCCAGCGTCTCGGCGTAGGCCGCTTCCAGCGCGGCGCGGCGCGCCCGGCCGATCAGCAAACGGGTGGCGATGGTGCGCAGGTAGGCGCGCGGTTCATTGAGCGGTTCGCGGAGATTGGCGCGGATCAGGCGCTCGAACGTATCGTGCGCCAGGTCGGCCGCGTCCGACGCATTGCCCAGCTTGCGTTGCAACACGCCCCGCAGCCATTGGTGATGGGCCTGGTAAACGGACTGCACCTCTGCACGAGAGGCAAATGAGGAGGATGGCATGGCGGAGCGGCCCGGCGTCGCCGCCTGAGAGCAAGACGAGATGAAAATGATTCGCAATTATAGATGCGGTTTTCGTCTTTGCAAGGCGCCGCCCCAGCGCCCGCCGTATGGTGGCGTGGCGCCGCTAGTAGTCCATCGGCACGTGGTTCTGTGCGGCGCGTATCTCTTGTATATGGCGTTCGGCTTCCTGGCGTTCGACGGCGGGCGGCAGCGCGCGCCAGCTCACCAGGTTGCCCGGCGTCTTCAAGGGCATCCAGCCCAACACGCTGTACAGCGAAATCGCGGTGCCGCCGGTATCGAGCCGCGTCTCGTAATAACCCTGACGATCCGGCATGGTGTCGCCGGGCGTCCAATCCAATTGAGGCATCCAGGTCTCCTCCTGGTGAAGCTTATGTGCAAGAACGCGCGGTCCTTGCAAGGCGGATTCCACCGATCGTATAGCGTCCGGACCGGCTTGTCCCCTATCAAAAAGACTGAATTTCCAATTATTGACAGAGGGGAATCCCTAGGCCGCCGGCACGTTTTTGCATTGCTAAAGCCCGAACACAGGCGCTAGCATGCGGCAACGGATTTTTACCCCCGGCGGACATGCATCGCCCGGGCCCCTCGCGCCACAAGACGGCCATGCCGAAATCGATCTTTCCGCAGTACCCAAGAGATCGGCTGGCCGCCCTGGCAAGCGCCAACTCCCTGCGCGCCATCCGCGAAGGCCTGCTGTGGGCCATGCCCTGCCTGCTGGTCTCCGCCTTGTTCCTGGTGCTGTCCGTTTGCGCACGCCTGTTCGGCCTGCCCGACAGCATTGCCGATCTGCTGGCGGGTCTGCACCGCGCGCTGTCGGGCGTCATCCCGCTGCTGGCCGGCACCGCCATCGGCTACATGCTGTCGATCCGCCACCGGCTTCCGCACCTGCCCACCGCGCTGCTGTGCCTGTGCTTTGTCGCCATCGCCGAAAACTTGCTTGCCCCCTACCCCCGCGCAGCCGCCACACTCACCTTGTTCATCGCCATCGTCACGCCGATCGCGGCCGTGCCGGCGATGGCCTGGCTGCACCGGCGCCGCTGGACGCAACTGGCGCCGGACGGACTGATCGGCGAAAACGTCCGCGACTCATTGAACATGATCGTGCCGGGATTGCTGACGGCCGGCCTAGTAATGGCGGCGCTGTCGGCGGCGTTGAGCATCCCCGCCGTGGCACAGGTCGACATTCCGCTGAGCCTTGCATCGCTGGACAGCCCCTACACGTCCGGCGCGCTGGTCGGGGCGCTCAATTCCCTGTTCTGGTTCTTCGGCATCCACGGCGCGCAGGCCATGGCGCCCATCATGGACGTGCTGGACCAGGCGACCCGGCTCAACGCCACCAGCGTGGCCGCGGGCTACGAAGGCGTCTATGCGCTGAACGGCACGCTGCTGGGCGCGTTCGTCTTCATTGGCGGCTCCGGCGCAACCTTGTCGCTGGTGGTGGCGATCCTGCTGTTTTCGCGCAGCGATTCGCTGCGGGTGCTGGCGGTGGCCAGCATTCCGGTGTCGCTGCTGAATATCAACGAGATCCTGCTGTTCGGCCTGCCGCTCATCCTGAATCCCCGTCTGCTGCTGCCCTTCGTGCTGACGCCCGTGGTCAATGTGCTGGTTGCCGTGGCGGTCGTGCAGCTGGGCTGGCTGGCCCCCGCCACCGTGGCGCTACCGCTGACATCGCCCGTGCTGTTCAACGCCTACCTGGGCGCGGGCGAAAGCCTGGCGGGAATCGCGCTGCAATGCGCGCTGGTCGCGCTGGGCGCCTGCATCTACGTGCCCTTTCTGCTTGCGCTGGAGCGGCAGCGCCAGGCCGATGCCACGGTGTACTTCAAGTCGCTGGACACCACCTTTCCGCAGTTGCAGGAAGAATCCCTGCTGTATGCCCATGACCCGGTCGCGTCCACCTACGCCACGCGCGCGCGCCGCCAGGCCGAGGTCGCGCGCATCCGCGCCATCAGCGAATACGACTTCTATCTGGAGTTCCAGCCGCAGGTATCGATGCGCACGGGCCTATGCACCGGCTGCGAGGCCCTGCTGCGCGCCACCGGCCCCGAAGGCACGCAGCAGGCGCCGCTGGAATTCCTGCGCTGGCTGGCGCGCGCGGACCTCATGCGCGAAGTCGATCTCTGGGTGGCGCGGCAGGCGGTGCTGCAATGCCTGGCGTGGCGGGCGCAGGGCTTCACGATGCCCATGACCATCAACGTCACAAGCGGCACGTTGACGGCGCCGGCCTTTCTGGACCGGTTGATCAAAGTGCTGGCGCAGGCGCAGGGCCAGGTCTCGGTCGAGCTCACGGAAGATGCGCTGGTCGAAGACGCCGACGCGCTGCACACGGCTTTCGACCGCCTGCATGGCATCGGCGCGCGCGTCTATATCGACGACTTCGGCACGGGGTATTCGGCGCTGAGCTACCTGCACCAGTTTCAGATCGACGCGGTCAAGATCGACCGCAGCTTCGTGATGGCGCAGAGCCACGACCGGGGCGCGCTGGTGATGAGCGGCCTGCTGCGATTCTGCGAGGCGTTGAACCTGCAGATCATCGTCGAGGGCGTGGAAACGGAGGGGCAGTTGTCCGCGCTGGCGTCCAGCGCGGAGATCGTCGTGCAGGGCTGGTACTACAGCAAGGCGGTGTCCGGCGAACACATCGTGGACTTTGCGCGCCGGCGGCGGGAGCTCTCCGCCCTGCCGGCGCATCCTGCCAGCGCGGCCGCTACTTGATGCCGATGAAGGGCAGCGCGGCGCCCGGCACCTGCGTGGACGGCAGCACGCCATCCCACTTTTCAACGGCGTTCAGGCTCACCAGATTGGTGTTGGCGGCCAGCGCCTCGGCCTTGGCGCGGATCGACGCCGCTTCGGCCTCGCCGCGCATGCGGATGCCGTCGGCTTCCGCGGTGAACTGCTGACGGCGCGCATCGGCTTCGGCCTTGGCCTTCACCACCTGGATCTCGGCGGTGATCATCGCCGTTTCCTTCTGCTGGCGGGTCGTCTCGATCTGCACCTGCGCCAGCATGCGCTGTTCGATCGAATGCTCGTAGGCCTGCGAAAAGCCCACCTCTTCGATCTGCACGCCCACCACCTGGACCGGCGCGCCTTCCATCGTCTTGAGCACGGCGTTGTTCACGTCCAGGCCAAGCTTCTGGCGTTCCTGGATGGCGCGCACGGCGGTGTACTGGCCAAACACGTTCTTCACCGCGTCCGGCGTCTTGCGCTCCAGCACGCGCATCTGCAGATTGGCGATGGTGCCGTATTCGGAGTAGAGCTCGGCCACGTGCTCGGACGGCACGCGGTACGTGACCGACACGCGCAGCGTCGCGGGCTGCTGGTCGTAGCTGTAGGCCTCGAGCTTTTCAAACACGAAGGTGTGGTCGCGCACGGACACCGTCATCACGTTGTCGATGAACGGCGTCTTGAAATCCAGTCCGGGTTCGGCCACGCGCACGAGCTTGCCGTTGCGCAGCACCACGCCGCGTTCGCCCTGATCGACCTGGAACCACGATCCGAAGGCGATGAACAGGATCAGCAGGAAGATGAGTGCGGTTCCAATGGCGAATTTCACGTTGCGCGGCTTGACCGCGCCGATCGTCTTGACCATCTGGATATCTGTCGGCTTCATCTTCACTTCCAATCCCTGTCTGTTCTTTTGCGTTTACGGTCCGAGAGCACCGCCGCGATGCCGCGCGCGAGCAGATAGGCGACCACCGCCGCCCCCACCAAGATAAGGAAATACCGCATCGAGCGTCCCCCCCGGGAAAGAAGGACGGGATTCTATCCCGCAGCGGCCGACCCGCCGCAGGCGTGTATCGACGTAATGTGGCGATACGTTTCTGAACGTTTCTGCTGCAGTGATTCTGCCGGTTTCAGGCGCCGTACCAGCGCAAACCCAGCCGCGCAATCGAGTCCGGGTAGTCCCAGAATGCGTGATCCAGCGACTCCATTTCTTCCTGCTCCTGCTCGGTCATCGCGCCGTAGATGTCGTTGAGCTGCACCACCTCGGGCGAGGCCTCGAAACGGTCGATCAGTCCGCGCATGCGCGACAGCACATCCAGCGTGTGCACCGCGCCGATCTTGCGCAGCGCATGCAACGCCAGTTGGCAGGTCTGGTCGCCCCAGTTGCACAGAAACTGCATGAAGCCGCCATTGTTGATGTCGGCCTCCATGCGCCACAAGGCCACCAGTTCCTGGTCGGTTTCCGACAGCCGGTCGAGCTTCCATTGCGCGGCTTGCAGCGTCGCCATGGCTTGCTCGTAGCGCAGATCCCACAGCAGATCGTGCACGTTCAGCATCCCTTCCGGCACAGGTGCGGCCAGCGCAGGCCACACGACGCCATGCCCATCGTCCACCAGTTGCCAATGCGTGCGCGCCTCGGGTGTCGCCTCGTGCAGGCGGATGTGCCGGCGGATCGGCTCCTTGATCTCGCGGCCGTCGGCAAGCGTCAACAGCACGTGCGTATCGGTGAGCGACAAGGAAGCGATGCGGTAGTCAGGCGTGGTCATGCAAGGGTCCGGAAAAACGGGAAAGCGCAAGACGCTACCGGATCGGCGCAGCGCTGTCGAGGCGCGTGCGTTGCCGCTGCGCATCGCGCCGCATCCTGTTACGGCGCGCTGTTCACCCATCTGCTACGTTAACCAGGCATGCGCCGGGGTGTCCTCCGGCGCCTTTGCCGGAGACCGACCATGCCCCGCCCTTCCGAGTCCGCTCCTCTGATCGGAGTGGTCCCGCCGTACATGCTGGACCGGCTTGCGCAGCATACCGATGCGCGCGTCAGCATGCCCGCCGTCAAAACGATGATCATCGATCAGCAGCAACGCAGCCTGCGCGAGATGGCCGAGCAGCCGCCGCGCGCAACGCTGGCGCCGGCACGCCAGGTGGCGCCGGCCGGCACGCCCGACCGCGCCGTGCATGACGCGGGCAACAGCACCACGCTGCCCGGCAAACTGGTGCGGGCCGAAGGCGCGCGGCCCAGCGGCGACGCCGCGGTCGACGAGGCCTACGCGCACCTGGGTTCGACCTACAAGCTGTTCTGGAACGTGTACAAGCGCCACTCCATCGACGCGCACGGCTTGCCGCTGATCGGCACGGTGCATTACGGCGAAGACTACGAAAACGCCTTCTGGAACGGCGCGCAGATGGTGTTCGGCGATGGCGACGGCGAAATCTTCAACCGCTTCACCATCGCCGTCGACATCATCGGCCACGAACTCACGCACGGCGTCATCGACACCGAGGCGGCCCTGCTCTATCAGGGCCAATCGGGTGCACTGAACGAATCGCTGTGCGACGTGTTCGGCGCGCTGGTCAAACAATATTCGCTGGGGCAAACCGCCCGCCAGGCGGACTGGCTGGTGGGCCAGGGCCTCTTCACGGAAAAGGTGCGGGCGCGCGCGCTGCGCTCCATGTCCGAGCCGGGCACCGCGTACGACGATCCGGTGCTGGGCAAGGACCCGCAGCCCGCGCACATGCGCGACTACGTCGATACGCCGCGCGATAACGGCGGCGTGCACATCAATTCTGGCATTCCGAACCGCGCGTTCTATCTGGCCGCCACGGCGTTGAATGGCAATGCGTGGCAAGGCGCGGGCCAGGTCTGGTACGACACGCTGTGCGACAAGCGCCTGCGCCACGACGCCGGCTTCAAGGATTTTGCGGGCCTGACGATCCAGATCGCCGGCGAGAAGCACGATGCGGCCGTGCGCCGCGCCATCGACGACGCCTGGAAGGCCGTGGGAGTGTTGCCATGATCGAACTGCCCTCGCTGGATCTCGCCCAACTGGTGCGCTTGACGCGCGAGGGCGGTCTTGCCTACCTGCCGGGCCTGGCGCAGCCGCGTCACATCGACATGACCGCCTGCCCGCCCGGCGTGCGGCAGGAAGTGTGCGAGGCGCTGCTGCATGCCGCGCCCAAGGCCGTGTCCTGCGGGCCGGATGCGCGCGGCGATCAGCGCTACTTCCACGTTGAAGTGGAGTTCGAAGGCGCAGACGCGCCGCGGATCACTTTTGACGTGCCCGAGGCGGATGCGCCGCCGACGCTGGTGCAGCTGTGGAAGCGCCAGGCCGGCCAATCTGGATAGCGCGCCCGGCATACAGCCCGGCCAGCGCCATCAGCGCGCACAACGCCGCACACACGCCCAGCGCAACGCCCCAGCCGCCCAGCGCGTCGTGCACGCTTCCCACCAGGGTGGGGCCCGTCGCGGCGAACAAGTACCCCACGCATTGCGCCATGCCAGACAGGGCCGCCGCCTGTTGCGCGTGGCTGGCGCGCAGCCCGACAAACGCCAGGCCCAGGATGATGCCCGCGCCGGTGCCCAATCCCAGAAACGCGATCCACACCACACCCCATGCGGGCGCCGCGATCAGGCCCGTGAACGCCACGAACGACGCGCCCGCCGCGCAGAACGCCGCCGCGCGCTGGTCCTTCAAGCGGCGCAGCAACGGCGCCAGAAAGAGCGCGGGCGCTGCGGACGCCAGCTGCATGAAGCCGTGCAACGATCCGGCGCGCTCGGCCGAAAAGCCCGCGTCGTGCAGGATGGCGGGCAGCCAGCTCACCGCGACATAAAACACGAACGAATTGATGCCCAGGTACGCCGTGACCTGCCAGGCCAGCGGCGAGCGCCACAACCGCACCCCGTGCGGCGCGTGCGCGGTGGTCGCGGCGGGCGGCGTATGGTTGGCAAGCTGCGGCAGCCACAACAACAGGCTGAGCAGCGGCAGCGCCAGCATGCACAGCGTGGAAAACCGCCAGCCGCCCAGTTGAAGGTTGGCCAACGGCAATTCGGCCATGGGAATCGCGACGGCCGAGGCCAGCCCGGCTGCAAGGCCCATCGTCAGCACGTAGGCCGAGGTCAGGCCTGCCAGGCGCTGCGGGAAATCGCGCTTGAGCAGACTGGGCAGCAGCACGTTGCCCAGCGCGATGCCCGCGCCGATGATGGCCGTGCCCGCGTAGAGTCCTACGGCATCGCCCAGCACGCGGATCCCGATTCCGCCGGCGATGAGCAGCAGCGCCACGAACAGCGTGCGTTCCAGTCCAAAGCGGCGCGCCAGCCCCGCGGCAAACAGCGACACCACGGCGAAGGCCAGCAGCGGCAGCGTGATGAGCATCCCCGCCGCCGCCGACGACAGATTCAACTCGGCGCGGATCAGGCCGATGAGCGGCGGCACGCCGGTGAACGGCGCGCGCAGGGCCATGGCGATGAACAGGATGCCCAAGATCAGCAGCGCGGGGCGGCTGGGTATGGGGTGGCTGGATGAGGCGTGGCTAGACATAGGTTGGCCGGGTGCGGGGTGGCCGGGTGTGAGGTGGCTTGGCATCGGGTGGCGGGAGGCTTGCATGGAGTCAGCTTGGAAATTCTTCAGGCATGGAGGCCCTATTCGATCCCGCCAGCTTACGCATCGGCCGCTTTACCGAATTTCGAGATAATGACAAACTCTCTCGCAATCCGGCCAAAACGCGCCCTTCTGCCCGGCCGACGCCCATGCGCACGCCCGATACGCCCACCGCTCCGTTCGATCCCGACAGCCCCACGCAATGGGCCTTCGCCATGCCCGTGCATGCGGCCGAGCGGGACAACGAATCGCCCACACATCAGCATCACATGGGCCAGCTGGTCCTGGCGCTTCGCGGCGGGGTCACGTGCTCGGTGGCGCAGGGCCTGTGGATGGTGCCGCCGCAGTGCGCGGTCTGGATTCCCGGCGGCCAACCCCACAGCAATCGTGTCACCGCCAATGGGCGCATGTGCTTCCTGTTCGTGCCGGCCGACACGCCGCGTTTGCCCACGGCCTGCTGCACGCTGTCGATCACCCCGCTGGTGCGCGAGCTGGTCGTGCACCTGGCCAACCTGACGCCCGCCGAGGCCGCGGCCGACGCCAACCGCAAGCTGGCCGACGTGCTGCTGGACCAGCTGTCGCACATGCCCACCGAGCAGCTCCACCTTCCCATCTCCGACCACCCGCGTCTGCGCGAAATCGCCGGCGCGCTGAACGCGGACCCCGCCGACCGCAGCACCGTCGCACAATGGGGCAAGCGCGTCGCCATGAGCGAACGCACGCTGGCGCGGCTGGTGCAGCAGGAGGTCGGCATGAGTTTCGGCCGCTGGCGCCAGCAACTGCACATCATCCTGGCTTTGCAGCGGCTGTCGGCGGGCGTGTCGGTGCAACGCACGGCGGACGACCTGGGGTACGAATCGGTCAGCGCCTTCATCACGATGTTCAAGAAGACGCTGGGCAAAACGCCCGCGCGTTACTTTGCGGACAAGACCGACGGGCAGACGGCCGTGCAATGATGCCCGTCCAAGGGCTTGGCCTCGCCCAAAGAACCGGGTATCGGTGTGGCCGCGGGATTGCCCGCCCTACGCCTGCTTCGCGCTCGCCACGATGAACAGCCGCGGAAACGGCAACAGCACGGTGCCGTCCGCCAGCGCGGGATAGGCCGCTTCGATCAGCGACTGATAGCGCGCCAGAAAGCTGGCCTGCTCATCGGCATCCAGCTTGTCCAGATACGGCCGCAGGGCCGTACCCTTGAACCATTCCACCACCGCCGCAGCGCCCGCCAGCGGATGGTGATACGTCGTGCGCCACACATCCAGCGTGCCGCAATGCGGCTTGAGCAATTCGTAGTACCAGGCCGCGCTGTGCCGCGGCGGATGCTTCACGCCGCCCGTCTTGGCGGCCCAGGGCGCCTCACCGGCCACCTGCCGGGCAAGACGGTGCGCGGGCTCTTCCAGGTTGTCCGGCGTCTGCACCGCCAGGCTGCCGCCGGGCGCCAGCTTGGCCACCAGCGCCGGATACAGCGTGGCGTGGTCGGGCACCCACTGCAGCGCGGCGTTGGCCAGGATCACGTCGTACGCCTGCGGCGGATTCCAGCTGGCGATGTCGGCCAGTTCGAACGACAGCGCAGGCATGCGTTTGCGCGCGGCGTCAATCATGTCCTGCGAACTGTCCATGCCTGAAATCTCCGCGTCCGGATAGCGGCTGGCCAGCACCTCGGTGGAATTGCCCGGCCCGCAGCCCAGGTCCACGGCGCGCTTGACGACCAGATTGGGCAGCGCCGCCACCAGGTCCCGCACCGGACGAGTGCGTTCGTTTTCAAAAGCGGAATACTGCTTGGCGGACCAGGTGTTCATGATCGTTCCTTGTTTGGCGACCGGATGGTGAGACCCGGTGGGGCGACTCGGTGGTGCGACTCGGTAGCGCGTGTCGGAAATAGCGGTTTGTCAGCCGCCGACTCTACGCCTGGCCCTTTCCAATGACAAATCCACAAAACACCCGCCTGCCATATCGGGCGCATATGGCTTGCCACAAAAAAACCCGCCCGCCGAGCGTTGCCGGCGGGCGGGTTCGTGGGGCGGTAAGCCGGATTACTGAGGCTTCAGCTCATCCGTGCGGGTTTTCCACAGCGAGAACAGCACGCCGCCAAGGATCAGGCTGAAGGTCACGCCCAGCGAAATCGCGGGAGGCACCTTGCCGATGAAGCCGACCAGGAAGATCTTCGTGCCGATGAACACCAGGACCAGCGCCAACGCGTACTTCAGGTAATGGAAGCGGTGGATCATCGCCGCCAGGGCAAAGTACAACGCACGCAGGCCCAGGATCGCGAAGATGTTGCTGGTGTACACGATGAACGGGTCGGTCGTGATGGCGAAGATTGCGGGCACCGAGTCCACGGCAAACACCAGGTCGACGAACTCGATCAGCACCAGGGCCAGCAGAAGCGGCGTCGCATAACGCACCTTCTTGGACGTCGCCGGATCGGTTTCGGTCACCATGAACGCGTTGCCGCGCAGGCCGTCCGTGACACGCATGTGACGCTTCAGGAACTTCAGGATCGGGTTGGTCGCGATGTCAGGCGTCTGGTCCGCGATCATCCACATCTTGATGCCCGTGAACACCAGGAACGCGCCGAACAGATACAGCAGCCAGCCGAAGTTGCTGACCAGCGCGGCGCCCAGGCCGATCATCGTGGCGCGCAGTACGATCACGCCCAGGATGCCCCAGAACAGCACACGGTGCTGGTACTGGCGCGGGATCGCAAAGAAGCTGAAGATCAGCGCGATCACGAACACGTTGTCCATGGACAGCGATTTCTCGATCATGAAGCCCGTGTAATAGGCCATGCCGCTTTCGGCGCCCATGTTCCACCAGACCCAGCCACCGAACAGCACGGCAGCGGTGATGTAGCCGGCGGAAAGCAGCAGGCTTTCACGCACGCCGATCTCGCGGTCTTCCTTGTGCAGCACGCCCAGGTCAAAGGCCAGCAGGCTGACGACGATGCTGATGAAAAGCAGCCAGCTCCAGGTTGGCGTGCCGAGAAAATCGGCATTGAAGAAGGTGATCAAAGTGTCCATGATTGCCCCGCTAGATTCGAAGGTGCCCATGATCCGGATCCGCCGGGGATGGAGAAATCAGCCTGAAAGTGAGTTAAGGTTCGGAAAAACCGAAGTGATCCGACTAACTGAGCCAACACCCATGCTGAACTACCGCCACCTGTACTACTTCTGGATGGTCGCCAAGGAGGGCGGGTTTTCCCGCGCCGCCGAGCGCCTGGACATGGCCATCCAGACCATCAGCGCGCAGGTCCGCGAATTGGAAAAGAACCTGGGCCATCAGCTGCTCAAGCCGGCCGGCCGCGGCGTGACGCTGACCGACGCCGGCGAAGCCGCCTTCGCCCGCGCCGAAGAAATCTTCCAGATCGGGCAGGTGTTGCCGCAGGAAGTGCGTGCCGCCGCCACCAAGCCCGTCGTGCGCCTGTCCGTGGGCCTGTCGGATGGCATTTCCAAGCTGGCGGCACACGCCTTGCTGGGGCCCGTGCTGCACACGCCCGATCTGCATCTGACCTGTCATGAAGGTGAAGTCGAGGAACTGTTGGGCGAGCTGGCGCGGCATCACCTGGACCTCGTGCTGGCCGGCCAAGGCGCCCCCGCCAATCCCAACCTGCGGCTGACCAGCGACCGCCTCGTGTCGTCTCCGGTGGACTGGTACGGCCCGGCCAAGCTGGTGCGCAAGCCGGACACGCTGGATTTTCCGGGCTGTCTGGAGCGCCTGCCCGTGCTGCTGCCCACGGGCCATTCGGTGCTGCGCCAGACGCTGGATCGCTGGTTTGCCGAACAGGGCGTCTACCCGAACGTCGTGGGCGAGTTCGAGGACAGCGCCCTCATGTCCGTGTTCGCGGCGCGTGGCCTGGGCGTCTTTCCGCTCAGTCGGCTGGGCGGGGACGACGTTGCGCTGCTGCGCGGCCTGCGGCCGTTGGCGCGCTGCGACGACGTGCACGAGGAAATCCACGCCATCCGCAACCGCCGCGGCCAGCATCATCCGCTCGTCCGGCAGATCCTCGAGCAGGCTAAAACTTCGGTTTTATCTTAATGTTTGTCACATCCACTCTGGTTTTTCAGAAATAGAATCCCCGGTATCGTGGCCGTTCTTTTTGAGTCATCGGAGTACCTGAACAAATGAAGAAAATCATCTGGCTCGTTTTTGCCGTCCTGGCGGCGCTCTGGACCGGGCTGGTGGCGCTGACCCTGCAACTGACCGACTGGGTGCTGGCCACCATCGCCACGGCGCAGGTGCCAGGCACCGCGATCGACACCTCGCAGTGGGTGGCGCCGGCCTGGGCGGCGCCGTGGGTTGACCCGGCATGGCTGGCATCGCTGCAAGGGGGCCTGGTCTGGGCCGCGCAAGGCCTGAACCAGGTCCTGCCTTTTGCCGGCAGCCTGGGTACGCTGATCACCGTGCTGGGCTGGATCTGCTGGGGCTTCATCATGGCGGGACTGCTGGTGCTTGCGCTGATCCTGCACTGGCTGGCCGGCAAGCGCGAGCAGCAGACGGCCCCGGGCCGTCAAGTGGTGTAAAAAGGGGCAGGCAACGCGCCGCCCGGCACGCTGCCCTCAACCGGAGCGTGCCGTGCCCTCTCGATCTACCCGCCGTCTGATCCTGCCGTTTGCGGCGCTGCTGGCCAGCGCCGCCGCGACGTCCGGGCAGGCGGCGCCTTCGCAAACCGCACCAACGCAGGCCGCACCACCGCAGGCCGCAACAACGCAGGCCGCCTCCCCCCACGGCATCGACGTGTGCACGGTGACGGGGACCTCGGGGCAATACAGCGTGCGGGTGCGCAACACCACGGACAAGACGCTTTCGCACGCGGACGTCGTGGGCGTGCATCTGAACGCCGCCGGCCAGGGCGGCAACACCGTTACCGTCAACCTGCAGGACGTACCGCCCGGCAAGTACAAGACCGCCGTCCTGGCGCGCCACGGCGAATCGGCGGCGCTAGTCAGCATCGCCACCTACCAGACCGTCAACGGCGTCGACACGCCGCAGCAGGAACTCTACGCGGGCAAAGTCGCGCACGTGGCGCCCGGCTCGGCATTGCAGTACACGCTGGCACCGCTGGCCCTGCGCGGCTGGACCGTGGCCTATGGCACGGCGCAGAGTCCCAAGCTGGAACCCGGCAGCGCCGTGCTCCTTATCTATCCCGCCCGCACCGGAAAGAAGCGTGACGTCACGCGGCCCGATGCCGGGCGCGCGCCGGCGGACGTGGTGCCGCTGCTTTCGTGCGCCACGCCTCGCAAACATTGATCGCGTTCATTTGCTGACGCGGGACCGCGTTGCTACGGCGAGATTGCCGTCCCACGCCCCCTACGCTTTCCTATCACGTGCCGCTCAGCAGATCCCGCTCGTTCAGCAGCGCATAGACGATCTCGGGCCGGCTGTCGAAACCGCGACGGATCGCGGCAGGCAGCGACGCCCGCGTCTTGCGGCACAGACCCGGAAGTTCTTCAAGCTGTATCGAAATGCCGCGCGAGGTCCGCACCTCGTTTTCGCTGGGCGTGATGTGGATGACGATGCCAAGTTGCGCTTGGATGCGCCCCTGCATCGCACGCAGGTCGTCCAGGCTGGTGATGTTTTCCAGCCGCGCCACCAGGCGCTTCTCTTCCTCGCGCGTCAGCCGCAGCACCCGCATGTCCGTCGTTGGATTGGCCAGCAACTGCTCCCGGTCGCACACACAGGCGCCGGGAGGACATTCTTGGCGGATGGGAAACGGCAGGTTCATGGGGACGGTGCACCAGCCACAACGGCGCGGGTCGATATCTTCCCGATTCTAACCAGGATGTTCACCCGCCGACGCGCACTGCGCGTTTACCCGCAAGCGCGGGGCGGCCCGCCCCTCCGCCCCCCTACCAGTAATCGTTCAGACATGAGATTGCCCCGAACGCCTTTTGCCGTAAGCTCCTGCCCTTGCCCTGAATCCTGGCTCCCCCCATGACCGTTCCGACCTACCGATTTGCGGCCCGTACCTTGATGGCGTTGGCGGCGCTCGTGCTGCTGGCCGCGGCGGCGCTGGCCGCGACCGCCTTGCTGACCAACGCGCGCCACGCCGACGTGGCCGTCGTGCTGGGCAACAAAGTTGAACCCGGCGGCCAGCCTTCGCCGCGCCTGGCCGCGCGGCTGGACCGCGCCTACGACTGCTACGCCGCATCAACCTGCCGCGTCCTGTTCGTCAGCGGCGGCGTGGATCCCGCGGGCACGGACGAGGCCGCCGCCATGCGCGATTACCTGCTGGCGCGCGGCGTGCCCGCCGACCGCATCGTCGTGGACAGCGCCGGCGTCGACACCTGGGCCACGGCCCGCCACGCCAGCGCCTACATGCGCCAGCACGGCTACACAAGCGCGATGGCCGTGACGCAGTATTTCCATGTGCCGCGCACGATGCTCGCGCTCAAGCGCCAGGGCGTCGCGGACGTAAGCGGCGCGTACCCTGCATTTTTCGAATTACGCGACGTCTATTCCGTTTTGCGCGAGCTGCCCGCCGTGGCGCTGTATATTTTCCGGCCACTGTAGCGGCGCATCCGCCTGCCCTACCCTTCCAGGACTTTCCATCGTGCTGATCTTCCACAATCCCGTTCACGACAAACACAGCGGCCGCCAGGAGATGTTCCGCGGCAAGCTGGTTCCCTGCCACGAAACGCCGGCTAGGCTGGAATACGTGCTGGACGCGCTGCGCCAGCGCGGCATCGGTGAATTGCACGCACCCTCCGCGCCCGACATGGATCTGATCAAGCGCGTGCACACGCCGCGCTACGTGGACTTTCTGGCAAGCGCCTGGAACGAATGGGTTGCGCTGGATCCGGCCAACGCGGATCTGGACGTGCTGCCGTCGATCTGGCCCGTGCGCGGATTTCGGCACGACGTCGAACCCAGCAATTTCGCGGCGCGTGTCGGGCTGTTCTCGTTCGACAGCGGCTGTCCGCTGACGGCGGGCACGTGGGAAGCGGCGACTGCGGGCGCGGCCTGCGCGATCGACGCCGCGCGCGCCGTATCCCAAGGCCAGGGCCTGCGCGCGGCGATGGCGCTGACCCGGCCGCCCGGCCATCACGCCGGCGCGGACTTCTTTGGCGGTTACTGCTTTTTGAATAATGCGGCGCTGGCGGCCCAGGCGCTGCGCGATGCCGGCGCGCAGCGCGTTGCCGTGCTGGACGTGGACTATCACCACGGCAACGGCACGCAAAGCATCTTCTACGACCGCGGCGACGTGCTGACCGTGTCGGTCCATGGCGATCCGACTACCGAGTATCCGTTTTACCTGGGATACGCGGACGAGCGCGGCGACGGCGCGGGCCAGGGCTGCAACTTGAACCTGCCGCTACCCGCCGGCAGCGACTTTGCCGCATGGACGGCGGCATTGCAGCAGGGCCTGGACGCGGTGCGCGCGTTCAAGGCAGATGCGCTGGTCGTTGCGCTGGGCGTGGATACCTACGAAGGCGATCCGATATCCAAGTTCAAGCTGAAGAGCGCCGACTATCTGCAGGTCGGAAGCATGCTGGCCGGCCTGGGCCTGCCGGCCGTGTTCACGATGGAAGGCGGTTATGCGGTCGCGGACGTGGGTGTCAATGTGGCGAACGTGCTGGAAGGGTATCTGGGCTGAACGCCGGGGCAGCAACTCATCGCCCCGGATTCAATCGCGGGTTTCAAGCACCTTGTTGATGCGCAGCGCAATCAACGTGCACGCCACGCCGGACAGCAGGTACACGCTGACTGCCACCAGCCCGAATCGCGCCGACAGCCCCAGCGCCACCACCGGCGCGAACGCCGCGCCGACCAGCCACGCCATATCAGAGGTCAAGGCTGCACCGGTATAACGGAACCGCCGCGTGAAGTTGGCAGTGACCGTACCAGACGCCTGCCCGTAAGACAGACCCAGCAGCGCAAACCCGATCAATATGAACGCATCCTGCGCCTTCGGCCCGCCGCCCAGCAGCCACGGCGACACCACCGCAAACACGCCGATCAGCATGGCAAGCAAACCCAACGTGGTGCGCCGCCCGATGCGATCAGCCAGCCACCCGGAAGCGATCGTACCCAGGATGCCGATCCCCGCGCCGATGATCTGAACGATCAGCACATCCGAAATCTGTTGCGTGCCGCTGACAGCGATCCACGACAGCGGAAAAACCGTGACGAGGTGAAACAGCGCATAGCTGGCCAGCGCGGCGAAGGCGCCGATGAAGAGGTTGTAGCCTTGCTGGCTGATGATCTCGCGGATACCGATGGGCTCGAGTTCACCTTCTTCGAGCAACTGCGTGTATTCCTCGGTCACCACCAGCCGCAGCCGCGCAAACAGCGCCACCACGTTGATGGCGAACGCCACGAAGAACGGATAGCGCCAGCCCCATTCAATGAAGTCCGCCTCCGTCAGCGTGATGTGCAGATAGAGAAACAACGCACTGGCCACCAGAAATCCCACAGGCGCGCCCAGCTGACCCATCATCGAATACCAGCCGCGCCGGTTGGGCGGCGCGTTCAGCGCCAGCAGCGACGGCAGGCCGTCCCACGACCCGCCAAACGCCAGGCCCTGCAGGCAGCGGAAGACCGCGAGCAAGGTGATGGCATGCACGCCGATCGATTCATAGCTGGGCAAAAACGCCATGCCGACGGTCGCGGTGCCCAGCACGAACAAGGCGACGGTCAGCTTGGTTGCGCGGCCCCATCGGCGCTGGATCGCCATCGACAGCGCGGTGCCGATGGGACGCATGATGAAGGCGAAGGAGAAGATGATGAAGGCTGACAGCGTGCCTTCCAGCTGGCCTTCGAAGGGAAAGAACACCTTTGGAAAAACCAGCACGCACGCGATGCCGAAGACGAAGAAATCGAAGTATTCAGAGGCGCGTCCGACGACCACCCCCACGGCGATTTCACCGGGCGCCACCTTGGCGTGGCTGGTGCCGCCGCTGATCGCCCCGGGTCCGGAACCGGGAGAGGGATGACCAGGATACTGCGTGGTGGTCGACATGGGTTCGCTCGCAAAAGAAGGTTCTGAATACGCCTTGTCTACGATCTTGCAACACACCAGCACCACGGTACGCGCATCATGCCGGAAGCCGCAAGCGTTTTGGCCCATGACTGCCCCGCACGCGTTCCCGTGCATACTTTTGCTCTTTTTACCCTAGATTTTTCGCGGCTTCCAGCGTAGTGTTTCGTTTACTTCGCACGGTTACGTTTCGGGGTATGACCATGTCGTCCTTCGCAAGGCTCCGCGGATTGATCCTGTTTGCCGCCCTGCCGCTGCTCGCCGGGTGCAATGCGGTCCTGCTGTCGCCATCGGGCGACGTGGCCGTGCAACAACGCAACTTGATCATCATCTCCACCGGCTTGATGCTCATCATCATCGTGCCGGTCATCATCCTCACGCTGCTGTTCGCATGGCGCTATCGCGCCAGCAACAAGGAAGCCGCCTACGACCCCGACTGGAACCACTCCACGATGCTGGAGCTTTTGATCTGGGCGGCGCCGCTGCTCATCATCATCGCGCTTGGCGCGCTCACGTGGGTCAGCACGCACCAGCTTGATCCCTACCGGCCGCTGGCGCGCCTGTCCGAAGGCCGCGAAGTGCCGCCCAACACTAAGCCGCTGGTCGTCGAAGTGGTGGCGCTGGACTGGAAGTGGCTGTTCCTTTATCCCGAGCAAGGCGTGGCCGCCGTCAACGAGATGGCCGCGCCGGTGGACCGCCCCATCCAGTTCAAGATCACGTCGTCGTCGGTCATGAACTCGTTCTTCGTGCCCGCGCTGGCCGGGCAAATCTACGCCATGCCCGGCATGCAGACCACGCTGCACGCCGTCATCAACCATCCCGGTGAATACGAAGGCCTGTCCGCCAACTACAGCGGCTCCGGCTTTTCCGGCATGCGCTTCCGCTTCCATGGCCTGGACCAGAAGGGCTTTGACGACTGGGTTGCGCAGGCCCAGAAATCCCAGTCCACGCTGGACCGCGCTGCTTACCTGAAGCTTGAACAACCCAGCGAGCGCAACCCGGTGCAGCTTTACGCCACCGTTGCGCCCGGCCTTTTCGACGCCATCGTGAACCGCTGCGTCGAACCCAACCGCATGTGCATGCGTGATGCGATGGCCATCGACGCGCAAGGCGGCGCCGGCATACCGGGCGCGCACAACCTCACCACCCTGGACCCACAAGTGCGCGAGAAGCTGGGCCTTACGGAAACGCCGCCGCGCAAGTATGTCGGCGCCATGTGCACGGCCTCTGAAGGACTGGTGCTCTAGCGCGGCAGGTTTTTCGGCACGCGACGTGCTCCATGTAAACGCGGTTTTTTTGCTGGAATCGAGATGCCTGATCAACCTGACCTCACCAAGCTGATCTTTGGCCGGCTTACCTGGGACGCCATTCCTTTTCACGACCCCATCCTGCTGGGCACCTTCTTCGTGGTGGCGGCTGGCGGCATCGTGCTGCTGGGTTCCGTCACGTACTACAAGAAGTGGGGCTACCTGTGGCGCGAATGGTTCACCAGCATCGACCACAAGAAGATCGGGATCATGTACGTGATCCTGGGCATCGTCATGCTGCTGCGCGGCTTTGCCGACGCCATCATGATGCGTTCGCAGCAAGCCGTTGCCTTCGGCGACTCTACCGGCTTTCTGCCGCCGCACCACTACGACCAGATCTTCACGGCGCACGGCGTCATCATGATCTTCTTCGTGGCCATGCCGCTGGTCACGGGGCTGATGAATTTCATCGTGCCGCTGCAGATCGGCGCGCGCGACGTGGCGTTTCCGTTCCTGAACAACTTCAGCTTCTGGATGACCGCGGGCGGCGTGATCCTGGTGATGATGTCGCTGTTCGTGGGGGAATTCGCCCGCACCGGCTGGCTGGCATATCCCCCGTTATCAGGCATCCTGCACAGTCCGGACGTCGGGGTCGACTACTACATATGGGCCTTGCAGATAGCGGGCGTGGGAACACTGCTATCGGGGGTGAACCTGCTGGTCACCATCGTGAAGATGCGCGCGCCCGGCATGAAGATGATGCGCATGCCCATCTTCACGTGGACCGCGCTGTGCACCAACGTGCTGATCGTGGCGGCGTTCCCGGTGCTGACGGCGGTGCTGGCGCTGCTGTCGATGGACCGCTACGTGGGCACCAACTTCTTCACGGCGGACTTCGGCGGCAACGCCATGATGTACGTGAACCTGATCTGGATCTGGGGTCACCCCGAGGTCTACATCCTGATCCTGCCCGCCTTCGGCATCTTTTCCGAAGTGGTGTCCACGTACTGCCGAAAGCGCCTGTTCGGCTATGCGTCCATGGTGTATGCCACGGTCGTGATCACCGTGCTGTCGTACCTGGTGTGGCTGCACCACTTCTTCACCATGGGGTCCGGGGCCAGCGTGAACTCGTTCTTCGGGATCACGACAATGATCATCTCGATCCCGACAGGCGCCAAGATCTTCAACTGGTTATTCACCATGTATCGCGGGCGCATCCGCTTTGAAGTCCCGATGCTGTGGACGCTGGGCTTCATGGTCACCTTCGTGATCGGCGGCATGACGGGCGTGCTGCTGGCCGTGCCGCCCGCCGACTTCGCGCTGCACAACAGCCTGTTCCTGATCGCGCACTTTCACAACGTGATCATCGGCGGCGTGCTGTTCGGGCTGATGGCCGGCATCACATACTGGTTCCCCAAGGCATTCGGCTACAAGCTGGATCCGTTCTGGGGCAAGTGCTCGTTCTGGTTCTGGCTGGTGGGCTTCTACGTGGCCTTCATGCCGCTGTACGTGCTGGGCCTGATGGGCGTGACGCGCCGCGTGAACCACTTTGAAGACATGTCGCTGCAGATCTGGTTCCAGATCGCGGCCTTCGGCGCGCTGCTGATCGCATGCGGCATCGCCAGCTTCATCATCCAGCTCGTGGTCAGCTACCGCCGCCGCGATCAGCTGCGCGACACCACGGGCGATCCGTGGGATGGCCGCACGCTGGAATGGTCCACCTCGTCGCCGCCGCCTGTGTACAACTTTGCGTTCACGCCGCGGGTGCATGACCTGGACGCCTGGTGGCAGATGAAGCAGCACGGCTACCAGCGTCCGCAACAGGGCTTCATTCCGATCCACATGCCGAAGAACACCTGGGCGGGCATCGTCCTGGCGGGGATCAGCGTGGTGCTGGGTTTTGCGCTGATCTGGCACATGTGGCCGCTGGTGGTGCTGTCATTCGCGGCGCTGATCCTCGTGTCGATCATCCATACCTTCAACTACAAGCGCGACTACTACGTGCCGGCCGCTGAGGTCGTCGCCACGGAAGACGCCCGCACAAGGCTGCTAGCGCAACATGTCTGATACCCTCGCCCACCCCATGCCCGGCGGCGCCGCGCCGTCGTCCCAGGAACCTGTCTTTTACGTTCCTGGCGAACACCATCCCAAGAACGGCACGCTGCTTGGGTTCTGGGTCTACCTGATGAGCGACTGCCTCATCTTTGCGTGCCTGTTCGCGGTCTACGGCGTGCTGGGCCGAAGCTTCGCGGCCGGCCCATCCGGCGCGGACCTGTTCGACCTGCCGCTCGTCGCGGTGAACACGTCGCTGCTGCTCCTGTCATCCATCACCTACGGGTTCGCGATGCTGGAGATGCGGCGCAACCGCATCGGCGCCACGCAGTTGTGGCTTGCCGTGACCGGCATTCTTGGCCTGGGCTTTCTGTCGCTGGAAATCTACGAGTTCTGGCACCTGATCCACCAAGGCGCCGGCCCGCAGCGCAGCGCGTTCCTGTCGGCGTTCTTCACGCTGGTCGGCACGCACGGGCTGCACGTCACGTTTGGCATCGTGTGGCTGGTGACGTTGATGCTGCAGGTGCGCCTGCATGGGCTGATCCCCGAAAACCGCCGCCGCCTGATGTGCCTGTCGATGTTCTGGCACTTCCTGGACCTGATCTGGGTGGGCGTGTTCACGTTCGTGTATCTGATGGGAGTGCTGCCATGACGTCGCACATGGATAACCTGGCCGACACCGGCCACGGCGGCCACGGTGGCCATAGCGGCCACGATCATCACGATGGCCACCATGACGATGACGACGGCGCCGGCCACGGCACCTTCAAGAGCTACATGACCGGCTTCGTGCTGGCCGCCATCCTCACCGCGATTCCGTTCTGGCTGGTCATGGACCGCGTCATCGACAGCTCGCGGGTCACCGGCCTGGTGATCCTGGCCTTTGCCGTCGTGCAGATCGTGGTCCACATCATCTACTTCCTGCACCTGGACACCAAGTCCGAAAGCGGGTGGAACATGTTGGCGTTAATATTCACGCTCGTGCTGGTCGTCATCACGCTCAGCGGATCCATCTGGATCATGTACCACTTGAACTCCAACATGATGCCCATGTCACCGCATGACATGCGCAAGATGCCCTGATGGCAGCAGTCAAAGACATTTCTTCACGCGACACCTCCCGTAATCCGCGCAGCAAGGCAACCCTGGTCATCCTGGGGTTGCTGGCTGTTGCCATCTTCGCCGGGCTTTGCGCGCTGGGCACCTGGCAGGTGCACCGGCTGGCCTGGAAGCGCGCGCTGATCGCGCAGGTGGATCAGCGCGCCCATGCGCCGGCCACGCCCGCCCCCGGCAAGAACGAATGGGCGCAGCTGACGCAGGACAACGCCGAATACCGCCACGTTACCGCATCCGGCACCTACCACTTCGACAAGCAGACGCTGGTGCAGGCCGCCACGGAACTGGGCAGCGGCTATTGGGTCATGACGCCGCTGCAGCTGGCGGACGGCGGCACCGTGCTGGTGAACCGGGGCTTCGTGCTGCCGGCATGGCGCAAGGACGCAGCCAACAGCGCCCAGCCGCCGGCGCCGGGCCAGGTCACGGGCCTGCTGCGAATGGGCGAACCGGCCAGCGGCTTTCTGCGCAACAACGATCCGGCCGCCAACCTCTGGTATTCGCGCGATCTGCCCGGCATCGCGGCGGCGCGCGGACTTGCCGACGTGGCGCCCTACTTCATCGACGCCGACGCCGCCTCCAGCCCCGGCAAGGATCCCGCCCGGGAGCCGGTTGGCGGACTTACGATGATCAACTTCCCGAACAACCATCTGACGTACGCCATCACCTGGTATGCGCTGGCGCTGATGGTGATCGTGGGCGTGGCGATCTTCGTGCGCGAGGAAAAGCGCGCACGCCGGCCGGACTGATTCGCCGCCACGTATGAGAAACGGCGCCCGCAAGGGCGCCGTTGTCGTCTGATCTGCCGGCAAATACTGGCGAATGCCGGCGGGATCAGCAGGCCGGCCAGCGGATGCTGCCCGCCTCAGGGCAGGTCCACGATCCCTGCAGCCGCGCCCGGATCTCGGCCAGGCTTTGTTCCACCAGCAGTTCGCCGTCGCGGAACACAGGCACCAGCGCGCCACCCGCCGCCTGATCGGGGGTCTGCTGGTCGTGCAGCACATAGCCGTCCGGCGTCTTGTCCACACGCAGCAAGCCCTTGGCGGACTTCTTCACGCCGGAATCGGTGACCGGGTCCTTCACCAGTTCCTGCGGTTCGCCGTTGACCTCGGCATACGTGGCCTTCAACGCCCAGCCGAAGGTGTCGCGAGTCAGGTACTGATAGGTGTATGACCCGATGCCCAGCACGACGTTGCCCGACGCAAAGCCCTTGCGTTCCAGGCGCACCAGGATGTCGCGCGCCCGGGTCAGTGTGATGGAGTCGCCGTAGATCAGGCCCACGTGCGGATCCAGCAGCTTGTAGCCGCGATCGGTCTGAACGCCGCCGAACGTGTCCCACAGGCATTGCACCGCGCCCTTCACCTCCGGCGCGCGCAGCGTCTGCTGCGCGCTGGCGTCTTCGCCCAGGAGCCAGTACGTGCCCGTGGCCGCATCCCGCACGGCCTCAAAGCCGGCGGCCTGCGCCGCTTGCAGGGCGGCGCGGTCCTGCACGTCCGGCACGTCGGTGCAGAAATAGCCGGTCAGGATCTTCACGGGGTCGCCGGAGTCCGGACGGAACACCACCTTCGCGTTGCCCAGCGCATCCGGCTGGCGGCTCATGATCTCGGACTTGAGCGCCGCGGCGAAGTCCGTCACCACCTGCCAGAAGTCCCAGGTGTCAGACACCACCGACACGATGCCGGCCGGATACACCTGCTTGACCAGGCGGCGGATGGTCTCGATCTCGCCTTCCTTGCTGCCCAGGCACATCACGGAGTGCTCCGTCGCCGGCACCGAGCCGCCGATCAGTTCGCGGTCCGAATCCGCGTTGTAGAGGTCTTCCAGGTAGTCGATGGCCGGGATCGTGTCCGTGCCGGTAAAGGACAGCAGGTGACCCGCGCCGCACTTGCGCGCGTCGTACAGGCCGGCCATGCCGCGCATCGAGAAGTCGTGGCCCTGCCAGTCCACGAACGCCATCGGGCTGCCGGTCAATTGCGCAAAGTACGTCAGCAGCTTGCGGTATTCGAAGGCGATGGTGGCGACCGTGGACGGCTTCCAGGACTCGCAGCTGAACAGGGTTTCGATGTAGGTCACCAGCCAGGCAAATTCCGGCCGGGTGTTGATGAAGGTGACCGGCGGCACGCGGATGTCGACGCGCGCGCCTTCAGGCACCGAGCGGATCTCCAGCGGCAGATAACCCAGGTCGTGCAGCGCCTGCAGGTGATCGACCGTGACCGCGCCCTTGCCCAGCGCGTTGTCCACACGGCGCTGGTACTGGCGCACGGCGGTGCTGGCAGGCTTGCCGAAGAACTCGCGGTTGAACAGGCCGATCAGGATTTCCTTGATGAATCCTTGCAGGCCGAACCAGACGATCTTCTCGTCGAACAATTCGGGCAGCACCGGCGCCAGGCGGGCCGAGCGCGGCGTGAAATTGGCCAGGATCTTGTTCGTGCCCTTGGGGTACTGGAACGGGTGGCCGGTCTTGTAGAAGTCCGCCTGCAGGAAGGGATTCAGGCCATTCTTGAGCTTGGCGGCCAGGGTGTCGGGGGCATTCATGGCGGGTTCCTTCTTGGTCGATCTGTGTTCTTGGTTGATCTGCATGCTTAGTTGACCAGCACCGCACCGGCGGCGGTCGCGGCCGCCTCTTCCGTGCGGGTCCAGTCGTAGGCGGTGAAAATCCCGGCGTATCGCGCCTTCAGTTCGGTCAAGCCCTTGCTGAAGATGCCGTGCGTCACATACAGATAGAGCGGCTGGCGGGTCTTGTCGGCCAGGGCGGCGGCCAGTTCCAGAAACGTGCGTCCGCCGTCGCAGATGTCGTCGACCACCAGCACCGGCTGGGCGGGGACATCATCGGGCACGCGGGTTTCCGTGATGCGGCCGGTCTGCGGGTCGCGGACCTTTTCCGCGTAGCGCACGTCCGCCACGCCCAGCGTTTTGGCCAACGACTGCACCCGTTTGCGGGCGCCGGCGTCCGGGGCCATCAGTGTGACGCCCTGGGCAAAGGCCGGGGCGGCCAGCGCTTTCTTCAGGAAGGCGGCGGCGTCGATCACCCGCACCCGCTGCAACAGCGCTGGCGTGACGTCGCTGTGCGGTTCCACGATGGTGACCGTGGCGTACTGCTGGTCATTGATGAGCTTGCAGAACACGGCGGCGCCCAGCGCCTCGCCCGGATTGCAGACGCGGTCCTGGCGCGCATACGGCACATAGGGCATGTCCAGATGCACGGGCGCGGCCGGGTTCAGGCGGCGCAGCGCGTCGGTCAGCAGCAGCAACTGCATGACGTCGTCGGCCGACTTCAGCAAGGCGTGGATGCGGAATTCGCGGGCGGCGTCGGCCTGTTCACGCAAGCCGGCGGGAATGGTGACCTGCATTTCGCCGCCGGGAAACCGGAACGCGGCTGGCGTATCGGTCTTGCGCTGTCCTTCGATTACCGCAGTGATGGTGAACATGATGGCCCCTTAGTGGCATTTCAAAACTAAGTGAGGCCAGTATATGCCTACTTATTGTTGTTTTGCAACTATCTTTGGGTTGCAAAAGGCTCGTCCCGTCGAATCAGCCGACGCTCCGGTCGAAAAAGGTGAAATCCTTCAACCGGTAAAGACGCGCCGGACGCTGCGCGCCCCCGACAACTTCGACGGTTGCCTCCAGCGCCCCCCACGCTTCCATCTTCCTGCGGAAGTTCGACTTCTCGAGCCGGGTCTGCAGGATCGCCTCGTAGGTGTGCTGCAGTTGGGTCAGCGTGAAGCGCTCGGGGAGCAGGAAAAACGGCAGCGTGGAGTACGTGGATTTGCTGCGAAGGCGGTCCACGGCGGCAGTGATGATGTCCGCATGGTCGAACGCCAGCGGCGGCAAGGCGTCCACACTGACAAAACGGAATTCCGCGCGGGTGGCGGCTTCCAGTTCGGCGGCGGGCACCAGCGCCACATAGGCGACCGACATCGACCATCCCCGGGGATCCCGATCCTGACCGGAAAACACCTGCAATTGCTCCAGGTAGCGCGGCTCGAAGCCGGTCTTGTCGCGCAATACACGCCGGATGCTGTCTTCGGTGGACGTGTCTTCGTTGGCGTGCACCACGCCACCCGGCAGCGCCATGGCGCCCTGAAGCGGCTCGCGGTCGCGCTGATGCAACGCGACTTCCAGGCCGGATTCGCGCAGGGTAAGAAGGACGGCGTCGACGGTGACGAGCGGTTGGGGAAAGTCCAAGGAGCGGGTTCCGTGATTGAGGTTTTGGGCAAGATGCCACTATGACGCCGCAAGGTCAATTCGCTCGGCTTCGTCCCAGAAAAAGCACCTGAACGCCCCACTAGAAAGTGTTCGAATTTTGGCAAGAATTGACGGTGGATAACGACAATTAACGCATTGTTCTACACTATGCGCCGAGGAACACCGTCGGGTTGATGCTTGGCGTCGTGTTCCTTTTGCTTTTTCTTCAACTGCAACTCAGGAGTTTTCCGGATGAAAAAGACGCTGCTCGCCGCGGCAATGCTGGCCTCTTTCGCAGGCGTTGCCCAGGCAGAACCGTCAGTCACCCTCTATGGTGTCATCGACACCGGCCTCGGCTACAACAAGATCAAGGGCGATGGCTACAGTGGTTCCAAAGTCGGCATGATCAACGGCATCCAGGCCGGCTCCCGCTGGGGCCTGCGCGGATCCGAAGATCTGGGCGACGGCCTGCGCGCCGTCTTCAAGCTGGAAAGCGGCTTTGATTCGGCCAACGGCCAGCGCGGCCAATCCGGCCGCCTGTTCGGCCGCCAAGCCACCATCGGTCTGGCCAACGACGCCTGGGGCTCGCTGGAATTCGGCCGTCAGGCCACGGTCGGCTCGAACTACCTGGCCGACATCGACCCCTTCTACACCAGCTACACCCAATCCAACCTGGGCCTGGGTTTCAGCGCGGCCAACACCATGCGCTGGGACAACATGGTCATGTACCGCACCCCGTCGGTGAACGGCTTTGAATTCGCCGTGGGCTACTCGTTCAGCGTGGACGACACCACCTCGGACCAGACCGGCTTCCAGACCGCCGACAACACGCGCGGCATCACCACCGGCCTGCGCTATGTGCAGGGTCCCCTGAACGTGACGCTGACGTACGACCAGCTGAACGGCGCCAACCGCAGCACCGTCGACAACGGCGCCACGCCGCGCCAATACGCCGTCGGCGCTTCGTACGACCTGGAAGTGGTCAAGCTGGCTGCCGCTTACGGCCGCACCACCGACGGCTGGTTCGTCGGCCAGGATCTGCCGTCGGGCACACCGTTCAGCGATGAGTTCGGCACCAACCGCTTCGTTGACGGCTTCAAGGCCAATTCCTACATGCTGGGCGCGACGTTCCCGGTGGGCGCCTCGGGCAGCCTGTTCACCTCGTGGCAGCACGTGGCTCCGTCCAACGACAAGCTGACCGGCGGCGACGCCAACATGAATGTGTACAGCGTGGGCTACACCTACGACCTGTCCAAGCGCACCAACCTGTACGCCTACGGTTCGTACGGCACGGACTACGCGTTCATCGACGGTCTGAAGAGCACCGCCGCCGGCGTGGGCATCCGCCACCAGTTCTAAGCGTGTGCCGGGCCGGCCGCCCCGCGGCGCCGGCCCATCCTGCCGCCCGGGTCGCTACCGCGCCCGGGCGCGCTCCAGCATCTGCACGATTTCCGTCTGGCCGCGCTGACGCGCGTGCTGCAATGGCGTAAGCCCATCCTTGTCGGGCAGATTCACGTCCGCTCCCCCCTCTATCAGCAGCGCCACGATGGCCTGATGGCGCGGTCCGCCGTCGCTCAGGATGATGGCCTCGAGCAGCCCCGTCCAGCCCAGCCGGTTGACGTGGTTGGGATCCACGCCCGCCTGCAGCAGCCGCTTCACGACCTCGACGTGGCCGCGCTCGCACGCCGGAATCAGGGCCGTGCCGCCATAGCGGTTGGTGCTTTTCAGGTCGGCGCCATGCGACAGCGTCAGCTCCAATATCTCTCGATAGCCCTGCGCGCCCGCCAGCAGGTATGCGCTGTCCTGCATGCCGTTCTGGGCGTTCACGTTTGCGCCGGCGTCGATCAGCGCCGCCGCGGCCTGCACGTGGTTGCCTTGCGTGGCGCGCAGCAGCGGCGTATTGCCCTGCCCGTCCCGCGCCTCGATCGGCGCGCCCTCTGCCAGCAATTGGCGCACGCGCGCCGCATCGCCCTTGCCGGATGCCTCCAGCAGTTGGGCGCCGCGCGCGTTCGCGGCGCGATCTTCCGCGGCGGCGCCAAAGCCGATCGCGCTCAGCGTCAGTACGACGCAGTCGCGCCAGAATGTGATGTAAGCCATTGCCGGCAGCCTCCTTGGTATGTGTCTGCTTGACGCCCGGTCCGGTGCCGGACGCGCTGCCATTATCTCCTTGCCCCCGGCCGCGCGCGCGGCCTATGCTCGGTCAGGTTCTCGGTGACGTGCAATGCGCAGGAAACACGCGTCCGGCATGATCGGCCTCCCTTACTGATCGCAGCCCCCAAGAACTGCCATGCCCTCCCGTACCGAATCCGCGCTTTCTCCCCTTTTCCGTCCGTCGCGCCTGATGCGCGCCCTGGCCCTGGCTTTGTTGCCGCTGGCCCTGGCTGCCTGCAATGGCGGCGGCGATGATGACGATGACGACGTCCAGCCGCCCGTCGCTGAAACCCCGGCGCCGCAGCCCACGCCGCAGCCGCAACCGGAACCGGAACCCGAACCCCAAACGCCTCCGCGCAACACGGCCTATCTGCAGAAGAAGGCGGGCGACGTCATCCAGGTCCGCATCGAGGAACTGCATCCGACCCAGGCCGCGATCGGCTACGACCAGATCTATTACAAGCTCGGCCGCTGGCAAGGCGACTTCGACCGCGCCACCTGGGCGGCCGACCCAGTTCTGCAACTGGATTACCTGAACCGCACCGTCGGCAAGAAGTTCGACGACTATTGCGAGGACGTGGGCGGCGCCGAGCGCGCGCAGAAGTTCCAGAGCATCGCCGAGGCGCGCGCCGCGCGCCTGGACAAGCCCGAAACGTTCACCTGCCTGGACGCGCCGGGCACGAATACGGCCAACCTGAAGACGGTGATCGTGGGCTGGGACGGCAACCTGTACCTGACCGACGGCCACCACACGTTCTCGTCCCTGCGCGAGATATCTGATGGCGGCCCGAAGCTCCCCGTGTGGGTGAAGGTCGACGCCAACTACAGCGACCTCCCGACCGCGGCGGCCTTCTGGCAGCGTCTGGTCGACGAGCGCCGGGCATGGTTGCGTGACGGCCAGAACCAGCCGATCACCGTCGACCAGCTGCCCACGCGCGTCGGCCTCGCCAGTGCGCAGGAGCCCGGCGGCATGCAGGAAGACCGCTACCGCTCACTGGTGTATTTCACGCGCGACATCGCCTACAGCAACGGCAACCTGCCTGAATTCGCGGAATTCCTGTGGGGCGACTGGCTGCGCCGCCAGGCCGCGGCCGGGCAGCTGCAGGGCCTGGACCAATACAAGATGCAGGCGCCGGCAACGCCCGCGGAAATCCTGGCGGTCAGTACGCTGAACAAGGACATCCTGCCCACCGGGGCCAACGACAGCTACGCCGCCGCCGTGCGCGATGCGTCGGTGAAGATGAGCGCGTTGGCTGACACGGCTATCGTGTTCGAAGACCGCGACGCCGCCAGCCTGGGCCGCATCGTCCTGGAAGCCAATGCCGCCAGCGGCTCGGCCACCAAGACGGCGCGCGACACGCTGGAGGAACTGCCGCGCAACGACGTCAAGACGTCCGACGGCACGCCGCGCGGCGCGGGCAAGCTGTGGTTCGCGGTGAACTACCGCACCTGCGGCAAGCCTGCGGCCGGCACCTGCTGGGGCTGGTAAGGTGAAAAAGGCCCGCGCAAGCGGGCCTTTTCGCATCGGGCGGTCAACGCGTCAGAGCACTTCCTGCGTGTTCTCGGCCTTCGCCAATTGCTGCATCGCCAGGGCGACCTTCTTGGCGACTTCCAGGCGTTCGGCGGCCGACATGGCGTCGTATTCTTCCTTGGAAATGCCCAGGCTCGCCAGCGCCGCGTAGAACATCTTGTCCTCGAGCGACATGCCGGCGTAGTCCAGGAATTCCTTTTCGGCCTGCGACGGCGCGGCCTGCGAGGCGCCGGACACGCCTTGGCCCATGGCAGAACGATTGCGCTCGGTGGCATCGGCAAACGCCGCGCGGAAGCTTTCGCCGGCGTTGGCGTTGGCATTTTTGGCGGCCGCCGCGGACTGGCCGGCGGCGGCATTGATACCCAGGAAATTCACGCTGCTCATGGATGCTCCAGAGGGATTGGCGGTCAGGGTGCCAACATACTCCCGGCCCGCGCTGCCGGAAAACCGGGTCAGCCGCCCGAACCGCCCGTTTCTCTGCGGATTGCGGTCCGACCATTTTTAGCGCCCTTCGAGTATCTTGTGCCTCTCGCAAATCTTCCAGAGACCGTTCTCATGAGCATCGACACCCCTTCGACCCAGCCCGCTGCCGCCACGCCCGCCGCAGACGCCTTCCTGCAGTTCCTGGTCAACCTCGTCAACAACGGCAGCCAGATCGAAAGCATTGGCGTGACGTTGCAGATGGGCGGCATGCTGGTCTCCGGCTCGATCGTCTCGGGCGCCGAGTACTTCGACACCTTCGCGGCCAGCTTCTCGGGCTCGCTGGAATCGCTGGACCCCGACACGCGCCAGACCGTGCACGCCTCGCTGGCCGAACTGGGCGACGTGTTCCGCCTGCCCCAGCCCGTCGATCCGCTGCCCAACTACATTCACCTGGCGGACGCCCTGTTCTTCACCGCCGACGGCACGCCCATCGCCGGCCAGCCGACGCTGTGGCGCGGCCGCACGAGCGCCGTCGACGGGTTCATCCTGGGCCGTCTGCAGTCGGACGCCTCGGCCTGATCCGCATGACGCAACCCGTTACTCCGCCGATCGAGGGCCAGGACATCGACCGCAAGGCCATGCAGGCCCTCATCGAGACGGCGGCAGGCAAGGCGCTGTCGTTCGTGGACTGCGACTTTCAGGACGCAGACTTTTCGCGCCTGGAACTGCGCGGCTTCCAGTTCAGCGGCTGCGCGATTGCTGGCGCCTCGTTCCAGGGCGCGGATTTGACTGACAGCCAATGGCTACGCTGCCGCGGCGGGTCGGCCAGCTTTGCGTCGGCGGACGCCAGCGAGGCCCACTTCCAGAACTGCGACCTGAACAACGCCAATTGGCGCCGCGCGCGGCTGGCCAGCGCCAAGTTCCGGTCGTGCAAGCTGACCGGATCGGATTTCGATGGCATTGCGTGCCTGGGCTGGTCGCTCGAGGAATGCCTGCTGGTCGGCGCGCTGCTGCGCGGCGTGTCGTTTCGCAAGTGCAATCTGCTGCAGCTGGATTTCTCGGACGCGGACCTGTCGGGAAGCGACTTCCGCGAGACGGTGTTTCACGGCGGCAGCCTGCGCAATGCCACGTTGAAAAACGTCCACTTCGAAGGCGCGGACCTGCGGGAAGCGGACCTTGGCGGATTGGACCCGACGGCGGCCGCCCGGCTGGCCGGCGCGACGATTTCCAAGACGCAGGCGGCGGCGCTGCTGGCCGAGTTGCGCATCAGCGTGGTTTGACACGGTTCTGACGCAGCCCGTCTTTGCGGACTTGCAGGCCAGCGATACCGCCAGCGCCTGCATTGCCTCGCATTGGTTCAGCCCGGACGCCGGAAGTACGCGCGCGCCGCCTCGATCTGCCCATGGCAGACGCAACCGCTCATGTGCTCGTTCACCATGCCCACGGCCTGCATGAAGGCATGCATGGTCGTCGGGCCCACAAACGTCCAGCCGCGCCGCTTCAGCGCGCGAGAGAGTTCTTTCGACGCCTTGGACGTGGGATTGCTGTCCCAATAATGCCTATCCACCGCCGCCGGTCGGTCCTGCGGCGGCGGTTCATGCGACCAGAGCCAGCCGGCCAGCGAGCCGGTCTCGTCGGCCAGTTCGAGCGCGCGCTGCGCGTTGTTGATGGCCGACGCGATCTTGGCGCGGTTGCGCACAATGTCGGCGTTGCCCATCAGGCGCTCCACGTCGCGCTCGGTATAACGTGCCACCCGTTCCATGTCGAAATCGTCAAAGGCCTCGCGAAACGCGTCGCGCTTGCGCAGGATCGTGATCCACGCCATGCCGGCCTGAAAACCTTCCAGACAGATTTTCTCGAACAGGCGCCGGTCGTCCACGACGGGCCGGCCCCATTCATGATCGTGATAGTCCGGCATGGACGGCTGCCAGAAGCAACGCGGCTTGCCATGCTCGTCAATGATCAGGCCGGTGTCGGGGATGCCGGCGGCCGGGTCGGCGATGTCCGGGTTGCTGGTGTTCGGAGTGCTGACGTCCGGAGTGCCGACTTCCGGGCTGGCATAATGTCCGGCATTCTGCGCGGCAGCACTCATGGCTTGCGCGGCACCGGGCAGCTCGTGTCGCCTTCCTCGCACGCCAGATACGCGCGCAATTCCTTGGTCCGGGCCTTCGTGAGCTTATCCAGGCACATGCTCAACACCATCGGATAGGCGCTGCCGCCCGTCACGCCTGTCGACGAAAACGCGCATTCGGCATCGCGAAAGAACAGCCACGCTTTCTGCGCCGCCTGCAGTTGCGTCAAGGCGTCCTTGCTGTCCTTCAGGCGCTCCGTCGCTTCCTTGTACGCAGCGTTCAACTCGGCGTCGGACTGGCGATACGCCTGATCCGCGCACAGGTTCATGTCGGTCTGGGTGGACGCCTGGTCACACTTGAGCACTTGGGCCTGCGCCCCCGCTGCAAGCAGGAGCGCGGCGGCGGCAAACACGATACGCATGGGAATTCCTCCTTTTTGGGTGGGATTGGGGTGGTCAACGCATGGGGGAAAGTGTCGCATGGATGCCGGCGAGGCGCAGCGCGGCTGTCCGTCGCCTAAGATAGCCCCCATGAAGATCCAACTGCTTTCCGACTTGCATCTTGAAACCGATCCCACCTTTGTGGCACAACCGTTGCCGGGCGCCGACCTGCTCGTGCTGGCGGGCGACATCGGCTCGTACCGTCAGGGTTCGCGGCTGGAACGGGACGACTTCGGCCTGGGCGACTATTCGCCGCGCCACGGCTGGCCCACGCCCGTCCTCTACGTGCCGGGCAACCACGAATACGACAACGTGGATTTCGACGAGGCGCACGCGCGCCTGCAAGACCTGTGCAACGCGCTGGGCATCCAGTGGCTGGAACGCGAGTCCACCGTCATCGGCGGGGTGCGCTTCGTCGGCACGACGCTGTGGACGGATTTCGACGCGCTGGCCTCACCGGACGACACGCTGGGGGAAGCGCTGAAAAAGCGCGCCAAGGCTTTCCGCGCGGCGGACTTCTATCTGGAAAAGGCCGAGATGCGCCGCCATGGCGCGCCCTTCATGGCTGAACAGATGCGCGAGCAGGGGCTGGCCTGTCAGGCGTGGCTGGACGCCGCCCTGCGTGTGCCCTTCGACGGCACGACGGTGGCCGTCACGCACTTTGCGCCCACATTGGCCAGTGCTGATCCCCGTTATGGCGTCACGCCGGGCACGGCGGGGTTTTGCAACGCGCTGGATGGATTGCTGCCGCTGGCCGACGTGTGGATACACGGGCATCTGCATTGCGCGCAGGATTACGTGAAGGACGGCTGCCGGGTGATTGCGAATCCGTTGGGGTATGCGAAGAAGGGGGAACAGGCGGATTTTGCGCCGGAGAAGTTGTGGGAGGTTCCGGTGCGTCGGCAGACATGAATGCGGGACCTGCTGTGATGGCGGTGGACGGATCCCTGGATTGCGGGATCGAAATCGATTCCGTCGCGCTCCGATTTGGCGAACAGCAGTCGGCCTCCTACCGCCCGTGATCGGCAACCCCGCATGGCTCACTTGGCGACGTGAAGCGCGAGAAATACTGATGCCTTGTGTGCGAGCTAAACCGCGCTTGTGCACTGATGCACACATCCACCCGACTGAACTTGCCCGTAATCTCTACGCTTCGGCGATTGACGAATGGCGTGCTGACCTCAATCCACGACGCCGGCGACGCAAACATCGTGGTCGAAAATCTGACTGACTCCCCGGGATGAATGGTTTCCCTTGTGAGGCGATGATTATCGTTGAAGTAAACCACCACCGGCGCTGCAGCGTCTTGCGCATAGTGGAGTACCACCGTAGGCGTCAGCGAACCCCAAATTACCAGACTTCCACACAACCCTCCTAGCAACGCCAGCAGGATGCAAATTGACCTTCCGAGAATCCGCATATTTGCCCTAGCTAGCGTTCGCAGACGTGCAATTCTTTCGAACTTCCCCTGCTGTTTCCCCAAGGCAACGGTACAGCTTCGACTGTTCCAAGCAGGATGTCCGGGGTCAGTGCATGAGGTCTGACGTTTGCGTACAGGTCACACCCCAACTGAATTGAAATATGGTCCGGCCTATCGTCTGCGCTAGCAGGCCATCCGCCGTTTTCCGGATGATTCTGCATGGTCGGCATTCGCCGTTTTGCCAAGGCGCCCAAAGTGTCATGCAATGCCTGAGCGATCCCTGCTCCGTTGGTCAGTTCATCTGGGGTGAATCCGACCGCCACACCGACATAGCCTTGTGACCAAGCCCTGCCGCCGCCCTGCCGTCGATGTCGTAGGACGAAAACCCCTCCAACACCCTTCCGCCATGGGTCGTCTTGTCACCAACACGAATGATCGGGCGCGCTGTCATCATTGCTCCAGGCAATTACTGATGCGCGAAAGTCTGAGCGTCGCAGAAGCCGACTTGAATCAGATAAACGCGAAAATTGCCTGATTCACTTTTCTCCCGTGATGCCACGCACGATTTGAACCCCCCCTGCTTCAAACATGCGTGCCAACGACGGCATTACAGAACTACCCCTCGGAAATGAAAAAAGCCCACCGCTTTCGCAAGTGAGCTTTTCGGTTGTTGACCTCGAAGGAGATCAACCGCCTTCCATAGGGGCATGAACGGCTTCCCGTCCCGCCCCGCGCGCCTCAAGGCGCCGGATTCGGATGACGCACGTGGATCTGGTTGATCGCGTCCAGCACCTCAGCCGACAACGTCACATCAACACTGTCGATGTTTTCCTTCAACTGCTCCAGCGACGTCGCGCCGATCAGATTGCTGGTGACGAACGGGCGTTGATTCACCCAAGCCAGCGCCAGATGCGTCGGAGAGATGCCATGCTTGCGCGCCAGTTCCACGTATTCGCGCGTGGCGGCTTCGGCCTGGGGGTTGCTGTAGCGGGTGAAGCGCGTGTACACCGTCAGGCGCGCGCCGGCCGGCTTGGCGCCGTCCAGATACTTGCCGCACAGCATGCCCATCGCCAGCGGCGAATACGCCAGCAAGCCCACGCCTTCGTGGTGCGTGAATTCCGACAGGCCGATTTCGTACACGCGGTTCAGCAGGCTGTAGGCGTTCTGGATCGACGCGATGCGCGGCAGGTCGGCGTTCTGGGCGTGGCGCAGGAATTGGCTGACGCCCCACGGGGTTTCGTTGGATACGCCCACGTGGCGCACCTTGCCGGCGCGCACGAAGTCCTGCAGGACCGACAGCGTCTCTTCGATCGGCACGGTGTGCTCGTCTTCGACCCACGGGTAGTTGAGCTGGCCGAACGTCGCGGTGGTGCGGTCGGGCCAATGCAGCTGATACAGGTCCAGATAATCCGTCTGCAGGCGCTTCAGACTGGCGTCCAGGGCCGCGGTCAGATTCTTGCGGTCCAGGAAGGTCTTGCCGTCGCGGATGTGGCCGGGGCGCTTGGCATCGCGCACGGGGCCGGCCACCTTGCTGGCCAGCACGATGTCCTGGCGACGGCCGGTCTTGGCCAGCCACGTGCCGATGTAGGTTTCGGTCAGCCCCTGGGTTTCGGGCTTGGGCGGCACGGGATACATCTCGGCCACGTCGACCAGGTTGACGCCGCGCTCCAGCGCGTAGTCCAGTTGCTGATGCGCGTCGGCTTCGGTGTTCTGCTCGCCCCAGGTCATGGTGCCCAGCCCGATCAGGCTGACATCCAGGTCGGTACGGCCGAGTTTGCGGTATTTCAAGTTCTGCTCCGTGCGGGTCTTGGGGTTAAGAAGCGACACCTTACTCCAAGATGTTGGCGTTTCGCTGACAGGATGGCCCGGCGTTCGGCCAGGCTTGCCGCCGCCGCGCAATCGGCATACGCTGATCCGCAAATCCGATCCGGGGGGAAAACGGCATGCTGCGGGAAGTCGACGAGGTCATCCTCTTTTTCGTCGTGCTCATCATTTTCCTGGGCGTCATCGAGGTCGGCTATCGCCTTGGCCGCCGGCTGCGCAAGCCGGCCGACGAGGCCGCCAAGACGCACATCACCGCACTGCAGACCGCCCTGCTCGGCCTGCTGGCCCTGCTGTTGGGGTTTACGTTCGCCATGTCGGTCACGCGGTTCGAGACGCGCAAGAACCTGGTGCTGGAAGAGGCCAACGCCATCGGCAACGCCTACTGGCGGTCGCAGCTCATTCCCACTGAGCACCGGCCGGTGGTGGCAAAGATGCTGCACGAATACACGTCGGCATCGCTGGATTACCACCTGGCCGACCAGGATTCGCCGCGTTTTGCCGCCGCCAACGCCACGGCACGCCGCATCGAACGCCAGATCCGGGCGGCGGTGGCGGCGCGGGCCGAGAATCCGCCGTCCATCTCCACGATCATGTTCATCCAGGCCATCAACGAGATGGCGCAGATCAACGAGAAGCGGCGCGTCGCGCTGGAAAATCACGTGCCCGAGCCGGTGTACTACCTGCTGTTCATCGTGGCGGGCGGCTCGATGGGCTATATCGCGTACGGCACGGGCCTGTATGGACGGCGGCGGCCGATTTCCACCGGGATGTTTGCTGCGCTGATTGCCCTGGTGCTGACCTTCATCCTGGATATCGATCAGCCGGGCAGCGGCTTGATCCAGGTGGGTCAGGAAAGCATGGAGCGCATGCAGGCCACGCTTGCGCAGGAAATGCAGCAGTAGGACCGCGGGCGCTCACGAAACGCATCTTACGGATACAGCTCCAGCACCTCGTCGCCCCGGTCGTCGAACGTGCCCGTCGATGTCCAGCCCAGGTGCCGGTAAAAGCCATACGAACGGACGGCGGGGTCGCTGGCGCATCCCAGGATCAGCCGCTGAAAACCCAGCGCCTTCAGATCGCGCACGACCAGATTCAACAGCGTCTTGCCCGCGCCATGCCCCTCGAAGTCGGGCAGCAGCGCCAGGACGACGATCTCGCCGGCTTCGGTGTCTCCGAAACAGTACCCGGCGACCTTGCCGTCGACCGTGGCCACGTAGCCGGGCAGCGAGCCGTCCTGGACCGCCGCGGTCCATGATTCGAGCGTGACGCCGACCGCGGCGAGGTCCGCTGCGGAAAACGCGTTCTCGCGGGTCTTGCCCCGGATGTCGATGCAGGCCGCGACGTCTTCGCCGCGCGCGAGGCGGTAGGTGAATTCCATGTTTCCTCAGTCAAAAAAACGCCGCAGGAACGGGGCGGTGACGCCCGCGTTGCCGCGGCTGACGGCTTCCGGGGTGCCGGCCGCGACGATAGCGCCGCCCTCTTCGCCGGCGCCCGGTCCGACGTCCAGCATCCAGTCGCTGCCCGCGACGACGCGCAGGTCGTGTTCGACCACGACGACGGTATTGCCGGCATCCACGAGGCCGTGCAGTTGCGTCATCAACTTGTCCACATCCGCCGCGTGCAGGCCCGTGGTGGGCTCGTCCAGCACGTACAGCGTGTTGCCGCGCTGGCTGCGCTGCAGTTCGGTGGCCAGTTTGATGCGCTGGGCTTCGCCGCCGGACAGTTCAGTGGCGGGCTGGCCCAGGCGCAGATAGCCCAGGCCGATCTCGGCCAGCAGCGTCAAGGGGCGCGCCACCACCGCCTCGTCCTTGAAGAAATCGCGCGCTTCGTCCACCGTCATGTCCAGCACCTGGGCGACGTTGCGGCCATTCCACTCGACTTCAAGCGTCTTGGCGTTGTAGCGGCTGCCGTGGCACGTGGGGCACGGCGCGTACACGCTGGGCATGAACAGCAGTTCGACGTGGACGAAGCCTTCGCCCTCGCAGGTCTCGCAGCGCCCTTGCGCGACGTTGAAGGAGAAGCGGCCCGCGCTGTAGCGCCGGGCGCGCGCGGCCTTGGTGTCGGCGAACAGCTTGCGCACGTGATCGAACAGACCGGTGTAGGTGGCCAGGTTGGAGCGCGGCGTGCGGCCGATGGGCTTCTGGTCCACGTTGACCAGGCGCTTGATGGCCTGCCCGCCCGCATGCAGCCGGCCCGTGGTGCGCGGCAGGTTGCCGGGCTGCGGCAGGTCGCTGTCGGGTTCCTCGGCCGGCAGTTCCTGGCCCAGGTGTTCGCCCACCAGTTCGACCAGCGCCTGACTGACCAGGCTGGATTTGCCCGAGCCGGACACGCCCGTCACCGCCGTGAACGCGCCCAGCGGAAAGCGTGCGTCCACGCCATGCAGGTTGTTGCGATGAATGCCGCGCAGCTCCAGCCACCCGGCGGGTTCGCGCGGGGTGCGGCGGCTGGCGGGGCGCATGTCGAACAGGTACTTGGCGGTGACGGAATCCTTCACCTTGCGCAGCCCCTCCGGCGGACCGCTGTACAGCACCTGCCCGCCGTGCTGGCCCGCACCCGGCCCCACGTCGACCAGCCAGTCGGCGCGGCGCAGCGTGTCCAGATCGTGCTCCACGACAAACAGCGTGTTGCCGCCCGCTTTCAGCTGATCCAGCGCGCGGTGCAGCGCCTGGCCGTCCGCGGGGTGCAGCCCGGCGGACGGTTCGTCCAGCACGTAGACCACGCCAAACAGGTTGGAGCGGATCTGCGTGGCCAGCCGCAGGCGCTGCAACTCGCCGGGCGACAGCGTGGGCGTGGACCGGTCCATCGCCAGATAGCCCAGGCCCAGCGCCTGCAGCGTGCCGATGCGCTCGACCAGATCATGTGCAATGCGCTGCGCCGCGATGCGTTTCTCGGGCGACAGGTCCGGCGTGCGGCGCACGTCGCTGCTGCCGGCATGCGACAGCCCGCCGGCCGCCACGCGCTTGGCGTTGGCACGCACGCCCGCGGCCTTGCTGCGCGTCGATCCAGACTGCGCCGCGTGTTCGTCGAACCGGCCTTCGGCGGCGGGCGCCAGAACCTCTGCGATGCGGGCAAGCGGCAGTTGCGACAGGCTGCCGATGTCCAGGCCCGCGAACGTCACGGACAGCGCCTCGCGCTTCAGGCGCCGGCCGCCGCATTCCGGGCAGGGCGCGCCGGTCATGAAGCGCGCCACGCGCTTTTTCATCATGGCGCTCTGCGTGGTGGCGAACGTGTGCATGACGTAGCGGCGCGCGCCGGTATAGGTGCCCATGTAGCTGGGTTCGGTCTTGCGGCGCAGCGCCGCGCGCGTTTCGGCCGGCGTGAAACCGGCGTAGACCGGCACCGTGGGCTGCTCGTCCGTATAGAGAATCCAGTCGCGGTCCTTCTTGGGCAGGTCGCGCCACGGCTTGTCCACGTCGTAGCCCAGCGTCACCAGGATGTCGCGCAGGTTCTGGCCATGCCACGCCGGCGGCCACGATGCGATCGCGCGCTCGCGGATGGACAGCGACGGGTCCGGCACCATGGATGCCTCGGTCACGTCGTACACGTAGCCCAGGCCGTGGCAATGCGGGCAGGCGCCCTGCGGCGTGTTGGGCGAGAAGTCCTCGGCGTACAGCATGGGCTGGCGCGCCGGATAGGTGCCGGCGCGCGAATACAGCATCCGCAGCATGCTCGACAACGTGGTGACGCTGCCGACCGTGGAGCGCACGTTCGGCGTGCCGCGCTGCTGCTGCAAGGCCACGGCGGGCGGCAGACCATCGATGGCGTCGACGTCGGGCACGCCCACCTGATCGATCAGGCGGCGGGCGTACGGCGACAGCGATTCCAGGTAGCGGCGCTGCGCTTCGGCGTACAGTGTGCCGAATGCGAGCGACGATTTGCCCGACCCGGACACGCCGGCGAACACCACCAGCGCATCGCGCGGGATGCTGACGTCCACGTTCTTCAGGTTGTGTTCCCGCGCGCCTCGCACGCGGATGCAGGCATCGGCGCCCGGCTTCGAAGGATTCTTGCGCTGGCTCATGGCTGAAATAGTAATGGACCGGACGGCGGATGCCTTCGCGGACGTGGCCAACCGGGCGAGCGGCGCCTCATCCCATCGCATGAGACCGCGCGCACTGATGCATCCATACCGCGGAACGAGGTGCCACCCCCACTCGCGCGCGGTGCCGCGCATTGCCGTTGACGGCGCCCCGGCGCTGCTTTAATTTCGCAACACGCGAAACGGCAGGGGCGGCGCAATGCGCCGCCCTTGTCGTGCTGCCGGCAGCATCGGCGCGACCGCGCTGCTTCCGACTGCCGGGCAGGCTGCATCCCTTGCGGCAGGACTTGATGACCACATTGCTGAGGGCAAGACATGGTGATCTCGATTTCCGTCCTGGTCGTGGGCGCGGGCCCGGCCGGCCTGTTGACCGCCGCCGAATTGCAGCGCCGCGGCGTTGACTGCCTGCTGATCGATGCGCACGAACGCCCGCTGGATTGGGACCGCGCGACCGTCGTGCATCCGCGTTCACTTGAAATCCTGGATGCGCTGGGCATCATCGAACCCCTGCTGGCCGCGGGCGTGAAGCAGCGGCGCGCCCGCATTCATGCGGGCGGCAGCGAACTGGGCATCATCGACCTGGAACTTGCCGGCAGCCGCTATCCCTTCAACATCGGCATCTCGGAAGAAGTCACGGAGACGGTGCTGGCCGACCATCTGGCGCGGCTGGGCGGCAAGGTCACGCGCGCCACGAAGCTGGTGGGATTGCAGGAACAGGAAGACGGCGTGCTGGCCACCGTGGAGCGCGGCGGCAAGCTGTCGCAGGTGCTGGCGCAGTGGGTCGTCGGCTGCGACGGGCATCACAGCACCGTGCGGATGCTGACCGGCATCGAGCAGGACGGCCACGACATCAACCAGCCGTGGGCCGTGTTCGACGCCACCATCCCCGACTGGCCGGAGGCGTTCGAGGCGAATTACGCCTACCTGGATCAGATTCCGGTGATTCTGACCGCGTTGCCCGGCGAGCGCTGGCGCGTCTACCTGCGCCCCAGCTCCGCGGCGTCGGACCTGGTCGAGGACGCGCTGTCCACGCTGCGGCGCTACCTGCCTGACGCCGGCTTTTACAACGTCTCGCACCCGGCGCGCTTCGAATGCCACACCAAGGTGGCGCGCGCGTTCCGGTCCGGCCGCGTGCTGCTGGCGGGCGACGCCGCGCACACGTGCAGCCCGGCGCAGGGACATGGCATGAACACCGGCCTGCAGGATGCCTACAACCTGGGGTGGAAGCTGGCGCTGGTCTGCCAGGGACATTGTTCGCCCGCACTGCTGGACAGCTATCACGCCGAGCGCCGGCCCGTGGCCGACATGGTGATGGCGTCGGGCGATGCCGCCGAAAGCGCGCAGATGGCGCAGGGCAACGCAGAGCGTCGCGCGCGCGATCTGGCGATCCGCGCGGCCTTCGGCAACCCCGAGGCGCGGCACCGCGAGGCCGTGTCGGAAGCCGAACTCGACATCGACTACGCGGGGTCGCCCATCGTGATGGGTGACCGGCACGAGGCCATCTGGCCGGGCCAGCGGCTGCCGGACCATATCGACGTGCGGTTTTCCACCGGCGGCCGGGGCAAGCTGCATGAGTACGCCAAGCGGCGCGGGCACACCGTTTTGTTGATTGGCGGCCCCGGCACGGCGCAGCAGCCGCTGTCGGACCTGCGCCGCCGGCTGATGGCGCTGGCTGACGGCTACATCATCGAGGTGGTGGTGGCCCTGACCGCCAGCGACGGCGTGACCGACGTGGACGCGTACCTGGAGCCCGCCACGGCGGCCCGGATGGGCGTGGGCGACATGATGCTGCTGGCGGTGCGGGCGGACGGCCACGTCGGCCTGCGCGCCGAGCAGCGGCACGCCGAGACGCTGACGGCGTACATTGAACGCCTGCGGCAATCGGGACAGACGCCATGACCTAGGGAAATCCCCAGGTAAATCCGTGTCGATCCGGGTGCCGGCGGTTCGTCGTAGTCATGCACCCACCCTCAAATCAAGGCGGACTACACCATGACTACCGGAACCGTACGACACCTGCGCGTCCTGCGCGCCTCCCCCGACCGCGTCTATCGCGCCTTTCTCGAACCCGACGCGGTCGCCAAGTGGCTTCCGCCCTATGGCTACACCTGCTCGGTCCAGGAACTGGACGCGCGCGTGGGCGGCAAGCACCGGATGGCCTTTCGCAACTTCGCCACCGGCCACCTCGAGCCGTTCGGCGGCGAATACCTGGAGCTGGTGGAAGGCGAGAAGATCCGCTACACGGACCGCTTCGACGATCCCGCCCTGCCGGGCGAGATGACGACGACCATCAACCTGCGGCAGGTCTCGTGCGGCACGGAACTGACCATCGTGCAGGAGGGCATTCCCGAGGTCATTCCGACCGAGATGTGCTACCTGGGCTGGCAGGAATCGCTGCTGCAACTGGCCCGGCTGGTGGAAACCGATACGCCCGACGGCCCGGTGCGCGACTGAGGCCGCCGACGCGACCGGCATCGACTCCGATACGTTTGTTCATCTTTTGACACCATCGGGGCGCGCGCAATGGCTCGACTCCCTACAAAATGTGGCGCGCCCCAGCGGCGCTGCGCGGGCCGTAACATTCTGGCCCGCGCGCATCCCACAAGAAGGAAGAATCGTGTCAAAAGTGTTTGCCCTGCTGCTCTGCGCCGCCCTGCCCGCCGCGGCATTGGCCGCCCCCGATACCGAGCCCCTGAAGCTCAACGCGGACAACAAGCTGTACTGCAACGCCCAGACCGATTGGTGCGTGGGCATCAAGACGGACGGCGCGTTCAACGAAAACGGGCCCTTCGCGACCAGCAGGACCCTGCGCGCCGACTACCGGTTCTGGGACTCGCCCGACATTCCCGACTTCAAGGACTTCAAGGTCTGGCCGGAACTGATCCGCCTGAGCGAAGAGCGGGCGCTGGTCGGCGTGATCGGCCCGGCGGAGCCCGACTTCAAGGCGTCGACCCCGTTCTCGGGCGGCGGATTCGAACGCCGGGATCTGTATCTATACGACGTCAATCTGGGCGAGCAGGCCGGCGCGAGCCTGGTGCTCGTCATGCCGTACTCGGCCGATGCCTCCATCCGGGCGTGCTTCAACGAGGCGGACCAGGAAAAGCGCGCCGGGCAATGCAGCGATGTCTATCAGTTCACGGCATCGTTGAAGGCCCTGCCGGGCAAGGAATTGCCGGATCTGCAGGTGAGGACGCAGGCCACCCGCTCGCCGTCAGGGGCCAGCCGTCTCGCGGACTCAAGCGCGCGGCCCGCGCTGACCAAGGCGCAGCTCGCGCCGCAGGTGGACAATCAGTGCAGCTATACGGTGACTTACGCGTGGCAAGCCGGTTCGTCGTCATACCAGCCGGCCACGCCGCTGCCGGATTGCGCCGAGTTCCTGTCCGCGGATCCGGCTGCGAAGAAGTAGGCGGAGGTGTGCTGCTGGCCGGTGTCAGACACCGGCTTTCACGCTTACTCCGCGTAGCCCGGATTGCGCCGGTCCAGCCGGCGCAGCAGGCCCGGCCACGCCAGCTGGGCCTTGTGGGCGCGGTCAGCCGGCGACTCCACCGCCGCGCGGGCCAGAATGTCCGCGGGAATGTGGGTCAGTTCGCCGCCCGCCTGGGCGCGCACCTGCACCATGCAGGCGGCTTCCATCCGGTGCATGGCCTGAAAGGCCTCGGCCATGCTCTGACCCACGGTCAAGAGGCCGTGGTTGCGCAGGATGAGGTAGTTGTTGGCGCCCAGGTCGCGCACCAGGCGCGGCTGCTCGTCGGGATTGAGCGCCAGACCTTCGTAGTCGTGGTAGCTGAGCGAGCGCAGCACGATGAACGCGAACTGCGACAGCGGCAAGAGGCCCGCCTTCTGCGCCGAGACCGCCACGCCGTTGATCGAATGCGTGTGCAGCACGCACATCGCATCCTTGCGCGCCGCATGGATACAGCTGTGGATGGTGAAGCCCGCGGGATTGATGTCGTATTCCGAGTCCATCACCTTGTTGCCGTGCAGGTCGATCTTGACCAGGCTGGACGCGGTGATCTCGTCGAACATCATCCCGTAGGGGTTGATGAGGAAATGCTCCGTGCCCGGCACCTTGGCGGTGATGTGCGTGAAGATCAGATCGTCCCACCCGAACAGCGCCACCAGCCGGTACAACGCCGCCAGATCCTTGCGGACCTGCCATTCCGTTTCGCCGACCTGTTCGCGCACGCTGGCGCCCTGCTTGCCTGCCGTATCCATCCTGTCTCCGTATTGTTGGTGTCGGCCCCGAGCCGTTGCGCCGGGATCCGTCATGCACTGTATTCCTTTTCGCGCCCGGCGCGCACGGCGGCGTCGCGGCAGCGTCCGTCTGGTGAAACAGCCCGAGACCCATTAACCTGTGAGCCACGTCCGAGGAGACTCCGAGAATGCTGCCTGCACTTTACGGTCATCCCTTTTCGTCGTACACGCAGAAGACACTGATTGCGCTGTACGAAAACGCCACGCCGTTCGAGTTCCGCAGCATCGGGCCCGACACGCCCCAGCATGCCGCCGACTGGATCGAGCGCTGGCCGCTGCGCAAGTTTCCGCTGCTGGTCGACGGCGAACGCAACGTCGTTGAATCAAGCATCATCATCGAGTACCTGCAACTGACCCACCCCGGCCCGGTCCGGCTGATTCCCGCCGACCCGATGGCCGCGCTGGACGTGCGCTTTCTGGACCGCTATTTCGACCTGCACGTCATGTACTGGATGCAGCACGCGGTGAACGGCGCGCTGACCGGCGATCCCGCCAAGCGTGACGAAGCGCGGGCGCTGGCCGCGCAGAAGCTGGAACGGGCCTACGCCTGGATCGACGCGCAGCTTGCGACGCGCACATGGGCGGCGGGCGCGGACTTCACGCTGGCCGACTGCGCCGCCGCGCCCGCCTTGTTCTACGCCGACTGGACCCACCCGATCGCCGACGCCTATCCGCATCTGCGGGCCTATCGCGCGCGGCTGCTGGCGCGGCCGTCGTTCGCGCGGGCGGTCGACGAGGCCCGGCCCTACCGGACGCTCTTTCCGCTGGGCGCGCCCGACCGCGACTGACAGCCCCGTCCGTCTCGGCACCCACAATCATCGTCACCCGCGACCATCGCGCGGCAACGTGCGAGAATCCCCGCCATTCCCTCCCGGATGAGGACGCCCACCGTGCAGCAGACCTTGCCCCGCCACCTGCCTACCTTCCTGCGCTCGCACCTGGAGTCCCTATCCGGCGTCGGCCTCATGCTCGGCACGCTGTTCTTTGCCGCGGCGCTGACGCCCACTCTCATCCCCCGCACCCACGTCACACAGGGCGTGCTGGCTGGCACTTGCCTTGCCGCGGGATATGGCCTGGGCGTGCTGTGGCATTGGCTGTGGGCCTACATGGAACTGCCCGAGCCACGCGGCCGGACCGCGCGCATCATCAATGCCGTCATCGGCCTGCTGTGCGTGTCCGTGGCGATCGTATTCCTGGGCCGCGCAGCCGAATGGCAGAACACCATCCGCGCGCTGATGCAGATGGAACCCGTGACCAGTGCACATCCCATCAAGGTCAGCCTGATCGCCCTCGCGACGTTTGCAGTGCTGCTGGCGCTGGCGCGGCTGTTCAAGCTGATCGCGCGCTATCTGACCCGGCAGGTGCGGCGTGTCGTACCGCGGCGTGTGGCCAACGTCACGGGCGCGGCCATCGCCCTTTTGATCTTCTGGCTGCTCGCGACCGACGTGTTCTTCCGTGGCGCGCTGCACGTGCTGGACGCCTCGTTCAAAGAATTCGACGCGCTGCTGGAACCCGAACGCCCGCAGCCGACCGCCGATAACAAGACCGGCGGTCCGGCGTCGCTGATCCGCTGGAATGAACTGGGCCGTGCGGGCCGCGAATACATCGCGTCGGGCCCGACAGCCAGCGAGATCACCACGCAGTCCGGACGCGAGGCGCTGGAACCCATCCGCGTCTATGTCGGCCTGCGCGGCGCGGCCACGCCGCAGGCCCGCGCGCAGCTTGCGCTGGACGAGATGAAACGCGTCGGCGCCTTCGACCGCTCGGTGCTGGTCGTCATCACGCCAACCGGCACGGGGTGGGTCGACCCCGCCGCCGCCGACTCGCTGGAGTACCTGCTCAATGGCGACGTGGCCAGCGTGGCAATGCAGTATTCGTACCTGTCCAGCCCGCTGTCGCTGCTGGCGCAACCCGAATACGGCGCCGAGGCGGCGCGGGCGCTGTTCCAGGCGGTGTATGGCCACTGGACCACGCTGCCCAAGGACCGGCGGCCCCGGCTGTATCTGCATGGCCTGAGCCTGGGCGCCATGAACTCCGCCGGCTCGGCCGAACTGTTCGAGATGATCGGCGATCCCATCCAGGGCGCGTTGTGGAGCGGCCCGCCGTTTGAAAGTCGGGTCTGGCGCAAGATCACGGACGCCCGCAATCCCGGCTCGCCCGCGTGGCTGCCCGAGCTGCGCGACGGCGCCTTCGTGCGCTTCATGAACCAGCACGGCTCGCCGGTGCCAGCCGACGCGCCGTGGGGGCCGATGCGTGTCGTCTACCTGCAATACGCCAGCGACCCGGTCACGTTCTTCGACTATCGCGACCTGTACCGTCCGCCCGCGTGGATGAACGCGCCGATGGGACCGGACGTGTCGCCCGAGCTGCGCTGGTATCCCGTGGTGACGATGTTGCAGCTGGCGCTGGACATGGCGGTGGGCACGGCGACGCCCATGGGCTATGGACACGTCTATGCGCCGCAGCATTATGTGGATGCATGGGTTGCGGTCACCGGCGTAACGGACTGGACGCCGGATGGCCTTGAAGGCCTGAAGCGCTATCTGCTGGAACGCGCGCAGGCCGCGATGGAAGACGAGGACGGCGACGAAGGCGCCTATGAAGGACGCGGAGGTTAGGCGCGGCAGGCGCAGCTCATGAATCACCCATTGCAGTCATGAACCACCCAATGCAGGACCGATTGACGTCGTACTTTTATTCGCACGATGACGTCTTGCGCAGCCGCAGCGTCAGCAGCCGGCTGCTCGCGGGCCACCTGAACGTGCCCGCGCCGCCGGCACGCCTGCTGGCCGATTGGAATCGCGAGATCCGCACGCGGCTGCTGCTCGAACCCGGCGACGTCGAGCAGCTGCCGCTGCCCCGCACCCGCGCGCGCTGGCCGGAATTCGGCGAGTGCGTGCAAGCCATGCGCGACTGGACGCGCGCGCAAGGGCTGGGCGATGTGCTGGGCGCCAGCGACATGGCGCTGATGGCCTGCCGCGGCGCGCGCTATCACCACGACGGCGGTCAATACGGCAGCGCGGCGTTCTGCAATCTGTTCCTGTCCGACGACAAGGGCCTGGACGTGCATTTTCCCGGCACCGGCCACCGCATTGCGCTCACACGCGGCGTGGCCATCGTCTTCGACACCTGCCAGCCGCACGCCGTGATTCGCCGGCATCAAAGCGGGTACGACGAGGCGGACTTTGCCGATGACCAAGATCTGTCGCAACTCTTTCTGACCTGGGAGCTGCCGATCGAAGATCCGGCGGTTGCGCGGGCGCTTGGCATTGTCTTCGACATCAACACCGGAACGGCGTCGCGGCTGGAAGAGGAACAGGTCTGGGCAGATGGCCGGCGCGTTGGCGTGGACCCCGGCGTTGGACAGTGGCGGTCAGCAGATTGAAGCCCTGATGCGTCGGGTATATTGACCGGCCCACGTCTCAGGGTCCACCACGCAGATGCCCTTTCCCATTGCACGCCCGCTTTCGATTCCGTTTGGCGCCTTGGCGCTGGCCCTGCTGCTGCAGGCGCCCGGCGAGGCCAGCGCCGCCGAGCGCACCGTCTACACGGGCACGCTGCAAGGCGTGGGCGACATCGTGATGGAGCTGGACAGCGCGGCCGCCGATGGCGAGCTGACCGGACGCTACTTCTATCCCAAGAACGGCGTCGACATTCCGCTCAAAGGCACCGGCAAATCGCTGGCCGAGCCGCTGACGTACCAGGCCGCCAAACAGCCGGGCGCAAAGCCTGCCGCCACCTGGCAAGGCACGCTCGACGCGCAGGGCTATCGCGGGGTCTGGATCGACACGCGCACGGGCAAGCAACGCAGCTTCACGCTCAAGCGTGTCGCGCAGTACGACGCCAGCGCGCTGACGCCCGATGGCGGCATCGAGTTCGGCGTAGAGATCGACGCGGCCCGCGTGCCTTACGACACGCTCAAACTAGCGGGCCATGCCGAGCCCGTGGGCGACGACATCGGCAGCGCCACCGTGGCCTATCGCATGTGGCGCGATCCGCGCACGCAGTTCAGCTATCCGCGCCTGTCGCGGCATCCGGACAAAGCGGTCATGGCGCGCGTCAACCATCTGCTCGAACAGCGCCACTGGCGCATGAGCCACGCAGCACTGGCCTGCAAGGCCACGGCCTACACCAGCGACGGCCCGTCCGCGGGAACGCTGGGCAACTACGAGGAAGAGGTCGTGAAGGTGCCGTGGCTGTCCAGCGCGTTGATGACCGTGACCGAGTCCGGCAGCCTGGACTGTGGCGGCGCGCATCCCAACAACCACTTCGATCCCTACACGTTGGACCTGCTGCGCGGCGAAACCCTGGATTGGAACCGCGTGTTCGACGCCTACGAGCCGAACAACCGCGAACCGCGCCCCGCGCTGAAGGAACTTGCCGGCCAGGTACAGAAAACCCTGGCGGCGCGCGACGAGGCGGGCCTGACGGAAGACCGCTCCAAGGAAGGCTGCTGGGATCTTTGGCCCACATATCTTGCGCTGGGCGCGACCGCCCCGGGTGCGCTGAGCCTGTCGGTGTCGGGCGTGGGGCACGCGTCGGGCGTGTGTCTTGGCACGCTGGCGCAGGTGCCGTTCAGCGATCTGGCGGCGTATCTGAAGCCGGGCGGACAGGCGTACCTGGTGCAGGACTGACCACAGACAACGTGCGTGCCGGCCGCCGAGCCGGCACGCGTTGCGCACGACGAGAGCGCGCTGCCCCTACCGGCTCAACGCCGGAAGCCGCCGCCGCCCCGGAACCCGCCAAACCCGCCAAAGCTGCGCCCCTCCATCCCGCGGCCCTGCCAGCCGCCCTCCCCGCGCCCTTGCCAGCCGCCCTCCGCGCGACCCTGCCAGCCGCCTTCGCTGCGGCCTTGCCAGCCCCCCGCGGACTCGTTCATGCGGTTCTGCCAGCCTCCGCCATCCATGCCACCCGGTTGCGTCGAATAATCGCGCGCCTGGCGCTGTGCGTTCAGGTAATTGGACTGCGTGTTCGGCTGAACCGGCTGCCAACCCGACGACGTGTGCTGCTGCCAGCCGTTGTCGTTGTGCTCGTAGACATTGCCGTTGTGGTCCGCATACACGTTGCCGTTGTTCCACGCCGCGCCGCTGCCGGTGTTGCGGTTGTAGGTGGCGCCGCGCCGGTCCACGCTGTCGGCGCCTTGGCCCGCCGTGCCGGTCGCGCTGGCGGCGGAGTACGTGGTGCGGCCGGTGTCGGCATTGGTGCGCACGTTCTGCCGGCCTGCGGCCCACTGGCCGTCGTCGTTCTCGACTGCGCCCGCGCGGCCCGCGCCCGATGCGCCCGTGACCGGATCGGTGTAGGCGCCGCGGCGTCCGGCGGCGGCGTTGCCCGTGTACTCGTTGTAGGCCGCGCCGCGCGTGCCTTCAAACGCGGCGCCGGTTTGCGGGTTGTAGCCTTCGGCGTGGGCGCCCTGCCACTCGGTGCCCGTCCAGCCGTTCCAGCCGGCCGCGTGCGTGACCGTGCCGGAGCCGCCCCAGGCGCCGTAGACGTCGACCTTGTTGACGTCCACGCCGCCCCAATAGGGCGCGCCATAGTACGGTCCCCAATACGGCGCCGCGCCGCCCCAGGCCTCGGCGGCGGCAAACCCGAAGGCAAAGCCCGCGGCCGAATCGAAGGCGGCGTTGTAGCCATAGCTGGGCGGATAGCCGACCCAGGTGTTCTGTACGATCGTGGGCGGATAGGAATAGCCCGTGCCGTAGACGACGGTGCCGTCGGGCGCCACCACCACGCCCATGTAGCCGGGTGAATAGCCGAACACCACGCTTTGCGGCGTGGCGCCGTAGACCTGCACATAGGTCACGTAATGCAACGGCGAGCTGGCGGGAATGGCGTAGATGGCCGCCGGAACATGGTCGGCCACGCGCCACGGTCCGGTTGGCGAGTCCGACACGAACCACACCGCGTTCGACAGCGCGTAATAGCGGCCTTCCGCCTGGATGACCGGCACCGGCGAGTTCGTCGCGTAGTGCAGGGTCGTACCGTCGATGGGCCGCAGCACCGGCGCGCCGCCGGCGTATTCGACCTGCAGCTTGGCGGCGCTGCGCGACACCGTGGCGGTCTGCGGAATGGTCGACGCAATCACGGCTTCCCGCGCCTGCGGCGTGCCGGGCACCGACACCAGCACCCCGCCTTGCGGATCCCGCGGCGGAATGCGCGCGAAATCGCGCGGCAGGTCCTTGCCCGGCACATACGACCATGGCCCTTCCAGCCGCGCGCCGCGGAACCAGCGACCGGACACCAGCAGGTAGTAGCGGTTGTCGCCCGGGTTCATGAACACGGCGTGGTCGGCGTTGGTGACCGACAGCAGCGAAGTCCCCGGCACCGGTCGCAGCTCGGCCTGGCCAATCGTGATCAGCAGTTCAGCGGGAACGGTCGACACTTCGATATCGGGCGCGCGGTGCGGCGCCTTGCCATCGTGCGGCATCAACGGGTCCGCCGCCGGACCGCGTCGCGCGGCGTCTGCCGCCGCAAGCAGCGCGGGCGAGGGTTGCGCCACGGTGCGCCACGGCCCGTTGATGTCGCCGGCTTCGTACCAGTGGCCCGCGGCCTGCAGGTACAACCGGCCGGCGTTGTCGCCCAGGATCAGGGCGCGGGTGTTGATGACGCGGCGCCAGCCCTGCGTGTCGGGCAGTTGGGTCCACGCGGGTGCGCCATCCACCAGCACCAGGATCGCCGGCACCGTGCGGTAAATGATGCGCGGCGGCGTGTTGTTCACCGGCACGGTCTTGGCGGGCGGGTTGTTCTGCGACAGCGCATAGCTCAGTTGCAGCGCATCCAATGGCGTGACCACGCCGTTGGCGGGGATGCGGGCTTCGAGTTCGCTGCGCAGGCGCGCGGCCTCCTGCGGCGCGGTGGGCACCTGCACGCGTTCGACGCGGATGTCTGACAGGCGCACCAGCCCGGCCGGCTTGTTCACGTCGGCGCGGGCGGAAAACTCGGCGACGCCGTAGGTCGGGCTGCCCTTGGCCGGTCCCACCGCCACCGCCATGCGGCCGGTGAGGCGGTCGGCGGTCCAGGTGTCGATCTGCGGTTGGTACAGCTCGACCCGCTTGCCGTCGGGTGCGGTGAAGCTACGCGGCCATTGCAGCGCGCGCGCGGCGGACGAGTCTTGTTGGCCGGCGCCCGGTTGCGCGGCAGCAGTCTGGGTCGCGGGGACTGACGCAGGCTGGCCGGCATTCTGCGGCTGCGCCGCGGCGCCAAACGCCAGCGACGTTCCGGCCGCCACGCCCAGGACAACGCGCGTCATGCGCAGGCGTCGGACGGCATCGCCGGAGGTGGCAGGCAAGCGGGAAAACCAGTCATGCAAATGCAGCATTCGGGACACGCAATTCATCTCACGCTCCTTGAGGTTCTGGCCGCCTGCCAAACCGGCTGGGGCGTTCCGCCGCCCGGATGATCGCGGGCGGCGCCGCTTCGGGTTATACGCCAGCGCGCCCCGGGGTTCAATTGCGGCAAGACCGGAGCTGACCGCCCCCTGAATAAGAAACAGATGGTTAACGCCGTTAAAAAGCTATTGATCGCATCAATCAGAACTTCTATAACTCGTTCCTACCAGGGCTTGCTGCTTTTGCCCGATTGCCTTTCCGCTGCAATCCAACTAGAGCGGCGCAACGCCCGCCACCCCGCGCAAGCCTCGCGCGAATCGCCAGCCTTCTCCTGCCCGTCTCCCGTGGCGCGCTGGCGGCTCTCTAAGCCTCTCCTGCGGCCAGGACACTGATCCCGACAGCCGTGTGAAGGAGCAGCTCATGGCCCTTACCCTGTCCCATCCCGGGGTTTATATCCAGGAAATTCCCAGCGGCGTTCGCACGATTGCCGGGGTCGCGACCTCGGTCGCCGCCTTTCTGGGCGCGGCCCCACGCGGTCCCGTCAACAAGGCGGTCCGGATATTCAGTTTCTCCGACTATGAACGCGCCTTTGGCGGACTGGCCGACGATTCCGAGCTGGGCTATGCCGTGCGCCAGTTCTTCGTGAACGGCGGCACGGACGCCTGGGTCGTGCGCGTCGTCAAGGAAGCGTCGCCCGCGCAGCGCACCTTGCGCAGCGCAACCGCGGTGGACGTGCTGACGGTGCGCGCGCTGGACCCCGGCGTATCCGGCAACAGCATCCAGGTCCGCGTCGACCACGCCACCGCCGTGCCCTCCAGCACGTTCAACATCCAGTTCATCCGCGGCAGCGACGGGCGGGCAGAAAGCTACGCCAACGTCTCGTTGAACGCCAAGGATCCGCGCTATCTGCTGGATCTGGTGCAGGGCGTATCGCAGCTCGTTCGCCTGGAGCGGATGCTGTCGCAGGGCGCGCTGGATGCGCTGCCGGCGGGCACCAGCGTCAGCGGCGCGCTGGGCGACGTGCAGACGCTGCTGGATGCGACGCACACGGATTTCCGCGTGGCCGTGAACGGGCTGGAACCCGTGGGCGTCAGCATCGCGTTGCCTGGCGACATTGCCGGCGGCACCGCGACGCAGCGTCTGACCGCGCTGGCAGCGGCAATCCAGACCAAGGTGCGGGCGCAGGCGCAGGGCCGCCCGGCGCTGGCGAACTTCACCGCCGCGCGCAACGGCAACACGCTTGTGATGACGTCCGGCGCGGGCGGCGAAAACGCCAGCGTCCGCGTGCTGCCGGGCGCGCGCAACAACGCCGCGGGCGTGCTGATGCTGGGGTCGCTGGCCGGCGGCGTCGAAACCGACGGCGCGGCCATCATCCGTCCCGCCCCCACGCCTGATGCGGCAACGCTGACCAGCGATGCCTTCGGCGCAACCGACCTGGACGCGCTGCCCGACGCCACGCACACCAGCCTGCGCATCACGCTGGATGGCTTGGGGCCCGAACTCGTGAGCCTGGGTGACGCCACCGCCGCAGGCGGTTCGCTGGCCGCCAAACTGGAAGACGTGGCGGCGCGCCTGCAGGCCGCCGTGCGCGCGCTGCGGCCGGGCACGCCGGCCTTCCGCGACTTCACGGCGCGGGTGCAGGGCAGCACGCTGGTGCTGGCAAGCGGCTCGCGCGGCCTGGGCTCGACCATCGCGGTGGCGGCCGCCCCGGCCAACGACCTGGCCGCCTCCCTGCATCTGCTGACCGGCGCCGTCGCCTCGCCGCCCCCGGTCGATGCGCTACTGGAAGGCGGCACCGAAACGCCGTACGGGCCGGAGGACGTCTATGCCGCGTTTATCGGCAGCCGCGCGCTGCGGCAAGGGCTGTACGCCCTGGAAGACGCCGACATCTTCAATCTGCTCTGCCTGCCGGCCATCACGCACAGCGGCGTGCTGGCCGATGCCGCGTCGTACTGCGAAGAGCGGCGCGCCTTCATGATCGTGGACGCTCCGCCCACGGCCACCGATCCGGCGGCGATGGTGGCGGTGGCCAACGGCACGGCGCTGCCCAAGTCGGATCACGCCGCCGTCTACTACCCGTGGACGTACGTGTCCGATCCGCTCAAGAACGGCAAGCCGCGTCTTGCGCCCCCGTGCGGCACCGTCGCCGGCCTGTACGCGCGCACCGACGGCAACCGGGGCGTATGGAAGGCGCCCGCGGGCACCGACGCCAACCTGACCGGCGTCATCTCGCTGGCCGCGACGCTGACGGACGGCGAGAACGGCAGCCTGAATCCGCTGGGGGTCAACTGCCTGCGCACATTTCCGGTGTATGGCGCGGTGTGCTGGGGCGCGCGCACGCTGCGCGGCGCGGACCAGCTCACCTCGGAATACAAGTACGTGCCGGTGCGGCGCCTGGCCCTCTACCTGGAAGAGTCGCTGTATCGCGGCACGCAATGGGTGGTGTTCGAGCCCAACGACGAGCCGCTATGGGCGCAGATCCGCCTGAACATCGGCGCGTTCATGAACACGCTGTTCCGGCAAGGCGCCTTCCAGGGCAGTTCGCCGCGCGAGGCCTATCTGGTCAAGTGCGACCGGGAAACCACCACGCAGGACGACATCAATCGCGGCGTGGTCAACATCCTGGTGGGGTTTGCGCCGCTCAAGCCCGCCGAGTTCGTCGTCATCAGCATCCAGCAACTGGCCGGCCAGATACAGGCCTGAGCCCGGCACGCGCCGGCGCCGCATGCGGCCCGGCGCGCTTGCCGACCACGGTTACCAGGAGATTGCCATGGCGCAGTTCACCGTCAATCCGCAGCGCTTCGACCCGTACAAGAACTTCAAATTCCGGGTGAAGTGGGATGGCCGCTACGTGGCGGGCGTCAGCAAGGTGTCGGCGCTCAAGCGCAGCACCGAAGTGGTCGAGCACCGCGAAGGCGGCGACCCGTCCAGCGGACGCAAATCGCCAGGCCGCAGCAAATTCGAGGCGGTGACGCTGGAACGCGGCGTCACGCACGACCGCGAATTTGAGCAGTGGGCCAACAAGGTGTGGAACTTTGGATCGGGCCTGGGCAGCGAGGTGTCGCTGAAGAACTTCCGCAAGGACCTCATCATCGAGGTCTACAACGAAGCCGGGCAGCTCGTGCTGGCCTACAAGGTGTTCCGCTGCTGGGTGTCGGAGTACCAGGCGATACCCGATCTGGATGCGAACGCCAACGCGGTCGCCATTCAGACCATCAAGCTGGAAAACGAAGGATGGGAACGCGACTACGAAGTCGCCGAGCCATCCGAACCGAGTTTCGTCGAGCCGGCCTGATGGAGCGCCGCGATGAACGCCCTGATCGAATCGCAGATTCTTGCGCTGTGGGAGGCGGGCCGTGACTGTCATCCGATAGACCGCGGCCTGCTTGCGCTTGCCGAGGCAATGCCCGACGTGGATGTCGCGTCACGGCCGGTCGGATGGCGGAACCTGGCGCTGCTGCGCCTGCGGCAAGCCACGTTCGGGCCGCAGCTGGCCGCTTGCGCCGATTGTCCGGCATGCGGCGCGGCGATGGCGTTCGACCTGGACGTGGCCGCGCTGCTGGAGACGGTGTCCGCGCCGCCGGAGCGTGCGTCGGCCGAGCCCATGTTCGACGCGCATGGAGCGGCATGGCGTCTGCCCAGCAGCCGCGACCAGACGCAGGCCGCGGTGGCCGCCGACAGCAACGCGGCGCTTGCGCTGCTGCTGCGTGCGTGCCGGGTTGACGCACCGCCCGACGCCGACCTGCCGCAGGGTGCGGCGCTGGACGACATCGAAGCGCGCATGGAAGCGCTGGATCCCGCCGCCAACATCGAGCTGTCGTTGCGCTGCGCGGACTGCGCGCACGCGTGGACCGTGGCGCTGGACGCCGACGCCTGCGTGTGGGACGACATCAGTCTTTGCGCGCGGGGACTGCTGCGGGATGTACATCGTCTGGCGCGCGCCTACGGCTGGACCGAACCGCAGGTGCTGGCGCTGGGACCTGCCCGGCGCGCCGCGTATCTGGAACTGGCCGACAGCGAGGCGCGGCCATGAGCGGCTTCCTGCGCCAGCTTGCGAGCCGCAGCGTGGGGTCCGCACCGCGCCTGCGCAGCGCGCCGTCGCCGCGGGCCGTGGCGCTTGCCGGGACCGTGCCGCGTGATGATTGGCGGGGTGAGACGCAGGGGCTGGGGGCTGCGCAGGCGGCGCCGGACGTGCGCGTCCAGGCGGCCAGAGACGACGCGCGATCCAGCGTGGCCAGCTTCGCGCAGACGCCGTTGCACGCTGCGGATGCCGGTGGGATTGGCCAGACGGAAAGGAACGTTGATGCGGCCGGCGCGAACGCGCCTGACGCGGCGCATGACACACGCCGGCATCGCACGCATTTCAGCGTGACAGCGCCGATCGCCGACGCGGACGTGCCCCCACGCAACCCGGCGCGAGATGATCAAGAGGCGCCCTCGCCGGTTCGCCAATCGCGCGCGCTTCGGTTCATCGAGGCAGACAAACACGCCGCCGACGACCGGCGGACCCGCTCCGCGGCCGTATCGCCAATCACATCGCCCTTACCGGCGGAAAAGTCAGGCGCGCACGACGTCACTGACATTGCCCACCCTGCTGCCCCACGCGACGCGGCCTTGTCCGCCGAGGCACGAGAACTTGCCGGCCCCAACGCACGCAACGCAAGAAGCCACGCCGCCGATGCGGCGTCCGCCTCCCGCCTTCCCGCGCAGCCGCCCTCTCCGCCCGACGTCCACATCACCATTGACCGCCTGGAAGTCGCCCCCCCGCCCCAACGCGCGGCTCCCGCCGCCCCGCGATCGTCCGCGCTGTCGCTGCGCGCCTACCTGACCGCCCGACGCGCGGGGCTGCCATGAGCAACGCGCTGGCGATCGCGGCGGTCACCGCCGTCATCAAGGACCTGCTCGACTCGGGCATGATCGACCACGCGGTCACGGACGCGCTGGGCGCGGGCGTCAAGGTGTCCGCGCTGGCGCCCGACGCGGTGTCGCTGGACAACCAGGAAGACCCGCAATTGAACCTCTTCCTGCATCAGGTCACGCCCAACGCCGCGTGGCGCAATGCCGCGCTGCCGTCGCGCGATCCGGCAGGCGATCGCATCGCGAATCCGCCGCTGGCCCTGGACCTGCACTATCTGCTGACCGCGTATGGCCGCGCCGAACTGCAGGCGGAAGTGCTGCTGGGCTACGCGCTGCAATTGCTGCACGAATCGGCCGTGCTGCCGCGCGAGGCCGTGCGCCGCGCACTGGATCCGGACGTGGTCGATGGCGCCATTCTGCCGACGGTTTACCAGAGCCTGCGCAGCGCAGACCTGGCCAGTCAGATCGAACTGTTGAAGATCACCCCGGCAGCGCTGGGCGCGGAAGAGATGTCGCGCCTGTGGTCCGCACTGCAGGCGCACTACCGCCCGACCGCCGCGTTTCAGGTGTCGGTGGTGCTGATCGAATCCCGGCGGCCCGCACGCGGCGCCCTGCCCGTGCTGACACGCGGGGAAGCCATTCCCGGCACGCCGCGCGACCGGGGTGTGCTGGTGTTCACCGGCCTGACGCCGCCGCTGCCCACGCTGCTATCGGTGCAGCCCGCGGGCAGGCAGCCGGTTGCCGTGCCCGGCGGCGCCGTGACGTTGCAGGGCCATCATCTGGATGGCCTGGCGCGCACGGTGACGCTGCGCCATTCGACGCTGGATGCCGAACGCAATGTGCCCGTCGAGGCAGGCACGGACGCGTGGTTGCGGCTGACGATGCCGTCGGACCTGCCGGTCGGCGTCTATCGCGTGCATGCCACGGTGCAGGCCAGCGACACCGGCTTGCGGCGCGACAGCAATCAGTTGGCGCTGGTGCTGGCGCCCGAGCCCGTGCTGCCGCCGGCCGCCGCCACGCGAAACGCGGGCACGGTGCGCATCACGTTGGGCATCGCGCCGCCGCTATTGCCCGGCCAGGCGGCCAGCCTGCTGCTGGGCGACCGCGAGCTGCCCGCTGAACCCGCCACCGCACCCGCCAGCGCGCTCATCTTCGAATGGCGCGACGCGCCACCCGCCGGCACGCGATTTCTGGTGCGGCTGCGGGTGGACGGCATTGAAAGCCCGCTGGTGGACCGCGAGGCGGTCCCCGTCCGCTATCTAGACCGCCAGATCGAGCTGCCATGAACGCGCGCGCGCCCACCGACTGGATCGAAGCCAACCAGCAACTGCTGGCCGCCGAGTTCACGCGGCTGCGCACTAGGCTGCGCAAGCCCGGCAGCCGGCCGCCGCGCCACGGCGCGCAGCAGCTTGCGCAGGCGCGCGCCGCGCTCCACGGCGACTCGGCCATCGACCAGTTGACCGCCACCTTCGGCCTGTCGGCGTTCGAGCGTGATCTGCTGCTGCTGTGCGCCGGCATCGAGATGGATGCGGTGCTGGCCGATCTGTGCGCCCACGCGAACGGCCGGACCGGCAGCCAGCGTCATGCCAGCTTCGCGCTGGCGCTGGCCGAGCTGGAAGGCGCGCATTGGAGCGCCCTGTCGCCGCAGCGTCCGCTGCGCCGCTGGCGCCTGCTGGACGTGGACGACACGGCCGACCTGAGCACCGCGCGCCTGCGCATCGACGAACGCGTGCTGCATTACCTAGCCGGCCTGAACGAGCCGGACGCGCGACTGCGCCCACTACTGCGGCCGGCGCTGCCCCTGCCCCACACCGCGACCGCGCACGAAGCGGCGGCAAAACAGATCGCCGCGCAGGTCACCGCCGCGCAAGGCACGCCGCTGCCGGTATTTGTGCTGGAAGGCGATGACGCCGGCGCGCAGGAAGACGTGGCGGCGCGCGCCGCGCATGCTACGGGCCTCGCGTGCCTGGCGCTGCAGGCAGAAGACGTGCCGGCGGACGCCGCCGAGCGCAACGTCATGCTGACGCTCTGGCAGCGCGAGGCAGTGCTGCTGGGCGCCGCCCTGTTCATCGACGCCTCGGAGGGCCTGACGCCGGCGGCGCGGCATCTGGTGGAACAGGCTGGCGGGCTGTGCCTCGTGGGCGTGCGCGAACCCGTCACGCTGCGCGCGGCCTCGCGCCCGTGCGCCGTCTCCCGGCCGCAAGAGGCCGACCGCAGAACGCTGTGGCGGCAGGCGTTGGGGCCGCAAGCCGCCGCGCGCGTCGGCGATGCCGTGGACCAGGCGGCCAGCCAGTTCGGGCTGGACTCGCGGACCCTGCAGCGCACCGCCGCCGCGCTCGCCCCCGCCTTGCAGGAACCCGGCGCCGATCCGGCCGCCGTGCTGTGGCAGGGCTGCGCGCAGGCCAGCCGCCGCAAGCTGGACGGCTTGGCGCAGCGCCTGACGCCGGCCGCAGGCTGGGACGACCTGGTGCTGCCCGAGCCGCAGCGCACCGTGTTGCGCCAGATCGCCGCGCATCTGCGCCAGCGCTATCGGGTCCATCAAGACTGGGGGTTCGCGGCCGCACAGTCGCGAGGCTTGGGGCTTGCCACCCTGTTCACCGGCGAAAGCGGCACGGGCAAGACGCTGGCCGCGGAGGTGCTGGCGCGCGAAACCGGGCTGGACCTGTACCGCATCGACCTGTCCGCTGTCGTCAGCAAGTACATCGGCGAGACCGAAAAGAATCTGCGGCGCCTCTTCGAAGCCGCGGAAGACGGCGGCGCGATCCTGCTGTTCGACGAGGCAGACGCGCTCTTTGGCAAGCGCTCGGAGGTCAAGGACAGCCACGACCGCTACGCCAACATCGAAATCAGCTATCTGCTGCAACGCATGGAGTCGTACCGGGGCCTCGCGGTGCTGACCACCAACCTGAAGTCCAACCTGGACAGCGCCTTTCTGCGGCGGCTGCGCTTTGTCGTGCAGTTTCCGTTTCCTGACCTGGAGCAGCGCGCGCGGATCTGGCGCGGCGTGTTCCCGGCCGCCACGCCGACCCGCGATCTCGACCCGCACCAACTGGCGCGCCTGAACCTGACGGGCGGCAGCATCCGCAACGTCGCGCTGAACGCGGCCTTTCTGGCCGCCGACGCCGGCTCCGAAGTCACCATGGCTCACGTGCTGCAAGCCGCGCACGCCGAAGCCGCCAAACGGGAACGGCCGCTGGCCGATGCCGAAACGAGGGGATGGCCATGAAATCCGCAATTCACCTGCATATCCGCGCGCTGAGCCTGCCGAGCCATGACGCGGCCCAACGCAATGCGTTCGTTGCTGCGCTGGTCCACGAGCTGGTCCGGCGGGCTGCGCAGAACGGCGGCGCGGCCGCCGATGCCCATGCCGAAGAGGTGCGCACCGTGGCGGACGGCGCGCAACCGGCGCAGACGGGCACGCAGGCGGGCCGCGCCATCGCGGACACGTTTCATCTGAAGCATTGAGCCGAGCCATGAGAACGTCCTTGTTCGCGCCGCGGCCGGACACCGCACCGCCGCGCTCGCGCCTGGTGATGCGGCGATGCGCCTGCGGGTGCGGCGGCAAGTCGAAATGCGCCGCCTCGTCGTCTGCCGGTCGAGCAAGGGCTGCCGTGCCCGATCAGGTCGAGGACGTGCTGCGTAGCGCGGGCCAGCCGCTGGCCACCGCCGACCGGATGGAATTCGAGCGGCGCTACAGCCACGATTTCGGGCGCGTGCGCATCCACGCCGATGCGCGGGCCGCGGAATCGGCGCGCGCGCTGGATGCGCAGGCCTGGACCGTCGGCCCGCACGTCGCCTTCGGTGCGGGCCGCTACGCGCCGGACACACGCCAGGGCCGCGACCTGCTGGCGCACGAACTGGCGCACGTCGTGCAGCAGCAGGGGCGCTACCGGCCCGGGCTACCGCTGGAACTGGGCCCGTCGCACTCGCCGCAGGAAGCGGAAGCCGACCGCGCCGCGCACAGCCTGTCACGGCCCACGGCGGCGCCGGGCCTGGCGCAGACCGTGCAGCGCGCCGGCATGGGCGACCTGCGCGTGGCCGAAGCCGAGGCGCGCAAGTGCCCCGCTACGCACACCATGCCGGACGACGTGTATGACGCGGTCAACGAGGCCTGGTCCAAGTCCGGCCACGGCGGCGATACCGTGCAGGAACATGGCGGGCGCATCGTGTCCGACAAGGACGGCAAGCGCGTCATCCGCACCGGATCGGGCGGCGGCGGCAGCATCAGCCTGCCCGCCGAGAAAAAGGGCGACTACACGCTCGGCACCTTCCACACCCATCCCTACAGCAAGTCGGAGAAGTCGAAGCTCGGCGTGGCGTTTTCGGGCGGCGACGTGGCCAACTTCATGGCCGGCAATCAGGGCTGGGTGAAGTACGTGGGCGCCGGCAGCTGCAACTACGCGCTCAACATCCAGGACTACGAGGCCGTGTACGACTGCCGCAAGCGCGGCGTCGATTTCAAGACCCGCTGGAACGACGCGTTCGCCGCCGCCACCGGCACGTTCCAGGCCAAGGTCGAGACCGCCGTGCGGGCCTCGGTCGACGGCTGCGGCATCTGCTTTTATCGCGCCTGCCGGCCGGACGACGCGAGCGCCGTGCCCAAGAACATGAACCTGATCTAGGAGCCGCCATGGAAGACTGGATTGGCAAGACCGTGGGCGAGGTGCTGGAACTGTGCCAGACGCGCTACGCCGACGTCACGATGGTCGACGAGCCGCCGGGCAAGCTGCGCGCTGTCGAACTGGACTGCGCGGCACGCGTGCCGGTGTCGCGCTTCGTGCTGGAGTTCGACTACCGCCCCGACCTCTTCAGCGCGGCGCGCCACTGGCCAGAAGCGCTGGTGGGCGCGCAGCGCATCACCGCCGTACGCAACGCCGCGGAACCGCAGGCCTATCCATGAGCGGACCGCTTTCGCCCCGCCTGCTGCGCGGCGGCATCATCCTGATCGATCCGGCCAGCGGGGCGGTGCAGCGCGTGATATCGCTGCAATACAACCCCGAGACCCTGACGCGCTCGCTGCAGCCGCAGAGCGTGGACGACGGCGGCGCGGCAGGCGAACCGCTGCGTCTGAAAGGTCCGCCGTCCGAGACGATCCGGCTGGACGCCGAGCTGGACGCCACCGATCAGCTCGAATTTCCCGACGATCATCCGCAGGCGCGCGACACGGGCATCCATGCGCAGCTGGCCGCGCTGGAGACCATCGTCTACCCGGACAGCGCCGCGCTCATCCGCAACAACCAGATCGCCAACCTGGGCACACTGGAAATCGCGCCCACGGTCGCGCCGCTAAGCCTGTTCGTGTGGAGCCGCGAGCGCGTGGTGCCGGTGCGCGTGACGGACTTTTCGATTACCGAAGAGGCTTTCGACGCGCGCCTCAATCCCATCCGCGCAAAGGTGTCGCTGGGCCTGCGCGTGCTGCACGTGGGCGATCTTGGCTTTGGCGACAAGGGCGGCCATCTGTACCTGGTGTATCAGCAGCGCAAGGAACGGCTGGCCGCGCTGGCGGGTCTTGGCGACCTGGGTTCCGTCGGATTGGAGTCCCTGCCATGAGCGTGCAGCGCTTCCCAGCCAACAGCCGGTACCACGACGTGCCCACGGCGGAAATGCCCGGGCCGGACGGCCGGCCGCTCGTGTACCTGCGCCGGCGCTTTCTGCCAGATCCGGCGGCGCTGACCGCGGTGGGCGAGGTCGCGGTCGCCCCGGGCGACCGGCTGGACCGGATTGCCGCTGCGGCGCTGGGCGATCCGCTGCAGTTCTGGCGCCTGGCGGACGGCAACGACGCACCGCGTCCGGCCGCGCTGGAAGTGCCCGGGCGCAGCCTGCGCGTAACGCTGCCCGCCGCGTTGGGTTCTCCCTTCGGTGGCGCCCCATTCGGAGGCAACGATGCTTAGCGGCGTGCACCTGACGCTGCTGGTCGGCCCTGGCCTGCCGGTGCCTGCGCCCCGCCCCATCATGGACGGCCTGGAGCGCGTCGAGGTGTCGTCATCCGCGGACGGGCCGGGCGGATTCCAGCTCACGTTCTCCGTCAGCAACCGCTCGCCGCTGCATACGCTGCTGGTGATCGCAGGCGGCCAGGTGCCGTGGCTGCGCGTCATCCTGGTCGCCACGCTGAACGGGCTGCCCACCGTGCTGATGGACGGGCTGGTCACGCGCCAGGAGATCACGGACGGCAACGCGCCGGGCCAATCGCGCCTGACAGTCACCGGCGAGGACCTGACGGTGGCGATGGACAAGCAGGACATGAGCGGCATGCCCTACCCGGCCATGCCGCCGCCCGCGCGGGTCGCCGCCATCATTGGCCGCTACGCGCTGTACGGGATGCTGCCGCTGGTCGTGCCATCCCCCTTCACCGACGTGCCGATTCCGGTGGAACGCATTCCGCTGCACGAAGGCACGGACCTCGCCTATGTACGCCAGTTGGCGCGGGAAGTGGGCCACGTGTTCTACATCGAGCCCGGCCCGCTGCCCGGCGCCAACGTGGCGTACTGGGGACCGGAAATCCGGCTGGGACCGGTGCAGCCCGCGCTCAACCTGGGCATGGATGTGCACAGCAATGTCGAGTCGCTGTCGTTCGCGGTGAACCAGTCGGACGCGGCGCTGCCGGTCATCTTTATCCAGAATCCGCTGACCAAGTTTCCGATTCCGCTGCCCGTTCCCGACGTCAGCCTGACCAGTCCGCCGCTTGGCCTGCTGCCGCCGCTGGCCAAGGGGCTGACGCTGCTGAAAGACACCGCCAAGCTGTCACCGGCCGCCGCGTTGGGCAAAGGTCTGGCCATGGCCGCCGGCACCACCGCCGACGCCGTGACCGCCGACGGATCGCTCAATGTGCTGCGTTACGGCCACGTGCTCAAGTCGCGCCAGCTGGTCGGCGTGCGCGGCGCGGGGCTGGCGTTCGATGGCCTGTACTACGTCAAGCGTGTCGACAGCTCGCTCAAGGCGGGCGAATTCCGGCAGCAATTCTCGCTGGCCCGCAACGGTCTTATCTCCACCCTGCCCCTGGTGCCCCCATGACAGAACCCCAACGCCACTACGGCAAATTCCGCGGCGTGGTGATCAACAACGTCGATCCCATGCAGATGGGCCGCATCCAGGTGCAGGTGCCCGACGTGCTGGGCCTGGGCGTCTCAAGCTGGGCGATGCCGTGCGTGCCGTTCGCCGGCCAGCAGAGCGGCGTGTTCGTCGTGCCGCAGGTCGGTGCGGGCGTATGGGTGGAGTTTGAACAGGGCAAGCCCGATTACCCGATCTGGGTTGGGGGATTCTGGGGATCGGCCGCCGAAGTTCCCGCGCTGGCGCTGGCCGGGCTGCCCGTGTCGCCCAGCATCGTGCTGCAGACCGGCGGGCAGAACACATTGATGATTTCCGATCTGCCGGGCCCCACCGGCGGCATTCTGCTCAAGACCAAAACGGGCGCGATGATTTCGATCAGCGACGTGGGCATCACGCTGTCCAACGGCCAGGGCGCGACGGTGATGCTGGCCGGCCCGGCCGTCAACATCAACCAGGGCGCCCTGACGGTGACCTGAGGAGGCCAGAGCATGCCCGGACCCCTGCTGCATCTCGGCGCCACCGTGCAGTGTTCGCACGGCGGCCAGGCCATCCCGACGTCGCCCAACCCACGCGTGCTGCTGTCGGGCCAGCCGGCCGTGACCATCCTGTCGACGTATTCCATCGCGGGCTGCGCGTTTCCGCCGCCGCCGTCGGGCAACGGCCCGTGTGTCACCGGCATGTGGCTCGCCGGCGCGACGCGCGTGCTGATCGGCGGGATGCCCGCCGCGCTGCAGGCGGGCTCGTCGATCTGCATGCCGACCGGCACGCCGATGCTGGCGTTGCAGGCGCAGGCGCGCGTCGTGGGCATGTAAGGACGCATCGCCATGGCCCTCCTGCGCTTTCCGTTCGAACCCGACGCGCGCGGCCGCAGCCGTAATGCCGACGACGCCACTCATGTGCGCGACATGATCGAGCAGGTGCTGTTCACCGTGCCGGGCGAGCGCGTGAACCGGCCGGACTTCGGCTGCGGACTGCTGCAACTGGTGTTTGCGCCCAACAGCGACACGCTGGCCGCCGCCGTGCAGATGAGCGTGCAAGGCGCATTGCAGCAATGGCTGGGCGAGCGCATCGCGGTGGAATCCGTCAACGTCGCGCACCGCGACGCAACGTTGCAGGTCGACGTGCAGTACGTGCTGCGCCAAGGCCAGCAACGGCGTCTGGCGCGCTTTACGCGGGACGTGCCATGAACCGCCAGTTCCGCAGCGCCAACCCGCGCCGGCTGCAACTGCTGCGCGCCCAGCAGCCGCCCGGCGACAACGGCATCGCCTTCGTGGAAATCGACGCGGCCGACCAGCGCACGGTGCGCGTGGTGTGCGCGCATCCGGTGTCCGGCATCGGCCGCGCCCACGTGCGCATCGAAGGCGGCGCGCGCATTCGCGGCATCGCGCTGGCCGCGGACCCGGTGCTGTCCGGCAACGAGATCCGGCTGACCGTGGACAAGGCGGGCGACTTCTCGTGGTACACGCTCGCGCTCGTCAACCCGGCCGACCCCGACGCGCCCGCGCCGGGCTTTGACCTGTGCCTGTCCACCATCGAGATCAACTTCAAGGCGGGCTGCCCATCGGAGTTCGACTGCGCCGACACGCACGCGTGCGATGCGCCGGCGCCGCCCGAGCCGCTGCTCGACTACCTGGCCAAGGATTACGAGAGCTTCCGGCGGTTGATGCTGGACCGCCTGTCGCAGAGCATGCCCGACTTCACCGAGCGCAATCCCGCCGATTTCACCGTGGCGCTCGTGGAAACGCTGGCCTACGTGGCCGATCATCTTTCCTACACGCAGGACGCCGCCGCCACCGAGGCCTATCTGGACACCGCGCGCCGCCGGACCTCGCTGCGGCGCCACGCGCGTCTGCTGGACTACCCCCTGCATGACGGCTGCAACGCGCGCGTGTTTGTCGCGATCGAAGCGAACGCGCAGGGTGACGGCAAGGTCGTCCCGACCGGCACGCCGCTATTGACCAGCACGCCCGAAGCCGCGCTTGCCGAGCCCGTGCGCCGCCGCGACGTACTGGACGGGCTGCCCACGGCCGGCATTGAAGTGTTCGAGACGCTGCACGACCTGACGCTGCACGCCGCGCACAGCCGCATCCTGCTGCATGACTTCGCCGATCCCGCCTACTGCCTGCCGCGCGGCCAGACGCAGGCGGCGCTGGTGAACGATCCACCGCTGACGCTTGGCGCCGGCGACGTGCTGGTGTTCGAGGAAACCATCGACCCGTTGACGGGCCGCACGGCCGACGCCGACCGCACGCATCGCGTGGCCGTACGCCTGACCGAAACGCGCGCCGGCCGCGACGACCTGACCGGCACCGACCTGCTGCTGATCGCCTGGCATCCGGACGACGCGCTGCCGTTTCCGCTGTGCGTCAGCCGCGAGTTCGACGACGGCGGCGCGCTGGTCAAGCGGGCCGTGTCCGTGGCGCGCGGCAACGTCGTCCTGGCCGACCACGGCATGCAGCGCGACTGGACGCCGCTACTGCCGGACACGGCCACCGCGCGCGACGCGCCCGCGTCGCGGCCCTACCGCCCCCGCCTGCCGGACGCGGGCCTGGCCTGCGCCGAACCCTACCGGCATGACCTCGCCGTGTCCGCTCTGCTGCCCGCCGGTGCAGCGCTGGCGCAGGACCCGCGCCGCGCGCTGCCCAGCGGCATGTCGCTGCAGGCGGACGACGCCGATCAGCCCGGCGACGTGCCCGCCCCCGCCAGCCCGGCGTGGTCCCCCCAGCGCAGCCTGCTGGCCAGCGCCCGCGACGCACGCGAGTTCGTGGTGGAAACGGAAACCGATGGCGCGGCCTGGCTGCGCTTTGGCGACAACTGCTACGGCGCCGCTCCCGTGGCCGGCGAACGCCTGCTGGCGCGCTACCGGCTGGGCGGCGGAGCGGAGGGCAACGTGGGCGCCGAGGCCATCGGCGCGCTCGTCACCGACGATGCGGACCTGATGCTGGGCGTGGCGCGCGTGCGCAATCCGCTGGCCGCGCAGGGCGGCGCGGCGCCCGAACTGGCCGACGCCATCAAGCTCAACGCACCCGAGGCTTTCCGCGTGCAGGAACGCGCGGTCACGGCCGACGACTACGCGCGCCTGGCCGAACGCCATCCGCAGGTGCAGCGCGCGGCCGCCCGGCTGCGCTGGACGGGCAGTTGGCACACGGTCTTTCTGACCGTCGACCGGCGCGGCGGGCGGGAGGTGGACGCGCCCTTTCGCGCCACGCTGCGCGCCTTCATGGAGCGCTTCCGGCTGGCCGGACAGGACCTGGAATTCTCCGATCCCGTACACGTGCCACTCGACATCCTGGTGCGCGTCTGCGCCGCGCCGGGCCACTTTGCCGCGGACGTCAAAGCGGCGCTGCGCGATGCCTTCACCGCGGGACTGGACCGCGCGGGCCGGCCGGGCTTTTTTCATCCCGACCGCTACACCTTCGGCACGCCGCTGGCGCTGTCGGCGCTGATGCGCGCCGTCATGGCGGTGCCGGGCGTCGCGTCGGCGCGGGCCGAACGCTTCCAGCGCTGGGGCCGCGACCCCGCCGGCGAACTGGACACCGGCCGCCTGCTGTTTGCGCCGCTGGAAGTGCTGCGCGCCGACGGCGACCCCAACTTTCCCGAGAACGGCCGCATCGACTTCATCGTGGAGGGCGGATCATGACAACCCCCGCCGATTGCGGCTGCTGCGCCGGCCAGCCTGCGCTGACGCCATCAGACCTGGACAACCCGCCGGGGCAGCCCGCCTTGCGCCTGCGCATCGGCACGCATGGCCGGTTTCTGGCCAGCCTGACAGCCGACCTGGCGCGATCGCCGGCGCTGGCCGCGCTGACCACACGCGACCGTGACGACCCGGTCATCGCCTTGTTCGACGCGTGGGCTGCGGTGCTGGACGTGCTGGCGTTCTATCAGGAGCGCATCGGCAACGAGGGCTATCTGCGGACGGCGACCGAGCGCCGGTCCGTGCAATCGCTGGCGCGGGCGATTGGCTACGAACTGCGGCCCGGTGTGGCGGCAACGACGTGGCTGGCGTTCTCGATGGAAACCGCGCCCGGCGCGCCACTGCGCGCGCGCATCGAGCCGTGGACGCGCACGCAAAGCGTGCCTGCGCAGGATGAACGCGCGCAGACGTTCGAAACCCTGCAGGCGGTCGAGGCGCGCGCCGCCTGGAACGCGCTGGAACTGGCGTGGCTGGAACCGGCGCCGCCACGCTTTGGCGCGCGCACGCTGTGTTTGGCCGGGGCGGCCACGCGCCTCAAAGCCGGCGACGCCGTGCTGATCGTCGGCGACGAACGTGTACGCGACCCGGGCAACGAAAACTGGGACTTCCGCCGCCTGACGCAGGTTCGCGAGTATGTGCCGGGCCCCGGCGAAGACGGCGCGCCCGCCTACACGCTGATCTCGCTGGAACGCGGCCTGGGCAGCGCGGCGCCGCACGTGCAGCCCGCCCGCCGCAATCCGCGCTGCTACGCGCTGCGCGCGCAGGCGCGGCTGTTCGGCTACAACGCGCCCGACTGGCGCGCCATGCCCGCCACACTGCGCGCCGCCTATCTGGGCATGGCCGACGACGCCAAGCCGTCCTTCAGCCAGTTCCCCCAATGGCCGGGCTATACGCTGGCCGACATCTCCGATCCGCCGGGCGCCAGCGGCGCGGGGTCCGGCCTGTACGGCGAGTATTACCGCGGCCGCACCTTCAGCGAACGGGTGATGACGCGCACCGATCCGCAACTGGATTTCCGGTGGGCGGCGGGCGGCCCCGGCGACGGCATGCCCGCGGACAACTTCTGCGTGCGCTGGACCGGCTGGGTGCGCGCGCCGGGCAGCGGCAGCTACACCTTCCACGTCACGGCCGACGACGGCGTGCGGCTGTGGGTGGACGGCAACCTGCTCATCGACCAGTGGCGCGAGCAATCGCCTACCGAGTACAGCGCCAGCGCCCGGCTAACGGCAGGCCGCAAGCACGACATCCGCATCGACTATTACGAGGCCAGCGGCGACGCCACCCTTGCGCTCGCGTGGTCCGGACCGGGCCTGGCGCGCCAGACGATACCCGCCGCCAGCCTGTTCCCCGCCGACGTGCACGGCGTGCATCTGGATGCCGTCTATCCGAAATGGGTGACGGGCGGCTGGGCCGTGCTGTCCATGCCGGGGTATGAAGAGCTCTACCGCATTGCCGACGCCGGCCCCGACGCGCGGACCGGCTTTGCGCTGGCCGGGCCGACCACCCGGCTGACCTTGCGGGGCGAACGCCTGCGCGAACAGTTCAACGACGCCGTGCGCGAGACCACCGCGTACGGCGAATCCGATGCGCTGGATTGGGGCGTGCGCCCCGCGTCCGGCCTCACGCAGGGTCACGCGCTGGTGCTGGCGTCGTACGAACCCGACCTGCCCCAAGACCGCGTGCTGGCGGTGTCGGGGCTGATCCTGGACGAGGCCGACGCCGCGAACATCGCGCCACGCGACCGGCTGTTGCGCGGCGACGCGCTGGCCAACGTGCGCGTGGCGCGCGACCGCGCCAGCGCGGATCTGGAATTCGAGGACGGCGCGCGCGCCACGGTCACGCTGGCTGAAGCCAGCGACATCCTCCGCATCCAGCGCAACGACAGCGCTGGCGGCCGCACGTCGCTGCACTTGGACGCCGATCTGGCGCACGCCTATCTGCCCGCCACGGTGCGCATCAACGCCAACGTCGCGCCGGCCAGCCACGGCGACAGCCGGCAGATGCGCATCCAGCCCGAGGTGCTGGGCAGCGGCGCCGGCAACCGGGCGTTCCAGCGTTTCACGCTGCAGCAAAAGCCGCTGACCTTCGTGCCCGCGCCCACGGCGAGCGGCGCAGCGAGCAGCTTGGAAGTTCGCGTGGATGGCCTGCTGTGGACCGAAGCGCCACGCATCACGGAACTGGCGCCGGACGATCGCGCCTATCTGCTGCGGCTGGACGACAGCGGCGGCGCCACGGTGCAGTTCGGCGACGGCCTGCACGGCGCGCGGCTGCCGTCGGGGTCGGGCAATGTAGAGGCGCGCTATCGCGTCGGCCTGGGCCGCGAAGGCAACGTCGCGCGCGGTCAACTGAACGTGCTGCTTACGCGCGCGCCGGGCGTCAAGGCGGTCGTCAATCCGGCAGCCGCCACCGGCGGCGTGGATCCCGAAGCCGGCGACGCTGCCCGCCGTAATGCGCCGCTGCGCGTGCGCACGCTGGACCGCATCGTCTCGCTGCGCGACTTCGAGGATTTTTCCGCCGCATTCACCGGCATCGGCAAGTCGCAGGCGGTGTGGCTGTGGGATGGGGAACAACGGCTCGTGCATCTGACCGTCGCCGGCGAGGATGGCGCCGCGCTGGATCCTGCCGGCGCGCTGTATCGCAATCTGCTCGCGGCCATCGATGGGGCGCGGCCGCCCTACCAGCCGCTGCGGGTGGCGCCGTGCCGCTATCTGGATTTCGGCCTGCGGGCCGGTCTGGGCATCGATCCCCGTTACGAGACGCCCAAGGTATTGCAGGCGGCCCGCGCCCGCGTGCTGGAGGCCTTTGGCTTTGCCGCGCGCGCATTCGGTCAGCCGGTGCACGGCGCGGAAGTCTTGACCGTGCTGCAAGGCGTGCCGGGCGTGCAGTGGGTGGATCTGGATTCGCTGGTGCTGGACGGGGGGCTGAATACTGGACTGAACCCGGGGCTGGGCTCTGGACTAGGTGCGGGACTGAGCGCGGGGTTGTCCCCCGTCACCACGCGGCGCAGCAACGGGCCCGGCGCCACACTGCCGGCGCGCACCGCGCGGTGGCAGCAAGGCAGCCTGCAACCGGCCGAACTGCTGCGCCCTGACCCGGCGAACATCTTGCTCACGGAGCGCACATGAACACCCGCCTGGATGCCGATGCGCTGATGGCCCTGCTGCCGGCCTTCTACCGTGAACGCGACGCCGCGGCCGGCGGCCCGCTGCGCGCGCTGCTGGACGTGCTGGCGCGCCAGGGCGCGCTGGTGGACGCCGACGTGGACCGGCTCTACGACAACTGGTTCATCGAGACCTGCGACGACTGGGTGGTGCCGTACCTGGCCGATCTGCTCGGCGTGCGCGCGCTGTACCCCGTCGGCGCCGCGTTCTCGCCCCGCGCGCTGGTCGCCAACACGCTGCGGCTGCGCCGGCGCAAGGGCACCGCACTGGTGCTGGAAGAACTGGCCGCCGACGCCACGGGCTGGCGCAGCCGCGTGTCCGAGTGCTTTGAACGCGTCGCCACCACCCAGCACGTCAACCATCCGCGCCCGCACGCGCTGCGCACACCGGATCTGCGCGATTCCCGCGCGATGGAACGCGTTGACGGTCCTTTTGGCGCCGAGTTGCACACGGCCGATGTGCGCGCACTGCCAGCCGGGCGCTACAACCTGCCCAACGTCGCGCTGTTCCTGTGGCGGCTGCAGTCTTACACCGTCCAGCGCGGCGACGCCGCCCCCGCCACGACGCGCGATGGCTTCTACACCATTGATCCGCTGGGCCGCGACCAGCCGCTGTTCAACCGGCCCCGCACGGAGACCGACATCGACCACCTGGCCGAGCCGGTCAACGTGCCCGAACCGCTGTCCTGGCGCGATCTGCACGCCGAGCTGCAAGCGCGCCGCCAGGCGCTGACCGACGGCGACGCGCCGCCGCAAGGCTGGTTTGCCGAGAGCGGCGGCGGCCCGGTCGTGCAGGTGTGGCTGGACGGACAGGCCGTGCCGTCCGAGCATCTGGTCATGTGCAACCTGGCGCCCGTCCCCGGCGTTTCCCCCGAGGACTGGCGCCGGCCCGACGCGTCGCTGCTGGTCAAGGCGCGCAAGCCCGGGCGGCCGGACCGCAGCTTCCCTGTTGCGGGCGGCGTGCTGGTGGGCCTGGACCCGCACCGCGGACGCCTTGCGCTGCCGCCCGGCATCACCGCGCAATCGGTACAGGTGCGTTTTGCGTATGGCTTTCCCGGCGACATTGGCGCGGGTCCGTACGACCGCAGCGCGCCGGTCGGCGATGACGCGGACGCGGCGTCCGAAGACACCTTCGACATCGAACTGCGTGTGCCCTCGGCGGCCACGCCCACGCTGGCGGCGGCGCTGGCCGCGGTGCAGGCAGGCCAGCGGGTGCGCATCGTTCTGGACCACGACGGCACCGAAGCCATCGCACCCGATCTGGTGCTGCCCGACACGCATCTGTTGATCGAGGCGGCCCCGCTGCGACGGCCGGTGCTGCGGGGCGACTGGCGGCTGCGCGGCAACGCCAGCACGCGCGTGCAGCTCGACGGGCTGCTGGTCAATGGCCGCCTGCGGCTGGAAGGCACGTTGCGTACCGTGGCGCTGCGCCACTGCACGCTGGCGCCCGCGCGCGGCGGCGTGCGCCACAGCGGCGCAGCGCCGGAACTTGAATTGAGCCTTACGCGCTGCATCAGCGGGCCGGTGCGCTGCGCGACGCCGCTTGCCGCCGTCGAGATCGACGCGTGCCTGATCGATGCGCAAGGCAGCGCGGCTGCCGCGGTCGACGTGGACGACAGCGCCCTGCGCGTGCTGGCGAGCACGCTGTTCGGGCGCGTGGCGGCCGGGCGGCTCGACGCGTCCAACACGCTGTTCGGCGGCCCGCTCGCCATCAACCGCCGTCAGGAAGGCTGCGTGCGCTATTGCCACGTGCCCATGCCGTCAGTCACGCCCCGGCGCTACCGCTGCCAGCCGGACCTGGCCATGCAGGACCTGGGCGCCGCAGCCGCCAAGCGCGCGGCGGCGCGCGTGGCCCCCTCGTTTACCTCCACGCAGTTCGGATCGCCGTCCTACGGCCAACTGGCGCGCGGCTGCGCGCTCGAGATCCGCGAAGGCGCGGACAACGGCGCCGAAATGGGCGCCTGGAATTCCCTGCTGCAAGCCCAGCGCGAAGCCAACCTGCGGCAGGCGCTGGACGAGTATCTGCGCTTCGGACTCGAAGCGGGATTGATCCCCGTGAACTGAGCCCCCTGTCTTCGGGAACAACACCATGAAAGCCGATCTCAGCCGCCTCACCTTCGACCCCGCCCGGCGCTACCGGGCCGTCCGCATGCAGCAGGGCCGCGTGCAGATGGATTCGGACTGGAACGAGCAGCAGGACATCCTGAACCGCCGCATCGAAACCGAGACGGCGGACACGGTCGGCCGGGTGGGCGTGCCGCTGGCCGCGCCGGGGTTTGCGCTGGCGCCTGCCGGCAAAGACCTGTCGCTGTCGGCAGGCCGCCTGTATCTGGACGGCCTGTTGTGCGAAAACCCGCAGCCCGCCACCGTGGCCAAGCAGCCCGACATGCCGCCGACGGCATCGCCCGTGCTGCCGGCTGGCGCGTCCGTCCTGCCGCTGCCGCCGCCCGCCCTCACGCCGGCCGACATCGACGGCGTGGTTGTCTTCGGATCGAGCGGGCAAGCTGCGCCGCCGCCCGAGGGCATGTACCTGGCCTATCTGGAAGCGTGGCAACGCCACCTGTGCACGCTCGACCTGCCGGCCGGCGACACCAGCATGCGCGAGGTCGCGCTGGGCGGCCCCGACACCGCCACCCGCGAAAAGACGGTGTGGCAGGTCAAGCTGATGCAGGTCGGCGCGCCCGACGCCGCCCTCACCTGCCTGTCGGCGCTGCCGGCATGGGATGCGCTGATCGCCCCGCCCGATGCGCGCATGGCCGCGCGCGCCGAAGCCAGCGTGCCGCCCAAGACGCCGTGCCAGTTGCCGCCCGACGCCGGCTATCGTCTGCTGGAAAACCATCTCTACCGCGTCGAGATCCATCAGGACGGCGCGGGCGCGGGCAAGGCGCGCTACAAGTGGTCGCGCGAAAACGGCAGCATCCTGTCGCGTGTGGTGCGCTGGCTGGACGACCCCGTGGCCAACGAATTCGAGGTCGCCAGCATCGGCCGCGACGACGTGCTGGCCATCACCGCGGGCTGCTGGGTCGAATTTCTGGATGACACGCACGAACTGCTGGGACAGCCGGGCCCGCTGGCGCAGGTGGTGCGCACCGACGGCAACACGGTCACCATCGATCCGGCCAGCCTGATCGGCCATGCGCTGGATGCGGCGCGCTTTCCGTCCAATCCGCGCGTGCGCCGTTGGGACGGCGTCGCGGAAATCACGCCCGCGCCCATCAACAGCGCCAACGCCGGCTGGGTGGAGCTGGAACAGGACGGCGTCGAGATCAAGTTTTCCCCAGGCCGCCTGCGCGTGGGCGACTATTGGCTGATTCCCGCGCGCACCGCCACCGCCTCCATTGAATGGCCGCAAATGCCCGACGGCAAGCCCGCCTTCAACGCGCCGGACGGGATCCTGCGGGCGTTTGCACGGCTGGCCTTGCTGCGCTGGCAGGCCGGCGCGTGGACCGCCATCAGCGATTGCCGCCCGCTCTTTCCCGCGTTGACGGAACTGACTCAGCTTTACTACGCGGGCGGCGACGGGCAGAGCGTCAAGCCCAATCCCGCCATGACGCCGGATGTCGTGCCGCTGCCTTCCGAGTTGCGCGCGGGCGTGGCCAACGGCAGCCTGCCGGTGGCGGGCGCCGTCGTGCGCTTTACGGTGGACGCCGGCCGCCTGCCCAATGGCACGGCCACGCAGGACGTGGCGACCGGCGCCGACGGCGTGGCGTCCATCGCCTGGTCCCTTGCCTGCGATGCCGCCCGCCCCGTGCAACGCGCCACGGCGCAACTGCTGCGCGCGGGCCAGCCCGCGCCTGATCGCTACCTGCCGCTGCGCTACACGGCAACCCTGGCGCTGGCGTCCGAGGTGGCCTACGACCCGCGCAACTGCGCGGACCTGCTCGCGGAACAGGCCTATTCGGTGCAAGAAGCCCTGGATGCGCTGTGCCGGCGCACGCACGGCGGCGGCTGCTGCCTTACCGTTGGCCCGGCGGGCGATTTCCCGACGCTGGACAACGCGCTGCGCACGCTCATCGGACAGGACCGCATGGACATCTGCCTGTGCCTGACGCCCGGCGAACACAAGCTGGACGATGACCTCATCCTCAAGGGGCCGCGCGTGCGCCTGATGCTCCATGGGTGCGGCCCGGCCAGCCGGCTGATGCTGGATGAACGCATGTTCAGCCTGGACGGCTTTGCCAGCGTGTCCATCGCCGACCTGGTGATCACGCGGCGCGGCCAGCCGGCGGCGATCGCTTTCAACCAATGCGCCGACCTGCGGCTGTCGCGCGTCGACTGCGCGGGGCCGGCCGGGCCCGGCAACAGCCTGGTGCGGGTCGACGGCAGCCGGCGCGTGCACATCGAGACCTGCCGTCTTTATGCCGCCGGCCGTGGCAACGCCGAACGCCTCGACCAGCTCTTCACGCGCGCCCCGACGCTGGCCGCGTTAAAGCGCGCGCTTTCCTCCGAGGCAGTGCTGGACGATGACGACGATCGCGCCGCCTCGGCACTATCGCGCCAGCCCCTGGACGCGCGCAAGGCGATGACCACCGAGATCGCCGCGCTGCTGCGCGCCGGCGCCGCCGGCAACGCGTTGACGATGACGCCGCGCATCCAGTCGGCCCTGACGACGCTGGCCACGCAGCTGGGCCGCGAAACGCCAGCGGCCAAGCGCCTGCGCCCCGCCATCGCCGCGCTTGCCGCCGCGCTGCTGGCCGATCCGATGTCCTGCGCGCTGGCGCTGCTGGACAACGACGCCGACACCACTGTGCGCGACAACCGACTGCGCGGCGGCATCGCGCTCTTTGCGGAATCAGGAGATTTTCCGGAACTGACGACGGATCAACTGAAGCTGTTGGGCGGCGGCATCCGCACGGGCAAGATGGTGCCCGAAGGCGATGGCACGCTGACGCTGCAAAGCAATCATCTGTCCAGCCTGCGGCTCGGCGCCGAAGCGGCGCGCGCCATGCTGACCATCATTCAGACGGGCGGCGAGTTCGCCGCGTGGCGCTGCCTGCGCGCCGCCGACAACGCGCTGGAGGCCTACAGCCACTTCCCGGCATTCGACGCCGCCGTCACCGGCAACAACCTCTTGACCAACGGCGACGCCGGCGCCCTCATCGCCACGCAGGCCAAGGTGATCGGCAACTTCGCGCACAACGATTTCCGGTTGTTTGTGTCGGGCGCGAATCCGGAAGTGCTGGCAAACGGCGGGTTGAATGTCGTGACGGTGTGATCCCGCGGCCATCACCACTGCATCGATGCGCCGATCCCGGCCGTGGGCCCACCCGAGGCCATGCCCACGCCGGCCTTGAGCTTGACGCGGTCGTTCACACGTGCCGACGCGCCCACTGCAACGGCCTGGTAGCCGCGATACGTGGCCGCGCCGACGCCCAGCGCAAACCGCTTGCCCGGATCGACTTCCGGCACCATGGTCAGCGCCGTGGTGGCCGCAATGCCCGAATAGGCGTTGCGCGCAACGTCGTCGATGGCGCGGTTGGTCTGGTCGATGCGGTTGTCCAGACGGGCCAGGCCTTCGCGGTTGCGTTGCACAGTGGTGTCCAGCGAACCGAGCGCGTCGCCGACGTTGTAGTACGTCTGGCCATCAAACTGATACGCCGGGCCGGTGACGACGCCCGTGGCCGTGTCGACGTGTGCACCGCCGCCCAGGCCGGCCACCACGGGGTTCAGTTGACCAACATTTACGGCATCGGTGCTTTGCGCGCCTGCCGCCACATTGGTGACTTGGCGTTCGGCGCCTTGCGCGCCGACAGACACGGTGTTGGCGCGGTCGGCCACCGAACCCGCGCCCAGCGCCACACTGTTGGCCGCTGCCGCCGATGCATTGGCGCCGACAGCCACGCCGTTGGACGCGGAGACCGTCGCGTTGGCCCCGACCGCCGCGCCCATCGTGCCCGCGCCCGCTGCCGCGTTGTCGCTGCCATCGCCCGCGCCGTCGACGCTGACGTACGCATTGGCGGCATTGAGTTGGCCGACCTGTTGCGTAAGGGCGTAGAGCTGGCTGCCATTGACGGCGTCCGTACTGGTTGCCGAGATGACGCCGTTGGCGACGCCGGTGACGGTGCGCGTGCCGTCAGTACCCGTCATGTCGATGACATTGCCGCCCGTGGAGGCGGCCACGGAGATGGCGCCGGTGATTGCATCCTGCCGGACCAGACCGACGGTACCGTTGTTGAGGTTGGTGGTCAGCGTGTTCAGGTTGGCCGTGTTCTGCGCGACAGTGGCGCCCAACGTCGTGATCGCCGTGCTGTTGGCTTGCACTTGCAGATTGGTCGCGTAAAGCTGCGATCCATTCACCGCGTCCAGGCTGATGGACGACAACACGCCCGCGCCCACCTGAGTGATCTGGTTTCCGTTCATGTAGAGGCTGTTCAGCATGTGGATGCCGTTTTCGCCCTTCAATTCCAGCGTGCCATCGTCATACCCGGTCACCCGGGCTGACGACAGGGGCGATCCCGATGCCATGCCGGTGCTCGCGACGTTATTCAGGGAAAAGGCCTCGCCGAGCGCAGAGCAGTTAAGGACGGAGTTGGGTGAGGGATAGGCGTTGACTCTGATCCCGCTTCCCGCGGAGGGGTCACATAGCTGCAATTCCCCGCTGGCGCGGGCAGCGGGCGCCAATGCCAGACTTCCGGCACCGACCAAAAGTACGCCTGCGGCAGACGCGGCGAGGCGCTTGCTGCTGCAGGCGACGCGCAAGCGGACGACGCGGCGCACACTTCCTCGAAAGATTTCGGTTGCATTGCATACAGACGACAGGACGTGGTTCATGGCATATCCACCCAGCGCGAAGGCGCAGACGTTATCGAAGAATTCATCTCAAAAAAAACCCTTAACTAATTGATCGATAAGGATTTTTCTTTCAATCTACTGACCCCCGAATACCCGAACCATCAAAGATTTCTTATATTTGGACGCTCAAATACGACATAGATCAACAAGCGCCAACGCCACCGCGTCGCCTGAGAAAACGCCCCTGTCGCCGATCGGCAAGCACGACAACATCCGACATGCAAATGACAGGTTCGGCCCTCTACAATGCCCCTGTTGCATCGCAGCATTCCGCAATCCTCTCCTTCCAGTCTTCATGTCCCATCTCATTTCCGCACAGCACCGGCCCGCCCTGGTGCTGCTGGCGCTAGCCATTGGCAGCTTCGCGATCGGCACCACCGAATTTGCGACGATGAGCCTGCTTCCCTACTTCTCGCAGTCGCTGGGCATTGACGCCCCCACCGCCGGCCATGTGATCAGCGCGTACGCGCTGGGCGTCGTGGTTGGCGCGCCCATCCTTGCTGTGCTGGGCGCCCGCATGCCGCGCCGCCGGCTGCTGATCGCACTGATGGGCCTGTTCGCCATCGGCAACGGTCTGAGCGCCATCGCCCCCAACTACCACTGGATGCTGTTCTTCCGCTTCCTGAGCGGCTTGCCGCATGGCGCCTACTTCGGCATCGCCTCGCTGGTGGCCAGTTCCATGGTGCCCGCCAACCGGCGGACCGTGGCCGTGGGCCGCGTGTTCCTGGGCCTGACCGTCGCCACCATCGTCGGCGTGCCGCTGGCCAACTGGCTGGGTCAGGTCATCGGCTGGCGCTGGAGCTTCGGCCTGGTGTCGCTGCTGGCGGTGCTGACCATGCTGAGCGTGCGCGCCTATGCGCCGGACACGGCCGCCGATCCGCACGCCAGCCCGCTGCGCGAACTGAGCGCGCTGGGCCGCGGCCAGGTGTGGATCACACTGGCCATCGGCGCGGTCGGGTTCGGCGGGCTATTCTCCATTTACACCTACCTGGCGGACACGCTGACCGCCGTCACGCAGGTCTCTCCCGCCACGGTGCCGCTGGTGCTGAGCGCCTTCGGCGTCGGCCTGACGGTGGGCAACATGGTCGTGCCCGTGTTTGCCGATCGCGCCGTCATGCGCACGGCCGGCCTGTTGCTGCTGTGGTCGGCCGTGGTGCTGGCCCTGTTTCCGTTCATGGCGCACAACGTGTGGCTGATCACGCTGAACGTGTTCCTCGTGGGCGTGGGCGGCGCGCTGGGCACCGTGTTGCAGACGCGCCTGATGGACGTGTCTGGCGACGCGCAGGGGCTGGCCGCGGCACTCAACCATTCCGCGTTCAACACCGCCAACGCGCTCGGGCCGTTCCTGGGCGGACTCGCGATTGCCGCCGGGTTCGGGTGGACGTCGACCGGCTGGGTCGGCAGCCTGCTCGCCATCGCCAGCATGCCGTTGTGGCTGTGGGCGGTGATGCTGGAACGCCGGGCGCGTTCGACGCGGGCGGACAAGCTGGTGGTCAGCACCGAATCGGCGCGTTGAATGAACGGGGGACACCACTCGGACGTCCCCATTTATCGCATTGCAAAACGTCGGCGCCACGCCACACCGGGCAAGCGCCTATTGCAGCCCGCAGCCGCGCCGCAGCTATACTTTCCGCACTCTTTACCACCCACAAGACGCGCTGCACCTCCAACATGCAGCGCTTTTTTTATGCCCGTTTTTACTGCCCTGCTGCGCCCGCTGTGCCAGGCGCTTTGCTGCCTGGCCGCAGCCCTCTTCTCCACCCACGCCTTGGCCGCGCCACCGACGCTGGCCGAATGCCACGGCATCAAGGACCTGGCCTTCGTTGCCCATCTGGATGACGACCTGCTCTTCATGAATCCGGACGTCGCCTCGAACATCGAGGCCGGCGGCTGCGTGCGCCTGGTCTACCTGACCGCCAGCGACGCCGGCGAAGGCGAAGGCTACATGCTGGGTCGCGAGCGCGGCGTGCGCGCCGCGTACGCCTACATGGCGCATCAGCCCGACGCATGGAAGGAAGACACCGGCATCGTCGCGGGCCGCCAGATTGCGCGCTTCACGCTGACCGGCAACCCGCGCGTGCAGCTGTGGCACATGCGCCTGAAGGATCCCTGGCTAGGCAAAGGCTGGGGCAGCCTGACGCCGCTGAGCCGCACGGAGTCCGAACCCAACCAAAGCGTGGACACGCTGGGCCCGCACGCCGAGGTCTACACGCGCGAGCAGCTTGTGGACACGCTGGCCGAAATGATCCGCCAGTACGGCCCCACCACCGTCCGGCACCTGGACGACACGATCAGCGTGCCGTATACCCAGCTGTGCTGGCGCTGCGCCGGCCACGGCCACCCCGACCACATCGCCAGCGCCCGGCTGGCGCGCGAAGCCATGCTGCGGGCGCCTGGCAACTATGCCGAAACCGGCTATATCGATTACCCCAGCCAGGAACGCGCCACCAATCTGGCCGAGTCGGAAATCGCCAGCAAGTCGGTGATCTTCCAGCACTACGCCTGGAACGACTACCACTATTGCGCCGGCCCCAAGGGCTGCCAGGAACCCGCCGGGCCTGCAGCCGCGTGGGTGCAGCGCGCCTACTACGTATCCCGGCACGACGTTGCCCCGCAGGTTTACCCCGACGGACGCGGCGGACTCGTCGTGTTTGCCGCGGGCGAGACCAACGCCGCCGTGAACAGCTGGGATTCCGGCGAAAAGCGCTGGCACAGCCTGGGCGGCCGGACCACCGGCCCCGTGGTGTCGTTTGCCCACGCCGACGGCACGGCCGGCCTGATGGCGCGCGACCCGCTGGGCGGCGTCTGGGCCAACAAACAGCGCCATGACGGCACCTGGCAGGGGTGGCAGGCGCTGGGCGGCCTGCGCGTCACGCAGATCCCCGCCGTCGCGCCGCGCGGCGAGGCCGCCGCCGTCGCGCTGGGCTATGACGGCGTGCTGCACTGGATCACGCCGTCCGGCATCGACGGCAGCTGGAGCACCTGGCAGGCGCTGCCGCCGCTGGAAGGCGCCTCGGGCTCACCGGCCGCCGCGCGCGGTTCGGATGGACGTTATGTGGTGTTTGCGATCGCCGCCAAAGGCGAACTCTTCTATACCCGCCAGCTCCCGGCCGCCAAGGGCCAACGGTCGGAATGGCAAGGCTGGCGCCGCGTTGCCGCGCCGGAAGCGGCCGGCGGACTGGCCGCCATCCGCAATCACGAAGACCGCGTCGAGCTTTACTTCCGCCAGCGCGCCAACAACCACCTGACCAAGCTGGTCGAAGCCGGCGACACCACCGACCTGAACATGGACTGGAGCGCGCCGGCCGACTTGGGCGTGCCCTACATCGGCCGCCCCGCCATCCACGCCGACAACGCCGGCAACGTCGTGCTCGCGATCCTGGAGCGCGCGGGCGGACAGCTCTGGCTGCTTGAACACGGCAAGCTCGGCAAGCTGGACGCCGAAGCCGCATCGCCACCCGCCATCAGCCTGGTCGACGGCACGCTGTATCTGGTTGCACGCGCCGCCGGCGCACCGCAGCGCTATCAGGTGCTGTCGCGCCAACGTGGCGTCTGGGCTGCCAACCTGACGCTGGACGGCGTTCCGGCCAGCGGCGGCGGCCCGTTCACGGCCGTGGCCGCACGGCCTGCCGATCTGCCCAATCTGGGCGCCGCCAGCGCAAACAAGGCCGTCGTGGTCCGGCCATCCACGGCTGAACCGGCTGCGCTGACGGTCGAGCGCATGCCCGCCCAGACCTCGCGCGTGGCGACGCCGACCCGCGTGCAATGACAAAAATGCCCGCTGGGCGCGGGCATGACGCTTGCTGACCTCCGAGGCGTCTCAACCCGGAGGATAGAAACATGTCAGACGACCTGAGCAAACGCGGTCCCCAGGACCGTTCCCGGATCAATGTCAACGAAACGCATGAGCTGCGCTACTGGACCCAGGCGCTCGGCGTCAGCGAAGCCCAATTGCGCGACGCCGTGAAAGCGGTCGGGCCGTCGGCAACAGCGGTGCGCGAACATCTCCGGAAGTGATCCGGGACAGCCCCGCTTGCGGGGCTTGTCATTGCGTACCCGTCTTCCCGACCGCTCAAGACGCCATCCTGCCGCAGATCTCGGCGCATTCGCCGCACACGCGCGCGCAGTCCGCCATGCCTTCGATGCCCTCGCAACTGGCTGCGCAGTCGTCACAGATTGCGGCACAGGCGCCGCAGATGACCTTGTGGTTTTCCACGCCCACCAGCATTGCGTGTGCCGCGGTGCGGCAGATTTCGCTACAGCCCATCATCAGCCGGAAATGATGCGGTTCGACGTGATCGCCGCCGGCTTCCAGGCAATGGTGCATTGCAGTCTTCACGCACGAGCGATAGCAGGTCAGACAGCTATCGATACAGCGTTCCATTTCGTTCGTTTCGGCCATCATGTCGGCTCCTTGTGCGGTGACATCCTTGAACGTCAGCACATGGCGTTCCTGTCTGAATGCGCGAAGCCCCTCTTGCGCAAGCACCGCGGCGCGCGTCCTGCGGGGCCCGTTGCAGCGCCCCTTCGTCTTGCCTAGCGATGCCGTTTGCGCGCCAGGAACGGCGCCATGCACCGGCGCGGCTCGTCGGTGGTGAAGGCTTCACCAAAGGCCTCGACGCTACGGTCCAAACCGGCCTGGATCGACGATTCCGCCCAGTAACGCAGCAAGGCCTTCTGCGACCGCACGGCGCGCGGGCCGCTGGCGGCAATCGGCGCCACGGTCCGTTCGACCAGCGCGTCCAGCCCGCCCGGCTCGCATAGAAATTCCAGAAACCCCCAATCCCGCGCCTGCGCCGCATCCACCGTCTCGCCGGTAAGCAGCAGCCAGTTGGTCCGGCCCTGGCCGATCAGCGCAGGCAACAGCAGCGCATGGATCACCGAGGGAATCCCGACGCGCACCTCCGGCATGCCAAACACGCCGTCCGCCGACCCCAGCCGGATGTCGCAGGCGGCCGCCAGCTCCATGCCGGCGCCCAGGCAAAAGCCCGGCAACCGGGCAATGGTCGGCACGGGAATGTCCGCCACCGCATCGCAGAGGTCGCGCAGCCGCGTGATGAAGGCACGTGCGCCGGGCGGGTCCAGCTCGGCCATTTCATGAATATTGGCCCCGCCCACGAAGGCCTTCTCGCCCGTCCCGCGGATCACCACGGCGCGCGCGTCATCCTGCGCCGCGATCCAGCGCGCCGCCTCGGTCAGGCTCAGTGTGACGGCCGACGCCAGGATGTTCAGGCTTTTGGCATCGTGGATCTGCAGGGTATAGACGCCGCGTGCGTCGCGCGTCACGACGGCATGGGTGAATTCAGGAATGGGCGCAGTCATGAAGTCTCCGGTTTTTTTTGGCGGGTAGCCGCCGATGCTAACGGCCGGGTCCGGACACGACAACCCATGGCCTGCTCGACCCGATCGAATACGGCCTCGCCTGCCAGTGGCCGCGGAACGCGTTCCTCTCGTACACTTGCCGCATGCTACGCATCGACAATCTCAGCAAGCGCTACGGCGACTACATCGTGTTCCAGGGACTGACGCATACCTTTGCGCCGGGCTGCGTGGCGCTGTGCGAAGAAGACAGCACCGGCAAGTCCAGCCTGCTGAACATCATCGCCGGCGCCCTCGCGCCGGACAGCGGCGACGTGCACATCGACGGCCACTCGCTGCGCGACGCGCCGCAAGCCGCGCAGTCCCGCATGGCTTACGTGCCGGACAACTGCATGGCGTTTCCCGAGCAAACGGGACGCGGCCTGCTGGAACAGGCGGCCCAAGCCAAAGGCGTGACGCTGGATGACTCGATATGGGAACTGGCCCGCCAGCTCGGTCTTGAGCCGCATCTGGACAAGCGTTTCGAGCAGATGTCCACCGGTACGCGGCGCAAGGTCTACCTGACCGCCGCCGCGCTGGGCAATCCGGCGGTCGTCGTGGCCGACGGCCCCAGCAATGGGCTGGACGCGCAGGCGCGCGGCGTGCTGGCAGACGTGTTCAAGCGCTGGGCGCAAGACCGCGTCGTGCTGTTTGCCAGCCACGACCCTGAACTGGTGCAGGCCTGCGGCGCCACCTCCGTCAACGTGGCCGACCTGCGCTGACCCCACTGCGGGGCACGTCGTTCAAAACCGGATCGTCAGCCCCGCGATCGGCCCCTGCAACACCACGTCGTACTTGAAGCCGTTGCGTTCGTAGTCCACGCCCATCGCGCGGTATCCCACTGTGGCCGACACCGACTTGTTGAAGTTGTAGCCCACGCCAAGCCCCAGGTCCCAGTCGGCCTGCGCGCCCCCTGCCCCGATCATGCCCCAGCCCGTCAGATAGGCCCTGGAATGAAAGTTGTAGGTGCCGCGAACGCCCACCATGGCGTCCACCCACGTCGCGCTGTCGCTGTGCTTTGTGCCCCGTGTCAGCGGGCCATTGAACCTGATGCTGTTGTCCACCGACCAGACCCGCAGGCCGCCCACCACGTCCAGGCTGTGCTCTGACCTGTCCAGCACGGAATAGCCCGCGCCGATCATGCCCGTGAACGACTCGTTCTTCACGTCCGCGCTGTCGGCCAGAATTCCCCGCGGCGTGTCGCCTTGCGCGCCGACCTTCACGTACAGCAGGTCGCCAAAGATGCTGTACCGGCCTTTGCGCGCATCGCCCATCAGCATGGCCGCGAAATCCAGGTTGTCGAGGATCTTGTCGAAGCTCGCATCGACGTCGACGGGCGGCAGCCGCCGATGCGTGATCTTCCCGGACAGCGCCGGCGCCCATAAATACGGCGACACCGAAAACTTCCATTCGTCGGAAACTGCTGCGTCGACGGCGGGCGCCGTCTGCGGCTCGGCCGCAAACGCGGTTCCGGCATGCAGCGCCGCGCATGCCGCACAGGCAAAGACGTGCATTTTCATCGCGTGTCCTCCGGCCCGAAGGCGTATGCAGACAGGCGGGCCGCACCCCGGAAGGTCCTGGGCGCGCCCTGCCGCCATGACCGCGTCAGCTCACGCGCCGCACCGGCGGCACCGTCCACGAGCCATTGATGATGGAAGGATCGCTTTCGTTCGGCCAATACAGACGCATCATCAGAATGAACCGGCCCTTGGGCGCCGGCAGCCAGTTCGACTCCATCTCCGGACCCGGCGATTCGTTCTGGATCAGCAGATCAATCGACCCATCGGGCTTGCGCTTGAGCGGCTGGCGTTCGCTGATGGAATAGCGGTTCAGCGGGTTATCGACGAAGAAGTAGTTCTGGTCATACATGGTCAGCGACCAGAACCCCGACACCGGCGGAGTCAGCCCCTTGCGGAAGGTCAGCACGTACTTTTCCGAGCCGTTGTATTCGCGAAGAATCGCCCCATTGGAGGACCGCAACGAGGTCGGATAGACCGCGTCCTGCGGCCGGTTCGCGCCCAGCCCGATCGCGGTGATAAGCGCACGCTGCAGATAGTTGGTGCCGTAGATGCCGGTCTTGGTCGTGAAGCCCCATCCATCGATGTGCTGGATGTCGCCATCGTTGGACCGGAAGTGCGCCATGATGCGTGCGAAGCCGGTTTCCGGCACACGCTTGGCGAAGTCGGCGGGCAGCTTGGACTTGTCGAAATCCTGGCCCGGCACGATGCCGATCGTCGCCAGTTTCTCGACCATGGGCGCATCGGCCACCGTCGGCGGATTGCGCTTGAGCAGTTGCGCGAACAGCGAAAAATACTCGGTCGCATCCATGTTGTTGACCTGGTCGCGCACCGGCGTTTTCATGTCGATGGCTGAATCGACCTTGCCCTGCGGCGCCTTCCAGTCCTTGCTCCAGCCGCTCAGCGGCGCAAGCTTCACCTGGTCCTGCAGCTTGTGCACCTCGGCGTAATCTTCGGGCGTGCCCGTGCAATAGATGCGGCCCAGCAGCCAGACAATGCTTGTCGGCGACTTGTACTGCTTCATGCCCTGCGGCACCGTTCCTTCCCAGCCCGGCCCCGTCACGATGAAGGTCTGCGCGCCCGTGCCCGTCGTGCGCTTGCCGGGAACGTCGAACACGGTCGTCCAGCCGTCCAGCAGCGGAAACAGCGCGTAGCGGCCGTTCAGGTCGGGCAGGCTGACGACCCAGGGTTCGTCGCCCACATCAAAAAACGCCGTGGTGTACAGCGTGTCGGCGTTGGGCGCCGTCACGTCGCGGAACTTGGCGTCCGGGTACTGGCGCAACTTGATGAGCTGGCCCATCGGCGCGCGCGTGCCCTTGGGATCGGCGACGTTGGTGATCACCCGGCGGGTCATCTCCATGGTCACCAGCGGGTAGGCGTAGATGTAGGCGTCGGTGGCCAGGACGAAACGCTCATCGGCTTCAGGCAGATTGGCGACCAGCCCTTCCGAGGCGGCGGCCGAGGCCCGGAAGGCCGGCCCGAGCGATCCTGCAGCCAGCAGGGCCAATCCCCCTGCGTTCAGTTTGCGGCGAGTTAGCTTCATTGTTGTCGCTCCTAATGGATGTGTTTGGCGAAGTTCACTGAGGGGACTTCCAACATGCACGACGATGTTTTTTCTAGCTAATGCGCGTTCGGTGTCGATGTGGCGGGCACGCTCCGTGGATCAAGGTCAGTGGAAACGAGGGGAAAGGGACGACAGTGCGCCGCCGCAAAACGAGGCGGCGGTATGGAGCGGCGCGAACGGGGATAGACGGCGTGTGCGTGAGGCGCACCGGTCTGCACGAAGGAGGTGGACGTCCAAGAATGGGCTCCCTGACAAAGACAGAGAAAACGCACCACTGAACACTTTCTGCTGCGGACCATCCATACGGCCGATCCGCACAACGGCAAATCGGCCTTGGTCAATCTATGCGCAGTTTTTCAGCCACTCAAGTAGCCGGAATGACTACGACCATCCGACATTGGTAGCAATCCGGCCAGCTGGGGCGTCGCCCTGGTCAGCCGCGCCCCGCACGCCGCTCCGAGACTTCCCGCGACCGCCGCTTTTTCCACCAGATCACCACGCCGGTTACGCTCAGCATCGCAACGATCAGCCCCAGCGCACAGACCACGATCCGGCCGGCAAGCCCGCCGATCTGGCCGCTGTGCAGCGGAAACTGCATCTGCGTGAAGACGTCGGCCGCAGTGCCGTGGCCGGGTTGCGTCACCCCCACCCGCGCGCCGGTGTGCGCGTCGTAGTACAGCATGGGCGATCCCAGGCCTAGCCCCCGGTCGTGATGCGACGGCCACAGCAGCGCCAGATACAGACCCAGTTCGCTGAAGTGGCTGACGCCGCTTACGCGCTGCGGCCACCCCTGCGCCTCGGCATACGCGTTGGCGCGGGCGCGAACGGCGTCAAAGCCCACTACGGACAGCGCATCGCGCCCCGCAGCCGGCGTGCTGGCCGTGGGAATCGGCGTCAGCGTCGACACGGCCGACAAGGCCGGCCGGAACAATTCTTCGCGCAGGTTCAGGTAGGCGCTGCTCAGCGCCAGCAGCACCAGCGCCAGCCATAGCCACAATCCAAAGGCGCGATGCAGGTCCAGGTTCAGCCGGTACGCTCCCGCGCCGCGCTTGATAAGCCATGCGGGCTTCCATTTCGCCATGCGCAGCCCGCCGCGCGGCAACGTCAGGTAAACACCCACAAAGCTGTCCACCAGCCAGATCAGCGCGATGCCGCCCATGAACCACCACCCCCACAAGCCCGGCACATACAGGCTGTGATGGATCTGCAGCATGAAGGGCACGAAGCTTTCGGCCTGCAGGCAACAGGCCCGGCGCGAACGCTTGCCCTGGATCTCGCCGGTGCCCGGGTCGACGTACACCTCGTCATAGCCCAGCGGCGGACGTCCGGCCCGCGCCGACACGAACGCCAGCGCCGTGCGGCCGGGCGTGCCATCATGCGTCACGTAGTCGACACGCAGCGCGGGATCCGATGCCTCGATGCGCGCCGCCAGCGCATCAAAGCCCAGCGGCGGCGCAGTGGAACGCGCCCGGTGAAAATCGGGATTGAGCCACGCGTCGATGTCGTGGCCAAACGCCAGGATGCTGCCGGTCAGCCCCGCCACCGTCAGGAACAGCGCGGTCAGCAGACCGGCGTAGCGGTGCAGCCAGACCCAGGTCTGGCGCTCTCCCAGCCAATGCCGGCCTGCGGCCATCAGAAGTCGACGCTGGCCGACAGCATGTACGTGCGCGGTGCGGCGGACGTGACCATCTGGTACGCGGGCGACGAATCCCAGTAGCGGCGGTTGAACACGTTCTCCACAGCCGCCCGGAACACCACGTTGCGGGCGGCGATGCGGGTTGCATAGCGTGCGCCCACGTCGAAACGCGTCCAGGCCGGCACGGTGGCGTTGTTGTCCGCATCCCACGGGATGGAAGAGGTGTAGATCATGCGCGCTGTCGCGGTCAGCCCGGGGACCTGCGCGATGTCGTATTCCGCGCCCAGCTTGACCGACCACGTCGGCACGCCCGACGCCTTGGCGCCGTTGAATTCACCGCCCGGGGTTTCGGTCAGGATGGCACGCGTCCACGCCACGCCGCCCAGCAGCCGCAGGCCGCGCGCGGCCTCGCCGGCGACGGACAATTCCAGCCCGCGATTGCGCTGCTCGCCCGCCAGGCGATACACGTTGTCCGCGCCCAGGAACCCGCTGGGCCGCTTGATCTGGAAGGCGCTCAGCGACGTGAAGAACGTGCCCCAGTCCATCTTGGCGCCCACTTCAAACTGCTTGGATACGAACGGTTCGAACACCTCTCCCGCGTTCACCGCGGTGGCCGGCGCCACGGCGCCCTGCGCCAGCGCCTCGACGTAGTTGGTGTAGAGGGAAAGCTTGTCGGTCGGCTTGACGACCAGGCCTACCGCCGGCGTGTTGGCGCTGCGGGTGTAGTTAGACTGCCACGCGCCGGTATTCCAGACATAGGAATTCACGTCGATCTTCTGATGGCGCATGCCCAGCGTCAGCAGCACGCGCTCGTCCAGCATCGACAGCGTGTCGGTGATGGCATAGCTGCGCAGCGTCATGTCGTTCTGCGGCACCATCGTGCCGTCCAGGCTGAAGTTGTCGGGCTCCGACAGGCTGGTCGGGTGATAGATGTTGCTGAACTCGTTCCACGACGACTGCGGCTGATAGCCGCTGACCTTCGAATCGTAGTCGGTCACGGCCAGCACGGCGCTGTGCTTGATGGGGCCGGTGTCGAACTGGATGCGCGTGTTCAACTCGCCGCTGCGCGTCTTGTTGCGTTCCTTCAGCCCGAACGCCGTGAAATCCAGGTCGCCGGCGTCGTTGATGATGACGCCCCACGGCGAATTGGCCTTGCGCGTCGTCTCGGCCAGACCGAACGCGCCGCCGATGCTCCAGTTGCGGGTCAAGTCGTACTCGGCGCGCACCATGGCGAACGCATAATCCTTGTCCTGGTACGACCACGACGGATACGGGTTGATGTCGCCGCGCGGCGCCGACGGCGGAAACGCGGTCGTGACGAAATAATTGTTCCGCGCGCCGCTGACCTTCTGGTTGCTGGCGCCCAGGTCCGCGCTGGCGCGCAGCCGGTCACCACGGTAGTCCAGCCCCAGCGTCACGTTCGAGGCGCGCGGCTTCTCGTTGTCGACCGACCCTTCTCCGTCGCGATAGGCCGCGTTCAGCCGCACGCCAAACTTGTTGTCCTGGCCGAAGCGCCGGCCGATGTCCACGTTGGCGCCCAGGTTGGCGTCGCCCACATAGCTGGTCGTAAAACGCGTCAGCGGCGTGTCGTCCGCCCGCTTGGGCACCAGGTTGATCGCGCCGCCCGCCGTGCCGCGCGGCGCGCTGCCGTTGAGCAGCGTGCTCGGCCCCTTGAGGACTTCGATGCGCTCCAAGCCTTCAAGCTGGACGCCTTCGGAATTGGCGATGCCGTACAGGCCGTTGAAACCGATCTCCGCGCGGTTGACGACAAAGCCGCGGATATTGAAGTTGTCGAAGAACCACGGCCCCGCACTGACGACGCCGGGATCGTTCGCCATCACGTCCGCCAGGCTGCGCGCCTGCTGGTTCAACACCAGTTCCGACGTGTACGCCGTCACGTTGAATGGCGTGCTCATCATGTCCACATTGCCCAGCATGCCCAGCCGCGCGCCGCGCGCGATCTGGCCGCCCGCGTAGACCGGCGGCATTTCATCCGGCTTGTTCTCGCTGGCGCCCGTCACGGTGACGGCGGGCAATTGGGGCACCGGCGGATTGGCGCCGGACGACTGCGCGAAGGCGGAGGGGCCGAAAGCGGTGGGCGCGCCCAGGGCGGCGGACAAGGCGATCGCGAGCTTGCGGCGACGGGTGGGGACAGGCATGCAGTGCTCCAGGTTCTGTACGAAGGACGGCGGGCGCGGCGGACGTTCGACGGTCAACCCGTCGATGCGTCGTCGCTCGAGGAATGCGCTTGGGTGATGCTGTCAACGCTGGTTTTTATTGTCTTTATGCGCCGGCCCGCCGGCGTACCGAAACGTTCCGCCGAAGCCGAAACGCCCGCTGCATTGGTACGTAGACCGGAGATCCACACGAACGGCGTGACCGCCCGCGCAGATGTGTCCGAGTATAACTAAGAATCAAACTCATTCAATATGAAATTTCCGCGATTCGCTTATGCGCGAAAACGGATGCCCTGCGGTGCCACGGCACTTGGCCAGCGGCCCGCAGCTTGTGGACCGATCCGGCCTACTTCCGGTTGCCCAGCGACAGCGGCACGCCCCACACCGGATCCTGCATGCCCTGCTTGCCCAACGGCGTGATCTGCATCGGCTTGAGCTTGGCCAGCAGCTCACGCTGCGCGTCGGTCAGGTTCGTGCGCTGCGCGAAGTACTTCTGCGCGAAGTCCATCGGCGCCGGCCACGTGTACACCGTGAAGTCCTCAAGCGGGCACTCGATCATCTTCGGATCGACCGCGCGGCACGCGGACTGCTTGAACTTGTAGCTGGGCGTCCTCATGTGCATGCGCTGGCTCAGCACCAAGTCGCCGCCCTTGAGCGTGAAGCTGGCCAGCGCCAGCTTGGGCACCACGCGCGACTGCACCTTGATGGCGGGGATGTCGCGCGACGTGGTGTCTTCGTAATAACCGGCACGCGATCCGGGCGTGGTCTCGGTGACCTGCTGCTCGCCCCAGGCCACGCAGGCGCCCGATGCGCGGTGCACGGCTGTGCAGACCTTCTCGATTCGAGTCTGGCTGCCCGTCGTGCCTTCGTGCCAATTGGTCTCTTTGTAGAACTCGCGATACAGCTCCGGCGACAGATAGGTGGTGCCGTTGGCGCCACGGCCCGAGCCCACCGCGCCGGCGCGCGCGCCGATGTCGTCCAGCTTGGCATGGAGTTTGTAGTCGTCCCCGCCCGTCAGCAGGTACTTGCCGGGCGGCAGGATGTGGACCTCGAAGGCCTTGAACAGGTACGTCGTGTCCTTGTCGCGTTGCAGCGAGTTGTTCTGGAACTTGCGCCCGAACGTGATGCGCGGATCGGGCTCGAACATCCAGACGGTATTGCCGGTCCACGTCGTCATCTTCATGGCGTCCTTCAACGTGGCGTGCGGCATCAGGTCCGCGACCAGCACCACCGCCATGCCGTCCTTCATCGCCTCGCCGATCAGATCGACCAATTGCCCATAACGCTTGTCGTCCGCGGTGCCCGCGCCGTTCGAATCCGGGATCGTGACGCAGCCCGACAGGGTCAGGGCGAGCATCAGGGCAGAAAGAGCAAGTCGCGGGCGCGGCAGGGACATGAGATCGATCCTCGGTGGAAATGGGCTGGAGCAATGTGCGCGCATCCTACCGGGTTGCATACGGATCGCAACATCTGGATTGGCAACTGAAACACATGGTGGCAGGCCAGATGATGCATCTTGGCGAGACTACGGGGCGTGCGTGCCCCGCCCGTCGTAAAACGTTGTTGCGAATGTTTCGCTTCCCTGGGCGGGGACTGGATATCCCACCGGCTTGTCCGCCATCAACGCGCACTACAGCGAAAGCCGTGCCACCGTGGCCCGGTTCGTTACACTCGCGCTCTTTGCAGCCGAGCGGCGCCCGCCGGGGCGCTGGCCACAGAAGTTCCGATGACAAACACAAGAAAGCGGCTGACGGCAATTGCGTGCCTGTTCACCGCATTGCTGGGCGCCTGCACCGGCAAAGGCCCGATACGCGACGTCGAACGCACGATCACGGACCACTACGGCGCCGACCTGCACATCGTGAGCATGCGTCCGCTGCGGCCCTCGGCGCCGCTGGCCCGCTGGAACGGCGTATACGGCATCTACCTGCAGGACCGCATCGACACCGAGCAATTCATGGTGCGGCTGGGACCGGACGAGGGGCTGGCCACGCTGACCGGCCGCATCGACGCCGCGCGCCAGGAAAAAGACCGGCACGTGGCGCGGCAAAAGGCGACGTTGGCGCAATTGCAGGCGCTGGGTCTGCAGGGCGACGCGTTCTCGTTGCAGGCGACGTCCATCTACGGCAGCGCACGCTGGAGGGTGGCGGTCTTTGCGGATATGGATGCGTTGCGCCAGGACGGCGCCATGCTGGACGACGCGGCGTGGCGGGCGCTGGGCCGCATTGCGCACGCCGGCCTTGCCCCGGAGCCGACGATCAGCCTGCTCCCCGCAGCGCAACGCGCCGAGTATCGGGCTTTGCTCGACAAGGGCTATCACGGGCGGATCGAGTTCATCGGCGGCGAGCCGGCAACCTTCCTGCAAAGCCTGGAAGACGGGGCCGACGCATGGTGGATGGTCGATGCCGCCGCCCTGCCCGCGCCGCATATCGTGACTGAGCGGCAAGCGAGCCTGCGCGAGGCCTGCTATACGGCCATCGCCACGCTGCGCGCCGACAATGACTTCAAAGCGCGCCACGGCATCTATGTGCAGCCGCGCATGAACGTATTGCAGGCGTATCGCATCGCAGACCGGTTGCGCGACGCCGGTCTGCGCCAAGGCCACACGGCCTACGCCGTGCTGGACCGCGTCGCCGGGCGCATTGTGCTGCGCGGCATCGTCGCGGAAGATGCACCGCACGGCCCCGATGCCTACGCCATCGACGCCGTGTACGCGTACGAATTCGCCTTCGCCACCGGCAAGCTGCAGCTACGCCGCCTGCCGGGGTAATGGCGACAGGCTTTAATTGTCAGCGCGCACGAATAGCGCCAGGCGATTCCAGTAATCGACCCCGAGCAGCAAGCGGTCACCCAGCGGCTTGAGGACGAAGTCCCCGCCCTGGTTGTGCTGCATCTTGATCAGGCCGCCTTCCCGGCGCGCCTTCATGGTCAGCGATCCGTCGTCTTTAACCACGCCATCCGCCCCGAAGACCAGTTTGCGCAACGTGCCAATCGGACGCTTGAAGGTGCCCTGCGGCAGTTGTGCCGGCGCGGCCTGCGCCAACGCCTCGGCGGTCAGCGGCGCCAGGCTGTCGGCCAGCGTGCACGCATCGGGACTGGCGATCGGCGCCGCGCACGCATGTTGCAGCATGGGCCGGGCATCCAGGTATCGGCCCGCGGTCCAGGCTTCTTCGGCCGCCAGCGTGCACGTGCTGGCGGAGATGCCCTTCAGGCACGCGGCCTGCAGCGTCTTGTGCGCCGCCTCGCCCAGCGGCGCGGGCTGGCCGCCTTCGCCGGGTTCCAGCCCGCCGGCTTCGCGCCAGGCGTCCGGCAGCTTCTTGCACACGAACGGCAGGCCGCTTGCGCACATGCGCTCCAGTTCCTGCACGGACGTCTCGTTGTAGGCGTTCAGGCACTCCATCAAGCCGGCCTTCCAGCACAACGGCCAGACCTTGGTCTGCGGCAGTTCCGTGGGCGCGGCGCACGGGGCGGGCGTCTTCAGCACGTAGACCTGTTCAAAGCCCACGTCGATCGACTTGCCGTCCGGGGCAAGCTTGTATTCATCGTCCAGGCCAAGGTCCAGGTTATAGAAGCCCAGCTTGCCGTTTTCGATTTTGTAGTAAAGCAGCTCGGGACCGTTCAGCGCACTCTTGCGGATGAGGTTGGAACTCAGCACCCGCATCTGGCCCCTTCCGCCGTCGTACTCGTACAGTCCGCACTGAAGCGGCGCAGAAGACTGCGCGTGCGCGGCCGGCGCAAGCAGCGCCGCCAGCAGAAGAACAGGCAACACCGCGCAAAGACGATGGAGCGATTGCGCGATGCGGCTGCGCAAGCGGGAGTGACGGCACATGAATGATCAAGCCTTTTAATGATTCGAGACGCGCGGCATGGCCGCGCACCGGGCGGTCTGCGCCCGCCGGCATTCTAAATAGGCTTGATGTCACGCCGGCGAAAAACGGCCGGACTGTTTGATCTGTGTTGAACGAAACCCGCTTATGTCCCCGGCAATGCGCGCGGCAGGTCGGTTCCGTAATCGTCTTGGGCATACACCATCGCCGGCACGGGCGATACGAGGCGGCCGCCTTGCTCCCATAGCGATTCAACCCAATCGGCCGCCACGTCGGCAATCGCGTCCTGCACGCAGAACGCCGGCTCGCTGGAGAACATGGGCACCGGCGGCTCCAACCCCTTTTCGCCGTGCACGACGTCAAAGAGATCGCGGTACCCTTCGATGGCCTTGTTCAGCACATACAGATCCGGCCCCTCCAGGCCGATCACCACAGAGAAGGTCCCCTCGCCGCCCTGGTCGGGAAAGATGCCGAACTGGATTTCGCGCGCCTTCTCGGGCAATCGCGCAAACATGCTGGCCAGCGTGCGCAAAGCGGCCGCCGTGTGCGCGTCCAGGATGCGGCGCAGCGCGTCTTGATAGTCGTGTTTTGTCATCGCGCCAGCATAGCGCACGGCGGCAACGCATCACGCATCAGACGGCATCTGCGCCAACAGCTTGTCCAGTGTCACGGGATAATCCCGCACGCGCACGCCGGTCGCGTTGTACACCGCATTGGCAATCGCCGCCGCCACGCCGCACAGGCCCAGTTCTCCGACACCCTTGGCCTTCATTGGCGATGACACCGGATCGTCTTCGTCCAGAAAGATGACCTCCTGGCGCGGAATGTCGGCATGGACGGGGACCTCGTAGCTTGCCAGGTCGTGATTCACGAAGAATCCCGCGCGATGGTCAACCGCCAGCTCCTCCATCAATGCCGCGCCCACGCCCATGGTCATCGCGCCGATGACCTGGCTGCGCGCCGTTTTGGGATTGAGGATGCGGCCTGCGGCGCAGACCGCCAGCATGCGGCGCACGCGGGTCTCGCCGGTGGCGGCGTCCACGGCCACTTCCACGAAGTGCGCGCCGAACGTGGACTGCTGGAATTTCTTGTCCAGGTCGCCGAACTCGATGGCGTCTTCACCAATGAGCTCGCCGCCCGACACCGCGCGCGTCAGGGGCGCGCTGCGTCCGCTGGCATCCGTGACCGCGCCGTTGGCGAATACCGCGCCCTGCGCGTCGAATCCCAATCGCTCCACGATCAGCGTCCGTAGTTTTTCGCAGGCGGCATACACGCCCGCCGTGGAACTGTTCGCGCCCCACTGCCCGCCCGAGCCTGCGGATACGGGAAAGGCCGAATCGCCTAGCCGCACCACCACGCGGGACAGCGGCACGCCCAGCATCTCGGCGGCGGTCTGCGCAATGATGGTGTAGCTGCCCGTTCCGATGTCGGTCATGTCGGTCTCAACGATGACGCGCCCCGCCGCGTCCAGCCGCACGCGCGCGGCCGACTTGGTCACCAGGTTGTTGCGAAAGGCGCTGGCCACGCCCAGCCCGATGAGCCAACGTCCTTCGCGCCGCGCGCCGGGCTTGGGATCGCGCTTATCCCAGCCGAAATGCCGGGCGCCCGTCTGCAGGCATTCGACGAAACGCCGCTGTGAAAAAGGCCGCGACGGATCGGTGGGATCCACCTGCGTATCGTTGAGCACGCGAAATTGCACGGGGTCCATGTCCAGCGCCTGCGCCATCTCGTCGATGGCAATTTCCAGCGCCATCATGCCGGGCGCCTCGCCGGGTGCGCGCATCGCGTTGCCTTCGGGCAGATCCAGCGTCATCAGGTTCAGCGCGGTGCGCTGGTTGGCGCCGGCATACAGCAGCTTGGTCTGCTGCACGGCCTCTTCGGGCTGGCCGTCCGGCAGGTCGCCAGACCAGCTCTCGTGCGAGATCGCCGTCAGCTTGCCGTCGCGCCCCGCGCCCAGCCGGATGCGCTGGATCGTGGCGGGCCGGTGCGTCGTGTTGTTGATGATCAGCGGACGCGGCAGCGCCACCTTGACCGGCCTGCCGGCCGCTCGGGCGCCCAGCGCCGCCAGCAAGGCGTCCGCCCGCACGAACAGCTTGCCGCCGAAGCCGCCGCCGATGTAGGGCGAGATCAGGCGCACATTCTCCTTGGGAATGCCCAGCGTCCGGGCCACATCGGACCGCCCCCAGGCGATCATCTGGTTGGACGTCCATATCGTGAGCTTGTCGCCTTTCCAGACTGCAAGCGAGGCGTGCGGTTCCATCATCGCGTGCGATTGGTCGGGCGTGGTGTAGGTGTGATCGACCGTGACCGGCGCCGCGGCGAACGCAGCGTCGAAGTCGCCCGCGTCCGTCTTCGGGATGTGCTTTGCGGCGTCGCCGTGGTCCCGCTTCTGCGCAGCCAGGTCGAAGGCGCCCTCGCGCCGGACGTACTGTACGCGAATCAGTTTGGCGGCCGCGCGGGCCTGCTCGAACGTATTGGCCACCACCAACGCAATCGCCTGGTGATAGTGCTGGATGTCCGGACCGCCCAGCAGCGTGGCCGTGTTCATCTTGCCCTTGCCCAGCTTGCCGGCATTCTGCGCGGTCACGATGGCCAGTACACCCGGCGCCCGGCTCGCAAGCTCGGTATCGATGGCCGTGATGGCGCCCTTGGCAATCCCCGCGCCCACCACGTAGCCGACCGCGGGATTCGGCGCGATGTCGTGGTGCTCGTACGCGTAAGGGGCCTGGCCGCTGGTCTTGAGCGGTCCATCGATGCGATCGACGGGCTGGCCCACGACCTTGAGCTGATCGATCGGGTTCTGTGTCGCGGGAGTATCGAATTTCATGAGTTCACGCCCTCGCTTCCATCAAGACCGAACCGAGCGCGCGGCGCGCCAGCGTCAGCTTGAAACCGTTATCCGGCGTCGGCCTGGCGCCGGACAGCAGCGCGTCGCTCACGCGCGCCGCGCCGTCCGGCATATACGCTTCTGCCGCTTCGCTGCGCCAGGGCTGCGGCGCCACGCCGCCCAGCGCCACCCTGCCGGTGCCATCGTCCTGCACGACGGCGGCCACCGCCACCAGCGCGAAGGCGAACGACGCGCGATCGCGCACCTTGCGGTAGAGGTGTTTGCCGCCCAACGGTTTGGGCAGCACCACCGCGGTGATCAGTTCGCCAGCCGCCAGATGGGTCTCGATATGCGGCGTGCCATCCGGCGGGCGATAGAAATCGGCGATGGGAATCACCCGCCGCGTGGCGTCGGGACGCACCGTCTCGATCTTCGCGTCCAGGAGGCGCATGGCCACAGCCATGTCGCTGGGATGCGTGGCGATGCAGGCGTCGCTGGCGCCGATCACCGCCAACTGGCGCGACACGCCGCCGATTGCGGAACAGCCGCTGCCGGGCACGCGCTTGTTGCAGGGTTGGTTGGTGTCGTAGAAATACGGGCAGCGCGTGCGTTGCAGCAGATTGCCGGCGGTCGTGGCGCGGTTGCGGATCTGTCCCGACGCGCCAGCCAGCAGCGCGCGCGCCAGCACCGCGTAATCACGCCGCACCACGTCGTGGGCGGCAAGGTCCGCATTGCGCACCACGGCGCCGATGCGCAGCCCGCCATCGTCCGTGGGTTCGATGCGGTCCAGACCCAGGCCGTTGACATCGACCAGGTGGACGGGCGTTTCGACTTCAATCTTCATCAGGTCCAGCAGATTGGTGCCGCCTGCAATGAACCGCGTGCGCGGCTCGCGTGCCGCGCTGGCAGCAGCTTCGGCATCGGTGCCGGGACGCTCGTACGTGAACGATCTCATGCCTTGCCCTCCGCGACGTCTTCGATGGCGTCCAGGATGTTGGAATACGCCCCACAACGGCAGATGTTGCCGCTCATGCGTTCGCGGATCTCCTCGGGTGTCAGCAACGGGCGCTCGGTCAACGAGCCGGTGACATGGCTGGGCATCCCGCTTGCGGCCTCGTCCAGCATGCCGACCGCGGAGCAGATCTGCCCCGGCGTGCAGTAACCGCACTGGTAACCGTCATGCTTGACGAACGCGGCCTGCAGCGGATGCAGCGCGCCCGGCGTGCCCAACCCTTCGATGGTCGTGATCTGCTGGCCGTCGTGCATGACGGCCAGTGTCAGACAGGCATTGATGCGCCTGCCATCCAGCAGCACCGTACAGGCGCCGCACTGGCCATGATCGCAGCCCTTCTTGGTGCCGGTCATGTGCAGGTGCTCGCGCAGCGCGTCCAGCAGGCTGGTGCGCACATCCAGCGCCAATTCATGCGTGCGGCCGTTCACCTGCAGCGTGACCGTGGTGGTCAGGTTGTGCGCCGGCGCGGCGCTTTGGGCTGCGGACATGGTTGTTGTCCCGAGTGCGGTGGCTGAAGCGGCGCCCGCCTTGAGCAGGTTGCGCCGCGAAATCTTGATATCGATGGAATTTTCCAAGGCTGGAACTCCTTTGAGCATTCGGCGGGCCGCAGCTCGCCATCAGCGCGCGCTATCAGCAAACCGTGTTCCTGGCGGCGCCGCCCACGGCACGCCGGGTGCCGCGCTGCGGCGCGCGGGAAAACGGGGCGAATTTCCCGATAAGATCGTCGTCAATCGATGATAGCGACGGGAACCGCCCGGCCGCCACGCCCGTTTGACAAGAAAATGTTCGATCTCGAAACCAATCCGGACAGCCCCGCGCGCATTCGCTGCGTGGGCATCCTGCTAGCTGCCGGACACGGCCGGCGCTTTGCCAGCGCGGCCGCCGGCCAGGACAAGCTGCTGGCGCGCCTTGCAGACGGCACACCTGTCGTCATGGCGGCCGCGTCGTCCCTGCTGGCCGCGGCGGCCGGCGTCGTGGCGGTCGTCCGCGCGGGCAACGACCGCGTCGCGGCACTCCTGGCGCAAGCCGGATGCGAGGTGGTCACGATCGGCCCTTACGCCGATGGCACGAACGGTGGCATGGGCGACAGTCTGGCCGCCGCCGCTCGGCACGTCATGCGCATTGCAAGCCCGGACGTGCAATCCTGCCTTGTTGCGCTTGGCGACATGCCCTGGATCCGCGCGGATACCTTCCTGCGCGTTGCAGAAGCGGCAAGGGAGCATCCCATCGTCGCGCCGGCATGGCAGGGCCAGCGCGGCCACCCGGTCGCGTTTCAGCGATCGATCTGGCCGGCGCTTGCGGCGCTGGCGGGGGATGTGGGCGCACGTTCCGTATTGGCCCGTCATGGTGTGACCGAGCTGGCGGTCGATGATGCAGGCGTATGCGCCGATGTGGATACACCGGATGACCTGTCCACCGCTGACTGCGGTGGACAGTCTGCGCAGCCCTAGGCGGGCGTCGCGTCGCCGCGCGGCCGCGCGATCACCGCCGCGCCGGCCGACGCCGCCCGCCGCGGCAGGGCCACGCGGAAACTCGTCACGTCGTCGCGCGAGTCCGCGCTGATGCAGCCGCCATGCGACACCACGATCTGCTGCGCAATGAAAAGGCCCAAGCCCAGTCCGTGGTGCCCGCCGGGCCGCCGCGCGCCGCTGCGGAACGGGTTGAAGAGATGGGGCAGCAGCTCCGGCGGAATGGTGCCGCCATTCGAAACGGTGACGACCACCTCGTTGGCGTCCTCGCCATTGACCTCGACCCGCACCGGGGCAGTCTTGCTGCCATGGTGCAAGGCGTTGCCAACCAGATTGGTGATCACCTGCGAAATGCGCTGGCCGTCCCATGCGCCGGCCGCGTCGCCACGGCAGTGCGACGCCACCTGGCGATCGGGAAAGCCCGTGCGCACCTCGTCCAGCGTGCGCTCGACCAGCGCCCCCATGTTCAGTTCCGAGGGCGCCAGCGTCAGCCCGCCCGCCTGGCGAATGCGCGTCACATCCAGCAGGTCTTCGATCAGGCACGACATGCGCTCACTGCTTTGCAGCATGCGCCGCGCCAGGCTCGACACACGTTCATCGTCGCCCTGGCGCTGCAGCACGGTGGCGCCCATGATGATGGCCTGCAAGGGCGTGCGCAGATCGTGGCTCAGCACGGCCATGAACATTTCGTTGACCCGCAGCGCTTCGGTGCGCTCTTCGAGTTGCTGCGCCAGTGCACGCTTGCGCTCGTGCAATTCGAAGAACACGTTGGCCTTCGTGCGCAGCATGTACGGGTCGACGGGCTTGTACAGAAAGTCCACCGCGCCGCTCTCGTAGCCGCGAAACTGCCAGTTCTGTTCGCGCGAGCCCGCGGTGATGAAGATCAGCGGAATGTGGCGCGTGCGCTCGCTGCCGCGGATCAGCTCGGCCAGTTCAAAGCCGTTCATGTCGGGCATCTGCACGTCCAGCAGGGCCAGTGCAACGTCGCCGTGGCGCAGCAGCAGTTCCAGCGCCTGCGGGCCGGACTGGGCCTTCAGCACCTCGACACGGTCGCTGGCCAGCAGCGCCTCGAGCGCAATCAGATTCTCCGGAACGTCGTCGACCAGCAGGCACTTGATGCGGTCGTCGCGGGATGGGGCTGATGTCGGGATCATGGTGTCAATGCGTTTGGGTTTCAGGGCAGCCGCCTTGTGGGCAACTGCGCGAACACGGCGGCAATCTCGTCGGGCGTCAGCGCCCTTGCCGCCGGAACCAGCGCCAGGGCGGCGTCGGGCATCGTGGGTACCGCTGCCGACGCCGGCGCCTGCACCAGCGCGTGGCCGCCGGCGGCATGGATGGCGGCCAGGCCTTCGGCCCCATCCTCATTCGCGCCGGACAGCAGCACGCCAAGCAGCCGCTCGCCATAGCAATCGGCGGCGGACTGGAACAGCACGTCGATGGACGGCCGTGAAAAATGCACCGGCGGGTCGATCGACAGCGCCAGGCGCGGCCCCCGGTCCACCAGCAGGTGGTAGCCGGGCGGCCCGAAATACACGTGCCCAGGCTGTATCGGTTGCTGGTCCTGCGCTTCCTGCACGGGCAAGGCGCAGCGATAGCTGAAGATGTCGCTCAACAGGCTACGGCGGTCGGACGGCAGGTGCAGGACCACGATCACGCTCGCCTGAAGGCCTGCGGGTAGCGCCGGCAGCAGAACGCTCAGGGCGTCGATGGCGCCCGACGAGCCGCCGATGACGATTGCGTCCCAGGCGTCCGAAGCGTCCACGGACAGATCCGGCCCGCGCGTGGTCACAGCTCGGCCCTTTTACGGTAGATGCGGTCGGCCATCACGAATTCGTCAAAGCCGTCGGCCTGCGCCGTGAATCGCACCGACTCCTTGGACCCCAGGCCCAGGAATCCGCGATGAACCAGTGCATCGTGAAACAGGCCCAGCGCCCGGTCCTGCAGATCGCGCTCGAAGTAGATGAGCACGTTGCGGCACGACACCAGATGCACTTCTGCAAACACACTGTCGGTCGACAGGCTGTGATCGGAGAACACCATGTGCTCGCGCAGCGTCTTGTCGAACACCACGCGGCCGTACCGCGCGGTGTAGTAGTGCGACAGCGAGTTGCGCCCGCCGGCCTGCGCATGGTTGGCCGTGAACGCCGCTGCGCGCTCCAGGTCGAACACGCCCTGCTCGGCCGCGCGCAGTGCGTGCGGATTGATGTCGGTGGCGTAGATCAGCGCGCGGTCCAGCAGCCCTTCCTCGTGCAGCAGGATCGCCAGCGAATAGACTTCCTCGCCCGTGCTGCACCCGGCCACCCACACCTTGATCGAGGGATAGGTGCGCAGGATCGGCACCACCTCGTTGCGCAGCGCCAGGAAATAACTGGGGTCACGGAACATGTCGCTGACCTGCACCGTCAGGTACTGCAACAAGCCGGTGAACACGGCGGGCTCGTGCAGCACGCGGTCCTGAAGCTGCGACAGCGTCTTGCAGTCGAACTCGCCCAGCGCGGTGCGCAGGCGGCGTTTCAGCGAGGCCTGCGCATACTCCCGGAAGTCGTAGTGGTAGCGGTGATAGATCGCATCGAGCAGCAATCGCTGCTCGATGTCTTCGATGTTCGCCTTGTTTTGATTAGGCATGGGCGTGATCGCTGTGTCGTGGCCGGGTCGGGCTTACTTGCGCATCCAGACGCGCACCAGCGACAGCAGGCGCTCGACGTCCAGCGGCTTGGCGATGTAGTCGTTGGCGCCGGCGGCCAGGCATTTTTCCTGGTCGTCCTTCATGGCCTTGGCCGTCAGGGCAATGATGGGCAGACGGCGCCACTCGGGCCGCGCGCGGATCTCGCGCATGGCCGTATAGCCGTCCATCTCCGGCATCATGATGTCCATCAGCACAAGATCCACCGCACGGTGGCCGTTGACGCCGGCGCGGCCCAGCGCATCCAGCGCCTCGCGACCGTTACGCGCAATCTCGACGTGCAGGCCGGTGGGTTCCAGGATGCTGGACAGCGCAAACACGTTGCGCACGTCGTCTTCCACCACCAGCACCGTGCGGCCTTCCAGCGTCGTGTCGCGGCTGCGCGCCAGCTCCAGCATCTGGCGCTGCTGCGGCGGCAACTCGGCTTCCACCTGGTGCAGGAACAGCGTCACTTCGTCCAGCAGGCGCTCGGGCGAACGCGCGTCCTTGATGATGATCGACTTGGAGAAGCGGCGCAGCTGCTGCTCTTCGTCGCGTGACAGCGCGCGGCCGGTGTACACGATCACGGGCGGGAACGACACGCTTTCCTGCTCGGCCATTTCGCGCAGGAGTTCGTAGCCGCTCATGTCGGGCAGATTCAGGTCCATCACCACGCAGTCATAGGTGGTGTCGCGCAGCAGCGCCAGCGCGTCGCCGGCATTGGCCGCCAGCACGATCTCGACGTCGTCGCGCGCCAGCAGTTCGCGCACGCTGTCGCGTTGGCGGTCATCGTCCTCGACGACCAGCACGCGCCGCACGTTCTGCGTGAACTTGGCTTCCAGGCGGTGCAGCGCGTGAACCAGTTCCTCGCGCTTGACCGGCTTGAGCGCATAACCCACCGCCCCGCGCACCAGCGCCTCTTGCGCGTAATCGGCCACCGACACGATGTGCACCGGAATGTGGCGGGTGTTCGGGTTGCGCTTGAGCTGATCCAGCACGCCCAGACCGGAAAAGTCGGGCAGGTTGACGTCCAGCACGATGGCATCGGGGCGCCGCTGCGACGCCAGCGCCAGGCCTTCCGTCGCGGTGTGCGCGGCCAGGCAGCCAAACCCCATCTCGTGCGCCAGATCGGCCAGGATGCCCGCAAAGCGTTCGTCGTCCTCGATGACGAGGATGGTTCGGGCAAAGGTCTCGTCCGGCTCCTGCTCAAGTGGCTCGGCTGACTGGGCCAGCGCCGCCGGTTGGGCAGGCTCGGTGCGCGCGGCGGGCGGGGCGGCGATGGCGCCAGCCGGGCCTGCCAGCGTGGTAGGCGCCTCGGCACCCTCGCGCGGCGCCGGGGCGGTCGACACGACCAGCATGTTCATCGGCAGCAGCAGCGTGAACACGCTGCCCTGCCCCGGTGTGCTGACCAGCGACAGCGAGCCGCCCAGCAGCTTGGCCAGATCCCGCGAAATCGACAGACCCAGCCCCGTGCCGCCATGCTTGCGGTGCGTGCTGCCATCGGCTTGGCGGAAGGCCTCGAAAATCAGTTCGTGCTGGTCGGGAGCCACGCCAATACCGGTGTCGTGCACCGCAAACGACAGCATCCGGCCCGGCGCCCGCGTGACGCGCAGCGCGACGAACCCCTGCTCGGTGAACTTGATGGCGTTGGACAGCAGGTTCTTGAGCACCTGGCCCAGCCGCTGCGGATCGGTCCGCAGGGTGTCCGGCACGTCGCGCGCAATGTCCAGCTCCAGCGCCAGGCCCTTTTCTTGTGCCAGCGGCCGCAGCGGTTCCAGCAGCCGCTGCAGCGCCGGGGTGACGGCGACGTCTTCGATCTCGACCGTCGCCTGGCCCGCCTCGATCTTGGCCAAGTCCAGGATGTCGTTGATCAACGCCAGCAGATCGCGACCGGCAGCGTGGATGGTATGCGCGTACTTGACCTGCTCGGCCGACAGGTTGCCCGTCTTGTTGTCGGACAGCAGCTTGGCCAGGATCAGCGTGGAATTGAGCGGCGTGCGCAGCTCGTGGCTCATGTTGGCCAGGAACTCGCTCTTGTATTGGCTGGCCTGCGTCAAGAGACGGGCCTTGTCGGTCAGCGCGCTCTGCACCCGCAGCAACTGCTCGGTCTGCGATTCCAGATTGAGGTTGGTCTGCTCCAGCTCGGTCTGCTGCAGTTCCATGCGCGCCTGCGATTCCTGCAGGATGCGGCTCTGCTGCTCCAGTTCCTCGTTGCTGACACGCAGTTCTTCCTGCTGGGTCTGCAGCTCTTCGGACTGGCGCTGCGTTTCCGCCAGCAGCGATTCCAGCCGCGACCGATCCATGCCGGCCCGGATCGCGGACGCCAGCATTTCCGACGCGCCTTCCAGCAGGCTGCGTTCGCCCTCGCTGACCGGATGGTTGAAGCCCAGCTCGATCACGGCGTACACGCGCTCGTATTGCATGGCGGGTGCGATCACCAGTTCGACCGGATTCGAGCGGCCCGTGGCGGACGAGACTTCGAGGTGGCCGGCGGGCACGTTGCGCACGTGCAGCAGCTTGCGCGACACGGCCGCCTGACCGACCAGGCCCTGCGCCGTGGAAATCTTCTGGGGCAGCCTTTCCGGCGGCACCGCATAGCCGCCGAACAGCTCGAGGTCGTCACCGTTGACCACATAACCCGCGCCGACGCTGGCGTTCAGGTATTCGGCCAGATAGTCCAGGGCGCGCCGGCCGATCTCGTCCAGCCGCTGGTCGCCCCGCAGCCGCATGCTCAGACCCGACAGGCCCGTCGTCACCCAGGCCTGGCGCGCCTTGACGCGATACTCGCGGATGGTCATGAGCGCCGAGGCAAAGATCAGGACCAGCAGCACCAGGGCGCCGCCCCAGGAATAGTAGGTGGAAATCGTAGCCGCATCGCTCCAGGCGTCGCGCTCCTGCTCGACCCGGCGCATCTGTGACGTATAGAGGTCGCCGACGAGATCGCGCAGCCGGTCCATCGCCTCCTTGCCCGAATCGGTCCGCACCACCGCCAGCGCGCCTTCGACGTCGCCCGCTCGGCGCATCTCGACGGTGTTGTTCAACTCGGTAAGCTTTTGCTTCGTGATGCCCGCGATGTCATTGGCAATCCGGCGCTGCGTGGCGTCCTGTTGCGAGAACTCCTGCACGACGGCCAGGCGCTGCTCGATGAGCGGCACCGAGCGCACATAAGGTTCCAGATAGGCCGGGTCGCCCGTCAGCAGGTAACCCCTTTGGCCGATCTCGGCGTCTTTCAGGGCCGAATTGAACAGGCTGAGCTGACGCAGCGACTCGGTCGCGCGGTCCATCGACTGGACGGCACGCGCGCGGGTGTCCGCCGAGCGTACGTTGACGAAGGCGATGACCAGCGTAGCCAGTGCGGCCAGGATGAAACCGGCCATCAAAGTGCGGGGAAAGGCCAGGCGACTGGCCGGCTGCGGCGATTTCAGCATGAGATCGATTTACCAATTCAGGGAAAGCGCGCGGATTGCGCTAAGGCAGAGTGCGAAGAATTATAGGGACGGAGAAGCCCGCAGACCATCCTGCGCACTGGCGAACTATACAGGTATGTGCGCAGCTGGGTTGCGTATGGATACAACTACTACACCAACGCGGCCCTGCCATGCCCTAGGATTCGGCTTCCCGATCTGCCGGCCGCCTTTCCGTGCGCCTGCCGCCTTTGCTGGCACGCCCCCGCCCACCCCGCCTGAACCTGGGGACAGCCGGCCGCGCAGACAACCGAATTCCTGCCCCCCGTGGCACCGAAAAAAATGACGAAGATTCTTTTGGTGGACGACCAACCCACGTTGGTCGCCCTGATGAGCGAGTTCCTGACCAGCGAAGGCTATGACGTCACGACGCATACCGACGGCCTGACCGCGCTGCAGCAGATGATCGCCCTGCGCCCCGACCTGGTCATCACCGATCTGTCCATGCCCGGCATGGACGGCGCCGCCCTCCTGACCGCCATGCGGGACAACGCCTATCTGCATGAAACGCCGGTGCTGGTGCTGAGCGGCCGGCCGGAACACGAGATCCTGGAAGCGTGCGCGGGCCGCGCGATGCTGATGCGTAAACCGGCCAGCCCGGACGACGTGCTGAAAGCCGTTCGCGGCCTGATCCACGAACGCCAGCCGCAGCCGCGCCAGCGCACCGGCCCATTTTCCGGCTCCCTAAGCCGCATCGGCGCCGCGCCGCTCGCGCGCGCCGCATAGACGCTGCGAGCCCCCGTCGAGGGGCGGCCGCAAACAGAAAAGGCCGCTGCCATGAGCCAGCGGCCTTTCGTTTTGCGAGAACGGGGGGCTCAGTGGGTGTCTGTCACCCCTCGCCTCCTCACCCCACATGCCCTCCAGCCACATACATCACCTGCCCCGTGATGTACGACGCCTCCGGCGCCGCCATGAAGCAGATCGCTGACGCGACCTCTTCCATGCTGCCCATGCGATGCATGGGCGTGCCGGCCAGGCAGTCCGTGTACATCTCGCCCTGCCAGATGCGGTCCTGATCCGAGGGGACTTCGGTGTTGCGCGGAATGGCGCGCACGCCGTTGTCCAGGGCGCCCGGCGCCACGCAATTGACGCGCACGCCGGATTCGGCCAGTTCGAGCGCCATGCAGACGGTGGCCGCGTGAACGCCGCCCTTGGATGCCGAATACGGCACGCGGTAGATGCCGCGCGTGGCGTTTGAGCCGACGTTGACGATGGCGCCCCGGCCTTGCTTTTTCATTACCGGGATCACCTCGCGGCACGACCACAGCGTCGGCCAGAGCGAACGGGTGACCTCCCGCTGCATCTCGTCCGGCGTGTACTCCCAGAACGGTTTCATCCAGATCGTGCCGCCCACGTTGTGCACGGACACGTCGATTCGGCCGTGCGTGTCCAGCGTGTACTGCACCATCCGCTGTGCACCGGCGTGGGTTTCGAGGTCGGCGTCGATGAACGACGCCTGTCCGCCCTCCTCGCGGATCTCGCGGGCCACGGCCTCGCCCAGTTCGGCGGCGCGGTCGACCAGCACGACCGCAGCGCCTTCGGCAGCCAGACGTTTGGCGGTGGCGCGTCCGACGCCCTGGGCCGCGCCGGTGACCAGCGCGATCTGATTTTCAAAGCGATTCATGCAAGCTCCCGGTCAATGTGCGCGCGACAGCTCGCCCGGCACGGGTTGCGACGACTTGTTGTCCACAGCCAGCACGGCGAGCAGCGCCCCCGCCAGCGGAACCGCCAGCACCATGAAGAAGCCCGACGGGCCGAACCAGCCGAGGAAGCTGCCGCCGATGGCCGAGCCGATGATGGCGCCGGCGCGGCCCACGCCGATGGACCAGCCCGTCGCCGTGGCGCGCAGTGCGGTCGGATACGCGCCGATCACCAGGTAGTTCAGCGCCAGCTGCTGGCCGCCGATGCCCAGGCCCGCCGCGCCGATCAGGATGAACACGAGCGTCCAGTCCGTTCCCGCGTAGCCCAGTCCCAGCGACACCGCGATGCCCAGCGCGAACATGGCGATCAGCAGCGTGCGGGTCGACACGCGCGGCATCAGGTACGACAGCGGGAAGGCGCACACGATGAACACGAGATTCACGGTGAACGTGCCCATCGGCGCCTGGTCGGCCGGCAGACCCGCGGCCTTCAGCACCGTAGGCAGCCACGACAGCAGCATGAACCACGCCACCCAGTTCAGCAGATACACGGACCAGATCGCCAGCGTCTTGCGGGCATAACCGTCGGTGAACAGCGCCTTGACGCTGGCGCGGATGGTCGCGTCTTCCGGCACCGTGAACCGCACGCCGGCCGGCAGCGGCTGGCGCGAGATCTTCGCGAGGATGCGAGCGACATACCCCTGGCCCGCCGTGTCACCGCGCATCGCCTTGAATTGCAGGGACTCGGGCAGAAGCACCATCAGCGCCGCCAACAGCAACAGCGGCGCGACGCCGCCCACGATGAAGATGCCTTGCCATCCGATCACGGGCAGCATGCGCGCGGCCAACAGGCCGCCCAGCATGGCGCCCGCGGGCAGACCCAGCAGCACGCCGGTGATCACCACGCCGCGATGGCGCGCCGGCGCGTATTCCGCCGCCAGCGCCAGCACGATGGGCGTGCAGCCGCCCATGCCCAGCCCGGCGATGAACCGGAGAGCCAGAATCTGCCACGTCTCCGTGGCGGCGGCCGTCAACAGCGTCGCCAGCCCGAAGACGGCCACACCGATCAGCGCGGCGGGACGGCGGCCGATACGGTCGCCCACCAGGCCCAACGTCATGGCGCCCACCGTCATGCCGACGATGCCGGCGGTCAGGATCGGCGCCAGTTCGCCGGCCTGCAGCTTGAATGCCGTCAGGATCGCGGGCCCGGTGAACGCCATTGCCTGCGTGTCGAAGCCATCAAACAAAGCGATCAGAAAGCACAGGATCAGGACGCGCCATTGAAAGGCGCCCATCCGTTCCTGATCGATCAGGCTCGGAATGGAGATTGTTGAGGCCATGAGAGTCTCCCCGGGCTCGTGCGGAGCCCGTTATCGGTATGGGTATGAGTGTCGGATGGCGGCATCGCGCGGTGGCGATGCCTGCCGGGTTCAGGCCTGGGCGGAAGCGCGCAGGCGATTGACGATCTGGTTGTCCTTGCCTTGCAGCAGGCCCGTCAGCACGACGTCGAATTCGATTTCCTTGTACGCGTCGGCTTTCAGGCCCAGTTCGGCGCCGCCTGTCTTGTCGGTCACCGGGGGGATCAGCGCTTCGCGGGTGGCGTAAGCGAAATCGTCCCAGATGAGGGGATCGCCCTCGATGTTGAATTGCGTCGTCAGCTTGCGGTGCTGGTCGGCGCTGACAAAAAGGTGCACGTGCGCCGGGCGGTTGCCGTGGCGGCCCAGCGCGTCCAGCAGTTGCTGAGTGGCGCCCTGCGGCGGACAGCCGTAGCCGACGGGCATCAGCGTGCGGAACTCATATTTGCCATCCGAGTCGGTACGGACCGCGCCGCGCAGGTTGAAGTCGGTCTGCGCGCCCGTCGGGTCGAAGTGCGAATAGAAACCCTTGGAGTTCGCGTGCCAGCACTCGACCACCGCATTGGCCAGCGGCGCGCCGTTGGTATCGCGCACGACGCCGCGGATCACCAGGGGACCGGCGTCCGCATCCGGATCCAGATCGATGCGGGCAACGCCGTCCTGCACGGGCGCGCCAGCGACATACAGCGGGCCTTCGATGGTGCGCGGCGTGCCGCCGTCCAGGCCGGCCAGCTTGTCCTCGTGGTCCATGCGCACGTCCAGGAATTTCTCCAGGCCCAGCCCGGCGGCCAGCAGCGCGGCCTCGCCGTCGCGGCCCAGCTGATTCAGGTAGTTGACGCCGGCCCACACCTCGTCGGGCGTGATGTCCAGGTCGTCGATGGCCTTGAAAAGATCGCTCAACAGGCGGTTCAGGATCTGCTTGAAGCGCGGGTTGCCCTCGCTGCCTGCAATGTTGGTCGCGGCCTTCAGCAGGTCTTGCACTTCCGGGGTGTTGAATACGTCGAGGCTCATGTCTGTCTCCAGGGTTTGTCTATTGGTATGGGTCGGGAAATGCGGCGTTGCATGCCGCCGCATCGCCAGGTTTTCTCAATGGCTTTTGTTCGTGACCTTGACCAGCCCGTCACGCGTGAAGCGCTTGACGCGGGCGTCGTCCAGCTCGATGCCGAGCCCCGGTCCGGCAGGCACGGTCAATTCGAAGTCGCTGTAGTCCAGCGGCTGCGCAAGGATTTCCTCGGTGATCAGCAAGGGGCCGAACAGCTCCGTGCCCCATTGCAGATGTGCAAAGCTGGCGAACAGGTGGGCCGACGCGACCGTGCTGACCGCAGCTTCCAGCATCGTGCCGCCGTAGAGTTCGATGCCCGCCGCGTCCGCAATCGCCGCCACGCGCTGCGCCGCAAAAAGGCCGCCGTTCTGCTCGATCTTGATGGCGAAGACATCCGCACCGTGCTGGCGCGCGATCTCGAACGCGGTGTCCGGGCCTTGCAATACCTCGTCGGCCATCAACGCCACCGGGAACCGGCGCATCAACCGCGCCAGCGCCGCGGCGCTGGCCACGGGCTGCTCCACCAGCTCGCAACCGGCGTCTGCCAACGCGGGAATCGCCCACGCCGCCTGCGTTTCACTCCACGCCATGTTCACGTCGACGCGCACCGCGCCGCGGTCGCCCACCGCGCGCTTGATGGCGGCCACGTGGGCGATATCGACCTTCGGATCACGGGCGCCGATTTTCAGCTTGAAGATGCGGTGGCGGCGCTCTTGCAGCATCTGCTCGGCCTCGGCAATGTCCCGATCCGTGTCGCCCGACGCCAGCGTCCACGCCACGGGCACGCGATCCCGGCGCCGGCCGCCCAGCAGTTCACTGACCGGCACGCCCAGGCGCTTGCCGTGCGCATCCAGCAGCGCGGTTTCCAGCGCGCTCTTGGCAAAGTGGTTCACCTTGACCAGCTTGCCCACGTGCGCCATCAGTGCCTGCACGCGGGTGGCGTCCTGGCCGATCATGGCGGGCGCAAAGTACGCGTCGATCGACAGCTTCATGGCCTCGGGGCTTTCCGGACCGTAAGCCATGCCGGCGATGGTGGTGCCCTCGCCAATGCCCACCACGCCGTCGCTGCAATACACCTTCACCAGCATCAGCGTCTGGCCATACATCGTGGCCACCGACAGCTTGTGCGGACGGATGGTGGGAAGGTCGACGAGACAGGTTTCGATGCGTTCGATGGTGGCTGCAGACATGGACGGCGTTGGATAAGGGATGGTCACGAGGCGTTTATAAAACCCGGCGACTTTTCGCGTCCAATACTTTGGGAATCCGAATTGATACCTTTAAAGCATAAATAATCTACGAATGCACTGGGGGGCTGCCCGGAATTCTCAATACTTCAAGGGTCTGACCGATCTGAAGCGGGTGGACATATCGTCACGCGGATCATGTGCGACCAATCCGTACCCCGTGGGCGCGCACACGTGGCTACCGCAGATGCGCTTCGTGCAGATCCAGCAGCCGCCCCTGCTCGCGCGCCAACGAATCCGAGATGCGGTGCGTGCGAGCCAGATGAAAAACCGCCTCGCGGGAAGCGGCAATGGCTTCCAGCCTCAGTTCGCGCTCGATGGCGATCTGCCTGCCCAGGCGTTCCGTATCGCCCACGTCCGCCGCCTCGCCGGACTGCCGCCGCAACGCGCCGCTCAGGTTCTCCGCCACCTCCAGATACAGCGCGGCGTTTTCCGGATTCTCCACGCCCCGGCGCCTTGCGCCGGCCGCAACGCTGTCGAGCGCCGCGCGCAGCATGGCGTCCTGCGCCAGCGATGCCTCGCGCTCGGTGCGGCTGTTCGGCGCAAAGTGCAATCCACGCATCAAGGGGGGCAAGGCCACGCTGGCCAGCAATAGCGAAAACACGATGACCATGGCCGCCAGCGACACCGCCAGATCGCGCGCCGGAAACGGCGCGCCGCTGTCCAGCGCAAAGGGAAGCGTCATCACCCCGGCCAGCGTCACCGCGCCGCGCACGCCGGCCACGGAGACGGCCAGGATCACGCGCGCGCCGACCTCGGGCGGCTCGGCGCCGCGGCGGCGGGCCGCCATCGCGCTCAGCTTCAGCGACACGGTCACCCACAGCAGCCGGCACAGCACCAGGCCCAGGCAGACGGCCAGTCCATAGACGGGCAACCACCATAGGGATTGGCCGCCTGCCTCTTTCGCGGCGCTTGCCAGGCCGGCGAAGATCGTGGGGAACTGCTCGCCCAGCAACACGAAGATCATGCCGTTCAGCGTGAACTGCACCGTGTTCCACACGGCCCTGCGCTCCATGCGAGTGGCCGCGAGTGCGCGGCCCGACAGTTCGGAATAGCTCATCATGACGCCGGCGGACACCGCGGCCAGGATGCCCGAGGCGTTGGCGTGCTCGGCCACGAAGTAGACGAAGAAAGGCGTCAGCAGGCTGAGCAGCACCTCGGACCCCGGCTCTTCGCCCACCCGGCGCGTGTAGATGGTCCGCAATTGCATGATCAGCCACGTCAGCCCGGCCCCGATCGACAGGCCGGCAATGGCAACCCAGAAGAACGACATTGTGGCCTGCGCCAGCGAGAACGTGCCGGTCGCCGCCGCCGCAACGGCAAAGCGAAACGCCACCAGGCCACTGGCGTCATTGAACAGCGCCTCGCCTTCCAGGATGGCCATCATGCGGCGCGGGATATGGACGCGCCGGGAAATCGCTTCGACCGCCACCGGGTCCGTCGGCGACACGATGGCCGCGATGGCGAACGCCACGGGCAACGGGACGTCGGGAATCATCCAGTGGATCAGGTATCCCACGCCGATCACCGTCAGGATCACCAGACCGAACGCGAGCTGGATGATGGAAGAGGATTCGCGCAGGACCGCCAGCTTCGATATGCGCCATCCGTCAAGGAAAAGCAGAGGCGGCAGGAACAACAGGAAGAAGATCTCGGGTTCGATCAGCACGCCACGCTGGAACACGGCCGCGATCACGAAACCCAGACCGATCTGCACGAAAGGTAGCGGGACGGCCAACGGCAACATCCGGACCAGCACGCCGCTGAACAGAACGGCGACCAGCATCGCCATGACTACGGTGAAAGTCCCCAATGCAAACCCCTGAACGTCGATCCGCGGGCGAATGCCCGCGGTGCGACGTTACCTTGGCTCCTGGGGGCGTGCAATCAATTCGCCGTGATCTTGCCCACTTCGATCACCTTCTTCCAGCGGGCAAATTCCTCGGCCTGGAACTTGGTGAATTCGGCCGGCGTGTTGCCGACGACTTCAAAGCCCAGCTCCAGCAGGCGCGGTTTGACCGACGGGTCGTTCAGCGCGTCGACAATGCCGGCGCGCAGCTTGTCGCGGACGTCGGCGGGCATGCCCTTGGGACCTGCGAACGCCTGCCACGACGTCACCGTCACGCCCTTCAGGCCCAGCTCTTCCATCGTGGGCACGTCGGGCAGCAGCGGCGATCGCTTCGCGCTCGTCACCGCGATGGCGCGCAGTTTACCGGACTGGATATGCGTGAGGCAGGTGTTGATGTTGCTGAAGCTGGCGTCGACCTGCCCGCCCAGCAGATCCACGATGGCCGGCGCGCCGCCCTTGTACGGCACGTGCGTGGCCTGCGTGCCGGTCTCCTGCCAGAACAGTTCGGCGGTCAGGTGATCCGAGGTGCCGTTGCCGGCCGACGCGAACGTCATGCGGCCCGGGTTGGACTTCAGGTAATCCAGCACGCCCTTCATGTCGCGAAGCTGCGAATTCGCGTTGACCACCAGCACGTTCGGCGCCTGCACGGCCACCGTGATGTATTCAAAATCCTTGAGCGCGTTGTAGCCCGGCTCCTTGACCAGATGCGGGCCGATCACGAAGGGACCCAGCGACGACACCAGCACCGTGTAGCCGTCGGGCGCGGCGCGCTTGGCCTGGCCCGCGCCCAGCGTGCCGCCCGCACCCGGCTTGTTCTCGATCACGAAGGTGCCGCCGAACTTGTCCTGCAGCTTGGGCGCAACCGTCCGGGCGATCAGGTCGGTTGAACCGCCCGGCGGAAACGGCACGAGCATCGTGACGGGTTTGGCGGGCCAGTTCTGCGCCTGGGCCGACGCCGAGACGGCCAGGCCAAGCGCTAGCGTGGTGAACCATTTTTTCATGCGAGTCTCCTCTGGGTTGGCGTCTGTCGCGCCGTTGGTCGTGCATGGCGTCCCGCCGCAAGACGGCGGGACCGGAAAGGGTTCAGGCCCGCTTGCCGACTTCGACCGTGTCGCGCGTCCACGCGCGCGCCTGATCGCTGAGCGAGATGCCCAGGCCTGGCCGGGTCGGCACCAGCATGCGGCCGTCGCGGATCTCGAGCCGCTCGTTGAACAGCGGTTCCAGCCAGTCGAAATGCTCGACCCACGGTTCGGTCGGATACGCGGCGGCCAGGTGCACGTGCAGTTCCATCGCGAAGTGCGGCGCCAGCATCGCGCCGGCCTGTTCCGCCTGCGACAGGATCTTCAGGAACGGCGTGATGCCGCCCACGCGCGGGGCGTCGGGCTGCACGTAATCGGCTGCGCGGTGGCGGATCAGCTCGCTGTGTTCGGCCGCGCTGGTCAGCATTTCACCGGTGGCGATCGGCGTGTCGAACTGCGCGGCAAGCGCGGCGTGGCCTTCATGGTCGTAGGCGTCCAGCGGTTCCTCGATCCACACCAGATTGAACTGTTCAAAGATGCGGCACATGCGCTGCGCGGTCGGGCGGTCCCACTGCTGATTGGCGTCTACCATCAGCGGCACATCATCGCCCAGATGCTTGCGCACGGCTTCGACGCGGCGTATGTCCAGTTGCCGGTCGGGCTGGCCGACCTTCAGCTTGATGCCGCCGATGCCGCGTTCGCGCGACGCGCTGGCGTTGACCAGCAGTTGTTCCAGCGGCGTGTGCAGGAACCCGCCCGACGTGTTGTAGCAAGCAACCGAATCGCGATAGGCGCCCAGCAGCTTGGCCAGCGGCAGGTTGGCGCGCCGAGCCTTCAGGTCGTACAGCGCCACGTCGAAGGCGGCGATGGCCTGGGTCGACAGGCCGCTGCGGCCCACGGACGCGCCGGCCCAGCACAGCTTGGTCCAGAGCCGGCCGATGTCGCTGGGGTCTTCGCCGATCAGGACGGGAGCGATTTCCTTGGCGTGGGCAAACTGCCCGGGACCGCCGGCGCGCTTGGAGTAGCTCAGGCCAATGCCCTCGTCGCCGTTTTCGGTCTGCACTTCGACAAACAGCATGGCGACTTCGGTCATGGGCTTTTGGCGGCCGGTCAGCACCTTGGCGTCGCTGATCGGGGTGGCCAGCGGCAGGTAGCACGACGAGATGCGCAACCAGGCGATACGGTCGGCGTTGGAAATGGCGGTCATGAGAATTCTCCGGGTGTCTGGAACGAGTCCTGCGAGGACGACAGTGGCGCATGGACAACGTTGTCATTTGCGGCCAAATAAAAAGCGCCGATGTGCGGAGCCTGGCTGGCGGCAGGATTAAAACGTTGCAGCTGACGTTCATGATAACGTTGTCCAAAATTCGCGGCAAGCCAGCGCGCGATCCGTACAAACCCGCACTTCCCGTTCCATGAAACCCAAATCCATCACCCTGCATGACGTCGCCCGCGCGGCCGGCGTGTCGCTCATCACCGCCTCGCGCGCGCTCGGCAATCCGGGCCGCGTGTCGGAGGCCACGATCGCGCGCGTGCAGCAGGCCGTCGCGGAGACGGGATACATCCCCAATTTGCTGGCGGGCGGCCTGAAGTCCCGGCGCAGCCGCACCGTGGCGGCGCTGGTGCCGATCATCTCGGTCCCGCAGTTCCTGCCCACCATCGAGGCCCTGACCGCGGAACTCGACCGCGAGGGCTACCAGCTCATCCTCGGGCAGATGGGCTATGACCGAGGCCGCGAGGAAGCGTTGCTCAACGCCATGGCGGGCCGGCGCGTCGACGGCGTGGTCGTTGCCGGCCTGTTGAGCGACATCCCCGCCGCGCACCGCCTGCGGGAGATCGGCATTCCGGTGGTCGAGACCTGGGACCTGACCGAACGCCCGCTCGACATGCTGGTCGGCTTTTCACATCGGCAGGTGGGCAGCGCCGTCGCCGAATTCTTCCTGTCCAAGGGATGGCGCAACGTGGGACTGGCCACCGGCGACGACCAGCGCGCTGCGGTGCGCCGCGCGGGCTTCCTGGAAACCTTGGGCCATGACGTGCCCACGGCGGTGGTTCCGGCGCCCAGCAACGTGGCGTCGGGCCGGCGCGCTGCGGCCGAACTGTTCGACAAATCGCCCGGCCTGCAGGCGATCTTCTGTAGCGCCGACGCGCTGGCCGAAGGCGTGCTGACCGAGGCGCGCGTGCGTGGCCTGCGCGTGCCGCAGGATCTGGCGGTCTGTGGCTTCGGCGGGGCCGACTTCGCCGCGCACCTGGCGCCGTCGCTGACCACCGTGCAGATCGACGGCGCGGACATCGGCGCCCAGGCCGCGCGCGTGCTGATGGCGCGATGCCGGGGCGAGACCCCGCCGGAGCCTGTCATTGACGTGGGATTCCGGATCGTCGAGCGCGAATCGACGGGCGCCTGTGCGGCAACTTAGCCAGACACCTAGCTGAACGCTGGCCGCCACGGGCGGTTGTCAGACCGCGCCGCCGGTAGGAAAATCCCGCCGAGCCGCGCGCGTCCGACAGCGCGCCCCCGAAGCGCCCTGCCGCCTCAGAAGGAACCGCCCGTGAAGGATGATGTTGGCCAATACCAGACTCACCCCGTCACCCTCCTCCAACCCAACCCGTCATCGGACTGGCTCTATCACTGCGCCATGAGCCTGCTCAAGCTGCCCGCGGACGATGCGATCTCGGAGCAGCTTGCCTACATGGGCGAAACCTCGGACATCGACCGCGCCTGGATGATCGAGTACCGCCCCGACATGCTGCGGCTGCGCAATACCCACGAATGGTGCCGCGGCCAGACCGAACCCTTTGTCGCCGAACTGCAGGACGTGCCGACCACGCTGATCGCCTGGCTGCACCGGTTCATGGTCAAAGGGCAGGCGGTCGCCATCCACGACGTCAACGACCTGCCCCGCACCGCGCGCGCCATCCAGGCCGAATTCCAGCGCCAGGGCAACAAGAGCGTGCTCAGCGTGCCGGTGTGCCTTGACGGCAAGCTGCAAGGCATCATCGGTTTCGACACCACCGTCCGGCATCGGCACTGGACCGCCGGCGAGGTCGGCGCGCTGTACCAATGCGCCAACGTGATCGGCCAGGCCAAGTACGGCAGCGGCCGCCCGCGGGCGCCGCTGGGCAATCCCGCCGCATCGGTCGTCTACCTGAGCATGCGCGGCGTGGTCCGGGGCGTTCAACCGGAAGCCATCGTCGGGGTGCGCTCCGCCGGCAACTACAGCGAGATCTGGCTGGACGACGGCGCGATGGTGCTGGACTCGCGCGCGCTCGGCGTCTGGTCGACCCTCCTGCCCGAGAAGACGTTCTTTCGCGTGCACCGCACAGCGATTGCAAACGCGTTGCATGTCATGGACGTGGACCGCAGAAGCGTTGACCGATGGCAGATCCGGATGCGCGCCGTGGACGACACGTGGCCGGTGTCGCGCTCGTACCGCAAGCCGCTGCGCGAACGCATGGGGATCTGAGCCGGGGCTGCCCGGGCCAAGCCGGCCAATATGCCATTCATCACGCCGGGATGTTGTTTCGTCCTGACGCTGGTGGCTACGCACCGGGATTTTGGGATCATCGCGGCATGCGCAGGGACACCCGTTCCTCGCCCCTTCAGTGAGAACCGCATGCTGACCTCCCGCCTTCTCCCGCGCATCCCCGTACTTGCCTTGAGCGCCGCCTGCGCGCTGGGCGCAGGCCACGCCCAGGCCGCCGACCTGGCCTTGCAGGATGCCGTGTCCATGGCCGGCATGCAGATGTATCTGAACGGCGGCGCGCCGGGCCTGATCATCGCGGCGGTCCGCGGCAATGACGTGGTGGTCCAGGGCTATGGCGAAACCGCGCCGGGCAGCGGCGTCGAACCCGACGGCAAATCGATCTTCCGGATCGCGTCGGTGTCCAAGGTGTTTGCGGGCGACGTGCTGGCGTCGCTGGCCGCCAAGGGCAAGCTCAAGCTGACCGATCCCCTCTCGAAGTACGCGCCCGACAATGCCAAGGTCGATGCCAACGGCCGCCCGATCACGCTGCTCGACCTGGCGACGCATTCCGCCGGCCTGCCGCGCGAACTGCCCGACCCGGACGCCAAGCCCTCCGACAATCCGTTCGCCGTCTTCGACCGCGCCTATTACTGGAAGTGGATGGGCAGCCACAAGCCCGCCTACGTGCCCGGCACCACCACGCTGTATTCCAACCTGGGCTATGGCCTGCTGGGCGACGCGCTGGCCAAGGCCGGCGGCGCGGACTATTCGACCGTGCTTGCCAACGAGGTCTTCAAGCCCGCCGGCATGACCGACGCCACCAACGTGCTGAACGACGCACAGAAAAAGCGCCTGATGACGGGCCTCGATCCCTTCGACAAGCCCGACCCCAATGCGGTGGCGCCCGACATCATGTATGCCAGCGCCGGCGTCTACGCCACGGCCGACGACATGGTGCGCTGGATGCGCTGGCATCTGGATGGCGCCAGACAGGCCCGCGAGAACGCCCTGCTGGCGCACACGATGTGGCTGCCCTACGACGGACTCAAATCCGTCGTGGGCACGGAGGTCACGGACGCCGACGGCATGGGGCTGGGCTGGGTGGTGACGCTGCCGCGCAACGGCTCGCCGTTCCTGCTGGGCAAGAGCGGCGGCATTGGCGGCTTCATGTCGTATGTGGTGCTGTCGCCCAACCGCGACCTGGGCGTGTTCGTCGTCGCCAGCCGCGTGAATTTCGGGATGTTCAACAACATCCATGCGCAGGTGCGCGAACTGGCGGCTGAGCTGGCGCGGTGAAGCGTCTGCATCGTGCGTTGCGCCAGACCGCGGCGGCGGCGCTGCTTGCCGTGGCCGCGCACGGCGCGTCGGCGCAAGAGGCAAGAGACATTTTCAAGACCGAGATCTTTCTCACGCCCTACAGCGACCTGGCCGACGGCGACGAATCGTATCCGCGCCTGAACGGCAGGTTCCTGCTGATGACCGGCTACACCGGCTTTTTTGGCGTGCACGACGACAACGGCCAGCTTCCGCGCTCGCACTGGAGCAGTGTGCAGCCCACCGCCGAGGCCGCGCTGGTGCTGCAACTGACGCGCGAGTTTTCGATCCGCACCAAGGCCACGTTCAACTCGTCCACCAACGACACCAAGGACAACGCGTTTTCCGACCTGGGCGTGAACCTGGACAACCTGTTCGCCGCCTACACCGCCGACAACTACGCGCTGTACGGCGGCAAGATGGACCTGGGCTTTGGCGACGCCTGGCACGTCGTGGACGGCCTGTATTCGGGCTTTAACGAGAACTCGGAATTCCGCGGCTCGATCGGCGTGGGCGGACGCTACACGCTGGATACGTCGGGCCGCGGCACGCATTCCGTGGCCGCCCTGCTGTTCAAGCGCGACAACACCGCCATGAACCGCAGGTTCAGCCTGGACGGCGGCCTGCTCGGCCCCGACGAGCCGCCGCTGTTCAGCGACCAGCTCAAGTCTTTCATCCTTTCGTACGACTTCCGCGACCTCCCCGGACTGGCGGGCATATCGGGCGGCGTGGACGCGGGCCGGCTGCACCTGGATCCGGACCAGGGCGAAAGCGCCAACACGGTATCGGCCCGGCTGAGCTACGACACGCCGCTGGATGATGGATGGCACCTGAACTGGTTCAACGAGGCTACCTATTCCAGCGCCTTTCGCGGCGCGCCGGTTTCCAACGGCAATGGCGTAACCTCGGTGTCGTTGTCTCGAGACCGCTGGCAGGTCACCGCGACGGCCGCCGTGCGCAAGCTGACCGGCGGCGGCCAGACGCTGGCCCGGCATGGCCTGCTGGACAGTACGGATTGGGGAGTATCGGGCGCAGTCACCTACGTCACGCCCGTGGGGTTGATCGTGCAGGCCGGGATCACGCATCAGCGCGACCAGGCCCTGCGCCTCAACCAGGGCGTCTTTCGCATCGCTTACCAAGCAGGATTCTGAGGCCAACATGCACAGCACAACCACGCGCATCACCGCAACGATCGTTCTTGCCCTGGGCGGCGTCACGTCAGCCTGGTCGCAACCCGTGCCGATTACCCCCGCCGACTACCCGCCGGCGGACGCCGTCACGATTCCGGCCGGCAGCCGCGAACGCGCCGTGCAGGACCTGCCCGGCATCATCAAGGACATCATGCAACGCAGCCAGGTGCCGGGCCTGGCCGTCGCGGTCGTCATCGACGGCAAGACCGTGCTGACGCAAGGCTTCGGCACACGCGAGGTCGGCAAGGACGCGCCGGTGGATGCCAATACCGTGTTCCAGATCGCGTCCATCTCCAAGTCGCTGTCGGCGACAGTGACCGCCATCGAGATCACGCAGCGCAAGGCCACGTGGGACGACCCCGTGTCGCGTCATCTTCCGGGCTTTGCGCTCAGCAACGCCTATGTGTCCGAGCACGCCACCATCGGCGATTTCTTTGCGCACCGCACCGGACTGCCGCCCACGGCCGGCGACGATCTGGAAGACCTGGGCTTTTCCCGCAACGAGGTCATCGCCCGCCTGCGCCTGTTGCCGCTCACCCCCTTCCGCACGTCGTATCACTACGCCAACTTCAGCACCACGATCGGCGCCGAGGCCGTGGCCCGCGCGGCGGGACGCCCGTGGGAGCAACTGGCCGACGAACAGCTCTTCAAGCCGCTGGGCATGGCATCGACCAGTTACCGCTACGCTGACTTCGAGTCGCACGGCAACCGCGCCTTGCTGCACGCCTACCAGAATGGCCGCTTCGTGCAGGTGGGCAAGCGCAACGCCGATGCGCAGGCGCCCGCGGGCGGCGTGTCTTCCACGGTGGTGGATCTGGCCCAGTGGCTGAAACTGCTGCTGGCGGATGGCCAACACCAGGGCAAGCCACTGGCCGCCCCCGGCGCGCTGCTGCCCGCCCTGTCGCCGCAGGCCTTCAGCGCCCCCGCGCCCGATCTGAATACGCGGTCCGGCTTCTATGGCTTTGGTTTCAACGTCAACACGGAAACCGGCGGACGCCCTGCCATGGGGCATTCCGGCGCCTTCCTCGTGGGCACGGGCACCACCTTCCGCATCGTGCCCTCCGCCGGCATCGGCATCGTCGTGCTGACCAATGGCGCGCCGGTCGGCGCGGCGGAAGCCGTGGTGGCCACGTTCACCGACACGGCGCTGTACGGCAAGTCCACACGCGACTGGTATGCGGCATACAACGGCGCCATGAAGAAGTTGTTCGAACCGCAGGCGGACCTGACCGGCAAGCCCGATCCCGCCAAGCCCGCGGCGCCCAAAGCGTTGTCGCAGTACACCGGCACGTTCGACAACCCGTACTACGGCACCGCGCGGATCGAAGAAGCGTACGGCGCGCTGACCCTGGTGCTGGGACCGAAGGACATGCGCTTTCCCGTGCGCCACTGGGACGGCGACACGTTCGCCTTTGCGCCGGCCGGCGAAGCCGAGATGCTGGCCTCGCGGGCGTCCATCGTCTTCAAGATGGCAAACGGGCAGGCACAAGGCTTTGACATCAAGTACTACAACGACAGCGGGCTGGGTCACTGGAACCGCAAGTAGCTGAATCCGGCAGATCCCCATCAGTCCCCGCTTCGGGCTACAGTGCTCGTTCCTCGGAATCCCGGAAGGATCAAGCATGGCCGACGACAGCACGCTTCTCAACGACAACGCGGTGTACAGGACTTTGCTGGAATCGACCAAGGCGATTCCCTGGAAGATCGACTGGGCCACGATGAAATTCGCCTACATCGGCCCCCAGATCGAAGCCCTCCTGGGCTGGCGCACCGATAGCTGGGTCACCGTCGAGGACTGGGCCATGCGCATGCATCCCGAGGATCGCGAGTACGTGGTGAATTTCTGCGTCTCGCAATCCCAGGCCGGCGTCGACCACGAAGCGGACTACCGCGCACTGACCAAGGACAACGGCTACGTGTGGATCCGCGACGTGGTGCACGTGGTGCGCACGGAAAGCGGCGAGCCCGAGGCCCTGATCGGCTTCATGTTCGACATCACCGAGCGCAAGAAGACCGAAGAAAAGCTGCTCAGCCTGCAGAAGGAACTTGAGGTGCTGTCTTTCAAGGACGGCCTGACTAATATCGCCAACCGGCGGCGCTTCGACAGCAGTTTCGAACTGGAATGGGAGCGCGCCCGCAGCGAAAACCAGCCCTTGTCGGTCTTGCTCTTTGACGTCGACTTCTTCAAGCAATACAACGACCTGTATGGCCACACCCAGGGCGACAAATGCCTGATCGAAATCGCCGAGACGCTGAGCCTGGCGCTGGATGGTCCGCGCGATCTGGTTGCGCGCTACGGCGGTGAAGAATTCGTTGTGCTGCTGCCCGAAGCCGATGCCGAGGTGGCCCGGAAAGTGGCTGAACGCTGCCAGCGCCAATTGCAGAAAAAAGCCATCGTGCACGCGCTGTCGCCGCATGGCAGACGCGTCACGGTCAGCGTCGGTGCGGGCACCGTGATTCCCGAAGGGCCCGTCACGCGCGCGGATTTCATCAAGGCCGTGGACCAGCAGTTGTATCTGGCCAAGGCCAACGGGCGCAACCGCATAGAGCACGTGCAGGTGGCCCCGTAGGGCCCGCTACGACGGCGGCCGGTTGAGCCGCCAATCCCCGAAAATCCCGCATATCGGAACTGCCGGCGGCGCAACCGCGTCGATCCGGCTTTTTCACCCGTAATTCCCCGTATTGCACCGCAACATGATGTGCTGTAGTGCCCGGGTGGAGGGCGCATTCCGCGCCCCCGTCGCGTGCCCATCATGTCCAAACTCAGAAATCTCTCTCTCCGGAGCAGCCTGACCGCATTGGTGCTGTTCTTCATCGTGATGCTGGTGGCCGTTGGCGCCATCGCCATGCAGCAGCTCTGGAGCATCAGCCAGAAGCAGCGCGCCATGTACACGGAAACCGTCATGCCGCTGCGCGTCGTCGTCGACGCCGCCCGCCAAGGCGCCACGCACTTCCGGCGCATGTACGTCTACATCTGGAACACCGATCCGCAAGGCCGCCAGAACGAACTTCGCCTGAACGAAGAATCCGAAAAATCCGTGTTGCAAGCGCGTGACCGTCTGCAGCAGGAGCAGGACCCTGCCCTGCGCGACCTCGGCGGCAAGCTGGCCGACACCTGGACCCGTTACAAGGCGGCCGTCAACGACGTGAAGGGCCTTGCCGACCGCAACGATCCGACCGCGATGACCGTCCTGCACAAGGACTCGGCCGCGCTGCATGTCGCCGCGCGCAACATCCTGATGGAAGCCGCCAAGCGCCAGGAAGAACTGGCCCGCCTCGACACCGAAGACGCCGCCGCCGCAGTCGAACGCACGTTCTGGACGCTGACCGCGCTGATCGTGCTGTGCGCGTTGATCGGCAGCATCCTGGGTCTGGGCCTGGTGCGCTCCGTCATGCGCCGTCTGGGCGGCGAGCCCGCCTACGCCGCGCAGATCGCCCAGGAAGTCGCCAAGGGCAATCTGGCCGTGCGCGTGCAACGCCGTGAAGGCGACCAGACCAGCGTGCTGGCCAACATGGACGCCATGCGCGCCAACCTGGCGCAACTGGTGAGCCAGGTGCGCCAGTCCAGCGAATCCATCGCAACGGGCGCCACGCAGATCTCGTCCGGCAATGCCGACCTCAGCCAGCGCACCGAAGAACAGGCCGCCAACGTCGAAGAGACCGCGGCCTCGATGGAAGAGATGAATGCCGCGGTGAAGCAGAACCTGGAATCCGTGCAAATGGCCGGCAGTTTGGCCGGCTCGGCCAGCGCAGCCGCCGCGCGCGGCGGCGAAGTGGTCGGCAACGTGGTCAGCACCATGGACGCCATCTCCGCCAGCTCGCGCAAGATCGTCGACATCATCGCCGTCATCGACTCCATTGCATTCCAGACCAACATCCTCGCGCTGAACGCCGCCGTTGAAGCGGCCCGCGCGGGCGAACAAGGCCGCGGCTTTGCCGTCGTGGCCAGCGAAGTGCGCGCACTGGCCCAACGCAGCGCCAGCGCCGCCAAGGAAATCAAGCAACTGATCAGCGACAGCGTCGGCAACGTTGAAGCCGGCTCGAACCTGGTCGGCGAAGCCGGCAGCACCATGAACGACATCGTGACGCAGGTGCGCCGCGTTGCCGACCTGATCGCCGAAATCGGCGCCGCTGCGCACGAGCAGGGACAAGGCATCTCGCAAGTGGGCGATGCCATCAACCAGCTCGACCAGACGACGCAGCAGAACGCCGCGCTGGTGGAAGAATCGGCCGCCGCTGCGCATAGCTTGAATTCGCAGGCGGCGACGCTGGTGAAGTTGGTCAGTGTGTTCCGTCTTGCCGAGGATGATGCGCCGCGTTTTGTAGCGCAGCCGCAGGTTGCTCAGGTGCGGGAGGTGCAGTCTGTAGTTAGCCAGCCTGCAAAGCCGCAGCGCGTCTTGGCCAAGCCGACATCTTCACGTGCGGCCGCTGGCAAGCCGGCGGACACTCGCCGCGCCGACGCCAAGCCCGCGCCGCAAGCGAAAGCGCCGCTGCGCGTGCCGGGCGACAACAAGCCCGCGCAGTCGAATGATGATTGGGAGAGTTTCTGATCGGTAGACGGAGAGACCGCGCAGGATCGGCGCAAGCCGCCTGCGCGTTCACAAGGCACCAGCGTGGATTCCCAATGCCAGAGCGCGTATCCCCACGTTGCAAATCGAAGCCATCCCGCCCCACCCCCTCACCTATGCTGACCTCTCCGGCCCACGCGGCCGCCTTTTCGAGGAGCAGCGTATGTTGGACCACATCGAGATTCACGTCAGCGACTTCGCGCGCAGCCGGGCTTTCTACCTGAGCGCGCTCGCGGCGGTGGGGTATGTGCCGCGCAAGGCGCTCCCGACGGGCATGGGCTTTGGCGTTGGCGAGGCCGACGACGCGGGCGACCCGGGCGGCGAGTTCTGGATTCATGAGGGCACGCCCAGCACGCCGCGCGTGCATGTGGCGTTTCGCGCGCGCAGCCGTGACGAGGTCGACGCCTTTCATCGCGCGGCGCTGGCGGCCGGCGGGCGCGACAACGGCCCGCCGGGGTTACGCCCGAAATATCATCCGAACTACTACGGCGCCTTCATCCTGGACCCCGACGGCTACAACGTCGAGGCGGTGTATCACCGCCCTGCCTGACGCGCCTGCGACGTCATACGCGCGCCGCCACCGGGTTCAGGGCTGGCCGGGCGGGCGCACACCCAGCGCGCGCATCCACGGGTTGTCCGGCAGGCCCTGAATGGGCGCCATGCCGGGCATCGGAAAACCGACCGGATTAAGGGCGGCGTCCTGCAGCACCTTGGCCCACTCGCGCGGGTCGATCGGTTCGCCCATGCGCGCGCGCACGTCCAGCAGGTCCATCGCCGCGCGCCGATGTCCCGCCTCGGCCGCATCGCGAAACAGGCGTTCGGCCACGGCGTAGTTCTTGGGTACGCCCCGGCCCATGCCGGTCAGCTCGCCCAGATACGTCTGCGCGGGCGCGAAGCCTTGATCCGCGGCGCGTTGATACCAGCGGGCGGCGACGGGGTAGTTCTGTTGCACGTGCTCGCCGTTCTCGGCGATTAGCCCCAAGGTGGTCATGGCGACCACGTCGCCCGCCTTGGCGCGCGCCTGCAACGACGCCAGCCGGGGCTCGTCCACATACTGCGCGCCGCGTTCGATTTCGTATTCCCAGGCGCTCATGCGCGCCTTGATCAGATCGCGGCCCAGCGTGGGGGACGGGCCTCGGCCCTGCGCCGTCTGACCGCCGGACGCCCCCGGCGTCGCGGGCGTCTGTCCGTCCGCCAGCGTGGTGAACGTGACGGTGCCGACCAGGCTGCTGGCGTAGTGCGGAATCTGCCGGTAGGCGGTGGCCACCTGCACGTCGGCGGTCAATTGCTTGAAGAAGGTCTCCACCGGCGCGGAACCGGGCAGCGTGCGCAGTCCTTGCGCGAAGTAGTACGCGTAGGGGCTGTGGCGGGGGCCGTCGTTGCCAAAGCCGTCTTCGGCCGTGGCGCCGGGCTGTGTGGAAAAGGCGATAAGTTCACCGCCCGCGGGAACGGCATGCACCAGTCCCGCGCCAGGCGTGCCCCGCGTCAGATTGGTCCGGCAGGCGTCCAGCACCATCAGGCGCGCGCGGACGTTGGCACGCCGCAGCGCTTGCGACACGCGCTTGAGGCTCAACGAGCTTTGCTGGGCCGTGCGGATGCGCACTTCACCCAGCGGCAAAGGCAGGTCCACACCGAACAGATAGTTCACGTCGTCCACCGCAACAGCATGTCCGGCGAAGTACATCAGCGCCAGATCTCCGCCCGTGGCCCGAAGGGCGAAATCGTCGACGGCGGCTTCCATCTGCGCCGTGGTCAGGTCCGTGAGCAGGGTCACATCGACCTGGCGCTGGCGCAGTGAGTCCGCGATGAGGCGGGCGTCGTTGACCGGGTTGACCAGCGCGTTCGCGGGAACGGCGTAGCGCGCGTTGCCGATCACCAGCGCGTAGCGGCGCTTGGCGGGCGTGGCTTGGGGGTCGGCTTGAAGGTCAGCTTGCGCCTTGGCATCCGATGCGGCCGTGGAATCCGTCGCAGCTGCGGAAGGCCCGTCGTCCGGCGCTGGCGCAGGCGTGGTCGGCTGGGGTGCAGGCGCGCCCGAGCGGACCGGCTCCTCGTCCATCATGTTCCGGTTGTTCAGCCCCCGCGCATTCGCACCCGCCGCGAGCACGGCGCCAGCGTGCCCGCCGCAGAGCCCCGCGCCGACCAGCGCGGCCAGCAGGCGCCGCCGCATCAGGGGTTGCGGCCGCGCGTCCGGCATGCTGGCAAGGGCAGGTTCTTTGTTGGGCTTCATAGAGAATTCGGGGCCTGACTTTTGTTCGGGAGGGACTGGACGTTTTCTCGGGCTTGCGCCGGGCCTCACGGTTTGGGGCACGCGCCCGCTGGCGCCGCCGTGACTGACAGCGCGCCCAGCGCCGTCGCGGCATCGCGCAGCGACGACTCACGCGCAGCGGCCAGGACGTATCGCCCGTCCGCATCAGGCCCGTCGACGATGGACACCGCGTACTGGGATAAGGTATTGCGCAACTGCCGCGCCGTCAGGGCGTCGGGAAGATCGACCACCAACCGCGGGCAAGATGCACCGCCGCGCGTCAGGACGTCGTCGGACATAACGACCGCGGGATTTTGCACCGGCGCCTGCTGCATCACCACGACGGACAGCATGATCGCGAGCGCCCAGCCCAGCGGCATCAACGGGCTGGCGGGCGTAGGCCACAGCCATTGCCACAAGCGCCGCACGCGCGATACCGGCGCGTGCGAAGACACCGGCGCGCGCGCAGACGCAGGCTCAGACGCTGACGCACGCGCAGATTTGGCAGACGCAGGCTCAGATGCGGACGCAGATTCGGCAGACGCCGGCGCAGGCGCAGCCTCCACGCCCTGCCCCAGCGCACGCAAGAAAGCCGCATCGCGCTCCCCCTGCCCAATCTCGTTATGCGCAAGCTGGCGCGCCTCGGCGAGACTTCGCCACGCCTCCAGTTCCTCCCGCAATGCGGGATCGCGCGCGAGATCGGCTTCGAAGGCCCGGCGGGCATCGGCGTCCAGCTCGCCGGACAAATACGACAGCACTCGGTCTTCAGCCATCATCAGTCCATCCCCTTGCGGGTGCATTCCGTCACCAGCTTGCGCGCGGCGTGCAGGCGGCTCTTCACGGTGGGCACGTGCAGGTCCTGCTGCCGGGCGATCTGTTCCATCGGCATGTCGTCCAGGTACAGGAACATGGTGGTTTTCAGCGTGTCGCTGAGTTTGTTCAGGCAGTCGCGCATGCGCTTGACGACCGACAGGTGCTCGTACGCCTGCGCGGGGTCGGCAAAGGGCGAGGCATCCGCCACATCCCGCGCGTCGTCAAACGCCGTGTCGTCCCGATCGCCGCCGTCGTCGGGACCCGCCCACTGCACCTCGTGCCGCGTGCGGCGGTGATACTGGATCAGCTCGTGCAGCGATCCGCGGTACAGATAGCCGCCCAGCTTGCTGACGGCCAGTTCATGCGCCGTCCATCCGCCCTCGGGCTGGCCGTGCAGCAGGACCTCGTCCTTGAAACTGCGCGTCTGCAGAAACTTCATGAGCGCGTTGTTGAACGCGTCCACAACGCCTTCGGGCGGCGTGTTGAAGAACTTTCTGCGCAGTTTCAGCGTGATGTGCTGCTCGGCTTTGTTCCGGAACGCCAGCGCGTAGCGCGGGTCGGCATGCATGATGCGCAACAGCGCGTCGACGTTGTCGATGACGTAGCGCTTGGATTCGAGCGTGTTCATGGTTCAGGTTCTTGGGGCTGCGGCACCTTAGCTGCGCAGGTGCGGAAAATCAAGCGCGGCGGCGCAGCGCGGCGACCCCGCGGACAGTGAAGGCCAGCGCGATGGCGACAGACAGATAGAAGCCGAACCCGAACGACAGGCCGCTCCACAGGTTGGACGCCATGTCGCCCGCCAGGCTGCGGCCGGCGCGCGAACTGCCCATGAAACCCGACAACTGGCGCGTCGCATTCATGAACTCCTGCACCTGCGAGACCACGCCCGCCAACGCGATGATCCACAACGCCAGCGGCGCAAAGTAGCCCAGGCGCGCCGCGCGATGGTCCAGCAGCGAAGGCAGCAGCGGACCCACAACGGCCAGCAGCCACAACACCGCATAGATGCCGGCGCCGGCCCCCTGCCCGGCCATCGCGCCCTGCACGTTGCCGCCGTTCTGCAAGCGCAAGAGGTCGTAGAAGCTCAGGCTGGCGCTCGATCCCATCAGGCGCACGGAGACCACGGCAAAGAGCGTGGTGCCCAGCAGAAACAGCAACGCGCCCGCCGCGTCGCCCCGGTTGACGCGCTGAACCGCAATGGCCGCCCACCGGGCGGCGTGGGTTTTTGCCTGCATCAATACGTCTTGTGCTTTGTCCTGCATGGTGTTTCCTTTTTTGCGTGAGGCGGATGCCGGTATGGATGCCGGTACTGATCGCTACGCGCAGCGGCGCAAAAGGTTCGATTTTTTTTCGCCCTTTTTTCGGCCAATTGATTTGCCGGGTTCGGTTTATCCTTCGACGCTAAATTTTTCGAACCTTTTTCAAGACGGCGCGTAGCAAGGGTCATGGGCTCGTCTTTTTTCCCACTTACCACCAACGGAGCGTTGAATCATGTCCACCCCCACCCCGCTGTCCACCCTGTACCAGACCGTGGTGCAAGAAGAACTGGGCCTAGTCGCCAGCTTTGACGAGCAAGGCGATGTGGTCTTCAAGCATCCCGACATGGGCATCATGTATTTCAGCCTGAGCGATTCGGACCCGGAATTCCTGCGCCTCGTCTACCCCGCCTTCGTGCAGGCAGATGAACTGAACCTGACGCGCGGCCAGTTCCTTGAAGTCATCAACGTCGTGAACAACCGCTGCAAGGCCATCAAGCTGACGCTGCCGCAAGAGGACGCCGATCGCCCGGCGCGCGTGTCGGCCTCGGTGGAAAGCTTCGTGGCCGCGCCCGACACGCTGCCCGACATCGCTCTGCTGCGCGCCACCGTGGCCCGCACCGTGTCCGCCATCCGCAATGGCGTGCACGAACTGGTGAAACTGTCGATGGAACTGAAGCAGGCCGCCAACTGACGCGCCAAACCCGCGCCTGGTTTGCGACGACGCACGGCGCGACGCGCCCGGCGCAATTGAAACAAGTCTGGTCCTGCGTTGTAACTTTGCGATACATTGCAGGGCTTTGACGAAAAAGGCGCCCGTGTGGCGCCCGGTTTTCCGCCTTCCCATGATGTCATTGCGCCTGCACGTATCCCGTTCGTTGATCCTTCGCCTTGCGGCCAGCTTCCTCTTGCTGGCGGGCCTGTCCGCCTGCGCCGTCAAGACCAATTCGCGGGGCAACTACGTGTTCGGCGTGGACACCGCCGCCCTGTTCGGCACCGAGATCGGCCAGTTCCCGTTGCAGGACGGCGGACTGGGCACCTTGCGCCGTGAAGGCAAGAACTTCTCGGTGAAGCTATCAGGCAACCAGCGCGTGGTGCCCCTGAACAATGTTGAGTCCGCACGCATCGCCCGGACCGAAAACATTGGCCCGCGCACCGTGGTCGTCATCGAGACCCAGCGCCGCAACTGCGATTACCGCTATACCGTGCTGGCCATCGAGGGGTCCGACGTGTTGTCGTGGGACGTGGGCAATTGCCGTGACCGGCCCGTCGTGCTGGTCCAGGACGACCGCAGCGCGCTGACGTTCGACTTTCCCAAGGGCTCGGCGATCGAGCGCTTTGTCTACACGCAGGATGGCCGGATGCGCCGCGGCAACGTGAAGAGTGTCGCGGGCTTGAATCCGCGCGCCAAGCCGTTTGCCGACGAGTCGCTGTATCCGCCCGGGTACATGGATTCGATCCGGCTGCATGGCGTCTATCCGCCGCCCGCCGCGCCGGCCGCGCGATCGGGCAAGACGGCCAAGCCGGCCAGCGGCGGCCGCCGTTCGCCACCCAATGTCCCCGCCGCGGTGCAGACGCAGACGGCCGGCAGCGACGCATCCGCGGGCCGCGTGGTGCCGCCGCCCCCGCAGCGCGTGTCCATGGGCGACGCGCCCGCAACACCCCGCGCGGGCGCGGCATCGCGCACACCCGCCAAGCTGGACCTGCCCGAAGAGGAAATCACCTCGACCCGTCTGGACCTGAGGGATTGATCGTGCGCCAGGCCCAGATTCGCCAGATTTTGTTCCTGATCGTCCTGACGGTCATCTACCTCAGTTTTGAACTCGGCTTCAACGCCCGGTTGCTCGATGTGGTGGGCAGCCGCGCCACGCCGCACGATATCGAGGAACTGGAGTTCTTCGGCCGCACCCTGTCCGGCATCGCCGCCGCGCTGGTGGTGTTGCAGCTGATGCTGACCCGGCGGCTTGCCACCGGCGGCCGGCCGTCTTACCTGAAGATTGCCGTGGCCTGCGCCGTGACCGCGCTGCTGGTCTTCAGCGCCATCAAGATGATGGTGAACGTGCTGGTCGACTCGCGCGACGGCGAGTTCCGCCGCATTGCCACCAACGCCGGGCTGCTGCAACGCTCGCTGGTGCAGGGCGACCTGCATCTGGACGGGCTGGTGGACGACGGCATCTACGCGCGGCCCGAGGGCAAGGCGTTCCTGGCGGTGTTCCAGGTGCTGCTGACCAACATCGACAATCTGGATGAAAAGGTCGAACCCAAGAAGCGCCAGGTCATCCGCACCGACCTGCAGCGCCAGATGAAGACCTTCACCTTCGATGACCGCGAAGTCCGCATGACGTCCCCGGGCATCCGCGGGTATCACCAGGTCTACACCAGCGTGATGCAGTCCGTCGCCGAACGCTGGAAGAAATACGCCGGCGTGCCGGTGGCGTCGGATATCGGCCTGGCGCGCGAACAGGATCGCGCGTGGGGCGACTATCGCCGCAACCTGTCGCGCCGCGGCTGGACGCCCGACAGCGTGCCCGCGCGCTATCAAGGCCGTGTCGTGCAGGACGTGCGCAAGCGCATCCCCGTGCCCGCCGGCTGGCAGCCGCACGACCGCGCCACGTTCAATGAAGCGGTCGCCCAGCAATACTGGAAGACCATGCGCAGCCGCACGGTACATGTCGAGGGCGATGCGATTCCGCCCGGTCTGTCGTACGAAGACTTCGTGGCGCGCCCCGGCGTGCAGAAGCTGCTGCGCCAGACCTTGATGGTGCCGGCCACCATGAACGTCGCGCCCAATTACACCGACGCCGCCAGCTTCAAGCGGCTGTACGACGGCATGCTGGACCGGGCCGTGGACGAAGCCATGCCGCGCTTTTCCGCCAGCAGCGCGGACTTTGCGCGCGGCGGCCAGCATCAACAGTTGGGCGTAGACGCCGCGCGCGCGGCCATCGTGCCGCCGGTTGCGCTGCTGTTCTCGCTGCTGGGTGCGGTGGGCCACTTCGGCAAGCTGCTTTACCTGATCGTCAAACTCGTCGTCTGGCTGCGCACGCCCGCCGGCCAGCAGCCGGGGCGCACCGCCACGCGCGCAGCGGGTCTGGCGCTGGTGCTGACGCTGGCCTGCGTCTGGACGGCGTTCTCGTTCATGCAGAACGGCGTGACGCAAAGTGAACTCTTCCAGCAGATGTCGCGCGTGGAAGGCGGGCGCGATGACGAGTCGATCGGTCAGGCGCTGCGGCGCCGCGTGCTGGCCAACGTGGCGCACGTGATCGTCGTGGGCCAGGCCTACACCTATCCTTTCAACGAAGCCGTGCGCACGACGGTGCTGGGCGGCTTCCGGTTCGGATACCACGGCGATGCGGGCTAGCCGTCTGATAGCCGCGCTGCTGGCCGCCGCCCTGCCCTGGTCCGGCGTCAGCGCCGCGTGCCTGGGCATGCAGGTGCATGCGCATCGCGGCGCGCCCGCGCTGCCCGAGAACTCGTTGGCCTCGATTCGCGCGGCTTATGCCGGCGCATGGGATGGCGTCGAAATCGACATGCAGCGCCTGAAGGACGGCGTCTGGGTGCTGCACCACGACCTGCTGACCGGCAGGACAGTAAGCGGCGTCGGACGCCGCGCCGTGCTGCAACTGTCCAGCGACCAATGGCGCGACGCCAAGTTGACGGGTGCCGGCGGCGGAGCGCCCCCGCCTTTCCTGACTGATGCGCTGCGCGTCGCCGCCGCGCAGCCCGCCAAGACCTTCAATGCGGAACTGAAGGTCGTCTACCGCGACTGCGCTCCGGTATCCAAGCTGGTCGCCGGCATGAAGACCGCGCTGCCGCACGGCAACTGGATGATCACGTCCGCCTTCCCCGAGGCGCTGCGCTGCGTGCGCGGCACTGACCGGCAGGGCTATCTGGGCCTGATCGTTTTCGACCCGCGCCACGCGGATTCCCTGGGCGCAAGCCCGCTCGGCAAGTATGTGTCGCAGCGCGCCACCGCGCCCAAGCTGACGCGCCAGTGGCTGGCCAATCTGGCAGCCACCGTCGGCGCGCCCGTGGGCGTGCATGTGGATGCCCTGACGCTGTCCGCCAACCCGCAACTGCTGCACGACGCCGCCGCGCAATCCGTGCGCGTCTTCGTGTACGCGGTGGGCGGCGATGCGGCGCTGGCGCAGCAATTGCGCGCCACGAAGCAACGCGAAGGCTATCTGCCGTCCGGCGTCATCATCGACGGCGATGCGCAGGCGTTCTGCCGGGCGGTGGGCGGATAGCGTCAATAGGCGGGCAGCTTCGCCTCGCGTCCGGCCGAGGCCGCCTGCGCCAGCGCGCGGGTGATGATGCTGGTCGACACGTTGGCAAAATAGCGCGCGCCCATGGCGCCGTACATCTCCTCGTCCTGCGGCGTCAGCGCGATGATGCCGGAACACTTGCCTGCCCCGGCGATCGCGCGCAGCCCGGCCGCGATGGCGCGTTGCACGGGTTCGGCATTCCAGTCGCTGCCGTGACCCATCGCATGCGCCAGATCATTGGGTCCGATGAACACCGCATCCACGCCGTCCACCGCCGCGATTTCGCCCGCCGCCGCAATGGCCTCGGGCGTTTCGATCATGGCGATGAAGCCGATGCCGTCATTGCTGCGCTGCGTGTGCCCGGCGCCGCCGAAGGCCCCGTAACCGGCCGCGCGCGTGCTGAAGGCGCTGCCGCGGCGGCCCACTGGCGGATAGTGGATCATGCCGGCGAGACGCCGTGCCTGCTCGGCGCTTTCCACCATGGGCACCTGCACGGCACTTGCGCCCATGTCCAGGATGCGCGGCAAGTCCTGCTCGAAGCAGCGCACGATCGGCACGATGCCCGTCGCCCGTGCGGCGCGCAGCATGTGCTCGGTCATGCCGAGATCGGCACTGCCGTGCTCGTTGTCGAGGATGATGAAATCAAAGCCGGCGTACGCGCACATCTCGACGATGGCCGGGCTGGGCAATCCGTTGAACAGGCCGCGCAGCGGCTTGCCACTGCGCAGCATGTCCGGCAGGCGGCCGTCCAGCGGGAAGCGGGGATCGGTCATGCAAGTCTCCTGTGTCGGGGCGGGGTCAGTCGGCCTGGATGCCGGCGTCCTTGATCACCTTGCCCCATTTTTCGATTTCGCTGCGTTGGAACTGCGAGAATTCTGCCGAGCCGCGGCCGTCGGGCGCCACCCCCAGCGTCAGCAGCTTGGCGCGCACGTCGGGGGTGTTGACGATGGCCGCAATCTCGCGTCCCAGGCGCTCCACCACCGGCGCGGGCGTGCCCGCCGGCGCAAAGATGCCTTGCCAAGACTGCATCGCAAAGCCCGGCAAGCCCAGTTCGGCCAGCGGCTTGACCCCCGGCAGATCCGCCAGCGGCGCGGCCGATGTAACGCCCAGCACTTTCACCCGCTTGGCATCGATCATCGGACGCGCGGCCGCGACCGTTTCAAACACCATGTCGATCTGTCCGCCGATCAGGTCCACCATCGACTGCGATCCTCCCTTGTAGACGATCTGGCGCAGGCGCGTATCCGAAATCGATTGAAAGAGCTGCCCCGACAGATGCTGCGACGTGCCCGCGCCGGCCGTGCCGTACGTCAGCCCGTCCGGATCGGCGCGGGCGGCGTCGATCACCTGCTGCACCGTGTTGAACGGGCTGTCTGCCCGCACCACCAATGCGTTGCTGACCATGCCCACCAGGCTGACGGGCGTGAAGTCCTTGACCGGGTCATAGCCCAGCGACTTGATGAAGAAAGGATTGACGGCATGCGTGGTGATGGTGCCGCCCACGATGGTGTAGCCATCGGGCTCGGCGCGCGCCACCTGTTGTGTGCCCACAATCCCGGACACGCCCGGCTTGTTCTCGACGATGACTGACTGCCCGAGACGAGCGCTCAACTGCTCGGCCATCAGGCGCGCGACGCCGTCGGACACGCCGCCCGGCGAGAACGGCACGATGTATCGGATGTTCTTGGTCGGCCAGGCGGGCGCGCCGCCCTGGGCGTGGGCCAAGCCGGCGGTAAACCCGATGGCCGCGACGGCGGTCAGGGTGCGTACAAAAATGCTGCGCATGCGTTTGTCTCCTGGAGTCGATGAGCGCGGTCTGTGCGCGCTTTCATTGGGTAGTGCCGGAAAAAGGGGAATAGCGAATCTTCAGGGTCCCGCCCGGACCGTAGCGCGTTCAACCAGGCTGCAGGGAATGACGATGTCGCGCGGCCGCAGCTCGGCCTGCATCTGTTCGCGCAGCAGCGCGACGGTAGCGTCCACCATGGGTTCGACCTGCTGACGCACGGTCGTCAGGCGATATGCGCCCCAGGCCGCCTGCGGCACGTCGTCAAAGCCCACGACGGCCACGTCCTCCGGCACGCGCAGGCCCGGTTCCTGACGCAGCACGTCAAGCGCCGCAATCGCCATGTGGTCGTTGCCGGCAAACAGCGCGTCCGGCGGGTCGGCGGCAAACATTCGGCGAACCGCAGCCTGCGCCAGATCGAAGTCGTAGTGGCCCACTTCGCGGCAGGCGACGTCGTGGCCCAACTCGGTCAACGCATCCCGGTAGCCCCGTTCGCGTTCGATGCTGGTCGACGAATCCTCCAGCCCCGCCAGAAATCCAAACCGCCGGTAGCCGCGGTCCACCAGCAGTCGCGCCACCAGTTGGCCGCCCGCATAGTTGTCGGACGTGACCGAGCTGCTGGCGTGACGTGCCAGGCCGCCCAGGATGGACACCCGATTGAACTGCACCACCGGCACGCCGACTTCTGCGCAACTGCGCGCCACGTTGGACGACAACATGGCCGACGCCATGACGATGCCGTCGACCTGATACTGCAGGATCTCGGCCAGCACGCCGTCGGCCGCCTCGTCCACCTCGGCGATGAACATCAGCACGTGATAGCCCTCTTTCTGCAGCTTTTGCGACAGCCGCTCGATCACCAGCGGATAAAACTGGTTTTCCAGATAGCTCATCACCAATGCGACGATGCGGCTGCGGCGGGTGATCAGGCTGCGCGCCAGCGCGTTGGGCCGATAGCCCAGTTTCTGCGCGGCCGCCAGCACCTTGCGCCGCGTCTCTTCGGACACGCTGGCGCCGGGCGTGAACGTGCGGCTGACGGCGGACTGCGACACTTGCGCCAGATCCGCCACGTCCTGCGCGCGGGGCGCGGTCCTCATGCCGCGGTCCATCCCGCATCCAGCATCAGCGCGCTGCCCGTCATCAGACTGGACGCATCACTGGCCAGGAACACAATGGCGCCCATCACTTCGTCCAGACGGCCGACGCGGCCCAACGCGTTGCGCGCGCAGACCCAGTCCCGGAAGCCGGGCTGCTCCAGCATGCCCGCCGTCATGGGCGTTTCGATGAAGGTCGGGCACACGGTGTTCACGCGGATGTTGGCCGCGCCCAACTCCCACGCCAAGGCACGCGTCATGCCTTCGAGCGCGTGCTTGCTGGCGCAATACAGCGTACGCCGCGGACTGCCCACGTGCCCCATCTGCGACGACACATTCACGATGGACCCCGCACGGCCTTCCTGCAGCAGGCGGCGCGCCACGGCCCGGCTGGTGTAGAAAGCTGCCTTCACGTTCAGGTCCAGCACGGCGTCGATGTCCTCGTCGGACTGCTCGACCAGCGGTTTGGGACGATTCATGCCCGCGTTGTTGACCAGAATGTCAAAGGGCTCGGCGTGCTCGACCGCCTGGTCCACGGCGGCCGAGTCCGTCACGTCCAGCACCAGCGGCGCACAGCCGATGCCTTCGGCCCGCAAGGCTTCGCACACTTGCGCCAGTTCCGGCTCGCGCCGGGCCGCCACCGTCACATGCGCGCCCGCGCGGCCCAGCGCGGCGGCCGCCGCCAGTCCGATGCCGCCGCTGCCGCCCGTCACCAGAGCGCGACGTCCGTCCAGGCGGAAGTCCGGTCCTTTGGGCAGCGCAATCATGCCTGGGCCTCCACCGGCCGATACCACGGCAGGTCGGGGCGATTGCCATAGCGGCGCACGCGGATGTTGGCCTGCTCGCCGTGGCCCGCAAAATTCTCCATGTGGCACAGGCGCGAGCAATACTCGCCCATCGCCGCGCTGGCCTCGTCCGTCAGCACGCGCTGATAGGTGCAGGTCTTGAGGAACTTGCCCACCCACAGGCCGCCGGTGTAGCGCGCGTTGCGGTTCGTCGGCAGCGTGTGGTTGGTGCCGATCACCTTGTCGCCAAAGCTGACGTTGGTGCGCGGGCCCAGGAACAGCGCGCCGTAGTTCGTCATGCGGTTCAGGAAGTAATCGGGATCGCGCGTCATGACCTGCACGTGCTCGAACGCCAGGTCATCGGCCACCTGCAGCATTTCCTCGTCGCTGTCGCAGACGATGACCTCGCCGCAATCGGCCCACGCCTTAGCCGCGATGCCCGCCGTCGGCAGGATCGACAGCTGGCGCTCGACTTCGGCCAGCGTGGCGCGCGCCAGTTGTTCGCTGGTGGTCAGCAGCACCGCAGGAGACGTGGGGCCGTGTTCCGCCTGGCCCAGCAGATCGACCGCGCACAGCTCGCCATCCACGCTGTCGTCGGCGATCACCAGCGTCTCGGTCGGTCCCGCAAACAGGTCGATGCCGACCCGGCCGTACAACTGCCGCTTGGCCTCCGCCACGAACATGTTGCCCGGGCCGACCAGCATGTCCACGGGCGCCACGCTGGGCGTGCCCACCGCCATCGCCACCACGGCCTGCACGCCGCCCAGCACCAGGATCTCGTCCGCGCCCGCCATGTCCATGGCGGTCACGATCGCCGGATGCGGCTTGCCCTGATACGGCGGCGCCGTGGACACGATGCGCTTGACGCCCGCCACCTTGGCGGTCAGGACGCTCATGTGCGCCGAGGCCAGCAGCGGATACTTGCCGCCCGGGATGTAGCAGCCCACCGCGTTCATCGGCACGTGCTTGTGGCCCAGGACCACGCCGGGATACGTTTCGACTTCGACGTCACGCATCGAGTCGCGCTGGATCTGCGCAAAGTTGCGGACCTGGCTCTGCGCAAATGCGATGTCCTCGATCTCGCGCGCCGACAACTGCTTGCGCGCCGCTTCGATCTCGGCGCGCGACAGGCGGAAGTCCGCCGGGTCCCAGTTGTCGAACTTGCGGCTGTAATCGCGCACGGCGTCGTCGCCACGGGTTTCGATGTCGCGGATTATGTCTTCGACGGTGGCGCGCACCTTGGCGTCGTCGTCGGTCTTGACGGCGGCGGTCCGGCCGCGCTTCAGATAACGGATCATGGTCTCGGGTCCTGCAAACGTTGAAAGTTCATCGATGGAGGGCACTTTCAAAGCCTTGCATACGTATGCAAATAGGGAGAAACCCGGAGATTGCGCGCACGCCGACCTTTACTTCCACTCGCGCCGGATCGCGGCGCCATCACGGATGTGCTGTCAGGCTGCTGACAGCCGGGCGCCGAGCGCTTTCGCTACACTCACGGGATTCCGCATCGATGACCGCCGGGCCGGCCCACGCGCAAACGCGGGGCGGACGGCAAGCGGCCGTGCTCACGCCCTCCCCTCATGTCGCATCCCGAATCGTTCAATCTGAAGCAGATCGCCGTGCCGGCGTTCGGCCCGTCGCTGCTTTACGGCATCAGCAACGGCGCCATTCTTCCCGTGATCGCGCTCACCGCGCGGGAACAAGGCGCGTCGTTTGCGGCCGCCGGTCTCATCGCCGCGCTCATCGGCGTCGGCTCGCTGCTCTCCAACATACCGTCCGCGCTGATCACCGAGCGCTTCGGCGAAAAGCGCGCCATGGCCGGCGCCGCGCTGTTGAGCGTGGCGGGTCTGCTGCTGGTGATCGGCGTGCCGCATCTCTGGGTGCTGGCGCTGGCCATGCTGATGCAGGGCTGCGCGCAATCGGTGTTCCAGCTGGCGCGCCAAAGCTACATGATCGAGGTCGTGCCGTTGACGTACCGCGCGCGCGCCCTGTCCACGCTGGGCGGCACGACGCGCATTGGCACCTTCATCGGCCCCTTCGCGGGCGCAGCGCTGATTCACTTCATGGGGCTGGACGGCGCGTACTGGATCGCCGTCTGCGCCATGCTCGGCGCGGGCTTCATCGCCATCAAGGCGCCCGACATCGAACCCTCGCACGCCAAGGCCGCCGGCGCGCCGCGCGCACGCATCGGCGAAGTCGCGCGCGACCATCGCGGCGTGTACGCCACGCTGGGCGTAGGCGTGATGCTGATCAGCGCGCTGCGCGCGTCGCGCCAGGTGGTGATACCGCTGTGGGCAGACCATCTTGGGCTGGACGCCACCACCACGTCGCTTGTCTACGGCCTGGTCGCGGCGGTCGACATGTCGGTGTTCTATCCCGCCGGCAAGGTCATGGACCAGCGCGGCCGCTTGTGGGTGGCGCTGCCGTGCACGCTGCTGATGGGCTTGAGCTTGATGGCGATCCCGCTGACAGGCGGCGTGACGAGCTTCATCCTGGTGTCGCTGCTGCTGGGCTTTGGCAACGGCATCGGGTCGGGCATTGTGATGACGCTGGGCGCGGACGCCGCGCCGCCCGGCGCGCGCACGCAGTTTCTGGGCATCTGGCGGTTCATGGCCGATCTGGGTGCAAGCGGCGGACCGGTGGCGTTGTCGGCGCTGACGGCACTGTTGTCGTTAGGCGGGGCGTCGTTTGGCGTGGGGACGTTGGGGTTGGTGGCGGCGGGGGTGTTCTGGCGGTGGCTGCCGCGGCGGGCGTCGGCATAGCGCCCGCCTTCGCTGGCAAGATGTGCTGGTCCGCCAGCCACCCAGAGCGCGCGATTTTCGCGGACACTGACCAGCTCCCCGCTCAATGTCCGCTTGTCGACGCCATCAATCCAGCGTTGAAAACCGGCGCGGCCTCGCCAGCCAGCGATACATTGATGCAAGCTGGCAGACCGCTGTCGGCGGCTCCTTTCAGCGCGTTGGCCAGACCGTCCACGTCGTGGGCTGCAAACCCCGCGCCGCCCAGCGCAGACGCGACGTCGTGATACCGCGCCGTCGGTGAAAGCTCGCAGCCGATCAGCCGCTGCGGACCATAGGTGCGCATCTGGATCAGATGTTCGGCGTTCCAACGCAGGTCGTTGCCGATCACTGCAATGACCGCCGCGCCTTCGCGCACCGCCGTATCCAGCTCCATCAAATGAAACCCGGCGGTGCCGTCGCCCATCATGACGACCACCGTGGCTTCGGGCCGTGCGATCTTCGCGGCGATCGCGTAGCAGACGCCTGCCCCGATCGCGCCGGACATGCCGTTGATGATGCGTACCGGCGCCTGGCAGAACGCCTGCGCCCACTGGCCGAACTCGCCGCCGTCGCAGATCAGGATCGGATCAGGCGCGGACGCCAGGAATGCCTGCACGGTCTCGCACAGCGCGCGCGGGCCCAGCGCTCCCTCGACAGGCGCGGACGGCGCCTTGATCATCCGGCTGCGCAGCGCGTCATCCACCTGTTCCTGCCACGCCAGACGTTCGGCCGAAGCTCGCGCCGCCCGTATCGCGGCTAGCGCCGCAACCGGGTCAGCTTGGAACGCCAGCACCAGACGCTCGCCAAGAAGACGGCTCGCGCGTTCCAGCATCGCGGGATCCGGGTCGATCACCGCGACGCGTGCGTTGTCGCCAAGCGCGCCCGTGCCGCCGAATCCCAGCGTGAAGTCCAGGCACTTTCCCGCCAGCACGATCAGATCCGCGCTTGGCATGATGCCGGCCAACGCGCCCAGCGACGGATCTTTCAGCCCGCGCGGGCTTTCCATCGGAATGATGCGCAGGCCAAGCGTGGCTTGCGCAGACGCGCGGGCGGAACGACCGTGCGATCGCGCGCTCGTCGGTCCCGCCAATACCAGCGGGCGGCGGGCGGCATTCAACAGTTCAGTCAGTTGATCCACATACGCCGCATCCAGCGCGACAGCCGGCTGATCTGCCGGCGCCTGCGGCAGATCAGCGATGCCCGATTCGGCCGTCAGCAGATCAAACGGAAGCGCCACGTGGACGGGGCCTCGACGCGGTGCAAGCGCCTGCGTGATGGCATCTTCAAGCGCGGGGCACAGTTCTGCCGCGGACTGCGGACGCACCGACAACTTGGTCAACGGCCGCGTGATGGCGACCTGGTCCAGCTCCTGGAACGCACCTGAGCCGTCCTCCGACACCGACGAATCGCCCGAGATAAGCAGGACCGGGCTCTCCGCCTGCGAGGCCGAGTACAGCGGCGCGAGGCCATTGGTCAGGCCCGGCGCCGCCGTGACCATCGCCACGCCGAGCTCGCCGGTAACCTGCGACCACGCATCGGCCATGAAAACGGCGGCCGCTTCGTGCCGCACGTGAACGATGCGGATGCCGGCGTCGATGCACGCGTCATAAAGCGGCATGATCTGATTGCCGGACAGGCTGAAGATGGTGGTGACGCCCCGCCGGCGCAGCGAGCGAATGATCAGTTCAGAACCCAGCACGTACGTCTCCTTGAGATTGCGTTTAGGACTTATGCCACCAGCGCTTGCGACAGCGCCTGCTTCACGAAGCGCGCGCCGCCGCTCATGCCTTTTCCCTGCGGCCATACCAGGCTGAGCGAAAGCGTTCTTCCTGCATTCAGGGGAACCGGGACCAAACCCAGGCGACGGGCATATTCCCCCGTCACGCTCTCCAGCACCGCCGGACCGCACCCTGCATCCGTCAGCGCGCACGCCGCGGAGAACTGCATCACTTCAATCGCGGGGCGGCAGGACAGCCCAGCCTCCTCCAGCACCTGCGCCGTCAGCGCGCCGACCGGAAGGTGGCGGCTGTGACCGATGAACCGCTCCGACGCCAGCATATCCACGGTGACCTCCGGCAGCGACGCCCACGCGTGGTCCGGACGCACGACGCAAACCAGGCCCAGGTCCGCGATCTTTTCAAAGTTGGCGTGCTGATGCGCCCCCGCCCCGAGGATGACGCCAAGGTCAATGCGCTGCGCGATGGCCATCTCGACGACTTCGGCAGCCGTTCCCACGCGCAGCACCACCGACAGTAGCGGATCCGCGTCCTGCAGCTGTTTAAGCACTGCAGGCAGCACGCTGGCGCCCGTCGCGGACACCGTGCCGATGATCAGTTGTTCGCGCCGGCGGTTCCCCAGGCTTTGCGCAAGCTTGTCGACGGCATCCAGCGCCGCCAGCGCATGCGTGATCTCCGGCAGCAGAGCTTGCCCCGCCGCCGTGAGCTCCAGCCGTCGGTGGCGCCGCGAAAACAACGTCGCACCCAACCGGACTTCCAGCTCTTTGAGCATGGCGCTGGCGCCCGGCTGCGTGAGGCTGCACGCCTCTGCGGCCTGGGTCACCGAACCCGTGCGGCAGATCGCGGCCACCAGCTCCATCTCGCGCGGACGTATAAGGGATTTCATATGAAACAGCATTGGCTATGTATTTGACCGTATGCTACTCGAGCTCCAAACTGGACCGATCCCAATCAGCTCGGCATCCATTTTGAAAGTCACTCAGATCAACGGCTACCACCTGGCTTATACACCCCGGGTGCCGCTCGGCAACGCGCGCACGTTCATGCGCAAACGCGAGTTTCTGGCGCTGGAAATCCGCACCGACAACGGGCTTCGGGGATGGGGGGAAGTCTTCTCCTCGCCATGGGCCGCGGCGGCCTTGATCCAGCAGCAGCTTGGCCCGCTGGTGTGCGGCCGGTCTGCGCTCGATCACGGCGCGATCTACGCCGACCTGGTGCCGCGCATCGGCTATGACAAGCGCGGGCCGGCCATGATGGCCATCTCCGCGTTGGACATGGCATTGCATGACATCGCGGCCCGCGCACACGGCGTGAGCATCGCGCAGATGCTGGGCGGCGCGGTGAGGCGTGAACTGCCGTGCTACGCCAGCGGGCCATTCATTGCCGAGGGCGATGACCCCTATGGCAACTATCCCCGTGAGATCGAATCGCTGCTCAGCCAGGGATTCAAGGCGGTCAAGCCGCGCGCGGGTGTCTCTCCGCAGGCGGATGCCGTCATGGCGCAGCACGTGCGCGCGCTGATCGGCCCCGACGCTGACTTCATGCTCGACATGAACCAGGGCTACGGCACGGCGGCGGCGCGTCTGGCCGCTGCGCTGATTGAACCGGCGCGCCCGCTGTGGATCGAAGAGCCCGTCGCGCCGGAGAACCTGGACGGCTACGCCGCCACCGCCCAGGCAACCGCCTGCGCCATCGCCGGCGGTGAAGCCATCGGCAGCCTGGCCGGCTTCGACGCCTTCCTGCGCGCCGGCGCCGTCGGCGTGCTGCAACCGGACCTAGGCGTATGCGGCGGCTTCACGGGCTATCGCAAGGTCGCGGCCCTGGCGGAAAGCCGGGACATCGCCGTCATGCCGCATGCCTTCGGCACCGCCATCAACTTTCTGGCCTCGCTGCAGATCGCGGCGACACAGATGCCGTCGCGCGGCGGCGCGTGGGCCAGCTATCCGTTCGTGGAATACGACGTGACCGGCAATCCGCTCATCGCGCTGGCCGGCCCGGCGATTCAGTCCAACGGATGTGCGGCGCTACCCGACGGTCCTGGCCTCGGCATGGACTTCACGCCAGACCAGTTCGAACCTTGGACGGTGCGGCACTGGCGCATCGAACCCTGACGCGCCGCCTGCACGCCCTCGATCAAAACCAGAACAGGAGACAACATGCACAACCTCAATGGCAACCGCGCACGGCTGTCGCGCCGCCGCTTTTCCGCAATGCTTGCGGCGCTGGCCCTGCCAGCCGCGTTCGCGCCCCCCGTACATGCCGCTGACGCCTGGCCCAGCCAGCCGATCACGCTGATCGTGCCATTTCCACCAGGCGGCACCACCGACGTCACGGGGCGGATCCTGGCTCGCGCGCTGTCCACGCAGCTCGGCCAATCGGTCATCGTGGAAAACCGCGCGGGCGCCAGCGGCAATATCGGTTCGGCATTTGTCGCACGCGCCAAGCCGGACGGCTATACCTTATTGATGTCCGGCGTGGGTACCCACGCGGCCAACGCTGCCCTGTACGCGTCCATGCCGTACGACCCCCTCAAGGACTTCACCCACATCAGCAGCATTACCTCCAGTCCGAACGTCATTGCCGTGAACCCCGAGTTTCCGGCCAAGACGCTCGCGGAACTGGTTAGCCTGCTTCGCCAATCGCCGGACAAATACAACTACGCCAGCCCGGGCGCCGGCTCTTCCGGCAACCTCGCCTTCGAACTCCTGAAACAACGGGCCGACCTGAAGGTGCAGCACATCCCCTACAAGGGCGCCTCGCAGGCGGTGACCGATGTCATCGGCGGGCAGGTCCCCATCCTGGTCATGGTCGCTGACACCCTGGAGCCGCATGTCCGCGCAGGCAAGCTGCGCGTGCTGGCCTCGACCGGCGCCTCAAGAAGCCTGCTGTTTCCAGATCTGCCGACGGTCGCCGAATCCGGCTTTCCGGATTTCGACGCCGTGTCGTGGACGGGGCTGTCCGCGCCTGCCGGCCTGCCGGATGCCATACGCGACCGGCTGGCGCAGGCCACCCGGGCCGCATTGACCGACCCGGAAGTGGTCAAGCCGCTGAAGGCCACCGGCAACGCCGTCACCTTGCGCAGCCCGCAGGATTTCACCGCGTTCATTACCGGCGAGATTCAGAAATGGGCAACGGTCGCCAAAGCCGCGGGGTTGAAGATGGACTGACGTGCGGTCTGTCGGCAGGTGCTGCATCTCGATTGCAGGAATGCGGCCCGCACAACAGACGCCTGTTGCGCGCAAGCCGCGCTGCGCCCGTCCCCTCGACCCAATTAATAGTATTTCTTATTCGCATTCGGTAGACTGCTGGGCATCTTGCAATCTACCGACTCCCTTTCCCTCCCCGCGGTCGAGCAGCTCTATCGCCATCACCATGGCTGGCTGCAAGGCTGGTTGCATCGCAAGCTGGGCGACAGCGGCGACGCGGCCGATCTGGCGCAGGACACGTTCGTGCGGCTGATGGCCGCGCGCCGGCCGCCCGTGCTCCGCGAGGAGCCGCGCGCGCTGATCACGCATATCGCCAAGGGCCTGCTCGTCGACCATTGGCGCCGCCGCGCGGTGCAGCAGGCCTATCTGGACGCCATCGCGCATCTGCCCGAGCCGCAGGTGCCGTCTCCGGAAACGGGCCTCATGATCGTGCAGACGCTGGTGGCGATCGACGCCATGCTGCAACGCCTGCCCACTGCCACGCGCGAGATGTTCCTGCTGGCGCAACTGGACGGGCTGACGCTGCAGGAAATCTCCCAACAAACTGGCAAACCCGTGATCACGGTGCGGCGCCATCTGCGCAAGGCCTTGATGGCGTGCATGACGGCCGCCGCATGAGCGCGCCGGGCGATCTATTGCTGGAGGAAGCCGCCGACTGGGTCATCCGGCTGCGCTACGAGACCGCCGACGCGGACACGCGGCGCGCGTTCGAACGCTGGCTGGCGCAGGGCGAGGCCCACACGCAGGCCTGGGCCCGCGCCGAACAGGTGCTGGGCGCATTCGAAGGCCTGCCCGCCCCCATCGGACATCGCGTGCTGCGCGCCACCCGCAAACGCCAGGGTCGCCGAGCCCTGCTGCGCGCGGCGCTGGGACTGGGCGTGCTCGCCCCGGCAGGCTGGATGGCATGGCGCGAGGCGCCCGCCTGGCGCGCCGACCTGCGCACCGCCGCAGGCGAACAACTGACACGCCTGCTCGACGACGGCACGCGGCTGGTGTTGAACAGCGGCAGCGCCGTCGACCTTCGCTACGGAGCGGGCGAGCGCCGTCTGGTGCTGGTGGCCGGCGAGGTGCTGGTGACCACCGGCCAGGAATCGCAGGCCGCGTACCGGCCCTTCGTGGTGCAGACCCCGCAGGGCGAGGTGCAGGCGCTGGGCACGCGCTTCTCGGTGCGCGTCGTCGAGGACCACACCGAGGTCATGGTGTTCGAGCATGCGGTGCTGGCACGCCCGATCCATGGCACGCCCCTGCGCATCGACGCCGGGCAACGTGGCAGCTTCACCCTTGCCCAGACCGGCGCGCTGGCGCCGGTGGACGACGGCGCGGCGCTCTGGGAGCAAGGCATGCTGGTCGTGCGCGACCAGCGCCTGGCCGATGTGGTGGCCGAGTTGGCGCGCCATCGCCCGGGGTTTTTGCGCTGCGCCCCCGAGGTCGCCGACCTGCGGGTGTCCGGCGCGCTGTCGCTGCGGGATACCGATGCGGCGCTGCAAGCCTTGGCCGAACGCCTGCCCATCGCGGTGCAACGCGTCACCCGCTACTGGGTATCGGTCGGTCCGGCCGGCGCTTGAACGGCCGCGCGGGAAAAATATTTTGCGTCGAGGTGATCACTTTTTCGTTGTCGTGCGGAGTAGGAAGTAAGACCGCATCAAGGGGATGCGGGCGCTTCTTGCTTGACGATGAAAGGATGAAAGAGTGATGGCACGTGTACGCGCAGCGCGGGGCAGAGGATCCCGCAAGGCAATGATCTGGACGGCGCTCTGGTGCACGGCCATGGCAAGCGCCACCGCGGGCGCACAGTCCGCGGCCCAGACCGGCGCGGCACCGGCCTCTCAGGTGCGCACCGTCGCAATCGGCGCGGGCTCGCTCGACGCCGTACTGGCGCGCCACGCGGCCGCCGCCGGCGTGCAGATCGTCTATGACCCCGCCTGGCTCGCCGGCCGCCAAAGCCCGGGCATTTCTGGCGAGATGAACGTCCAGCAAGGCTTCGACCGCCTGCTCGTGGGCACCGGCTACCGTGCCGTACCCAGCGCTGCCGGCACCTACGCGCTGCAGGCCATGCCGCAAGGCGGCGTCACGCAACTGGCGCCCGTCACCGTCACCGGGGCGGCCCAGCGCGCCACCAGCGAAGGCACGGGCTCGTACACCAGCAATGCCGTCACCATCGGCAAGGGCACGCAGACGCTCAAGGAAATTCCGCAGTCGGTGTCCGTCGTCACGCGCCAGCAGCTCGACGACCAGAACCTGAACAGCCTGTCGGACGCGATGCGCAATGTCACCGGCATGACCGTCGAGACGCTATCCAGCGGCGGCAATATTTCCGGGTTCATCTCTCGCGGCTACTCGCTCGATTCGATCCAGGTGGACGGCATGCGCGCCCCGGCCGGCGCGGGCAACCTGTCGGCGGGATTCGACCTTGCCATCTACGATCGCATCGAAGTGCTGCGCGGCCCCTCCGGGCTCTACCAAGGGACCGGCGAGCCCGGCGGCAGCGTGAATCTGGTGCGCAAGCGTCCCATGCAGGAATTCGCCTTTGGCGCGCAGGCCAGTGTCGGGTCGTGGGACTACTACCGCGCCGTGGCCGACCTGAGCACGCCGTTCGATAGCGAAGGCAAGGTCCGCGGCCGTTTCATTGCCGCCTACGAAGACCGCGGGTCCTTCGTCGACCGCGTCAGTTCCGAGCGGCCCACGCTCTACGGCATCGTCGAGGCCGACCTGACATCCGCCACGACGCTGGCGGCGGGCATCACGCACCAGCGCTCCCGCGTTACGCCGGCATTCGGCTTGCCCGCGTACGCCGACGGCTCGCTGCTCGACGTGCGCCGCGGCACCAATCTCAGTGCCGAATGGAACCGCATCGAAGAAGAAACCACCGAGGTCTTTGCCGACCTGGAACACCGGCTGGATGGCGGCGGCTCCATGAAGGCAAGCGTCTTTCATCGCGACACCGACACCCCGACGCGCGTGACCACCTGGCCCAACCGCGCCGTCGATCCGGTCACCGGAGACACCAACCTCATCGCCTGGTCGTACCGCAACCACTGGAAAACCACTGGCGCGGATGCGCACGTGAACCTGCCGTTCGAGGCTTTCGGCCGCGAGCACAGCGTGCTCGTGGGTGCCGACTACAGCTATACGCGCAAGCAATTCAACTACGGCGGCGGCACGATCTTCCCGACCAACGTGAATGACCCTGTCATCAACATGCCGCAGCCCGAGATGGAACAGGTCAACGGCAACGACGGGCGCACCAGCGAATTCGGTCTGTACACGCGTGCAAACATCCAGGCGACGGATCACTTGAAGGTCATCGCGGGCGCGCGCCTGTCCTGGTGGAAGAACGACGCACGCAACGCCAACCAGTACTTCGGCGACTTCAGCCAGGCGACCACGCGCATCGACGCGCGCCCCTCCCCCTATGCCGGACTGGTGTACGAACTGACGCCGCAGCTCTCCGCCTACGCCAGCTACACCAGCATCTTCCAGCCGCAGACCGACATCGACGCGCAGGGCGATACGCTGTCGCCGCGCGTGGGACGCCAGATCGAAACGGGCCTGAAAGGCGCGTTCATGGACGGCGCGCTCAACGCGCACGCCGCCCTGTTCCAGATCGTGGACCGCAACCGGGCGATGAGCGACCTGAACAATCCGATGTACTCGGTGGCCGCGGGCAAGGTGCGCAGCCAGGGCTTCGAGACCGAGATCAGCGGATCGCCGTTACCCAACTGGGACATCGTGGCCGGCTACGCCTACACGCAGACCAAATACCTGGAAGCGAGCCAAGCCCAGGAGGGACTGTCGTACAGCACAATCACCCCGCGTCACGCCATCAACCTCTGGACCCGCTACCGCTTCACCCAGCCGGCGCTGGAAGGCTTCAGCGTGGGTACGGGCGTACGCTGGAACAGCGGCAACTATCTGCAAAGCGGCAACGTGCGATGGGAACAGGGCAGCTACGCGCTCGTCTCGGCACAGATCGGCTACCGCTACAACCGCCACGTCGAAGGCACGCTCACCGTCGACAACCTGTTCGACCGCAAGTATTACGAAAAGCTTGGCGGCGCCTCGCGGCAGAACTACTACGGCCAGCCGCGCAGCGTGATGCTGACGGTGCGGTATCAGTATTGAGGCAGGGCGGCGGGCGGACGTGCTGAACATCCGCCCTGCCGCACCTCGCTACCCTTCGGCGACCGCCGTTTCCCGCGCCTGTGCTTCGGGCGCGTCGTCGCCGGGGGGCAGGGCCAGGATGCGGTAGCAGATCGACATCGTCGTCACGGAGATCACGGTGGTCACCAGCATCATCAACGCGCCGTAGAGATAGGAGCCAACACCCGGTCCGTGCGGCATCCGCAGCAGATAGCTCCTGACCGCTTCCATCAAGAGCAGCAGCGGAATGGGCAGCAACGACACAGCCAGAAATCGCCACTTGTTGCCGCGGGTCAATGCAGTGATGCGCCGAACGTCCACGGTTCCCGTCAGTGCAGCTTGCGGCAGGGCCAGAAAGAAATGCCCCACGAAGTACGCCGGCAACAGCATCAGGACCAGCTGCAGCGCGTTGCCCAGCGGGGACACGCCCTCCGGGCCAGACATCAACGCGGCGACCACGATCTGCGCGATCGACAGGACGAACACAGAGGCTGAAAGGATCACCGCAACGATGAAGTACATCCGTTCTGGTTTGCCCGTGGCAATGCCTGCGCGGGCGTACTCGTTCAGCAGGATGCGGCGATGCCATGCGACTGCCAGCATCACCGGACACGCCGTGGTCACGAGCCATCCCGCCAGTTGCAGCAGCATGCTATGCCGCGCAACCGCCATCTGGTCCAGGTAAACGCCCAGGCAAACGCCGACGATCAGGATGGCCACCAGTTGCGGCGCCATTGCGAGTGTGCGCCCGCCATGGTCTCCCAAGTAGTCGAAGGTTTCGCGGATGACCCGCCATACCGGTAGTTTCTGCTGCACGCGATGCTCCCGCTTTTTTTCTGTCCGGCGCGATGCCGGAACCGCCGCGCCGTGGCGCGCAGCGGTCTGTGGATGTGTATATACCGGCTAAGTAACGGCCATCTTGACCCACATCTAAAGTGCCATGCGTCGGGCATGCCCCGGCGAGGCACTAGAATCTCCGCTCCACGTCCCCTCCTGTCCGGCCTTGACGCCGGCCGCTGGTATCCCCATGGCCCACGAGCCCGCAACGCCAACGCCGAAGGCAGACAAGCTGCTTTCCCTATCCCAGGCCCTGCAGCAGGCCCACGCCCACTGGAACGCCGGCCAGGCAAACCAGGCCGAGATCCTGTGCCGCCGCATCCTCGACGCATCGCCCGGACAGGCGGATGCGTCGCAGCTCCTGGGCCTGATCGCGCACGCCTACGGCCAGCCGGCGCTCGCGCTGGATCTGCTGCGTCAGGCATGCCGGACAGACGCCGCGCCCGCGGTCTACTTTGGCAACCTGGCCGAAGTCTGCCGGCAGCAGGGCCTGCTCGCAGAAGGCGAAGCGGCCGCGCGGCAAGCCACGAAGCAGGACCCCGGGCTGGTCATGGCGTGGAACAATCTGGGGATCATCCTGCAAGAGGCCGGACGCGACGCCGAAAGCGTCAATTGTCTTGAGCGGGTGGCGGAACTTCAGCCGCACAGCCCGAAAGCGCTCAACAACCTCGGCAACGCATATGTAGGCGTGAATCGCCTGGACGAGGCGCGCCGGCTGTACGTCCAGGCGCTCGCATTGCAAAGCGACTACGCCGAAGGACACAGCAACCTCGCCTTCGTGCTGGGTGAGCTGGGTGACTACGATGCGGCGGCCGATGCGGCGCATCGCGCCATCGCGTGCAACCCGCGCCTGATGAACGCCTACATCAATCTCGCGGGCATCGAAGCGGCGCGGTCGCGGCCTCGCGAAGCGCTGCAGTGGACCGAAGCGCTGTTGACCTTCGCGCCCAACCATCCGCAGGCGCTTGAACTGCGCACGCGCCTGCGGACGGCATGCGGCGCGCAGGCTGCAGCAGCCGAGACGCCAGCGACGTCAGCGGACACGGCATCAGTCGGGGCGCACCCGGCCGCAATGACAGCCCCAGCCGCAGCGCAGGCGCAAGACCTGCACGACTTGGCGCACCGCGTCCGCGCGTTGCTGACTGCGCGGCAGCACGCCGACGCCGAGCGTCTGCTGCGCGAGAACATGGACCCGCGCGGCGCGCCCGCCGCACTATGGCGGCTTCTCGGCCTGACGGTGAAATTTCAAGGGCGCGTCCAGGAAGCCGCCGACATTCAGACCATGCTCGCCACCGCCATGCCCGGCGACCTGTCCGCCCGGTTCGACCTGGCTGAAACGCTCTTGCTGCAAGGCGATTTCGAGCGAGGATGGCCGGAATACCGTTGGCGCTACAGTCTTTCCCATACCGCCGCCATGGACCGCAAGGTGCAGCGGCCGCGCTGGGACGGCAGCCGCATCGCGGGTCAGACGCTGCTCATTCATGACGAGCAGGGGTACGGCGACACGCTGCAATTCATGCGCCTGATCGACGCGGCCCGGACCCGCAGCGGCGCGCGTGTCGTGCTGGAAGTCCATCCCGACCTGCTGTCCTTCGCCCGGCGCCTCGTCGGCCCGGACGCCTTCCCGCGCGGACAGATCCCCCCGCCGTTCGACCAGCACTGCGAACTGATGTCCCTGCCCATGGCGATCGGCCTGCGCATGGCCGACCTGCCGGGCCAGGTCGGCTACCTGTCGGCCGATGCGGCCCGCGTCGAGAAATGGCGCAAGCGGCTGGCCGGCTTGCCACGGCCATGGGTGGCGCTGACCTGGGCAGGCAGACCTACGCATTCGAACGACGCCAACCGGTCTCTTGCCTTGGCGGACATGGCGCCCCTCGCCGTGCCCGGCATCACGTACCTGGCCATCCAGAAAGGCCCTGCCGCGGCCCAGGCCGCCACGGCCCCGGCCGGCATGAACATCGTGCCGCTGGATGCCGAGATCGCCGACTTCGAGGACACCGCCGCGATCCTGTCCCTGGCCGATCTGCTCGTCTCGGTCGACTCCTCGCCCGTGCATCTGGCCGGCGCATTGAATCGGCCCGCCTGGGTGCTGCTGCCTTTCCTGCCCGACTGGCGCTGGCTGTTGCAGCGGTCCGACTCTCCCTGGTATCCGTCGCTGCAATTGTTTCGCCAGCCCGCGCCGGGCGATTGGAAGCGGGTCATGCACGACGTGGGGCAGGCGCTGGCCACCCGGTTTCACCGCGGCCAGGCATGAACATGCGGGCGCAACCGGCGCCCAAGCCGGCGCGCCCGAAGTATCAACCGGAAAAAGGCCTGAATTTCGGCATTATTGCGGCCTTTGAGACCGCGGCATCGCCAGTAATGTGCGGGGTGAGATAGTACGCCCCAGCAAAAGGCCGCCTGTCTAGCCTCATACCCTGGCACCGGCCGCGCGGATAGTCCATAGCTCCAACGGTTGCCGCACATTCCAACCGAAATCGCCCCAGGCGGGAGCTTGCCTTGAAGCTGAAACACCGAAAAAAACGTACACCTTCTTTTCCCGTGGCATCCGCGCGAGCCGGCTCGAGGGCGGCGCCTGCCCGGTCGACGCAAATTCTGTCGGGTGTTTCCCTCGTGGCCGCCAGCCTGCTTCCCGGCATGGTCCATGCAGCGGGGTGCCTCACATTTGGGAACAATGTGACGCTCTTCGGCTCCACCGACTGCATCGAATGGACGGGCGGTAACTTTACGGTCACCGCGACCGGCACGCTCTCCGGTGCCGACATCGGTCTGCAAGCCTCCGGCACCAGCCCCGGCCGCACGCTGACGAACTCCGGCACCATCGTTGGCACACTGGCGGGCATGCAGAACGACGGCGTTCTGGCTCAGGTGCAAAACAATGGTTTGATCTGGTCCACCGGAACGGGCGTCACCGTGGCCGGCATCCGGAATACGGGGTCCGGAAGCATCACCAGCGTGGTCAACAACACGGGCGGCTCCATCGCCGGCGCACGTGCGGGGATCTTCAATGAGGGCAGCATCGCCACGATCAGCAATGCCGGGATGATCAACAGCAACAGTTCCTCCGGCGGGACGGTTGCAGCCATCTGGAACGATGGCGGAACGATCGGCAACCTGACCAACACCGGCACCTTGCAAAGCGCCAACATCGGCGGTGTCCTCTCTGGTTTCGGTGTGGTCACCGAAAACGGCGCCATCGAAACGCTGACGAACACCGGAACCATTGCCGGCATGGTGGGCATGCTGGTGCAGGGCAGCGGCCGGGTGGGCGCGCTGACCAATTCCGGGACCATCTCGGGCGACATCGCAGGCATCTTCATGGAGGCCAGCACGGCCGGCACCATCACCAACACGGGCCTGATCGTGGGTGCCCCCGGCAGTGCCATGGGCGGGACGATCGGTACCGGGATCAACCTTTCCCGCGCCAGCAACGTGAGCCTGCTCGCCAACAGCGGCACCATCACCGGCGGGGGTGCGGCGATCCAGCTCGATAGCGACAGCAGGATCAGTACGATAACCAACAGCGGTCTCATCGCGGGCGACGTGACCTCCAGCAGCACCATGGCCCTCGGCATCTCCGGCGGCAGGGGCAACGTCGTTGGCACCCTCACCGGCGCGAGCGGCGGTCTCGGCGTGGCCGACAAAGGCGTCATCAAGGTGACGGGTGCGAACCTGTTTTTTTCGGGCGGCAACCTGTTGCTGAACGATGACATCGCTGCGGCGGGCCGTTCCGTCAACAACTACGGCGCGACCCTTCAGATCAACAATCCCATCACCGTCACGGGCAACTACTCGCAGACCGGCGGTGGACTGGCCTTCAATGTCGTCGACACCAGCAGCTACGGCTACATGGATGTGAACGGCTCGGCAGCCATCAGCGGCGCCGCGATCAGCCTGGCCGGCACCGGGTTGGCGTTCGGTCAATCCTATACCGTCGTGCGTCCGACTGGCTCCAGCACCTACAACGACAACACGGCCTTCGTCTCCGTCAACAACGGCCTGCTCGCACGGCTGAGCAATGTGAACGGCGCGCTGACCGTGACACTCCTCCCCGACCCCAGCACCCACTACTGGGACGGCGCCAACACCACGCCGGACGGCACCATTGCCGGCGGCTCCGGCACCTGGACGGCGAACGGCACAAACTGGACCACGACCGACGGCACCACCAACTACCAGCTCGACCAGACCTATGTGCGCCCCGTGTTCGGCGGGACGGCAGGTACGGTGAAGGTCGATGGCAGCCAAGGTGCAATCGCGGTGACCGGCATGCAGTTCTCCACAGACGGCTACCGCGTCACCGGCGACGACATCGGGCTGGCGGCGCCCTCCTCGGCCGTTGAAGTCGATGCCAATGCCACCGCCATCATCGATTCCAGACTGACCGGGACCGGCGCGCTGGCCAAGACCGGCAGCGGCATGCTGATCCTGAACGGCGTGAACACCTACTCGGGCGGCACCTCGGTGTCCGCGGGCACGCTGGAGATCGGCGATGCCGCCCACCCCACCGCCAGCATCCTGGGCGACGTTGCCGTCGGCAACGCCGGCACGCTGCGCGGACATGGCTCGATCGGCGGCAATGTGACCAACGACGGCATCGTGCGCCCGGGCGGCTCCATCGGCACGCTGACGGTCCTGGGCAACTACACGCAGTCCCCCACCGGCACGCTGTTCATCGACGTCAGCCCCACGGCCGCTTCGCAACTGAAGGTGGGCGGCACTGCCACCCTCGCCGGCACGCTGAACGTGCTGTACGGCCCCGGCACCTACAGCGCAACGTCCTTCCGCATCGTCGACGCGGCAAGCGTCACCGGCCGGTTCGCTTCCGTCACGAGCAACGCGCCGGCAGAACTGGCGCAGAGCGTGCAGAGCCTGGCCGACGGCAGCACCCTCACGCTGGCCGCCGTTGTCAGCGACGGCGGCGATCCGGTCGTCATCGCCCCCACCAACGCCTCGATCTTCGGCGCTGTCGCCTCGGCCGCCATCCGCGAAGGCCAACGTGTGAACGACACGCTGCTCGCGCGACTGGGCCAGGACTGCGCCGACGCCGCGACAGACGCCAATTGCGCACGCCCGGGCCGCCAGGCGTGGGCCCAGATCGTCTCCAATACCGCGAACGTGCGCGGCAACGACGAAGCCCCCAGCTACAAGGATCGCCATTACGGCTTTCTGGCCGGCCTGGATCAGCAGGTTGGCGCGTGGACGCTCGGCGTCGCGGGGGGCTACAGCCACGTCGACGTGACCGAGGATGAGGCAACCGGCAAGATCGACACCCTGCGCATCGCAGGCTATGGCAGCCGCCGCGTGGGCGCCGTCACCATCGCCGCGACGGTTGGCGCCGCCTACGACTTCCTCCAGACGCGCCGGTCCTTCCCCGGCCCGGGCAAGGCCAGGGGCGACTCGGACGGCCAGGAAATCACGGCCGGCCTGCAAGCCAGCCTGCCGCTGGCTGCGGGACCCGTCACAATCACGCCCCGTCTCGGCCTGCGCTATCAGTACCTGCATACCGAACGCTTCAGCGAAACGGGCTCGACCAGCCAGAACCTGGATGTCGGCGCCCAGGACTTCAACAGCTTGCAGCCTTACGCGCAACTCGCCGTGGGCCTGCCCTTCAACATGAAGTCGGACAAGCCTGCCCTTGTCGAAGCCCGCGTCGGTTACGCCTACGAAACCCTCGACACCAACCGCGAGTTCCGTGCTACGGCGAGCGACGGCACCGGCTTCACGCTGCTCGGCGTGGCGCCTTCGCGCGGCATGTTCTCGGCGGGCCTGGGTCTGACGCTGCCCGTCAGCAAGGCCATGGACCTGACCGCCAGCTATGATCGCCTGTTCGACACCGGCAACGTGTCGGGACAGACGTTCCAGTTGCAAGCGTCGTACCGGTTCTAAAGCGCGGCGGCATTCGGGATTTCAGCCGCCCCGGCAAGCAACAAGGCCCACGCAATTGCGTGGGCCTTGTTGCTTTGAACTCAGGCAAATTCCCGCTTCGCCGTCCGCCGGCTGCGTCGGCGATACCACCACGTCAGCCCTGCCCATATGAGCGCCCACGCGCCCAAAATCGCGGCATAGAACGGCCAGAAAATGAAGGCGGAAACGTCATCCCACCCCGGCGCCGTACGCTTCAACCCGATGGGCGCGCTGATCTCCAGTTCGATCTGCTCGCCTTGAAGCGCTGGTCCAACCTCTTTCACCGTGAAGGTCAGATCCGACGCCCCCTTCGCCAGCATCGGAAATCCCGGCGCGGTCTCAAGCTGCGCGCCGTCGGCATGGCTTTCAGGCCAGAGCTTGCGATAGAAATGCGTGGCGCTGGAGCCACTGCGCGGCGCCGCGCTCACCACGATGTCCAGCCCCTTGCCATCGCGCACGCGGATTCGCACCGGCTCTCCGGGATTAACGTTGCGCGGCTTCGCGTCCGGCGCACCGATGCGCGTCGCGGGATCTCCCAGTTCAGGTCGGTCCCGGCCCATCGGACCACCGAAACGCGCCTCCATCCACAGCGGCGCTTCGCGGATGCGGTAGATCTCGGCCCGCGCCGTCTGGCCGGCCGTCAGCATGATCGGCGTCAGCGTCGCGTCGGCGGATGGTATGTAACGCCCCATACCAAATGCGAACCACCCCATGGCGGCCAGCCAAAGCCCCCAACCCACCGCCAACGACATTTTGAAAATCGCGCGCCACATATCAAGACTTCCCGGATTTGCGAGCGTCACAGCGTACCCGATCTGACGCGGGCAGTTTGACGCGCAATGGCAGGCTGCATGCAGACAAGCCCGGCGCCCCGCGCGTCAGAAAGGCACCATGACCTTCAACGTCCCGCTATTGCTGCGAACCCGCTCCGAAAACTGGCCGTCATATTGCAGCCGGAAGTCCACGCCCCCTGCCCGCGCCACATGCAGGCCCGCGCCCACCTTACCCACGACGTTGTCGATGGGCAGCGACGTATCGAACGATCCCGTGCCGGCCGGCGCGCCGCGCAGGCGGGCGGTCGACGTCCAATCGTCCTTGGACAGGAAAGACACCCCCGCGTACACGAACGGCCGCAGGATGGCGCCGTTGGGCAGCTCGGCGCGGCCGCCGAATTCGATCATCGGCGACAGCCCCAGGATGAACTGGTCGCTGCTGTCGACCGACAGGGCCAGCGGATTCGAGCCGGACTCCTTGTATCCCGGCATGCGGGTATAGCTGGCATCGAAGTCCAGGTAGGGCTTCACATACATCTTGTCGAACGCGAACGTGCGCGCGGCGCGCAGACGGGCGTTGAAGCCATAGACATCGGGACGGCTGGTCAGCGTGTCCTGGTATCCCGCGATGCCGATGTTGCGATCCATGTGATAGCCGCCGTAGCCGCCGCCCACCGCCGCCGAGAATACCCACTGGCCTTGCTCGCGCTTGACCACCGCGCCGACGTAGCCGCTGTCGCCATTGCCGCGCACGCCGCCGTCGGAAGCGCGCACCTTGCTGTTTTCGTAGGCCATCGAGCCGCCGACGAACCAGCCCGGGCTGACTTCACGCTGGCCGCCGAACTGATAGGTCACCGTGTCGTAGTCAAAGCCCGCCGTGCCCTTGCTGCCGTCCTGGTTGGTGTAGCGGCCCGTGACCTGGCCCCAGAAGCAGTTCTGCTCGCCGGGAAAGGCATCGACGCCGGTGAACGTGGGGCACGACATCATCGCGCCGGTGAATTGCCCCAGGTTGGCGGCCGACTGCACCGCCGGGGCGGCCGTCACACCCGGCGACAGGCTGGCCACGCTATCCCGGTAAGCGCCCGCGCCCTGGCGCGATATCTGGTCCAACTGCCCGAACAGCGGCGCCAGCGCGGAATTGCCGCCGGCATCCCAGATGCGCTGAAGCTGAGCCGCGACCTGCCGCTGGTTGGACTTCAGGCCCATCGACGGCGCATTGAAGTCCGCCCCCGCCACGCGGATGCGCGTGGTCTGGCCGACCTGGCGGGTGGCGTAATCGAAGACCGGGCTATCCACGGCATCCACGCTGCCTTGGGAATCGCCTTGCACCGTCAGCACCGTCAACTCGCGGTCCGGCAGCAGCGCGGCGGCAAGCACGTCGACCTTGCCGTTCAGATCGCCGTTGCCCTGCACCACCATCTGCGACGCGCGCATCTGGTCGAAATCCACGTCGGCGCGCAGGACGCCGCTTTGCGACTGCTTGAAATCGCCGCTGACGGTCAGGGTCTGGAACTGGCCCGGCGAGCCGATCACCACCAGTCCCGAGTTGGTGACGTTGGCCTGGTAAGCCACCGCCGCGTCGACCACACCGCCCGACTGCACGATGTAGTTGCAGGCGTCATAGGAATCCGTGTTGCCGCAATACACGTTGCCGGAGACGGTGCCGTAGACGTTGAAGGTGAGGAAGGATCCGGCCGCCGTGGAGGAATCGCCATTGAACGTCAACGCCGTGTTGGACAACGCACTGAGCGAACCGCCCGCATTGACGTTCACCACGTTGTTGCGCCCGCCCAGTATCCACACGCCTTTGCCGCTGTTCGTGCCGCCCGCCACGCTGCCGTTGATATTGACCGTGACGCTCTGTTCGCTTTGACCGCCCTGGCTCTGCGCCATGATGCCGGTTGAGTCCGACCCCGTCGCGCTCAGTGTTCCGCTCTGGCTGACGGTCACGCTGCCTGCATTGCCCGTGCTGCCGCCCACCGACCCGGCAAAGCCGCCTTGCGGTCCGCCGGCCAGCCCGCCCCCGCCACCGATTGACTGCGCGATGATGCCGTAGGAATTGGCGCCCGACGTCGAAAGCCGTCCGCTGTAGGACACCGACACGTTGCCGGCGGTACCGGAACTGAATGCGGTGGGCAGGAACCCGGCCGAGTTCGTGGTGATGAGTTTCGTCGTGTCGCCCAGGATGCCGCCGCCATCTGCGATGGACTGCGCCACGACGCCGTGCGCGCCGGCGCCATGCGTGTTCAGGGTGTACTGCAGGTCAAGGGTTACCGCGCCGCTGTTGGCATTGCCGCCGCCCAGCACCGTCGCGCCCACGCCGGTCGCCGTGCCGGACGACACGATCCCGCCGCCGCCGCCGATCGACTGCGCGATGACGCCGATGGCCCGGTCGCCATAGGTGTTCAGGTTCAGGCCGGTGGACGCGTTGATCGAACCGCCCGCACCGCCAAGGCCGTTGCTGCCCGCGTGCAGGCTGAACTGCTGGCTGCCGGGATTGGCGGCCGATGCCGTGCTGCCGGCCATCGCAATGCCGCCGCCGCCCCCGATCGACTGCAACACCAGTCCGTGCGCGCTGTCGCCGGTGGTCTGGATGGAGGCATAGCTGCCGCTGGTCACCGTGATGCCGCCGCCCGATCCTCCACCGCCACCCGTGGCCCCGACGCGCAGCGAACCATGCGCCAACGGCGATCCGGTGGCGCCCATGCCGCCGCCGCCGCCGATGGACTGCATGACGATGCCCATGGCGCCATAGCCGGCCGTGTTGAAGCTGTTGGTGCCGTTGCCGTTCAGGAACGCCACGATGCTGTTGCCCGCACCGCCGCTTCCGCCCGAACCGCCCACGGAAATCGACACGTTGGACGAAGAGATGCTTGAAGACGCGGTCGATGCGCCGCCCGACCCGCCACCGCCACCGATGGATTGCAGCACCGCAGCGTCTGCGTAGTCCCCGAACGTGTTCGTGGAAGCGCCGATGCTCGCGGCGTTGGAAGTGGTTCCAATCGCGCCGCCATTGCCCCCGGCGCCGCCGTTGCCGCCCACTGACACGTTGAACTGATACGTCGTGCCGGAATCGCCCAGCGATTCCGACGAATTGTTCTCACTGGTTCCGCCGACCGCACCGCCCAGGCCTCCCGAGCCGCCAATGCTCTGCACCAGCAGCCCGTCCGCATCCGCGCCATGGGTGGTGACGTTGCCATCGCTGTTCAGGTTGATCGAGCCACCGTAGCCGCCGCCGGAACCGCCACGACCGACGGACACGGTGCCTCTGACATCGGTCGAGCCGTCTTCGCTTTCGCTATTGACGGCAAGGCCCACCTGACCGCCTTGCGATGCGCCGCCACCGCCACCGATGGACTGCACCAACACCGCGCGCGCGCCGTCGCCGTGCGTGACGATCGTGCTGGCGGGATCGACGGTGAGCGCCGCCGTGCCGCCCTGCCCGCCCGCGCCGCCGCTGCCGCCCACGTTCGCCGTGATGGATACGTTGGCGTCCACATTGGGACTGCGGCCTGTGGCCGAGCCCACGCCGCCCGCGCCCCCGCCGCCGCCGATGCTTTGCACCACCAGCGCGTTCGCGGAGTCGCCCCACGTGGTGATGGTGCTGCCCGCCAGGCTGAGCGTGGCGTTGCCGCCGTAACTGCCGGACCCGCCGCTGCCGCCCACCGTCGATTGCACGGTGCCGCCCACGGAGTCGCCCGTGCCGACCAGCGTCGACAGCGCCGAGGCGCTGCCGCCCAGGCCGCCGCCGCCGCCGATCGATTGCACCAGCACGCCCTGCGAATTCGCCCCATAGGTCGTCAGGATCGAATTATTGATGGCCGATGACGCCGTGCCTCCCGCGCCGCCGCTTGCCCCGGAGCCGCCCATCGCAAAGGTCACCGCAACGCCGAACGACGCATCCTCGTCCGGCACGGCGATCGCCAAGGCTTTCGCCACGGAGGCGCCGCCCGCTCCGCCCCCGCCGCCGATGGACTGCACGACCACGCCGTGCGCGTCGCCATTGGCGGTGCCCGACGATCCGGTCGTCAGGCTTGCGTTGGATACATTGCCCGCTGCGGTGCCGCCCGCCCCCCCGCTTCCGCCGGTGCCACCCACTGCGACCGACATGGCAAACCCGACGCTGGCGTCGTAGGAAGACGCGGCGCCGCCGGTCCCGCCGCCGCCGCCGATGGATTGCGACACGATGCCGTACGCATGATCGCCGCTTGTGTTCAGGGTGTAGCCGTTCAGACCCACGGTGGACGCGCCGCCGTTACCGCCGCCGCCGCCCTGGCCGCCGATGACGGCGACCCCGCTTGCCGCACCGCCGTCCCCACCGCCGCCACCGATGGACTGCCCCAGCATCCCGATCGAGCCCGCCCCGCTGGTGCTCAACGCACCGGACTGGCTGACGTTGACCGTGCCGCCGGACACCGCGGTGCCGCCCGCGCCGCCCAACGCGACGATGCCGCTGCTGACGCCCGCCGTTCCGCCGCCGCCGCCGATGGCCTGCGCCGAAATCCCGTGCGACGACTGCCCGGTCGTCGAGATGGACGACTGGCTGTTGATCGTGACCGAGCCGCTGGCTCCGCCGATGCCGGCATTCGCACCCGCGTTGCCGAACAGTTCGAAGTTGGCCGTGGTGGCGCCACCGATGCCGCCCATCGACTGGCCGAGAATGCCGATGGAGTAATCGTTCAACGTCTGAATGGAACCGCCGGTCGTCGTGACCGTGACTGCGCCGCCCGCGCCACCGCTGCCGGCATTCTCGGGCGTGAAGTCGATGATGCCGCTGCTGGTTTCGACGCCGCCGCCCGCACCGCCCAGGCTGCTGGCCGAAATGCCGGTGGACTGCAAACCATTGGTCCGGATGCTGGCATTGCCATTCATGGCGACGCTCACCGTGCCGCCATTGCCGCCGACCGCGCCATTGCTGTCCTCGCGGCCCGCGCCGCCGTTGCCGCCTTGCGTGATGACGCTGACGCCGGGGATGTAGTTGCCGGAGGTTGTGATCGACGATCCGCTGTTGAGCGTGACGCTGGTCGTGGTGCCCCCATTGCCGCCGCCGTATCCGCCGACCTCGCCGCTGGTGTTGGTGATCGTCTGCGGACCCATCCCCCCATTGCCGCCGAGCCCGATGACGACAATTCCGCCGGACACCTGCGACAGGCTGGCGGGTTGGACCGTTGACGAGCTCGCCACGGATACCTGTCCGTTGTTCACGACCGTCATCGCGCCGAACTGGCCGCCGGTGCCGCCGTTGTCGCTGCCGTCCTCGGACGTCATGCCGTTGCCGCCCTGGCTCAGCACAGACAGGCCGCGCACGCTGCTCAGGGCCGACCCGCTGACATTCACGGATACGTTGCCGCTATTGGTGATGATCGTAGGGTTCGAGGCATTGGCCGTTCCGGCGCTGGCGCCGCTGCCGTTGTCATGCCCCCCATCGCCGCCGATGGATTCGGCGCCGATGCCCCACGCATAGCGCCCCCCTGAGCCGCTGACCGAGACCGTGCCCGTGTTGCTGATATTGACGATATTGCTGTTGCCGCCACCGCCGCCGTTCTGATCCCCCGTCGCCGCGCTGTCCTGATTCCCGCCCACCGCGCCAATGCTGGCGCCGTAGAGGCCGACGCCGCCATATGGCAGGTACGACACACTGACGTTGCCGCTATTCGTGATCGTCACGGCGGAACCGTCGCCCCCCCGGCCGCCGTTGCCCCCGCCGATCACCGTCTCATTGGCATTGGCGCCAATGCCGCCGACCGACGCGCCATAGATGCCGAACTGCGCGCCCGAATCGGCCCATATCCCAGGCCCGCTGCCCTGGGTGCTGGACGTCGGCGAGTTCTGCACCGTGATCGTCCCGCCGTTGTTGTTGACGGTGATGGTGCCGCCGTTACCGCCATTCGTCGCATTGTTGCTGGTATCGCTGGATCCCTCGCCGCCCGTCAGGCGAATAAAGATGCCACCCTGCGGGGCGCTGGGCTGCAACACCGCGCCGTTGTTGATCACCGTGTAGTTGCCGCCATAGCCGCCGACGTTGTCGCCGGTGCCGGCGCTGGCGGTATTGACCACGCTGACCTGCGCGCCGGCCCCGCCCTGGCTGGAGGAAATGGTGCAGGTGGTGGAATTGGAGGGGTTGGTGTCGACCGATGGGCAACTCAGCGCCGCGGCTGCCGGTTGCACCATGACAAGTCCCACGGCCGTGACGGAGAGCATCTCGCGCCAATCTGGCGGACGCAGCAGCGAACGGCGCGGTTCGAGGCCCCCCAATGCAGCGGCTCTGGCTCGCAAAGGTCGCTTTGCAGTCGGCTTGCCCATCGTCATCCCCTCGGCGCAAACCCGTAACAACGGGCCGCATAAGTTTTCTGATTTTTTCGGCTTCGGGATTTTTACCAGGGACGCGTGCCTTTGCACAGCAATGTTGCACTTCGGTCAGGATGCTGCCGGGGCGGCGCCAATGCATTGGTGCGCGCCAACAACGGTGGCCTTAACGGCAAGGAAACGAACGCGCCAGCGCCTCCCCAACCAGCGGTCCGGCGTTCGTTTTCAGGCGGCTGTGTGGCAACGCAGTCAGATAGCTGTGCACCCTGTCCTTCAACTCATGCGGCAGCACGCCCGTTCGGGTGCACCAGAGCGTTCCTTGCGTTTGATCGGCGATCCCGCTCACATAGGCCTGCGCATACGCCGACGAGAACTGGCGGCCCAGCGAGGCATCGCGAATCTCCGACGGCATTTTTCCTTCCATGGCGGCGACCAGGTCGGCGCCGGAAAAATGCCAGGTCCGGACTTCCTGCGCCTGGCTTGCCACCGAGGCAGACAGCATGCAGATCAGCGCCACGCGTCTCATTGTCTTCGTTCCTATTCGCCACGACATGGGCAATGGAGCGAAGGATAGCGCAGGCGGGAAGGCGGCCGCGACTGCCCGTCCCCATCACCGCTCGCAACGCTGCGGCACCTTGCGCGGCGCTTCCGTGTAACCCAACGCCGTCACCTTGCTCAGCAGATCGGCATAGACCGCATCGTCCAGGCACGGCGCCCGGGCCATGATCCAGACGTAATCGCGCTTGGAGCGGCCAACGATGGTGATCTGGTACGACTCGTCCAGATAGGCGATGACGTACTCGGCCTTGATGGGCCAGATGAACTGCATGCCCCACACCGCATTGCCGGTGCCGGGCCGCACGGTGGCCACCGGGTGCATGGTGTCGATGGGCGCCTCGAAGCTGCCATCGCGGTAGCGGAAATCCGTCTGCACGCGGCCGTCCGGCAGCAGCCGATAGCTTTCCACGGCGTCGTACGCGTTGCGCTCGGGCCAACTGGGAATGTGGGCGATTACATACCAGTCGCCCATGAAACGGTTCAGGTCCACGTGAGCCACCGGCGGCATGGGCGGCGGCGACGCGCAGCCGGCCAGCAGGGCCGTCACGCCAATACACAGGTTTCGCAACATGATGGTTCTCCTCAAGGCCGCGTGTAGCGGTAGTGCGCCACGCCCCACTGCTGGCCGTCGTCATAGCCAAAGAGCTCGGCGCAGGCCATCCAGAACATGCGCCAGCGCTGGTGCCACAAGCGGGCCAAGGACGGGCCGTAAGCGTCTGCCAACGCCGCCCGCGCCGTTTCCCGGCGCGCGTCCTGGTTGGCTAGCCAGTGGTTGGCGGTGCGGGCGTAATGCGTCCCGTCGAGAAACCAGCGCTCCTCAAGTCGCAGGTCTTGCTGGAAGTGCAGCAACGTCTGCGCCGACGGCATGATGCCGCCAGTAAAAAAGTGCCGACCCATCCAGTTGCCGGCGCCGTCGGTCTCGAACGGATAGGCGCGCTCGCGGTGCGCGAAGATGTGCACGAACAACTTGCCGCCGGGCCGCAGCCACTGCGCAATGCGTGCCATCAGATCCTGGTAGTTGCGCATGTGCTCGAACATTTCCACCGAAACGCAGCGGTCGAAGGCGGCGGCAGGCAGCGCCAGCACGTTGACATCGCAGGTCACGACGCGCACGTGCGACCAGCCGCGCTCCCGGCAGCGCGCCTCGATGTGCTGGCGCTGGGTGGCCGAGTTCGACACCGCGGTGATGCGTGCGTTGGGAAAGCGCTCGGCCATCCACAGCGTCAGCGACCCCCAGCCGCAACCTAGCTCCAGGATGTCCTGGCCGTCAGCCAGCTCGGCGCGCTCGCCATACAAGCGCAGCATGGCGGTTTCGGCCTGGTCCAGCGTTTCGCTGCCCGTCGGGTAAAGGCAACTTGAATATTTCATGCGCGCGCCCAGGCAAAGCTGAAAGAACGCGGTCGGCAATTCGTAGTGCTGGGCGTTCGCGGCATCGGTGTGGATGGCGACGGCGCTGGTGCGCAGGCCGGCGATAAGCTGGCGGTCGCGCTCGGTCCAGGCCTCGATGCCACCGGCGTATTCCTGCGCCAGACGCTCGGCGCAGAGGCGCCGCATGCCCAGGCGCACGAACCCATCGGGCAGCAGGCCGCGCTCGGCCAGGCCGAGCAGACCGGGCGCGGGGCGGTCGGTGGGCAACGGAGTGTCGTGCAGCGTCGCGGTCGTCATGGCATACCTCGTCAGGATTTCGGGAACCAGGGAAAGAACGCCGGCGTGCGGCGTTGGTAGTCGCGATAGTCGTCGCCGCGCGTGCGCAGCGCCTGTTGCTCGGTGAACGGAATGCCGCTGATCCAGCGCAGAAATACATACATCAGCACCGGCCCCAGCCACGACAACCATGCAAGCGGCGATCCCCAGGCCAAGGCGACGTAGGCGAACCAATGGCACCACTCGAAGAAGTAGTTAGGGTGCCGCGAATAGCGCCACAGGCCGACCCGGCAGGTCAGGCCGCGGTGAGTGGGGTTGTCGCGGAAGTGGTCGAGCTGGCGGTCGGCAATCACCTCGCCCGACAGGGCGGCCAGCCAGATCAGCAGGGCCAGCGCCACGGGCCAGCCCTGCGCCGGGCTGGCGCCCGCCGCCAGGAAGGGCAGGCAGAACAGCATCACCAGTCCGGCCTGGAACATGAACAGGCCGAAGAACTTGCCCTGGTGACCTTGCCAATGCTCGCGCAGCGCACGATAGCGGCCGTCCTCGCCTGCGCGCACGCGCCGCCACAGATGCCAAGCCAACCGCAACGACCACACCCCAGCCATCAACGCCAGCGCGAGCCTGGCGGCAAGACTGCCCGCGCCAGTGGCGGCGATCAGCAATGCCGCCGCGCCCATGCCCAGCGCCCACACCACGTCGACGATGCCGGCGTTGGCGCGGCGGCGCTGCCAGCGCCAAGCCAACGTCATGGCGCCAATCATGCCCAGCGCAATGCAGAACCATTGTTGCCAGACCGTCATGGCGCCTCCCGCACCCAGCGCTCGCCCTCAGGGCGCGCCTGCGGATGCGTCAGCAGCAGGTGCGCAACGCCGATGGAGCGTTCGCGAAAGCCGCCTTCGCAGTACGCCAGGTAGAACTCCCACAAGCGGCTGAAGCGTGCGTCGAAGCCTTGCGCCCGCACCTCGGGTTGCCGCGCCAGGAAGCGTTCGCGCCAGACTTGCAGCGTGCGCGCGTACGACAGACCGAAATCCTCCAGGTGCACCAACGCCAGATCGCAGGCGCGGGTCTTGGCGCGCAGCATGGCATCGATGGACGGAATGAAGCTGCCCGGGAATATGTGGCGCTTGATGAAATCCACCGAGGCCAGCGCCTGCGCATAGCGGTGGTCCTCGATGGTGATGGCTTGAATCAGCGCGCGGCCACGCGGGCTGAGCAGACTGGCCACCTTGGCGAAATAGGCTTCCAGGAAATTCGCGCCAACGGCTTCGATCATCTCCACCGACACCACCTTGTCGTACTGGCCTTGCAGATCGCGATAGTCCCGCAGCACGACGCTGACGCGGTCCTGCAGGCCGGCGGCGCGCACCCACTCGACCGCCAGGTCATGCTGCTCGCGCGAGAGCGTGGCGGTGGTGACGTGGCAGCCGTAATGACGCGCCGCGTGGATGGCCAAGCCGCCCCAGCCGCTGCCGATCTCCACCACGCGATCCGAGGAACGCAGCGCCAACTTGCGGCAGATCGTCTCCAGCTTGCGATGGGACGCCGCCTCCAGCGTGTCATCGCCGTCAGCCCACAGCGCGGACGAATACATCAGGTCGTCGGACAAGAACAACGCAAAGAACGGATTGCCCAGGTCGTAGTGGGCGGCGATGTTGCGGCGGCTGCCGTCGCGGGTATTGCGGTTGCCGGCATGCCAGCGACGCAGCGCCCATCCCGCCAGCCGCGCCAGCCCCGACTCCATGGCGTCCAGCGTGTCGCGGTTGCGCACCAGCAGGCGCACCAGTCCGACCAGGTCGTCGCAGCGCCACAGGCCGTCGCCGTAGGCCTCGCCCGCGCCAATGCTGCCTTGCGCCGCCACCAGCCGGTAAAAGCCCAGGTCACTGACCGTCAGGCGCACGCACGGCTCGCCGCGGCCCAGCGTGACGCTGCCCAGCCCGTCTTCGATCAGCAGCCGGCCATGGTCCAGTGCCGCCAGACTGGCAAACAGGCGCTGGCGCAACAGCCGCTCCAGCGGACTGGCGCGACGGCTGGCCGCGACCGAGGCATGTTCCGAGGGCGTCATGGGTTTCATCGCGGTTCTCCGTTGGGCGTGCGGGGATGGTCGTAGACGGGATTGCGCTTGAGCCACAGACGCAGCGCCTGCCAATGAATGGCGCCGACGACTTGCAGCGTCATCAACGGGTAGCGCCACAGCAGGCGCGCCAGCCCCGCGCCATCTAAGGCGCGGCGCTGCAGATCCAAGCGCGCGTCAAACTGCGCCACGCCTGCCCGGCTGACCCGCATGTGCACCCGCAGGTCGTCGGCGGGCAGGTTGAAGCGCCAGTCATAGGCGCAATCCATCGGCAGGAATGGCGATACGTGGAAGCGCTTGTCGAAGCGCCAGGCCAGCGCGTCGCCCTCGCGCTCGGCGGCGGTGGCCGGCAGCACCACGCAATGGCGCTGCTTCCACGGCGTATTGGTGATCTCGGCCACGATGGCCGCCAGCGTCTGGCCATCCGCGTCAAAGCAGTAATAGAAGCTCACCGGATTGAAGACGTAGCCGGCGTAGCGGGGGTGCGCCAGCAGTCGGATGGGCCCGTCCGGCATGTCTCCCAGATGCGCCCGCAGGCGTTGCCGAACCGCCTGCGCCAGCGGCAGGCCTTCGCCGGCGTCGAGATAATCTGCCCTGCGCCACTGCGCCAGATTGGGGCGCTCTACCGACCACAGCCAGCGATCCTGAAACACGCGGTCGATCTCATCCAGGTCCAGGTAAAGCTGCGCCATGCGGTAGCCGAAGCCATGCGCGTGCGGATGGTGGCGCCGGTGAGTCACCCGGCCTTCGTAGACGGCGCTCTGGTGGATCATGCCGCCTCCCTCTCCCGCACCCGCGGCTGTTCCTGGATGCCGCGCACCACGTCCAGCGCGCTCGCCACGCCGTCTTCATGAAAGCCCCAGCCCCAATAGGCGCCGGCGTACCAACTGCGCCGGCGCCCCGATATCTCCGCGCGGCGCGACTGCGCGGCCACGGCTTCGTGGGTGTACACGGGGTGGTGATAGCGCATGCGCGCCAGCACCGTGTCCGGATCGATGGCATCGCTGCGATTCAACGTCACGACGAAGGGCTGCGGCGACCTGATGCCCTGCAGCAGGTTCATGCAATAGCTGACAGAACACGGCGCGTCCGGATCGGCCGGCACGTAGGCGTTCCAGGCGGCCCAGGCCTTGCGCTGATGCGGCAACAGGCGCGCGTCGGTGTGCAACACCACATCGTTGTCCTGGTAGGCGATGGCGCCGAGGACCTCGCGTTCCTGCGGCGTCGGGTCGGCCAGCAGCGCCAGCGCCTGATCGCTGTGGCAGGCGAAGATCACTTCGTCATGGTGGTCCTGGCCATCGGGCGTCATGACCTGCACGCCGCCCGGCAGGCGCCGGACGGCGCGCACGGCGCAGTTCAGCCGCTCGCGCACCGCCCATTGCCGGCGCATGGCGTCGATATAGCGGCGCGATCCGCCCTGCACCACGCGCCACTGCGGCCGGCCGCTCAGGCGCAGCATCTGGTGGTTCGCCATGAACCGCACCAGGTATCGCGCCGGAAACGCCAGGATGCGCGAGGCCGGCGATGACCACAGCGCCGACGCCATCGGAATCAGATGGTCGGTGCGAAACGCCTCACCGTAACGGTGTTGCGCCAGGTATTCGCCCAGCGTAGGGCCCGGCTCCGGCGCGCGCAGCAGCGCGGGCGCCTCGCGGTAGAAGCGGATCAGGTCGCGCACCATGCCCAGGAATCGCGGCGACAGCAGGTTTCGCCGCTGGCAGAACAGCGTGTCCAGCGAGGCGGCGTTATAGGCAAGACCGTCCGCTTCCTTGTGCACCGAAAAGCTCATGGTGGTGGGCTGCGACGCCACGCCCAACTCCTCCAGCAGCGCCGTGAAATGCGGGTAATTGAGCGGGTTGTGGACGATGAATCCGCTATCGACCGCATAGCGCCGGCCGCCCTGTTCGACCCTGTGCGTATGCGTATGCCCGCCCAGATAGTCGTTGGCCTCGTACAGCGTGACATCGTGGTCGCGGCCCAGCTTCCAGGCGCAGACCAGTCCCGCGATGCCCGAACCGATGATGGCGATGCGCATGCTCACTCCTTGGCAGCGGCCAGCGCCCAATCCGGCACGGCCTTCAGGTCCCAGATGAGGCCGGTGGCGGCCAGCAGGCGCAGGCCGTACCAGGTGATGTCGATCTCGCGCGGACGAAAACCCTGACGCGCCGATCCCGGATAGAAGTGATGGTTGTTATGCCAGCCCTCACCGAACGTCAGCAGCGCAAGCCACACGTTGTTGCGGCTGTCATCGGTGGTGTCATAGCGCCGCTTGCCGTAGCGGTGCGCCAGCGAGTTGATGGTGACGGTGGCGTGGAACAGGGCCACGGTGGAAATGAAGAAGCCCCACACCAGCATCTGCGGCCCGTCCGTGCCCAGGCCGGGCGCCACGCGCGCCAACAGCGCCCCCAATCCGTAGCACCCCACCGCCAGCGCCAGCGGCACCGCGGCGTCAAAGCGGTCGAGCCAGCGCAGTTCGGGGAAGCCGCGCAGATCCGGCACGCGCGCAAGGTCGGTGGCGAAGGCGCGGCGTGTCAGGAACCAGCCCATGTGGCTCCACCAGAAGCCGTGATGGCGCGGAGAATGCAGGTCATGCGCATCGTCGGCATGGCGATGATGGTGCCGATGGTGGGCCGCCCACCACAGCGGACCGCGCTGCGCGCACGATGCTCCCAGCACGGCGAACACCCACTGCATGCCCCGCGACGTGCGGAATGTGCGATGCGAGAAATAGCGGTGATAGAAGCCGGTCAGAGCGAACATCCGTACCGCGTAGAGCGCCCCCGCCAGCGCCACCGCAACCGGCGAGACACCGGTCCACAGCACACCCAGGCAGCCGGCGTGCAGCAAGGCGAAAGGCAAGGCGCGGGTCCAGTCGATGCGATCGGGATCGCCGCCCGGCGCGTCCTGCGCCTGCGTATCGACCCAGCGCCGCATCGAAGCGGTCCAGCCGGTAAGAATGGAGCGCATCATGCTGTCCTGTGGGAAACGTAGGGGGATATACGGTCCCGGCACAGCATCGGATGCGTAGGTGAAAACCCTGGTGCGGCGCGGGCCGCGGCAAGCGCGCGGCCCCGCTCAAGAAGCGGCTCAGATCTTGAGCACGTCGCCCTTCATGATGACCGGGCCGGTGGGCTTGCCCGACGGCGACCCGCCCGGCGGTTCGAGCGTGATGGCCAGGGTCTGCCCGCCTTCCAGGCCTTGGGCGCGCGGCAGCGCCGTCTGGCCATCGGGGGCCACCACCCCGACGGATATCGGCGCCTGTCCCGGCGGAATCACCCAGAGCTCCAGGGCCTTGCCGTCGGCGCGCGAGGCCAGATCCTGCAAGGCATGCACGTGCAGGCCGCCGCGCTCGTCGGCGCGCACCACCAGCATGGCCTGCGCCTCGGGGCTTTGCAGCACCGCCATCAGCTGCGTGCGCGCGGCGCGGTCAACCTGCATCGGGTAGATCGCCACCCCTGCCACCAGCAGGGCCGCCAGCGCGCCGCTGACCACGCGCCAGAATGCCAGGCCCTGCCAGCCACGGCCGCCCCCCGGCTTCAGGCGCGATTCGATGGCGCGCCACACGCGGCGCGGCGGCACCCGGGCCGGCAGCGACCACAACAGGGGGTAGATGTCGTCTTCCCATTCGCGCACCTGGCGGCGCAGGTTGGCGTCGGCGGCCATCAAGCCCTCGAAGCGGCGGCGTGCGCCCCCGCGCATGGCGCCGGCCACGTAGTCCGCGGCAAGCCGCTCGCGCAGTTGAGGATTGGTGTAGTTCATGACAGACACCTCTTGAGCCGGTCCATGCCGCGCCGCACCCAGCTCTTGATCGTGCCCAGCGGGGCCTCGAGGCGGCGGGCGATCTCGCTGTGGCTGAGGTCGTCGAAAAAGGACAGCGCGATGGCCGCGCGTTGCTGACCTTCGAGCTGTTTCAGGCAGTCCGCCAGACGCTGGCCGTCCTGGTCGCGTTGCAAGCGTTCGAACGGGCCGGGCGCGTCATCGGCCCAGGCCTGCGTCAATGCGCCGTCGGCATCTGGGCGTTCCAGGTCCGGTCGGCGGAGCATGTCGATGCAACGGTTGCGCACGATGCGCGTCATCCAGGTCATGACTTGGCTCTGCTCCGATGAATAGCGGGCGGCATTGCGCCAGATATTGATGAAGCTGTCCTGGAGGACTTCCTCTGCCCAGTCGCTTCGCCGCAATATACGTACCGCGAGCGCGAACAGATGCGGGGAAGTCTGACGATAGAGTTCCGCCAGCGCGGACTCCTGGCCGCGAGCGCACTCCTGTATCAAAGCCTGCAGACGAAGCGGATCGGGCATGGCGGCTATCCGAGGTCACTGGCATTCAGGCCGCGCGACGACAAAACGGCGCTCGGGGGATGGATGTCTTGCAGCGGATGATACAGGCAAGTCCAGGCCGCGAAATATTTTCCGCGGCCTGCATCCAACTGCGGCTCCCGCGTGTAGTACCTGCAACGGCGCGCATTCCGTGCGCCGTATCCGCAGCGTTTTACTGCGCAGGAGACCGCTCATGATGACTCGCCACACCCCCGCCAACGGCCTTTTCGCGGCCGCAATGCTGGCCGCTTGCGGCATGCTGCACACCTCCCCGGCGCTGGCCGCCTCGCAAGACGCCCTGCCCGCTTCTGTTCAGGTGCCCGCCGGCCACAAAGTGGCATGGGAAACCGTGGGCACGGGCGACATCACCTATGAATGCCGCGCCAAGGCCGACGCCAAGGACCAGATGGAATGGGTGTTCGCCGGTCCGAAGGCGGTGCTGAAAGACCGCCAGGGCAAACAGGTCGGCACCTACTATGGCCCGCCCGCCACCTGGGAAGCCGCGGACGGCTCCAAGCTGACCGGCACGCAGGTCGCCGTGGCGCCGGCAGGCGCGGGCAACCTGCCCTATCAACTGGTCAAGGCCAACCCCGCCATGGGCGCCGGCGCCCTGACCGGCGTCACGTATATCCAGCGCACGGCGCTCAAGGGCGGCGTGGCGCCGCAGACGCCTTGCACGAAGGCCGGCGAACGCAGCCAGGTGTCTTACCAGGCCGACTACATCTTCTGGAAGGCCAACTGACACCGGGCAGGCACCCCCCTGGCGGCAACGGGACTCCGGTAACATGCCTGGATCCGCCGCCGCCCGGGGCTTGTCAGCCCGGTCCGTGCCCACCCCTTCCTGCTCTGCGCGCATGCCGAACCGACCTGATCCGGACTTCGATTACACCGCGGCCCTCGAGCAGTGCGCCGCGGGACGCCGCTCGGCGCTGGAGGCCCTGTACCGCCACGAAGGCCCCCGTCTGCTGGGCGTCGCGCAGCGCATCGTGCGTGACCGCGCCCGGGCCGAAGACATCGTGCACGACGCCTTCGTCAATATCTGGAACCGGGCTGGCAGCTTCGACGCCACGCGCGGTTCGGCCCGCGGCTGGATCTACAGCGTCGCGCGCAACCTGGCGCTGAACGCCGTGCGCGACGGCCGCCACGAAACTGCCGTCGACGACGACACCGCCGCCGCGCTGGATGCTCGCGACGCAATGGATGCCTGGCACGACACGCGCGACACCTTCGACTGGCGCGACAGCGCCGGCCGCATCGGCCCGTGCCTCGAACAACTGGAACCCGTGCGCCGCAACTGCGTGCTGCATGCCTACGTGGAAGGCCTGTCGCACAGTGAAATCGCGCAGCGCCTGGGCGCGCCGCTGGGCACCGTCAAAGCCTGGATCAAGCGCAGCCTGAAAGCGCTGAAGGAATGCCTGGCATGAGCGCCCCGTCCCTTTCCCCCGACAACCTGGATGAACTGGCCGGCGAATACGTGCTGGGCACCTTGTCCTCCGCACGCCGGCGCGACGTCAACGCCCGCCTGCCGCACGATGCCGCGCTGCGCGCCGCCGTCGACCGCTGGGAAGAACGCCTGCTGCCGCTCAGCAGCCTGGCCGAGCCGATCGAGCCCTCGCCAGGCCTGTGGCCTCGCATCGCGGATACGCTGAATCGTCAACGCGCGGCCCCGCAAGCCGCGCAGCCGGCGCGCCCGGGTTGGTGGGACAGCCTGTTCTTCTGGCGCGGTGCGGCCGCCAGCGGCCTGGCTGCCGCCCTGGTGCTGGCCGGCACGCTGGCGCTGCGGCCCGCGCCCGCGCCGGGTCCCGTGCAGTACATGGTGGTGCTGGTCGCGCCCCAGTCGCAAACGCCGGGCTGGGTCGTGCAGGCCAGTGCCGGTCAGCGCGACGTGCAACTGGTGCCGATCGCGGCCATGCAGGTGCCGGCCGATCGTGCGCTGGAATTCTGGACCAAGGCCGACGGCTGGGCCGGTCCGGTCTCGCTGGGCCTGATCAAACCGGGCGAGCCGGTGCGCATCCCGCTGGACAAGCTGCCGCCGCTGGAACCGAATCAGTTGTTTGAGCTGACGCTGGAACCGGCCACCGGGTCGCCCACCGGCAAGCCGACCGGTCCGATCCAGTTCATCGGCCGCGCGGTAAAGGTGATGTAGCGCCGGCCCGCCTGAATCGGCGCCGGCCCAGGCACGGGACCTGAAGCCGGCCCGAAGCCCATGAATTGTTTCCTTTCTTTCCGAACTGGAACCAAGAGCGCAGACCCCCGCAAATATAATTTCCGAGATTCAAATTCAGCGGAGGTTTTTCATGCGCCATGCAGAAGCCGGTCGTCGTTTCATCCACCCGTTGCGGCGCGTCGCCCCGTGGCTGGCCTTGGGACTGTTGGGTTTGACGTTGTATGGCTGTGCCGCGACGACGCCGCCCAAAGGCGTGACACCCGTAGGCTCCTTCGACGTGCATCGTTATGAAGGACGCTGGTTCGAAATCGCGCGGCTGGACCACAGCTTCGAACGCGGCATGACAGACGTCACCGCCCACTACACGCTGCAAGACGACGGCACCGTGCGCGTCATCAACCGCGGGTTCGACCCGGCCAAGGGTTCGCAAGGCGATTGGCGTTCGGCGCAGGGGCGAGCCCGCTTCACGGGTGACCCGTCGGTGGCATCGCTGAAAGTGTCGTTCTTCGGCCCCTTCTATGGCGGCTACCATGTGGCCGCATTGGACCCGGATTACCGCTGGGCCCTGGTCGTCGGCCCGGATCGCAGCTACGCCTGGATTCTCGCGCGTGACAAGACGCTGGGCCGCGATACGCGCGACGACATCCTGCGCCGCGCCAAGGCGTTGGGCCTGGACACCGACGCATTCATCTGGGTCAGCCAGGATCGCGAACAGCCGCCACTTGAACCGGCCTCCTGATGCAAAACCGCGCGCCATGACATCCGAGCGCGCGAGGGCGCACACCCTGCGCCTGAGTCTCGGCGACCAGCTGAACCCGTTGCAAGCTGGTTCGCCCGGACAGACCAGAATGTCGTGTTTGTGCTGATGGAAGTGCACCAAGATGCTGCACCCGGACGAGCTGGTGCGGCAGGCGCAGACCGCCTACGAAACGGGGCGCGCGCCCTTGGCAGCGGTCGAGGGCTTCATCCGGCAGATCCTGGGATGGCGCGAATATGTGCGTGGCGTGTATTGGGCGCACATGCCGGGTTACGAGACGCGCAACGCCTTGGCGCACACACGCCCGCTGCCGACGTGGTTCTGGACCGGAAAGACCACCATGCGTTGCATGCGCGACGCCATCGGCAACTCGCTGGACAACGCCTACGCGCACCATATCCAACGCCTGATGGTCATCGGCAACTTCGCACTGTTGGCCGGTCTGGACCCTGCCGAAGTGCACCGCTGGTATCTGGGCGTGTACATCGATGCGTTCGAATGGGTCGAACTACCCAACACGGTTGGCATGAGCCAGTTTGCCGACGGTGGTCTGCTGGGCACGAAACCCTATGCCGGCAGTGCGTCATACATCGACCGGATGAGCGATTACTGCCGTGGATGCTCGTACGACAGGAAACAGAAGACGGGCGAGCGCGCCTGTCCGTTCAACGCGCTGTACTGGGACTTCTTTGCGCGTCATCAACCGCAGCTCAAGGACAACCGGCGCCTGGCCATGGTGTACCAACGCTGGCGGGACATGCCCGAGGACGCGCAGACGGCGTTGCGTGAGCACGCGGCGCTGACATTGACACGCCTGGACGAGCTTTAAGACAGGTTCCACTTCAGAAGCGGTCTGCCCGCCCGGCGGGATGTGGCAGGTATCAACCTGCCGCGCCCCCCATAGACTCCCCGTTCAAGTCCGGCCCGCGGCCGGGCGCCCCTTGAATGCGGAGTGATTCATGACAGCACCTCGGGCGGGTATCCGACTCGCCGACTTCCTTTCCCCGACCGTCGCGGCACTGATATCGGTGATGGTGAACTACGGCGGCACCTTTGTCCTGGTGTTTCAGGCGGCAGAGCTGGCCCGCTTGACGCCGGCGCAGACCACCTCCTGGGTATGGGCGGTATCCATCGGGGTGGGCGTGACCGGCGTGCTGCTCAGCTGGCGCTACAAGGCGCCCATCATTACGGCGTGGTCCACGCCCGGCGCCGCGTTCCTTGCCACGGTCATGCCTTTCACGCCTTATCAGGAAGTCATCGGCGCGTACATGTTGTCGGCGCTGGGTTTCATCGTGCTGGGACTGTCGGGTGCATTCGAAAAGCTTGTGCGCAGGATCCCGGCTGGCATCGCCGCTGGTCTGCTGGCGGGCATCCTGCTGCAGTTTGGCGTCAATGCCTTTGGCGGCGCCAGCGCCGACCCCCTGCTGGTGATCGCGCTGGTGGTGTCCTACGCGCTGCTCAAGCGCTTCTCCTCGCGCTTCGCCGTGATCGGCATCCTGGCCATCGGCCTCGCATTGCTCATCGCGCAGGGCCGGATCGACTTCTCGGCGGTCCATCTGCGCCTGGCGGCGCCCGTGTTCGAAATGCCCGGCTTCTCGCTGCAGGCCGCGCTGGGCGTTGCGCTGCCCCTTTTCATCATCACGCTCACGGGTCAATACATGCCCGGCATGCTGGTGCTGCGCAACGATGGCTACCGGACCAGCGCGAATCCGATCCTGACCGTGACGGGACTGGGCTCGCTCGTGATGGCGCCTTTCGGGGCACACGCATTCAATGTCGCGGCAATCACCGCCGCCATCTGCACCGGCAAGGACGCCCATGAAGATCCCGCCAAGCGTTACATCGCGGGTCTGGCCTGCGGCGCGTTCTACATTCTGGTCGGCACCTTCGGCGTTACGTTGGCGACACTGTTCATGGTGCTGCCCAAGGCATTCATCACCACACTGGCCGGCCTTGCCTTGCTTGGCGCGATTGGCGGCAGCCTGGCCAACGCCATGGCCGACGCGCGCACGCGTGAGACGGCGCTCATCACCTTTCTGGCCACCGCCGCGAACGTCACGATGCTAGGCGTGGGCGGCGCATTCTGGGGCCTGGTGGCCGGCTTGACCGCGCATCTGCTGATGCACGGCGGCCCTCAGGGACGGCACGCCATGCTGCCCAATCAAGGCCGGTCAAGCCCTTGACAGCGAGTTCTCCAGACGCCGCACGGCGTCCTCGATCTCGTAGGCCGTCAACGACGCATAGCCCAACAGCCAGCCCGGCTGCTTGTACGGGCCGGCATACAGCCGGCTGAGGCCGGGCAGGCGCAGGCCGGCGCGCTCCGCCAGAAGCTGGGTCCTTTCCTCGGACCAGCCCGGCTCGAGCAGGCACGGGATCTGCAGGCCGCCGGGGGGACGCACTGCCTGCACGACGTGGCCCAGCCGCTTGACCAGCGACGCCAGCAGAACCTCGCGGCGCCCCGCGTACAGCTTGCGCATCGCCCGCACGTGCGAATGGTAATGACCGTCTTCCATGAAGCGGGCCAGTGTCAACTGCAGTATCTGCGGCGTGTGTCCGTCCATGATGCTGCGCGCCCGTGAAAAGGCGTCGACCAATTCCGGCGGCAGCGCCATGTATCCCATCCTCAGGCCGGGAAACAGCGTCTTGCTGAACGTACCCAGGTACAAGGTGCGCTGATGCCGGTCCAGACCCTGCACGCAAGCAGTCGGCAAACCGTCGTAATGGAATTCGCTGTCGTAGTCGTCCTCGATGATCCACTTGCCATGGTCGGCGGCCCAACCGATCAGCTCCAGCCTGCGTTCCAGCGACAACGTCACGCCCGTCGGATACTGGTGCGACGGCGTCACATACACGCAACTGGCGCCGCTGCGGTCCGCGCGCAGGAGGTCCATGCGTATGCCCTGCGCGTCGACGTCTATCGGCACGATCCGCGTTTCGGCGGCCTCGAACGACTTGCGGGCGCCAAAGTAACCGGGGTTCTCCATCAGGATGGGCTTGTCGGCGTCGGCCAGCAGTTGCGCGCACAGGAAGAGCGCTTGCCGGGTGCTGCTGAGCACCAGAACCTGCTCGGGCACGACCTTGGCGCCACGCTCCAGATTCAGATAGGCAGCGATGGCGCGGCGCAGCGGTTCAGCGCCCTGCGGTTCGCCATGCAGCAGCACGTGGCTGCGGCTGTCCTTCATGACTTGGCGCTGCAGGCGTTCCCAGACGCCAGTGGGAAACGTGCGCGTCTCGGGCAGCCCGGTGGCGAACGCCTTGATGACCTGCTGGTCTGACACGCCGCCGCTATCCAGGATCGCCCGCCCGCGCCGGCTCAGCCCCGCACCCGGCTGCGCCGCGCCGGGCTTGCGCTCCAGCCTTGCCCGCTTGCGCGTCGCGCCCCGCAGTTCGATTCCCACCGTCTCGGACACATAGCTGCCCGAGCCCTCGCGACGCACGATGTAGCCATCGCGATGCAGTTGCACGTAGGCGTTTTCGACGGTGTCGCGGGACACGCCCAGCGACTTGGCCAAGCTGCGCGTCGCGGGCAGCTTGACCCGCGGTCCCAGCGCGCCGTCCAGGATCAGCGCGCGCAGCGCCCGCTGGATGCGCTGATGCAGATCCAACCGCTGGAGCGCCGCCTCGTTCATTTGAATCTTGAGCGTATCCAGCTGGAATGTCGTTGCCATACGGTTGTTGAACGGTCTGCTGATCGGCACGGAAATGGCCGATCCTGACCGGCCATTCTAAGTCACTGCCGGGAGGTGCCCGCGAAGGTGATGCATCGGGCCTGCACCCGCCGCAGTATGATTTCGACGATCAAGCACTCTGAGTTTTCCGCATGGCACGTACGCGTCACCCCTCGCTCGCGCATTGGGGCGCCTTCACGGCAATTACCGAAGCCGGCCGCCTGGTCGGCTGCGAGCCTTTTGAGCCGGATCCGGCGCCCTCGCCCATGCTGGATTCCATACCCGAGATGGTGCATTCGCCACTGCGCGTGCGCCGTCCCGCGGTGCGGCGCGGCTGGCTTGAAGGCCGCCGCGACCGCGAGGGCGACGACTACATCGAAATTTCCTGGGACCGCGCGCTCGACCTCGTGTCGGGCGAGCTGACGCGCGTGCGCGCCAAGCATGGTGCGGCCGGAATATTTGGCGGCTCGTATGGCTGGTCCTCGGCCGGGCGGGTCCATCATGCGCGCAGCCTGATCCGGCGGTTCCTGTTCCTGGGCGGCGGCTGCGTCGATCAGATCGGCAACTACAGCTGGGGCGCCGCGCAGTTTCTACTGCCGTATGTCATCGGCACCACCTCTCCCGTCAGCGGCGATGTGACCGATTGGGACAGCGTGCTGGAACACACCCGGGTGCTGATCGCGTTTGGCGGCATTCCGGTTAAGAACAGCCAGGTGACGTCGGGCGGCGCAGGTCTGCACAACCTGCCGGGATGGTTGGGCGAGGCCCAGCGGCGCGGCATCAAGCTGGTGGTGGTCAGCCCCACCCGGGCCGACATTCCCGCCGAAATGGCGGCCGAGTGGCTGCCGATACGGCCCAACACCGACACGGCGTTGATGCTGGGCATGGCGCATACCCTGCTGACCCAGGACCTTCACGACGAAGCATTTCTAGCCAGCCATTGCACCGGGTTCGAGCGCTGGGCCGCGTACTTGCGCGGCGATACCGATGGCCAGCCCAAGGATGCGGCGTGGGCTGCGGCGATTACCGGCATTCCGGCGACCCGCATTGCGGCCCTGGCGCGCGAGGCCGCACAGCAGCGCAGCCTGTTGACGGCTGCGTGGGCCTTGCAGCGTGCGCAGCATGGCGAGCAGCCGTATTGGGCATTGATCGGACTGGCGGCCATGCTCGGCCAGATCGGCCTGCCCGGCGGCGGCTTTGCCTTTGGCCATGCCTCGTTGAACGGCGTCGGCCAGCCGCGCCGCCAGGTGCCGGGGCCGGAGATTCCCGTGCCCAAGAACCCGTCGGGCCTGGCGATTCCGGTCGCGCGCATCGCCGACATGCTGCTGGCGCCGGGCACGGAATACGAATTCAACGGTGGGCGCCATGTGTACCCGGACGTGAAGCTGATCTACTGGGCCGGCGGCAATCCCTTCCATCACCATCAGGACCAGAATCGCTTGCGGCAGGCCTGGAACAAGCCCGAGACGGTGATCGTGCACGAGTCCCTCTGGACACCGTTGGCACGGCGCGCCGATATCGTGCTGCCCGCCACGACGGCGCTCGAGCGCGAAGATGTGGGCGGGTCGTCGCGCGATCCTTACGTGTTCGCCATGCATCGCGCCGTGGAGCCGCAAGCCGAGGCGCGAAACGATTTCGATATCTTCGCGGAACTCGCGCGGCGCGCCGGCTTTGGCGAGGCGTTCACCGCGGGGCGCGATGTGCCCGGCTGGTGCCGGCACGTCTATGACGGCATGCGGGCGGGATGCCAGGCGCGGGGCGTGGAACTGCCTGACTTCGACACCTTCTGGGCGCGCGGGCATGCCGAAGTGCCGCCACCCGAAACGCCCTACGTGCTGTTTGAGCGCTTTCGGCAGGATCCGGCCGCCAACCCGCTGTACACAAAGTCCGGGCGGATCGAGCTGTATTCCGAAGCGGTGGCCGGTTATGGCTATGACGATTGCCCCGGGTATCCGGCCTGGCTGCCGCCGACCGAATGGCTGGGCGCGCCGGCCGCCGAGCAATGGCCGCTGCATCTGCTGACCAATCAACCGCGCACGCGGCTGCACAGCCAACTGGATCCCGCCAGCTTGTCGCGCGCCGGCAAGGTGTCCGGCCATGAGCCCATTGCGATCAACCCGCTGGATGCGGCCGAGCGCGGCATCAGCGAAGGCGATGTGCTGCGGGTGTTCAACGACCGTGGCGCCTGTCTGGCGGGCGCTGTGCTGGACGACGGGCTGTCGCGCGGCGTCGTGATCATGGCGACGGGCGCCTGGTCGGATCCCGACGGCCCTCTGGACAGGCATGGCAATCCGAACGCACTGACCGCGGACATCGGAACCTCGCGACTGACGCAGGGCCCCAGCGCCCAGACCGCCCTGGTGCAGGTGGAAAAGTATCTGGGCGAGCCGGTGCAGCATCGGGCCTGGGAACTGCCCGTGTTGCTGTCCGGGGCGGCGTAGTACCGCAACCCGCCCCGCGGCAGTCAAGTAATTCCGCGACATATCCTTAGAACGGCACGTTTGATTTTCTGACGGCAAACTTCGTTTTCCTTATTTACGATGGATCCGGAGTGCGCCATGCGCCTTAACCAGTTATTGGGTTTGCTGCTGTCTGCGTCGGTGCTGAGCGCCGCCCAGGCGGCTGATATCACGTTGGCGCTGGGCACCGAGCCCTCGACGCTGGATCCGCAGACGGCGCAGGACGGTTCCGAGCGCGCCGTGTCGCGCAACATCTTCGAAACCCTGCTGACCCGCACACCCGCGGGCGAGCTGGTGCCGCAATTGGCGACGGCCCTGCCCCGTCAGATCGACGCGACGACCTGGGAGGTCACGCTGCGTCCGGACCTCAAGTTCAGCGACGGCAAGCCCCTGGATGCGGCTGCCGTGGCCGCCAGCATCAACCGCATCGTGGACCCCAAGACCGCCTCGCGCCAGCGTCCGTTCTTTCTTGGCATCAAGCAGGCCGAGGCCGTGGACGCCGTGACCGTCAAGGTGCACACCAACGGCGCCGATCCGGCGCTGCCCGCGCGTCTGTCCTGGCTGACCATCGTGTCGCCGGCCGCGGCCGCCGATGGCAGCCTGAGCCAGAAGCCGGTGGGCAGCGGCCCCTATGTGCTGACGGAATGGTCCAAGGGCAACCGCATCGTCCTCACCAAGAACCCGAATTACTGGAACCCCAAGGCCGTCGGCAATGTCGACCGCGCCACCTATCGCTTCGTCGCCGAACCCGGCACGCGCCTGTCGGGCCTGCGCGCCGGCGACTTCGACTTCATCACCAATCTGCTGCCGGAAGACACCAAGCGCGTGGCAAAGGCCGTGACGCTCAAGGGCACCGACCTGCCCTTTGTGTCGCTCAACGCCCTGAAAGGCCTGACGGCCGACGTGCGCGTGCGCCAGGCCTTGAACTACGCGGTGGACAAGGAAGCGCTGGCCAACGACCTCTATGGCGGCTACGCGTCTGTGTCGCACGGCCAATTGCTGGCGCCGGGCTGGTTTGGCTATGACGCCTCCATCAAGCCCTATCCGTACGATCCCAAGCGCGCGACCGAGCTGCTGAAAGCCGCCGGCGCCCATGGCAAAAGCATCGACCTCTACGCCCCCTCGGGCCGCTGGCTGAAAGACAAGGAACTGGCGGAAACCATTGCCGCCTACTGGGAGGCCGCGGGCCTGAAGGTCAACTTCCGGGTGCTGGCCTGGGCCGAATACCTGGACGCGCTGAACAAGAACCGCGTGCCGACCGAAGCGCAGATCAGCAGCAGCCATTCGAACCAGTTGCTGGACGCGGATCGCACGCTCAGCGCCTATTACGCCGAAGGCGGCGTCGCAGCCGCCAACGACAACGCCGAGCTGAAAAAGCTGATCGAAGACGCGCGTCAGGAAGCCGATCCCGCCAAGCGACAGGCCTTGTATTCCAAGGCGCTGCAGATCGGCCGCGATCAGGCCTATCTCGTCTTCCTGCTCGATGGCGGCGAGATTTTCGGTTTGTCCAAGCGGGTGGATTTCTCGCCGCGCGTCGACGGCCTGATTCCGCTCAAGGACTTCCGTGTCACCGACTGATCAGGGCGGGCGCGGCTTGCCGCGCTTTTTGCTGGGCCGCTTTCTGCAAGGCTTGCTGGTCGTGTTGGGCGTGACGACGATCGTGTTCGTCGTCACGCGGCTTATCGGCGACCCGGTGCAGGCCATGCTGCCGGTCGATGCCTCGGCCGAAGACCGCGCCGTGCTGGCGCGCGCCTTGGGCATGGATGGGCCGATCTGGCTGCAGTACCTGCACTATCTGCGCGACATGGCCAGCTTTCAGTTCGGCGACTCGCTCTGGCAACACCGGCCGGCCGTGGACATCGTGCTGGAACGCCTGTCGGGCACGCTCACCTTGTGCCTGGGCGCGCTGACCGTCGCCGTGCTGCTGGGCGTGCCGCTGGCCATTGCCGCTGCCCTGAAGCCCGGGCAATGGGCGGACCGCATTTCGGTGTTCCTAAGCTTGAGCGGTCTGTCCCTGCCGCAGTTCTGGCTGGGCTTGCTGCTGATCCTGCTGTTTGCCGTGACCTTGAACTGGCTGCCCTCATCGGGTTCGGACACCGCGGCCAGCGCCGTGCTGCCCATCATGACGCTAGCGCTGCCGGCCTTGGGCCGCATCGCCATGATGTTGCGCTCGGCGCTGATCGATGAACTCAATTCGCAATACGTGCGCACGGCGCGCGCCAAGGGATTGCGCTCGCGGCGCGTCGTGCTGGTGCATGCCTTGCGCAATGCCGCCGTGCCGACGGTCGCGCTGCTGGGCTGGGAATTCGCCGCCATGCTGGCCGGCCATACCGTCGTGGTCGAAACCGTGTTCGCCTGGCCGGGGCTGGGCCAGACGGCGGTGCAGGCCATCGAGCGCCAGGATCTGGTGCTGCTGCAGGCCGTGGTCTTCTTCATCGCCTTCCTGATCGTGATTCTGAATTTCTGCCTGGACATCGTGTACCGGGTGCTGGACCGGAGAATCGCGGTATGAGCACGCCTGTGTGGGAAGTGCCGGTGTCCGCACCGGCGGCACGTGGCTGGCGTGCCTTGTCGGATCGCCAGCGTGGCTGGATTCTGGCTGTGGTGCTGTTGCTGGCGCTGGCGGCCGTTGCCATCATCCTGCCGTGGCTGGCGCCTTATGACCCCGCCACGATCAAGCTGTCGGCACGCCTGCGTCCGCCGGCCTGGGAAGAACGCGGCAGCCTGGCGAATTTGCTGGGCACGGACAACCTGGGCCGCGATGTGCTGAGCCGGGTGCTGCACGGCGCGCGGCTGTCGATATTCATCGGCGCCGCCGTGGTGGCGATCTCGGCCGGCGTGGGCGTGCTGGTGGGGCTGATTGCCGGTTTTGCCGGCGGGCGGGTGGACGCCGTGCTGATGCGCTGGGTCGATATCCACGTGGCCTTCCCCGGCTTGCTGCTGTCTTTGGTGATCCTCGTGATTCTGGGTCCCGGCCCGGGAACGGTGATTCTGGCCCTGGCCCTGAACGGCTGGATGGTCTACGCGCGCCAGATCCGCAGCGTGGTGCTGTCGGTGCGCCAGCTGCCCTATATCGAAAGCGCCGAAATGGCTGGCGCGCGGCCAGCGCGCATCCTGCTGCGCCATGTCCTGCCCAATCTGGCCGCGCCGCTGATCACCTTGATGGTGCTGGAGTTCGCGCGCGTCGTGCTGGCCGAGGCTGCCCTGTCGTTTCTGGGTGTCGGCGTGCAACCGCCGGGCGTATCGTGGGGCCTGGACGTGGCCAACGGCCGCAACTATCTGACCAGCGCTTGGTGGCTGGCGACCTTTCCGGGTCTGTCCATCGCGCTGACCGTGTTAGGCGTCAACCTGGCGGCCAGCCGCCTGCGCCTGGCGCTGGACCCGCGGGAACGCGAAAAAGACTTTGCCCGCAAACTGCTGGCCAAGGAGGGGCGATGACAACGCAGCCTCTGTTGAGCGTGCGTGACCTGAGCGTTGAATTTCTGACCCGCCAGGGCAGTGTCAATGCGGTCGATCGCGTGTCCTTTGAACTGCATGCCGGCGAAACGCTGGCCTTGGTCGGCGAAAGCGGATCCGGCAAAAGCGCCTGCGCCTTGGCGTTGATGGGCCTGACCACCTTGCCCGGCCGGGTGGCCGGCGGCAGCGTGGTGTTTGACGGCCAGGATCTCCTGACCCTGCCGGAGCGCGCGCTGGAAGACATCCGCGGCCGGCGCATCGCCATGGTGTTTCAAGATCCCATGAGCGCGCTGAATCCGCTCCTGACCATCGGCACACAGATCGACGAGGTGCTGGAGCGCCATACCGCGCTGGATGCCGCAGCGCGTCGTGTGCGCATCATCGGTCTGCTGGAGCAGGTCGGCATCCCCAAACCGGCCGAGCGCCTGGGGCGCCTGCCCCACGAGTTTTCCGGCGGCCAGCGGCAACGCATCCTGATCGCCATGGCGCTGGCCTGCGATCCGCAGATCCTGATTGCCGACGAGCCGACCACGGCGTTGGATGTCACGATCCAGGCGCAAATCCTGGAACTGTTGGCCGAACTGAAAGCCCGCCTGAAACTGGCGGTGCTGCTGGTGACGCACGATCTGGGCGTGGTGGCGCAAGTAGCCGACCGCGTGGCCGTGATGTATGCCGGCCGTCTGGTGGAGGTGGGCGATGCCGATGCCTTGTTCGAGCAGCCCGCCCATCCCTATACGGCGGGTCTGCTGCGCGCAACGCCGCGGCTGTCGGATAACCAGCCCCGCATGACGGCGATCGACGGCGTGCCGCCCGATCCGCGCGTGCGCCGCAGCTATTGCGACTTCGCGCCACGTTGCCCGGGCGCCGATGCGGCCTGCGCCGCCCGGCCGCCGTTGCAATCGCTATCGCCCGGACGTCTGGCCGCCTGTGTGCGGCCGTTTGCACCGGTCTGGAAGGAGCTGGCATGACGGCGCCCCTGTTGCAGGTAGAGGATTTGCGTGTGCATTACCCGGTGCGCTCGGCGGGCTGGTTCAGCCGGCCCATGACCGCGCGCGCGGTCGATGGGGTTTCGCTGGAACTGGCGCGCGGTGAAACATTGGGCCTGGTAGGCGAATCCGGTTCGGGCAAGACCACCTTGGGCCGCGCGGTCCTGCGCCGCACGCCGTTGACGTCGGGGTCCATCCGGTTTCAGGGGAAAGACATCAGCACCGCTGGCACCGCGCAATTGCGCGAGCTGCGGCGGCACATGCAGCTCGTGTTCCAGGACCCGACCACCAGCTTGAATCCGCGTCACACCGTGTTTGATGCGATCGCCGAACCCTTGATCGTGCATGGCTGGTCGGCCGGACGGCGTGCGCTCGAAGCGCGCGTAGCCCAGTTGATCACGCAGGTCGGCCTGCCGGCCGATACGGCCAAGCGCTATCCCCATGCGTTCTCCGGCGGTCAACGTCAGCGCGTCGGCATTGCCCGCGCGCTGGCGATCCAGCCCGAGCTGATCGTGGCCGATGAACCCGTGTCGGCGCTGGACGTGTCGGTGCGGGCGCAGATCATCAATCTGTTCCAGGACTTGCAGCAGGAGCTGGGACTATCCTTCCTGTTGATCGCGCACGATCTGGCGGTGGTGCGGCATATCTCGCATCGCATCGCCATCATGTATGCCGGCCAGATCGTCGAGACAGGACGTCGTGATGATGTCTATGACCGGCCGCTGCATCCCTACACGCGCGGTTTGCTGGCTGCCGTACCCGAGCCGGAACGCCATCGCGATGGCCGTCGGACGTTTCCGGTGGCGCTGGGTGAACCGCCCAGCCCGATGTCCCCGCCGTCAGGCTGTCGGTATCACCCGCGTTGCCCCCTGGCGGTAGAACGTTGCCGCCAGGAAGCGCCGCCACTGATGACCATGGCGGGCGAACACAAAGTGGCTTGCTGGTTTCCCGGCGCCGCCCCGATTTCCTCGTAATTTTTCATGGAGAAACCATGTCTGTTAAAGCTCTGACCCCTGTCGATCCGGCTGACGCCGACGCGGTGCGCGCCTGGTTCAAGGAACTGTCCGACCATGTCCAAGCCGTGGATTACGCAGCGGCTCGCCATTTGTTCGCGGAAGACTTTGTCGCGTTCGGCACGTACACCAACTTCGTGCATGGCCGCGATCATGCCGAGAAAAACCAGTGGCGCAACGTGTGGTTCAGCATCGACAAGTTCCTGTGGCGTCTGGACGACGTGCAGACCTTTGTGTCGCCGGACCGCCTGTTTGCCGTCGGTGCGGCGGTGTGGGACTCGATCGGCTATCACCCGGACGGCAAGACCTTCGACCGCCTGGGCCGCGCCACCGTGTCGTTCGCGCGTGAAAACGTTGGCGATCCGTGGGTGGCGACGCACACGCACATGTCGCTGTTCCGCGATACGCCCAGCGTGTCTCACGGAAACAAGCCCGTTCGGAGTTAAGCGGGACCGCGCCCCGATTCAGACGCCGCCCTCTCCGGCCTGATGCCGCGACGCCGTGGTCGTGGCATCAGGATCGGTCAACCAAGGCGCTCAGGCCAGCAGCAGACGCAACTGCCGCACCAGATCCGAACGGGCCTCCTGCGCTTGAGGCAGGATGCGGGTCATGCTGATGAAGCTGTGCGGCACGCCGGGGTAGATTTTCTGCCATGGCTGCGCGCCCGCTTCGCGCAACGCCTGCGCCAGGTCCTTGGTGTCGTCCAGCAAGGGATCGAGTTCGGCGGCTTGCAGAATGGCAGGAGGCAGACCCTGCACGCTGCCCAAGAGCGGCGCAACGCCAGGGTCCTGCAATTGCGCTTCATCGGCCACATACTGGCGCCAGAACCAATCCAGCTTGTCGGTCGACAACCCAAAGCGGCCATCGCCCAGCTCCTGCTGCGCAGGCGTATCACGGCGCGCCGACAGCATGCCGTAGATCAGCGCAATCGCGCGCAACAGCGGCTCGCCCGCATCCCGCAGCCGTTGCGCCGCCGCCAGCGTCAGATTGCCGCCGGCGGACTCTCCGCCCAGGCTCAACCGTCCTGCATCCAGGCCCAGCGCTGCCGCATTGCCATGCAGCCAGCGCACCGCCCCCAACACCTGCTCCACCGCCACCGGGTATCGTGCTTCGGGCGCCAGCGCATACTCCAACCCGCCCGTCACGATGCCGGCCTCATTGGCAATCTCGCGTTTCCAGCGATCCAATGTTTCCAGATCGCCGTGCGCGAACCCGCCGCCGTGCAGATGCAGATACAGCGGCAGCGCCTTGCCCTCCGAGCCCGCGGGATAGTAAAGCCGCAACGTCGCCGGCACCGGCAGATGATCCAGCCGATGCTCCACCACCCGCCCGACCTCGGGCACGTCCCCAGCCAACCAGATCTGATAACCGCGCGCCTGCCGGCGCACTTGATCCAGCGGGGTGGTCAGCACGTTGGGGGTGCCGACACCGGCTTCACGGCCCAAGGCCTGGGCGGCTTGTACTTCGGGTGACAGGGTGCTCATGATGCGTCCGATGCAATGAAGGAAGGCTGGCCGACGGCGGCGGCCAAAGCCGCTCAGTATGGACACGCGGGGCTCAGGAGTCCAAATACGATTCAGACATATGCTTTTAACCTGCAGCGGAGGACAAATGTTCTCCCGAGCCTGCGATGGCGGCACCTGCGCGACAGGGGCCAAGGTGCGCGATCCATGGGGACAGATCGCAACCGTATACTGCGCATTCTTTGAATGCCTATCGGAAGCCCCCCGCATGTCTTACACGCCCGGCGATATCTACGTCAGGTTCAACCGCCGCCTGCAGGCCTACACCGCCTCGCAAATCACGCACGTGAAGGGTGACGGCGCGGACGCCGAGATCGCAGTGCTGAGCCTGGACTGGGTGGGCAGCGCGTTGCCCGGCGACGCCGACATCGCCGCGATGCGGCCGGCGCACTTCGATTTCTACTTCTGGCGCGACCGCGTGGACCATACGTGGATCAGCGGGCCGGTGCCCGCGCACGCCAAGCACGTGGGCTGGCGCGAGCCGCTCGTGACCGAGGAGTCACGTTCGTATTCCGGCGGCTGGTCCAGTGGCGACATGCTCTACAACCAGCGCCGCTGGAACGCGATCGACGCCGGCGTCCGTGCGCGATTCAAAGCGGCCGCCCACGCGGATACGCCCGATAACACCATAGTGCTGGAGCAACCGGGCCGCACGATCACGCGCGCCATGCGCGGCCTGGACAGCGCGGCGCTGCTCGCCGCGCCGTCGCTCACGACGTTCGACGACATGCCCTTGCTGATCAAGCTGCACGTGGATGCGCCCGTGCCCGGGCTGATCGAATGGGCCCGCACGAAGCCGATTCTCAGCGAACTGGAATACGCCAGTTTCGGCGAGCCGCTCGTCGACCTGCGCGGCACCTCGTTCGGGCGGGTCGCGATTGACGTGACCGGCGTGCGCGAACTCTATTTGAATGACGGGCTGAACACGCTGTCGCTGCGCGGTGAAGTGCATCCCGACCTGGTCGTGCACGCCGAAGACGACGGCATGTGGTTGCGGCTGGAACGCGAAAACGCCATCTGGTCCGGCGCCGGATTGACGCGCCTTGGCGCGATCTCGTTGCGCGGCATGAAGACGCTGGACTGCGCCGAGGTCGCGCGTATCTTTCCGCACCTGCACTCGCTGTATGTGTGGGGCGCCCCCGGCGTGGCCACCGGCATCGAGCATCTGGCGGCCCTGCGCGAGCTGGCGATGATCCTGATCAACGACGTGTTCCCGCCTGCCGAGAGCCGCCTGCCCGGGCCGGACGCCTGGCCCAAGCTGCAATCGCTCTGGCTCACGAGCATGCCCGCTGAGATCCTGGCGCAGGCCAAGAAGGACTACAAGAAAGCCGCAACGGCAGGTCTGGATCTGGAAGTCAGCAAGCCCCGCAAGCCCGAATGGCTGGCCGCGAACCTGGACAATCCGTTTCGCGAATGGGACGGCAGCGAGCACATCACGGCCGCCCAGGCCAAGAAAGCCGCCGCGTTGTACCGCAAGACCCGCGCCGACGCCCTGAAGGCCGCCGCGACCCACGCCGCGGATGCGCAAGCGCTGATGGCGACCCTGTCCGAGATCGTGCGGGCGTATACCGAAGGCTTCAACGCGCTCGACCGGCGCACCGGCTTCATCGAAACGGTGGAACGCGATCAGATCTACGTGGCGCTGATGGGCATCCTGGATGCCGTCCAGGCCAAGCTCATCGAGGACGCGGGTGAAGGCGCGGCCGTGCTGGATCGCGATGCGCTGGATCGTGCGGTGGATGAGGTGCGGGACTTTTAAGTGCGGCACCCTCATCCTTGTGCCTTCTACTGTTCTTTCAACCCCAACGATTTCATCAACGGCGCGAACAGCTTCTTCTCTTCCTGCACGCGCGCCGCATAATCGGCCGCGCTCAGCGGTATTGCTTCGGCGCCCGCATCCAGAAAGCGCTTCTGGATGTCCGGCCGCGCAAGCACTTTGTTGAGTTCGGCGTTCATGCGCTCGACCACATCATCTCGGGTGCCCGAGGCGGCATACACGCCGAACAGGCTGTCCGCGAAAACCCCGTCAATGCCGCCCTCGGAGAACGTTCGAATGTCGGGCGCCACGGCAGCGCGCTGCCGGCTTGCCACCGCCAACACTTTCAACTTGCCCGCTTGCACCATGGGAAAGACCGTCGCAGGGCCAAACGCGAAGTCAATCTGGCCCGCTGCCAGGTCTTGTATCGCCGGCGCCACGCCGCGATACGGCGCATGGGTAGCTTGCATGCCCGTCGCCTGCTTGAGCAGTTCGCCGGCCAGATGCGGCGTCGTGCCGTTGCCGGCCGAACCATAATTGAGCGGATCGGGCCGCTTGCGCGCGTATTCCACGAACTCCTCGAGCGTGTTGACGCCGAGCGAGGACCGGACAAACAGGAACAATTGGCTGTTGGCCAGCAACCCAACCGGCCGCAAATCCTGCTGCGGATCGAACGGCATGTTGGCGAACATCAGCGGGTTGACCGACTCGGTCGTCGAGGGATTGAGCAGGAAGGTGTGGTTGTCCTTTCCGTTGCGCGCCACCTCGGCGCCCGCCACGTTGCCGCCCGCACCGCCCCGATTCTCCACGATGACGGTCTGCTTGAAGGCCTCGGCCAAGTGCGGTTGCACGGTGCGCGCCAGCACATCGACCAGCCCACCCGGCGCCAGTCCCACGACCAGGCGCACGGGTTTGGTGGGCCAGGCCTGAGACGGCGTTTGCGCATGGCTACCCGTCGTCCAGCCGGTCAGCGCCAGCATCATCACGGCCAGACAACGTCTACGCAGCAGCATGCGATTCTCCAGATGGGGCGTCACCCCGCAATGTCGCGCACGGTGCGTCACGTGCCGCACCACGGTGAGCCGCCTTCATGCCTTATCGGCGGCGGCCCTGCATCCGCCGCCCATTCTTCACAAAAGTTTAAGCATAAAGAATCCCGGAATAACCCTAATTCCCCGGGTACGAGCGAGGCGCCTCGTGGTCCTGCTGTTCACTGAATTCAACCTTCTGAGCGGATGTGGGCGCAATGTCACGGTATGGCGTGCGTGCTCGCATATACGCCATCGGGCTGCACTTCATCTCCGTGCGGAACGCAAAGATGAACGACGACGTGGAACCATAGCCGAGTTCCAAAGCAGTCCCCGTTACGTCGAGACCACTTTCCAATAGTTCGATGGCTCTGAACAACTTCAGCCGGCGCCGCCAGTCGCGCAGCGTCAACCCGGTTTCCGCAAGGAATCTTCTGGCCAGCGTCCGCCCGGACATCCCCAATTCCCTGCCCCAATCGTCCGGGCTCCTTTGATCGGCAGGCCGGTTGTACAAGGCTTCGCAAATGGTCAATAGCGGGCGGCTCGCCGGCCACGCCAGCACCAATGAAATCGGGGTGGCACGGCACAGTTGGTCGAGCACCAACCGATACACCCGACCGAAGTATTCGTCTTCGTCCGAGCGCCCTTGAATTGCCGCCGCCTCAACGATCAACGCTTTCAACAGCGCAGACACGCCAAAGACTGCCACCCCGCCCTGGGAAAGCGTTCCCCCGGGATGGTCGGCGAGCCACAGGCTGCGGTACTCGGCGCCGAGAAAAGAACCGACGCTATGAACTGTCCCGGACGGAATCCAAGCGGCTTGGTTTGGGGAGATGGCGAAAGAATGGTCGTCTGCCGTGACCATGAGGACGCCAGAGACGGCGTATACGACCTGGTGCCATTCATGCGTATGCGCGGCAAAGTAATCCCGCGCGCCAATGGACTGCACCCTCATGGTCATTGGCGCCGGCGGCCGGACGTCGGCGGGGGCCGTAATGGCTTTCCATTGCATGAGCGCGTTCATATGTCGCCGATTCTATATAACTTGGCAATCTGTCGATAGATCGCCTACGTAACTTTGCGTTGTAATGCCAGCTCACCTAGCCCGTCCCACGCCGTTCACCGCAATGACACAAAGTAGCGCCTCCCCTGGGCATGATCGCCCCGCCGTTCTGCCCGAGGGCGTTCAACAAGGCAATATCTGGCGACTGACCACCGCCCAAGCCCTGGCGGGCGCGAATTCGGTGGTGGTCTATGCAACGGGCTCCATCGTCGGCAACATGCTTGCCCCGACGCCCATGCTCGCGACCCTGCCGATTTCCATCTTTGTCGTCGGCATGGCGACATGCACGCTGCCCATGGGGGCCGTCGCCAGGCGCCACGGCCGGCGTGCGGCATTTCTGCTGGGCACCGGCGCTGGGGTGCTCACCGGCCTGCTGGCGATGCTGGCGGTCATGATCGGAAGCTTCTGGCTGTTCAGCCTGGCCACGTTCTTCGGCGGTGTCTATGCGGCAGTGGTCCTGTCCTTCCGCTTCGCCGCCGCGGACGGCGTGGAGCCCAAGCGACGGGCGCGCGCGCTATCCCTGGTCATGGCGGGTGGCGTCGCCGCCGGGGTCGTCGGGCCACAACTCGTCACCTGGACGATGAATCTGTGGCCGCCGCACATGTTTGCCGCCACGTTTCTGGCGCAAGCGGCGGTTGCAGCGATTTCCGCGTTCATTCTTCTCGGCGTCAGATTGCCCGCGCCCACTGCCGCGGAGGTCGCGGGCGGACGCCCGCTATCCGAGATTGCGCTGCAACCGCGGTTCATCGCCGCAGTGATCGCTGGCGCGGTCTCATACATGCTCATGAACTTCCTCATGACGGCCGCACCGCTGGCGATGCACATCTGCGGCCACTCGCAGGAGTCCGCCAACCTGGGACTGCAGTGGCATGTCATTGCCATGTACGCGCCCAGTTTCTTCACCGGCAGACTGATCTCCCGCTTTGGTGCGGGACGGATCGCGACCATGGGCCTCGTGTTGATTGGCGTGGCGGCTGCGGTAGGTCTCGGCGGTATCGACGTCATGCACTTCTGGTGGTCACTGATCCTGCTCGGCGTGGGATGGAACTTCGGGTTTCTGGGCGCATCCGCGCTGGTGCTGGAGTGCCATCGGCCCGAGGAGAAGACACGCGTCCAGTCCCTGAACGACTTCATCGTCTTCGGCCTGATGGCCATCGGCTCCTTCTCATCGGGGGGCTTGCTGTCGGCTTTCGGCTGGAACACGGTGCTGTGGGTGTCATTCATTCCGCTGGCGCTGTCCGTCGCCGCCCTTGGCGTTGCCATGCGGAGAAAGGCCGTCGCACTGAGCCGGTGAAGCCACATGCCACAAGCAATTCGCGCCTGACTGGCGCGAGCTGACATTCGAACGCGGCCCCCGGTTGACGCCCGCCTACTCGGCGGCGAGCGACAGCTCATGCACCAATCCGGCCTCGAGCTGCCGCGCCACGCGCCCCAGCCCGCGGTTCAGCGGCCACACGATGTCCAGGTCAAGCCCGCCTTCCACATCGACGGGCACGACACTCAGCCCGTGTCGCCGCGCATACAGGCCGCTCATGCTATCCAGGATGGCCACACCCAGGCCGCGTTCCGCGAAGGCGCAGGCGGCCGAGTACTGATTCACCTCGATCACCGGCAGAAACGGCAAGCGCTCTTGCTCGAACTGCCGCGCCGTCAGCGCCCCCACCTGCAAGTGCCGGCTGAGTGAGATGTACGGGATGTCCGCCAGGTCGGCCAATGCGAGACGGCGGCGATCCGCCAGCGCGTGGCCTGCCGGCATCACGGCCTGCAGGCTCAGCCGCGCCAGCGTGCGCTGGCCCACGTTCGGCAGCGCCGCAGAACCGATCACGATGCCGATATCGATGCGCTGATCGGCCGCCAGCCCCGCCACGCCCAGCGTCATGTCCGTGCGCACGCTGACGCGCACACCGGGCTCGCGAGCCTGCAACCAGGCCATCGCGCCAGGCAGAATGCTCGCGCCCACCGCCGCCACCGCCCCGACGTCGAGCCGCGCATGCGCCCCGCCCCGCATGCTGGCCGCCACCCGTTCGGCGTTGTCCATCGCCGCCAATGCATGGACGATCTCCGGCAGCAGCATGCGTGCCTCGGCGGTCAGCGCCAGCCGGCGCTTGTCGCGGCTGAACAGGGCAAAGCCCAGCTTGTCTTCCAACGACTTCAGCATCGCGCTCGCCGCCGGCTGCGACATCCCGGTGGCGGCCGCCGCCAAGGTGACGGAGCCAGTGCGCCCCACCGCTTCGAAAAGCGCCATTTCGCGTTTGTTCATGTGAACCTCGGTGCTCATACACATTCATGTATGAAATGACTCAATTTATATATTTGACTATATCAACCGGCGCATCGGACACTGGCTCCACATCACAACAGCCGGCGCGGCCTCGATGCGGCGCACGGCAATACAGCGAGGAGACACCGATGCAAACGAAACCTGGCGCACACCCACGCAGGCTGCTGGCTAGCCTGTTCGCGCCGCTGCTGGGAAGCGCTTTGCTGGCTTGCGCAACGCCCGCGCTGTCCGAGACCCCGGCGGGCGGCACGATCCGGATCGTCGTCGGTGCGCCGCCGGGAGGCGCGCCCGACACCGTGGCCCGCATCGTCGCGCAGCACATGCAGGTGGGCGGGCGCGCCGTGATGGTCGAAAACAAGAACGGCGCCGCCTCCATGATCGCGGCGGCCTACGTGGCCCGCGCGCGGCCCGATGGCAACACCCTGCTGCTTGCCAGCCAGACGACAGTCGCCGTCGCGCCCACGCTGCAGAACGTGACAACGTTCGACCCCATGAAGGACTTCACCGGCGTGGCGCTGGTGGGCAGCGCGCCGCAAGTGCTGCTGGCCGGGCCGAAGCTGCGCGCCAACTCCGTCCAGGAGCTCATCGCCCAGGCCAAGGCTGCGCCGGGCGAGATCGATTTCTGCTCGGGCGGCATTGGCACCTCGCCCTATATGGCGGCCGTGCTGTTTGCCCAGACGGCGGGCATCGAATTGCACAGCATCCCGTTTGCGGGCGAACAAGCCTGCATCACCGAAATGCTGGCGGGCCGGTTGCCGTTCATGTTCGCCAACGCCTCGACGGCCCTGCCCTACATGAAGGACCAGCGCCTGCGCGCCCTGGCCGTGACGAGCAAGGCGCGCGTTGACTTCGCGCCGCAGTTGCCGACCACGGCCGAAGCGGGCCTCAAGGATTACGAGGTCGCCACGTGGCTTGGCCTGCTTGCACCCGCCGCCACGCCCCCCGACGTCGTCAACGCGCTGAACGCGGAAGTGCGTCGTGTGCTGCGCCTGCCGGATGTCCGCGAGAAGCTGGAAGCGCAAGGGTACGCGCTGTCCGATGACAGCCCGGCGGCCTTCACGCGCTATTACCAGGCCGATCGCGACAAATGGGTGCGGCTGATCCAGACAGCCGGCATCAAGCAGAACCCCTGAGCGCGGCCGCGCGTACGCCCTTTCCCCAAAATGTTCCCGAGCATCCCATGAGCCGTACCCAGCTTGCCGCTTCTTCCGACGACCCACGCACCGTGCTGGGCGTCCGTCACAGCCCGGTCACCGGCACAATTCCGCCGGGCGCTTGCGATTGCCATGTGCATATCTTCGGCCCGTTCGACCGCTATCCGCTGGCCGAAAACCGCGTGTTCATGCCGGGGCTTGCGTCGACCGACGATCTGCTTGCGCTGCACGCGGCGCTTGGGATCGACCGCGCTGTCGTCGTGCAGGCCAGCCCGCAAGGCACCGACAATCGGTGCATGACCGACGCCCTTGCCACCCTGAATGCGGCAGGCCATGCATCCCGCGGCGTCGCGGTCCTGGCGCCCGATATCTCGCGCGACGGCCTGCGCGCGCTGCATGCGTCGGGCGTGAGAGGCGCCCGCGTCAACCTGCAATCGTTCGGCCAGCAGGATCCGGCCATCGCGCGCGATGCGCTGGCGCGAACAGCCGAACAGGTTGTCGACCTGGGTTGGCACGTGCAGATCTACACCACGCTGCCGGTCGTGAGCGCGCTCGCGCCCGCGCTGCGCGACTGCCCCGTGCCTGTCGTGATCGATCATTTCGCGCTGGCAAGCGCCGTGGCCGGTACGGGTCAGCCCGGCTTCGATGCGCTGCTGGAAATTGTGGCGTCAGGCAATGTGTATGTGAAGCTCTCTGCCCCGTACCGCCTCACGGTCTGGCAAGATGGCCGCCCGCCCACCGAGGCGCGAGAGATCGCACGAGCGCTGATCGATACGCGGCTTGATCGCATGCTGTGGGGCACCGACTGGCCGCATTCGGGGGCTTGGCCGGGCGTGGCCCGCACGCGTGATCGCAGCGAACCGCTGCATCCCATCGACGATGGCGAACAGCTGTCGGCGTTCTGCGCGTGGGTGAGCGAAGCGGAGAAGCAGGCGATCCTGGTCGATAACGCGGCGCGGCTTTATGACTTTTGAGCCGGGCACGCGCCCCCGAGTGCCGCACTTATCGCGCTGATTCGTCGACATCTCGACGACACCCTGGACGAGACGGAAATCGCGGAATCAACTCATGCAGAGCGGCTTTTCCCCTCCGCGCTCTGCAGCCTGTCGAAATTTTGCCGCGATTCCCGGAAGCGGTCCGCATTTTCCACAATCCAGGTCCACAACGGAACCATGCGGACGAGCAACTCCATGCCCGTATCGGAAAGTTCGTACTCGACTCTTGGGGGCACCTCTCCGAAGTCATGCCGAAGCACCAAGCCGTCCCGCTCGAGCTGCCGCAAGGTCAGCGTCAGCATACGTTGCGTGACGCCATGCATGCGCCTGCCGATCTCGGCATGCCGCAACCTTCCATACACGCCGAGCGTGTGGACAACACCCAGAGACCAGCGGCTTCCGGCATGTGCGAGTACCTCTCGCCGCAGCCCATCGTCATCATCCCGCAGGCCGTCACAAACGGTCTGTGAGTATCGGAGAATTTCGTCTCGATCCATCGCATCCAGCTCCCAGTATCACGCGTGTGCCTTCTTACATCCACGATGAAGCATTGCTAGACTGCCTCAACGCAATCGTAAGTGGGCTTCATCATGAACCAAACAGACCTTGACGCTACGTCTAAAAACATTCTGGTGCTCGGGGCCGGCGAACTCGGCCTTCCGGTGCTGCGCAATCTTGCGCGCAAAGCCAAAGACGTCGAGGGCGCAAGGATCAACGTGCTATTGCGCGCGAGCGCCATCGAATCGCGCGAGCCAAACAAGCGAAATGATATCGCGGAGATCCGAGACCTCGGGATTGAGATCGTGTCAGGCGATCTTGTTAAGAGCTCCATCGACGAGCTATCGGCTGTATTCGCGCGGTACGACACTGTGATTGGTTGTGCCGGCTACGCAGCGGGAATCGACACTCCGATGAAGCTCGCCCGCGCCGCCTTGCAGGCCCGCATTCCGCGGTACTTCCCTTGGCAATTCGGAGTCGATTTTGACGTGATCGGTCGTGGAGGTCCGCAAGACATTTTCGACGCTCAGTTGGACGTGCGCGAACTATTGCGCAGTCAGCGGCAGACCGAGTGGGTCATCATCTCGACCGGCATGTTCATGAGCTACCTTTTTGAGCCTGAGTTCGGAGTCGTTGATTTGCAGAACGATGCCGTCCATGCGCTTGGTACCCTCGACACCGCCGTAACGCTGACGACGCCCGAGGACATTGGCGCGCTGACCGCCGAAATCGTCTTCGCCACGCCTCGTATCCGTAACGAAATTGTGTATCTTGCCGGCGACACCGTGACGTACGGCGAAGTCGCCGACAAGCTGCAAGCGGGCCTCGGGCGTCCATTCAAGCGTTCGGCTTGGAGCGTCGAGTATTTGCTGGATGAACTGGCGCGCGACCCGCAGAACATGATGCGCAAATACCGCGCAGCCTTTGCGCAAGGCAGGGGTATGTCATGGGACAAGGGCGGGACGTTCAATCAGCGCAAAGGGATTCCGGTCACCGATGTCGCGTCGTGGATTGACGCACATCTCGGGTCACTCCGATCCAAGTAGACAATCGACAGGCATCTGGCAAGCTCAGAATGCGGCAGCCAACCGGAACAGGAAGCTGTTGCCCATGCGGGAAGCAGCTTCTGTGGCCGCCACCGCCACATCATTACCTCGTGCATCCCAGCAAAAGACCGCATCACGCGCTTATGCCGCCATCGACAAGAATTCCCGACCCGGTGACATATGCGGCGCCCGGCCCCGCCAGGAAGGCGACGGCTTCGGCGACCTCCCTGGTCTTTCCGTAGCGGGCAATTGACAAGCTTGGCAAGATGGATGCGGCGAGGGGGCCGTCAGCAGGATTCATGTCCGTGTCGATGGGGCCAGGGCGGACAAGATTGACGGTGATGTCACGGTGCCCCAGCTCACGTGCAAGCCCGCGGGTAAAGCTCTCCATCGCGGATTTGGTCGCCGCATAGACTGCGATGCCGGCGAATGGCACCGACAAGCCGGCATTGCTGCCAATCGTGATGATGCGGCCGCCATCAGGAAGGTATTTCAGCGCGGCCTGGGTGGTCATGAACACGCCGCGCACGTTGACGTCCAGCTGCAGGCTTATCTGCTCCAGCGACTGCTCGGAGAACGGACCTGAAATCAGAACGCCGGCGTTGTTGACGAGGATGTCCAGGCCCCCTAGTTCATCCACGGTCCTATCTACCGCGGCCTTCACGGCATCAGGGCTGGCCGCATCTGCCTGAATCGCGACGGCGTTGCGGCCGAGGGCGCGAATCTCGGCAGCCAGCACCTCGGCCTTCCCCACTGATTTCTCGTACGTGATAGCGACGTCCGCGCCGTCTTCGGCCAGCTTGAGGGCAATGGCCGCGCCGATGCCACGCGCAGCGCCGGTGACAAGCGCCCGCTTATGGGCAAGACCAGGCAAGGAATTCTTCAAAGCAGTGTTCATAGCAGAGGGTTCTCTCGGAAGCATGCATCCACGATGCAAAAGGATTCTCGATCTTTCATATCTCTTGGCGTTTCCAACTTAATGCGGCGGCCAGCGCCAGTGATGCGGCTATCGCCAATGAGGCCACCGCAAATCCAAGCTGCACGTCCTGAGCGCTTGCCCCATCAGGTGCGATCGCGATGAATAGACCGCCGACCAAGGCGACGCTTACTGCAGCGCTGATCTGCAATGTGGCGTTTACCAAGCCCGAGGCCAACCCGGCCCAACGTGTTTCCACATGGTCCACGTTCAAGCGCACCAACGCAGGAAGGGCGATGCCTTGCCCGGCGCCAATCAAAAACAAGGGCAACCCCAGCCAGGACGGCGCACTGGCCAACGCCAACACTGCGACCATGACGAGACCGAGCACCTCCAGAACCATGCCGAACCCGGCGGTGCGTGAGCCCACTTGCCGAGCGATGTGCGGGCTGCACAGTGGACCAAGAAAAAACCCGACGCCAAGCGGCAGGATGGCCAGGCCGGCTGTCATCGCGTCGTGGCCCAGGCCGGCGTGTTCGTACACGGCGAACACCAGGAAGAACGCGGCTAGCGCATAGAAAAGGAACGTTGATGCCAAACTGCGTCGTAACCCGCGCACGGCCAGAAGCGATGGCAGGACCAGTGGGGTTCTGCCAGCGCGCTCCTCTGCCTGTTCGTACTTCCAGAAGAGACATAGCAACGGCATGCTCACCGCCAGCGGCACGATGCACCACCAGGGCCAATGATGTTGCTGCCCTTCGATAAGCGGAACCACGAGCGCCAGCAAGCCTATCGCCAGCAGCACCGCGCCGGGCACGTCCAGGCGTGGCGAATGTTCGTCACGAGTTTCTCGCAGCAACCTCATTGCAGCTGGAATGGCAACGATGATGATGGGAAGGTTGATCAAAAAGACGCTGCGCCACCCCAGTCCCCACGGACTCGTCGAAACCAGCGCTCCGCCAAGCAATTGCCCCCCCACCGAGGCGAAGCCGAAAGTCGCACCGTATCGGCTCAGCGCGCGATTCTTTTCGCTTGCCGGAAAGATGGCATGTATCGATGCCAATGATTGCGGCGCCATGATCGCGGCAGATATCCCTTGCAGCAGCCGGCCGGCGACAAGCATGCCCGGGGACGGCGCCAGGCCGCACAACGCGGACGCCACGCCAAAGCCGAGCATGCCCGCGATAAACACGCGCTTGCGGCCATAAAGATCCCCCAGACGACCTCCCAGGATCAGCGTGACGGCATAGGCGGCGGCATACACCGAGATCACCAACTGCGAGACGTCGGAAGAAGCTTGCAGGTCGGTCCGTATGGCGGGCAGCGCCCCGTTGACGATGAAGAAGTCCAAAGGCGGCAGGAGCGTGCCAGTCAACAGCACGGCCAAGGCGAGCCAGCGACGGGGATCAGCGGCGGCTTTCCCAGCCGCGCGTTCGGATGACGCCAGCGCTGCTTCGAGCGCGCCTGCAACGTGGCGGGGTTCAATATTCATAGCTTGAGGCTCCAAATCAGATGTGCCTGAGCGTGAGCGCAACGGTTCGCCAGGACATTTCATGGAACGCATGATCCTCTGAACAATGTTGTTCGGACACTGACATCCATGTATATTTTCCGTACATTTTTGTACGCAATGGATTGGCATGGATTGGAATGACGTTCGCATCTTTCTAGCGGTTGCTCGCAGCGGATCCTTCGGCGGCGCGGCCCGGACACTGAACGTCAGTCATCCGACAGTGGGTCGCCGCATCAAGGTGCTTGAGGAGAAAGCCAAGCAGGCACTCTTTCGAAGAACAAAGGATGGCCTGGTGCTCACGGATGCCGGTGACAACGTGCGGGCGCTGGCGGAGTCCATGGAAGATTCCGCGCTATCCATGGAAAGGCGTCTGACCGGCAACGACCAGCGCCTGGAAGGCATCCTGCGAATCTCTTCCGCGGAATGGTTCGCCGGCTATGTCCTGGCGCCCGTCCTGGTCGAGTTGACCCACCGCCATCCCGCTGTCGTGCCGGAAGTGATTGCCAGCCATCGCTTACTCGATCTCTCACGGCGGGAGGCCGACGTGGCCTTTCGCATCGTGCCTTTCACCGAACCGGATATTGTCCAGCGCCGTCTGATGCGCATGTCATATGGCGTCTATGCGTCGGCGGCAACCGCCCAGGCCTTGCAGGATGATCCCGCATCAGTGGGCGTCATTCTGATGAACACCGCCCAGTCGCATTTCCCCGATGTGGCTTGGGTGCTGGAGAGGTTTCCGCGCTGCCGGCGCGCGTTCACAAGCACGAATCGTTCGGTGCAGGCGCAGATGTGTTTGAGGGGTGTGGGCATCGCGGTGCTGCCACGGCCGCTAGGCGATGCAGTTCCCGGATTGCAGCGCCTGCATACGCCGGATGAACCACCCACGCGGGATATATGGGTCGGCTACCACCAGGACCTGCGGCACATGGATCGCTTGCGGGTGATGCTGGATATCGCCGACATGATGCTGTCGAACACCAGCATTCCAGCGCCTTGAGCGAAGGCTCGCAGATCCAGCCGCGGGGGATGGCAATCCAGCGCCGACTCCGGAACCCGCGAAGCTCTAACCATGACGCTTTCGCAGCATCTGGAGCGCGTCATGCAGATGCCGGACATCCATGAGAAGTTTGCAGGCGCCTTTCTGGACGCGATGCCTACCGGACCGGCCGCCTTCGCCAAACGCTACGAAGCGGTGAATCCCACGTCAGTCGCAGGTTGTCCAAACTTCGACACCGGCCGCGCCGCCAGGGCGCGAATCGCCCCCCCGAGGCGAATCCGACCGCCCCGCCCCCATGCCATCGACGGCGGAAGCGGCCCGCTCACCCGCAGCGCCAAGCTTGAAGACCGCCACGGTGCGCACCAACGCGGACGCCTGATCGGCCAGGCTGTTTGCAGCGGCGGCCATCTCTTCGACGAGCGCTGCGTTCTGTTGCGTCACTTCGTCCATCTGCATGACCGCTTGTCCCACCTGGCCGACGCCCGTGCTCTGCTCTGCACAGCGAATGGGCCTCCGCGAAAGCGTAGCCACGTGTACGAGAGTCCTGAGCCAACCTGCAGAGGTTGCCGTATTCGAGCTGCGGGTATCGAATTGCTCTGTAGGACTATCTTCGGATCAGCTCGTCACGTTCAGCATCCGCACTAAACGAAGGCAATGCCAAGGCCCCGGCGCCATAGCCAAGAGGTCGGCGAGATTCGACAGTCACCATCTCGCTGCGGCTTCCACACCACACACTTGTTGACGTCAGCGAATTCTGACCGTTTCGTCAAACTGGCGCGCACCGATTTCGGGTCGCTTCTTCAACTTGTCTTCAGGCTCGCCAGCACGTAGACGACGCAATAGCTCTGCCGGATCGAAGTCCACGCCGATTGGATTGTGAGCGAACTCGGGAGAGTGGAAAAACGCCGTCTCCTCTTCGACGGTATCGAAGTTGTCGACCTGCAATTCAGTCTGATTGCCGTCTGGATCGACGTAATACATGGAGGTGGTCGGCCCGTGGTTGGTGCACCAAACCGGATCAATGCCAATACCGTGAAGGCTTTCATACACCGACAAGAGCTCATTCAGACCGCGGTATGTGAACGCGATGTGATGCACGCCTGCCGCCGCCGGAATCTGCTGGGCCAGGTCCGGCACATTCAATACTGCGATGCGATGATGCTCCTCGTCGTAAGTAAGGAACGTCAAAACCTCATTGGCAAAGGTCACGTGAGCACCAAGGAGGAGGGTGTAAAAGCGAACCATTGCCTCATATCGTGATGTGCGAAATACGATGTGGGCGAGCTTCGTTGGCGCCGTCACTCGCAACTGGTCATTGCTTTCGGCCAATACGGTGGTTTTTCCCATGATGCCTCACTTGGACTCTAGCGACCCATTTCAAAAGAAGTTCAACTTCACGTTTCAGATCCGTGGTTCGGCGACCACGGTATTTTCGATAATTCCTATTTCATCGATCTCAACGCGGACCGCATCGCCAACCTTGAGCCATTTCGGAGGCTTGTACCCAAGCCCCACGCCCGCTGGGGTGCCCGTAAAGACCACGTCACCCGGCTCCAACGTCATGACTTGGGACAGCAGCGCAATCTGGTCATAGCAGTTGAAGATCATCTCACGGGTATTAGATGCTTGCCTTTGCTCCCCATTTACGAAGCACCGAATTCCCAGGTCGTGCGGATTTTCGATCTCGTCCTTGGTTACGATCCAAGGTCCAAACGGCGCGTGGCCATCAAACGACTTGCCTAGCAATACTTGGCTTGTGCGCAGCTGCCAATCGCGCACACTGAAGTCGTTTCCAGCGCAATAGCCGAAGATCACCTCAGGCGCCCGTTCGCGCGGCACATGACGGCATCGCTGCCCGATCACGAAAACCAACTCAGCTTCATAGTCGAGTTCGTTGGACACAATCGGCAATTGGACATCATCTTGCGGCCCATTGACGGCCGATGCAGGCATGGAGAACCAGATCTGGCTTTCGGGGAACGGCAGCCCACTCTCCACCACGTGATCAGCATAGTTCAGCCCCGTGCCCAGCAACTTTCCAGGCCGAGGAATGGGAGCTACCAGACGCACATCCTGGAGTCCGAAGTCGGGCTGTCGATGCTGGACGACCTGTTTGACGATCTCGGAAACGCCCGACGACCATCCGGCAATCAATGCATTCATGTCCTGAGGGATGTCAGCAACGCCGCTGAGGTCAATGATCGCATCACCCACAACGACGCCTATTCGGTGCCCCCCATGGTCAAACGTTACGAGCTTCATTGCTTTGATCTCCGGCTCATGGCTGAAAGACCATATGGACGTTACGCTCTGCGATCCACCACCCGTCCACAACCTCTATGTATTTATCGTGGTACTCAGCCACGATCGGCGCCGGTGTCGCTGGAACATCCCTGCCCGCAGTCTCTCCTGCACCTTTGTAGCAAACAACATAAAAGCGCCCGGATGCCTCTCCCTCGCCGCCTAATTCGACCTGAAAGTTGGTGCAGAAATGCCGAGTCTCAAGCTCGACGGGACGATTGCGTAGAAATTCCCCAATCTCGGCGGCCCCATGCAACGAGTGTGTGGGGGTATTGAAAGCCCCTTGTGGCGTGAACAATTGCACGACACGATCGTAATCTCTGGCGTCAACGGCGTTTGCGAAATCGACCGATAGCCTGATACAGGCCGCCTCCACTGCAGCGAAGTCTTTCGGAGACATGCGGAAACTCCTAAGGGGCCGCCTGACGCGCAAGCAGCTAAAATTGGCGTACTTTTGCCGAGCAAGTGAACAACTATAGCGGCGGCAAAGAACAACGGTTAAGCAGAGGTCCACATGGTGAAACTTCTCGAAGATTCGACCGAATCGTCACGCACCGGAGCCCAGAGCCTCAGCCGCGCCCTTGGTTTGTTGAAGCTCGTGTCCACGTTCAATTTGACGGGGGCACGGCTCTCCGACATCGTCAGCCTGAGCGGCTTGGCGAAACCGACCGTTCATCGACTCCTTTCCGAGTTGCTCGCATCCGGTTTGTTGATGCGAGATGACCAGAAGCTTTATCGCCTGGGAAATTTTGCGCACGAACTCGGCGTGATTGCCTCTTCGCAGTTCAAGATACGCGATGTCTGTCAATGCCTGCTGGCGGAGTTGGCTGGTGAAACAGGAGCGACAGCCTACCTCAAGGTTCGCAGCGGCCAGGACGTGTTTTGTCTCGACATTGCTTCAAGAAACGATAAAGCATGGTCGTCACGTGGTAGTCGCGTTGCGCTAGGGGTCGGCGCGTGCGGCATGGCCATCCTGAGCTTCTTGCCCGAACAAGAGCGGCTTATAGCAATGCAGGGGTCGACCTCGCAGCCAGGCATGTCCGCACCTCTGCATTTGGAAAAATTGTTATTCGATGTTGAACAAACGCGGCATAACGGCTACTCGTTTTCGGAGGGAGATGTTGTACCAGGCGTGACTGCGGCCGCGATACCAATCTTCGATCCGGTAGGCACCCCCGTTGTGGCGGTGAGCCTCGCAATGCCAAGCGTCAGTTGGACGGACGGAACACGAAAAAAAGCCATAGGCTCTCTGCTTAGCACTGCCGCAAAGATGCGTCGCGACTTGGTGAACGCCCAAGCTTTAGTGCAACCAAGGCTTCAACAATAGGCAGGATTTCTCGCAACAGGAGATTCTGCATACCGCTTCGCCGGTAGATTTTCGAATCGCCTAGAAGGAACGTTCACAGAATTCGACGAAAGGTCCACGATGTGGATCACTGCCATTGGCTCCGCAATCCTCGCTGCCGATCATGAAGGGCAAGGCCATTGTGCCGATAACAAAAACCCATGCTGCTATCGTCGGCTGGAGGAGACACCGTGAATCGAACACTACAGACCTGCGCTCGGCAGCTCGCTATCGCCGCTTCTCTAACTCTTGCTTTTGCGGTAACTCCCGCCACGGCTGCGTGGCCGGAAAAGCCCGTCAGAATCGTGCACGCATACCCCGGCGCGCCGCTGGACGCTGCGACCCGATATCTCGCTGAAAAACTCGCGGCCATCTGGAGGCAACCGGTCTTGGTGGAAACGCGACCCGGCGCCAGTGAGATCATCGCTGGCAGGACCGTCGCCACCGCATCGCCCGACGGTTACACCCTCTTCGTCGGCGCGGATTCGAACTTCAGCAGCAATCAGTATCTGTTCAAAGACCTCCCCTTTGACCCAGAGCGCGACTTGGCGCCGGTCACCGAACTGTTCGAGCTCCCTTTTTGCCTGATCGTTCCAGGCAACTTTCCGGCGAATACCGTCGCAGAGTACGCGACGCTTATGAAAGCGGAAGGAGAAAAACATCAATACGCCTCCACAGGGATTGGAGGCCCGAATCACCTCAGCATGGAAAGCCTTAACAAGACGTTGGGGATCTCCGTAATGATGGTGCCTTACAAGGTTGGGCCTGAAATTGTCCAGGATCTGATCAGTGGCCGGGTGAGCTCATTGGTGGCTGGCGTATTCACCGCCGCCCCATTCGTACCTAACGGGAAGTTGAAAGTTTTGGCAGTGAGTGGCGATCGGCGCCAGAAGGCCATACCCAATACGCCTACCTTTGCTGAAGCGGGATATCCGGACATGCGCATCGGAAGTTATGTAGGATTAGCAGCTCCGCGCGGCACGCCCGAATCGGTGCTGAATCGGATCGCAGCAGATGTAAAGACAGTCTTGAGCACTCCGGAGTATGTGGAGAAGGTCGGTGACCCGTTCGGCTACGCGCCAATCGGGTCGACGCCACAGCAATTCGCCGCATTTCTGCAGGAGCGGCGAGCTGAAGCACAGAAGCAGATCGAAATGTTGGGGCTACGGAAGTAAGGCACTACCGCAGCCCAGCGCCTGGACCCGATTGCTCGGGCGCTTGAGTCCAAAAGTGACTTTTTTATGCCACGATTGACGTCGGTGGTGAGCAAACGGAGCACCATTCCGAGGCCCCTGTCTCGGCTGCCCTATTTCAACTACTTAGGTGGAAGAACCCTCCACGGCTAGTGTTGAACATTGGCGAGGAAACGAGACCGTACATCGCGTGCCCTACTGCCGCTCTTCTACTTTGTCCTGGGGCACGGGTAGCGGATCAGTATGGCCGGGGCCTGCCGCGTCGGCGGCGACATCAATGAAGTCGCTCACGTGGTACGGATCCCAGTAGTGCGGTTCCATGTAGAACGGTAGGCAGAGCCCGCACCAAACAGTAGCGCAAGGCAAGATGATCAGGGTCTCGGCGGGCCATCCCCTTCATGAGTAGATCGACGCGGTTCGGCCTGCCAACCAGATACCAATCTGCCAGTGCCTTTGACTCCTCGAAACGGAAGCGAGGCCCGACTAGCATCGCTTCCTCAATCCGCCACATTGTCAGGCGTTGCGGGGAAGGCCCTTCCTTTTCGGTCATGCCGCTGACTTGGCGCATCAAGCCTGAGAGCCGCTTGACACGGCACTCAGGCTCAGCGGCGTTCGCAAGGACGGGATGTCCCGCCAGATTGCGGACCGTGGATCTTCTTCGGGAGGCAGCGCGTAGCCAAGGCATTGTTCGGGAACTTTCGCCAGCAACTGTTTCCCCCGCTCCACGTACCCTACCCCAGCCAATGCGATGGACAGATTCGCCAACCCGTCGATTTGTTCACTCGGCGGGCCTTCTTTAAGCTCCGTCACGAGGGAGTTGAGCCGGTCGACGGCCCCGCAACTGTCTCCGTCAAGCCGTTTTGTGGTCAGGCCTCGTGCAGCTCGCATCCGACGAAGCTTCGATCCGAAGGTCTCATAGACATGACGCGAAAAGTGCAGGGTCGGGATGTTTGAGCTCTGACCCAACAAATCCGCATTTCGCAATACGTCTTATTTTTCAAAAGCCTCGCCAGCGTCGAGCCATCCCACGGTAGCTTCTGCTACCGCGAACCTCAGCCCTCGCGGTCATCGCTCGGGCAACCGTCAGAACTGGCCGCTTACGGCCATCAAGAGCCACTGTTCTTCTCGCCCTCTATGGCCGATCAGCGCCACATTCGGGCCGTTCGGAGCTCAAGGTGGTCCCTCCCCGAGACACGAGGAATTGCCAGTTCTGACACACCGGTTTACGTCACCCTCAACTTATCGGATTGCGTGCCGTCACGATCCACGCCGCCCCGTTAATAGTCACCGACCGCTCGCCGGCGAGCCCGGCAAAGGCGGCACGAACTGCCGCTGAGGCGCGCGCGCGGATTTCATCGGACTGGTCAGAGAGTGCGCGCGACAATGGACCGACCTCAAGTGTCATCTTCACCGCGTCGTCGATCGCTGCGTCCCGCGTCCCGCCTTCACCGAACGGGACGGCAGAGTCGAAGGGGGCAATCGCAATAGCCGAGAAGCCGGCTGCTATCAAAACTTGCGCCACGCGCGCCCGGTCGCCGAACGAAAATGGGCCCGGCGCATCAGAATTGGGCAGCGCGCTCATCGGGACGATACCCTTGAGCGCAGCCATCGGCAGGCGCACCCAATCGTTCTCCGCCGCGGCACGCCAGCAGACGAAAGCGACTCTTCCACCAGGCCGGAGCGCGCGTCGCATGTGGGTGAACGCCGCTATTGGATCGTCGAAGAACATTACTCCGAAACGCGAGAATAGAATGTCGAAGGCGCCCCTGGGCAGCTCTGCGCTGCTGGCGTCGGCCACCTGAAAGAGGGCCGGCGTATCTGGTTGCGCGAGCGCGCGCGCTCGCGCAACCAGCGGTTCGGATATATCCACGCCCAGCACTCGGCCCCCTGCGCCGACACGGGCTGCGAGAGCCAGGCTCGACGCGCCCGCGCCGCAGCCGATATCCAGCGCGCGCTCACCCTTCACGGGCGCGGCGGCTTCTATGGCGGCCTGGCCGAACACCGCCACCATAGCGTCGAGCCGGGCTTGGTTGGCGACCCAACGCTCCCCGCTTTCACCACTCCAATCACCGACCTGATCGGCCCTTTGCTCTGCCATGTCATCTCCTTGGATCGACGATATGTCCTTGATCGCGCCCATCTACGACAACCTTTTGGAGGCGGCGACGCAACGGAAGAAAGGGATCAGCGCTCTCATAGAACCATCGACTGCTGCGCGAAGATTCCCGCCATCGCGCCTTGCCAGGATGCCGTGGTGACTGAATGCATGGTGGGGTTGGCAAGGTCGCCCGCGGCGTAGATGCCGGGCGTGCTGGTCTGGCGGCGCTCGTCGACCTTCAGGGCGATGCCTTGGGACGTCTCAACCGTGACTAGGCCCAGCGATTCATGCAAGCGTGCAGAGGGCTTGTTGCGCGGATGGGCAAACACGATGTCGACTGCAACAGCAGGGCCTGCATCCAGCTTGACGGTGACGTTATGGCTTTCGTGATGGTTCAGTTCGGTGATCAGGCCATCAACGACGTGGACGCGGCGGCGTGCTAGATCATCCCGGACGTCGGGCGAGATGTCGTGACCATGAGCGAAGACCGTCAGCGTTTCAGTCCAGTCGTGGTAGAGCCTGACGTAGTTGTGCGACGGCGGGCCGGACCAGATAAGGCCCCAATGCCGCCCTGCGACCTCGAAGCCGTCGCAATAGGGGCATGGAACGATGGACGTGCCCCAGCCCTCGGCGAAGCCCGGAACACCAAGCATCTGGTCAGCCACCCCATAGCTCAAAATCACGCGGCGCGCGCCAAGGCGCTCGCCATCGCCAGTCAGGACGGAGAAATCGTCCAAGGCGCCGGAAACGCTTTCAGCTTTTGCATTGATGATCCTGACTGAGGGGTACCGCGCGAGCTGCTCCCTCGCCTCCGTCAGGATGTCCTGCGGTGGCCTGTGGTCGTGACCGAGCAGTCCATGGGAATGGTCGGCAAAGCGATTACGCTGCAGGCCGGTGTCGAGAACGATGACCTTTCGGCGGGCACGTCCGAGTTGAAGCGCCGCGGCAAGGCCGGCAAAGCTGCCGCCGATGATGATGACGTCATTCATGGTATTGGGATCCGTGTTCTATATCGAAGGGATTGGGACTGCGCTTGGCGGTGAGCCGTGCATGCGCGAGGCGCCGGAAGGCGCCGCTACGGTTGAAGCCTATTCACCGGCGCGCACATTTCGGATACCATGAGGTATCCTAAATCTCTAATTACGATACTGTCAAGTACTGGAATACACGTGGCGGAGAAAAAAACGCAGGGGCGGCGTGGCCGCCCCGCCAACGAGGCGCTGGGCCAAGCAATAGTGGACGCGGCCAGCCAGCTATTCGTGGAACTGGGTTTTCAGGCGACGACCATGGACAAGGTCGCTCAGCGCGCGAAGATATCCAAGCTCAGCATCTATCGCCATTTCGAGAACAAGGAGGCGCTATTCAGCGCGGCCATCGCGGCGCACTGCCACCAGTTTGCGCCTCAGGCACTTATCGATGGCGTCGAGGGCTCAGCCGAAGATCAGCTCATCACGGTGGGATCATTCCTGCTTCGCACGCTGTTGAGCCCGGACGTTCGCAGTGTTGAAGCCATGATCATGGCTGACAAGACGAATCAAAAGTCGTTAAGCAAGCTCTATTTCGAAGCCGGCGCAGCCTATGTCATTGCCGAGATTGAGAATCTGTTGAGTCAGTTGCACGCCAGCGCGGCTCTGAACGTGCCGGATCCTCGCAGGTCCGCCCGCTTGTTTGCCGCGCTCATCAAAGGTTCTGACCTGCTGACAATCGCTCGCTTCGATGAAGCCAAGGCAGAAGACGACCACGAAATTGAATCCTATTGCCGATCGGCTGTGGCCATGTTCATCGCCGCACATGGCGGATTACCGACGTGACCGAGTTCAACGCCTGTAGTGAAAAGTTGTACTCGTCGCCGGCGATGAATTCGAACAACGGCGAGATCGTGCCTTTGGAGCTTCTAGCTGAATGGCGACTCGGGGTTGTGCATACAAACGGTCAGACGATAGCGCCGCCAGTGCCCGAGGGTAGGTGTACCAAGTGGAGGGCCGTCAATCTCCGACCATCGAATGGCTTAATTGGAAGGCGTATCCAGGCATACCTTCCCGGTCATCGTCACTGGCACGTGAGCCATCCGCCGTATTGCTCGATCTATCCTCTTCGGCCTCAAAGACACGTACTTGCGAAGACCGGGTGCCAGCTCAGGCAGTTCCGCCCATTCCGCTGGCACTCATCTTCGACATCTTCAATGAACTTTTTTGTTCAATTTCCAAGTTGATCGAATCGTTATCGGCATTTTCCCAGCTTCCATGAACCAAAAGTCCATTCGAAAGCTCGTCAGGCACGAAGTGCTCGGCGAGCCACTTTTGGCCTGAAATTGGCCCTCCTCGCTCGCAGCCTGCACGCCGCCTCAGTCTACACACGAGTTACACGGCAACTTCAGTGAACCAAATCTCAAGTCGAAGGAACTTCGACATGAAATTCGACAGCTGCACATTTCCGCCCCAAATATGTAACAGCGCCCCGCCCCCCCTTGAACCTCAGAACATCATCCCTATAATTAGCACTCGACTCCGGTGAGTGCTAACACCTCCCGGGCAAACCGACCACCCCTTTCATTTAGTTAACAGGAGTTCCTCATGGCCTTGCGTCCCCTGGGCGATCGCGTGATCGTCAAACGCCTCGAAAACGAGCGCAAGACTGCCTCGGGCATCGTCATCCCCGACAGCGCCGCTGAAAAGCCCGACCAGGGTGAAGTCGTGGCCGTCGGCCCCGGCAAGAAGACCGAAGACGGCAAGATCCTGCCGGTCGACCTGAAGGCTGGTGACAAGGTTCTGTTCGGCAAGTACGCCGGCCAGTCCGTGAAGGTTGATGGCGAAGAACTGCTCGTCATCCGCGAGGACGAAATCCTCGCCGTGGTTCAGTAAATCTCCCGCCTCAAACGAATTTTCGAAGGAAGCTAAGAAATGGCTGCCAAGCAAGTATTGTTCGGTGATGACGCTCGCGTGCGCATCGTCCGTGGCGTGAACGTTCTCGCCAACGCTGTCAAGACCACCCTGGGCCCCAAGGGTCGCAACGTCGTGCTGGAGCGCTCGTTCGGCGCCCCGACCGTGACCAAAGACGGCGTGTCCGTCGCCAAGGAAATCGAACTGAAGGACAAGTTCGAAAACATCGGCGCCCAACTCGTCAAGGACGTCGCGTCCAAGACCTCCGACAACGCCGGTGACGGCACCACGACCGCCACCGTGCTGGCCCAGGCCATCGTTCAGGAAGGCCTGAAGTACGTCGCCGCCGGTTTCAACCCGATCGACCTGAAGCGCGGCATCGACAAGGCTGTCGCCGCCGCCGTCGCCGAACTGCAAAAGCAATCCAAGCCGGTCACGACCAGCAAGGAAATCGCCCAAGTCGGTTCCATCTCGGCCAACAGCGACACCTCCATCGGCCAGATCATCGCTGACGCGATGGACAAGGTCGGCAAGGAAGGCGTCATCACCGTCGAAGACGGCAAGTCGCTGGAAAACGAGCTGGACGTCGTCGAAGGCATGCAATTCGACCGCGGCTACCTGTCGCCCTACTTCATCAACAACCCGGACAAGCAAGTTGCCGTCCTGGAAGACCCGTATGTCCTGATCTTCGACAAGAAGATCAGCAACATCCGCGACCTGCTGCCCGTGCTGGAACAAGTTGCCAAGTCGAGCCGTCCCCTGCTGATCATCGCGGAAGACGTCGAAGGCGAAGCGCTGGCCACCCTGGTTGTGAACAACATCCGTGGCATCCTGAAGACCACCGCCGTCAAGGCGCCTGGCTTTGGCGACCGCCGCAAGGCCATGCTGGAAGACATCGCCATCCTGACGGGCGGCACGGTGATCTCCGAAGAAACCGGCATGTCGCTGGAAAAGGCCACGCTGGCTGAACTGGGCCAAGCCAAGCGCATCGAAGTGGGCAAGGAAAACACCACGGTCATCGACGGCGCTGGCGACAGCAAGTCCATCGAAGCCCGCGTCAAGCAAGTGCGCGTGCAGATCGAAGAAGCCACGTCCGACTACGACCGTGAAAAGCTGCAAGAACGCGTGGCCAAGCTGGCCGGCGGTGTTGCCGTGATTCGCGTTGGCGCTGCCACCGAAGTCGAAATGAAGGAAAAGAAGGCTCGCGTCGAAGACGCCCTGCACGCCACCCGCGCTGCAGTGGAAGAAGGCGTTGTGGCTGGTGGCGGCGTTGCGCTGCTGCGTGCCAAGCAAGCCATCGCTGACCTGAAGGGCGACACGCCTGACCAGAACGCCGGCATCAAGCTGATCCTGCGTGCTGTGGAAGAACCCCTGCGCACCATCGTCACGAACGCCGGCGAAGAAGCCAGCGTCGTGGTCAGCAACGTGCTGAACGGCAAGGGCAACTACGGCTACAACGCCGCGACCGGCGAGTACACCGACCTGGTCGAGCAAGGCGTGCTGGATCCCACCAAGGTGACCCGCACCGCCCTGCAAAACGCTGCCTCCGTCGCCAGCCTGCTGCTGACGGCCGAAGCCGCCGTTGTTGAACTGGCTGAAGACAAGCCCGCTGCTCCGGCCATGCCCGGCGGCATGGGCGGCATGGGCGGCATGGACTTCTAAGTCCCGCTGTTCTTGCAAGGCCTCCCCGGCTTCGGCCGGGGAATGCAGTATCCGAAAAACCCCCGGTCCTTCGCCCCGGGGGTTTTTCTTTTTTGCGCACCGAAATGGCGCTCGATACTTTGCGTGTTGTTTCAGTAGCGGCAAATATCCCGGCGTTTGAAAACGTTTGCCAACAATCTGACCGTATCTGGGGCTTGTACGCGTCCCTACAATGAAGGCTCGCCCTACCGAGACATTGCGCCATGCGACTGCCCAGAACCGTTCTGCAAGTACTGCGACCCTCACAGATCGGCGGTTTGCTGATGGACTCAGCCAAGCAATGGTCCAGCCATCGCGCGTCCAGCAAGGGCGCCGCACTGGCGCTGTACATGGTGTTTTCGCTGGCCCCGATGCTGCTGCTGGTGATTGCGGTGGCGGGCGCTTTCTTTGGCGAAGAAGCCGTGCGTTCCGAACTGTTTGCGCAGTTGCGCGACCTGATCGGCGAGCGCGGCGCCGAGGTGATCCAGACGGTACTTGCCAGTGCGCACGAATCCGGCAGCGGCTGGATCGCGGCCATGGTGTCGATCGGCGTGCTGATCTTCAGCGCCACCACCGCCTTCGCGGAATTGCAGGCCAGCCTGGATGAGTTGTGGGAAGTGCAAGCCAACCAGAAGAGCGGCATTAAAGGCCTGGTGCGAAGCCGCCTGCTGTCGTTCGGTCTGGTGCTGGTGCTGGCGCTGTTCTTGCTGGTGTCGTTGACCGTGAACGCCGCGCTTGCTGCTGCGCGCGGCATCTATGGCTCGCTCTGGGCCAATTCGACATTCTCGATCGTGGCGGAGTGGGCGTCAAACCTGTTTTCTTTTTCGGTCGTGGCGGCGCTGTTTGCCGTGATCTTCAAGCTGCTGCCCAGCGCCAGGATTTCGTGGCCGGACGTCATCCCGGGCGCCGTCGTGACGGCCGCCCTGTTCCTCTTGGGCAAGTGGGGCATCGGGCTGTACTTGAGCCGGGGCGCTGCGGTATCCGCATACGGCGCGGCGGGTTCGCTGATCGCGCTGCTGCTGTGGATCTGGTATTCCGCGCAGATCTTCTTCTTTGGCGCCGTGTTCACGCGCCAGTTTGCGTTGCGATTTGGGAAGGTGGAACGGCCGCGGCAGGCAGCCGCGCAGATGCCGCCGCGCACGTCGTCGCCGACGCCTGCACCGGCAAGCGCACACCCGGTCCCTCCAGCGTCTTCGCACATGACTCCGCAGACGCATACTCAAACGCCCGCGTCGACATATCCACAGGCGCCTTCGCAAGCGTCTTCGCAAATGCCTCCGCAGGCGCATCCTCAAGCGCCTGCGCCGACCTATCCACAAGCGCCCTCGCAAGCGTCTTCTCAAACGCCCCCGCCTGCGCCAGTTCCCAAAAGCGAGAGCTGACTCGCCGCGATACCTGCGGCGTCCGCATCAAGGCGCGGGCGCGGTTTCCAAACCTGCCATCAGACGCAAACACTGCAGGAACACCGGCCGCAATTCCTCCGGGATTGGCGCCAGCACCTGCGCCTCCACCTCCGCGTCTCGGGGCAGGACACGCGCGAGCAGCGCCGCCCCTTCCGCCGTGATCTCCAGCGCATAAGCGCGTCCATCTTCCGCCGACCGCGTCCGGCGCACGTACCCCTTCTTCGTCATCCGCGCGATCATTTCCGCAAAGGAATTCCGATCCAGCGCGATCAGTTCGGCGATGCGGTTCTGAGTAGCGCCGGGATTCTGATAGACCGTGACCAGCAACGCCTTCTGGCGCGGGGTCAGGTCCTCGTCCGGAAACGCCTGCGTGAAAAGCGCCTCGGCCCGGAAATGCGCACGGCGCAGCAAGTGCGACGCCACATGCGTCAGGTCGAATTCCTTCAGGGTCCGGGCGGAAGCCGGTCGGGCGGATCGGGAAGCGGCGGTCATCTGGCGTCCATGGAATGTGCCTGGCGATTGTAGGCGCAGCCGTTCTCGCAAATGCGCATTGACTTGGATCCGCCCACTGCCTAATATCCGCCAATATAGTACGTATACGTATTTATATGAACCACCCCATCTGACTCCAACGGGAACACGCCGATGCCGACTCGCCAACTGCGCAACTACCTGGACGGCCGCTTCGAAAACGGCGCGTCCACCTTCGACAAACACAGTCCGGTAGACGGGCAACTGATCGCGCAGGTGCATGAAGCCAGCCGCGACCAGGTCGACCGCGCCGTCATCGCGGCGCGGCGCGCCTTGCCCGCCTGGGCGGCGCTCCCCGTGGCGGCGCGCACCGACTACCTGCTAGCGCTGGCAGACGGCATCGAGCGCCGGTTCGACGACTTCCTGCAAGCCGAGATCGGCGACACCGGCAAGCCCATCGGCTGGGCCGGCAAGATCGACATCCCGCGCGGCGCGGCCAATTTCCGCACCTTTGCGGAACTGGCGCGCACGCTGGACATGGAAAGCTATATGACCGACACGCCCGACGGCCGCCAGGCGTTGAACTACGCCTACCGCAAGCCGCTCGGCGTGGTCGGCGTGATTTCGCCCTGGAACCTGCCGCTGCTGCTGCTAACCTGGAAAGTCGCGCCCGCGCTGGCGTTCGGCAACACCGTCATCATGAAGCCGTCCGAAGTCACGCCGTCCACCGCCACCCTGCTCGCCGAAGTCGCGCACGACGCCGGCCTGCCGCCCGGCGTCCTGAACCTGACGCATGGCTTTGGCCCGAACTCGGCCGGCGAGTTCATGACCACGCATCCCGACATCGACGGCATCACCTTCACCGGCGAATCCTCCACCGGCGCCGCCATCATGCGCGCCGTGGCGCCCGGCGTGAAACCCGTGTCGTTTGAGCTCGGCGGCAAGAACGCCGCGCTGGTCTTCGCCGACGCCGACTTCGACGCGGCCGTTGACGGCGTCACGCGCTCGGTCTTTGCCAACTGCGGCCAGGTCTGCCTGTGCACCGAGCGTGTCTACATCGAGCGTCCGATCTACGACCGCTTCGTCGCCGCGCTCGCGGACCGCGCGCGCGCCATGCGCATCGGCTGGCCGCTGGACCCAGACACCGAAATGGGACCGCTCGTCTCGCGCGAGCATCGCGAAAAAGTGCTGTCCTACTTCGCCCTCGCCCGCGAGGAAGGCGCAACGGTCGTCACCGGCGGCGGCGTGCCCGTCTTCGGCGACGCCCGCGATGAAGGCGCCTACGTGCAACCCACCATCTGGACCGGCCTGTCCGAAGACGCCCGCTGCATCAAGGAAGAAGTCTTCGGCCCCGTCTGCCACATCGCCCCCTTCGACACCGAGGACGAAGCCATCCGCCTGGCCAACGACACCCGCTACGGCCTGGCCGCCGCCGTCTGGACCCAGAACCTCACGCGCGGCCACCGTGTCGCGCAAGCCATGAACGTCGGCCTTGCATGGGTGAACTGCTGGTTCCTGCGTGACCTGCGCACACCGTTCGGCGGCAGCGGCCTGTCCGGCATCGGCCGTGAAGGCGGACGCCACTCGCTGCACTTCTACACCGAACCCACCAACGTCTGCATCAAGCTCTGACACCTCATTCAAAGGACCGCACGATGAACCAGCCCACCCCCACCGCCACCGTCGTCCCCGGCAAGGCCACGCCCCGCGGCAAGTATCCCCACATCAAACGCGCCGGCGACTTCCTGTACGTCTCCGGCACCAGCTCGCGCCTGCCCGACAACCGCATCGCCGGCGCCGAGGTCGACGCCATGGGCACCACCACGCTAGACATCCGCGCACAGACCCGCGCCGTCATCGAGAACATCCGGGACATCCTCGCCACCGCCGGCGCCACGCTTGCCGACGTCGTCGAGATCAGCACTTTCCTCGTCAACATGAACGACTTCGGTGGATACAATCAGACCTACGGCGAGTTCTTCGACGCCGACGGTCCGGCGCGCACCACGGTTGCGGTGCACCAGCTGCCGCACCCGCATTTGCTGATCGAAATAAAAGCCGTCGCCTACAAGCCCGCCGCCCGCTAGCCGATCCCGGCGATCCGGACAACGCACCAAGGGCGGCGGCATGTCGGACTCACCCAGGGAACAGGACCATCGTCCGCGGCCACGCGCCGGGGCGGCCGCACGGATGTCGAACTTCCGCATAACGCCCAACGCGCTGAGCCACAAGCTCAAGCTGCATCAGCTCCAGATCTTCGAACGCGTCCTGGCGCGCCGCTCCCTATCGCGCGCCGCCAGCGAACTGCACCTGACGCAACCCACCGTCACCAAGGCCATCCACGACCTCGAAGCGTTCTTCGGCTCGACGCTCTTCGAACGCTCCAACCGCGGCGTCACCCCCACCGAACTCGCCCTCGTCCTCGGCCGGCGCGTGCACGCCATGATGGCCGAAGTGCGCTACATGGCCGACGACATCGACGCTGTTCTTGGCGGCGCCAGCGGCCACGTCGTCGTCGGCACTTTGATTGCCGCCTCCGCCAAGCTCCTGCCCGAAGCCATCGCCCGCCTCATGACCGAACACCCCGGCATCCAGGTCACCGTCCGCGAAGGCCCCTCCGCGCAATTGCTGCCCGCGCTCGCCACCGGCGACGTCGACATCGTCGTCGGCCGCCTGCCTGGCGCGGACATGGCTTCGATCTCCGGCGTCGCTGTCGATCATCACAAGCTCTACCACGAAGATTTGTGCCTGGTCGTCGGCGCGCGTCATCCGCTGGCTGGCGCATCTGACGTCGACTTGGCCGACCTGATGGATCACATCTGGATTTTGCCCGCGCCGACGTCGCCGCTGCGAGCGTCGATAGAGCGCACGTTCTTCGACGCCGGATTGCGGCTGCCGGCCCGGCATGTCGAGTCGCTGTCGTTGCTGACCAACATCGGCGTGCTGATGCATAGCGACGCGCTGGCGCTTATTCCCTATGACGCTGCAGCGCAGTTTCTTTCGATGGGCATCTTGGCTCGCCTGCCTACCAATGTATTCGGCGCGTTTGGGGACGTTGGATATTCGATCAGAGCCGATCGGCCGTTGACACCGGCTTGTCAGCGGCTGGTGGATTACTTGAAGCAGATTACGGCGCAGCGGCTAGCACCCGCGGAAGATTCGTCGACCGGCGTCTAAGACCGGAGCCGCGCGATGGCTGATGAAGACCCAGCTTCGTAGGCCGGTGTCAGACACCGGGGAGGCGTCGGCCCGGCGCGGTAGGTCAATGCTGGGGTGTCAGACACCTACGTATGCGAGACACCTACGCATCCGTGACACCTACGGATGCAACACCGACGCACTCTTAATCGCAGCCACACGCGAAGCGTCATCACGACGACGCAAGACGCCGCGTAAGCCCCATTAGGCCGCCCGCGCGGCCGACGTGGGGCGGGCACCGCAAGCCGCTCCAAACACGCGCTGACCCGAGCAAGAACCTTAAGAACGCAAGTCGCCCCGCCGACCGCCAAGCTGATTTCACCGCAGCCGGGTGCGGCGTCGGCCTGGGGCGCGCGGGGCGTGTAGATGCGCCCGAGGGAATCGGAAGGCAGTCGCCGCAGGCGACAACGACGATGACGAAGGGGAAGTCCGGAGCGAAGGCTCCGGACCGCAATCGTAGCCCCGCGCGTCCCAGGCCGACGCCGTGCCCGGCGTCTCAAGAACAATCCGCAGGCACCAAGACCGTCCCATTCCTCTCAAGATCAATCCGCTCGCCAGTGAACCGCTTCGCGCTTCGAAGCCGGCCGTCTGCGCTACACGACCGAGGCCACCAGGGAAACCCCGCGATAGATAACCCGCATATCCACCCCCACAATTTCTATTGTGCAGCCCCCCGCTCCCCCGCCTAGACTCTCCCTCATCAAGCGACACCCACGGAGTTCCTCATGCCTGCCTACGGCCCGCCGTTGAATTTCCAGCGCTGGATCCAAGACCACGCCCATCTGCTCAAGCCCCCCGTCGGCAACCAGCAGATCTGGCAAGACAGCGACTTCATCGTCACCGTAGTCGGCGGACCCAACCATCGCACTGACTACCACGACGACCCGCTGGAAGAGTTCTTCTACCAGATACGCGGCAACGCCTGGCTATCCCTGTGGATCGACGGCAAACCCGAACGCGTCGACTTGAAGGAAGGCGACATCTTCCTCTTGCCCCCGCACGTCCGCCACTCCCCCCAACGCCCCGAAACCGACAGCGCCTGTCTCGTCATCGAACGCCAGCGCCCAGAAGGCCTGCTCGACGGATTCGAATGGTACTGCCCGCATTGCCGCCACCTCGTGCATCGCGTCGAAGTCCAGCTCAAGAGCATCGTCACCGACCTGCCCCCGCTCTTCCAGGCCTTCTACCAAAGCCAGGAAAAACGCACCTGCCCCGGCTGCGGCGAAATCCATCCCGGCAAAGGCCAAGCCCCGTCCGCGCAGCACACCCCCGCCCAGGCATCCACCTAAGATGATCCAGAAAATCGACATGCACGCGCACTTCTTCCCGCCGATCACCCGGCAGGAAGCCGCTGCGCTCGACCCCGTCAACGCGCCCTGGCTGCGTCCCGACGGCAACGGTACGACCGGCCAGATCATGGCTGGCGACCGCCCGTTCCGCCCCGTCGACGCCACGCTCTGGGATCCCGCGCTGCGCATCGAACAGATGGACCGTCACGGCGTCGATGTCCAGATCCTGTGCGCCACGCCCATCATGTTCGGCTACACCTACCCCGCGCAGGCTGCCGCCGATTGGGCCGCACGCATGAACGACCTGGCGCTCGAACACTGCGCCCACGCCCCCGCGCGCCTCAAATCCCTGGCCCAAGTTCCCCTGCAGGACCTCGACCTCGCCTGCCGCGAAGCCTCCCGATCACGCGCCGCCGGCCACCTGGGCGTCCAGATCGGCAACCACGTCGGCCCGCGCGACCTCGACGACGACACGCTTGTCCAGTTCCTCGTCCACTGCGCCAACGACGACATCCCCGTCCTCGTGCATCCGTGGGACATGATGACCGACGGCCGCATGAAGAAATGGATGCTGCCGTGGCTTGTCGCCATGCCCGCCGAAACCCAGCTCGGCATTCTGTCGCTGATTCTGTCCGGCGCCTTCGAACGCATTCCCCGCAGCCTCAAGCTGTGCTTCGCCCACGGCGGCGGCAGCTTTGCGTACCTGCTCGGAAGGGTCGACAACGCCTGGCGCCATCGCGACATCGTCCGCGAAGACTGCCCGCATCCGCCATCGTCGTACACCGACCGCTTCTACACCGACAGCGCCGTCTTCGACCCGCGATCGCTACGCCTGCTCATCGACGTCATGGGCGAAGACCGCGTCCTGCTCGGCTCCGACTACCCCTATCCGCTGGGCGAACAGGAAGTCGGCAAGCTCGTCACCCACGCAGACCTGGTGCCCGGCGTGCAGCAGAAGATTCTGTTCCGCAACACGATGACCTTCTTTGGCTTGCAGGCGCAGCAATGAAATAGGGCTGCAATGAGTTAGGGCAGCAATGCAGTAGCGCAGCAGTGAAACCACGCGCCCGCGAATCCACGCACCCGCGCGCCATCACATCCACGACCGTGACACACGGCATAGCAAGGGGAATCACATGAAACGCATCCATACGCTGGCCGCCGCCGCGGTGCTCGGGCTGTCGCTACACGCGGCCGCGCAGGCCGACGTCAAGATCGGCCTGCTGACCACGCTGACCGGTCCCGGCTCCGTGCTCGGCCAAGACCAGCTCGACGGCTTCATGCTCGCCGTCGACCAAGGCGGCGGCAAGCTCGGCGGCGTGGCCGTGCAGGTCATCAAGGAAGACGATCAGTTCAAGCCAGAGGTCGGTGTCCAGGCCGCCCGCAAGCTCGTGCAAAGCGACAAAGTGCCCATCATCACCGGCGTCGTCTACTCCAACGTCATGCTCGCCGTCGTGCGGCCTGTGACCAGCGCCGGCGTCTTCCTCGTGGGCTCCAACGCCGGCCCCACCAATCTTGCCGGCAAGGACTGCTCGCCGTTCTTCTTCTCCACATCCTGGAACAACACCCAGCGCCACGAAGGCAGCGGCGAAATGGCCAACCAGATGGGGTTCAAGAAGGTCTATCTGCTGGCCCCCAACTACCAGGCCGGCAAGGACGCCATGGCCGGCTTCAAGCGCTTCTACAAAGGCAACGTCGTCAACGAAGTCTTCACGCAGGTCAACCAGCCCGACTACTCCGTCGAACTGGCCGCGCTGGCCGACGCCAAGCCCGACGCCGCATACGTCTTCTTTCCTGGCGGCATGGGCGTGAACTTCATCAAGCAGTACCGCCAGGCCGGACTCTTCGGCAAGATCCCCCTGCTGTCGGTAGACACCATCGACGGCGCCACACTGCCCGCGCTGCAAAAGGACGCGTTGGGCGCCGTCACCAACGTGCCGTATTCGCCCGACCTGGACAACGCCGCCAACAAGGCCTTTGCAGCAGCCTTCCGCCAGAAATACGGCCGCGAGCCGTCCAGCTACGCCGCGCAATCCTATGACGCCGCCCAGTTGATCGGCTCAGCCCTCAAGAAGACCGGCGGCAAGACCGACGACAAGGACGCGTTGCGCAAGGCGCTGGAGGCCGCCGACTTCCAATCCGTGCGCGGCGAATTCCGCTATCAGCCCAACCACTTCCCCGTGGCCGGTTTCTTCCGTGCCGACGTGGCCGAGAACGCCGACGGCAAGGTCGCGTTCGTCAACAAGGGCCCCATCTTCCCCGACCTGTCCAAGGTCTCTGATCAGTACGCCGCCCAATGCGTCATGAAGTGAAGCGGGCGGCCCCGAGGGCCGTCAGCAAAGGGGTGTAGCCATGTCCACGACGCTGCTGCTGGTGCAGGCCTTGAACGGCCTGCAACTCGGCATCCTGCTGTTCCTGCTGGCCGCCGGCTTGACGCTGGTGTTCGGCATCATGAATTTCATCAACCTGGCGCACGGGTCGCTGTACATGATGGGCGCGTTCATCGCGGCCACCGTGTTCCGGCATACCGGCTCGTTCCTGCTGGCCGCCGCCGCGGTCGTCGCGGGCATGGCGCTGCTTGGGCTGCTGCTGGACCGGATCGCGCTGGCGCGGCTGTATCCGCGCGATCACCTGGACCAGGTGCTGGCCACGTTCGGCTTCATCCTGTTCTTCAATGAACTGACCCGCATCCTGTGGGGACCCGCGCCGATCAGCATGGGGCTGCCGTCCTGGCTGTCCGGCACCATCGACATCCTGGGCGTCACGTATCCGCTGTACCGGTTTCTCATCATCGTGGTCGGGCTGCTGGTTGCGGCGGGGTGTTACCTGCTGATCCATCGCACGCGGCTCGGCATGCTGATCCGCGCCGGGTCCACGGACCGCATGATGGTCGGCGCACTGGGCGTGAACATCGCGCGCCTGAACACGCTGCTGTTCGTGCTGGGCGCGGTGCTGGCGGGCCTGGCCGGACTGATGGCTGGTCCCATTCTGTCGGCGCAGACGGGCATGGGCGAACCCATTCTGATCCTGACACTGGTCGTCATCGTGATCGGCGGCATCGGCTCGGTGCGCGGCGCGTTCCTGGCCGCGCTGATGGTCGGGCTGATCGACACGCTGGGCCGCGCGCTGCTGCCGACCCTGCTGCGCGCCGCCCTGCCCCCCGCTGCAGCCAATGCCGCAGGCCCGGCCATCGCGTCGATGCTGATCTACATCGTCATGGCGCTGGTGCTGGCGATGCGGCCGCAGGGCCTGTTTCCCGTCAGGCACGGATAAGGACGGCGACGCCATGTTCACGTTATCTCCCCGCACGCTGGCCGCCGCCGCGCTGCTGCTGTTGTTCGCCCTGGTGCCGCTTTACGCGCAGTGGCAGGGCGAGCCGTTTTTGCTGGCCCTGTTCGGCCGCGTGCTTGTATATGGCATTGCGGCGCTGGCGCTCAATCTGCTGTTGGGCTACGGCGGCATGGTGAGCTTCGGCCATGCGCTGTATGTGGGCCTTGGGGCATACTCCGTCGGCGTGCTGTCGCACTACGGCATCGAAAGCGGCTGGTGGCATCTTGCTGGCGCCATCGGCGCGTGCGCGGTCGTCGGGATCGTCAGCGGGTATGTGGTCATGCGCACCAACGGCATCGCGTTCATCATGATCACGCTCGCCTTCGCGCAGATGTTCTACTTTCTGGCGACGGGCCTGGAAGGCTTCGGCGGAGACGACGGCATGTCGCTCTTTGCCGGCAGCGACTTCGGCCTGTTCCGGCTGGACACGCCGCTCGCGCTGTATTGCACGGCCTTCGGCGTGCTGCTGCTGGTGCTGTGGCTGATGCACCGGCTGATCCACGCGCCGTTCGGCATGGCCCTGCGCGGCTGCCAGGCCAACGAGCGCCGCATGCGCGCGCTGGGCTTTCCCACGCTGCGTTACCGGCTTGCCGCCTATGTGATATCCGCCGTCATCTGCGGCGTCGCGGGCGTGTTGTTGGCGAACCTGACCATGTACGTTTCGCCGTCATATCTGGCGTGGACGACCTCCGGCGAACTGATCGTGATGGTGGCGCTAGGCGGCATCGGCACGCTGTTCGGCCCGGTGGCGGGCGCGCTGGCGTTCCTGCTGCTGGAGGAAGGATTAAAGCTCATCACCGAGCACTGGATGCTGGTCATGGGCCTGTTGATCGTCGGCGTGGTGCTTGCCTCGCGGCGCGGTGTCTACGGCAGCCTGTCGGCCGCGCCGTGGCGTCTGCCCAGCAAGACGGCGCCCCACCCCACCGGAGAGCCGCAATGAGCGCCCTGCGCATCGAGAACCTGGAAAAGCGCTACGGCGGGCTGACGGTCACCGACAAGCTGTCGCTGGACGTGGCCAGCGGCGAGCTGCACGCCGTGATCGGCCCCAACGGCGCCGGCAAGACCACGCTGATCGGGCAACTGAGCGGCGAGCTTCGGCCCGACGCCGGACGCGTGCTGCTCGACGGCAAGGATGTCACGCGCATGCCGGTGGAAAAGCGCGTGCGACACGGCCTGGCGCGTTCGTATCAGATCACCTCGGTCTTCAAACCGTTCACCGCGCTGGAGAACGTGGCGATGGCGGAGCAGGCGCGGCGCGGCCATAGCTTCCGGTTCTGGCGGCCCGTGCTGTCAACACCGGCATTGACCGAACCCGCCCGCGAGGCGCTGGCCCTGGCCGGCCTGTCGGCGCGCGAAGGCACGCCCGCCAGCGAGCTGGCGCACGGCGAATTGCGCCAGCTTGAACTGGCCATGGTGCTGGCGTGCCAACCGTCGCTACTGCTGCTGGACGAGCCCATGGCGGGCATGAGCCAGCACGAATCCGAGGCCATGACGCGACTGCTGCTGTCGCTACGCGGCCGCTACACGATATTGCTGGTGGAACACGACATGCAGGCCGTCTTCGCCCTGTCCGACCGCATCACCGTGCTGGTGTACGGCCGCGCGCTCGCGTGCGGCACCGCCGACCAGATCCGCGACGATCCGCAGGTTCGCGAATGCTATCTGGGCAGCGAGCGCGGCCGCACCCGGGAGGCGCGCGCATGACCGCCCTGCTCTCGCTACGCGGCGTCACCGCGCATTACGGCGCCAGCCAGGCGCTCTTCGGCATCGACCTGGACATCGCGCCCGGCGAATTTGTGACCCTGCTGGGACGCAACGGCATGGGCAAGTCCACCACCGTCAAGGCGGTGATGGGCCTGAATTCCGCCTCGCGCGGCGCCATCACTTTCGATGGCGTGGACATCGGGCGGCTGCCTCCCTACAAGGTGGCGCAGCGCGGCATCGGGCTGGTGCCCGAAGGCCGTCATGTCTTTCCCAACCTGTCGGTGCGCGAGAACCTGGTGGCCACCGCGCACAACCGGCAAGGCGCGGCGCAGCCCTGGACGCTGGAACGGGTGTACGCGCTGTTCCCGCGCCTGTCTGAACGCGCCAAACACCTGGGCAGCCACCTGTCGGGCGGCGAACAGCAGATGCTGGCCATCGGCCGCGCATTGCTGACCAATCCCCGGCTGCTGATTCTGGATGAAGCGACCGAAGGGCTTGCGCCCGTCGTTCGCGAAGAAATCTGGGCCGCGCTGGACACGCTGAAGCAGACCGGTCTGGCCGTGCTGTGCATCGACAAGAACCTGGAGCCGCTGCTGGCCACCGCCGACCGCCACGCCATCGTGGAAAAGGGGCGCGTTGCGTGGACGGGTACGTCGCAGGAATTCCTGGACGACGAAGCGCGGCTGCTGCAGTACCTGGGGGTGTAGGAACAGGGCCGCGCGTTACGCCACTACGCCTGGCGCGTCGCCGGCAGCGCGACGCCCAGTCGGCTGCTCCAGGCCTGCATCTCGTCCCACAGCGCGGGCGGCACGGGCAGACCTAGCTGTTGCCGTTGCCGCTCATGCTCGGCCTCCGGATCACCGGGCATGCGGGGCGCGCCGGGCGCCTTCGACAGCTCGACCGCCATCCCCGCCACCACCGCGGCCAGCGCCGCGCCCCCGGCAAAGCGCGCCGGATCAATGACGATGAAGAACGCGCCCAGTTCGCGCGGCTGGTCCAGCGCCTCGTACATCGACGAGATGTGCGGGCCGAACGGATTGCCGTTGAGCGGTCCGCACAGCAGCTCGACCATCATCGCAAGGCCATAGCCCTTGTAGCCGTACTCCTCGCCGCCCAGCGGTCGCAGCGCGCGTGCGGCCTGCGCGTCGGTGCAGTCCGCGCCGTTCTCGTCCAGCGCCACACCCGCCGGCAACGCGACACCGTCGCGCCGGGCATTCATGACGCGGTTCCACGGAATGGCGGTCGTGGCCATGTCCAGGCATAGCGGCGCGCCGTCCGCGCGCGGAAAGGCCAGCGAGATGGGATTGGTGCCGAAGAAGGCTGCACGCCCGCCATAGGGCGCGGCGATGGAATCCGAGTGCGTGAAGGCAATGCCGATCAAGCCCTGCCGGGCCGCCGCACGGCTGTACAGCCCGATCGCCCCGCAGTGCGAGGAATCGCTGACGCCGACCGCCGCCACGCCGGTCTCACGAACCATCTCGATGGCCAACGCATTGGCCCGATGCGCCACCACGATGCCCTGCCCCCGGCCGCCATGCACCTGCGCCGTGCCCGGCCCGGTGCGTTCGATGCGGACGTCGGGCCGCGCCAGGATCGAGCCGTGCGCCACGCGATTCAGGTAATGCGGCAGCCGCGCGATGCCATGCGAATCGATGCCCCACAGACTGGTCTGCGCCAGACTGTGCGCCAGGCACCGTGCGTCGTCGGCGGAAAAGTCCTGCGCCAGCAGGCACGCCTCGGCCCAGCGTTCCCAATCATCGGCGGTCACGCGGCTGTCGGCGTCCATGCGGGTCTCCTAAGTGGCTGCCTTCACGGCGTGGAGGACGCCGTGTTCGCGCAGCGCTTCAAGATGCTTGGTCAGGCACTCAACGAACACGGCCGAATCGCCCAGGTCGCCGAACACGGGTTTGAAGCGCGCCAGCACCGTCGCGCGCCGCTGCGCCGCCTGCGACGGCTTGGCGGCGTGCGCGGCCACCTCGGCGCGCGACAGCAGGCGGTCCAGCCGTGCCGCGATCGGATCCTGAATGGCGTAAACGCCGCCCTGCTCGTCTTCGCCGCGCAGGTAGTTCAGCCACGCGGCCACCGCCAGGCACAGGCGATCGATGCCGTGGCCGGCGCGCAGTCGGTCGCGGATCGTGTCCAGCAGGCGTTGGGGCAGCTTTTGCGATCCGTCCATGACGATCTGCGCCAGCGGATGCGGCAGCGCCGGATTGGAAATCCGGTTCAGGAAGCGCAGACGGTACTCGACCAGCCCCGCATCGGGAATGCCGCGCAGGGTGGGCGCGATCTCCTCGCGCATCATGGCCTCGATGAACGCGCGCAGCGCCGGGGTGTTGGCGGCGTCGGCCATGGTGTGCAGGCCCAACGTCGCGCCCAGGTAGGCCAGCGCCGAATGCGGCCCGCTGACCATGCGCAGCTTCAGCCGTTCATAGGGCGCCGCGTTGCTCACGAAGGTCGCGCCGCCCTGGGCGTCCCACGCCGGACGGCCGGCGGCGAACTTGTCTTCGATGACCCAGTTCAGGTAGGGCTCGCCCAGCACGGGCCAGGCGTCCTCGACGCCCAGGCGGCCGGCGATCCGCTGGCGGTCCTGGTCTTCGGTGGCCGGCACGATGCGGTCGACCATGGAATTCGGGAACGTGCAATTGCGGTCGATCCAGTCGGCCAGCGTCACGTCCACCCGCAGCGCAAACGCCAGCACCAGGCTGCGCAGCGTATCGCCGTTGCCGCGCAGGTTGTCGCATGACATCAGCGTTATCGGCGGCAGGCCGCGTTCGCGGCGCAAGGCCAAGCCGTGCACCAGAATGCCGATGGTGCTGCGGGGCCGGATGGGGTCTTCCAGGTCGTGCAGGATGTCGGGATCGTCCCAGCGCAGGTGGCCGGTGGCGGGTTCGTGGCTGTAGCCCTTTTCCGTCACGGTCAGGCTGACGATGCGGGTCTGCGGGTAAGCGATGCGTTCGAGGACCGCGTTGGGGTCTTCGTCGGCCACCATCACGCGCAGCACGGACCCCACAATGCGCAGGTGTTCCCGGTCCTGCCCGTCCGGGCCGGCGTCGCGCACGGCAAGGGTATACAGGCCGTCCTGCGGCGTCAGCGCATCGCGCGTGGCGGAATGGCGCAGGGACACGCCCAGGATGCCCCAGCTCAGGTCGCCGCTGGCCTGCATGGCCTGGTCCGTGACCACCGCCTGATGCGCCCGGTGAAAGGCGCCCAGTCCCAGATGGACGATGCCCGGCGTCAGCCGGCTGCGGTCGTAGCTGGGCTTTTCCACGTCGGCGGGCAGACGCGGCAATGACTCGGAATTCAGACGTTCAAGCATGGGTGCGCAATGTCTAAAAGGGGCGACGCCAGGGTATAGCACGCCCCGAGCCGTCTTCGCTACATCACCGCGCCAAGTTGCCACGGAACGAATTCGTTTTGCCCGTAGCCATGCGTCTCGCTGCGGGTGCGACGGCCCGACGCCGTCTGCAGCATGAGCTGAAAAATTCGCTCGCCCATCTGCGCCACGCTTTGCGCGCCGTCGACCACTTCGCCGCAATTGATGTCGATGTCGTCGGCCTGGCGTTGCCACAGCGCCGTGTTGGTGGACAGCTTGAGCGATGGTGCGGGCGCGCAGCCATAGGCGGACCCGCGGCCGGTCGTAAAGCAGATCAGGTTGGCGCCCCCGGCCACCTGACCGGTGGCGGAGACCGGGTCGTAGCCCGGCGTGTCCATGAAGACCAGCCCGCGTGTGTGCACGGGCTCGGCGTATTCATAGACGTCAGTGAGGTTGGTCGTGCCGCTCTTGGCGATGGCGCCCAGCGATTTCTCCAGGATGGTGGTCAGGCCGCCCGCCTTGTTGCCGGCCGAGGGGTTGTTGTCCATCTCGGCGTCATTGCGGGCGCAGTAGTCTTCCCACCAGCGCACGCGCGCCAGCAGCTTGTCCGCCACGGCGGGGGTCTGCGCCCGGCGCGTCAACAGGTGTTCGCCACCGTAGATCTCGGGCGTCTCGGACAGGATCGCCGTGCCGCCGTGGCGCACCAGCAGGTCCACCGCCGCACCCAGCGCCGGGTTGGCGCTGATGCCCGAATAGCCGTCCGACCCGCCGCATTGCAGGCCCACGGTCAAATGGCTGGCGGGCACGGCCTGGCGCTCGACACGGTTGGCCTGTTCCAGCATGCGTTCGACCAGTTCGATCCCGCGCGCCACCGTCTTGCGCGTGCCGCCCGTGTCCTGGATGTTGAACGTGTGCAGCATGCCGCTTTCGCGCAGGTGTTCCTGTTCCATCAGCCCGCCGATCTGGTTGGTCTCGCAGCCCAGCCCCACGACCATCAGCCCGCCAAAGTTGGCATGCCGCGCATAGCCGCCCAGCGTGCGCCGCAGCACGCGCAGCGGTTCGCCGTCGCTGCCGGTGGCACAGCCCGCGCCGTGCGTCAGCGCCACGACGCCGTCCACGTTCGGACAGGCGGCCAACGCCTCGGGCCGGATGTCGCGGCGGAAGTGGTCGGCGATGGCGCGGGCCACCGTGGCCGAACAGTTCACGCTGGTCAGGATGCCGATGTAGTTGCGGGTGGCGATGCGGCCGTCCGCGCGCACGATGCCGTCAAACATGGCCGGCGCGTCCACAAAGTCCGTCGGATGCGCATCCTGCCCGACCGCGTAGTCACGCTCGAAATCCGAGAACTCCAGGTTCTGCGTGTGGACGTGCTGGCCGGGCGCGATGTCCTGCCGCGCCACGCCGATGATCTGGTTGTAGCGGCGGACCGGCTCGCCGGCCGCGATGGCGCGCACCGCCATCTTGTGGCCGGGCGGCACCAGCCCCACGACCGTCACGCCCTCGCCTTCCAGCCGCGTGCCGCTGACTAGCTGGCGCCGGGCGATCACCACGTTGTCCGCCGGGTGGATGCGTATGACTGCGGTATCGGTCTGCGACATGAGGACTCCGGAAGGCAAGAGGGCGAAGCGGATCAGCCGTCGATCAGCGCGGGATCCCAGGCGTGGACGCGCTGGCGCTGTTCACCCAGGCCGGCGATGCCCAGTTTCATCTCGTCGCCCGCCTTCAGGTAGACGGGCGCGGGCTTCTGGCCCATACCCACGCCGGGCGGCGTGCCGGTGCTGATGAGGTCTCCGGGATACAGCGTCATGAAGCGGCTGACGTACGACACCAGTTGCGCGACGCCGAACACCATGGTCCGGGTACTGCCGTTCTGGTAGCGCTTGCCGTTGACCTCCAGCCACATCTCCAGGTCCTGCGGATTCGGGATTTCATCGGCCGTCGCCAACCACGGGCCGATGGGGCCGAACGTGTCGCAGCCCTTGCCCTTGTCCCAGGTGCCGCCGCGTTCGATCTGGTATTCGCGCTCGGACACGTCGTTGACCACGCAGTAGCCGGCCACGTGCTTCATGGCGTCGGCCTCGCTGACATAGCGGGCCTTCTCGCCGATCACCACGCCCAGCTCGACCTCCCAGTCGGTCTTGACCGAATCCTGCGGCAGCACGACCGCATCGTTGCAGCCCACCACGGCCGACGTCGTCTTCATGAAGATGACGGGCTCAGCCGGCACCGGCAGTCCGGACTCGGCGGCGTGGTCCGCGTAGTTCAGGCCGATGCAGATGAACTTGCCCATGCCGCTCCACGGCGGCGCCACGCGGCCCGGTTGCGACACCAGCGGCAGCGATGCCGGATCCAGCGCGCGCAGTTCCGCCAGCTTGGCGGGCACGAGCGTCTGGGCGGTGATGTCGGCAATGACGGACGACAGGTCGCGGACCTGGCCCTGGGCGTCGATCAGCGCGGGCTTTTCTGCGCCCTTGGCGCCATATCGCATCAGTTTCATAGCGGTTTCCTTGTTGCTGGAAAAAGAGAAGTCAGTTGGACCAGCCGCCGTCGATCACTTGCGCGGTGCCGGTGGTGAAGGCGGATTCGTCGCTGGCAAGATACACCGCCAGCGCGGCGATCTCTTCGGCACGGCCGATGCGGCCCATCGGCTGGCGCGCGGTGAAGGCGGCCTCGACCGCCGCGACAGGCTGGCCGCTGGCCAGCGCCTGCGCGTCGATGCGTTGGCGCAAGGACGGCGACTCGACCGTGCCCGGGCAGATCGCGTTGCAGCGGATGCCTTGGCCCACGTAGTCGGCGGCGACCGCCTTGGTCAGGCCGATGACGGCTGCCTTGGTGGCGCCGTAGGCGCAGCGGTTGGGCGCGCCCTTGATGCTGCCGGCCACCGACGCCATGTTGACGATGGACCCCGAGCCACGCGCCAGCATCGCCGGCAGGCAGGCGCGGATCAGCAGATACATCGAGCGCACATTCAGGTTGAACGAAAAATCCCAGGCATCTTCGTCGCAGTCCAGAATGGTGCCGGCGTGCACGAAGCCAGCGCCGTTGAACAGCACATCGACCGCCCCCGCGTCCTGCGCCAGCGCGCGCACCGCGCGCGCATCGGTCACGTCCAGCACCTGCGTGCGGCAGCCGGACAGGGTTTCCAGCGCGGCCCCGTTCAGGTCCACGGCCAGCACGTCGGCGCCCTCATTCGCGTAGGCCATTGCCACGGCGCGGCCAATACCCTGCCCGGCGGCGGTGACGATGGCGGTCTTGCCTTGCAGTCTTCCTGACATGTTCGCGGTTCCTTATTTGCCGGCCATGCCCATCGCGGTGGGCAGCCACAGGGTGATCTGGGGGACGTAGGTGATGGCGATCAGGGCCACGAACAGCGGCACCAGCCACGGCAGGATGGCCATCGTGGTGCGCTCGACCGACAGCTTGGCCACCCGCGCCAGCACGAACAGCACCATGCCCATGGGCGGATGCAGCAGGCCGATCATCAGGTTCAGCGTCATGATGAGCCCGAAGTGGATCGGATCGATGCCCAGTTTCAGCACGATGGGCAGCAGGATCGGCACCAGGATGGTGATGGCCGCAATGGTGTCGATGAAGCACCCGACGATCAGGATCAGGATGTTCGCCATCAGCAGGAACACCCACTTGTTCTGCGTCACGCTCAGGATCGCGTCCGTCAACGCCTGCGCGGCCTGCGTCGTGGTCAGCAGCCATGCAAACACCGACGCCGCCGTCACGATGAACAGAACGGACGCCGTGGTCTCGATGGTGTCGAACGAAGCCTTGGCCAGCGTCTTGAACGTCATGGAGCGATAGCGCACCAGCCCCAGGAACAGCGCCCAGATCACGGCGGCCACCGCGGCTTCCGTGGGCGTGAACCAGCCCAGCGTCATGCCGCCGATCAGAATCACCGGCGCCATCAGCGCCATGACCGCCGAGAAGTTGAACTTCCAGTCCAGCAGCAGCAGGGCTGCGAACGAGATGCCGGTGGCGATGTTGGGCGACACGCCCGCCAGCGTCATCAGCCAGATCGACAGCGGAAACGCCAGCACGATCAGCACTTCCAGCCCCGCGCCGCCCAGCCGCTTCCAGTTGAACGCCACGTCGCCGCCCCAGTTGTTGCGGCGCGCGTAGTAGGCGACGGTGAGCATCATCAGGATGGTCAGCACCAGGCCGGGAATCAGGCCTGCCAGAAACAGCGACCCGATCGACACGTTGGCCATCATGCCGTAGATGACGAACGGCAGCGACGGCGGAATGATGGGACCCAGCGTGGCCGACGCGGCCGTCACCCCGACCGCGAATTCGGTCTGGTAGCCGTGGTCCTTCATGGCCTTGATCTCGATGGTGCCCAGGCCGGCAGCGTCGGCGATGGCGGTGCCCGACATGCCCGCAAACACCACCGAGCCGATGATGTTCACCTGCCCCAGCCCGCCACGCATCCAGCCCACCAGCGCCACCGCGAAGTTGTAGATGCGGCCCGTGATGCCGGCGATGTTCATCAGGTTGCCGGCCAGGATGAAGAACGGCACGGCCAGCAGCGGAAACGACTCGACGCCCGCGATCATGCGTTGGGCAATGACGACGTCCGGCACGCTGCCGGAGATCAGGATGAACAGCAGGGACGCGCCTGCCATGGACACCGCCACCGGCAGTCCCATGATCATCAACAGCAGAAAGCTTCCTATCAGGGTGCCCATGTATCGCTCCTGGCAAGGCACTGCGGATTGGGGGAGGTTCTGTCCAGCGATTCAGTGCAGCAATTCAATCCAACGACTCATAGGCCGCGGGATTCTCCAGGATCGAATAGCCCTGCCGCCAGTTCTGCCAAGACACCTGCAACGATCGCAGGAACATCATGGCGAACCCGGCCAGCGCCACCCAGTACACGAAGGCCTTGTTCCAGAACAGCGTGGTCATGGGCTCGTCGCCCACCAGCACGATGTAGCGGTACGTCAGCCACACCGCATAGCCGAAAAAGGCCGTGCGCAGGATGTCGATCAGCGTGGACAGCACGCGGCCGGCGGTCTTGGGCAGGTAGCGGTAAAGAAAGTCCACCTGGATGTGGCGGCACGCGCGCACGCACATCGCCGATCCCAGGAACACCACGCCGATCAGGCAGTACACCGCCAGCTCCTCGGTCCAGGCGTACGAATCGTTCAGCACGTAGCGCGAAAAGAACTGCAGGAAGACCAAAAGCGCCATCGCCCAGAACATCGCCAGACAGATCCAGTCTTCCGGCTGGTAGCCGGCCAGGCTGACGTCGTGATGATCGGCTTCCTCGAAACTCTGGACGATCTCGTCCACCGAGGAGACGTGATGCGGGCCGCGCGGCTGTTCCGGCGGATGGCTGACGGCCGCCATCGGCGCGGCCTTCGCGTTGGAGTGCATGGAATTCCCCTCGTGCGGGATCGGTCAAGCTGTCGCGTCAGGCGATTGCCGGAAGCGATGCGGTCAGGCGATGCGGTCAGGCGATGCATTCAGGCGCTGCATTCAGGCGCAGCGGGCCGCGGCAACGGCCCGCCCGCCTTGGTTCACTTCACCGCCTGGATTTTTTCCCAGTCCGACTTCTCGTAGCCGTATTGCTTGAACGGCACCTTCTCCAGCACGGTATTGCGGAAGTCGTCGATATTGACCTCGGCCACCGTCAGGCCACGCTGCTTGAACACGTCGACCATCTTTTTCTCGGACGCCGCCACCTCGGCCGACGCCTTTTCCGCGGCCTGCTGCGCGACTTCCGCAAAGATCTTTTTGTCCTCGTCCGACAGGCTCTTCCAGAGCTTGCCGGAGATGACCGTGTTCAGGTGATCGACGATGTGGCCCGTGAGGATGATGTTCTTCTGCACCTCGTAGAACTTCTTGGCCTCGATCGTGGTCAGGGGATTTTCCTGCGCCTCGACCGTGCCGTTCTGCAGGGCCAGGTAAACCTCGGCAAACGCAATGGGCGCGGTGTTGGCGCCACAGGCACGCGGCATGGCCAGGTACGCGGCCACGTCCGGCACGCGGATCTTCAGGCCCTTCATCTCGCTGCACTTGGTGAACGGCTTGTTGGACGTCGTCTGGCGCGTGCCGTAATACGTGGTCGCGACGATGTGGTTGCCGCTCTTTTCGTCGTAGCCGCGCGTGAGCTCTTTGTAGATGTCGCTCTTGGTGTAGGCGATCAGGTGCTCGGGGCTGCGGAACGTGTAGGGATAGTAGGTGACGCCGATACGCGGAAAACTCTTGGCCGCGAAGCTGGACCCGGAAATGATCATGTCCACCGTGCCGAGCGTCAGGCCCTGGTTGATGTCGTTTTCCTTGCCCAGTTGCGAGGCCGGATAGACATCGATGTGATAGCGGCCGTTGGTGCGCTTCTCGATTTCCTGGGCGGCCCACACCGACGAGGTATGGAACGGTTCGGAAGTCTCGTACACGTGCGCCCACTTCAGTTTGGTCTGCGCCAGTGCAGAGCCGCTGACGGCTAGCGCGACGGCGGCAAACAGCACTTTGATAGCGTTGCTCGGCTTCATGTTGTCTCCTCTCTTTGAGGTGGCGGGCTCGACGGCCACGCGTCATGTTTTACATATGGAGTTCACCTACTGGAGCTGCACCTTCGTACTGCGACTGCGATCTGCCATCGGCGCCCATAAAGGGCGCCGGCAGCCATTGCTATTCAGCGCGCAACGCTTCGGCCGCGCCGGGCCAGCTGGCCATCAGGCGGTCGTACGAGCAGGAAAGATGGTCACGCATGGCGGCCCGCGCGCCCTGTTCGTCACCGGCCGCAATGGCGTCGATGACGCGGCGGTGTTCGGTGATGGCGACGGCCCAGCTGTCGGAATTCTCGAAGTAATCGCCCAGCTTCACGGAAAGCGGGTTGTGGCGTTCGTCGAAGAGTTCGCCCACGACGCGCACCAGCACGGCGTTGTTGGCCATTTCGGCCACGCGCAGGTGAAACAGCCGGTCGCCGCGGATGGGCACGCTACCAGCCCGTGCCTCGTCTTCCATGGCGTCGACGGCTTCGCGCAGGCCCTCCACCAGCGCGGGCACCGGATTCAGTGCGGCCTGCGCGGCCAGTTCGCTTTCGATGGTGCGGCGGGCGCGGATGGTTTCAAGGGGGCTTTCGGCGGTGAGGCTGGCGCGCGGTGCGACGCCCGGGCTTTGCACGTACACGCCCGAACCCATGCGCACTTCCACCCAGCCTTCGACCTCAAGCGCGATCAGCGCCTCGCGCACCGACGGCCGCGACACGCCCAGCTTCAGCGCCAGGTCGCGCTCGGGCGGCAGCCGCGCACCGGCCGGAAACTCGCCGGCCTCGATCAGCAGGCGAAGCTGATCGGCGATCTGGCGATACAGGCGGCGAGGTTCGATGGTCTGAATCGGCATGAGGAAGACAGCTCGATGACAGGACGAAACGGTAAAGTGGCCTTACCAATTGACCAGAATCCTGCGCCTGCTGCCGTTGGGTCACAATTAGGGTTTGCCCATAGGCACGCGGTGTGCCACGCGGGCAACCCTTATCTGTTAAAAAGCCGCCACCACGGCTTTCTTCCGATTCCATGACCCACGATCCGCAACACTCGCCCTTCAAGAGCACCGGCGGCGCGCGCCGCATCCTCAATGCGCTGCGCTATTCCTGGCAGGGCCTGAAGGCGGCCGTCAAATACGAGGCGGCCTTCCGGCAGGAACTGGCCCTGGCCGTGCTGATGATTCCGGCGGCGTTCTTTCTGGGCCGCACCACGGTCGAAGTGTTCTTCCTGGTGGGCGTGGTGGTCATGGTGCTGGCGGCGGAACTGCTCAATTCCGCCATCGAAGCGCTTGCCGATGCGCTGTCCGTCGAACGCCATCCCCTGTTGGGGCGGGCCAAGGACCTGGGCAGTGCGGCGGTGATGCTGCTGCTTATATTTGCCGGAACGGTCTGGGTGGGGGTGGCCATCAGCCGTTTCGTCATGCATTGACACGGGTTCGCACCGCGACGGGGATGCGACTCTATTTATACTGGGAGCCATGATGCCTCAATCGACGTCAGCACCCTCCAAGCGCATCGTCATCGTCGGCGGTGGCGCAGGCGGCCTCGAACTGGCCGCCAAACTGGGCCGTACACACGGCCGCGAACACATCACCCTGGTCGACAGCCGCCCCTTCCATATCTGGAAGCCTTCGCTGCATGAAGCGGCGGCGGGCACGCTGGACATCCACCAGGAAGGCCTTTCGTACCTGATGCTGGCTCACCTGGACGGCTTCTCGTTCACCCAGGGCCGCCTTGAAAGCATCGACCGCGAACGCCGGTTGATCACGGTGGACGCCGTCAACGACGCGCAAGGCCAGGAAGTCCTGCCGCGCCGCGAACTGGCGTACGACACGCTGGTGCTGGCGCTGGGCAGCACGTCCAACTTCTTCAACACGCCCGGCGCGGCTGAACATGCGGTCACGCTGGACACGACCGAAAACGCCGAGCAATTCCGCCTGACCATGCTCAAGGCCATGGCGCTGGTGGACCAGGCCAAGGTGCGCAATCCGTCCGCGCGCCTGGACCTGGTGATCGTCGGCGGCGGCGCCACCGGCGTGGAACTGGCGGTGGAACTGACCGAAGCCAGCCACGTCGTCAGCGCCTATGGCCTGCCGAACTTCCGCGCGGATCGCGATCTGGCGATCACGCTGGTCGAAGGCGCGCCGCGCATCCTGTCCGCGCTGCCCGAAAAGATTTCGGTCGCGGCGACCAAACGCCTGACCGAACTGGGCATCCGCGTCGAGACCTCCTGCCGTGTGTCCGAGGTAACGGACAACACCGTGCGCACGGCCGACGGCCGCGAATTTCCGGCGCAGTTGTGCATGTGGGCCGCGGGCATCAAGGGTCCGGCGCTCTTGGCCGACCTGGGACTGCCGCTGAACAAGCTGGGGCAGATCGAAGTCAACGAGCGGCTCGAAACGCCCGACCCGCACATCGTGGCGCTGGGCGATTGCTGCGCGGCGCCGTGGCGCGACGGCCGCACCGTGCCGGCCCGCGCGCAGGCCGCGCACCAGCAGGCCGACTACCTGGCCAAGAAACTGACGGCGCGGCTGCGCAACAATCCCGAGCCCACCGAGCCTTACGTCTACCAGGATCACGGGTCGCTGGTGTCGCTGGGCCAGGACGCCGGCGTGGGCAGCCTGATGGGCAAGCTGGCCGGACGGGGACTGTTCGTAAGCGGTACACTGGCGCGCCTGATGTACATGAGCCTGCACCTGATGCACCACCGCGCGGTGCTGGGCGCCTCGCGTACCGTCTCCCTCGCCCTGGCCCGCCTGCTGATGCGGCGTACGCGCCCGCGGGTCAAACTGCACTGAATCCCATGAATTTCCTGCAAAAACTCGAACACGCCTGGACCACCAGCAACTCGCTCCTGCAAGTCGGGCTGGATCCCGACCCGCAGCGCTTTCCGCGCGAATTGCAGGACAAGCCGGACGCCATCTTCCAGTTCTGCCGCGACATCGTCGACGCCACCGCGCCGTATGCCTGCAGCTTCAAGCCGCAGATCGCGTACTTTGCCGCGCACCGCGCGGAAGATCAGCTCGAAGCGCTGTGCCAGCACATCCGCGACAAGCACCCCGACCTGCCCATCGTGCTGGACGCCAAGCGCGGCGACATCGGCTCCACCGCGGAAAACTACGCCCGCGAAGCCTACGAGCGATACCAGGCGCACGCGCTGACCGTCAGCCCGTACATGGGCCTGGACTCGGTGGAACCCTACCTGGCGTGGCGCGATCGCGGTGTGATCGTGCTGTGCCGCACGTCCAATCCCGGCGGCTCGGACCTGCAATTCCTGAAGATGGACAATGGCGAGCCGCTGTACCTGCACGTGGCGGGGCTGGTGGCCGACAAATGGAATGCCAACGGCCAATGCGGCCTGGTGGTGGGTGCGACGTTCCCGAATGAACTGGCCGCCGTGCGTCAGCGCATCGGCGACGCCCTGCCCCTGCTGGTGCCGGGCATCGGCGCACAGGGCGGTGACATCACCGCCACGGTGAACGCCGGCGCCAACGCGGCGCGCAACGGCATGATGATCAACTCGTCGCGCGCCATCATCTACGCCAGCGGCGGCGACGACTGGCGCGAGGCCTCCGCTGAAGCCGCCAAGGGCCTGCGCGACGCGATCAACGCGGTCCGCTGATTCGTCAGAAGCGGCAAAAGCCGCTGCACGGTGCGTAAGCGCACGGTGCAGCGGCTTTTTTCATTTCAGCGCCGGAAATTTCTGCGCTGGCTTTTTAGCGCCAGGATTCTGCGCCGGTAAAACCGGCGCGGGATTTCAGCGCCGGTTGATCGGCACGCCGGCAAATTCCAGCACCGCCCGCAGCGCGAACTCCACCGCCGCCTGGCGCACCTGCCCCCGGTCGCCCTGGAACACATGCGTCACCGCGCGGCTGCTGATGCCGTCGCCCACCCGCATGGCAAAGCCGAAGCACACCATGCCCACCGGTTTGCCCGGCGTCGCGCCGCCCGGACCGGCGATGCCGGTGGTCGACATGGCGACGTGCGCATTGGGCACGGCCAGCAGCACGCCGTTGGCCATTTCCAGCGCGATGGGTTCGCTGACCGCGCCAAAGTGATGCAGCGTTTCAGGCGACACCTCCAGTTCGGTAACCTTGGCGTCATTGCTGTAAGTGACGAAGCCGCGCTCGAACCATTCGCTGGAACCGGCCACCGCGGTAATAGCGCCGGCCAACAGGCCGCCGGTGCAGGATTCGGCGGTGCCCAGCATCCACCCCTGCTGCCGCAGCACGTCGCCCAATCGTTCGGACAGGCCGAGTATCGTCGCTTCCGACAACTGCGCGGCCGACAGATTGGTCCGCGCGCCTTCAAGCTGATCGTTCATCCCAAGACTCCTGTGCGGGCCACCAGCGCCATCACCAGCAAGGCGTAGCCGGCAGCCACGATATCGTCCCACATGACTCCAAAGCCGCCCTTGATATGGGCGTCGAAGAACTTGATGGGTGGCGGCTTGACGATGTCGAACGTGCGGAACAGCACGAACGCCAGCGCCTGCGACAACCAACCGGCCGGCGTCAGCCACAGCACCAGCCAGAACGCCACCATCTCATCCCAGACCATTCCGACATGATCCGGCTGCTGGAGTTCTCGGCCGACGCGATGGCAGGCCCAGCATCCGTACAGAAATGCCAGGGCCAGGAACACGCCGATGGCCAGGTCCGACGCCGCAGGCGCCGCCGCCACCCAGATGCCCCAAGCAAGCAGCGTGCCCCACGTCCCGGAGGCAGGTCGGATCAGTCCGCTGCCAAAGCCGAACGCGATCAGCCGGCCGGGATCACGGCAGACCCAGGACACGGCCGGGTACGCGGCCCGGCTGCGATCGCGCATGGAGGTGGAGTGCTTATCAGTGGAAGACATGGGAGTTGGGTCAGAACGACAGGAGGCCGCGGATCAGTCCGCGGGAAAGTGATCGAAGCCGGCGGGCAGGTCCGCCAGCGGCTGCCCTTGCGCATCAAGGACGGCCACGCCGGGCTGCGGCAGGATCTCGCCCACGCGGGTCACGCGGGCGCCGGCAGACGCGGCGGCCGCCAGCACGGCTTCGCGCCGGGCTGACGGCGCGGTGAAACACAGATGATAGACATCGCCGCCGCCCAGCAGGGCTCGGCGCAGCGGCGCGGCATCCAGACCGGTCAGCGCGGGCGCCATCGGCAGGTCCGCAAACCGCAGGCAGGCACCCGCGCGGCTGGCGGCCAGAATGTGGCCCAAATCCTGCACCAGCCCGTCGGACAGGTCGATGGCTGCATTCGCGATGCCGCGCAGCGCAAGGCCCAGCGCCACTTGCGGCTCGGGCCACTCCAGCGCGGCGCGCGTGGCGGCCAGGAGACTGGCATCGGCCGGGTACTGCCCATCCAGAAGCCGGTAGGCCACGTCGGCCGCGCCCAGTTCCCCAGACACCCAGATGTCGTCGCCCGCCTGCGCCCCGTCGCGACGCAGCGCCTGTCCGACCGGCACCGAGCCGAACACCGTCACGCTGATCGCCAGATCGTGCGCGCTGCGCGTGGTGTCGCCGCCAATCAGCGGGCAGCCATGGGCCGCCGCCAACGCATGAAAGCCCTCGGCAAACGCCGCCAGCCACGGCTCACGCAAATGGGGCAACGCCAGACCCAGCACGCAGCCGATCGGACGAGCGCCCATGGCGGCGAGATCAGACAGATTCACCGCCAGAGCCTTATGGCCCAGCGCTTTGGGATCAACATCAGGAAAGAAATGCCGGCCTTCCAGCAGCAGATCCGTGCTGGTGGCCACCTGTTCACCGGGAGGGACAGGAAACAACGCGCAGTCGTCGCCAACGCCCAGCAAACCGACCGGCGCGGCACGCGTGAAGTAGCGCGCAATCAGATCAAATTCAGACGCCACCGCGCCTCCACTATGCGGCGCCCGATGGTCGCCATTGTCTGCATGGCCGCCGTGCGGCCCAGATCGGGGCCGCGCGGATCCGGGCTCCGCCGGTCCGCAGCGGCGCCCCCTTGAGGGGGGCCCGCCGAGGGGGAAGCGCGAAGCGCTGCGGGGGTGGGCCCTCCTTGGAAGCGCGAAGCGCTGCGGGGGGGACTCCGCCCCCCCTATCGGCGTTGTTGCGCCGCGGCCTGGACTTCGTGCGCGCGAACGTCGGCGGCCAGCTTGTCGAGCACGCCGTTGACGAACTTGAAGCCGTCGGTGCCGCCAAACGACTTGGCCAGTTCCACGGCCTCGTTGATGGCGACCTTGTACGGGACTTCGACGTGATGGATCAGTTCGAAGCTGCCGATCAGCAGGATGCCATGCTCAACGGGCGACAACTCGGCCAGCGGGCGGTCGACGTAGGGCGTGAAGCGTTCGCGCAGGGTGGGCGCCTCGCGCAGCACGCCGTGCAGCAAGGTCTTGAACCACTGCGCGTCGGCCTCGGAGAAGTCCTCGGTGTCGCGCAGATGGGCGTCGATCTCGCCGGCGTCCTGCGTGCCTTCGCCGCCGCGCAGCAGCCACGCGTACACGCCCTGCAGCGCGAATTCGCGCGCACGGCGGCGCGCGCTGCGCGCGTTGGCGCGGGCCTGCGCCGCGCTATCAGCGCTGGTCGTCGTCTTCTTCGTCGTCAAAATCTTCGTCCTCGTCGTCTTCGTCTTCGTCTTCTTCCTCGGGTTCCAGTGCTGCCACCAGATTGGCCATTTCGACGGCCACCTGGGCGCAGTCGCGGCCCTTGCCGGCCGCGCGGGCCTGCGCCTGCTCGTCGGTGTCGACGGTCAGCACGCCGTTCGCGACGGGGACGCCGGTTTCGAGGGAGATACGGGTGATTGCCGTGGCCATTTCATTGCTGACCACTTCAAAGTGATAGGTTTCGCCGCGGATGACCGCGCCCAGCGCGATCAGGGCGTCGAACTCGAACGTTTCGGCCATGTGGGACAGGGCCACGCCCAGTTCCAGGGCGCCGGGCACGGTGGCGACCATGACGTCGCGCTCGTCCACGCCCAGTTCGGCCAGTTCCTTCAGGCACGCTTCGAGTTCGGCCTGGCCGATTTCTTCATTGAAGCGGGCGCGTACGATGCCGATGTGCAGCCCTTCGCCGTTCAGGTCGGGGGTAAGGATGTAAGGGTTCATGTGTCGGCCTTCAGTGTGTTGCGGGAGTGTTCTGCGGGTCGCAATCGTAACCCGTAATGGTGAGCGAGAAGCCCGCCATGCTGGGCATCTTGCGCGGCCGGGCGAGGAGCCTCATTTGCCCCACGTTCAGGTCGCGCAGAATCTGGGCGCCGATCCCGTAGGTGCGCAGACCGAAGCGGTCGGCGTTCGCAGGATTGGCCTGCGCCTTCGGGTCGTTCCAACCTGCAATCTGGCCAAACAGATGTTCCGTGGAAGACTGGCAGTTCATCAGCACCAGCACGCCGGCCGGGGCGGCGGCGATGGCCTCGAGCGCCTGGGCCACGCCCCAGCTATGCGGGCTGGCGCCGGTATCCAGCACATCCAGCACGGACGCGGGCTCGTGCACGCGCACCAGCGTCTCGGCGTCGGGAGTCACATTACCATGCACCAACGCCAAATGGGCGGAGCCGGTGGCGGCGTCTTCGTAGGCCACGGCCTCGAACGTGCCCCAGGCCGTCTGCATGGTGCGCTTGCCCACGCGCTTGACGATGGACTCGTGCTCGCTGCGGTACTGGATCAGGTCGGCGATGGTGCCGATCTTCAGGTCATGCTGGCGGGCGAATTCCACCAGGTCCGGCAGGCGGGCCATCGTGCCATCGGGTTTGAGGATTTCGCAGATGACGGCGGCGGGCGTCAGGCCCGCCATGGCGGTCAGGTCGCAGCCGGCCTCGGTGTGGCCGGCGCGCACCAGCACGCCGCCGGGCACGGCGCGCACCGGGAAGATGTGGCCGGGCTGGACCAGATCAGCAGGCTTGGCGTCGCGCGCCACGGCCACCTGGATGGTGCGGGCGCGGTCGGCGGCCGAAATGCCGGTCTCGACGCCTTCGGCGGCTTCGATGGACTGCGTGAAATTGGTGCCGTAACGGGTGCCGTTGCGAGCGGCCATCATCGGCAGCTCAAGCTGGCGGCAGCGTTCTTCGGTCAGCGTCAGGCACACCAGGCCGCGGCCGTGGGTAACCATGAAGTTGATGGCTTCGGGCGTGACGAATTCGGCGGCCATGACGAGGTCGCCCTCGTTTTCGCGGTCTTCTTCATCAACCAGAATGACGATGCGGCCGGCGCGCAGCTCGGCGATGATCTCGGCAACCGAAGCGATGCCGAAGGATTCCGGCTCGGAGCCGGACAAGGAGGACAACTGGACGGACATGGCGTGACACGTAAACCAGGCGGGAAAGCCCGGATTTTACCGCCCTCGCGGGCCGAACCCCTATTGGCGTCTTGCCGCCCCGTCCGGACAGGGGCATCCGGTTAAACTTTCGCCCGGAGATCCCCCAGAAAAACGAAGGAAAAACCTCATGCAAGCCCTTGCGGCCATGCCTTTGAACGTCGCGGCAGCCGTCCGCGTCGTCTTGACCGACATCGACGACACGCTGACCACCGAAGGCCGCCTGCCGGCCGACGCGTACGCCGCACTTGAACGCCTGGAACAGGCCGGCATCCAGGTCGTGCCGATCACCGGCCGCCCGGCCGGCTGGTGCGACCACATCGCCCGCATGTGGCCGGTGCGCGCCGTGGTCGGCGAGAACGGCGCGTTCTATTACGCCTACGACCGCCAGGCCCGCCGCATGACCACGCATTACTGGACCGACGCCGCCTCGCGCCAGGAAAGCCGCAAGCGGCTGGACGCCATCCGCGACCGCGTACTGGCCGAGGTGCCGGGCAGCGCCGTCGCCAGCGACCAGGACTACCGCGTGGCGGACCTGGCCATCGATTTCTGCGAAGACGTACCCGCCCTGCCCGACGCCGCCATCAGCCGCATCGTCCAGATCTTCCAGGACGCCGGCGCGCAGGCCAAGGTCAGCTCCATCCACGTCAACGGCTGGTTTGGCGACTACGACAAGCTCACCATGACGCGCACCATGTTCCAGCGCGAGTTCGGCATGGACGTGGCCGGCGCCCTGGACAGCACGCTGTTCATCGGCGATTCGCCCAACGACGAGCCGATGTTCGCCTATTTCCCGATCTCGGTCGGCGTGGCCAACATCCAGGCCCAGTTGCACCGCCTGACGCACCGCCCCGCCTTTGTCGCCGCCTTTCATGGCGGCGGCGGCTTCGTCGAAATGGCCGACCGGCTGCTTGCCGCCCGTCAGTCCTCCCAAGTCCAGCCGGCCTAACGGCTTAAGGTCAGCACACCGTGGCAACTTCCAAGACCGCGGCGCCCGCCGCCAACGACGGCCGCCGCAGCATCCAGTCCATCGAGGTCGGCGTGCCGCTCCTGGCCGCGCTGGTCGACGCGGGCAAGCCCCTGACGCTGCGCGACCTGGCGGCCGGCGCGGGCATGACGTCCGCCAAGGCGCACCCTTACCTGGTCAGCTTCATCCGCGTCGGACTGGTGCAGCAGGACGCCGTCACCGGCCAGTACGAGTTGGGCCCGTTCGCCCTGCAGATGGGGCTGGTCAGCCTGCAGCGCCTGGACCCGGTGCGCGTCGCCATGCCGGAAATCGCCAAGCTGCAGTCCGACATCGGCCACACGCTGGGCATCGCGGTGCTGGGTTCGCACGGCCCCACCATGATCCACATGACCGAAGCCAGCTATCCGGTCCACGTGAACATGCGCAAGGGCACCGTGATGTCCATGCTGCACACCGCCACCGGCCTGGTGTTTGCGGCGTGGCTGCCGCCCAAGGTCAGCGAGCACTACATCGCGCGCGAAGAAGGCGACACCGCCGTCATCGCCAGCGTGCCGCCGCCCCGCAAGGCCTCCCGCGCCAACATCGAGGCGCAACTGGCCGACATCCGCGTGCACGGCATGGCCCGCGCGCTGGGCAATCCGCTGCCGGGCGTGGACGCGCTGTCGGTGCCGGTGTTCGACAACACGGGTAGCATCGTGCTGGCGCTGACCAGCCTGGGTCCCACCGGTCTGTTCGACGTGTCATGGGACGGCGCGATCGCGCGTCCGCTCATCGCGTGCGCCCAGGAAATCTCCCGCAAGCTGGGCTTTCGCGGCTGAGCGCGTTTTCGCGCAATAACGAACACAAAGCGAACAAAACGAACAAAAGACGAAAAGAAAGGCAGGGACTTTCCCGAGTGTGCCGTCCCCCGTTGTGTGTTTGAATTCAGCAAAGATTCAATTCATACCTACACGAGGAGACACACGATGCAAGCCTTGCGTCTTATGCAGGCGGCCGCGCTGGCCGCATTCGCTTTTGGAGCTTCCGCCGCCCAGGCCGCCGACACCTGCTCGAACCGCGGCGATCTCGACCAGATGTATTGCGACTCGAACAAGGACCTGGTGGCCGACACCCCCACCGACGCGTCCAAGCTCAAGACGCCTTCCACGCTGGTGTTCACCTACACGCCGGTCGAAGATCCGGCCGTGTACGAAGACATCTTCAAGCCCTTCACCAAGCACCTGTCCGAATGCACGGGCAAGCGCGTCGTGTTCTATCAGGTGCAGAGCAACGCGGCTGAAATCGAAGCCATGCGCTCGGGCCGCCTGCACGTCGGCGGCTTCTCGACCGGGCCCACCGCCTTTGCCGTGAACATCGCCGGCGCCGTGCCGTTTGCCGTGAAGGGCTACGCCGACGGCTTCCAGGGCTACAACCTGATCGTCATCGTCAAGAAGGACAGCCCCTACCAGAAGCTGACCGACCTGAAGGGCAAGAAGCTGGCGCACACCGCGCCCTCGTCGAACTCCGGCCACATGGCGCCCGTCGCCCTGTTCCCGAAGGAAGGCCTGACGCCCGACAAGGACTACAAGGTCATCTTCTCCGGCAAGCACGACCAGTCGGTCATGGGCGTGAACTCCGGCGACTACGACGCCGCCGCCGTGGCATCGGACGTCTTCAAGCGCATGGTCGAACGCGGCCAGGTCAAGGAAGCCGATTTCCGCATCATCTACACCAGCGAAAAATTCCCGACCTCGTCGTTCGCCTACGCGCATGACCTGGAACCGAAGTTCCGCGACCAGATGCTCAAGTGCTTCTACGACTACCGCTTCCCGCCGGAAATGTCCAAGGCCTTCGACAACGCCGACCGCTTCTACCCGGTGACGTACGAGAAGGACTGGGCCATCGTCCGCCAGGTCGCTGAATCCGGTGGCGAAAGCTTCAACCGCGCGGCCTATGACCGCGAATCCGCAAAGAGCAAGAAGTAATCCAGCATGACGACGTCGCTACGCATTTCCGGCCTGGTCAAGGAATACCGGGCCGGCCGGCCGGTACTGAACGGCATTGACCTGCAGATCGCCGGTCAGGGGCTCACCGCCATCATCGGTCCTTCGGGCACCGGTAAAAGCACGCTCCTGCGCTGCATCAACCGGCTGATCGAACCCACCAAGGGCGAGATCATCCTGCAGTCCCAGGACGGCACCGTGGACCTGGCGCAAGTGCGCGGCGCGTCGCTGCGCCGCGCGCGCCGCCGCATCGGCATGGTGTTCCAGGAATACAACCTGGTCGAACGCCTGACCGTGATGGAAAACCTGCTGACCGGCCGGCTGGGGTACACCTCGGCCATGAAGGCCTGGATGCGCCGCTTCGAGCCCGAGGACATCGAGCACGCCTACAAGCTGCTCGACACCGTGGGCCTGGCCGGATTCGCCGACCAGCGCGCCGATGCGCTGTCGGGCGGCCAGCGCCAGCGCGTGGGCATCGCCCGCGCGCTGATGCAGCGCCCGCAGGTGCTGCTGGCCGACGAGCCGACGTCGTCGCTGGATCCCAAGACCTCCGTCGAGATCATGGAACTGCTGTCCGCGCAGGGCAGCGCCACGGGCATTCCCGTCATCGTCAACATCCACGACGTCGAACTGGCGCGCCGCTATGCCACGCGCATCGTCGGCATGTCGGGCGGCCACGTGGTCTATGACGGCGACGGCCAGGGCCTGGACGCGACCATGCTCAAGACCATCTACGGAGGCGAGTCTTGGCTGGAATGACGCAACCCCGGGGCGGCATCCGCCCCTTCGCCATGTCGGGGCGCGCCAAGGCAGGCGTGCTGCTGCTGGTGCTCTACACCATCTATGCCGCCGCGCAGCTGGACTTCAGCTGGTCGCGCTTCGAAGCCGGCATGGGCCATGCGTCGACGTTCCTGGCGCGCATGTTCCCGCCCAATTTCGAAAAGCCCGCCACCTTGTGGAAGGGCATCGCCGAAAGTCTTGAAATCGCGGTCCTGGCGTCGATGCTGGGCATCTTCCTTGCCCTGCCCGTGGGCCTCCTGGGCGCGCGCAACCTGATGCCCGCCTGGATTTCGTGGCCCGCGCGTTCAATCGTCGCGCTGTGCCGCGCGCTGCACCCGGTCATCGTCGCCATCCTGTTCGTCAAGGCCGTGGGCTTTGGCGCGCTGGCCGGCATCCTGGCGCTGACCGTCGCGTCCATCGGCTTCATCGGCAAGCTTTTCACCGAAGCCATCGAGGAAATCTCGCTCAAGCAGGTCGAAGCGGTTCGCGCGACCGGCGCGTCGTTCTCCAACGTCATCGTGTTCGGCGTGCTGCCGCAGGTGTTCGCGCGTTTCATCGGCTTTGCCACCTATCAGTTCGACTCCAACCTGCGCAACTCCACCATGGTGGGGATCGTGGGCGCGGGCGGCGTGGGCGGCACGTTGTTCTCGGCCTTCCAGCGCTTCGATTACGACTTCGTCAGCGCCATCCTGCTGACCCTGATCGCGATCATCATGCTGGGTGAAATCCTGGCCGGCTTCGTGCGGGCGGTGTTCCTGGACAACCTGGGCTTTGACCGCATCCTGCAAAGCCGCTTCGCTGGCGCCCGCGGTCTGGGCAACAGCAAGCCGACGGCCGCGCGCAAGGCGGAGGTGGAAGAATGAACGCCCACGTCTCCCCCTTGAACCCCGCCGGCCAGCCGCGTGTCTGGCAGCGCTACAGCATGGGCCAGCGCCTGCTGCGCTTTGCGCTGTACTTGCTGCTGGTGGCGGCGGTCGTGCAAGCAATACGCGGCGTGGAGGTCATCCCCGAGTTCCTGTACGACGCACCGGAACAGATGGCCGACCTCTTCCGCCGGATGTGGCCGATCGATTGGGCCTACTACCCGGATGGCGTACACGCGGCCCTGATCGAAACGTTGCACATCGCCACCTTGGGCACCATTCTTTCGGTGTTCATGGCGGTGCCGGTGGGTCTGCTGGCGGCCAACAACCTCACGCCCAGCAAGACCATCAACATGCTGGCCCGCCTGATCCTGGTGTCCAGCCGTTCGGTCAACTCGCTGGTGTGGGCGCTGCTGTTCATCGCCATCTTCGGACCGGGCGCCCTGGCCGGCACGCTGGCCATCGCCTTCCGCTCGATCGGCTTTGTCGGCAAGCTGGTTGGCGAAGCTATCGAGGAAGCCCAGCGCGGCCCCATCGAAGCCGTCACGGCCACCGGCGCAAGCAAGGCCTCGGTGATCTGGTACGCCTACTGGCCGCAGATCCGCCCGGCGTTCTGGTCCATCGTGCTGCTGCGCTGGGACATCAACGTGCGCGAATCCGCGGTGCTGGGACTGGTCGGCGCCGGCGGCATCGGCATGGCGCTGGATACCGCGCTGAACCTGTTCCAGTGGGACCGCGTCGCGCTGGTGCTGGCCGCGATCTTCGTAGTTGTCGTGCTGGCCGAAGTCATCATCACCCAGGCGCGCAAACGCATCCTGTAGCGCCGCCGCACCGCTTTACGCCTGTCGGTTTCCCCTGACTCGCGCTCCCTTCGCCGCCCCACATGGGGCGGCGTTTTCTTTGAGCGAGCGCGTTCCGGTGACTGACATCCGCACTTTCCTTTCTGTTCGCAAGCAACGCAAAAGCGCCTCCTCGCCCTTGAGGGGCCGCCTTGTTTTTGCGCCGCGATCACGTCTATGCTCAATGTGAACAAAATATGAACGGTCATCAAAACGCACCCCCGCCTTGATTAACATCTTGGCTTTTGCCGTTGGACACCCGCTGCCATGTCGGAACAGGAATTGAAACTGCACGTGCCCACGGCTTCACGCCAGGCCGTGCTGCGTGAAGTCAAGCAACGCGAGGCCACGCGCATTCGCTTGCATGCCATGTATTTCGACACGCCGGAACGCGAGCTTGCGCGGGCGCGCATCGCCATCCGGCTGCGGCAGGAAGGCTCCGATTGGGTACAGACGCTGAAGATGCCGGGCGCCGATGCGATCACGCGCATCGAGATGAACCACCCGCGGCCCGGTCCCGTGCTCGACCTGTCCGTCTATGCCGGCACCGACGTCGAGGGCCCGCTGTCTGCCATCAAGGGCGAACTCGGCCTGCGCTACGAAACCGACGTGCAGCGCCTCTTGCGCAAGATCCGCACGCGCTTCGGCACGGTCGAGCTGGCCTACGACACCGGCATCCTGCGCGCCGGCGCGCTGGAACTGCCGATCTCTGAACTGGAATTCGAACTGGTGTCGGGCCGTCCCGCCGCCATCTTCGCGGCGGCGCGCGGCTGGCAACAGCGTCATGCGCTGATCCTGGATCCCCGCAGCAAGTCCGAACGCGGCGACGCGCTGGCCCAGTTGGCGAATCGCCTGGCCGAGGTCGACGCCGCTGCCGGCGATGACCACGAAGCGCGCCGCGCGCAGGCCATCGCCCAGTTCTGGGCCCCGCGCGGTGCGTCGTCCGTGAAGCTGCGCGACGACATGACGCCGCCGCAGGCCATGGGCGCGATCGCGGCCGAATGTCTGGACCAGATCTGCCGCAATGCGGCGGTGCTGGCCGAGGTCGACACCGAAGGCGTCTACCGCGCCGGCAACTCCGAACACGTGCATCAACTGCGCGTCGGCGTGCGCCGGTTGCGGTCGGCCTGGAAGCTCTTTGACGGCTGGATCGCCCCGGTGCCCGACGCGCTGCTGCAGGGGGTGCGCACCCACTTCGCGGCGTTCGGCGCCAACCGCGATCAGGACGTGCTGAACGAGACCGTCGCCCCCGCGCTGCAGCGCGCCGGCATGCCCGTGATCCCCATGGAAGCCGCGCCGCCCGACGAAGACGCGCAGACCATCGCGGGCGGCCAGGCCTTCCAGGCATGGTTGCTCACGCTGCTGGAATGGTCGCTCGACGTGCCGCCCGTGCAACCCGACACGGACAGCCAGACCATCGCCAACGGCACGCCCAGCGACGCCGCGCCCGAGCCCGCCATCCGGCTGGAAGGCGGTGTGGCCGGTCCCATCGTCAAGCCCACCATCATCCCGATGCTGACGCCGGAACCCGAGCCGCAGCACCTGCACAAGCTGCTCGCCCGCCGCCTGCACCGCTGGCACGACAAGGTGGCCGACCAGGGCACGCATTTCGCAGCCCTGGACATCCCCGCCCGCCACGATCTGCGCAAGCGCGGCAAGCGCCTGCGCTATGGCCTGTCGTTCGCTGAATCGCTGCTGCCCGCCAGCAAGCTGCGCGGCTATCGCAAGCTGCTGTCCCGCGTGCAGGACGTGCTGGGTGAAATCAACGACCTGGCGATGGCAAAGGACTACTACCAGTCGTGTACGGCAACGCATCCGCAAGCCTGGTTCGCGCTGGGCTGGATCAGCGCACGCCTGGAAGAGTTGGTCGTCGAAGCGCAGCAGGCCTTCGACGACCTCGCGCGCAGCAAACCGTTCTGGAAGTAGCGCGCATCGCGCGCGTTTAACCCATGCGAAAGTCCCGCGTTGAATTCGATTTCACCTGGACACGCATCTAGCATGGCGTTTCAAAAAAGTGGCGCCTGACAGCTTCGCGTCAGGCCCCTGTCAATTCGTCGACATCCGGCGTGCCAATACTCATTGGCTGTCGCCTGGACACACTGCCGGGCGCATTCGTGGCCCGCAGCTTCCGCCCGACACTCGTCCTGTGTGACGGCGCAACGGCCAGCGCGGGCCGTCCGCCCATCCACGCACACGGACTCATGCAAACCACTTCTCCCTTGCTGGTCATTGCCAGACGCGGCCTCGCGGCCTGCTGCGCGCTTTCGCTGGTGTTCTCGCTTGCCGCCTGCGGCGGCGACGACGACACGGACGAACCGGCGCCGCCGCCCCCTACCACGACGCCCACCACGCCCACGACGCCCGCCCCGGCTACCTGCGCGGCGCATTGTGCGCCATGATGCCGGCAGTGCTGCCGTTTCCTGCAAACTCCAGACAGAACAGCCAATGACGATCGACGCCTCCAAGAGAAAGTTCTTCACGACCACGCTCGGCGCCACCGCGGCGATGAGCGCGTTGTCGATGTTTCCGCCCAGCATCCGCCGCGCCCTCGCGATCGAGGCGGACAGCCCCACCGGCACCATCCAGGACGTCAAGCACGTCGTGATGCTGATGCTGGAAAACCGCTCATTCGACGGCTACTTCGGCACCTTTCCCGGCGTGCGCGGCTTCGGCGACCGCTTCCCCATTCCGCTCGCCAACGGCAAGCCGGTATTCCATCAAACGCGCAGCGACGGCACGCTGGAACTGCCTTATCACCTGGACGCGCGGCTGGGCAACGCGCAGCGCGCGGGCAGCACGCCGCACTCGTGGCCCAACTGTCAGGCCGCCTGGGACCACGGCCGCATGAACCGCTGGCCCAGCGCCAAGCAGCCGTTGTCGATGGGCTACTACGAGACCGCCGAAGTGCCGTTCCACCGCGCGCTGGCCGACGCCTTCACGCTGTGCGACAGCTACCACTGTGCGATGCACGCGGGCACGATCCCCAACCGCCTCTTCTTCTGGACGGGCACCAACGGCCCCAGCGGCGACAACGTGTCGGTCGTGATGAACGAAATGAACGACGGCGCCGACGTGGGGCCTTCGACCGAGGGCTGGACCTGGACGACGTACGCCGACCGCCTGCAGCAGGCCGGCGTGAGTTGGAAGGTCTACCAGAACATCCCCGACAACTTCGGCTGCAACGAGATGATGAGCTTTCGCCACTGGCGCGCCGAGATCGAAAAGATGCCGGCGGACCGCCAGGTCACGAACCAGGGCGGTCCCGCGTACAACCCGGCCATCGACGACCAGTTCAGCCCATTTGCCAAGGGCTTTGGCAACACCATGCCGGACGGCGGCCTGCTGCAAAGCCTGCGCGACGACGTGATGAACGGCACGCTGCCCGAGGTGTCGTGGATCATCCCGCCGGCGGCGTATAGCGAGCACCCCGGCCCCTCGAGCCCCGCAAAGGGTGCGTGGTACATCCAGGCCGCGCTGGACGCGCTGACGCAGTCGCCCGAGGTCTGGAGCAAGACCGTGTTCCTGGTCACGTACGACGAGAACGACGGCTTCTTCGACCACATGCCCACACCCAGCGCGCCGTCCCGCAACGACGACGGCACGCTGGCCGGCAAGTCCACGCTGACGGACGCCGAGATGGCCTTCGAGTACAACACCTACACGCCCGCCACGCCCAAGCAGTTGACCGCCGATGGCAAACCCTACGGTCCCGGCATGCGCGTGCCGATGTGGGTGATCTCGCCGTGGAGCCGTGGCGGCTGGGTCAATTCGCAGGTGTTCGACCACACCTCGGCGTTGCGCTTTCTTGAACAGCGCTTCGGCGTCATGGAACCCAACATCAGCGCGTTCCGCCGCGCCGTGTGCGGCGACCTCACGTCCACGCTGAACTTCGTGTCGCCCAACGGCGCGCCGCTGCCCACGCTGTCCGGCCGCAGCACCAAGACGGACGCCGACGGCCTGACGACCTGGCAGGAAGCGCAACCGGCCATCGCCATCCCGGCGCAACAGACGCTGGCTCCGCAGGCGCAAGGCACACGGCCCTCGCGTGCATTGCCGTATGAACTGCACACCAGCGCCCGCGAGGACGTGCGTGAGAACCGGGTCCGGCTGCTGTTCGCCAACGCCAGCTCGGCCAAGACCGCCGCTGTCTTTCATGTGTACGACAAGCTGCATCTGGACCGCATTCCGCGCCGTTATGTGGTTGAAGCGGGCAAGTCGCTGGACGACGCGTGGGACGTGTCAGGCGACGCGGGCAAGTACGACCTGTGGGTGCTGGGGCCGAACGGTTTTCACCGCGCGTTCGCAGGCGATCTGATGCAGGCGGGCGGCGCACAGCCGGAGATCCAGGTGTGCTACGTGCCTTGTGATGATCCGCAGGTGCAGGTCAAGCTGCACAACAATGGCGCGACGGCTTGCACGTTCACCGTCAAGGCGATGGCGTACCGCGGCGACGGGCCTTGGACTGCGACGGTCGAACCTGGACAGACCGGCGAGCTTGCGTGGCCGGTCAGCGACAGCGGCCAATGGTATGACTTCGCGGTTGCTTGCGAGGGGTATGCGGCGTTCCAGCGGCGCTTTGCCGGTCGGATGGAGACGGGCAAGGATCTGATCAGCGATCCGGCGATGGGTCAGGTCGGGTAAGGCGGACGCCCGCGCTGCGGGTGGCGCTGGTGGCGCTGCGACTGGTGCCGTTGGTGGACGCCGCTGACGGCGCCGTTCGCAGCGCTATTCGTGGCTGCGCGTGCCCCGGAAACGACAACGGGACGGCGCTTTCGCGTCGTCCCGTCAGATGGGTCTTCCTGGGCCTTTATGGCCTCTTGCAAGACAGCGATGAGTTCCGAATGAACGGACTCAGTCGGCCAGCAACGCCGCCGCGAACTCGTCCGCCACGAAGGGCTGCAGGTCTTCCAGGCTTTCGCCGACGCCGATCCAGTACACCGGCACCGGGCGCACGCCTTGGCTGCCGGCTGCGACGGCGGCCAGCGTGCCGCCCTTGGCGGTGCCGTCCAGCTTGGTCACCACCAGGCCGGTCAGGTTGATCGCGGCGTCGAATGCGCGGATCTGCGCCAGCGCATTCTGACCCGTGTTGCCGTCCACCACCAGCAGCACCTCGTGCGGCGCGCTGGCGTCCGCCTTGCCGATGACGCGGCGGATCTTCTTCAGTTCTTCCATCAGGTGCAGCTGCGTGGGCAGACGGCCGGCCGTATCCACCATCACCACGCCCATGCCGCGCGCGCGACCGGCATTAACCGAGTCGAACGCCACGGCGGCCGGATCGCCGCCATCCTGCGAAATCACGCTGACGTTGTTGCGGCTGCCCCATTCCACCAACTGCTCGCGTGCGGCGGCGCGGAACGTGTCGCCGGCGGCCAGCAGCACGCTGGCGCCCTGGCGCTGGAACGTATGCGCCAGCTTGCCGATGGACGTGGTCTTGCCCGCGCCGTTCACGCCGGCAATCATGACCACCAGCGGTTGCGTGCGCTTCAGATCAAAGGCGCGCTCCAGCGGACGCAGATGATCGGCCAGCAGTTGGCGCAACGCCGTCTTCACCTTGGCCGGGTCTTCAATGCGTTCCTTCTTGACGCGCGCGCGCAGCGCGGTCAGAAGCTTCTCGGTGGCCTCAAGGCCGGCATCGGCCATAATGAGGGCCGATTCGAGTTCCTCGAACAGGTTCTCGTCGACCTTCACGCCGACAAAAATGCCGCCGATGCTTTGGCCGGTACGCGAAAGTCCTTGCTTCAGGCGCGACAGCCAGGAGGCCTTCTTGGGCGCCTCGGCGGGTGCGGGTTCCGGGACAGCTGGGACAACCGGCGCAGGCGCCGCGACAGGCGCAAGCGTTGATACCGGCGCAGGTGCCGGGGTCGCAGGAGCAGGTGCCGGGACTACAGGCGCAGGTGCCGGCACGGGCGCGACGACGGGTGCAGGCGCCGGGACGGGCGGCTGCGGTGCGCGGAACGGCTCAGTGGCGGGCGTGGCGCCAGCGGCTGCTTCAGACGCGGCGACCGGTGCGGAAGCCGGCGCGGTACGCGTGAGGGACGGCGCGGCCGGAGTCGGAGTCGGCGCAGGCTGTGCAGGCGCCGTCGCCGGCGCAGGCGTTACCGAGACGGCCGGCGCTGGCGTAGGCGCCGCCGGGACCGGCGGGGTCACTGGCGCCGTCACAGGCGCCGTGACCGGCGCTGCAACCGGCGCAACTGGTTCCTGACGAAGCTCGGGAGCAGGCGACGCAGGCGCCGGGCTGGACGGAGCCGAAGACGGCTCCGCTGGCGCGACTGGCGCGTCGACAACCTCCGGCGGCGACGCGGGCTGAGCCGGCGTGGCGGGCGGAGGGGATTTTTTCTTGAAGAAGCGGCTAAACATGGGTAACAAGTATATTCGTATCGTCGGGGGCCAATACAGGCGCACCCCCATCGCCGTGCCCGACGTGGAGACGCTGCGTCCCACGCCCGACCGGGTCCGCGAAACGCTTTTCAACTGGCTTACACACCTGTGGGGCGGCGAGTTCGCCGACAAGCAGGTGCTGGATCTTTTTGCCGGCAGCGGCGCCCTGGGCTTCGAGGCGGCCTCGCGCGGCGTGGCGCATGTGCAGATGGTCGAGCGGGACAGGACCGCCGCGTCCGCGCTGCGGACACTGCGCGACAAGCTCAAAGCCGACATGATACGCATCCATGTGGGCGATGCGATGCAGGTCGCCGAACGGATGGATGCGTCCCGGTTTGACCTCATCCTGCTGGATCCGCCCTTTGGACAGGGCTGGCTGCCGCGCCTGTGGCCGATCCTGCCAGGCATTCTGACCGATCATGGACTAGTCTATGTCGAGGCGGAATCCGCCATCGAAGCCCCCGAAGGATTCGAGATTCTGCGGCAGGACAAGGCCGGCGCCGTGCACTTCCATCTTCTGGAATTTGCTGCATTGCGCAAATCGATCAATAATCCGGCTTCGGAGGATGGTGTACACCACTAATAACGGTACGGAGCTCGCATGATCATCGCTGTTTATCCCGGCACTTTCGACCCGCTGACCAGGGGCCACGAGGACCTGGTTCGCCGTGCAGCCACGCTTTTCGACAAAGTCGTGGTGGGGATCGCCACTAGCCGCAACAAGAAGCCCTTCTTCAGCATCGACGAGCGCGTGGATATCGCGCGCGAAGTGCTGGGACACTATCCCAACGTGGAAGTGCAAAGCTTTGGCGGCCTGCTCAAGGACTTCGTGCGTGAACAGAATGGCCGCGTCATTGTGCGCGGGCTGCGCGCCGTGTCCGACTTCGAATACGAATTCCAGATGGCCGGCATGAACCGCCATCTGCTGCCGGACGTCGAGACGCTCTTCATGACGCCGTCCGACCAGTACCAGTTCATCTCGGGCACCATCGTCCGCGAAATCGCCCAGCTTGGCGGCGACGTCAGCAAGTTCGTGTTCCCGTCGGTCGAGCGCTGGCTGCAGGAAAAGGCCAAGGAACGCCGCGAACAGTCCTGGCCGGGCTGAAGCCCCGTCTGCAACATCCCCGAAGGGGCGCGCAAGCGCCCTTTTCGCGCTTTCCGGGCCCCCGCCGCCCGGCGCTACAATGGCCGGGCCAATCGCCTTTCCGTTGCCCATCATGGCCCTGACCATCACCGAAGAATGCATCAATTGCGACGTTTGCGAGCCCCAGTGCCCGAACGACGCGATCTCCATGGGCGAGGACTACTACGTCATCGACCCCGACCGGTGCACGGAATGCGTCGGCCATCACGACGAGCCCCAATGCAAGGTGGTCTGTCCCGTGGAATGCATCGAGCTGCACCCGCAATGGAATGAAGGCCAGGAGCAGCTCATGGCCAAGTACCGCCGCCTCACCGGTGCCGCATGAGCGACGCGGCGCCGCCCAGCATCAACCTTTCCCCCTCCCCGCACCACGCCCGACGCGACATTTCCGCGTCCGCGGTCGCTGCCGGGCTGGTCGCCGTCCTGGTCAGTTTTGGCGGCACCGCCGTGCTGATGGTGCAGGCGGGTCATGCCGCGGGCCTGGATGCCGCACGCATCGGCTCGTGGATCGGCTCGCTGAGCCTTGTGCTGGGTCTGGGCGGCGCGTTCTACAGCCTGCGCACGGGCCTGCCCGTGGTCATGGCGTGGTCCACGCCCGGCGCGGCGCTGCTCGTCACCGCGCTGGCAGGCGTCCCCTTCAATGAAGCCGTCGGCGCCTTCGTGCTGGCAGCCGGCCTGACGCTGGCCTGCGGGCTGTTCGGCTGGATCGATCCTATCCTGCGCCGCATCCCCGGCGAGGTCGCCGCCGCCATGCTGGCCGGCGTGCTGCTCAATTTCGGCATGGGCATCTTCAGCAACATCAACAAGCAGCCCGCGCTGGTGTTGGCCATGTGCGCCGCCTACCTGCTGTGCCGCCGCTGGGCGCCGCGTTACGCGGTGCTGGTGGTGATGGCCGTGGCGGTGGCCATGGCGGCGGGAATGGGCCTCATGCAGGTCGACCAGCTGGATTGGCGCCTGACCGAATTCGTATGGACCACGCCCGCATTCAGCGCGCAGGCCGCGGTCAGCCTGGGCATTCCGCTCTTTGTCGTGGCCATGGCGTCGCAGAACCTGCCCGGTCTGGCCATCCTGCAGGCCGCAGGCTACCGTCCGCCCGCATCGCGCCTGGTCGCCGCCACCGGCCTGCTGGGCCTGGTGGCCGCCCCCTTCGGCGCGCACAGCGTCACCATGGGCGCGATCAGCGCGGCCATCTGCACCGGGCCCGAAGCGCATCCCGACCCGGGCAAGCGCTACATCGCCGCCGCCACCTACGGCGTCAGCTACGTCGCGCTCAGCATCGTCGCGGGCGCGGTTGCGGTCTTCTTCCAGGCACTGCCCGCCGCGCTGCTGGCGGCGTTGGCCGGACTGGCGCTGCTGGGCACCATCATGGGCGGCATGGCCGCCGCGATGGCCAATCCGCAACGGCGCGAAGCCGCGCTCATCACGCTGCTGGCGACGGCGTCGGGATTCAGTTTCTGGGGAATTGGGTCGGCCTTCTGGGGCCTCGCGGCGGGCCTCGTGGCTCACACCGCTTTCGAATACAAGCGCGCCCGAGCGGGCGCTTGAAAACCGGCGCTGGCCGCGTTCAGGCCGGCCAGGCGGACACGGGCGTGTCCGGGTGCACCTTCATGATGCGGCAAGGCACCTGCACGAAGTTCGAGATCCAGGCCGCGGCCAGTTCGCCTTCGTCGACGACGTCGATGGTCTGCTCGCCCACCATCATGCTGTAGCGCACGCTGTCGTCGTCTTCGATCACGTCCAGCGGGATGTCCATGCGCAGCATGCCTGGCGCCTTCAACACCAGGTAGCCCAAACGCAATTCCACCGACACCTCGGCCAGGCGGGGGCACAGCTCGCGGTTCAACCACTGCCCCGAATCATTGGCCACCAGCCACTGGCGGTGGTAGCCGGCCGCCTGGGCCTGCGTCGTCACGCCGCATTCGGCGATCGGCTGGAACTGTTCTGCGCTCATTTGCCCAGCAATCCTTTCAAGGCCTTGTCCACCGCGGCGCCGCTCTTGCCCTTGCCGGAGACCGCTTCCTTGAGCTTGTTCTCCAGGCTGCGCTTCAGAATGCCGCCGATGGCGTCCTTCCAGAGCAGCGTGTACGAGGGGTTGTCGAACGGGCCCTTGAAATGGACGGGGATGGTCACGTCCTTCAGGTCGATCAGTTCCTTGCCATCGGGATTCGCCGCCGGGTTGATGACCCGCGCGCGCGCCACCAGATCCAGCTCGCTCTTGACGAAGTCGATGCTGGCCGGCTCGCCCTGCGTGACCCGCAGCAGCGGCGACACGAAATTCAGACGCTTGACCGTAGCAATGCCCTTGGCGATGGCGAAGTCCGCGTCCAGTTCCGAGAACTGCGTCTGCTTGCCCGTGTCCGCAGCCACCGTTTCGTTCTGCGCATCCGGCGAGAAGCGGGCTTTCAGCTCGCGCAACGTCTGCGTCAGATCGATGCCCTTCACGGCGCCATCCCGCAGCTTCAATTGCAGCGTGCCGCCCAGGCCGCTCTTCATCGCGTAGACGTTGGCGCCGCCGGTCTTCAGGTCCAGCGACAGGTTGCCCGTGCCGCTCAGCACGTTGCGCTTGGCCAGATCCACCAGCAGCGGTTCGATCGCGATGCCGGCCAGCGTCATCTTGGTGGCGATCTGATTGCCTTGCGCCGCGTCCACGGACAGCGCCCCCGCCAGCTTGCCGCCGTAGAGGCCTGCCGCGAGGTCGGAGATGTCGAGCTTGCCCTTGTCCAGCTTGACCGAAGCCGAAACTTCGTCGGCCTTCAGGCCGCGGACCACCAGCTTGCCGACCTTCAGCGTGCCGTTGACGCTGGGGCCGACCAGCGCCGACAGGTTGATCGTGTCATCGACCGGTGCGGCGGGGGCCGGGGCCGGCGCGGGCTTGCTGTCGTCCTTCTTGCCGTCCGCGGGCGGCTTGGGCGGCGCGGCCACCACGGGCGGAACCAGCTTGTCCAGATCCAGCGTGTCCACGACCAGCGCGAACTTCATCTGCGGCGTGTCGGTCAGTTTCGTGATGTCGGCGCTGAGGTCGAACTTGCCGCCTTCCAGCACCGCATTGATCTTGCTGGTGGCCTGATCCTTGAGCAGGTCCACCGTCAGGCTGCCGATCACCGGAATCTGCAGGCTGCCCTTGGGCAGGCCAGGATCGGTGATGTTCACGTCGCCACGCAGCGCCGACATGGCGCCGCTGCGCATCAGCAGGTTCAGGCTGAGCGGCGACGCGAAATTCAGCTTCACCACTCGGTCGCCCTTCTTGGACGTGCTGTCCAGCTTGGCTTCCTTGATATCCAGTTCGCCGGCATTTCCGCTGATGCCGTTCAGGCCGAAGCTGGCATCCAGGCCGCTGATCCGCACCCGGCCCGTCAGGGCCTCGCCGGTAGCCGACGCGGGGGAAATATTGAGCGCCGGCGCATCGACGGCCAGTTCGAAGGGGCCATCAACCACGCCGCCCTTGGCGCGCACGGCAAGCTTTTCGATCTGGAGTTGGCTCTTGTGCGGATCGATCGCCAGCTTGGGGATCGCAACGCTGGCTTCCACATTGGTCGCCTTGACCGAGGGTTCGGTCACGTCGCCCTGGAACAGCAGCTCCAGGCCACCGACGTCCAACGCGGACTTCTGGCCGTTGAACGCCAGGTTGCCGCGCATCACCAGGCTCTTGGCCTCGGCGCCCGGCAGCTTACCGTCCATGCGCAGGTCCAGCCGCTGTGCGGCATAGCGCTTGGCGGAAGGGTCCAGCGTCAGCAGCGCCTGGCCGGTCAGGTTGGCGTCCACGCGCGGATAGCCGCCTTCGACGCGCGCCGTCATGCGCACGTCGAACGGCTGGTTGAACGTGACGCGGCCGGTGTTGGCGTTGATGCGCGTGAACGCGACCGCCATGCCCGTTATCGCGTCCTGCAGCTGCACTTCGCCGTCCTTCAGGTCCAGGCCGGCAATGTCGATCTGCATGTTGTTGCGCGACGGCGGCATGTTGCCGCTGGTGATCGCCTGCGCAGCGGTCTGGGCCGCACCCACCAAGGCTTCGGCCGGGTTGCTGGGCGAATCGGTGACCGGCTGCGTGCCGCCGACCAGATTGCTGAAATTGAATTGGCCCTGCTTGTCCCGCACCACGCGCGCCTTCAGCCCGCTGATGGCAACGTGGTCCACGACAAAGCTGTTGGACAGCAGCGGCCACACGGCCACGGCAAGGCGCGTGCTCTCGATGGAGGCAAACGTGTCCGTGCTATTGGGTTCGGACAGGGAGACGCCCTGTACATACAGGCCGATCCGCGGGAAGAGCGATAGCTCGATCTCGCCGTCGATCGTCAACGTGCGTTGATAGCGTTCCTGGACAAGCTCTTCCAGCTTGTACTTGTACGCGTTGGGGTCGAATGTCAGCAAGAAGATGGCCAGGCCGACGACGGCCACGACAACCAACACTACCAGGCCTATCAAAATGCGCTTGAACCACGTTTTCATTGCTGCCCCGTCGGTACCTCGACTGGAAATCCTTGATACCGCCCACCGCGCCACGCGCGGGGAAGGTGCGTTGCCGGCGGAAGACCGCTGGCCTATTGAACTGTCTGCAATCCTGGGCTTGCCTGTCAGGTTTGCCTTGCCGGGCTTGCCCGGACCGACTTGCCTTGACGGACTTGCCATTCAGAGACTTGCCTTTCAGGGCGTGTCCTCGCTCCTGCCGAGCCTGCGGCATGGGCGCCAAAAGAAGGTGCTACCGAGGAAGGCCTGCTGAAGACGCCGGTAACCCAGCGTGCAGATAACCGCTATCGTAACAAATCAGGCCGATCAGCGGGATCGGCCAAGCTGACGGCTTCCTGACCGGCGGATTGTAGGACTAGAATAATTGATCGATCAATTATTGATGCGTCCAACAATGACCGCCCCCGCCCCAACCTCTCCACACTCGCCCGGCCAGATCCTGCCCTTCCGGCAAACCCTGCTGGCCATGCTGGGCATGTGCTTCGTGATGATGCTGGTCGCCATCGACCAGACCGTGGTGGGCACCGCGCTGCCCACCATTGTGGCGGAACTTCGCGGCTTCGAACTGTATGCATGGGTAGCGACGTCTTACCTGCTGACGTCCGTCATCACCGTGCCGATCTTCGGGCGGCTGGGCGACTACTACGGCCGCAAACCTTTCGTCGTGGCCGCCATCGTCCTGTTCACCCTGGCATCGGTCCTGTGCGGCGCGGCCGACACGATGCTCGAACTGGTGCTGGCGCGGGCGCTGCAGGGTATCGGCGGCGGCATGCTCGTCGGGACCGCTTTCGCCTGTATCCCCGATCTTTTCCCGGATCCCCACGTCCGGCTACGCTGGCAGGTCATGCTCAGCGCCGCCTTCGGCATCGCCAACGCGGTCGGTCCCACGCTCGGCGGCGCCCTGACGGAACACTACGGCTGGCGCTCCGTCTTCTACGTCAACCTGCCCATCGGCATCCTCGGCCTGTGGTTCGTCGCCCGCTATCTGCCGCACCTGCGCAATCAGAGTCCGGGCAAGGTCCGGCTGGACTGGCAGGGTGCGATCTTGATCGCCGTGGCGCTGGGGACCATGCAGTTGCTCGTGGAACTCCTGCCCAAGGACGGCTTCACGCCTTCCCTTGTAATGCTGGGCGCCGGCAGCATCGCCGCCTTCGCTGCCCTGATCTGGTGGGAACGCCGCTGCCCGCATCCGCTCCTGCCCCTGGATATGTTCCGCAACCGCGGCCTGGCCATGCTCTTCACTCTGGCCCTGCTGGTCGGCGTGACGATGTATTCCCTGCTCTTTTACGCGCCCCTGCTCCTGCAAGGCGGCTTCGGGCTATCGCCCCAGCAGGCAGGCCTGCTCATCACGCCCATGGTCGTCTTCATCACCGTCGGCAGCATCGTCAACGGCCGCATCATCACGCGCATCCGCAACCCCAACCGCATGCTGTACGCCGGCTTCATTCTCATGGCGTTCTCGTGCCTGGGCATCGTCACGACCCACAGCTACACGTCGCACCTGCTGATCGGCGCCTACATGACGATGGCGGGCCTGGGGATGGGCTTCATCATGCCCAACCTCACCGTCTTCGCCCAGCAGACCGCCGGCCGCAGCCACCTGGGCATCGCCACGGCGCTGCTGCAATCCCTGCGCATGATCGGCGGCATGCTGGGCACCGCCGTCGTCGGCACCATGGTCAGCCACAGCTACTTCAGCGGCGTCGAATCCACCCTGCGCGGCGCTTCCGCGCAGTGGCTGCCCAAGCTCAACGACCCGCAGATGCTGGTCAACCCGGCGGCCCAGACCGAGTTCCTGGCACAATTGGCCCATCAAGGCCAGGACGGAACGTCGCTCATCGAAATCGCGCGCATCGCGCTGGTGGGCGCCATCCACGAAGGGCAACTCATCGCCCTCGCCGTCGCCGTCTTCGCACTCTGGTGCGTGCGGCGCGTGCCCCTGGTGCAACTGGTCCGGCCATCCAAACCGGAGCCCGCCGGCGTCGGAGAGTAGCTTTTGCCCAAACAACAACAAGGCCTGCAAGTCATCCAGCACATGGGCCAGACGTATCGCGTGATGCAAAGCGCCTTCAGCAGCAAGGTGGGTCACGCGCTGCCGCGGTGGCGGATTTTGCTGGCGTTGCATGAGAACGGGCAGTGCTCGCAGAAGCACCTGGCCGAGCGCTGCCGGCTGGATCCGGCTTCATTGACGCGGCAATTGCAGGCGATGCAGAAGCTGGGGTGGATTTCGCGGGCGGTGGATGCGGACGATAACCGGTTGACGAACGCGACGCTGACGGCTGCGGGGCAGGCGGTGGTGAATGAGGCATTGCCGAAGCGGGCTCAGTTTTTCGAGGAGTCGCTTAAAGGGCTGTCAGCCGCGGATGTGGATACGTTGAATCGGGTGTTGAGTGTGTTGGAGGAGAATTTTGTCAGGGCGGCGGGGGAAAGGAACACCTGACGGACGGTCCCCCTGGCGCGCAGCACTTTATTCATAAGTCCCTTCCATTGGTTATCAGGTCTTGACGAGCGGCGTCGACCGTACCGTGTTCTTCCTCTCTGCGGAAAAAGGCTGCACAAACAAAAATGCGGCCGCATTCATCAACATCAGTAGCACCGGCGATGACACGCGGACGATGACTGCAAGTGTCTCGACCCGGTCCCGTGTGTGTTCATAATCGCCACTCCCCCGGCAAAAAAACGATGTAGTCAGAAGTAGAATTTTCTCGTTGAGGAGTTCTACCGCATGAAGAAGTCGAGACGTACGGATAACACGGAAGATGGAAAGCCGATGGCCGACAGACCAACCTCGCTCACCCCTGCTCCACAAGGCTACGCCGACTGGCTGGCCGACCTGAAGGGGCGCATCCACACCGCACAGCAACGTGCGGCGCTGGCGGTCAACCGGGAACTGGTAAGCCTGTACTGGCAAATCGGCCACGACATTCTGGCGCGACAGGCAGAACAGGGTTGGGGAGCCAAGGTGATCGATCGGTTGGCGCATGACTTACGCACCGCCTTCCCGGAGGTGAAAGGCTTCTCGCCGCGCAATCTCAAGTACATGCGGGCGTTTGCCGAGGCCTGGCCGGACGCCGAAATTGTGCAGCAGGTTGCTGCACAATTGCCCTGGGGGCACAACCTGGTATTGCTGGATCGCCTGAAAGCGCCGACAGAGCGCCTAGCGTATGCCCGCGCGGCCATCGAATATGGTTGGTCGCGCAACGTGTTGAACATCCATATCGAAACCCGCCTGCTGGAACGCACGGGCAAAGCCGTCACCAATTTCGATCAGCGCCTGCCCGCACCGCAGGCCGATCTGGCCATCGAGTCGCTGAAAGACCCCTACCGCTTCGATTTCCTCGGCCTGGGGGAGGAAGCCAGGAACGCGAGATCGAAAAAGCGCTGGTGCAGCACGTCTCTGATCTGCTGCTGGAGTTGGGCGCGGGCGTTGCTCTCGTCGGGCGACAGGTGTTGCTGGACGAGGGCGCCAAGGAGTTCTTCATCGGCCTGTTGTTCTACCACCTCAAGCTGCGCTGCTATGTGGTGATCGAACTGAATGCGGGCAAGTTCCGGCCCGAACACCTGGGCCAATTGGGCTTTTACCTGACGGCGGTGGATCGGCAGATGAAGCACGCGCAGGACAATCCGAGCATTGGCCTGCTGCTGTGCAAGAGCAAGAACAAGGTGGTGGCCGAGTACGCCCTGGGTGACAAGTCGCAGCCAATGGGCATCGCCGAATACAAGCTGGTGGAGTCCCTGCCGCAAGAGCTGCAAACTGGCCTGCCGACGATCGAACAGATCGAGCGAGAGCTGGGAAAGCCGCTGGATGATGGCGCCGAGGAATGATGTGCTGACCCTCGCGGTGGATGTCACCGGCATCCCTACCTATCAGGCCAACCTAAGCACCTAACAGTTGCTGCGCTATGGCGTGCCGGCGCAGATCGCGGCGGGCCAATCGCATGAGACAGTGCAGTTCATCGACTGGGCGCAGCCCGGTTGATGTGGACAACGGCAACCCATTTCCAACTTCGGAGGCAGTCGCACGGGCGCGGCCCGAGCGACTGCGGTGCGCTTAACTGCGCATCCGAACTTACGAAGAACGATCAGACGTTAAACAAGAAATTCATCACATCGCCGTCCTGCACGATGTATTCCTTGCCTTCCGCGCGCATCTTCCCGGCTTCCTTCGCGCCCTGCTCGCCCTTGTACGTGATGTAGTCCTCGTACGAGATGGTCTGCGCGCGGATGAAGCCGCGTTCGAAGTCGGTGTGGATGACGCCGGCGGCTTGGGGCGCGGTGGCGCCGATGGCCACGGTCCAGGCGCGGACTTCCTTCACGCCGGCCGTGAAGTAGGTTTGCAGGCCCAGCAGCTTGAAGGCGGCGCGGATCAGGCGGTTCAGGCCCGGTTCTTCCATGCCCATGTCCTTCAGGAAGGCTTCGCGGTCGGCGTCGTCGAGGTCGACGATTTCGGATTCGATGGCGGCGCAGATGGCCACGACGGGCGCGTTGCGGGCGGCGGCGAATTCGGTCAGGCGGTCGAGCAGCGGGTTGTTGGTGAAGCCGTCGTCAGCGACGTTGCCCACGTACATCGCGCGCTTGGCAGTGATGAAGCAGAGCTGGGCGATGTCGGCCTTTTCTTCGGTGGTCAGGTCCAGCGCGCGGATGGGCTTGGCTTCGTTGAGCTGGGCGATGCACTTTTCCAGCACGGCGACGATGCGTTGCGATTCCTTGTCGCCCGAGCGCGCGGTCTTCTGGTGGCGTTGCAGGGCCTTTTCGGCGGTCTGCAGGTCGGCCAGGGCCAGCTCGGTTTCGATGACTTCGATGTCGGCGATCGGGTCGACCTTGCCGGCAACGTGGATCACGTTGGGATCTTCGAAGCAGCGCACGACGTTGACGATGGCGTCGGTTTCGCGGATGTGCGAGAGGAACTGGTTGCCCAGGCCTTCGCCCTTGCTCGCGCCGGCGACCAGGCCCGCGATGTCGACGAATTCGACGGTGGCGGACAGGATGCGTTCGGGCTTGACGATTTCAGCCAGCTTCTGCAGGCGCGGATCCGGCACTTCGACGACGCCGACGTTGGGCTCGATGGTGCAGAACGGATAGTTCTCGGCGGCGATGCCGGCGCGGGTCAGAGCGTTGAAGAGTGTCGATTTGCCAACGTTGGGCAGGCCGACGATGCCGCATTGCAGAGCCATGGGAATCCTGTGTAAGTACGGTATTGAGCGTTAACGGCGTAGTTTACCCCGGCAGGGTGAAACGACGCCTGCCAGGGCGACGTGATGCGGCCCCGATGATGCCGCCGGCGAAACGCAGCCGGCATGGGTACCGGCAATGCGACCTTGCCTTCAGACCACGCGCCGCGGCCCAACGCCTTAACCCGCCGCCGTCGGCGCGTAGCGCATGACCAGCCAGATCATCAGGATCGGCCCGGCATTGAACACCGAATGCAGCAAAATCGCCGCCCCGATGCCCCGCCGCACGCGCAACCATCCCAGCACCAGCCCGGTCAGCCATTGCGGCAGCACCAGCAGCGGCAGCAGCCAGTACGGGGTCTTGTTGTAGACGAAGTTGGTGAGGTGAACCGCCGCAAACGTCAGCGCGATCAGATGAAACACGACGCCATAGTGCTGCAGGTAATACCTGCGCCAGCTCGTGTCCCAGCCTTTCAGGGGCTCAGGGCGTGCGCGCAGCCCCCACACCGCCAGCAGAATGAACGCAGCCAGCAGCAGCCCCGTCCAGAGCTTCGGCCCCCACAGCACGACGGGCACCAGCGCGGGAATCAGCCACAGCGCCTGACGCGGCCGGCGCAGGCCGTAGCGGAACAGCATCTCTTCGACGAGCGGCGCCCACAGCACCGCGGTCAGCCACGGAATGTTGTGGGGATCCAGGCGATGCGAGACGCCACCCAGTCCGGCCGCGACGACGGCCACGGGCCCCAGCGCAAAAAGATTGATGACCCACAGCACGGCGGCCCAGGCCAGGAGGCGTCCCGGTCCGATACCCGGCCACCAGTCGGCGACCAGCCCGCTGCCACCTGCCCGGTTCGGCAGGCGCGACAGCGGATGCGGATGGCGGATGAAGCGCCAGAAGTCGGCGATCTCGCTGCGAAAACGCATCTTCCCGTTGGGCTGGCGTTTTGTCATCAGGACTCGTTGCCGCTATGCAGCTGCCGGGTGGCGAGTGCGAAGTCACCGGCCAGCATGGACGGCACGACGGCGCGGCAGCGGTCGATGACGGCTTCGATTTCCTTTTGTTCCTCGCGGCGCGGCGGATGCAGGACGAAATCGGCGACCTGCTGCGCCAGGCCCAGCGTGCGCGGATGGCCGATGCCGATGCGCAGGCGCCAGAAGTTGGGGCTGCCGAGCGCAGCCTGGATGTCCTTCAGGCCGTTGTGGCCGGCGTGGCCGCCGCCCTGCTTGAGCTTGACCTGACCGGGCATGAGGTCCAGTTCGTCGTGCAGCACCAGCACTTCTTCGGGCGTCAGCTTGTAGAAGCGCGCCAGCGCGCCGACCGCCTGGCCGGAACGGTTCATGTAGGTGTTGGGCTTGAGCAGCAGGACGTTGTCCGCGCCCAGGCGCGATTTGGCCACCATGCCGAAAAAGGATTTCTCGAGCGCAAAAGAAGTGCGCAGATCGTCCGCCAGATGGTCGGCCAGCCAGAAGCCGGCGTTGTGCCGGGTGGTTTCGTAGTCGGGACCTGGATTACCCAGTCCCACGATGAGGCGTATGGGAGTAGACATGATGGGGGTGTTTAAACCAAAAAACCCTGCGCATGCAAATGCACACGCAGGGTTTCGGGCGTAAGCCGCGGGAAAGCCGCAAGGGCTTTCCTGCAGGACTTAGGCAGCCGGAGCAGCTTCTTCGGCGTCGTCGGCGGCGGCAGCGCCACCCTTGGTGACCGCAGCGGCCAGCAGGGGGTTGTCTTCACCGCCGTGGGGGACGTACGTCACGCCCATGGGCAGCTTGATGTCGGCCAGGTGGATCGAACCGCCGGCCAGGACGTCAGCCAGGTTCACTTCGATGAACTGGGGCAGAGCCGACGGCAGGCAGGTGATTTCCAGTTCGGTCGTCACGTGGCTGATGATGGCGCCGCTCAGCTTCACAGCCGGCGAGATTTCAGCGTTCACGAAGTGCAGCGGCACCTTGGTACGCAGGGCTTGGTTGGCGTCAACGCGCTGGAAGTCCACGTGCAGGACTTGCGGCTTGTAGGCGTGCCATTGAACCGAACGCAGCAGAACTTGCTCATCCTTGGCGCCTTCGAGCTGCATTTGCAGGATCGATGCGTGGAATTCTTCCTTGCGCAGCGCGTGGTAGATCTCGTTGTGGTCGAGTTCGATGTTCAGGGGGGCAGCCGTACCACCATAAACAATGGCGGGAACGCGGCCCGCGCGGCGCAGGCGGCGGCTCGCACTCGAACCCTGGACGCTACGCGCAGTGGCAGTAAATTTCATGGATAACTCCGAAACGATAAAGGTGAAGAGACTTCACCGGTTGAATTCACGGCGCGCAAAGGGCGCGCCGTGCTTGTTTGCGCCTTGCCGCGACCAGCGAGGCGCAAAGAACTGCAAATGTGGGCTGTGGCCCGATCAACGCCTACGCGTCAATCGACGAACAGCGAGCTGACCGATTCGGCGTTGGAAATACGCAGGATGGTCTCGCCCAGCAGCGCGGCGCAAGACAGCTGGCGGATCTTGCCGCTGGCCTGGCCTTGCTCGGAAAGCGGGATGGTGTCGGTGACGACGAGTTCGTCGAGTTCCGACGCTTCGATGCGGTCGATGGCGCCGCCCGACAGCACGGGGTGCGTGCAATAGGCGTAAACGGCGCCGGCGCCGCGGTCTTTCAGGGCCTGGGCCGCCTTGCACAGCGTGCCGGCGGTGTCGACCATGTCGTCCATGATGATGCAGGTGCGGCCGTCGACTTCACCGATGATGTTCATCACTTCCGACACGTTGGCGCGCGGACGGCGCTTGTCGATGATGGCAAGGTCGGCTTCAAGCTGCTTGGCCAGCGCGCGGGCACGAACCACGCCGCCGATGTCCGGGGACACCACGACCAGATTCGAGAAATTGCGGCGCCAGATGTCGCCCAGCAAGATCGGACCGGCGTAGATGTTGTCCACGGGAATGTCGAAGAAACCCTGGATCTGGTCAGCGTGCAGGTCCATGGTCAGGACGCGGTCAACGCCAGCCACTTGCAGCATGTTGGCCACGACCTTGGCCGAGATGGCCACGCGCGCCGAACGCGGGCGGCGGTCCTGGCGGGCATAGCCAAAATAGGGAATCGCGGCGGTGATGCGGCCGGCCGACGCGCGGCGCAGGGCATCGACCATCACCATGATTTCCATCAGGTTGTCGTTCGTAGGCGCACAGGTGGGCTGCAGGACGAAGACGTCTTTACCCCGCACGTTCTCGTTGATCTCGACCATCACCTCGCCGTCCGAAAAACGACCGACGGTCATCTTTCCCAGGGACATGTCGAGGTGGTTGACTACGTCCACGGCCAGCCGAGTGTTGGCGGTGCCCGTGAAAATCATGAAGCTATCGTTTGCCATGATGGATGATGCGATGGTCGTTTGAGACACTAACGATTGATGCGAATGATGCGGGGTGATACCCGGGGTGACTTGGACAAGCACGTTCAACTTGCACCAGCGAATCCGGAAAATAAAAAAGCTGCTGAACCCGGGCCAGTGTCTTACAGGCGTGTTCAACAGCTTTTTTATGTATTCGGTTGGCTGGGGAGGAAGGATTCGAACCTTCGCATGCCGGAATCAAAATCCGGTGCCTTAACCAGCTTGGCGACTCCCCAACTATCTTGCAATCCAATTCCGCAACGGATGTTCAGCTAACCCAGTACATGCCTGCACTAACCGAAACCGTGGATGCGTTTGGCTGAATGTTTTATCAGCGCCGCGCATTATAGCGGTAATTTCTTGTTCTGCCAAAACGGCCTGCGATGTTTCGGAAAATTCGGCGAATAAACACGCGCCTGATCCCGACATGCGAACAGGAAGACCCCGTTCAGCAAGCCACCGCGATGCCCCAAGCACTTCAGGATAAAGACGGTAGACCACCGGCTCCAAATCATTTTTTCCGTAAAGCGCGCATCCTTTGGCAACTTCACCGCCGGATCCGCTTGGCAAAAATGTTTGCGAAGCAAGAAAGTCCGCTATTGTGATGTAAGAAGAATCCCTTGTCAAATCGGGTGCGGAAAATATTCCAACAGTCGGCACGCTGGCATCGGGTTGCGCCACCAGATAGGCACGCTCGGGCAGCGTCACGGCGGTGAGATCTTCGCCGATTCCCTGCGCAAACGCCGACTGGCCAAAGACAAAGACCGGCACGTCCGCGCCCAGCGGCAACGCCAGCGCCATGAGTTCCTGACGCGACAGTCCCGTGCTCCACAGCTTGTTCAAGGCGATCAGCACCGATGCCGCATCGCTCGATCCGCCGCCTAAGCCCCCGCCTTGCGGAATGCGCTTTTCAAGGCTGATCTGCGCGCCCTGGCGCGTGCCCGTGGCCTTCTGCAGGGCGCGCGCGGCGCGCACGGTGAGGTCCTGGTCTTCGGGGACACCCGGCAGATCGGTGGCGCGGCTGATGACGCCATCGGACCGCACATCGAAGTGCAGCGTGTCGCACAGGTCGATGAAGCGGAACACCGTCTGCAGCAGGTGATAGCCGTCGTCGCGGCGGCCCACGACGTGCAGGAAGAGATTCAGCTTGGCGGGAGCGGGAACGTCGTAGAGGGTCACGAAAGACAACCGGTGCGGATCAATCCGTCATTCTAGCGAGACGGGCCGGCGCACCGTGGCGCCTTTACGCCAACTGCGGCGTCACGCTGCCGCTAAGGCGTGCAGCGGGCGCGTCGATGACCTGCCCGTCCGGCAGCTTGAACACCGACACGGCGCCGGCCAGTTGGCGCGCCTGTTCTTCCAGGGCGCCAGCAGCAGCGGCGGCTTCTTCGACCAAGGCCGCGTTCTGCTGCGTCACGCTATCCATCTGCGACACCGCGCGGTTGACCTGGTCGATGCCGGTGGCCTGCTCTTCCGAAGCCGCCGAGATTTCAGCCATGAGGCTGGTCACGCGCTGCACGGATTCGACGATCTCGCGCATCGTGGCGCCGGCATTTTCAACCTGTTCCGAACCCACGCCGACCTTCTGCGCAGAGTCTTCGATGAGCTGCTTGATTTCCTTGGCGGCGGCGGCGCTGCGCTGTGCCAGCGTGCGCACTTCGCTGGCCACGACCGCAAAACCCTTGCCCTGCTCGCCGGCGCGCGCGGCTTCCACCGCGGCGTTGAGCGCCAGGATGTTGGTCTGGAACGCGATGCCGTCAATCACGCCCACGATGTCGGCGATGCGCGACGAGCTGCCCGAAATCGCATGCATGGTTTCGACCACGCTGGACACGGCCTCGCCGCCGCGCTGTGCAACCGCCTGCGACGCAGCCACCATGCGATTGGCCTCGCGGGCGGTGTCGGCATTCTGCTTCACGGTGGTGGCCAGCTCTTCCATGCTGGCCGCGGTTTCTTCGAGCGACGCAGCCTGCTCTTCGGTGCGGCTGGACAGATCGGTGTTGCCCGAAGAAATCTCGCGAGCGCCGACGTTGATCTCGTCAACGCCGCGGCGCACGGCCGACACGGTGCGCACCAGGCTGTCCTGCATGGCCTTGAGGGCGCCGATCAGCGCGCCGATTTCGTTCTTGCCCATATCCGCCACGCGGCGCGTCAGGTCGCCTTCGGCGATGCGGCGGAAGACTTCGCCCGCTTCCAGCAGCGGACGCACGATCATGCGGCGGATCAACACATGCGCGCCGACGGCCATCAACAGGCCCAGCGCCAGAATGCCGGCCAGCAGCGAACTGAACAGCGTGTGGAACATGGAGATTTCATCCATGACCGTCTGCCCGGTGCTCTCGGCACGCAGTACGAAGGCGTCGCGCTCGCTTACGAGACGCTCCTGCACGGCCTGCGTACCCTGCTTGAAGTAGGCGTCCATGTCGCCGGCTTCGAGGACGCGGCCCACGTTCTGCAGGTTGGTGCTGAGCTTGGTGTAGGCGTCGATGATGGCGGCGGACTCGGCCTTTTCCTCGGCGGACAGGCTGCCCGAGAACCCTTGGAAGGCGCGATCGGCCGACACGATGCGCTGGCGCGCGGCCTGGAGCGAGCTCTTGTCGTCGGTATTGCCCTGCGCGACGCGCGTGGCGTAGCGGCTCAGGTCCGTGCGGGCCGCAACGAGCGACAGCGACGCGGAATTGACCGCATTGACCTGTTGCGCCGACAGGCGATAAAGCTGCTCGACATCGTGGTTGGTCTGCCGCAGGGCAACAAAGCCCATGCCGCCAATCACCAACTGGAAGGTGAAAAATATCGCGATGATTCCCAATAGCACCGTCGCGATGCGTGTGTTCCTGAACATTGGCCATTCTCCAAAAGGGTGGCGGCAGACGAGCGTCGACCCCGAATTGCTGCGCCGCGCACGAACCGGGCGCGGGCAGGGAGAATTATTCAGTGAAGTCAATATATTTCAAGCGGTAACACGCCCGGATTTGCGGCGGTTATTCGCTTGATTGGAATCAAGGCGATGTGATAAGGGTTTACCCGAATCGCCCAGCGCGGCGCCTGACGCCGCGCGCGCTCACGACTGGTTGACGACCAGCCGGACGAGGATGCGGCGTCCGGGTTCCTGGCGCTCCAGCACCAGCAGTTGCGGGCCTTTCTCGTCGTAGCGGGAAAGCTTGGCGCGCCAGCCGCCCTGTTCGAATGCCACGGGGCGGCCCAGTTCGTCACGGGTGACGTCGGTGGCCTCGGGGTCGGCGGGCAGCTTGCCGCGCAGCCAGTCGCGCAATCCGGACACCGGCATGCTGCTGCCCAGCGCGTCTTCGGCAAGCGCATCCGGGTTGTCGGCGACCAGCCGGGTGCCGTCTGCCTTGGTGAGGCTGGCGGCGCCGGGGGTGCCTTCCACGCGCGCTTCGGTCGAGCCCAGCGGGTTGGTCAGGTCCAGCACATAACGGCGGCCATCGTCGGACCAGGAAAAACCGCCCTGCACCGCGTTTTGCTTGCCGCTTTCTTCGTTGACGGTAATGGCAAAGCGTCCGATGCGGGAAAACGCATCGGCGCTGGCGCCTTCGATCGGCTTGGGCAACGACGTGCACGCCGCCAGGGTGAAGGCTAACAGCGCCATTGCCATCCAGCGCACGCTGGCCGCGGCGCCGCGCAATCCTGCAAATACTGCCGTCACAGGCTGACCCCCAGACGCTTCACGACGTCCTGAACCGTCTTGTTCTTGGGATCTTTCTGCAGGGCCGCGCGCAGCAGGTCCATGGCCTGATCGCGCTTGCCTTGCGCCCAAAGCACCTCGGCCAGATGCGCGGCGATGTCGGCTTCGGGACGCACGCTGTAGGCGCGGCGCAGATAATCCGCGGCGGCGGTGGTGTCGCCCATGCGGAATTTGACCCAGCCCATGCTGTCGAGAATGAACGGATCGTTGGGCGACAACTCCAGCGCCTGCGTGATCAGGTCCAGGGCCTCGGGCAGGCGCTGATTGTGGTCCGCCAGCGTGTAGCCCAGCGCGTTGTACGCATGAGCGTGGTCCGGATCCAGCGCGATGACCTGACGCAGCATGCGCTCCAGGTCAGCCAGGCGGTTCTGGCGTTCGTACAGCATCGCCAGTTCGTATTTGATTTCGACCGTGTCCGGCAGCGCCTGGTCGGCGGCTTCCAGGGCGGTGACCGCCTGGCCGATGCGGTCGGCGTCGCGCAGGATCTGCGCCTTGGTCAGCGCGCCCAGGGCGCGTTCTTCTTCGTCCTGCGGGCCGGCCGAGTCGATCATAGCCAGCGCGTCGTCCACGCGGCCGCTCTTTGCGCGCAGCGCAGCCTGGCGCATGCGCACGGAATAGCGCAGCGTGGGGTCATCGATGCGGCCGAGTTCGGCGATGGCTTCGTCGTAATGGCCCTGGTCTTCGGCGATGCGCGCCAGCAGCACGTGGGCATCGGCGGCGGCGGCGCCGGCGTCGGTGGCGCCCGGGACCGTGGCCCGCTGGCGCTGGTTCTGGACGTCCAGATACTGCTGCAGCAAGGTCTTGGCCTGCGGAAGCTGCCCGGACTTGTACGCCAGTTGCGCCTGCATGAAGAGCAGGTCGAAGTCTTCAGGCGACCGGCGCGACATGGCTTGCAGTTCGGCCAGCGCGGCGTCGTAGTCGCCGCTGTCGGCCAGTTGACCGGCCAGCATCAGGCGCACCTTGCGGGCGCCCGGATTGCGGTTGATGAAAGTGCGGGCTTCAGTCTGCGCGCGCTTGGGGTCGACCTTGGAGCCGTACTCCAGCACGCGCTGGGCGGCGCCTTCGGATTTGGGATCAGCGGCCAGCGCGGCGCGGGATTCCTGCGCGGCACGCTCGTAGTCGCCGGCCGCGGAGGCCACATCGGCCAGCGCCAGATGGGCGGCGGGCAGCTTGCGCACGCTGTCGCTCAGGGATTCGTCCAGGATGCGCAGCGCCAGGCGCCGGTCGTTCAGGCGGCTGAGCACGGCAAGCGCCTGGCCGATGGCGGCGGGCTTGTCGCGCGAGGAATCGATGCGTTTGCGCAGGGCCTGGGCCAAGCCCTTGGTCTGGCCATTGGCAGCCGCCAGCGCCAGCTCGGTGGAGCTGGCTTCGACGTCGTTGGGAGCCAGGCGGGCCCATACGCGGGCCGCGTCCAGCGCGCCGGGCAGGTTGCCGCCGGCAAGCTGGAATTCAAGGCCGCGGCGGGCAAGACGGGGATCGCCGGTGTCACGGGCCAGACCGACCATGGTGGTGGCGGCGGTGCCGTACATGCCCCGCTGGGCGGCGATTTCGGAAGCCAGTACGCGGTAGAAGATATCGCCGGTCAGCGACACATAAGGCAGTTGACCTGGGCGCAGGCGGATGACTTCGGTTTCAGGCTGGCGGCTTTGGGGGGCCATCCGGGGACCCGTCGCGTCACGCGTCCGGCCGTCGGCGGCCTGGGCCGGCGGGGCCATGATTGCTGCCAGCGCAAGCCCCAACGCGGCGATCCCGATATTCATTTGTTTAAAAGACGACTTCACGCGGCCCGTCCGGTTGATGGCACAATCTTCGTACACGCAATTGATGATCTTACACTGGCTCATGCCGGAACTGCCTGAAGTCGAAACCACGCGCCGAGGAATCGACGCCATCATCACCGGCCAGACGCTCTCGCGACTGGTCGTCCACGAACCCCGCATGCGTTGGCCCATCCCGCCGGAGCTGCCGTCCCTGATCGGCGGACGCACGGTGCTGGAATGCGCGCGGCGCGGCAAGTACCTGCTCCTGCGCTTCGAACATGGCACCCAGATCGTGCATCTGGGCATGTCGGGCTCACTGCGCAGCGTGGCGCCCGGGGAATTCCTGCGCAAGCACGATCATGTCGAATGGATCTTCGACGGCGCGGTCCTGCGCCTGCACGATCCGCGGCGCTTCGGCGCGGTGCTGTGGCACGACGCCGCCGAAGGCCCCATCGACGCGCACCCGCTGCTGGCCAAGCTGGGCATCGAACCCTTCGACCCGCGGTTCGACGGGGCCTGGCTGCACCGGCATTTCCAGAACCATTCGGCCGCCATCAAGCAGGTGCTGCTGGCCGGCATGGCGGTGGTCGGCGTGGGCAATATCTATGCGTCGGAAAGCCTGTTCCGCGCCCGGATCAATCCCAAGACGCCCGCAAACAAGCTGTCGCTGGCCCGCTGCGAGCGGCTGGCAGACATGGTGCGCGCCACGCTGGCCGACGCGCTGACCTCCGGCGGCAGCACGCTGCGCGACTACGTGGGCGCCAGCGGCGAGCCGGGCGCCTACTTTGAGATCCACGCGGCCGTGTACGAGCGCGAAGGCCTGCCCTGCCGGGTCTGCGCCACCCCGATCCGCCGTTTCGTCCAGGGACAGCGGGCCACCTACTACTGCCCGAAATGCCAGCGGAATTGACCGCCACCCGCCCTAAGCGCCTGCGAAAATCACCGTTACAACTGGGGAATTCGTTTATAGCAAACGTATTGCACGAAAACTAACGCGGGACTATATTTCCTTCCACACACCCTATTCCTATAAAAGTGGAAGGAGCCTCCATGAGCAAGCAATTCGCCTCGCACGCGGACATGGACGACAAGGTCGTCTCGTTCGAAAAACTGTCCGACAACGCCTATGCATACACCGCCGAAGGCGATCCCAACACGGGTGTGATCATCGGCGACGAGGCCGTCATGGTGATCGACACCCAGGCCACCCCCGTCATGGCCCAGGACGTGATCCGCCGCATCCGCGAAGTCACGGACAAGCCCATCAAGTACATCCTGCTGTCGCACTACCACGCCGTGCGCGTGTTCGGCGCGTCGGCCTACAACGCCCAGGAGATCCTGGCCAGCCGCGACACCTACGACCTGATCGCCGAACGCGGCGAGCAGGACAAGGCCAGCGAGATCGGCCGTTTCCCCCGCCTGTTCCGCAACGCCGAATCGATTCCCCCGGGCCTGGTCTGGCCGACCATGACGTTCAAGGGCGAAATGACGGTCAACCTGGGCAACCTGGAAGTCAAGCTGCTGCAGGTCGGCCGCGGCCACACCAAGGGCGACACCATCGCCTGGCTGCCCGAACAGAAGATCCTGTTCGCGGGCGACCTGGTCGAGTACCAGTCCACGCCCTACTGCGGCGACGCCTACTTCCGCGACTGGCCCACCACGCTGGACGCTCTGTCGGGCTTTGAAGCCGAGAAGATGGTGCCCGGCCGCGGCCCGGCGCTCAAGAACGCCACCGAAGTGCGCCAGGGCCTGGCCGGCACGCGCGCCTTCCTGACGGACCTGTACGGCGCCGTGAACCGCGGCGTGGCCGAGGGCAAGGACCTGAAGACGATCTACCGCGAGGTCTACGACTTCATGAAGCCGCGCTACAGCGACTGGGTCATCTTCGACCACTGCATGCCGTTTGACGTGTCGCGCGCCTTTGACGAGGCGTCGGGCCACACGCATCCGCGCATCTGGACGGACAAGCGCGACCTGGAGATGTGGGCCCAGCTGGAAGGCTGACCTACCCCTGACCAGACAAGCACGAACCGGACACGCGCGACCCTTGCGGCGCAGCGTGTCCGCATAAATAAAAAAATGACCCACACAGGAGACAACCGTGGGAGACATCGACTTTCAGGCGATGGAGTTCGCCTATGAAAAGCACGCGGACCAGACGGCGGCCGACCCGGCGCGCCATCAGGTCGTGGTGGTGGGCGCCGGCCCCGTCGGCCTGACCACGGCGCTGGATCTGGCTCGCCAGGGCGTGCGCGTGGTGGTGCTGGACGACGACTACCGCTTGTCCACAGGGTCGCGCGCCATCTGCTTTTCCAAGCGCACGCTCGAAATCTGGGATCGCCTGGGCGTTGGCCAGCGCATGATCGACAAGGGCGTGTCGTGGAACGTCGGCAAGATTTTCTTCCGCGAACAGGAAGTCTGGCGCTTCGACCTGCTGCCCGAACCCGGCCACCGCCGGCCGGCATTCATCAATCTGCAGCAGTACTACGCCGAAGGCTATCTATACGAGCAGGCCCGCCAGCAGCCCAACATCGAGCTGCGCTGGAAGAACAAGGTGGCCGGCGTCATGCAGGGCGATGACGGCGTGACGCTGACCGTCGAAACGCCCGAAGGCCCGTACACGCTGCATGCCGATTGGCTGATCGCCTGTGACGGCGCACGATCGCCGGTGCGCAAGCTGATCGGCCAGGAAAGCCACGGCCGCATCTTCCGCGACCGCTTCCTGATCGCCGACGTTAAGATGACCGCGGATTTTCCGTCCGAACGCTGGTTCTGGTTCGATCCGCCTTTTCACCCGAATCAATCCGTGCTGCTGCACCGGCAGCCCGACAACGTCTGGCGCATCGATTTCCAGCTCGGCTGGAACGCCGACCCCGTTGAAGCGGTCAAGCCCGAGAACGTGCTGCCGCGCATCCGGGCGCTGCTGGGTCCGGACGCGCAGTTCGAACTGGAATGGGTCAGCGTCTACACGTTTGCGTGCGAACGCATGGACAAGTTCCGCCACGGCCGCATCGTGTTCGCGGGCGACTCCGCGCATCGCGTGTCGCCGTTCGGTGCGCGCGGCGCCAACAGCGGCGTGCAGGATGCCGAGAACCTGGCGTGGAAGCTCAAGCTTGTCGTGGCCGGACTGGCGCCCGATACGCTGATCGACAGCTACAGCGCCGAGCGTGAATTCGCGGCCGACGAGAACATCCTGAACTCGTCGCGCGCCACCGACTTCATTACGCCCAAGAGCGACATCAGCCGCAGCTTCCGCAATGCGGTGCTGAATCTGGCGAAAGACCACCCGTTTGCGCGATCGCTCGTGAACAGTGGGCGGCTTTCGCTGCCGGCCACCTACGCCGGATCGCCCCTGAACACGCCGGATGCCGACGCCTTCACCGGCCGCATGATGCCGGGCGCGGTGGCGCTGGATGCGCCGTTGCAGGTTCAGGGCGAAGCGGGCTGGTGGCTGTCGCAACTGGATGGCGAGTTCGTGCTGGCGGTGTTCTGCGGCGCCGCGCTGCCCGGCCGCGACACGCTGATGGCGTTGCAGGCGCTGCGGATGGCGCCGGTGCCCGTCAAAGCCGTGCTGGTGGCCGATATGCAGTGCGACCTGTCCGCCGTGGCCGCGGACGTGCCCGTGGTGCGCGACAGCGAAGGCTGCCTGGCCAAGCGCTACGACGCGCAGGACGGCACCGCCTACCTGATCCGCCCCGACCAGCACATCGCCGCGCGCTGGCGCGTTTTCAATCCCGACGCCGTTGCCGCCGCCGTTCAGCGCGCGACGGGCCGCGCGTGATTCCCGAGGTTGTCACCATGCTTATCACCGAAACCAACCTGAGCGCGCCGGACGACTTCTATGAAGCGCTGATCGACGCCCATCGCGACCTGACGAACGAGCAGAGCCAGGAGCTGAATGCGGCGCTGATCCTGCTGCTGGCGAACCACCTGGGCGACCTGCCCCTGCTGAAGGAAGCGCTGCAACATGCGCGCGCGTCCGTGACGCAGGCGGTTTAAGGCGGCAATTCAAGACAAGGCGTCCGATTCAAGCGGCGCGGGTCCGCGTCGGCGTCAACGCGCCGCGCGGACCTTCATGAGCCCACCGCGAAGGTGTTGACGATCAACGCGCGCAGCCACTGATTGCCGCCGTCGCGATCCACCCTGCGCTGCCAGTACATGTTGGTCTGCAGCGCGGGCACTTTCAGCGGCGGGGTCATGAAGCGCAGGCCGAACGGTGCGGCGGCGCTGGCCGCCAGCTTCTCCGGCACGGTTGCCAGCAGATCCGTCGCGCTGACGATATAGGGCACCGCGGAGAAATGCGGCACGCTGAAATGCTCGGCCAGGTCCACCCCCGCCCGCTCCATCGACTGATTCACCTGCCCATAAGGCGCCGCGCGCGACACGATCAGATGACGCTCCGCGCGAAACGCCTTGATCCCCATGCCCGCATGCGCGGTGGGATGCGCCTGGCGGAAGAGCGTGGCGTAGCCCTGGCGAAACAGCATCCGCTGCAGCGTGCCGGCTCCCATTTCATCGAACGCGCCGATTGCCAGGTCCACCCTGCCCGACTCCATCTCGCGCGGCAGATCCGGCCCCAGCACCCGCACCGAGTCGATGCGCACGTGCGGCGCCTTCTGCACGCAGACTTCCATGAGGCGCGGCATGAAGTGGATTTCGCCGACGTCGGTCATGGCCACGCGAAAGCGCCGGGTGCTGGTCGTCGCATCGAACTCGTCCTGGTCCTGCAAGGCCTGCGAAAGCAACCCCAGCGCTTCACTGACGGGTCCGGCCAGGCGCTGGGCGCGCGGCGTCGGCAGCATGCCCTGCGCGGTGCGTACGAAGAGTTCATCGCCGAATGCCACGCGCAGGCGCCGCAGCGCATTGCTCACCGCGGGTTGCGACAGGTCCATGCGCCGCGCCACCGCTGACAGGTTGCGGTCTTCCAGCAGGTGTTGAAACAGCAGCAACAGGTTCAGATCGACATCGCGCAGTTCGGCCATCGGCGCCCCCTACTATTCACGAAATTTATAGTCGCTATTTTTGCATTCCCGTAGCCGCAACAGGGATTTTTTCCGACAATGGCACATCGGCTCGGGCGGCGCCCGTCCCGCCACCACACCAAGCTGCGCGGCCAAGCACCGCGCCCGCCACCCAGGAGGATTCCATGGAACTGCAATATCAGTCCGGCTTCGGCAACGAATGCGCAACCGAGGCCTTGCCCGGCGCCCTGCCCGCCGGCCGCAATTCACCGCAGCAATGTCCTTACGGCCTGTACGCCGAGCAGCTGTCCGGCACCGCCTTCACGGCGCCGCGCGCGGAAAACCGCCGCTCGTGGCTGTACCGCATCCGTCCGGGCGCGCAGCACAAGCCCTTTGAAGCGTTCGGCGGCGCCGCCGGCTGGCTGAGCACCTTCGGCCACGGCCCGGTCACGCCGAACCAGCTGCGCTGGAGCCCGATGCCGATTCCCGATGCCCCCACGGACTTCCTGGAAGGCGTGAAGACGTGGGGCGGCAATGGCGGCCCCGACGAACAGGGCGGCGTGGGCATCCATCTGTATGCCGCCAACCGCTCGATGCAAGGCCGCTTCTTCTACAACGCCGACGGCGAACTGCTGCTGGTGCCGCAAGAGGGGCGCCTGCGCCTGGCCACCGAACTGGGTCTTATCGACCTGGAACCGCTGGAGATCGCCGTCATTCCCCGCGGCGTGCGATTCCGCGTGGAACTGCTGGACGGCACGGCGCGCGGCTACATGCTCGAGAACTTCGGCGCGGCGCTGCGCCTGCCGGAACTGGGTCCCATCGGCTCGAACTGTCTGGCCAACGCGCGCGACTTCAAGACGCCCGTGGCCTGGTACGAAGACGTGGACGGCGACTTTGAACTGATCGCCAAGTTCACGGGCGGCTTCTGGCGTGCCGCGATCGACCATTCGCCCCTGAACGTGGTGGCCTGGCATGGCACGCACGCCCCCTACAAGTACGACCTGCGCCACTTCAACACCATCGGTTCGATCAGCTTCGATCACCCCGATCCCTCGATCTTCACGGTGCTGACGGCGCCGTCGGACACCCCGGGCACGGCCAACATGGACTTCGCGATCTTCCCGCCGCGCGTCCTGGCCATGGAGAACACGTTCCGTCCGCCCTGGTTCCATCGCAACATCGCCAGCGAATTCATGGGCCTGATCCAGGGCGTATACGACGCCAAGGCCGACGGGTTCGCGCCCGGCGGCGCCAGCCTGCACAACTGCATGAGCGGCCACGGCCCCGACGCCGAAACGTTTGAAAAGGCGTCGCACGCGGACACCAGCAAGGCGCATTACATCCGCGACACGATGGCGTTCATGTTCGAGACCCGCCGCGTGATCCGCCCGACGGAGCAGGCGCTGGCGTCGGTAGAATTGCAGGGCGATTACTACCGGTGCTGGCAGGGCATCGCAAAGCACTTCGATCCCAAGAAGGCGTGACGCGACCGCGTCAGCCTTTGTTGCCGGCGGCGATGCGCGAACAGCGCATCGCCGTTTGGCGTTTGATTCATCCGGCGCACGAACCGCTCGAGCGCCCGGCCAGCCCCCCATAACCACACTGACCGAGACACGCAGCCATGACCACCACGATCAACGAAACCCACGACCCGTCCTTGAAGAGCTGGGTCGCCAGCGCCAATTCGGACACGTCGGATTTCCCCGTGCAGAACCTGCCCTACGGCGCATTCCGCCGCAAGGGCTCGCAGGAATCCTTCCGCCCCGGCGTGGCCATCGGCGACCAGATCCTGGACCTGGCCGCGCTGGCCGGCAAGCAGCCGTTCGAAGGCCTGGCCGCGGATGCCCTGGCCGCCTGCGCCACCGATAGCCTGAACGCGCTGATGGCCCTGGGCCAATCGCACTGGAGCGCGCTGCGCCTGGCCCTGTCGCGCGCGCTGCGCGAAGGAGCCGCCCTGCGCGCCACGGTGGAACCGCTGCTGGTCGCGCAGGCTGATGCCGAATACACCACGCCCGCCCGCATCGGCGACTACACCGACTTCTATATCTCGGTGCACCACGCCACCGCCGTGGGCAAGCAGTTCCGTCCCGACAACCCCCTGCTGCCCAATTACAAGTGGGTGCCGATCGGCTATCACGGCCGCGCCTCCAGCATTGGCGTGGACCAGAAATTCCCGCGCCCGGTCGGCCAGACGCGCCCCGCCAACGAAGGCGAAGCGCCGCAATTCGGCCCCTGCGCGCGTCTGGACTATGAACTGGAGCTGGGCATTTTCGTGGGCACCGGCAACGCGCAGGGCGAACGCATCACGCTGGCCGACGCGGATTCGCACGTGTTCGGCCTGTGCATCCTGAACGATTGGTCGGCGCGCGACATCCAGGCCTGGGAATACCAGCCGCTCGGCCCCTTCCTGTCCAAGAACTTCGCGTCCACGATCTCGCCGTGGATCGTCACGATGGAAGCGCTGGAGCCGTTCCGCACGCAATGGACCCGTGGCGCGGGCGAGCCGCAGCCGCTGCCTTACCTGGCCTCCGACGCCAATCGGGCCAAGGGCGCGTATGACGTCCAAATGCAGGTGCTGATGACCACCGAACAATCGCGCGCCGACAGCAAGCCGCCGGTGAAGCTGTCCAGCAGCAATTTCCGCGACGCCTACTGGAACGTCGCGCAGCTCATCACGCATCACACGGTCAATGGCTGCAACCTGCAGCCGGGCGACATGCTGGGCACCGGCACGCTGTCCGGCCCGCAGCCTTCGGAAGCGGGGTCGCTGCTGGAACTGAGCAATGGCGGCAAGGCGCCGATCGAACTGCCGTGGGGCGAGAAGCGCACCTTCCTGCAGGATGGCGACCAGATCATCATCCGCGCCGAATGCGTGAAGGCGGGCTATCCGCGCATTGGCTTCGGCGAGTGCTCGGGCGTGGTGCTGCCCGCGCGCGTCTGACGCTCAGGCGGCATGGACAAAGCCACGCAGCGGCGCGTCCGCTGCGTGGCTTTTTTTATTTAGTTGACGGGCGGGTTTGTGACGGCCGGCGATCCGGCGGCGGGCGACCCGGCGGCGGGCGATCCCGCGGCGGGCGATCCCGCACCTGACGCCCCCGCACCCGGCGCCCCCGGGCGCGCCACCAGCGCCTCGATCTCGTCGTCCTTGGCCTGCCATTGCTGCCCAAGCCATTGGTGGAACGTGGTGCGAAACGCCTTGTCGCGCGAGTAATCGGCTTCGCAGAATGCCGGCGGCACCGGCAATTGCCGCATGCGCACCAGCACTTGTCCTGCGCGTCCGCAGGCGAAATCCCAGAAGCTCGGCGCGCCATCCGGATAGGCGATGGTGACGTCGATCATCGACCGGAACTGCGCCCCCATCGCATTCAACGACACCGCCAGGCCGCCGGCCTTGGGCTTGAGCAGATGGCGGTATGGCGAGTTCTGCGCCGCGCGCTTGGCTTGGCTGAAACGCGTGCCTTCGGCAAACAGCATCACGCTGGTGGGCACCAGCGAAAACTTGGCGCAGGCGCGCCGCGCGGCCTCCTGGTCCTGGCGCCCCAGGTCGGGGTTCTTGCGCAGGGCCGCCTTGCCGTGCCGTTTCATGAAGGGAAAGTCCAGCGCCCACCACGCCAGGCCGATGACCGGCACGTAGATGAGCTGCTGTTTGAGGAAGAACTTGAGCAGCGGAATGCGCCGGTTCAGCGAGTACTGCAGCACGAAGATGTCGACCCACGACTGATGGTTGCAGTTGACCAGATACCAGTCGGCATAGCGCAGGTCCTTGTTGCCCTGGATGTCCCAGGCCTGCGGCTGGATGCGCACGAACCAGCTGGAATTGCACGCCACCCACGCGGTGGCGATGCCATTCAGGATGGGGTCGATGCGGCGCCTGACTGCGGCAAAAGGCAACGCCAGCTTCAGCAGCGAGACCGGAAACAGCAGCAGGCACCAGAACAGCGTGTTGGCGGCCAGCCAGACCGAGCTGATGACCCCGGTGATCCAGGCAAAACGGCCACGCGGCACGGGGATCGCCATACGGGGCCGCTGGCGCTGCGCGGCGTGTTGGACACTGGAAAGCGCCGGAGATGCGGGGCGGGAGGCTCCCGAGGACGTGTTGGGCGTTGTCATGGGCGCCAGTGTGCTATTGGCCCGCGGAATGCGGATTGAGCAGGATCAAGGCAGGCGGCCTGGGTGGCCGCCTTGGTCGTCATATGCGTCACGGCAGCCGGTACTTCTCTTCGCGATACGCCCAGCTTGCCCACAACGCGTGCGCCAACGCCTCCTGCGTCAGCGCCGGATCCGCCGGCTCGACCGGCGCATACGTTTCGTCCTGCCCCACTGGCGCGGCCTCGTATCGGAACTGGCGCGGCGCCTTGGAAGGCTCCAGCACCAGCAGTTGATCGCCTTTCAGATAACCGAAGTTGTCCGCGTATTGCATCATCGCCCGGTTCGGATCGCGCTGCGTCAGGTCGGCGCCCAGCATGGGGTTCACATTATCCAGGCCGATCAAGGACAGCAGCGTCGGCGCCATGTCGATCTGGCTGACCAGCCGATCGTCCTGCCGCGGCGCGATGCCCGCGCCCAGGATCAGCGCTGGAATCTGGAAATGCCGTACCGGCACGGGAATGGAGCCGTAAACGCGCGAGTCGTGGTCGGCGATGACCAGGAACACCGTGTTGTCCCAATACGGCGCCTTGCGCGCCTTGTCGAAGAACTGGCCCAGCGCCCAGTCCGCATAGCGCACCGTGTTGTCCACCGTGGCCGGATCGCCCACGGGCTGGATGCGCCCGGGCGGGTATTCCCAAGGCGAATGGTTGGTCACCGAGAACGCCAGCGTGAACACCGGCTTGTCGCCATCCGCGCGCAGCAGGCGGTCGACCTGATTGAACATGTCTTCATCGGAGGCGCCCCACGATCCCTCGAACACGGGGTCGACGAATTTGGGCCGGTCCACGATCTCGTCAAAGCCGTTGCCCAGGAAGAAGGCGCGCATGTTGTCGAAGTGGGACTCGCCGCCATACACGAAGCGCGAGTGATAGCCGTGCTTGCCCAGCAACTGCGCCAATGTGAAAAAGCCCGTCTGCGAACGCGGCAGCTTGACCACGGCATCGGCCACGCTGGGCAAAAAGCCCGCCGTGACGGCTTCGATGCCACGCACCGAGCGCGTGCCGGTGGCGTAGGCGCGGTGGAACATCCAGCCTTCCTTGCTTAGCCGGTCGATGTTCGGCGTGAGGTCGCGGCCCCCCAGGCTGCCGACGTACTGCGCGCCCAGGCTTTCCTGCAGGATGATCACCACGTTCAGCGGCTTGTCACGCCGCACGGTTGCCTTCTGCTCATGCAGGCTGGGCAGCGTCGGATCTATTGGCGCGCCGGTCATGCCCGCCTTCTCGCGCACGATGGCGTTCATCTCATCCACGGCCATCTTGGGATACATCGCGGCCGACGAGCGTTCGTCGCGCATGCGATAGGCCGCGTCGAACACGCTGTACAGCGAATTGAGCGCCAGCGCGTTCACCATGGCGTCCGAGCTGAAGGCCACCTTGGCGGGATTGATGGGCCGATGCTCGAGCGTGCCGCGCGCGCCCAGGAACACCAGCGCCAGGATCACAAAGGATGCGACAGGCCGCTTCCACCATCCCATGAACGGATCGCGCGTGCGCGTCGGGAACAGCTTGACCGCAAGCCAGGCCGCCAGGACCAGCACCACGAAGGCGGCCAGCAGCACGCCCTTGTAGCCCTGCCACAGCATCGAGCCCACTTCCTTCGGATTGAGCAGATAGATGAAGTAGAGGCGGTTGGGCCGGGTGTCGTATTCCGCGATGAATTGCGGGGTGGACACTTCCAGCAGCACGTACAGCATCCACCACACGCGGAACCACCACGCGGTAATGCGCGCGGCAAGCGGACGGTGCCCGAACCACGGCGAAAACACCGCCGGCAGCGCGATCACCATCGACAGCAGGCACACGTCGATGCGCAGTCCGCCAAAGAGGAGTGGCCCGAGGCCGCCGGCCGCTTCGACGCGGTCCCACATCCAGAAGGCCAATCCCAGCCGCGACAGTGTCAGCAGCACCAGGATGGCGATGATGAATCGAAGTGTCAGGCGACGCATGCCGCGACCCTCCGAGCAACGGGACATGCCTGTCCCAACGAAGAATGCGTATTGTTTGATGTGCCGCGCAGAACCATGCCGTTTCGAGAACCAAAAAACTAACCGCGCCAAGAGTAACGCGGTTTCGGGCTTATCGACGGCGGCGCGAGGCGGTTCAAACGTTGTACGACATCACACGTGACCAGATCGCCTTCAATACGATGGCTATTGCGCGCGCCGCAGGCGTTCGCGGCTGTTGCTCAGGTGCGTGCGCATGGCGGCGCGAGCGGCCTCGGGGTCCTGGCGCGTGATCGCGCTGTAGATGTCTTCGTGTTCGAGATTTACGCGCGCCAGATAGGCGGCGCGGTCTTCGAGGGCGAACTTGGCGGAGTTGATGCGGGTGCGGGGAATGATGGCCGAACCCAGGTGCGCCATGAGGTCCGCGAAGTAACGGTTGTCGGTGGATTGGGCCACCAGCAGATGGAATTGAAAGTCCGGCGTGATGGTGTCACCGCCGGCATCCAGCGCCTGTTTGAAGGCATCCAGCGCGCGACGCATCGCCTGCAATTGTTCGTCGCTGCGGCGGATGGCGGCGAGCCCGGCGGCCTCGCTTTCCAGGCAGATGCGCAGTTCCAGCAGCACCAGCACGTCGCGCACGGTGGCGATGTCGGCCGGGTCGACGCGGAAGTCGCCGCCGCCGCTGGGCTCAAGCGCATAGGTGCCCACGCCGTGATGCGTTTCGACCAGACCCGAGGCCTGCAGACGCGACAGCGCCTCGCGCACGACAGTGCGGCTTACGCCGAACTGACGCATGATGGCGGATTCGGTGGGGAGCTTGTCGCCCGGGCGGATTTCACCGCTGCGGATGCGTTCGGAAATGTTTTCAACCAGGCCTTGCGCCAGGTTGCGGGGACGACGCTGCGGCAAAACAGGGGTATCGGCGGGAGCGTTCATCAGGGATTATCCGGAAGCGGTTGCGCAGCGCTTGACGCTGAAAAATGGCGTTCATTATACTTTGCGACAGTTGTACGATAACGTACCAGACAAGTCCACTCCACCGCGCCATTCACAGAGCGTTGCGTCATGAGCCGAGCTGTCAACAACATGCCTGAATCCCTTCGGTGTCATCGTTTGTTATTGACCGGCGCCGCCGGCAACCTGGGCCTGGTACTGCGTCCCCGATTGAAAGCTCATGCGGACATCCTTCGCGTCTCGGACGTGGCGGCGATGGCCCCCGCACAAGACGGCGAAGAGGTCGTGCAATGCAATCTGGCCGACGCGTCCGCCGTGTCGGAACTGGTGCGCGGCACGGACGCCATCGTGCATCTGGGCGGCGTGTCGGTCGAGCGCCCCTTCGAAGAAATCCTGCCGGCCAATATCCAGGGCGTCTACAACGTCTACGAGGCGGCCCGCCTGCACGGCGTGCGGCGCGTGGTGTTTGCCAGCTCCAACCACGTCATCGGCTTTTATGAACAGGGACAGACCCTGGACGCCGACGTGCCGCTGCGACCCGACGGCTATTACGGCCTGAGCAAGGCCTACGGCGAAAACCTGTCGCGCTTCTACTTCGACCGATACGGCATCCAGACCGTCTGCCTGCGCATCGGTTCATCGTTTCCCGAACCCAAGGACCGGCGCATGCTGGTCACCTGGCTCAGCCACGACGACCTGACCGATCTGGTCATCCGATCCCTTTTCACCCCCGAAGTCGGCCACCTCATCGTGTATGGCGCGTCGGCCAACCGCGACAGCTGGTGGGACAACAGCGGCGCGGCCGTGCTGGGCTTTGCGCCCAAGGATTCCTCAGAGCGGTTCCGCGCGCAGGTCGAGGCGCAGCCCCCGCTGGCCGCGGACGATCCCGCGGCGCGTTATCAGGGCGGCGCCTTCGTCAAGGCCGGCCCCTTCCCCTTCCCGAACGCCTGAAGCCTTTCATGTCCATCACCGCCGAACGTCTTGGAACCTTGTTGTGCGGCGTCGGAGAAAGCCCTATCTGGCGGCGCGCAGACAAGGCGTTCTACTGGACCGACATCCCCGGCAAGACGCTGTGGCGCTGGACGCCCGAAACCGGCGCGTTCGCGCACTGGGCGCTGCCGCAAATGGCGGGCTGCATTGCGATGCGCGGCGACGGGTGGCTGCTGGCCATGGAAGACGGCCTCTATGCCTGCGACGCCCTGCGCGAGGGCGAGGCTTGCCTGCCCCGGCAACTTGCCGCCGTGGCCCACAACGCGCCCGGCATGCGGTTCAACGATGGCCGCTGCGACCGGCAGGGCCGGTTCCTGGCCGGCACCATGGTGATGGACATGGGCCTCGCCTGGCCCGCCGGCGCACTGTACCGCCACGATGCGCGCGGCACCTCCGTGTTGCTGGACGATCTGATTGTGCCGAACGGCCTGGCTTTCAGTCCCGATGGCCGGACGATGTACCTGTCCGATTCGCACCCGTCGCGCGCGACCGTCTGGGCCTTTGACTACGACACCGATGCCGGCGTGCCGTCCCACCGCCGCGTCTTCATCCCCGCCCTGCCCGCCGGCCGCCCGGACGGGGCCGCCGTGGACGCGGCGGGCTGCTACTGGATCTGCGGCAACGACGCCGGCAAGGTGTACCGCTACACCCCCGACGGCCGTCTGGACCGCACCCTGGACGTGCCCGCCGCGAAGGTCGCCATGTGCGCCTTCGGCGGCGCCGGCATGGACACCCTTCTCGTCACGTCGATCCGTCCCGCGAATGCCGCTCCCGGCGCGCTGGATGGCGCGGTATTCGCCCTGCACCCCGGCGTGCAGGGCCTGGAGGAAACCGCCAGCGCCGGTTAGCACCCGACGGGCGGCTTCGCGCGCGCCCACCCCGAGCAGGCAGTGCATATCAAAGAGCTTCGGGGCCATCACGGCCCTCAACGAAACGCCGTACCCCATCCGGAGGTAGACATGCTGCACCCTCACCTGAGCCGCGCCGTTCTGGCCGCGGCCGCCTTGCTGACGCTGATTCCCGCCACCCACGCCGCCGAGCTGCGCTCCGCGGACATCCATCCCGACGATTACCCCACTGTGCAGGCCGTGCGCCACTTCGGCGAACTGGTCAAGCAACGGACCAACGGCCGCATCACCGTGAAGGTGTTTTCCGGCGGCGCGCTCGGCAACGAAGACGATTCGATCGAGCAGGTGAAGCTGGGCGCGCTGGCCATGTCCCGCGTCTCCAGCGCGGCGATGCACAACATCTGCCAGACCACGCGCGTGCCGTCGCTGCCGTTCCTGTTCCGCTCCAAAGAGCATCTGCACAAGGTGCTGGACAGCGAGATCGGCGACCAGATCCTGCGCTCGTGCGAGGCTGCGGGCTTCGTCGGTCTGGCGTGGTACGACAGCGGGTCGCGTTCCATGTATACGACCAAGAAGCCGATCAAGACGCTGGCCGACGCCAAGGGCCTGAAAATCCGCGTGCAGCAGTCGGACCTGTCCGTCGCGATGGTGGAAGCGATGGGCGGCAACGCCACGCCGATGCCGATGGGCGAGGTCTACACGTCGCTCAAGACAGGACTGGTGGATGCGGCCGAGAACAACTTTCCCAGCTACGAGAGCGCGCATCACTACGAGGTCGCGAAGTTCTATTCGCTGACCGAGCACACGATGACGCCCGAGATCCTGATCTTCTCCAAGCGCCAGTGGGACAAGCTGCCGCCGGACGACCAGAAGATCCTGCGCGAGGCCGCGCGCGAATCGGTGCCGTACATGCGCAAGCTGTGGGACGAACGCGAGCAGAAGTCGCGCGCCGTGGTCGAGAAGGCCGGTTCGCAGATCTCGCAGGTCGATAAACCCTCGTTCCAGGGTGCGATGAAGCCGGTGTACGAACGCTTTGTCACCACCCCTGAAATGAAGGATCTGGTCGCCAAGATCCAGGCCGTGCAGTGAGGACATCATGTTGGCCACACCCACGAATGAACCAGATGTCGCCGCGGGGGGCCGGGAAGAAGCCCTGGCTGCCCCGCTGGATGCCTACTCCCGCGCCTGCGCCCGGCTGGCGCGAATCTGCATGTGGACCAGCGTCTTCGGGCTGATCTGCCTGATCGTCGCTGTCTCTTTGCAGATCTTCGGCCGCCACGTCCTGAACAGCACGCCGACCTGGGCAGAAAGCCTGGCCCTTTTGCTGGTGCTGTACGTCACCATGCTGGGCGCCGCGGTCGGCGTGCGCGACGCCGGCCATATCGGCTTCGAGTCGCTGCTGGACGCCCTGCCCGCCGCCGGGCAGCGGCGGCTGCGCATCTTCATCCATCTGCTCGTGCTGCTGTTCGGCGTGCTGATGGCCTGGAATTGCGGCGTGCTGGCCGAGTCCGTCGCGGCCTACAAGATTCCGAACCTGGGCATCTCCAACGCCTGGAAGTACGTTCCTGCAACCCTGTCGGGCACCTTGATCGCGCTCTTTTCCATCGAGCACATCATCGCGATCCTGCGCAACCAGAAGGTGGTCCCGGCATGGCGCTGACACTGCTTTCCTTCACCTTCATGGGGTTCCTCGTGATCGGTGTGCCGGTGGCCTTTGCCATCGGGCTGTCGTCCATCACGGCCATCATGTACGAGGACCTGCCGCTCGCGGTGGCCTTCCAGCAGATGACCTCGGGCATGAACGCGTTTTCGTTCCTGGCCATCCCCTTCTTCATCTTCACCGGTGAACTGATGCTGTACGGCGGCATCGCCGACCGCATCGTGAACTTCGCCAAATCGCTGGTGGGCCATGTGCGGGGCGGCCTGGGCATGTCCAACGTGGTGGCCTGCACGCTGTTCGGCGGCGTGTCGGGATCGCCCGTGGCGGACGTGTCGGCGATGGGGTCGGTGATGATCCCGATGATGAAGCGCGAGGGCTATCACGCCGACTACGCGGTGAACGTCACGACCCACGCGGCGCTGGTGGGCGCGCTGATGCCGACCAGCCACAACATCATCATCTACACGCTGGCGGCGGGCGGCAAGGTGTCCATCGCGGCGCTGATCGCGGCAGGCGTGGTGCCCGCCCTGATCCTGACCGTGTGCAACCTGGCCGCTGCGTATTTCGTGGCGCGCAGCCGCGGCTATCCGGCAGGCACCTTTCCGGGCTGGCACATCGTGTTCCGCTCGCTGGTCGCCGCGGCGCCGGGGTTGTTCGTGGTGGTGCTGATCATCACCGGCATCCTGAGCGGCGTCTTCACCGCGACGGAATCCGCGGCGGTGGCGGTGCTGTATGCCCTGGCGCTGACGATCTTCGTCTACCGCTCGCTGACCTGGGACCAGTTCGTGCGCGCCGCCAGCAAGGCCGTGAAGACCACGGGCGTGGTGCTGCTGCTGATCGGCATTTCGGCAACGTTCGGCTACCTGATCAGCTTCTATGGCGTGGCCGAAAAGACCGGGCAGCTGATGGCGTCCATATCGACGGAGCCGTGGGCCATCTTCCTGATGGTCAACATCATCCTGTTCGTGCTGGGAACGTTCCTGGACATGGCCGCCACCATCCTGATCTGCACGCCGATCTTCCTGCCGATCTGCATGCAGTACGGCATGGGGCCGGTGCAATTCGGCATGGTGCTGCTGCTGAACTGCGCGCTGGGGCTGAACACGCCGCCGGTGGGCACCACGCAGTTTGTGGGGTGCGCCATCGGCGGGGTATCCGTGGGGACGGTCATGCGCACCATCTGGCCGTTCTACGGCGCGCTGCTGGCCGCGCTGGCGCTGGTGACCTATGTGCCGGCGTTCTCGCTGTGGTTGCCGGGCGTGCTGCTCAACTGACGCGGTGCGGGCGGGGCGGGCATCCGGGCGCCCGCCCTGCGATCAGCGGATAGAAGAACACCGCCGCCAGCAGCCACATCAGGGCGGCGGACCATAGCGTCTGGCTGAGAAAATGCGCGCCCTGCAGAATGCGCACCGCCGAAAACCCCACCCCGGCCGCCACGCCGATCGCCAGTCCGCTCCAGCGCCACGCCGGGCGGCCCAACGCCCACCCCGCGAAGTAAAGGGTCAGCAAGGCGTAGCCGGCGCCGGCATGGCCGCTGGGCAACGCGCCGCCGGCGCGCGCCTTTGCCCAGGTCCACCAGTGCACCGGATAAGGGGTATAGCCGCCCAACGTCTCCAGATCGTAGGGGCGCGGCAGCATGGTGTGATGCTTGAGTTGCGTAATGAGCAGTTGCCCCGTCAGGCACGTGATCGCGACGGCATAGGCCACCCCGCGCCAGCGCCGCCACGCCGCGATGCGGTAGCTGCCCGCTGCAACGCCCGCCGCGGCCAGACCCACGCTGATCGGCAGCGCCAGCACCATCCGGTGGCCCAGCATTTCAAGCCACCGGCTGCCATGCAGCGGAAAGTCGTCCAGCAGCGGATCGAACAGCGCGCGCGCGATGCGCATGTCCAGTCCCGACACCTGAGACCACCAGGCCATACAGGCCAGCAACAGCGTCACGCCCGCGACGTGGGTCAGCAGATAACGGGTTCTTGTCGGCGCATGCAGCGCCGGCGCCATGGGGGACTGCAGCAATGGGGACGGCATGGAGACGAAGATCCGGACGTTTCGGGCCAGCGCACTTTACGGTCCCAGCAGTCGAAAATTCGTCAAATTTGCGCCGTCGGGCCGCCCCGCTCGTCGGGCTCGAAACGCAGCAGGAAGCGCGTGCCGCGCGCCGGGCCTTCTGCTTGGGAAGATTCGACGCTGAGCGACCAGCCCTGCATGTCGCAGACGCGCTTGGCGATCGCCAGGCCCAGCCCGCGCGCCGTCTCGTCGCCGCCCGCCACGCCGGAATCGCGCAGGCGGCCGCTGAAATAGCGGCGGAACAGAAAAGGCAGATCGCTGGCAGCAATGCCCTTGCCGTTGTCGCGCAACGCCAATCCGCCCTCCGCGTCCAGCGCCACGGTCAGCGTGGCCGGTGCGGCGTGCTCGATGGCGTTGCGTACGAGGTTGCGCAGCACGGTCAGCAAGGCGTAGCGGTCCAGCGTCAGCACCTGGCCGGCGGGCAATTGATTGTCAAAGCGCAGGTCGGCCAGACTGGCCTGGGCGGCATGGCCCCGCCACGCGTCTTCCATGCATTCGGCGATATCCACCGGTTCCGGCGCGCGCAACTCGTCGCGCGCCATTGCCCGCGCGCTTTCCAGGCTGACGATGACGTCGTCCACGTTGTCCACCACGCGTGTCAGGCGTTGCTGCTGATCCGGCGTCAATGCCTGCGTCAGCAGCATGAGCTCGCTGTCCGAGCGGATCGCCGCCAGCGGCGTGCGCACCTCGTGGCTGAGGTTGCTGGCGAACTCGCGTTCGCGGGCGATGGACCGGTCCACCTGGTTCTGCACGCGGTTGAAGGCTTCGATGAGACGCCCGGCCTCGTCGTCGCGCGTGACGGCCATGTCAGGCGAGCCTGGCGCCCAGGTCGACAGCCGGTCCGTCAGATCCAGCAACGGTCCGACCGCCACGCCGGCCACACGACGCGCCAACCCGTAGGCGAGCACGACGCAGATGGCGCCCACGCCCAGCACGATCAGCCCGAAGTCGTGCACCCGCTCTTCGTTGTCGGTGGCGTCGTACAGCAGGTACACCGTGCCCCGGCCCGTCTCGGCCACCATCACGTGCCAGGTGTAGGCGCCAGGTTCGATCAGGTGCAGTCCGTTTTCCAGCGAAAGCAGTTCCGGCGGCATGCCGGCGGGCGGCTGGCCGTCCACGCTGAGCCACGCCCGCATGGATCCGCCGAGTTCGCGCGCGCCGTGGCGCGGCAGGAATTCGTCGCTGCTGCGCGCATGCTGGACCAGGCGGTCCATCTCGGTGTTCAGGATGTCGTTGACCAGATCGTCTTCCATCTGGTCGAACGTCAGGTAGGCCAGGAGGGCCAGCGCGGTGACGAACAGCGCGACCGTGCCCGTCAGCGCCCAGACCACGCGCTGGGTCAGCGTGCCGGCGGCGGCGCGGCTCATGATGCGGCGGCGGGCAGCGTCAGGCGCCAGCCGGTGCCGTGCACGGTCTCGATGCCGTCAAAACCCGCGTCGGCCAGCGCGCGCCGCAGCAGGTGGACCTGGCTGCGCAGCGCATCGGACGAGGGCGGTTCGTTGCCCCACAGGACCGATTCCAGTTCTTCACGCGTCACCACGCGGCCCGGGTCGCGCAGCAGCACCTCGATGATGAGGCCCGCCTTGCGGGTCAGGTGGACCGGCACGCCGCTGACCGACACGACGCGGCTGCGCGCGTCGAACTGAAGCGGGCCGAAGATGCGCTCCGCATCGACCGTCGACCCTTTGGCGCGCTGGATCAGCGCCAGCAGCCGCGCTTCCACTTCCAGCAGCGCGAACGGCTTGGTGAGATAGTCGTCGGCGCCATGGGAAAAGCCCGCCAGCTTGTCTTCGAGGCTGTCGCGCGCGGTCAGCATCAGCACCGGCACGGCCAGCCGCCGTTCCGTGCGCATGTCATGCAGCACGGCGTTGCCGTCCATGCCGGGCAGGCCGATGTCCAGCAGCACGGCGTCAAAACGCTGTTCCTGCAACCGTTGAAGGGCCGCGGGTCCGCTGTACGCCACATCGGGCAGAAAGCCCCGCGCCTCCAGAAAACTGTACAGATTGCCGGCGATGACATGGTCGTCTTCGACGATCAGCACCCGGTGGTTCGCGCCCGCTGCGGGAGGGGTTTTCATGGTCTGCGATCCTGGCCGCGTTATGCCTGCAGCACCTTGCCGGGGTTCATGAGACCCTGGGGATCCAGCGCCCGCTTGATCCGGCGCATCAGCGCCAGTTCGACGGGGTTCTTGTAGCGCGGCAGTTCGTCGCGTTTGAGCTGACCCACGCCGTGCTCGGCGCTGATGGATCCCTTGTGCGCATGGACGCTGTCATGCACGACGCCATAGATCTCGCCTTGCAGCGCCAGCAGCTCGGCTTCGGTCTGTCCGGGCGCATGGGCCACGTTGTAGTGCAGGTTGCCGTCGCCCAGGTGGCCGAAGATCACGTGGCGCACGCCCGGAAAGCGCGCCTGCAGCAAGGCGTTGGTCTTGTGCACGAATCCGGCGATCGATGAGATGGGGATCGAGACATCGTGCTTGACCGACTTGCCCAGCTCGGCCTCGGCCAGCGGAATGCTTTCACGCAGGTGCCACAGCGCCTTGCTTTGCGACACATTGGCGGCGATGGCTGCGTCATTCACCAGGCCCGCTTCGATGGCGTCGCCCAGCACGGCTTCGAAGCGCTCGCGGGCGTGCGTTTCGCTTTCGCTGTCGGACAGTTCCAGCAGCGCGAACCACGGCGAAGCCGCCGACTCGCCTTCAAACGGCAGGCGCTGCTGCGGAAACAGCCGCACCACGCCTTGCAGGCAGGCGCCGCTCATGAGTTCGAACCCGGTCAGCGAGGCGCCGAATCCGGAACGGGCGCGCGACAGGACCTCGACGGCATTGTCGATGCTGTCCAGCGTGAGTAGCGCCGTGCAGGACGCCACGGGACGCGGGTACAGCTTGAGGGTGGCGGCCGTGATGATGCCCAGGGTGCCTTCGCTGCCGATGTACAGGTCGCGCAGGTCGTAGCCGGTGTTGTCCTTGCGCAGGCCGCGCAGGCCGTCCCAGATCTCGCCTTCGGCGGTCACGACCTCCAGGCCCAGCGTCAGGTCGCGCGTATTGCCATAGCGCAGCACCTGCGTGCCGCCGGCGTTGGTGGCCAGGTTGCCGCCGATGGTGCAGCTGCCTTCGGCCGCCAGGCTCAGCGGGAACAGCCGGTTGGCTGCCGCTGCGGCCTCCTGCACGGCCTGCAGGATGCAGCCGGCCTCGACCGTGATGGTGTCGTTGTCGGTATCCAGTGCGCGCACCGCGGTGAGCCGCGCCGTGGACAGGACGACCGCGGTGCCGGTGTCGTCCGGCGTGGCGCCGCCGCACAGGCCGGTATTGCCGCCTTGCGGCACGACGGGCACGCCGTGCTGCGCGCACAGCTTGATCGCGGCGGCCACGTCCGCCGTGGAACCGGGGCGGATCACCGCCCGGGCCGCGCCGCGATAGCGGCGGCGCCAATCCAGCACATAGGAATCCGCGTCCGCGCCGGTCAGCACGTGGGAATCGCCCAAGAGGGCCTGGAGATCGCTCAGCAGTGTCATGGGTGCCGCACAGAGAGTCGGCCCGGCCGCCAAGGGCCGGGCGCTGTTCATCGGATGTGCGGACTATTGTAGGGGCTGGGCGGCGCCCGTCGAAGCCCCCTGCGGGTGTCTGTTGGACCTGTCAGCCGACCGCCTGGTCCAGCCGGGTGCCCGTCATGCCCGAGCAGAAGGCGCGGGAGGCGATGCGCTCCATCAGGAAGGCGCGGTCCACGCCGGCGGGGCCGGGCAATTCGGACAAGGCGCGGTAGGCGCGGCGCAGGACTTCGCCACGTGTGGCGCCGCAGACCATGAGGTGGGTGCACGGCAGGCGGCGATCGCCGCAACCGTCGATGCGCACTTCCAGCACGTGCGGCGCGATGGGATCGTGTTCGGCAACCGGCATGTCCGGCGTGCGGGCCCGCGCCTGCGCGTCGATGACGCGGAAGACCCCGCTGCGGTCGTCGAGCGAGAAGGACACGGTGCCTGCGGCCTGCCAGCCGCGGTCGCGTGCCACGCTGGCGGCAACCGTGCGCAGCGCGCTTTCGATCGATGCCGCCAGATGCGGCGCCGGGCATTCGGCGATGAGGACGCGCGCATCGCGCCAGACGCTGCGCTCCCAGGCGCGGCCAGCGGCCAGATCGCCCGTTGCCGCGGCAAAGACGTGGATATCAAGCCTGCGTTCGCGGCCGGCCGCCGGACCGGCAAAGTCCGTGGGTGGTCCCCGCCTGCTTGTGGCACCGCCCGATGACATGACTGTGGATACTTTGGCGCCCATGGCCCCTCCTGGTCTTTCTGCTTGCCCGGCAAGCGTATCACCTTCGGATGACGAGCAACTTTTGTGCCATGCGCGCCCGCCCGGCAAGCGGCTTTTTTGCCTGCGGACGTGCACCGGAAACAGGCGGCGCCGCCCCATGCGCCGCACCATGGCGGGGCAGGCCGGCACCGGGTAAATGCCCTACTCCGCCCGAAGGATGAAGCCCCCCGCGCCGATGGGGGATAATCCAGCTTTGGCCCTTGCCATAGCGGTTTGGATGTGCGGGTTTACCATTACCCGGCAGCCGCCGCGCTGTCCCCCTCAACAAGGAACCGTCGTGGGCAACAATACACAATTTCCGGCCTCTGTTTTCAAGGCATATGACATTCGCGGCACGGTGCCGGACCTGATCGACGCGGCCTTCGCCCGGTCTCTCGGCGTGGCGCTCGCCGCCCGCGCCCGCGAACAAGGCGTGCAGACGCTCGTGGTTGGCCGCGATGGCCGCCTCAGCAGCGAGATGCTGTCCCTCGCGTTGCAGGAAGGCATGCTCGAAGGCGGCGTGGATACGCTGGACGTCGGCATGGTTCCCACCCCGCTCGTGTACTTCGCGGCCAACATCATGCAGACCGGGTCCGGCGTTGCCATCACCGGCAGCCACAACCCGCCCAAGTACAACGGCTTCAAGATGATGATGGGCGGCCGCGCGCTGTACGGCGACGACGTCCAGCAACTGGCGCAGGCCATGAATGGCGATGCCCCGGCGCCCGCGGCCGAGGCCGGCACGCGCCGCCAGCTCGACCTGGCGCAGACCTACATTGCCCGCGTGGCCTCCGGCGTCAAGCTGGCGCGTCCCATGAAGATCGCCATCGATTGCGGCAACGGCGTGGCCGGCGCCGTCGCGCCGCAGCTGTTCCGCGCGCTGGGCTGCGAGGTCGACGAACTGTTCTGCGAGGTGGATGGCAACTTCCCCAACCACCATCCCGACCCGGCCGAACCCAAAAACCTGCAGGACCTCATCAAGCACGTGGCCGAGACCGATTGCGAACTTGGCCTGGCCTTTGACGGCGACGGCGACCGCCTGGGCGTGGTCACCAAATCCGGCCAGATCATCTGGCCCGACCGCCAGCTCGTCCTCTTTGCGCGCGACGTGCTCGAGCGCAATCCCGGCGCCACCATCATCTATGACGTCAAGTGCAGCCGCCACGTCGGCCTGTCGGTCGAAGCGGCCGGCGGCAACGCGCTGATGTGGAAGACGGGCCACTCGCTGGTCAAGGCCAAGCTGGCCGAAACCGGCGCGCCGCTGGCCGGCGAAATGAGCGGGCACATCTTCTTCAAGGAACGCTGGTACGGCTTTGACGATGGCCTCTACACGGGCGCACGCCTGTTGGAGATCGTGTCGCGCTTTGCCGACGCCTGCGAGCCGCTGGAAGCCCTGCCGCAGGACGTTTCCACGCCGGAACTGAAGCTCGAAATGGAAGAAGGCCAGCCGTTCACGCTGGTCAAGGCGTTGCAGGACCAAGGCCAGTTCCCCGACGCCAAGCGCGTGATCACGATCGACGGCGTGCGCGCCGAATACGCCGATGGCTTTGGCCTGGCGCGGCCGTCGAACACCACGCCGGTCGTCGTGCTGCGTTTCGAGGCGCAAAGCGAAGCGGCGCTCGCGCGCATCCAGGCCGACTTCCGCCGCGAACTCGGCAAGCTGGCGCCGAACGCCACACTGCCCTTCTGATCCGCTCATGTCGTTAGCCAACAGCCCCGCGTGGCAGCAGTTCATCACCGCAACACGTACGGCATCCCGGGACGGCCAGACGCTGCGCCTCATCAATGCGCCCGGGCTGCGCCTGGATCTGAGCGCCCAGGCGCAGTCGCCCGACCTGCTGGCGGCCTCGCAGGCGCTGCTGGTGCAGCAGGACTTCGAGGCCAGCCGCGCGCGGCTGTTTGACGGCGGCCAGGCCAACTGGACGGAAGGACGCGCCGCCTGGCACACCGCCCTGCGCGCGGCCGAACCGCCCGCCATGGTGGCCAAGGCGGTGCTGGCCGAGCGCGAACGCATGCGCGAATTCGTGCGGGCGGCCGACGCGGCGGGCCGATACAGCGGCGTGCTGCATCTGGGGATTGGCGGCAGCGACTGGGGGCCGCGCCTGGTCACCCGTGCCCTGCGCCACGAGGGCGTGCGGCGCGAAGTGCGCTTCGCCTCCAACGTGGATTCGCACTCGGTCGCCGATGCGATGAGCCGCCTGGATCCGCACAACACGCTGGTCATCGTCGCGTCCAAATCGTTCACCACGACCGAGCCGCTGGCCAACGCCGAAGTGGCGATGAACTGGCTGCGCGACGCCGGCGTCGCCGACCCCATCAAGCAGGTCGTCGCGATCACCTGCAACGTCGAGGCGGCACTCAACCTGGGCATCCTGCCCGATCACATCTTCCAGATCTGGGACTGGGTGGGCGGTCGTTATTCGCTGTGGTCCGCCATCGGCCTGCCGGTCGCGCTGGCGCTCGGCAACGACACCTTCGACCAGCTGCTGGCGGGCGCCGCGGCCATGGACGACCATTTCCGCACCGCGCCGCTGGCCGAGAACGCCCCCGTGCAGATGGCGCTGGCCGGCGTGGCCAACCGCAGCGTGCTGGGCTACGACTCGCTGGTCATCACCCCATACGATTCGCGGCTGTATCACATCGTGCCGTGGGCCCAGCAGCTTGAAATGGAATCGCTGGGCAAGGTCGCGACCGCCGACGGCAGCCCCGCTGGCGTGGCGACCGGCCCCGCGGTGTGGGGCATGTCGGGCACCGATTGCCAGCACACGTTCTTCCAATGGCTGCATCAGGACACGACGGGCGCGCCCGTGGATTTCATCCTGTGCGAGCAGCCTGACCATGCCTATGCCCGGCACCACGAGCTGCTGGTCGCCAATTGCCTGGCGCAGCGCTCGGCGCTCCTGCGCGGCAAGACCTTTGAAGAAGCCCTGGCGGAAACCTCCGCCACGGAACGCGACCCGGCGCGTGCGCGCCTGCTGGCGCAGCACCGCGTGCATCCGGGCGGCCGGCCGTCGTCGCTGATCGTGCTGCCGCGCCTCGAAGCCTTCACGCTTGGCGCGCTGCTGGCGCTGTACGAGCACAAGGTGTTCACGCAGGGCGTGATCTGGGGCATCAACCCGTTCGATCAGTGGGGCGTGGAGTTCGGCAAGGTATTGGCCAAGAACATCATGCGCGAGCTGGACGCGCCTCAACCCAGCCAGCAGGATCCGTCCACGCGGTTCTGGATCGACGCAATCAGGCGCTGAGCGCGTCGTACAGCGCGACGTGGATGCGAGCGACCTGGTTGATGTCGAACTCGCGCTCCGCCAGGGCCCTGCCCGCCGTGCCCATCGCCTGACGCAACGCCGCGTCTTGCGCAAGGCGCGCAATGGCGTCAGCCAGCGCCGCCGCGTCGCGCACCGGCACCAGGAGGCCGGTCACGTTGGGGTCGATGGCATCGCGGCAGCCCGGCACGTCGGTCGTCACGACCGCCCGGCCGCAGGCCGCGGCCTCGATCAATGACTTCGGCAGGCCTTCGCGGTAGGACGGCAGCACCGCGATGTGCGCGGCCGCGTACAGCGCCGCCACATCCGAACGCTCGCCCAGCGCCTGCACGCAGCCGTCCTGCTGCCAGGCATCGACGTCGGCCTGCGTGGCGGATGTCGGATTGCCTGCGTCCAGGCCGCCCACCAGTTGCATCGTCACCGGCACGCCGCGTTCACGCAGCAGTTTGGCCGCCTGCACGAACTCCTGCACGCCCTTGTCGCGCAGCAGGCGCGCCACCATCGTGACGACGACGGGCGGCGCGGGCGGCTCCGGGGTGGGCCGATAGGCGTCGAGGTCCACGCCCGCGCCGCGGATGATGACCACCTGGTCCTCGCGCACGGCGCCCAGCGACTTGAGCAGGTCACGGTCGTTGGCGTTCTGGAAGATCACGCGGCTGTTCGGATGGCCCAGCGCGACGCGGTACAGGCGCGCCACCACGGCGCGCACCAGCCGCATCTTCAGCGAGTTCGACAGGAACACGAATCCCAATCCGGAGATCGCCGCCACCATGCCGGGCACCCGCGCAATCCGCGCGGCGATGCCGCCGTACAGCACGGGCTTGATGGTGACCAGATGCACCACATCGGGACGCAGCCGGCGGAACAGGCGCACCAGGGCCAGCAGCGTGCCCAATTCCTGCAGCGGATGCTTGCCGCTGCGCGTCATGGGAATCGCGTGATGGGTCATGCCCAGCGCCTGGATGTCAGCCACCGCCGGACCGTCCATCGTCGCGACGTGGACGTCGTAGCCTGCCTTCTGCGCGGCCAGGGCGACCGGCACGCGGTGCGACATGAAGAACGCCGGATTGTTGACGACAAACAGCAGGCAGCGTCCGGCGCTCATGCTTGGACTCCAGAAATACGGCGCCAGACGGCGATGTAGCTTTGCACCATGCGTGCAAGATCAAAGTGTTCCAGGACGCGCGCGCGCCCAGCCTCGCCCGCGCGCTCGCGGCCGCGCGCGGCCACATCGCCCAGCGCGGATTCGATGCCGCGGGCGAGGGCCTCGGCCTGCTCGGGCGGCACCACCACGCCGGCGTCGCCGACGATGTAGGCGGCATCGCCCACGTCGGTCACCACGCAATACACGCCGCACGCCATGGCTTCGGCCACCACGTTCGGAAAGCCTTCGGCGCAGCTCGACAGCACGTGCACATCCAGGCCGTTCATGACGGCGGGCACGTCGTCGCTGGGACCGTTGAGCACCACGCGGTCGCGCAGGTTCAGCTTGTCGAGCAAGGCGCCCAGCTGGGCGTTACCGTCGGTCATGTCGCGGCCGATCAGCACGCAGCGCAACCCCGCGTCGCGTCCATCGCGCACCAGCGCGGCCACGGCGCGCAGCAGGTTGGCATGGTCCTTGAGCGGATCCCAGCGCGCCACGCAGCCGATCACGGGAGCGTCTTCGGACAGTCCCCATGCGGCGCGAACGCGCGAGCGCGCCTGCGGGTCCGGCGCGTAGCGCGACAGGTCATAGCCGTTGGCGATCACGACCATGCGGTCGCGGCGGTAGCCTTTTTCGGCGTGGCGCTCGGCCGCGTTCTGCGCCGCGCAGACGATCGCGCGCGGCACGCTGCCCGACAGCATCGCGCACGCGCGCAGCACCAGCCGCGCCGACCGGCTGCTGCGCTCAAGGTGCGCGCCGGAATTGCGGATGCCCCACGCAATGGCGCGAACGCCTGCCAGGCGGGCGGCCAGGCCGCCAATCAGGTCGGCGTGATACATCCAGGTTTGAACGGCATCGGGACGGTTCGTGGCGATCAAGCGGCGCAGCGCCAGGAAGCCGCCCAGGCTGACGCGGCCGCGCTTCATGCCCAGGGCATGCACCGCAACGCCCGCGGCACGCAGGCGCTCGCCATACAAACCTTCATCGGTCAGCGACACAACCGTGTGCTCGACGTCCGCGTCCGGCCAGGTCGCCAAGCGCGTCAGCACCGATTCGGCGCCGCCCTGGCCCAGCCCCGTGATGACATGCAGGATGCGCAGCGGCCGGGTGCTCATCGCCCCTCCCGCACCGCTTCGAACAGTTCATCCCATTCGGTCAGCACGCTGGACAGCGCATAACGCTGGCGCACGGCCGCGGCGCCGCGCGCACCCAACTGCTCGCGCAGCGACACGTCGCCCATCAAACGATGCAGGGCATCGGTCATCGCGACCCGGTCGCCCGCCGGCACCAGCAGCGCATCCTGGCCGTCTCGCGTCATCTCGCGCGGACCGCTGGGGCAATCGAACGCCACGCAGGGCAAGCCCAGCGACATCGCTTCCAGCAACACATTGGGAAAGCCCTCGACCAGCGAACTGAGCACAAAGGCCTGGCCGCGCGCCAGTTCTTCCCACGGCGCTTCGGTGCGCCCCGGCAAACTGACGCGCGACTGCAGGCGCAGACGCGCCACCTGCTGCTGCAGCGCCTCGCGCTCGGGGCCTTCGCCCCAGATGCGCAGGTTCCAGTCGGGAAATTCCGGGGCAAGCTGCGCAAAGATGTCGATCAGAAGGTTGAACTGCTTGTCGGGCACCAGCCGCCCCATCGCGATCAGCTCGCGCGGGCCGGCCTCGTGACGCTGCTGCACCAGCGGCGCATCCAGCAGCGGCGCGGGCAGCGGATTCGGGATGACGGCCAGGCGCCGGATGCCGGGCACCTGGCGCGCAAACGGACCGGCGGTGTCTTCCGCCTGCACCGTCACCATGTCGGCGCGCGGGTACAGCACGCGGCGCAGCTTGCGCCAGACGGTTCCGGTAGTGGTTTCAGCGACCGGATTGGTGCGCTCGCAGACGATGAGCGGCACGTTCAGGCCGCGCGTCGCCAGAATGGCGGCCACGTTGACGTTGGTCAGGAAGGACACCACCACGTCGGGCCGCGAATCGCGAATGTGCTTGCGCAGGGCCAGCAGCCGCTTGAAGGCCGCCATCCCGCCCGACACCCGGGTGCCGGCCAGATCGGCCAGCCACGACAGCTGGACCTTGTCCGACAGCGGATAAAAGCAGGTGCCCTTGGATGAGTAGGTGGGCGTCAGGATGACGGTGTCGCCGCGCTCTGACCATGCGTTGACCAGGGTCGCCGCGACGCGTTCCGCGCCGCCGGCGTGCATGGAGCTGACCAGCATCAGTATTTTCATTCGTCAACGGTCCTCAATCGGTCCCCCTTGGTCCATTCCCGCGCGGTAGCGATCCAGCCAGGCCTGCATCATCAGCACGCCCCACAGATGGCTGTCCCAATTGCGATGCCCCGACGTGTGCTCACGCCATTTGCGCAGGATGGGTTCGGGTTCGAACCAGCCCTCCTGACGCAGGCGTGCCGGATCCAGCAGCGCATCGGCCCATTCGCGCAACGGACCGCGCAGCCACGCGGCCAGCGGCACGGCGAAGCCGCGCTTGGGGCGGTCGACCAGCGCCTGCGGCACGTGGCGATGCAGCACCTGCCGCAGCAGCCACTTGCCCGTGTTGCCGCGCACCTTGTACTGGTGCGGCAGGCTCCAGGCGAATTCATAGACACGGTGGTCGATCAGCGGCACGCGGGTTTCCAGGCTGACGGCCATTGCGGCGCGGTCTACCTTGACCAGGATGTCGTCGGGCAGGTAGGTCACCGTGTCGAGCTTCATCATCGACTCGAAGAACGATCCCTGCATGGCGCTTTCGAACACCGACTGGGGTTCGACGCCGCCCTTCACGACGCTGGCCGGGTCCGACCAGTACGACACGAACCCGCGGTAGAACTCGCCGCGCGTGTCGGCGCGCAGCAGTTCGCCCAGCTTGCCGACCTTGCCGCGCCATGCGCCGCGGCCGGGCAGATGGGTGGACGCGCTGAGCATCGCGCCGGCCGGCTTGCGCAGCAGCCCGGGCACGCGCTCGAACTGGCGCCACCAGTTGTCCACGCGGAAGTAGCGCGAATAGCCGCCGAACAGTTCGTCGCCGCCGTCGCCCGACAAGGCCACCGTCACGTGCTGGCGCGCCATGCGCGTGACCAGCGACGTGGGGATCTGCGACGAGTCGGCAAAAGGTTCGTCGTACATGTCGGCCAGCGTGGGCACGACCGCCAGCGCGTCGTCCGCGGTGACGTAGAGTTCGGTGTGATCGGTGCCCAGGTGCGTGGCCACGGCCTTGGCGTGCTGCGCCTCGTCGTAGCCCTTCTCGTGAAAACCGATGGCAAACGTACGCACCGGCTGCGAGCTTTGCGCCTGCATCAGCGCCACGATGGTCGACGAATCGATGCCGCCGGACAGGAACGCGCCCAGGCTGACGTCGGACAGCATCTGGCCGCCCACGGCTTTGGACAGCACCTTTTCCAGCGCATCGGTGGCTTGCGCATCAGAGTCGAACGAGAGCCGGGCGTTCGACGCCGCATGCGCGGCCTCGCGCGCGGACCAGTACACCCGCGGCTCCGGCATGCGGCGGTTGCGCGCGTCGTCGGCCGAGAATTCGATCCACGTGCCGGGCGGCAGCTTGGCGATGCCTTCGTAGATGGATTGCGGCGCGGGAATGTAGTTGTGCCGCATGAACGACGCCAGCGCGTTGCGGTTCAGGTTGCGCCCAAAGCCCGGAATCGGCATCAGGCCCTTGAGTTCCGACGCAAACACCAGCTCCGAATTGGAATAGCCGTAGTACAGCGGCTTCTCGCCCATGCGGTCGCGCGCCAGCACGAGCTTGCGCGAGGCCTTGTCCCACAACGCGATGGCAAACATGCCGACCGAGGCTTGCAGCGTGGCCTCGATGCCCAGCGCGGTAAAGCCGGCGAGGAGCGTCTCGGTGTCCGAATGCCCGCGCCACGCCGGCGCCAGCGCCGATTCCTCGAGCTGCTTGCGGATGTCCAGGTGGTTGTAGACCTCGCCGTTGAACACCATGACGTAGCGGCCGCAGGCGGACGTCATCGGCTGATGGCCCGCTTCGGTCAGGTCCAGGATCGCCAGGCGCACGTGCGCCAGCGCGATTCCCGCGTCGGCGTCTTCCCAGAAACCATTGCTGTCCGGCCCGCGGTGGCGGATGCGGCGGCAGCTATCGGCCAGCACCTGCGCCTTGTTCCCCAGGGGACCCCAAATTCCGACTATTCCACACATGATGTTGTTCTCGTGTTCACCGTGGCAACGGCGCGCGCGGGGCCCTAGCGGCCCGACGCCCGCACGCCGTCAAAAAGTTCCTGCCATTTCTGCAGCACGCGCACGGCCGAGAATCGGTCGCGCACGTCGGTGGCCGCCCGCGCCATGCGCGCGCGGCCCTTGTCATCGGCCATGACCGCGTCCAGCGCCTTGCACAGCGCCGGCACGTCGCCATTGGGCCGCACCAGCACACCGTCGATGCCTTCGCGCACGATCTCGCGCGGGCCGGTATCGCAATCGAACGACACGGCCGCCAGGCCGCTGGCCATGGATTCGAGCAGGGTATTGGACAATCCTTCGAAGCGCGAGGTCAGTACATAAAGATCGGCGCTGTCGTACCAGTCGCCCACATTGCCGGCGCGTCCCGGCATCGAGACGCGCGATGCCAGGCCGGCCTCGCGCACCTGCGCTTCGAGCGCCTGGCGTTCGCTGCCTTCGCCCAGAATAACCAAGTCCCAGCCGGGATGCGACGGCGCCAGGTGCGCAAAGGCCTGGATCAGCAGATCAAAACCCTTGTCGCCATGCAGCCGGCCGACCGCCAGCAGACGCTTGCGGCCGTCTTGCGGCGCCGGCGTCAGGATGGGCTCGGCGCGCGGCAACGGAAAGTGGACGGGATTGGGAATGACCGCGAGCCGCGAGCCCGGCACATGCTGTTCGAGCCAGTCGGCGGTGCCGCGGGTCAAGGCGACGACGCGCGCGGCACGCGGATAGGTCAGCCGGCGCAGCCGCTGCCAGAAACCCGACAGGGTCTGCGACGGCGGATGGGTGTGTTCCGTGGCGATGACGCGGCAGTTCAGTCCCGCGCAGGCCAGCACGGACAGCACGGACGCCGTGGTCATCATGCCCAGCACGATGTCGGGCCGGAACGATTTGACGACGCGGCGCAGCGCGCGCACGCGCTGCAGGTTGCTGAGGATGCCCCGCAGCCCGCCGCCCTCGCCCGCCGTGTGCAGGACTTCGCGCCGGACCTTGGGATGCAGCGCATAGACGTCGCCGTCGGCGCTGGCCTGCGTGACCACCATGACCTCGCTGCCTTCGGCGGCCCAATGGGCGCTGAGGTCCGCGGCGACGCGCTCAGCGCCCCCGCCATGCAGGGAATGGATGAACAGCAACACGCGCGCCGGACGAGCGGAGTCGGCAACGGACATTCAATCGGTCCCCTTGGGTTCAGCCTTGCGCATCGCCACCACCAGGTAGCACGCGAAGGACAGCACATACATGAGGCTGGTGGCCAGCATGATGCCGGCCGCGCCCATGCGGGGCGCAAGCACGGTGTTCAGCACGGCCTTCAGCGCAAAATTGGCGACCGCAATGGCGGCCATGATGCGATATCGGTTCTGGCTGGCCAGCAGTTGCACCAGGATGAGCACGCCGAAGTAGAACGGCAGTTGCAGCAGCCCCCAGCGCAGCACGTGCGCGACGGCTTCGGTGTTTTCCGCGGTGAACGCGCCGCGCTGGAACAGCACCGACACGCCCCACGGCGCCAGCACCCAGCCCAGCGCCACGGCGGCGGCGCCCGCCACCACCATCAGCAGCGACCACTTGAGCGCCATGCTGCGCGCGCGCGCCGTATCGCCGCGCGCCTGCACGTCGGCCAGCACGGGCAGCGCGGCACGGCCCACCGACACCGCCCCGATCCCCAGCAGCAAGGACAACAGCCGGCTGGCGTAGCCCAGCGTGGCGTTGGCATTGGCGCCCAGATTGGCGGCGGCATATTGGTCCAGCGGGCCCACGAAGCTCATGGCGACCTGGCCAATCAGCATCACGCCGGCCGCGCTCATCAGCTCGGGCCAGTGCGGCGACTTCAGCGACAGGCGCGGCGCGCCCCAGAAACCGCCGTCGGCGCGCGCGGCCAGCCAGGCCAGCCAGACGGTCTGAATCGCGTAGCCGACCAGCGTGCCCCACAGCAGGGGTCCGACGCCCTCGGCACTGACGGCCAGCATGACCCAAGCCAGCGTCGCCACGGCAGGCACGCTGTCCAGCAGCGTGTTGACGTGACGTTCCTGTGCGCGCAGCCGCGCGGCACTGATGCCCGCGATCAGCAGCAGGGCCGACACGGGCGCAAAGGCGATAAGCAGGTCGCCCGTCATGGCGCGCACTTGCGCCGACAGGCCCTGCCCCAGCCGATCCACCACATATGGCCAGGCAAACCAAGTCAGCAAAGCGAGGGCGACGCCGGCGGCGGCGACCCAGCCTTGAAGCTCGCGGATGAAAAGTTCTTTCTCGGCCCCGCCGGTGCGCGCCAGGCGCACCAGCACCGGGATCAGCACCACCGACAGCACGCCCACGATCGTGACCGGCAGCCAAGTTCCCATGGTCATCGTGAACTGGTAGGCGTCGACGGCGTCGCTGACGCCGTAGCGGTACGCCACCGCCATCTCCTTGATGGCGCCGGCGGCCTTACCCAGCAGCAGAAACACCGCCACCCGGAACGCGCCCTTGAAGATGCGCTGATGATCCGGGTGGATGTTGCCGAGTTTTCGGACGAGTGCTTTCAACGCAGGAATTGCGTGTACCAGGGCATGGCGACTTCCAGGCCTTGCAGCACCGTATGCGTGGGCGCGTAGCCCAGCAGGCGGCTGGCCTTGCCGATGTCGGCCTGCGAGTGGCGCACATCGCCCGCGCGGAAGTCACCGTAAACCGGCTGCTTGCCGTAGTCCACGCCCTGGTTGCCCAGGGCCTGCACCAGGAAGCTGAACAGCTGGTTCAGCGTGCTGCGGCCGCTGACGGCCACGTTGTAGACCTGGTTGCGGGCTTCGGGCGCGGCCAGCGCGCCCAGGATGTTGGCCTGCACCGCGTTTTCCACAAAGCAGAAGTCGCGGCTGGTCTCGCCGTCGCCATTGATGGTGACGTCCTTGCCCTGGATCATCGCGGCGGTCCACTTCGGGATCACGGCGGCGTAGGCGCCGTCCGGATCCTGCCGCTTGCCGAACACGTTGAAGTAGCGCAGGCCCACCGTCTCGAAGCCATACGAACGCGCAAAGACGTCGGCGTACAGTTCGTTGACGTACTTGGTCACGGCGTACGGCGACAACGGCTTGCCGATGTTTTCCTCGACCTTGGGCAGCGCGGGATGATCGCCGTAGGTGGAGCTGGACGCCGCATAGACGAACGACTTCACCTTGGCGTCGCGCGCCGCCACCAGCATGTTCAGGAAACCGCCGATGTTGACGTCGTTGGTCGTGATGGGGTCGTTGAGCGAGCGCGGCACCGAACCCAGCGCGGCCTGGTGCAGCACATAGTCCACGCCTTCGGCCGCGCGACGGCACGCGTCCAGGTCACGGATGTCGCCTTCGATGAAGGTGAAGCGCGACCATTGCTCCGGCGATACGGACGCCTGGACTTCGTCCAGGTTGCGCTGGTGACCGGTGGCGAAGTTGTCCAGGCCGGTGACGGACTGGCCGAGCTTGAGCAGGGTTTCCAGCAGGTTCGAACCGATGAAGCCGGCGCAGCCGGTCACCAGCCACTTGCGCGGCGAGGCGGCCAGTTCCTGGGTGACAGTTTCGAATCGTGTGGTCATGGCGAAATCCTTTTACAGACGCAGGTCGGATTCAGCGGGCGACAGCACGTACTTCAGGTCGTACAGAATATGTTGCGGCTTGCCGAGCTTGCGGATGCCTTCGGCGCCCATGTCCTTGAACTGGTTGTGCGCCACGGCCAGGATCACGGCGTCGTACTTGCCTTCCTCGGGCTTGGCCACCGGGGTCAGGCCGTACTCGTGCATGGCTTCTTCGGTGTCGACCCACGGATCGTAGATGTCCACGTCGACGTTGTAGTCGCCCAGTTCGCGAACGATGTCCACGATGCGCGTATTGCGCAGGTCGGGGCAGTTTTCCTTGAACGCCAGGCCCATCACCAGCACGCGGGCGCCTTGCACGTGGATGCGGCGCTTGGTCATGCACTTGACCAGCTGCGACACCACGTAGCTGCCCATGGAGTCATTCAGGCGGCGGCCCGCCAGGATGATCTCGGGGTGGTAGCCGATGGATTGCGCCTTGTGCGTCAGGTAGTAGGGGTCCACGCCGATGCAGTGGCCGCCGACCAGGCCCGGACGGAACGGCAGGAAGTTCCACTTGGTGCCGGCGGCCTGCAGCACGGCTTCGGTGTCGATGCCCATCTTGTTGAAGATCAGGGCCAGTTCGTTGATCAGTGCGATGTTCACGTCGCGCTGCGTGTTTTCGATCACCTTGGCGGCTTCGGCCACACGGATGCTGGACGCCTTGTGCGTGCCGGCGGTGATGATTTCCTTGTAGAGCTGGTCGACCAGGGTGGCGACTTCCGGGGTGGAACCGGAGGTGACCTTCTTGATCGTGCTGACGCGGTGTTCCTTGTCGCCCGGGTTGATCCGCTCGGGGCTGTAGCCGGCGAAGAAGTCGACGTTGTACTTCAGGCCAGACACGCGCTCCAGGACGGGCACGCAGTCTTCTTCGGTGGCGCCGGGGTAGACGGTGGATTCATAGATGACGATGTCGCCGCGCTTGAGCACCGCGCCGATCGTTTCGCTGGCCTTGACCAGCGGGGTCAGGTCCGGCTGCTTGTACTCGTCGATGGGGGTGGGCACGGTCACGATGAACACGTTGGCCTCGCCCAGTTCGGCGCGTTCGGCTGTGTAGCTCAACTGGCTGGCCTCGGCCAGCTCGGCGTCGCTGACTTCCAGCGTATGGTCGTGGCCCGCCTTCAGCGCGTCGATACGGCGCGTGTTGATGTCGAAGCCGATGACCGGGCGCTTCTTGCCGAACTCAACGGCCAGGGGCAGACCGACGTAGCCAAGGCCGACGACAGCGAGTTTCACATCCTGGATTCGCAACATAACTCTCCCTTCACCGTAGAACGTTTACGGCATTTTAAAGATGGTCTGGTGATGGATACCGAGCCCCCGGCGGCGATCGCCGGGGCACTCGAACTATTCGGTGGTTCGCAGCACGGACGGCAACAACAGCCAGCCCGGGCGGCGCCAGGAGACCAGGCGTGCATACAGCCAGATATAGACGCTGGCAAAGACAACCAGGCTGGCGCTCAGGGCCCAGGCGTTGTCCCACCAGATCGTGGCCGGCACCAGCCCGATCAGCGCCAGCACCCACATGTACGGGGACGCCAGCGCATTGCAAAGCGCGGGGACGGCGTGGCGCCGGCCGCGGCTGAAGGTCACCCGGACCAGCCGGCGGAACACGAGCTGGTGCAGGTGCAGCGCATCGGGCTGGTCAACTGGCACGCCGCGTTTGAAGCGGCGGCGCCAGATCGAGAAACCGGTTTCGAATACGGGGTAGAACAGGACCGCCAGGGCGTAGAACGGCGATACGGACGGGTTGCGCACGACCAGCAGCACGGCCAGTTCGGCCAGCATGAATCCCAGGAAGTACGCGCCGCCATCGCCCAGGAACACGCGTCCGAACGGGAAGTTCCACACCAGGAAGCCCAAGGTCGCCGACGCCAGCGCCGCGGCCACCAGGAAGATCGGCACATCGCCGACCTGCAGGGCAACGAGGCTGATCGACACCGCCATCAACGTGGCGACCATCCCGGCCAGGCCGTTCATGCCGTCAACGATATTCAGCGCATGGGTACAGCCACCCACCGCGAACATGGTGAACAGCAGCGACACGGGCCAGTACGACAGCACGTAATCCACAGGCGCCATGCCGACGCGGCTGACGCCGCCCAGCAGCCACCACGCGATGGCCGCGGATAGAAAAGCAGCCAGCAAACGCTTGCTGGCGCCGATGTCCTTGGTAATGTCTTCAAGCAGGCCGGCCACGAAAACGGGCAACGCCGCGACGAAGAGCGCGGGCCACAGCCAGGTCAGGGTCATGTTGCTGGGTCCGAGGACCAGCAGGCCAGCCAGCGTACCGGCAAGCACCGCCAGACCGCCGACGCGGGGCGTCGCGCGGGAGTGATTGGCTTGGGGCTTGTTGAGGTCGCTATCGCCGGTGAAAGCGCCATGCCAGCGCTCGGACGCCACGATGAGTCCCCCCACCATGAACGCGACCACGCATATATACAGCCAGGTCACTGGATCACCTCTGGTTGGTCTATCGAGACAGGCCCGCCATTATCGGAGGCAGGTGTAACGCCCATATATGGGAGGGATAAGGAAGTGCAATTCCGAGGCACAGAACGTAACGCGCGCAGGCGGGTTATCCGTCCGCCGCGCATGTGACTGGAACGCGCTGGCGCGCGAGCGCCTGGCAGTGCTGGTTTCATGTGGGGGATTGTAGAGCGTTCCGCCTCTGGGCACGCGAAATAAGCAAGGGAAAACGCGAGGGCCCCGAGGGCACGCGCGGCGTCACGCTGCGCGGTTTTTTGCCGACATCGCTTACAAATAGGGACGCAACGATTCGGGACAAAAAAAAGCCCGAGATCGTGAGATCTCGGGCTAAATCCACCAAAGGAGGAGGGTGGAGGAGACAACCGTGGCATGTTGGGAGCGGGACTTCAGCTCGCTGCGCTTCCGGGGTTTTCACCGCGCCGTCTGCGTTTCAACATCCAATGACTGAATAGTACCTACGTTTTTTGTGCGTTGCAAGATTTTTTTTGATCTATTTTCAGAGGCGTTTGCCGCGTTGCTTTTTTGCTGCAAGATTCGCGGCGCCCCTCTGGAAACCCGCACCAGGCAATGCCCTGATCAAAAACGGGGTTTTTGCCGAAGGGGTTTTCCCCTTTCGGACTAACCCTGAACAATAGCGGGTATTCCCACCCTGGCCGCCGCACCAAAGTGGTGCTTCACGCACCACGAGGCGGCTAAATTTGCGCATTGCAACATTTTTACCAGATGCGGTTTCAAGTGGCCGGTCAGATCCAATAGGCGGTGGTCGTCATCACCTTGGACATGGCGCGCATGGCCATTTTCACGGGCGCAGGGAGCGGCACGCCCCCGGCCTGCTCTGCGCTGGCGCGGTGCTGGGCCTCGTCGTCCTTCATCTTTTGCACGATCTGGCGCGAGCGTTCGTCCTGCACCGGCAAGGTGCGCAGGTGCTCGTCGAGATGGGCTTCGACCTGCTTTTCGGTTTCGGCCATGAAGCCCAGATTGCGCGGCACGCCGGCCACGCTGGCCATGACGCCCAGGGCGAACGAGCCCGCGTACCAGACCGGATTGAGCAGGCTGGGCCGGCTGCCCAATTCGTTCAGGCGCTCGTTGCACCACACCAGATGGTCGACTTCTTCGGTGGCGGCATTCAGCAGCAGCGCGCGCGGGCCGGGTTCCTTGCAGACCGACGCCTGGCCGCGGTACAGCGCCTGGGCGCAGACCTCGCCGACGTGGTTGACGCGCATAAGGCCCGCCGCGTGGCGTTTTTCTTGCACGGACAGGGTTTGCGGCGATTCCTGGGCGGTTGCGGGATAGGCGCGGCCGGCGCTGGCGTTGCCCGAAAGCACCCGCAGCGCACGGTCGGTTTCGGCCAGCAGGGCATCCAGGGGACCGTGGCGGCGGCGCAGGGAAACGGGGCCGGATTTGGACAACGTGGTGGACATGGCAACTCCTAGGCAAAGCGGACGCCCTGCACCCCTGATGCGGGGTGGGGATCTCCTGCCCGGGATTGTACGCAACGGGTATCATCAGCCATTGACTGCGCTCAAGCTCAAGGACTCACTGAAATGGAATGCACGATCGACTGGGGCGGCCCGAGCGGCATGCTCTTTACCGCCAGCACGGGCAGCGGCCACGTGGCCGTGATGGACGGCGCCGTGGATGGCGGCGGCCACAACCTGGCGCCCCGCCCCATGGAAATGCTGCTGGCCGGCACGGGCGGCTGCACGGCCTATGACGTGGTGCTGATCCTCAAGCGCGGCCGCCACGCGGTCACGGGCTGCAGCGTCAAGCTGCAGGCCGAGCGCGCCGGCACCGACCCCAAGGTCTTCACGAAGATTCACTTCGCGTTCACCGTCACCGGCGCCAACCTGCCGCGCGCGGCCGTCGAACGCGCCGTGCAGCTTTCCCACGAGAAATACTGCTCGGCGTCGGCCATGCTGGAAAAGACCGCTGAAATGACGTTCTCCGTCGACATCGTCGACACGCAGGAAGCAGCCGCTACCGCCTGAGCCGCTCGCGCGGCCGTGGTGTAATTCGGCATTCACCATATATAGGCGCCGCCGCGGCACGTCCGCGGCGGCGCGCTTGCTTCCCGACCCGGGACCGCAGGCACAAGGATCGTCATGAAACAATACCTGGACCTCGTTCAATCCATCCTCGACACCGGCTCGTGGCAGGAAAACCGGACCGGCATCCGCACCCTCAGCATGCCGGGCGCCTCGCTGCGCTTTGACCTGCAGCAGGGCTTTCCCGCCGTCACTACCAAAAAGCTGGCGTTCAAGTCGGCCATAGGCGAAATGGTGGGTTTCCTGCGCGCCTCGCGCAGCGCGGCAGAGTTCCGGGAACTCGGCTGCAAGGTCTGGGACCAGAACGCCAACGAGAACGCGCAGTGGCTGGCTAACCCGTACCGCGAAGGTCCTGACGATCTGGGACCGGTCTACGGCGTGCAGTGGCGCCAATGGCCGGCCTACAAGATGCTGGACGCCAGCCGCCCCGCGCAGATCGACGACGCGCTGTCGCGCGGGTACGCCAAGGTGGCCGACCTTGAAGAAGGCGGCGTGCCGAAGGTGCTGCTGTACAAGGCGGTCGACCAGCTGCGGCAATGTCTGGACACCATTCACGAACGCCCGGGCGACCGGCGCATCCTGTTCCACGGCTGGAACTGGGCGCAGATCGAGGAAATGGCGCTGCCGCCTTGCCACCTGCTTTATCAGTTCCTGCCCAACGCAACGACGCGCGAGATCTCGCTGTGCCTGTACATCCGGTCCAATGACGTGGGCCTGGGCACGCCGTTCAACCTGACCGAAGGCGCGGCGCTGCTGCACCTGGTCGGGCGCCTGACCGGCTACACCCCGCGCTGGTTCACCTATTTCATCGGCGATGCGCATATCTATGAGAATCACCTGCCGATGTTGCGCGAGCAACTGACGCGAACGCCGTATGAATCGCCACGCCTCGTGCTGTCGGACCGCATTCCCGATTTCGCCGTGACCGGCCGCTACGAACCCGAGTGGCTCGAGAAGGTCGAACCCGGCGACTTTTCGTTGTCGGGCTACACGCACCACGCGCCCCTGACGGCCGCGATGGCCGTCTGACCCTTGCGCCGGCAGCGCCGGCGACCGCCTTTCAGGTCATTTCAGCAACACGCCGGACGCCCGTCCGGCGTCCGATTCCTTGCACGCCCCGCAGCAGGTGAAGATTGGTGAGCTTCTGGAAGCGCGATTTCGGTATAACCCATCCCTTAGCCACGGACGCGCGTCCAGCATGCCGCGCGCCCCGTTGCTTTCGACCGGCCCTTCGGGCGCGCCATGCCGAGCGCCCGAACCGCGCCGACCGCTGGCGTTGCCGCGCCCAGTTCCCCATCCCTATAAATAGAGTGTGAGAAAAGCCAGCGACGAGAGCAGGATTCTCCTTGCGACCGGACTGCAACTGTTGACTACCAATTGAATTGAAAATCGTGCCCCGCGCCGCGGCTGTATGCGCTTAGGACAGGACCCCACAAATGCTCGTTGGAACTTATAACCCTTCGCTCGTCCTCGTATCCTTAGGGGTCGCCATCCTGGCGTCGTATACGGCGTTGGGCATGGCCAACCGCGTGAAGGCGTCGAGCGGGCTGCCCGCCGCGAAGTTCTGGCTGGCGGGCGGCGCGTTCGCGATGGGCATCGGCATCTGGTCGATGCACTTCGTGGGCATGCTGGCATTCAGCCTGCCCATCCCCATGGGCTACGACCTGCCCCTGACCGTGCTGTCCCTGGCCATCGCCATCGGATGCTCGGCCTTCGCGCTGTGGATGGTCTGCAAGGACGAACTGCCGTGGGGCCGGCTGGCCGCGGGCGCGCTGCTGATGGGTTCCGGCATCGCGGCGATGCACTACATCGGCATGGCCGCCATGCGCATGTCGCCGGGCATCGACTACGACCCGACGTGGTTCGCGCTGTCCGTGGCGATCGCGATTGCCGCGTCCGGTGCAGCCCTGTGGATCACTTACCGGCTGCGTCAGGACGCGCCGCGCGTGGCGTTGTCGCGCCCGTTGGCCGCCGGAGTCATGGGCCTGGCGATCGTGGGCATGCACTACACGGGCATGGAAGCAGCGAGTTTTCCGGCGGGCAGCATCTGCATGGCGGCCGACGAAGGCATTTCTGCCGGCTGGCTGGCCATCGCCGTGACCGCGGTCACGCTGAGCGTGCTGGCGATCGCGCTGGTGGTGGCCGTGCTGGACAACCGGCTTGAGGCGCGCACGTCGGCGCTGGCCTCGTCGCTGGCCGAAGCCAACGAAGAGCTGGTGCAACTGGCGCTGCACGACACGCTGACCAAATTGCCCAACCGCATCCTGCTGGAAGACCGGATGGAGCAGGCCATCGAAAGCGCCAGCCGCCGCCGAGGCCATTTCGCGGTGCTGTTCTTTGACCTGGACGGTTTCAAGGCGGTCAACGACGCGTACGGACACCACACCGGCGACGCGCTGCTGATCGATCTGGCGCAGCGCATCCGCCTGGCCTTGCGCACGCAGGACACGGTCGCGCGCCTGGGCGGCGACGAGTTCATCGTGCTGAGCGAGGTGATCGAACCCACGGACGCCGCGAACGTCGCGGATCGGCTGATCGACGCCATCGCACGCCCCGTCACGGTCTACGGTCACGAAGTGCTGGTGACGTCCAGCGTGGGCATCGCGGTCTATCCGAACGACGGCCAGGACACCCACGCCCTGCTGACCAATGCGGACGCGGCGATGTACCACGCCAAGCGGCTGGGCGGCACGGGCTACAGCTTCTTCGAACCGTCCATGAACGCCGATGCCCACGAGCAGATCGAGTTGCTGCACGACCTGCGGCTGGCGCAGGAGCGCGGCCAGTTCGTCCTGCATTACCAGCCCAAGTACGAAGCGCCGGCCGGCCCCATCATGGGCGCCGAGGCGCTGCTGCGCTGGAACCACCCGACGCGCGGCCTGGTCGGCCCGGACCAGTTCATTCCCACGGCGGAAAAGACGGGCCTGATCCTGTCGATCGGCGAATGGGTCATCAACGAAGCCTGCCGCCAGATGCGCGAATGGATCGACGTCGGCCAGGGCCACTGGACCATCGCCGTCAACATCTCGGCGCTGCAGTTCTCACATGCCAACCTGGTCGAGACGGTGCGCTCGGCATTGGCCAAGCATGGCGTCCCGCCCGCCTGCCTGACGATCGAAGTGACCGAATCGACCGCCATGCGCGACGCGGAAGCCAGCCTGACGGTGCTCAAGCGCCTGTCCGATCTGGGCGTCACGATCTCTATCGACGATTTCGGCACCGGCTATTCCAGCCTGCTTTATCTCAAGCGGCTGCCCGCGACCGAACTGAAGATCGATCGCGGCTTCGTGAACCAGCTGGACAACGACAACGAAGATGCGGCCATCGTCTCGGCCATCGTGGCGCTGGCGCAGCAGCTCAACCTGCGCATCGTGGCCGAAGGTGTCGAGACCGCGGCGCAGCAGAAATTCCTGACCGGACTGGGCTGCGACTCGCTGCAGGGCTTTCTGCTGGGCAAGCCCATGCCGGCCACCGAGTTCCTGGAACACGCGGCGACCTGAGGGACGGGCGGCCCCCGCAATTTGCTACGCTTACGGGGTCGTTCCGGCTCAACCCTTACCGTTGCAAGCACGCATGCCCGCCAGCCTTACCCTGATCGTCGCCTATTCCACCAACCGCGCCATCGGCCGCGACAACGCCCTGCCCTGGAAACTGCCGGGCGATCTGGCGCATTTCAAGCGCAGCACGCTGGGCCACCCCATCATCATGGGCCGCAAGACGTGGGACTCGCTGGGCCGTCCCCTGCCCGGCCGCAGCAACATCGTCATCAGCCGCAATCCCGATTTCAGCGCCGCCGGCGCCATCCTGGCGCCCACGCTGGAAGCCGCGGTGGCCGCCTGCGGCGACATCGACGAAGCCTTCGTGATCGGCGGCGCGCAGATCTACGCGCAGGCCCTGCCGCTGGCCCGGCGCGTGCTGGCCACCGAGGTCCATGCCGACGTCGACGGCGACGCGTTCTTTCCGCTGCTGCCGTCTTTCCAGTGGAAGGAAACAGCGCGCGAGAAGCAGCCTGCCGAAAACGGCTACGACTACGATTTCGTCACGTACGAACGCGCGTGAGGATTCAGGCGTGACGCATCGGCGTTGATGCATCGGCGTTGATGCATCGGCGTTGATGCATCCGGCCGCACGCATCGGCACGACGCATCGCCCCGAACGCATCGAGCCGAACTACGCCGCACCCGCGTTGCGCATGAACCGCCACAGCGCGGGCGCCGCCGAATACGCCACGTTGAAGCGCACCCACGCCGTGTCGGCCTCGTCCGCTTCGAAGTAAGAACCGGGCGCCAGCCAGATGCCGTCCTTGAGCGCCAGCTCCGCCAGGCCATTGGCGCCCCGTTCGCGCCACTGCCCGGCCACCTTCGCCCACAGGAACAGGCCGCCCTGCGGCTTTCCGTAGACTTCGAATCCGTGCTGGCGCATCTGCTCGGCGACCTCGGTGTGCGCCTCGGCCAGCCGCTCGCGGGTGCGCGCGATGTGGGCGCGGTAGCGGCCCTCGCGGATGACCTGGTGCACGATGCGCTCCATGATCTCGGGCGTCGTCAGGCCCACCGCCATCTTGGTGCGCGCGATGTCGCGCACCAGATCGCGATGCGCCACCACGTAGCCCACCCGTACCGACGGGCTGATGACCTTGGAATAGCCGCCCAGGTAGACGACGCGGCGCGCGCCGTCCAGCGCGGCCAGCATCGGCGTCACGCCCGGCGCCAGTTCGCGCGAGATGTCGTCTTCCACCACCCACAACCCATGCCGCTCCGCTGCCTGCAGAATGCGGAAGGCGTTGGCCATGGTGATGCTGGCGCCCGAGGGATTCTGCAGCGCCGTATTGATGAAAAGCGCCCGTGGCCGGTGCTGGGCGGCCACGCGCTCCAGCGCGTCGCAGTCCAGGCCATCGACAGTGCGCGGCACCGCGATCACGCGCAGACCGGCCAGGCGCAGCATCTGCAGGAGATTCGCGTAGGCCGGCTGCTCGACGACCACCGTGTCGCCCGGCCGCAGTAGCGTGCGGATCACCGTGTCCAGCCCGTGGGTCACCCCCTGCGTCAGCAGCACCTGCGACGCCTCGACTTCCATGCCCTGCGCGCTCAGGCTGGCCGCGATGGTCTCGCGCAGCGGCGCGTAGCCGTAGGGATGGCCGTAGTTGGCGATTCGCATCGCGGGCACGCGCCCCATGTGGCGCAGCGCCAGGTGCAGCCCTTCTTCGTTCAGCCATTCGCCGGGCAGCCAGCCGCAACCGGATTTGATGGGGATGGAGTGGTCGGCAAAGATGTCCGACAGCAGCCAGCCCGCGTTCAGCCGCGGCGGTTCCCAGGACAGGGGTTCGACCCGGCGGGCGGGTGCGTCGGGCGACGCCACCCGGTAGCCCGCGCCGGGCCGCGCCGCCAGCCAGCCCTGTGACACCAGCCGGCTGTAGGCGCTGGCCACGGTGAAAGTGCTGACGCCGTACTGGCGCGCAAACTCGCGGACCGAGGGTAGGGACATACCCGGACGCAGGGTCTGCGCCTCGACGGCGCGCAGAATGGCCGCGACGAGCTGTTCGACGAGGGTGGGCGCGGCCCCGCGGCCGCGGACGGGTTGGAAGTCGATCACGGGCTAACTGTACAGTTGCAACGCTCTCGACTATACAGTTAGCGGCAAATGCGCGGATTGTATATTTTCATTCCCTGCGGGACGTTCCAGAATCGTCCGAATCCCGCTGCCCGCGCGCGTTTCGCGGCGGCTGCGGTTGTCCCCCTTCTGGAGTCACCATGAACGCCCCCGCCCAGTTGCCCGACCTGTCCCATCTCTGGATGCCCTTTACGGCCAACAAGCAGTTCAAGGCCCAACCGCGCATGCTGGCCAAGGCCAAGGGCATGTACTACACGTCCACGGACGGCCGCCAGATCCTGGACGGCACGGCGGGCCTGTGGTGCGTCAATGCCGGCCACGGCCGCGAAGAGATCGTCGAAGCCATCGCCCGCCAGGCCGGCGTCATGGACTACGCCCCGGGCTTCCAGCTGGGCCACCCGCTCGCCTTCGAGGCCGCCACCGCCGTCGCGGGCCTGATGCCGCAGGGACTGGACCGCGTGTTCTTTACGAACTCGGGCTCCGAATCGGTCGACACCACGCTGAAGATCGCCCTGGCCTACCACCGCGCGCGCGGCGAAGGCCAGCGCACGCGCCTCATCGGCCGCGAGCGCGGCTATCACGGCGTGGGCTTTGGCGGCATCTCGGTGGGCGGCATCTCGGCCAACCGCAAGACGTTCTCCGGCGCGCTGCTGCCCGCCGTGGACCACCTGCCTCACACCCACAATCTTGAGCAGAACGCCTATTCGAAGGGCCAGCCCGCGTGGGGCGCGCACCTGGCCGAAGAGCTGGAGCGCATCATCGCCCTGCACGACGCGTCGACCATCGCCGCGGTGATCGTCGAGCCCATGGCTGGCTCCACGGGCGTGCTGATTCCGCCCAAGGGCTACCTGGAAAAGCTGCGCGAGATCACCGCCAAGCACGGCATCCTGCTGATTTTCGATGAGGTCATCACCGCGTACGGCCGCCTGGGCGCCGCCACGGCCTCCGAATTCTTCGGCGTGACGCCGGACATCATCGCCATGGCAAAGGGCGTGAGCAACGCCGCCGTTCCCGCCGGCGCCGTCGCGGTCAAGCGCGAAGTGCACGACGCCATTGTCAACGGCCCCGCGGGCGGCATCGAGTTCTTCCACGGCTACACCTATTCGGCGCACCCGCTGGCCGCCGCCGCCATCCTGGCCACGCTGGACATCTATCGCCGCGAGGACCTCTTCGGCCGCGCCCGCAAGCTGTCGGGCGCGTTCCAGGAAGCTGCGCACAGTCTGAAGGGCGCGCCCCATGTCATCGACGTGCGCAACCTGGGCCTGGTGTCCGGCATTGAACTGGCGCCGCGCGCGGGCGCCCCTGGCGCACGCGCCGCCGAAGTCTTCCAGCGCTGCTTCGACAGCGGCCTGATGGTGCGCTACACGGGCGACATCATCGCCGTCTCGCCGCCGCTCATCATCGACGAGGCGCAGATCGGCCAGATCTTCGAGCAGATCGGCAAGATCCTGAAAGAGGTAGCCTGATCCTCCCACGCCGCACGCCCGCATGGCGCGCGGCGCAACAGACCCGCACATGGGCGGCCCAGGCCGCCCAGCCGCATTTTTGACGAATCACCGAGCCTTGCATCCATGAAGAAGATTCCCCATTTCATCAACGGCCAACCCTACGACGGCGGCAACAGCCGCTACGCCGACGGCTTCAACCCGGCCACCGGCGAGATCTCCTCGTCGATCCCGCTGGCGTCCAACGACGACGTGGCGCTGGCCGTGGCCGCCGCCAAGGCGGCGTTTCCGGCCTGGTCCGAGACCCCGGCGCTCAAGCGCGCCCGCATCCTCTTCAACTTCAAGGCGCTGTTGGACCAGCACCAGGATGAACTGGCCGAACTGATCACGCGCGAGCACGGCAAGGTGTTCTCGGACGCCAAGGGCGAAGTGATGCGCGGCATCGAGATCGTCGAGTTCGCTTGCGGCATTCCGCAACTGCTCAAGGGTCAGTACTCCGACCAGATCGGCGGCGGCATCGACAACTGGAGCATGCGTCAGGCGCTGGGCGTCGTGGCCGGCATCACGCCGTTCAATTTCCCGATGATGGTGCCGTGCTGGATGTTCCCGGTAGCCATCGCCTGCGGCAACACCTTCGTCCTCAAGCCGTCGGAACGCGATCCGTCCGCGTCCGTGCGCCTGGCCGAACTGCTCACCGAAGCCGGCCTGCCCCCCGGCGTCTTCAACGTGGTCCACGGCGACAAGCAGGCGGTGGACGCGCTGATCTCGCATCCCGACGTAGAGGCGCTGTCCTTCGTCGGCTCCACGCCGATTGCCGAATACATCTACGCCGAAGGCACCAAGCGCGGCAAGCGCGTGCAGGCGCTGGGCGGCGCCAAGAACCACCTGGTGGTCATGCCCGACGCGGACCTGGACCAGGTGACCGACGCGCTGATGGGCGCGGCCTACGGTTCGGCAGGCGAGCGCTGCATGGCGATCTCGGTGGCCGTGGCGGTGGGCGACGTGGCCGACAAGGTCGTCGAACGCCTCACGCCGCGCGTCAAGGCGCTGATCGTCAAGGACGGCATGCAGTCGGACGCCGAGATGGGTCCGCTGGTGACCGCGCAGCACCGCAAGAAGGTGATGGGCTACATCGAGGACGGCATCGCCAGCGGCGCCGATCTGGTGGTGGACGGCCGCGACCTGAAGGTGCCGGGCAACGAAAAGGGCTTCTTCCTGGGCGGCACGCTGTTCGACAACGTCAAGCCCGCCATGAACATCTACCGCGAAGAGATTTTCGGACCGGTGCTGTGCATCGTGCGCGTGCCGGACTTCGCCAGCGCGGTGGAACTGATCAATGCGCATGAGTTCGGCAACGGCGTGGCGTGCTTCACGTCCGACGGCGGCGTGGCGCGCGCGTTTGCCCGGCAGATCAAGGTCGGGATGGTGGGCATCAACGTGCCGATCCCCGTGCCGATGGCGTGGCATTCGTTCGGCGGCTGGAAGCGCTCGCTGTTCGGCGACCACCATGCGTACGGCGAGGAAGGCATCCGTTTTTACTCGCGCTACAAGAGCGTGATGCAACGCTGGCCCGACAGCATCGCCAAGGGCGCCGAATTCACCATGCCCGTGGCTAAGTGAGCCCCCCCCCGAGGCGCGCAGCGCCTCCCCCCCAGGGGGGCGTCGCAGCGGACCGGCGGAGCCCGGATCCGCGCGACCCCGCTCGGGGCGGTATTGCCAGGTCGTGGCGCTGTGCCTCGTACGCGGTGTCTCGTATTGAGATGCGGGCGGTGGAGTAGCGCCTTGAAGCACTGAACTGCGCGGCGTTTCGCCGCGCCTTCCGAATATCTGTACGACAAGGGGAAACCTGATGCGCATCGGGATCGGCGGCTTTCAGCATGAGACCAATACGTTCGCGCCGTCGCGCGCGGCGTGGGAGGATTTTGCGGACAAGGGTGGGGGGTGGCCGAAGCTGGTCAGCGGGCCCGCGATGTTTGAGGCAGTGGCGGGAGCCAATATCCCGGTGGCGGGATTTATCGAGGCCATGGGGCAGCATGCGTTGATTCCCACGACGTGGGCGGCGGCGAGTCCTTCGGGGCATGTGACCCGTGATGCGTTCGAGCGCATCAGCGCAATGATTCTGCAAGGGCTGTCGCAGGCGATGCCGCTGGATGGCGTGTATCTGGATCTGCACGGCGCCATGGTCACCGAGCATCTTGATGACGGTGAAGGCGAGCTGCTCAAGCGTGTGCGTGAACTGGTGGGCCCCAACGTGCCGATCGTGGCCAGTCTGGACCTGCACGCCAACGTGACGCGCGCGATGGTGCGCCATGCCGATGCGCTGGTCTGCTACCGCACCTATCCCCACATCGACATGGCCGAGACCGGGCAGCGCGCCGCCGGCCTGCTGGCGCAGCGGCTGGGCGGCATGCCGCGGCATTACGTGGCGCTGCGCAGCCTGCCCTTTTTGATTCCCCTGTGCTGGCAGTCCACCGACATCGAGCCGGCGCGCAGCCTGTATCAGTTGGTGGGCGATCTTGAAGCGCGTGGCGCGGCCAGCGTTTCCTTTGCGACCGGGTTTCCGGCCGCGGACTTTCCCGAATGCGCGCCCACGGTTTGGGCCTACGGCATGACGCAAGCCGAGGCCGATGCCGCCGCCGACGAGATGACGCGGGCGGTGATGAATGCCGAACAGGACTTCGGCGGCAAGCTCTACACGCCGGACGAAGCCGTGCAGGAAGCGTTGCGGCTGGCGCGCGATGCCTCCAAACCCGTCGTCATCGCCGACGCGCAGGACAACCCCGGCGCGGGCGGCAGTTCCGATACCACCGGCGTACTGCGCGCGCTGATCCGCCACGATGCGCGCGATACGGCCATTGGTCTGATTGTGGACCCCGCTGCCGCGCTGGCCGCCCACCGCGCTGGTGCAGGCAACACGGTGCGCATTGCACTGGGTGGACATTCGGGTATTCCCCACGACGAACCGCTGGACACCGAGTTCATCGTCGAGAAAACTTCGGAAGGACGCTTCGATACGCATGGTGCGTTCTATCGCGGCTTTCACATGGATCTGGGGCCCAGCGCGTGCCTGCGCATCGGCGGCGTGCGCATCATCCTGGCCTCGAACAAGGTGCAGATGGCCGACCAGGAGATGTTCCGGTTTGCGGGCGTGGAGCCCACGCGCGCCGCCATCCTGGTGGTCAAGAGTTCGGCGCATTTTCGCGCCGATTTCACGCCCATCGCGCACACGATTCTGGTCTGCGCGGCGCCCGGTTCCATGCTGATGGATGCGGCAAAACAACCATGGACACGGTTGCGTCCCGGCATCAGAATGGCGCCTTGCGGGCCGGTGTTTGACGGCCGGTCCGCAGCGACAGCCTGACCCTCGCGCGCCGCTTGAACGCGGCGCGTCAACGACGTAGCGGCCCACGCGCCGCTCACTACGCTTCAAGGGGAAATACATGCTCAAGTTTGTCCGAGCGGCCGCGCTCGCCGGCGTCACTCTCGCAATGGCACATGGGGCCTATGCCGAGACCGTCATCAAGACGGTGATGCACTCACCGCTGCGCCTGACCGATCCGCACGCCACCACCGCCTACATCACGACGTGGCACGGCTACATGATCTACGACACCTTGCTGGCCACCGATGCCGACAACAAGGTACAGCCGCAGATGCTTGAGAAGTGGGAAGTCTCGCCCGACGGCAAGACCTACACCATGACGCTGCGCCCCGGCCAGAAATGGCATGACGGCCAGCCGGTGACCGCCGAGGACTGCGTGGCGTCGATCAAGCGCTGGGCCGGCGGCGACGGCATGGGACGCACGCTGCTCAAGTTCACCGACAAGATCGAAGTCATCGACGACAAGAGCTTTCGCATCGTCATGAAGGAACCCACGGACCTGGCGCTGCGCGCCCTGTCCAAGCCCACCGGCACCGCGCCGTTCATGATGCCCAAGCGCATCGCAGAACAGGCCATCGGCAAGCCCATCACCGACATGACGGGCTCCGGCCCGTTCAAGGTCGCGGAATTCAAGCCGGGCGTGAAGACCGTCTACGTCAAGAACGCCGATTACGTGCCGCGCAAGGAGCCCGTCAGCGGCCTGGCTGGCGGCAAGGTCGTGCACGTCGACAAGGTCGAATGGGACGTGATGCCCGATGCGCTGACCACCGCCAACGCGCTGCTCGGCGGCGAGATCGACTTTGTCGAGCAGTTCCCGTACGACCTGCTGCCGATGATCGAAGGCAACCCGGACCTGAAGGAAGAGTCGCTCAGCCCGGTCGGCTACTTCACGATGTACCGCTTCAACTTCAAGTACCCGCCCTTCAACAACAAGAAGATCCGCCAGGCCGCCATGTACGCGATCGGCCAGGAAGACGTGATGAAGGCGCTGGTCGGCAATCCCAAGTACTGGAAGACCTGCGCCTCGCTGTGGGGCTGCGGCACGCCGCTGGAAAGCGATATCGGCAAGGACATGGTCGTCCCGTCGAACATCGAAAAGGCCAAGGCGCTGCTCAAGGAAGCCGGTTACGACAACACGCCCATCCTCGTCATGCACGCCACCGACGTGGGCACGCTGTCCGCGCAACCGGTCGTGATGGCCGCGGCGCTGCGCAAGGCGGGCTTCAACGTCAACCTGGCGGCGATGGACTGGCAAAGCGTGGCCACGCGCCGTGCCTCCAAGGCCGCGCCGGCCGAAGGCGGCTGGAACGTCCACAACACCAACTGGTACGCCACCGACGTGATGGACCCGGTGCGCTCCGCCCCCGCGGCTGCAAACGGCGACAACGCGTGGTTCGGCTGGCCCGAGTTCCCGCAGATCGAAGAACTGCGCACCAAGATGGCGTTGACTTCGGATCCGGCCGAGCAGAAGAAGATCTCCGAGGAAGTGCAGCGCATCGGCATCGACGAAGGCCTGTACGTGCCGCTGGGCCAGATGTCCGTGCCCACCGTCTACTCGACCAAGCTGTCGGGCCTGGTGCACGCGCCGGTCTTCGCGTTCTGGAACGTCAAAAAGGCCCCTTGATGGGCTTGGGGCCTGCGCGCCGCAGCAAGCAGTCCGCGCAGGCCTAATTGGTACAGGGGGAAATACATGCTGGCATTTGTCTCACGCCGGCTCCTCGCGACCATCCCGGTTCTGGTGATGGTCGCGGTGGTGGTCTTTGCGATATTGCGTTTCAGCCCCGGGGATCCGGCCATCATCATGGCGGGCGACGGCGCCACGCCCGAACGTATCGTCCAGATACGGCAGACGATGGGCCTGGACCAGCCGGTGGTCAAACAGTTCTTCATCTGGGGCGGCAAGCTCCTGCAGGGCGACCTGGGCACCTCGCTCATGTCCGGAGTGCCGGTCACCAAGCTGATCGCGCAGCGCCTTGAACCGTCGATGAGCCTGGCGGTGCTGACGCTGGTCTTCACGCTGCTCGTCGCCATTCCGCTGGGCGTACTGGCCGCCTGGCGGCAAGGCAAGCTGCTGGACCGCGCCGTCATGGGTTTCTCGGTGCTGGGGTTCTCGGTGCCGGTGTTCGTCACCGGCTACCTGCTGATCTGGGCCTTCGCCATCAAGCTAGGGTGGTTCAACGTGCAAGGCTACGTGCCGTTTGAGAAGGGATTCTGGCCGTTCCTGCACCGGCTCATCCTGCCCTCGCTCGCGCTGTCCACCGTGTATGTGGCGTTGATCGCGCGCATCACGCGCACCAGCGTCATCGAGGTCATGGGCGAGGACTTCATTCGCACCGCGCGCTCCAAGGGCCTGGGCGAAACCGGCGTGCTGCTCGGCCATGCGCTGCGCAATGCCGCCGTGCCCATCGCCACCGTTGTGGGCGTGGGCATCGCGCTCTTGATCAGCGGCGTCGTCGTCACCGAATCGGTCTTCAACATCCCGGGCCTCGGCCGGCTGGTGGTGGAAGCCGTGCTGGCGCGCGACTACCCGGTCATCCAGGGCCTGACGCTTTTCTTCGCGTTCGTCTACGTGTTCATCAATCTGGTTGTCGATTGCGCCTACACGGTGTTCGACCCGCGTATCCGGTACTGACGCCATGAGCATGCAAACGCCAACCGACGCCGCCGCGCAGGCGGCCGCCGACCTCCCCGGAGGCGGCACGCCCCACATCACCGCCTGGCGGCAGATCCGCCAGGGACTCAAGAGCTGGCCCGTCATGCTGGCGCTGGTGGTGCTGGCGGCGATTGTCTTCATCGCCATTTTTGCGCCGCTGCTGGGCACGGTCGATCCCACCCAACTCAACCCGGGCGGGCGCCTGAAGCAGCCCTTCACCGACTATTTCCTGGGCACCGACGCGTTCGGGCGCGACGTGTGGTCGCGCGTGGCCTACGGCGCGCGCATCTCGTTGATCGCGGGCCTGGGCGCTGCCTTGGTCAGCGTGGCCCTCGGGCTGGTCATCGGCGTCATCGCCGGCTGGTTCCGGTCGCTGGACGGCCCCATCATGCGCACGATGGACGCCATCATGGCGATCCCCGGCATTCTGCTGGCGATCGCGCTGGTGTCGGTCACCGGCGCCAGCATCACGACCGTGCTCGTGGCCATCACCATTCCGGAAATCCCGCGGGTGGTGCGGCTGGTGCGCGGCCAGATCCTGAGCGTGCGCGGAGAGCCCTACGTGGAGGCCGCCCTGGCGCTGGGCACCCCGCTGCCGCTGCTGCTGTGGCGGCACATGGTGCCCAGCACCATCGCGCCGCTGACGGTGCAAGGCACGTACGTCTTCGCGTCCGCCATGCTGACCGAAGCCATCCTGAGCTTCCTGGGCGCGGGCATCCCGCCCGAGATCGCGTCCTGGGGCAACATCATGTCCGAAGGCCGCATGTACTTCCGCATGCTGCCCGGCCTGATCCTGTTCCCCGGACTGTTCCTGTCGCTGACCGTGCTCAGCGTGAACATCCTGGGCGACGCCTTGCGCGACGCGCTGGACCCGAAAATGGTGCGCAGGATCTGATGCCGATGAACTATTCCCCCAATCCCCCCGCGGGCGACACTTCGTCCGCCATCCTGGCCATCCGCAACCTGTCGGTCGAAGTCGCCGGCGCGGGCAACCGCGTCGTGCGCAACCTCAGTCTGGACGTGCACGCCGGAGAAACAGTGTGCGTGGTCGGCGAATCCGGTTCGGGCAAGTCCGTCACGTCGCTGGCCGTCATGGGCCTGCTGCCGCAGGGCATCCTGAACATCAGCGCGGGTTCGATCCGCGTCGAGGGCGAAGACGTCGCCACGGCCACGCAGCGCCGCCTGCGCGAGCTGCGCGCCACGCGCATGGCAATGGTCTTTCAAGAGCCCATGACCGCGCTGAATCCCGTGCACACGGTGGGCAAGCAGGTCGACGAGGTGCTGCGCCTGCACCGCAAGAACATGTCGGCGGCCGAGCGCCGCGCCAAGGTGCTGGACATGTTCCAGTCGGTGCACCTGCCCGACATCGAACGCATCTACGACGCCTATCCGCACCAGCTCTCGGGCGGCCAGCGCCAGCGCATCGTCATCGCGATGGCGCTGATCCTGGAACCCAAGCTGCTGATCGCCGACGAGCCCACCACGGCGCTGGACGTCACCACGCAGAAGCAGATCCTGGCGCTCATCAAGGAGCTGCAGGTCAAGCACCAGACGGCCGTGCTGTTCATCACGCACGACTTCGGCGTGGTGGCCGAGATCGCGGACCGCATCGTCGTCATGAACCGCGGCGACCTGATCGAAAGCGGCACGCGCCACGAGATCCTGGCCGAACCCAAACAGTCCTACACGCGCCGGCTGGTCTCGTCGGTGCCCAGCCTGGTGCCGTCGCGCCGCGAGCCGCCGACGGGAACGCCGGTGCTGCACGTCAAGGGCCTGGGCCGCACCTATGGCGGCAAGGGCTCGCTGTTTTCGCGCAAGGCCGCGCAGCATGTCATCGCTGCCACGGACGTCAATCTGACGCTGCGCAAGGGCGAGATCCTGGGCATCGTCGGTGAATCCGGGTCGGGCAAATCGACGGTGGCGCGCTGCATCGTGCGGCTCATCGAGCCCACGGCCGGCCACATGATGATGGGCGGCGAAGACCTGAGCACGCTGTCCGGCTCGGCGCTGCGTCCCGTGCGCCGCCGCATTCAGATCGTTTTCCAGGATCCGTACCGGTCGCTGAATCCGCGCCGCACGGTGGGAGAATCCATCATCGAGGGGCTGCTGAACTTTGGCGTGGCCCGCGAACAGGCGCTCAAGCGCGCCAGCGAAACGCTCAGCGTCGTGGGTCTGAGCCCCGACGCCATGCGGCGTTATCCGCACCAGTTCTCCGGCGGCCAGCGCCAGCGCATCTGCATCGCGCGCGCGCTGGTCATGGACCCGGAGATCCTGGTGGCCGACGAAGCCGTCTCGGCGCTGGACGTGTCCGTGCAGGCGCAGGTGCTGGAGCTGCTGGAACAGGTGCGCGAACGTACGGGCGTGGGCGTGCTGTTCATCACCCACGACCTGCGCGTGGCCGCGCAGATCTGCGACACCATCATGGTGATGCAGCGCGGCCAAGTGGTGGAAACCGGGTCTGCCGAAACTGTATTGACCGAACCGCGCCACCAATACACGCGGGCCCTGATCGACGCCGCCCCCGGCAGGGATTGGGACTTCCGCAACTTCCGGCCCATTGCGCCCGGCTTGTTGCCGTCCGCCTCCCCGGCCGTCTGACGCCTTTTCCGACTCACTGGAACCGAGATGCCGCAACCGCATGAAATGTCCGCCCAGGAACTCCTTGAGGCGTATCGCAGCAAGACCCTGTCGCCCGTCGAGGCGACGCGGTCGGTGCTGGACCATATCGAGCGCTGGGAACCCCGGCTGAAAGCCACCTACGCGCTGGATCCGGAAGGCGCGCTGGCGATGGCCCGCGCGTCCGAGGCCCGCTGGATGAAGGGTGAGCCGCAGGCCTGCGGCGGGTACTCGCTGGATGGCGTGCCCGCCACCATCAAGGAGAATATCGCCACGCGCGGCGTGCCCGTGCCGCTGGGCACCGCGGCCACCGACCTGACGCCCGCGGCTGCCGACGCCCCTCCCGCCGCGCGCATGCGCGAGTCCGGCGCCGTGCTGCTGGGCAAGACCACGATGCCCGACTACGGCATGCTGTCTTCCGGACTGTCGAGCTTTCACGAACTGACGCGCAATCCCTGGGACCTGACCAAGAACCCGGGCGGCTCCAGCGCGGGCGCCGGCGCGGCCGCGGCGGCCGGCTATGGCCCGCTGCACATCGGCACCGACATCGGCGGCTCGGTCCGTCTGCCGGCCGCCTGGTGCGGCATCGCCACGCTCAAGCCCAGCCTGGGGCGCATTCCCATCGATCCGCCCTTCATGGGCCGCTGCGCTGGACCCATGACGCGCACCATCACCGATACGGCGCTGATGATGGGCGTGCTGTCGCAGCCCGACGCGCGCGATCACATGAGCCTGCCCTTCCAGGAGATCGACTGGTTGAACCTGGAACACGACGTGCGCGGCCTGCGCATCGGACTGTTGCTGGACGCCGGCTGCGGGCTGCCGCTGGATCCCGAGACGCGCGAGGCCGTCGAAGCCGCGGCGCGCGCCTTCGAGGCCGCGGGCGCCATCGTCACACCGATGCAGCCGTGGATGACGCCGGGCATGCTGGAAGGCGTGGACAAGTTCTGGCGCACCCGCTCGGCCATCGACCTGGGCGCGCTGTCCGAGGAACGCCGAGCCAAGATCCTGCCCTTCATCCGCGCCTGGGCCGAAAGCGGCGGCGGGCATAGCGGCGAAGACGTCTTCCGCAGCTACTACGAAACGCTGAACGTGCGGGCGCGCACCGTCGCAGCCTGCGCGCCGTACGACTACGTGCTGTCGCCGGTGGCGCCCGTCGTGGCCTACAACGCCGAATGGCCCTCGCCCACAAACGAGGTCGCCACCACGATGCACCACATCGGGTTCACGCTGCCCTTCAACATGAGCGAGCAGCCCGCGGCTTCGGTCAATTGCGGCTACACCAAGGCTGGCCTGCCCATCGGCCTGCAGATCGCGGGCGCGCGCTTTGACGACCTGGGCGTGCTGCGCGTGGCGCGCGCCTGGGAACGGATGCGTCCTGCCCAGCGCCCCTGGCCCCAGCCGCCCTCAGCACACTGACCCTCCCCGGCAACCCACAGGAACTTCCCATGCGTTGGCTTTTGGCAATGATCAAACACGAGACGAACACGTTTTCGCCGGTGCCCACCCCGCTTGAACGTTTCTTTCGCGGCAGTCCCGAGATCCTGGCTGGCGATCGCGCCATCAAGGCCTACGAGAACACCGACAGCGGCCTGGGCGGCTACATCGAGGTCGCCCGCCGCGAAGGCGCCGAGATCGTGCTGCCGGTGGCGGCCGAGTCCTGGCCCAGCGGCCCCACCAGCGCGCAGACGCACGAACGCCTGTGCACGCTGATCCTGGACGAGGTCAAGCGCGGCGGGTTTGACGCCATTCTGCTGGATCTGCACGGCGCGATGGTCGCCGAAGGCGTGGAAGACGCCGAGGGCGACCTGCTGCGCCGCCTGCGCGAGATCGATCCCAACACGCCCGTTGCCGTGACGCTGGACATGCACGCCAACATCTACGACGACATCGTGCGCAACGCCACGGTCATCAGCGGCTTTCACACCTATCCGCACGTGGATATCCGCGATGCGGGCGTGCGCGCCGCGAACGTCATCGTCCGCACGCTCAAGGGCGAGATCAAGCCGGTGATGACCTGGGCCAACAAGCCCATGCTGCCGCACATCATGTGCCAGGGCACGCACGCCGCGCCCAACAAGCCGCTGCAGGAACGGTGCAAGGAACTTGAAGCCAGCGGCGTGCTGGCGGCGTCCGTCTTCGTGGGCTTTCCCCATGCAGACATTCGCGAAGCGGGCCTGAGCGCCGTGGTCTGTACGGACGGCAACCTGGCCGCCGCCGAACAGCATCGCGACGAATTGCTGGACCGCGCGTGGCAGGGCCGCGCCGACTGGGTGTTCCATTCGGAACCGCTGGCGCCGACCATCACGCGCGCCAAGGGCATCGAACAAGGCCCGGTCGTGCTGCTGGACCACTACGACAACACCGGCTCGGGCGGCACGATGGACACGACGGCCGTGCTGGCCGAAGTGCTGCGCCAGGAACTGGACAACGTGGTCTTCTACGCCATCTGCGATCCGCAGGCCGCAACGGAAGCCGCCGCCGCGGGCGTGGGCAACACCATCACGATCAAGCTGGGCGGCAAGCTGCCCATGCCGGCCATCAAGCAGCCCAGCGAACCGCTTGAAGTCACCGGCCGCGTCAAGCTGGTGTTCGACGGCGTGTACCTGAACCGTGGCCCGATGTACCGCGGCGTGCGCAACGACACCGGCCTGACGGTGGTCATCGACACCGGCCGCGTGGAAATCGTGGTGGTCTCGCGCCACCAGGAACCCTTCGACATCAACTGCCTGCTGTCGGCCGGCATCGACCCGCTGCAAAAGCGGTATGTCGTGTTGAAAAGCCGCATCCACTGGCGCGCGGGCTTCTCGGACATGGCGACCGAGATCATCGAATGCACCGGCGTGGGCGTCACGACGTCCGACTACAGCCAGGTCGAGTTCAAGCACGTGCGCCGTCCGATCTATCCGCTTGATCCGCTCTGAGACCAGGCGTTTTGTCGACAAAAGCCGGCGCCTCGGGCGCCGGCTTTCATTTTGAAATCTTCGGTAACTGCGCGCGCGTTCAGCGTGACACGCGTCTCGGTATACTCCGCCGCGGGCCTGACAGGCCGATGAACACGCGTATCCAGGACGCTTGCGCTTCGCGCGGACGAGCGTGGCGCCGTAGGCCGCTGCCGGATATGACTCGACAATCAACGATATAAGCAGAACGATGAAAAAGAGCGTAGCGATCACCCTGGGCGTGGTCATAGTGGGAGCGGGAAGCTGGGTCGGGGCCACGTGGTACACCGGCAAGCGCATTGAAGAAGACGCGCAGCGTCATCTGGCACAGGCCAACGAAAAGCTCGCCAAGATTACGCCGCTGTTCGGCCTGCGCATCGATCAGCTCAAGTACGAGCGCGGCCTGTTCTCGACGCAGGCGCGTTATGGCGTGTCGCTCGTCAAGAACGACAAGGGCCTGGACGACCTGCCCGCGGGCATGATCGAGTTCGACGCGAACATCGAGCACGGCCCCTTCCCCAAGAGCGCCCTGTCGCGCGGCGCCATTGCGCCCAAGCTCGCTTTCATCCACACCGAGATCGCCAAGACGGACAACATCAAGCCCATCTTCGAACTGACCAAGGACATCTCCCCGCTGATGGGCGACGCCATCGTCAGCTACAGCGGCAACGCCACGTCCACCGCCGCGATCGCGCCGATCGTCGTCACGCATGACGGCAACGCGCTCGACTTCAGCGGCATGCGGATGGAAGGCACCTTCGACCGCGCCACGCAGGCCGTCACCGCGCACGGCGTGATGGACAAGCTGTCGGTGGACGGCAGCAAGAGCCACGACCCCGTCAAGATGACCATCGCGGGCCTGACCATGGACGTCGACAGCCGCATGGGCAAGTTCGGCATCTCGATGGGCAATTCGGACCTGAAGATCAAGCGCGTGGACGTGCTGCGTCCCACCGACGACATGAAGGTCGGGCTGGACAACTTCAGCTACGGCGTGAAGCTGTCCGAAGACGACAAGTCCATCAACGTGCAGGCCGCCTACCAGACGGGCGACCTTACCGTGAACGACGTGGTGCTGGGCAATGGCCAGGCCGTGATCAAGCTGGCCCGGCTGGACGGCCAGGCCGTCAAGCAACTCTCGGACACCTACAACCAGCTCATGCGCCAATACATGCTGGGCGCCAGCGACGAAGGCCTGAAGGACGAGCAGTTCGACGTTCTGCTGGACAACGCCGGCAAGCTGCTGGCGGGCAATCCGTCGTTCAGCATCGATCCGCTGAGCTGGAAGACGGCCAAGGGCGAAAGCAAGCTGACCTTCACGCTGGACCTGGCCAATCCGGCCAACGCCAAGGACCTGACCCCGCAGGAAATCGCAGTGCAGGCGATCAAGAAGATCGACGCCTCGCTGGTGATCTCCAAGCCCATGGTGAAGGACCTGATGGTGCAGTACGCCGTCAAGACCGAAGGCGTGCCCGCCGAGAAGGCCGCGGCCGACGCTGACGAGAACATCCGCCAGATGGCCGGCATGGCCGAAATGATGAACGTGGGCAAGAACGACGGCGACAACATCGTCGGCAAGTTCACCTTTGCCGACGGCATGGGCGACCTGAACGGCCAGAAGATTCCTGCCGAGGAACTGTTCAGCGGCCTCTTGGGCGCGACCGGCATGAATGACCTGGACGACGACGACGAGCTGTCCGGCATCGGCATGGACCCGGACGCCGAACCCGTCGCTCCGGCACCGGTTGCCGGCGTCATGCAGGACTTCAACCTGGAAGACGTTGCCAACATGCTGGACGACATGGGCTACACCGTGACCCGCAGCGACGGCACCGACGGCCCCGTGCTGGTCCTGAACCCGGGCACCACCGGCGCCACCGACCTGCGCCTGGAGTTCCTGTGCAACGACTTCACGGAAAAGTGCCTGGATCTGGTCGCGACCGCCACGTACGCCACCAAGAAGCCGATGACGCTCAAGGCCATCAACGCCTGGAACCAGGAATACCGCTGGAGCCGCGCCTACCTCGATGAAAAGAACCAGGCCGTGCTGCAGATGGACATGAACGCCGAAGGCGGTCTGGGCAAGGACAACCTGCAGATCCTGCTCAACACGTTCATCAGCATCGCCGAAGACTTCGGCGCCGCGGCGAAGGCGCCCGCCAAATAAGCTGAACGACCGGCCTTGATCCAAGGCCTGGCCCCAAGCAAAAGCCCCCGCCTGTAAAGGACGGGGGCTTTTTTTACGCGCTGATCGCGATGATCGGGCGATGCGTCCGGCACGGGCCGGACGCGGGCGTGGCGCGTTACGCGTACGCTTCGATCGGCAGGCAGGCGCAGACCAGGTTGCGATCGCCGTAGGCGTTGTCCACGCGGGCGACCGGCGGCCAGTATTTGCCGTCGCGCAGCGTCGCCACCGGGTAGGCGGCCTGCTGGCGCGGGTAGTCGTGCAACCATTCCTCGGCCAGCAGCATCTGCGCGGTGTGCGGCGCGTTCTTCAGGACGTTGTCGTCGCGGTCGCGTTCGCCGCGTTCGACCTGGGCGATTTCTTCGCGGATGGCGATCATCGCGTCGATGAAGCGGTCCAGCTCGGCCACGCCTTCGGATTCCGTCGGCTCGACCATCAGCGTGCCCGCGACCGGGAAGCTCATGGTGGGCGCATGGAAGCCGTAGTCCATCAGGCGCTTGGCGATGTCTTCGGCGCTGATGCCGCTGGTTTCCTTGAGCGGGCGCACGTCCAGGATGCACTCGTGCGCCACGCGGCCGTTGCGGCCCGCGTACAGGACCTCGTAGTGGCCGCGCAGGCGGGTCGCGATGTAGTTGGCGTTCAGGATGGCGACTTCGGTGGCGCGGCGCAGGCCGTCGGCGCCCATCAGCGCGATGTACACGAACGGGATCGGCAGGATGCCCGCCGAGCCGAACGGCGCGGCCGAGACCGGGCCGACCTTGGCGTCGCCGGGCAGCTTGCCCTGTTCGTTCACCACGCCCGGCAGGTAGGGCGCCAGGTGCGAGCGAACCGCCACGGGACCCACGCCGGGTCCGCCGCCGCCGTGCGGGATGCAGAACGTCTTGTGCAGGTTCAGGTGCGACACGTCCGAGCCGAACTTGCCGGGCTTGGCCACGCCGACCATGGCGTTCATGTTGGCGCCGTCCAGGTACACCTGTCCGCCGGCCTGGTGGACCAGATCGCAGATTTCGGTGACGGCTTCTTCGAACACGCCGTGCGTCGACGGGTACGTGATCATCAGCGCGGCCAGCTTGTCGCCGACCTGTTCGATCTTGGCGCGCAGGTCCGCGAGGTCCACGTTGCCGTTGGCGTCCGACGCCACGACCACTACGTCCATGCCGGCAAGCTGCGCCGAGGCGGGGTTGGTGCCGTGCGCCGACGACGGGATCAGGCAGATGTTGCGCTGGTGCTGGCCGTTAGCCTGGTGATAGCCGCGAATGGCGAGCAGACCCGCATATTCGCCCTGCGCGCCCGAGTTGGGCTGCAGGCTGATGTTGTCGTAGCCGGTGATTTCGCACAGCGCGGCGGACAGACGATCGATCAGTTCGACGTAGCCCTGGCTTTGCGAGGCCGGCGCGAACGGGTGGATCAGCGCGAATTCGGGCCAGGTGATGGGGATCATCTCGGCCGTGGCGTTCAGCTTCATGGTGCACGAACCCAGCGGGATCATCGTGCGGTCCAGCGCCAGATCCTTGTCGGCCAGCTTGCGCAGGTAGCGCAGCATGTCGGTTTCGGACTGGATGCTGGAGAAGATGGGGTGCTTCAGGATCGCGCTTTCGCGAGCAACCGAGGCGGGAATGCCGCCGGGGGCCGCGGCGTCCAGCGCGTCGATGTCCAGTTCGACGTCATCGCGCTCAAGACCGGCGGCGAAGACGTTGACCAGTGCTTCCAGGTCGGCCACGGTGACGGTCTCGTCCAGCGAGATGGCCAGACGGGCGCCGTCGACGCGGCGCAGGTTGATGTGCGCGCAGTCGGCGGCCGTCAGGATGGCGGGCGTCGCGGCGCCGGCTTCCAGCAGCAGCGTGTCGAAGAACGTGTCGTTGGCGACCTTGACGTCCAGCTTGATCAGCTCGGCGCGCAGGATGGCGGTGGCGCGCTGCACGCGCTCGGCGATGCGGCGGATGCCGGCCGGGCCGTGCCACACCGCGTACATGCCGGCCATCACGGCCAGCAGCACCTGCGCCGTGCAGATGTTGGAAGTGGCCTTCTCGCGGCGGATGTGCTGTTCACGCGTCTGCAGCGCCAGGCGCAGCGCGGGATTGCCTTGCGCGTCCTTGGACACGCCGACCAGGCGGCCCGCCATGTTGCGCTTGAATGCGTCCTTGCAGGCCATGAAGCCGGCGTGCGGGCCGCCAAAGCCGAACGGCACGCCAAAGCGCTGGGCCGAACCGACGGCGATGTCGGCGCCCCACTCGCCCGGCGCGGCCAGCACGGCAAGCGCCAGCAGGTCGGTCGCGCACGCAACCACGGCGCCTTGCGCGTGGGCGGCTTCGGCCAGCTTGCGGTAGTCGGACACCGAACCCGTGCTGTGCGGGTACTGCAGCAGCACGCCAAAGCACTCGGGCAGGCCTTCGGCTTCGTCGCCGATGCGGATCTCGATGTCCAGGCCTTCGGCGCGCGTGCGCACGACTTCGATGGTCTGCGGGTGCACGTGGCGCGAGATGAAGAACACCGGGCTCTTGGACTTGGCGCTGCGGCGCGCAAGCGTCATCGCTTCAGCGGCGGCGGTGCTTTCGTCCAGCAGCGAGGCGTTGGAGATGTCCAGGCCGGTCAGGTCGGCGACCATCGTCTGGTAGTTCAGCAGGGCTTCCAGGCGGCCCTGCGAAATCTCGGGCTGGTAGGGCGTGTAGGCCGTGTACCAGGCGGGATTCTCAAGAATGTTGCGCAACACCACGTTGGGCGTCTGCGTGCCGTAGTACCCCTGCCCGATGTAGCTGCGGTAGACCTTGTTGCGGCCCGCGACCTGCTTCAGTTCAGCCAGCACGTCGGCTTCGCTGCGCGAAGCGGGCAGCGCCAGCGGCTCCTTGCTGCGGATCTTGGGGGGCACGACTTCTTCGATCAGGGCGTCCAGGCTGTCGCTGCCGATCACGGCAAGCATGGCGGCCTGGTCGGCGTCGGAGGGGCCGATGTGGCGGGGGATGAAGTCGGTATGGGTGTCTAGGGCGCGCGACATGGGGGGATCTCGGGGGTAGCGGGTGTCGTCCTGCGAACGGACGGTATTGCGTCTGGCGAGGGAGGCGGCGCCGCCGCTCCCCCGCGTGCGGCATCAGCCGTTGGCGACGGCTTCGTAGCCGGCGGCGTCCAGCAGCTTGTCGGCGTCGGCGGCGTTGTCCGGCTTGATCTTGAAGATCCAGGCGGTGAAGGCCGATTCGTTGATCAGGTTGGGGTTGCTTTCCAGCTCTTCGTTGAAGGCAACGATTTCGCCGGACACGGGCGCGTAGATGTCCGAGGCGGCCTTGACCGACTCGACCACGCCAGCGGTTTCGCCCGCGCTCAGCTTCGCGCCGACGTTCACGTCGCCAACGAAGACCAGATCGCCCAGTTGCTCCTGGGCGGTGTCGGTGATGCCGACGACGAACACGTCGCCCTCGGCTTTGACCCATTCATGGGACTCGGTGTACTTGCGATCGGTGGGCAGACTCATGGGAACTCCTGAGGGAATGCGGGTAGATGAATGGTATTGCGCGCCTCGCGCGGGCGGCCGTTGCCCTGACTGGGCCGGTGCACGCGCGAGGTTCGAGTTTACGAGTGTTCGCCGGCTTTGCCGTTACGCACGAAAGGCAGCTTGCACGCCACGGCGGGCACCCACTTGCCGCGGATGTCGACCTCGACCTTGTCGCCCGGCGCCACGCCTTGCGGCAGGCGGGCAAAGCCGATCGACACGCCCAGCGTGGGCGACATGGTGCCGCTGGTCAGCTCGCCCACGCCCTGCGCGGTGCGCACGGCCATGTGCGCGCGCATGACGCCGCGTTCCTGCAGCTTCAGACCGATGAAGGTGGCGGGCTTGGCGAATTGTTCGATCGCGTCGCGGCCGATGAAGCGGCGCTCGGCGTTCTTGCCGGACACGGTCCAGGTCAGGCCGGCTTCGCCGGGGTGGGTCAGTTCGTCCATGTCCTGGCCGTACAGGTTCATGCCGGCTTCCAGGCGCAGGGTGTCGCGCGCGCCCAGGCCTGCCGGACGCACGCCCTGGGCGATCAGGTCGCGCCACAGTTGCACGACTTCAGCAGCGGGCAGGACGATTTCGAAACCGTCTTCGCCGGTGTAGCCCGTGCGGGCGACCAGCGTGTCGTCGCCCACGCGGGCGGCGACGAAGGGAGTCAGCGGTTCGCTGGCGGCTTGCCAGGCCGGGCGGGCGGCCCAGACCTTGGCGCGGGCGTTGGGGCCCTGCACAGCCACCATGGCCAGATCGCGGCGCGGGGCGATGGTCACGTCGAACGCGCCGGCCTGCTTGACGCGCTGCATCCAGACCACGTCCTTGTCGGCCGTGCCGGCGTTGACCACCACGCGCCATTCGTCGGCAGCGAAGAAATAGATGATGAGGTCGTCGATGACGCCGCCCTGCGGGTTCAGCATGCAGCTGTAGAGCGCCTTGCCCGGGACCGTCAGCTTGGCGACGTCGTTGGCGACCAGGCGCTGCAGGAAGGCGAAGGCATCCGGGCCCGTCACGTCGACGTTGAGCATGTGCGAGACGTCGAACATGCCGGCGTCCTGGCGCACGGCATGGTGCTCTTCGATCTGCGAACCGTAGGCCAGCGGCATGTCCCAGCCGCCGAAATCGACCATGCGGGCGCCGGCGGCGATGTGTTCTTCGGCGAGCGGGGTGCGTTTGAGGGATGCGGACATGCGGGGGAACTCCGGGACGGCAGCGATGCCAGGGTTACGGAATGCCGCTGGTTGCGGGCGGACGGCGCCCGCGCAACGGCTGAATCTTCCGCCCCTCTGTCCTTTTGCCTGAGAGTTGCCCCGCGTGGCGGGTTTGCACCTTCGGCGCCTGGGCTGCTCGCAGTGTCCCTGTTCAGGGCGCGGCGCCAGGTCTCTCCAGAGTGCTGTTTTGCCACGTCTGCGTAGCCGGCAATGGCGGCAAATGCGGGACGGGACAAGCCTGCGCGGTATCGGTTACCTGAGCGATTCTGGGCGAATTGCGCCTTCGGCGGCGGCCGGGCTTGACGCCTTCGGCCGCTCTCTCCCGCAGCATGCGTGACAGCGCCGAAAGCATACAACGAAAGCCCGGGGTAAGCCTAGGCCTGTTGCACGCCCGCCGGCGCTATCCCAGCGCGGTATCCAGCAGCATCATCAGCACGAAACCGATCATGAGACCGCAAGTGGCGTAGACCTCGTGCCCCTTGCGGTGCGATTCCGGGATGATCTCGTGGCTGATGACGAACAGCATGGCGCCCGCGGCAAACCCCAGGCCCCACGGCAGGAGCGGCGCCGACCAGCCGACCACGGCGGCGCCCAGCACGGCGCCCACGGGCTCGATCAGTCCCGACAGCATGCCCAAGGCCACGGCAAACGTGCGCTTGTAGCCGGCGGCAAGCAGGGCCACCGCCACGACCAGCCCCTCGGGAATGTCCTGGATTGCAATGCCGGTGGCCAGCGCCGTGCCGCGCACGGGGTCGCCCGCTGCATAACCCACGCCGATCGCCAGGCCCTCGGGCAGGTTGTGCAGCATGATCGCGAACACGAACAGCCAGGTGCGGCGCAGGCGATGCGCCTCCATCCCTTCCCTGCCCTTGATGAAATGCTCGTGCGGCAGGATCCGGTCCATCAGCAGCAGCACGGCCGCCCCCAACAGCAGAGCGGCGCCGACCGTCAGGCCGGCGCCCCAGGGGCCGTACCCCAATTCCTCACCCGCCGCGATGCCCGGCGCGACCAGCGAAAACGCGCTGGCGGCCAGCATGACGCCGGCGCCAAAGCCGAACATGCTGTCCTGCGCCTTCTGCGGAATGGTGCGGGCAAAGAGAATGGGAAGGGTGCCAAGGGCGGTGGCGGCGGCCGCAACAAGACCGCCCAGCAGCGCGTCGGCCACGTGCGGCGCCCGCACGTCCAGGTAGACCCAGAGCTGGTACAGGGCCAGGCAGGACACCATCACGGCCAGCGTCCAGACGCTGATGCTGGTGGCCGCCGGCCGCACGCGATGACGGCTGAAGGTATTCATATGCGGCTGCGCTCCTTTGGGGAGATGCGCTTAGCCCTTTGCCGCAGCGTAGCGGCGCGAGACCTCGGGCCAGTTCACCACGTTGTAGAAAGCGCCGATGTATTCCGGCCGGCGGTTCTGGTACTTCAGATAATAAGCGTGTTCCCAGACGTCCAGGCCCAGGATCGGCGTATTGCCGTCCATCAGCGGGCTGTCCTGGTTGGCGCTGCTCTCGACCACCAGCTTACCGGCCGGCGTCACGCTCAGCCAGGCCCAACCGCTGCCGAAGCGCGTCAGCGCCGCCTTGGTGAAGGCTTCCTTGAAGGCGGGCAGACCGCCCAGCTCGGCGTCGATGGCCGCAGCCAGCGCCCCATCCGGCTCGCCGCCGCCCTGCGGCGACATGACGGACCAGAACAGGCTGTGATTGGCGTGGCCGCCGCCGTGGTTGCGCACCGCGCCGCGCACGGCTTCCGGCAATTCCTTGATGCGCGCGACCAGCGCTTCCACGGGTTCATCCGTGGCGATGCCGGCGCCTTCGAGCGCGGTGTTCAGGCCGGTCACATAGGTCTGGTGATGCTTGGTGTAGTGGATCTCCATCGTCATTGCGTCGATGTGAGGTTCCAGCGCGTCATAGGCGTACGGCAGGGGCGGAAGGGTGTAGGCCATGCGAGTCTCCGGCTGATCCGTCCCTCGCGGGACGGCTTTGATAAAGATCAAAACATAAATGATATGTATTTTTATTTGATATCACAATGCCGGAATGCCGGAAAGGCGCAATGGCGGCCACGCAGGTTGCTTCGGGAATTTTCAGGATTTGGGGTGAAAGCGGCCGGTGGCTAACCAGCGCGCCTGGCCGCAGCTACAGCGCCTGGCCGCAGGCGACGCCCGAGGCCCACGCCCACTGGAAGTTGTAGCCGCCGAGCCAGCCGGTCACGTCGACGGCCTCGCCGATGAAATACAGGCCCGGCGCGGCCTTGGCCTGCATGGACTTCTGGTCCAGGCAGCGCGTGTCCACACCGCCGCGCATGACTTCGGCCTTTTTGTAGCCCGCCGTGCCGCTGGGCACGAGCGTCCACTGATGGATGTCCTGCGCCAGCCCGCGCAGCGTCTTGTCCGGCGCGTCGGCCAGGCGCAGCGCGGCTAGGCCCGGCTTGCCGCCCTGCTCGGCCAATTGCAGCCAGCGGTCGGCCAGCCGCTTGGGCCATAGCCCGCCCAGCACCGTATGAAGCTGCTGGCGGTTGCCGGACTTGGACGCCAGCAGTTCCTGCGCCAGATCGCGCCCCGGCGCCAGGTCGATCACGATGGGCTCGCCCGGCTTCCAGTAGCTGGAGATCTGCAGGATCGCGGGCCCCGACAGACCGCGGTGCGTGAACAGCAGGTCTTCCAGAAATTCACCGCGCGTCTTGCCCTGCCCCGTCTGCAGGTTCACTTCCAGCGCCACGCCGGACAGATCGGACAGCGGCTGCCACTGCGCGGGGTCGAAGGTCAGCGGAACCAGCGCGGGGCGCGGCTCGACGACCTTCAGGCCGAACTGGCGGGCAATCTTCAGCCCGAAGTCCGTTGCGCCCAGTTGCGGAATCGCCATGCCGCCGGTCGCGACGACCAGCTTGGCGGCCCGGATGACGCCCTGGCTGGTGCGCAGCTCGAAACCTTCGGCCCCGTGCGCGACCTCGGCCACCGAACAGCCCATGCGCCATTGCACATTGCCCGCGTCGCACTCGGCGCGCAGCATGTCGATGATGTTTTCGCTGGAGTCGTCGCAGAACAGCTGGCCGCGATGCTTCTCGTGCCAGGCGATGCGGTGGCGCTTCATGAGCGCCAGAAAGTCCTGCGGCGTGTAGGCCGACAGCGCCGACCGGCAGAAATGGGGATTGTCGGACAGAAAATTGGCGGGCCCGGCCCCGATGTTCGTGAAGTTGCAGCGCCCGCCGCCCGAAATGCGGATCTTCTCGGCCAGGCGCTGCGCGTGGTCGACCAGCACCACGCGCAGGCCGCGCTGACCCGCGACCGCCGCGCACATCATGCCCGCGGCGCCCGCGCCAAGCACTGCAACATCGAACATCAAGATTTCCGGCCCGCCCGTGCTTACTCTTCGATCAGGCAGTCAACGTAGTAACGCTTTTCGCCGTCCGGACCCACTTCGTCGGCCAGGCCGTGGATGTAGGTTTCGAAGCCGGGGAAGCGTTCGTTGAACTCGCGCGCGAATTGCAGGTACTGCACGATGGTGCGGTTGAAGCGTTCGCCCGGGATCAGCAGCGGAATGCCCGGCGGGTACGGCGTCAGCAGCACGCCCGTGACGCGGCCTTCCAGCTTGTCGATGTCGACGCGCTCGACTTCGCGGTGCGCCATGCGGGCAAAGGCGTCCGACGGTTTCAGCGCCGGCACCATGTCGCTCAGGTACATCTCGGTCGTCAGGCGGGCGACGTCGCGCTCGCGGTAGGCCTCGTGGATCTGCTGGCAAAGGTCGCGCAGGCCCATGCGCTCGTAGCGGCGATGGTCGCGGCAGAACTCCGGCAGGATGCGCCACAGCGGCTGGTTGCGGTCGTAGTCGTCCTTGAACTGCTGCAGCGCAGTCAGCAGCGTGTTCCAGCGGCCCTTGGTGATGCCGATGGTGAACAGGATGAAGAACGAATACAGGCCGGTCTTTTCAACCACCACGCCGTGCTCGGTCAGGTACTTGGAGACCAGCGCGGCGGGAATGCCGGTTTCGCCGAAGCTGCCCGACATGTCCAGCCCCGGCGTGATGACCGTGGCCTTGATCGGGTCCAGCATGTTGAAGCCTTCGGCCATTTCACCGAAGCCGTGCCAGTGATCGTTGGCTTCCAGGATCCATTCGTCGCGATTGCCGATGCCTTCGGCCACCAGGCGGTTCGGGCCCCAGACCTTGAACCACCAGTCGTTCTTGCCGAACTCGGATTCCACCTTGCGCATGGCGCGGCGGAAGTCCAGGGCTTCGCGGATGCTTTCCTCGACCAGCGCGGTGCCGCCCGGGGGTTCCATCATGGCCGCGGCCACGTCGCAGGACGCGATGATCGCGTACTGCGGCGACGTGGACGTGTGCATCAGGTACGCCTCGTTGAAGACGTTGCGGTCCAGTTTGCGGGTCTCGGATTCCTGCACGATGATCTGCGAGGCCTGCGAAATGCCGGCCAGCAGCTTGTGCGTGGAGTGCGTGGCAAACACCATGGCGTCCTGGCTGCGCGGGCGGTCCTGGCCGATGGCGTGCATGTCCTGGTAGAACTCGTGGAACGACGCGTGCGGCAGCCAGGCTTCGTCAAAGTGCAGCGTGTCGACATAGCTGCCGAGCTGCTGCTTGATCATTTCGACGTTGTAGATGACGCCGTCGTACGTGCTCTGCGTCAGCGTCAGGATGCGCGGATTCTTGTTCACCGCTTCGCGCGCGAAGGGGTTCGCTTCGATCTTCTTGCGGATGTTGTCCGGGTGGAATTCTTCGAGCGGGATCGGGCCGATGATGCCCAGGTGGTTGCGTGTGGGGCGCAGGAACACCGGAATCGCGCCCGTCATCGTGATGGCGTGCAGGATCGACTTGTGACAGTTGCGGTCCACCACCACGACGTCGCCCGCGGCCACATTGGCGTGCCACACGACCTTGTTCGAGGTCGACGTGCCGTTGGTCACGAAGAAGCAATGGTCCGCGTGGAAGATGCGTGCGGCGTTCAGTTCGGATTCGGCGACCGGGCCGGTGTGGTCCAGCAGCTGGCCCAGTTCGTCCACGGCGTTGCAGACGTCGGCGCGCAGCATGTTTTCACCGAAGAACTGGTGGAACATCTGGCCGACCGGGCTCTTCAGGAACGCCACGCCGCCCGAGTGCCCCGGGCAGTGCCACGAATACGAACCGTCCTGGGCGTACTTCACCAGCTCGCGGAAGAACGGCGGCGGCAGGCTGTCGACGTAGCTGCGGGCTTCGCGGATGATGTGGCGCGCCACGAACTCCGGCGTGTCCTCGAACATGTGGATGAAGCCGTGCAGCTCGCGCAGGATGTCGTTCGGAATGTGTTCCGACGTGCGCGTTTCGCCGTACAGATAGATGGGAATGTCCGCGTTGCGAAAGCGCAGCTCGCCAATGAAGGCGCGCAGGTTCTTGATTGCGCTGGCCACGTCCTCGGGCGAGTCCACGTCGAACTCTTCATCGTCGATCGACAGGATGAAGGCGCTGGCGCGGCTCTGCTGCTGCGCGAACGAACTCAGGTCGCCGTAACTGGTCACCCCGATCACCTCGACGCCCTCGGCCTCGATTGCTGCGGACAAGGCACGGATACCCAAACCGGACGCGTTCTCGGAACGGTAGTCCTCGTCGATGATGAAGATGGGGAAGCGGAATTTCATGCAGGCGCTCCTGGGGGCATGGCGGATCGGACGCGTATCGCGGCGCGAATGTACTGCGAGTAAAAAACCGTCTGATGACAGACGGCACGAGCACCCGCCGGCCGGCGGGAATTGCGGAATTGTAGGGCTGTTTTTCTTACAGCCCTAAGGGAAATCCCCAGAAGCGCCAGATCAGCCTACCGGATGGTCTGCGCTTCGCCCGTCTGGAGGGCTGTCATGAAGCGTTCAAAGTAGGCGGGGATGGCCTCGGCGGCCCCGTAACGGATGCGCCGCTCGACCTTGGCGATGGCGCCAAAGCACACTTCGGAGCCGGGTTCTCCGCAGACGAGGACCACGGGATCTTCGTCGTCGCAGACCTCGTACAACCCGCCATGCGCGCGGCGGCCAACCTCGTAAAGGTAGGCGGCAGCACCGACGGTTTGCATGGGGGTCAGAGGCAGCGTGCCCAGATGGGCGGCCTCCAGTGCGTCATCCAGCGCATGAACGCTGGACGGGGAGTAGTCCAGCACGGCGCCGGTTGAACCGGCCGCCTCCACGAAGTCCTGCGCTGCACCCGCGACACGGGCCACGAATTCTTCCTGGACTTCGTGGCGCGTCGCATCCTGGTTTGTCTTGAGGAAACCGAACATCAATGGCTCCTTGTTGAAAACCGCAAGCGGCGTTGGGGCCATTATAGGCAAGCCCATCCCCCTATACTCCTCAAACGTTACCTAATCCCAACACTCTCAAAGCCGCCATGAACGAGCCTGTCGTCCGACGACTGATCGCTGCCGACGCCGCGCCCCTGCGGCAATTGCGTTTGAATGCGCTGGTCGAAACGCCCGAGTCCTTTGGATCGAGTTACGAAGAGGAACACACGCTGACATTGGCGGACATCCGCGAATGGATTTCGCCGGCCAACGATGGCGCGATGTTTGGCGTGTTTCTGGGCGAGGCGTTGGCCGGGATCGTCGGCGTGGGACGCCAGCGCAAGCTGAAGGTGCGGCACAAGGCGCACATCTGGAGCATGTACGTCGCACCCGCCGAGCGCGGCCGGGGCTTGGGCCGGATGCTGATGCACGCGGCGATCGACCATGCGCGCACCATGCGCGGCATCCGGCAGGTGCAGCTGAGCGTCACCGCCAACAACGTCGCGGCGTCCGCGCTTTACGCCAGCCTGGGATTCACCGTGTATGGCCACGAGCGCGAGGCGCTGTGCGTCAACGGCAAGCTGTACGACGAAGCGCTGATGGCGATGCCGCTGGCCGACCGCTAGCCCCGGGCCTCAAGCAGCGCCCGCGCGGCGGCGCGCGCCGAAGGCACACACCTGATTGCGACCGCCGTCCTTGGCTTTGTAGAGCGCCTGGTCGGCCGCCTTGATGACGGCGTCCGGGGCGCGCAGCGCATCACTGCGTTCCGCCACCCCGATGCTGACCGTCACGCGCAAGGGCCGGGCGCCGCGCCCTCCCCGTCCGCCGCGGCGGCGCTGGCCGATCTGGTCCGCCTTGGGCCGGGCCGGCTTGTCGCGCAGGCGCATCTGGTAGGCCTCGATGGCGCGGCGCACCGTTTCCAGGTGTGGCATGGCCTCGGCCGCGGTCTTGCCGGGAAACACCAGCGTGAATTCCTCGCCGCCGTAGCGGTAGGCCTGGCCGCCACCCGGCACGCGCCGCAACTGCGAGGCGACCATGCGCAGCACCTGATCGCCCACGTCGTGGCCGTGCGTGTCGTTGAAGGCCTTGAAGTGGTCCACGTCGGCCATTGCCAGCGTGTAGAGGCGGCCCATGCGTTGCAGCCGCTCGTTCAGTGCGCGGCGGCCGGGCAAACCGGTGAGCTCGTCGCGGAACGCCATGTGAAAGCCTTCGTGCGCCAACGAGATGCACAGGGCCGTCAGCGCCGCGGCGGACATCAGCGCCAGTTCGAGCGGATGCGCCGCGCCGCGCGGCAGCGCCCAGGCCATGCACACGAAGCCCAGCCACTGCCCTGCCTGCTGCGGGCGCCCGTAGCGCAACAGCAGCAGCGTCAACGTCAGGCCGGTGCCCAGCAGCGCGATCAGCGCCTCGGCCGGTACGCCCAGGCGCGCCAGCATGCCCTGCAGCGCGACGGTGCTGAAGATTTCGCCCACGCCGTCCTTGCCCACCAGCGCAATCACAGCCACGCCGGCGGCGATCAAGCCGATGCGCAGCGTTACGTCGATCAGCATGCTGGATCGTTCGGACCACAGGGCATTGATGGTGTAGACGAGCGACCACCAGGCCAGCACCGGCCCCATGGCCCACGGGGCTTCCCGGGCAAGCGTGGGCCAGGCCGCCGTGACGGCCAGCACGCACAGCATCAGCGCCATGGTCTGCGAGCGTTGATACATCAGGCAGATAGCCGATCCGATCAGCGCCATGACCCATGGCACGAACGGCACGATCAGGCTGAGCGCGGGCGGCCAATCCCGCCAGAACAGCAGCCCGACCGCTGCGGCCACCGGCAACGCGGGATAGAACAACAGGGGCAGCCAGGGAATATGGGGGTAACGCACGGATTGGGCCTTGCTAACGCTTGCAGAAATGACGTCGCCAAATCGGCAAACACATGTAATCTTTTTACGGACGCGGCATAAGGTTCTTTAGCGCAGAATGTCCCCATGAGAATCCTGGTCAATATCGATGTTCCCGATCTCGAACACGCGATCGGTTTCTACCAGTCTGCCTTCGGCTTGACGCTGAACCGGCGGCTGGGTTCCACGGGGGCCGAACTGCTGGGCGCCGACGCCCCCATCTATCTGCTCGAAAAGGCGGCGGGCACGGCGGCCGGCGGTCCGGCGGCCGGCGGCGCTGTCCGTCAGCGCCGCGACTACGCGCGGCATTGGACGCCCGTGCATCTGGACGTCGTGGTGGATGACGTGGACCAGGCCGTGGCCCTGGCGGTCGCCGCGGGCGCGCGCCTGGAGGATCCGCCCATCACGCATGACTGGGGCCGCATTGCGCATCTGGCCGATCCTTATGGCCACGGCATCTGCATCCTGCAGTTTCTGGGCCGGGGCTATGACGAACTGGCGCCTGCGTCGCTGCGCTTCACGCCTGCAGCCGAGGCCGACTTCGAAGCGCTGCTGGCGCTGCGGATCGAGGCCATGCGCGACAGCCTGGAACGGCTGGGCCGCTTTGACCCGGACCGGGCGCGCGAGCGGCTGCGCGGCACCTTCCGCCCCGAGTGCACCTGGCACATCGAAGAAGACGGCAAACGCATCGGGTTCTATTGCCTGCGGCCGGACGGCGACGGATTGCGGCTGGATCATCTGTACGTGCATCCCTCTGCGCAGGGGCGAGGCGTGGGCGGCCAGGTGCTGCGCCGGATCTTGCAGGACGCCGACCGCCGCGGCGTCGGGGTGACATTGAGCGCGTTGCGCGGCAGCGATTCGAACCGCTTCTATCGCCGGCACGGCTTCGTGCAGACCGGCGAAGGCGAGTGGGATATCGACTACCTGCGTGACTGCCCGAGCGATAACCCGCGCCCGGCGCAGCCAGGCTGAACGATCAGGTGCGCGGCAGCGTGACGCCGCGCTGGCCTTGATATTTGCCGCCGCGATCGCGGTACGAGGTTTCGCAGACTTCGTCGCTTTCCAGGAACAGCATCTGTGCGCAGCCTTCGCCGGCGTAGATCTTGGCGGGCAGCGGCGTGGTGTTTGAAAATTCCAGCGTGACGTGGCCTTCCCATTCGGGTTCAAGCGGGGTCACGTTGACGATGATGCCGCAGCGCGCGTACGTGCTCTTGCCCAGGCAGACCGTCAGGACGCTGCGCGGGATGCGGAAGTATTCCACCGTGCGCGCCAGGGCGAAGGAATTCGGCGGGATGATGCAGACGTCGCCCTTGAAATCCACGAACGAGCCTTCGTCGAAGTTCTTGGGATCGACGATGGTCGAATTGATGTTGGTGAAGATCTTGAATTCGTCGGCGCAGCGCACGTCGTAGCCGTAGCTGCTGGTGCCGTAGCTGACGATGCGCCCGCCATTGGCCGTACGAACCTGCCCCGGTTCGAAGGGTTCGATCATGCCGGCTTCGGCCTGGCGGCGGATCCAGCGGTCGCTTTTGATGCTCATGGTGGGTGTGGTGCTAGGGATTTGGAATGGGCATCATTTTATCCCGAGCGCGCCGAACCCGATTCCGGCCGGGCGGGACAGACTTGTCCCGCCGCAAGCCGGGCGCCGGATCAATTGCCGAACAGGGTGCGGTACACCAGCGAAATCCCGTTGACCGAGCCGCCCTTCAAATCAAGGGACAGACCACGCGCCAGCCGGTAGCTGGCACGCCCAACGGTATCGCTGCCGGACAGCGCCTGCTCGACGCTCAGCGTGATGCCATTGGCGAAGTTCTTGCTGGCCACCAGGAATTGCGTGGACAGGTCGCTGCCGATATCGCGGTTTACGTTGCCGGCCACCGTACGGTCCGGCAGGATGCTGCCCGAACTGCCCATGTTGCCGGTGCGCACCGCCACGTCGTCCAGGCCGAACTGCTTGTAGAACGGCTGCCCGCCGCCCAGCAGCGCGGTGCCGATCGACACCAGCAGGGCCGCGTCGCCGCCGCTTTCGTCCGGTCCGCGTCCCAGCAGCAGCCACGACAGCTTTTCGACGTCGCTGACTTCCGGATAGGACACCAGGTCGATGCGCGGACGCTGGGCCGTGCCCACCACGCGCACGCCGGCCTCGACCAGTTCACCCGTGCGCAGCGCCTCGATGTCCAGGATGGGGTTGTCCAGACGGCCCTGGAACGTCAGGGTTCCGCGGCTCAGGCGCAGCCGCTGGCCATAGGCCTCGATGCCGCCGCCGCGCGTGCGCAACTGGCCCCAGCCTGTCAGCCGGCCCTCGTTCAGCCGGATCTGGATGGAACCGAGCAGGCCGGCGTCCAGCCCCATGCCCGTGATGTAGAAGCGCGGCCCCATGTCGAACTTCAGGTCCATGCTGGTCTGCAGCGGCGTCGAGACCTTGTTGGGATCGTCGCCCGCGCGGATCACGCGCACGTCGTCATCCAGCGTCGGCACGCCCTGCAGGATCTCCAGGCTGAACCAGCCCGCGTCGGCGCTTAGGTTGCCCACGATCTCCAGGCGCGGCATGGCCGCCCGCACCTCGACCGTGCCGGACACCATGGCGTAGCGGTCCGATCGCTGCAGGGCCGGGAATCGGAACAGCGTCAGCTTGATCGCGCCGCCGCCGTCCATAATGTTCCAGTCGCCCTTCGCTTCGGCGTAACCGCCCTTGGCGCCCGCGTTCGTCGTGATCCATTCCTTGGTGCGCCATTCGGCAGGCATCACGCGCAGCGACGCTGGAAAGCGCAGGCTGTCCAGAATGAGCCGCTGGCCGTCCAGGCGGGCGGACAGCGTGCCATCGATCAGCCGCACGCCGTCGTCGATGCGCACCAGCCTCAGCTTGTCGCCCCGGATCGAGCCGGTGGCGCCCCATTGGCCGGCAAGCGTGCCCTGCACGTCGATATTGGCCTTGAGCGTACCGCCCACTTCCATGGCGTCGCCCACGAACAGGCCAACCCACGCGAGGTCGGCGATGTCGGCATTCAGGCGCGCCCGCAGCGGCTGGCGCGAATCCAGCGCCATCCCGCCCTGCGCGTCCACCAGCAGGACCGCCGTGCCGGTGCCGTTGATCGACCCCATCTTTTCCGTCGACAGGTCCAGGCGGGCGTCCAGCCGGCTGGCGTTGGCCGAGGTGGGCGTGGCGGTCACGTCGACGACCAGCGCCTTCACGCCCAGCGGCACCGGGGGATCGCCCGGAATCAGCAGGTCGCCCGCACGGCGCGCGATGCGGGCCCGGCCGGCCAGGCGTCCGTCGAATTTCAAGTCCCACAGCAGGTCGAGCGCGATGCGGCGCTGGCCATCGGGAACCATCGCGTTCACGCGGCCGGCGTTGCGGCCCAGCTTGGCCGCGGCTTCCGGATCGAACGCGCCGACCACCTGGCGCGCCACGCCAGCCGTGATGACCAGGTTGTCCGACTGCCCGGCGGTTTCCCAGCGCTTGCCGCCGCCGCGCGATCCCTGGTGCGCCACGGACAGGCGCTCCTTGCCCGGCAGGGTCAGGCTCACGCCGGTCTGGCCGACCTGCCACTGCCATTGCGGCGCCACGGCAGCGGGCAGGAAGGACAGCGTGACCGGGCGATCCAGGGAAACGGCGAATCCGGCAGTATCCGCGGTCAGCCGTGAAAACGTGCCGCGCCAGCCCACCAGCGCCGCGTCGGGCTGGCCTGCCGGGCCCCTGCCCCAGCCGCCGTTGAAGGTCAGATTGGCCTGCGCGCGGGATTGCCCGATGATGCCGGGCCGGGGCCGGGGCGGCGTATAGCTAGCGGTGAGCTCGCCGCGGTGCGCGGCCACCGTGCCGTCGATGCGGGCCTTCACGTCGGCGCCGCCGGGTATGTCGGGCCAGAAGGCGTCCAGTTGCGGCGCCTGGGCATCCAGCGTGATGGCGCCGCTGGATGCGCCCAGTTCGCCCGTCGCGCGGACGCGATTGCGCCCCAGCCGCAGGTCCACGTCCAGGCCGTGGATGCGCAGGCCGGCCAGCGGGTCCACCGCCGGGTCACGCGCGGCCGTCACGGCAGGCGTCACTGCGGCGCCTGCCGCAGCACCGGCTGCCGCAGCATCGGCTGCCGCAGCACCGGCTGCCGCACCGTCCCCCGTCCCAGTCACATCCACCTGCGCCTTCAGATCCCCGCTCAGCGGCTGGCGGTTCCAGCGGCTGCCCTCTTCAAAACGCAGGTTGACGGCGGCATGGCGCAGCGCGCTCAGGTTTTCAATGTCGGCCTGCACATCGGCACGAACGGTCAGCAACGCAGGCGGAATGGCATTGCCCGTCCAGGGCGCCAGGTCCAGGCGCTGCGCGTCCAGCGAGCCGACGATGCGGTCGCGGCCGGGCGCGTCGCCCGCCTGCAGGTCGAATTGCGCGGCCAGCGTGGACTTGTCGGGCAACTGCGCTCGCGCCCTGGCACTGCGCAGCACCAGCGCCGTGCGTGGCGCCAGATCGGCCACCACGTCGAGCACGAAATTGGATCCCGTTCCGTCGATCTTGGCCTGGATGCCGTCCAGCGATCCCGCGGCGTCGGCGTGCAGCACGACAAGGCACGCGGGCACGGGCGGCCCCATCGGCGCGGCCGCGGTGGCGGCAGGCTCTGCCTTGCCCTTGGTAGCTGCTGCGGCGTCGGTGCGGCCCTTGGCCGCCTCCGCCGGCTTGGCGGCGTTTGTGCCCTTGGCGGCGACCTCGGCCTTGCGAGCGTCTGCGCGGTTGGCCGGAGCCTGGGCCTTGGACGCAGCCGATTTCTTGGCCGCAGCGGGCTCCTTGGCCGATTCTTCGGCCTTGTCCTTGGACGGCGCCTGCCCCGAAACCGGACCAAACACGCCGCTCAGCCGATCGGCCTGGCACAGGGGAGAGTCGGGACCCGCGCCGCGCGCCGTCACGTCCAGGCGCGCCGCGAAGGGCCAGGGGTCGGCCAGAGCCTGCAGATCGGCCTGGCCGGTCACATCGGCCTCGCCCACCTCGTGGCCAACGCGCAGGCTGGCGATGCGCAATTGCGCGCCCTGTTGGCTGGCGGCAAAGGTCGCGTTCAGGTCATTCAAGGTGACGGGCAGCGGCTCGCCGTCCTGGGTGAACTGGAAGTCGCCCAGCGCCAGCCGGTCCACGGCGATGGTCACAGGCAGCTTGGGCAACGTGAAGGGTTCGCTGCTTTCCTCGGCGGGCGGCGTCTCGGGCGAGGATTCCATGTCCACGCGGACCGAGCCGGCGGACAGATTGCGCACGTGCAGCAGCCGGTCGCCCAGGGCGCTCCAGCGCACGGACAGATCCAGATCGTGGATGTCGACGTGCGTGCCGCCGGCCGTCAGCTCCAGACGCCCCACGGTCACTCCGTGCAGCAGTGAGCCGTTTACGTCCAGCGCCTGGCCTTCGAGTTGCTGCGCGGCGGTCGTCAGCAACAGGCGCGTGCCGTTCTGCGAGGCCACCAGCCAGAAGATGAACCCAGCCGCCAGCGCAACCAGCATGGCAAGCCCGGGCAGCCACCACACCAGCACATGGCGCAGAAATTTACGCACGAACTTCAAAACGCGATCCCCAGCGAGAAATGCAGACGCAGGTCCCGTTCGCGCTGGCCATAGGCCACGTCCAGGAACAGCGGCCCGGCGGGCGTGCGCACGCGCGCGCCGACGCCGTAGCCCACGGACATCTTCATGTCGCCGAAGGACTCGGCGGCATCGCCCGCGTCCACGAACACGCCCATGCCCCAGCGCTCGTCAAAATAATGGTCGTATTCGATGCTGCCCACGAGCAGCGTGGGCGCGCCGACGACTGCGTTGTCGCGGTGCACGCCGATGCTTTGATAGCGATAGCCGCGGATCGACCGCGCACCGCCCGTCCGGAAACCGAAGTCGTCCGGCACCTGCACGTCGCCGTTGGACCACACGCGGCCGACCTCGCCACGGATCGTCAGCACATCCCATTTACCGAAAGGCCACCATTTCTGGCCTCGCAGCCGCAGGCGCGTGTAGGGCTCGCCGGTATCCAGCGTCACGCCGACACCGCCGCCCACGGAAATCAGGTTGCCCTCGCGCGGATCGTATTTGTTGTCGACATCGCGCCGCAGCCATTCGGCCGTGGTGGTGATGGTGGGCAGCGTGTAGCTGTCGCCGCCGTCGATCTTGACGTGGTCTTGCGCCAGCAGCACGCCGTAGCGCGTTTCATATTCGACGCGGCTGTCGCCCGCGCCCTTGCGCTCTTGCGTGCGCGTCGCGCCCAGCGCGTAGCGGGTCACTTCCAGCCCCTGGATGTCGGAACGGTCCGCCAGGATCCCGACGGAATCGCGGTAGCCGCGCTCGGAAGGGGGCAAGAGGATGTCCATGAAAGCCCGCTGGCGCAATCGGTCCACGCCAAAGCCCGTTTCCATGGTGACCGGTTGGCCGAACACGACGTTCTGGCGATACACCGACTCCACCCGTACGCCGGCCTCGTCGTCCACGCCGATCGACGCGGAAAACCGCTTGGGGGGAGCCTCGACCACGCGCACCTGCACCGGCAGCGTGATCTCGCCGTCGGAATCGAACTGCGTCGGCGGCGGGGGCATGCCACCCGACACCGTGGGATCGCCCGCCGGTGCGGCGGCAGCGGCGTCTTCGGATCCGGGGCCGCGGGCGCGGTCGGAAATGGGATCGGTGGGCTGATCGTTCTGGCCGGGCGGCTCCTGCAGCGAGACGAACGCGCCGCGGAAAAACGCGGTCGATTGCAGGTCCTGCTGCCACTGGTCCAGCCGGTTCTGGTCGAATGCGGCGCCCACGTTGTAGCGCACGTAGCGGTCGATCAGCGTCTCCGGCACGCGCTTCAGACCCTGGGTGTTGAGCTCGCCCATGCGCACCTGCGGCCCGCTGTCGATGGTGACGTGCAGATGCGCCGCCGCGTTGTCCGCGTCGATGTCGGCGCGCGAGGACGTCATGCGGGCCAGCAGGAAGTCGCGCGTGGACACGTCGTCCAGCAGCGTGGCCTTGGCGCGGTTCCAGTCGCTATTGATGAACGGCTGCCCCTTCCTCAGGCTCCAGTCGTCGCGCAGCTTCTGCACCCGCTGCGCGTACTCGGGGCGCGTGATGCGGCCCGAGAATTCCAGATTCACGGATTCGACGGTCGTGCGCTTGCCCGGCACGATCGCAATGTCCCAGGTTTCGCCGCCGATATCCGTACCGGCTTCGAGCGTGACCTTGGGCGAAAAATACCCCTGCGTGGCCAGCGCCGCCAGCGTCGCGTCGCGCGCGCGCCGGCGCAGGCGGTTGATTTCACCGCCGTCCTGGTCTTCGGCCAGACGCGCGATCGCATCGACCGCCTGGGTGATCGCCTGCAGCGCGGCCGGCGGCACGCCCCCGGGGTCGACAATGACCTCCGGGCGCTTGGCCAACGCCTCGCCCGCCATCATGCAAAGTCCTGCCAATAAGGCGCGGGCAGCCCACCGCATGCGTCAGGTCGGTTGTTGAACGACGATGGAGGGAAACTTTCCGGCCATGTCGCGCGGAAGCGCCGCAACGCCCGCGGCCAGCTTTCGAGCGATCTCACGGTACAGCGACGCGGCTTCGCTGCCCGCGTCCGACACGACGGTCGGCGTGCCGGCGTCGGTCTGTTCGCGAATGGCAAGCGTCAGCGGCAGGCTGCCCAGCCAGGGCGTCTGGTATTGCTCGGCCATGCGCTGGCCGCCGCCTTCACCGAAGATGTGCTCGGCGTGACCGCACTGCGAGCATATGTGGATGGCCATGTTCTCGACCACGCCCAGAATCGGCACCTCCACCTTCTGGAACATCTTCAGGCCTTTGCGCGCGTCCAGCAGCGCCACGTCCTGCGGCGTGGTGACAATGACCGCGCCAACGACCGGCACCTTCTGCGCCAGCGTCAGGGCCACGTCGCCCGTGCCGGGGGGCATGTCGACGATGAGGTAATCCAGGTCGCGCCAATTGGTCTGGCGCAGCAGTTGTTCCAGCGCCTGCGTCACCATCGGGCCGCGCCAGATGGCGGGCGAGTCCGCGTCGATCAGAAAACCGATGGAGTTCGCCTGCAGGCCGTGGCCGGTCAGCGGCTCCATGCTCTTGTTGTCCCGGCTTTCGGGACGGCCGGAGATGCCCAGCATCGTCGGCACGCTGGGGCCGTAGATGTCGGCGTCCAGCACGCCGACCGTTGCGCCCTCGGCGGCCAGCGCCAAGGCCAGGTTCACGGCGGTGGTGCTCTTGCCCACGCCGCCCTTGCCGGAGGCGACCGCAATAATGTTGCGCACGTTGGGCAGCGGCTTCAGGCCCTTCTGCACGGCGTGCGCGGCGACTTTCCAAGTGACAGTGACTTGCGCATCGGGCGCGCCGGCTTGCGCCAGCGCACGCACGGCGATGTCGCGGATCTGGTCGCGGACGGCGTCGGCGGGATAGCCCAGCTCCAGCGTCAACGCGACGCGGCCGCCGGCCAGTTGAATGTCACGATCTTTTACAGAAACGCCCAAATCCAAACCGGTATTCGGGTCTTGCGCGGCGCGCAGTGCGGCGCGGATGTTTTCTATCGTTATACTCATGTCACTATGGTTCCGTAGGCAGCGCGGCGTCTGCGGGCCGCCATCCCCTAAAGGATAGCGGATACACGGGAACCTTTCGCTGCGTTTTGCATCCGACCATTCATGACCAACACACTTATCCGCTTCTTTCGTGCCGTCTTATTCGCCGCCCTGGCCTTGATCGGCATGGCGATGGCGCTGGTGTTCATGCTTTCCACGGCATTCGCCGTGGCGATCCTTTATGTGGTCGCCAAGGTGCGCGGCAAGCCCTTCGGCGTTCGCGCCTATTGGAGCCAGCGCCAAGGCGCCCGCCCTGGACCCTTCCAGTCCGCCACTGCCCCGTTCGCCACGCAACCGCGTGGCGATGTGATTGACGTCGAGGCCCGCGAAATCCGCTGACGGCGGTTTTCAACCTGGCTTGCGCGTGATTGCGCGCAAGCCGGCCAATGCGTGCTGCGCTGAAATCGCGCTCATCGCCTGGCCACGCTTTCCTCAACCCGCCTGATTCGCGTCACTGCGATGGGCGGGTTGTGTACTTTCCGGGACCATCTCCGGAACCCTGTCCGGGACCGCATCCGGGGCCGCATCAGCGGCAGGCGCGCGCGCTTGCCCTAAAATGGCCGGCCAAATCCCTTTTCCCCTCAACCTCAGTCGACAACCATGTCTCGCACCCTCTTTGTCACCACTGCGCTGCCCTACGCCAACGGATCTTTCCACATCGGCCACATCATGGAGTACATCCAGGCCGATATCTGGGTTCGTTCGATGCGAATGGCGGGCCACACGGTGCACTTTGTGGGCGCCGACGACGCGCACGGCGCGCCGATCATGCTGAAGGCCGAAAAGGAAGGCATCACGCCGCAGGCGCTGGTTGCGCGCTACGCGGCCGAGCGTCCGCAATACCTGAACGGTTTCCACATCCGTTTCGACCACTGGCATTCCACCGATTCGGCGGAAAACGTCGCGCTGTCGCAGGACATCTACCGCGCGCTCAAGGCCCAGGACCTGATCGAAACGCGCTCCATCGAGCAGTTCTACGATCCGGTCAAGGGCATGTTCCTGGCCGACCGCTACATCAAGGGCGAGTGCCCCAAGTGCCACGCCAAGGACCAGTACGGCGATTCGTGCGAGGTCTGCGGCGCGGTGTATGCGCCCACCGAACTGATCAATCCGTACTCCGCGCTGACGGGCGCCACGCCCGTCCTGAAGTCGTCCGACCACTTCTTCTTCAAGCTGTCCGATCCGCGCTGCGTGGAATTCCTGCAGCAGTGGACCACGGGTTCCAACAAGGCAGGCGCCAAGCATCTGCAACCTGAAATGCTGGCCAAGACGCGCGAATGGCTGGGCGGCGAAGACGGCGAGGCCAAGCTGGGCGACTGGGACATTTCCCGCGACGCGCCCTATTTCGGCATCGAGATCCCGGACGCGCCGGGCAAGTATTTCTACGTCTGGCTGGACGCGCCGGTCGGGTATCTGGCGTCGCTCAAGTCCTATTGCGCGGTCAAGGGCATGGATTTTGACGCCCTCCTCGACCCCAACGGCGACACCGAACAGGTCCACTTCATCGGCAAGGACATCGTGTACTTCCACGCCCTGTTCTGGCCTGCCATGCTGAAGTTCGCCGGCCGCAAGACGCCGGACGCGGTCAACGTGCACGGCTTCATCACCGTCAGCGGCGAAAAGATGTCCAAGAGCCGCGGCACCGGCATTTCGCCGTTGCGCTATCTGGAACTTGGCATGAACGCCGAATGGATGCGCTACTACATCGCCGCCAAGCTGAACGCGCGCGTCGAAGATGTGGACTTCAATCCCGAGGACTTCATTGCCCGGGTGAACAGCGATCTGGTCGGCAAGTACGTCAACATCGCCAGCCGCGCCGCCAGCTTCATCACCAAGCATTTCGACGGCGTCCTGGGTTATTCCGGCGACACCAGCGCGTTGTCCGCTGAATACGCCGAGCAGGCTGAGTCCATCCGCGCCGCGTTCGAGGCCCGCGAGTACAACCGCGCCATCCGCGAGATCATGGCTTACGCCGACCGCATCAACCAGGCGTTCGACACCGCGCAGCCGTGGGTGCTGGCCAAGGGCATCGCCACCGCCGACGACGCGCAGAAGGCCGCGCTGCAGGACATCTGCTCGCGCTCGCTGGCCGGCTTCAAGGCGCTGTCGGTGATGCTGGCGCCGGTGCTGCCCCAGCTGGCCGAACGCGTTGCCCTGGAACTGTTCGGCGCGCAGGCGCCCTTCACCTGGGCCGATGCCTCGGTCCTGCCGCAACGCGTGGCGCCGTTCAAGCACCTGATGCAGCGCGTCGAACCGCAGATGCTGGAAGACCTGTTCGAGCCGCCCGCCGCGCCCGTCGTGGTGCCCGGCGGCGAGCCGCTGGCCGAGACCATCTCCATCGACGACTTCGCGCGCGTCGACCTGCGTATCGCGCAGATCGTCAATTGCGAGCACGTCGAAGGCTCGACCAAGCTGCTGCGCCTGACGCTGGACGTGGGCGAAGGCCGCCACCGCAACGTGTTTTCGGGCATCAAGTCGGCCTACAAGCCGGAAGACCTGGTCGGCAAGCTGACCGTCATGGTCGCCAACCTGGCGCCGCGCAAAATGAAGTTCGGCGTGTCCGAAGGGATGGTGCTGGCCGCCAGCCATGCGGATGAAGCCGTCGACGCCGGCATCTACGTGCTGGAGCCGTTCCCCGGCGCCAAGCCCGGCATGCGCGTGCGCTGATCCGCGTCACTGCCAATGCAAAGCGCCCGCAAATGCGGGCGCTTTTTTGTTTCTGCGGGAAATCCGATCAGGCGTTGCTGGGCGCCAGCGCCGGGTCGAGCGAGATGCGCTCGTCGAACACGAAGCACTTGCCTTCGTAGCCGGGGCCGCCCGTTTCCTCGAAGTATTTCAGAATGCCGCCGTCGAGCTGGTAGACGTTTTCGATGCCGGCCTCGTTCATGAAGATGGCGGCCTTTTCGCAGCGGATGCCGCCCGTGCAGAAGCTGACGACGGTCTTGCCCTCGAGTTGCGCCCGGTTTGCCTCGACCGCGGCGGGAAACTGCGTGAAGCGGTCGATGCGCCAGTCGATGGCGTTCTTGAACGTGCCTTCGTCCACCTCGAAGGCGTTGCGCGTGTCCAGCATGACCACGGGCCGGCCATTGTCGTCCACGCCCGCCGCCAGCCAGCGCGCCAGCGTGTGCGCATCGACGCCGGGCGCGCGGCCCGCTGCCGGCCGGATGGCAGGGTGGTTCATGCGGATGATCTCGCGCTTGATCTTGACCAGCAGCTTGCGGAACGGCACGTCGTTGCTGTGGCTGAACTTGACCTCCAGGTCCGCGAACCGCGCATCGGCGCGCAGGCCCAGCAAGAAGGTGTCGATGCCGCCGGCCGCCCCCGCGAGGAACAGGTTGATGCCTTCCCCGGCCAGCAGGATCGTGCCCTTGAGCCCGGCGGCGCCGGCCTCGGCGAGCAGGCGCTCGCGCAACGCAGGCAGGTCATCCAGCGGAACGAATTTGTAAGCGGCGATATTGACGACGGAAGTCATGGCAAAGCGATAGAAAACAGGCGGCGAAGCCCGTAATCATAATCGCTGGGCCGTTTGCGCCGCAGACGGGAGTACCGCTGGGCGGCCGGTGCCCAGACCGCGCACCGCCCAGAACGCCTGCCGTCCCTAGCGGGTGACGACCTGCTGCTCGACCACCGCGTCCAGCACCCAGCGCAGCGGGGCAGCTCCCAAGGTGGCATTCGGGTCATTGATCTCGACCACGCGCAGGCGGTAGTGCACGCCGGGCTGGAAATTGAACCCCGTGATCTCGCCCGGCCAGGCCTGCCAGGGCTGCGAGGCGCTGTCCCGCACCTGATAGCACATGCCGCGGCCACCGGCCGTGTCGCAGGGCACCCGCTCGGCGTTGACGTAGACCAGCTTGGTGGGGCCGCGCTGGCCGCCCGCCACGGGATCCGCGCGGCGCCCGAAGTCCAGCGTGTCGCCGGTGCTGAGCTTCCACGTCATGCGTTGCGGATTGTTGGCGTTATCGAAGGAACTGGCCGTGATCCGGGTGAGCGACGCCAGGAAATCGTGCTCGAGCGCCATCGTCTGCGGCGCGCAGGCCATGCGGGTCGACACCGGGTCGGCGCGCACGATCAACTGGCCATTGGCGATGGTGTACGGCGCGTTGTAGGTATTGCATCCGCTGAATCCCATCATCCGGGGCGAGCCCTGGTCGTGGATGAACGCAGCGGTGATCGGGCGCGTGGATGACGACGGATGCGGCACGGGGCGCAGTGCGCCGCCGGGCAGCGTCCAGCGCGCCAGGTCCCAGTTCGTCTGCACCAGGATGTCGGAAGCCGAGGCCGGCTGGAAACGCGGATCCTGGCCATCGGCCGCGCGCATCGGCGGCGACGAGCAGGCAACGAGACCCGCGCACAGCAGGACGGGCGCCAGGCGGCGCTGGAAAAGGAATGAGCGCATGCAGGTCTCTCGGATCGTTCAGCGAAGCGGGAATCAGGGGGTCGGCGGATCCTGGCGGCGCTCGAACTCCAGCACGTCGCCACCGCGCAGATTGAACGTCAGGTGGCGCGGCGCGCCGCCGCTGTCCAGCGTGAACGTGTCGATGGCGCGCAGCGCGCGCAGGTAGTCGGCTTCCAGCTTTGCGCGCTCGGGCGGCACGCAGGCCATGCGCGTGGTGGCGGGCGCGTCGATGACGAGCTTGTTGCGCTCGAGCTTGTACGTGCCCGTGTAACGGTTGCAGCCGGAGAATCCGTTGACCTGGTATTGCTTGCCCTGCGCAAGAAAGGTCAGGCGGATGGGCTCGCCGTTGTCCCCGTGCGGGATGTCGCGCAGCTGGCCACCGGGTTGTGCCCAGCGGACCAGTTCCCAGCTCGTCTGCGCCAGCGAATCCTTGCTGGTGGCCGCGCTGGCCGCAGCGGCGCCTTCGGGACGCGCGCCGCCGGTCATGCCGGCGCATCCGGCCAGGGCCGCGGTCAACAGTCCCAGGCAGAGCATTCTGCTGGGCGTGGACATGAAATTGGGCATGAGCAAGCCTCCAATTGATGCGTATCGTCGTAATGTAACCGGCCCGTGCGTCATCACGCGATTTTCTCCGTCCGTCAGCCGTATCCAAAAGATGCACGCTTGAGCCGGAGGTTCTAGCTCCGATGATCGCCGGTTCTGCATCGAATGCCGCATGGCGGGGGTGGGTGGCCGCGAGCAGAATCAATGACAGTTGATGACTCCGGCCTAAAAAGTAATACAGGGAAAGAGGAGCGGAGCCCGCGACAACCGCATGCGCAGTGTCCGGCCCATCGGGGCTGAGAACAATATCGACCGGGGAGATGCGCGATGGGCTTCTTGAGAACCTTACTGGCATTATCAGTGGTGCTGGACCACCTGGGCGGCGGCTACGCCGATCAGCTTGTCGGCGGCAGGCTTGCCGTGCAGCTCTTCTATGTGATTTCCGGCTTCCTCATTTCCTACGTGCTGACGGCGACGGACCATTATCAGGGCGCCACCGGCAAGTTCTACGCCAATCGTTTCCTGCGGCTTTTCCCGATCTATCTGGCGGTGGCGGCCCTGACCCTGACGGCCCATATCGTCAGCGGCGGCTCGTTCTTCCGCATCTACGAAGCCCTGCCCTTCAGCGCCGAAGCCTTCCTGTTCCTCTCCAACCTCTTCATCTTCGGCCAGGACTGGCTGATGTTCTTCGGCATCCGCGATTCGGCGCTGGCCTTCACGGGCAGCTTTGCGAACAGCGACGTGCCGCTCTACAAGGGTCTGCTGGTGCCGCAAGCGTGGACGCTTGGTGTGGAAATGAGCTTCTACCTGGTTGCGCCCTTCATCCTGCGCTCGCCGCGCCGGTTGCTGGCGCTGCTGGCCGCCTCGCTGGCCCTGCGCGCGATCCTGATCTGGACGGGGGTCGGCCGCTCGGATCCTTGGACCTATCGCTTTTTCCCCACGGAGCTGGCGCTGTTCCTGATCGGTTCGCTGTCGCATCAGGTGCTGCTGCCGCGCATGAAGGCCTGGACGCAGCGCGTGAAGCGCCTGCCCGAACTCGGCACCGGCGTCCTGTTCCTGTATACGGTTGCGCACTTCTCGATCGGCATCAATCCCACCGTGCGCGATGGCCTGGCCGTCCTGCTGTTTGCCGCACTGCTGCCGCTGGCATTCCTGTTCCAATCGCGCCACAAGCTGGACAAGGCCATTGGTGAACTCAGCTATCCCCTATATATCTGCCACATGCTGGTCATCATGGCGTTCAGCTGGCTGATGCACGATGTGCAGGAGCATCAACCCATGCTGTTCGCCGCCATGGCCATCACGGGATGCATCGGGGTCTCGGCGGTGCTGAACTACCTGATTGCGGATCCCGTGGAACGCCTGCGCAGCCGCCTGCGCACCGATCCCCGCGGTACCGGCGCCGTCGCGCCCGCCGATGTCCGGCCGCGCCCGCAGGTTCCGGCGCAACCGATGGGGACTATTCGCCGCGTGCCTTGATGTAAGCGCCCAGCACCAGCTCGATCTGCCGCTTTTCGTGGTGCGAAAGCCGCGCGTAGGCCGCGTAGGAGATGGTTTCGAAGGGCCAGGCGGGCGGGTCGGGGATTTCGCCCAGTCTGCCCGCAGCAACATGGCCGGACGGCGTGTCGAGCATGGGCCCTTCGCCGGTACTGAGCCACAGGGGGTTGACGCGCAGGGCGCGCGTCAGCTTGATGAGCGCCTCGCTGGACGGCTGCTGGCGCTGTCCGCTTTCGTAGTTGCCAATAGCGCTTTGCGACAGGTTGCTTGCGACCGCCAAGTCTTTTTGAGTCCACCCCTGAAGCATTCTTGCGTTGCGCAGACGATGGCTAAACGTGTCCAATCGATCAACCTGAGACATTAATTTGTATGGTTTTTTTGGATTAAAGCATTTCAAATCCGCGGCCAAATAAAGGGATTAGACCCCAATTTCCGGGCTAATTCATAAATCGCCGCTTGGCCCCCCTGGCCTTGCGCGCATGCTGCTGCGCGCTATCGCTTCACGCCGCAGTCCGCCCCGTTAAAAGTCATATCTTTCATCGGCTTGCAGCGCCTTGCCCGCCCATCCCACCGCTGCCGTCGCGCGACGTTCCAGCAAAATCGGAGCAAAAAAGCCGCATGAGTTTATGGGCAGAAATCGGCCGAAAGAGAAAATAATGTATCGGTAATACATAATATTTTTCTGACGCAAATCGGGGATCAAACGCTGTTTCAATGGCCGCCGGGCTATTTCCCCCCGGACGACTGTTACCGTCCGAAACCATAGAAACGTATCTTCACAAAAAAACACGCCCGTGTTTAAATGCAACACAGGCGTGACTCTGGAACGACAAGCGCCGCAACGGCCGGAAACGGCATGGCTCTGCCAGACGTCCGGCTTTTTCAAGGCGCCAGCGCCCCGTCGCGGCGCCTCATTGGAAGCATCAATGAACAACACGCTGGATGTCATTTTTCTTGGCAATGACGACGCCAGGCATGCCAGACTCGTCGAGTCCCTTTCCCACCTGGGATTCAACGTCCGCCGCTGCCACGATCTCGTGGATGTCTACGACCGATTTTCCCGCCGGCCCAGCCCGCTGGTCGTCCTGGAAGCCCCGCTTACCGATGTGCACAACGCCGCCGTGCGGCTGCGCGCCATTGATCGCAGCCTGGGCATCGTGGCCATCGCCCCATTCACCGATTCCGAAAGCCGTATCCGCACCTTGCTCTGCGGCGCGGACGCCTGCCTGCCGCCGGACGTGGCCGGCCTGGAGCTTGCGGCGGTGCTGCAGGCGCTGGTGCGACGCGCGGTCGGGCTGGACGGGATGGAGCCGGGCGCGGGCACGGAAGCCATAGAAGAACCGGCCCAGGAAGGCTGGCGGCTGGCAAACAAGGGATGGACGCTCATCAGCCCCAAGGGCCGGACGCTGGGCCTGACGACCGGTGAACGCGATTTTCTGTCGCGGCTGGTGAAGTCGCCCGACCGCAAGATCAGCCGCGACGCCTTTCTGGCCGATGGCGCGGACGAAGCCGACAGCGGCATCACGCGCCGCCGCTTCGTGGATGTGATGATCAGCCGCCTGCGCCGCAAGGCGGCGGCCAATCAGATGACGCTGCCGATCCGCGCGGTCCACGGATGGGGCTACATGTTTGCAGCCGACATCACGCTGGATCTGGACTATCGGGTGTCAACGCCAACCGCGCGCACGGACGGGCAACAAGCCTGGCGCAGCGAAGAAGCGGACGCGAACGCGTCTGCCTGAAATCGCCCGGCGCAAGACCGCCAGGCGAAAAAAACGCGGCGCTGCCCCCGAAGGGTAAGACGCCGCGCTAAAACAACACGTGAACCCGGAGTCATCGGCCGGCACCGATGCCTTCTACCTGGATCACGCGATTCCAACATTCGTGCCTCATACTACTCACGCACGGTCCGACCGTGGCCTGCGCCGGGTCTCTAGTCCCTGCACGGGCTGCAACGTGATCAACGCCTGGCAATGCGTCCACCCGTGCTGCTGGGGGGCGTTACTGCCATATCGGCGGTGTTCCTTCCGGATAGCCGCCTGATGAGGAAAGTTTAGGACCTCGGACGCGTTTCCAGTAATTCTTTGTTGATAGTCTTCCATACCAGATTGATATAGCAAGCCCCTCCCCTCCATGCCCCTGCCCCAGCCATCCCTGCGCCATCGCCTCCGCAAGATACTGGCGTTTTTCCCGCCAAACTGGTGCCTTGCCATCCTGGTGGCGCTGGACGGCTACGCGTTCATGCACCCGGTGCTGCGCGAAGTCCGTGCCCGCGAGTATTCGTTCTGGCTCGCGCTGGACAACTGGCACGAGATCATGCGCGTGGTCGGTCTGCTGGAGATTCCACGCCTGGTGCTGGGCGTCGGTTTGCAGGTGATTGCGCTGGGCTTGATCCTGAAGGCGCGCATCGCGTGGGCGTTCTCGCTGGTGCTGCTGATCGGCATCGGCACGTTCGCCATCCTGGGCGACGGGGGCCGCGCGGGGCTGGGCGTCTACACGCTGGTCCTGGTGATTGCGCTGGTGGCGTACTGGCGGCGCTTCGACCGCGCCAGCGTGACGGCCGGGTCGCTGTTTGCGCTGGTCAGCGTGCTGTCGCTGATGATCTACGCGGTGTTCGGCACGCTATACCTGGGCAACGAATTCAACCCGCCGATTCTGGACGCGGGCACCGCGCTGTACTTCTCGATCGTCTCGATGTCCACGGTGGGCTACGGCGACATCGTGCCGCATAGCGGCACGGCGCGCCTGTTCACGGCGTCGATTATCATCCTCGGCATTACCGTGTTCGCCACCTCCGTCAGCGCGATCGCCGGACCGGTGATCGGCGGCAATCTGAAACGGCTCGTCAAAGGCAGGTTTTCTTCGGCCATGAGAAAAAACCACATCATCATCGCCGGCGCGACGCCCCTCGCGCTGAGCGTCTACCAGGGCCTGCGCAGCCGCAACGAAGAAGTCACCGTCATCGTGCCAACGGGCATGGCGCACGACTATCCCGCCGCCGCCGACCTGATCGAAGGCGATCCCTCCAGCGTGGACGTGCTGCACGTAGCGGGCGTCGCGCGGGCGCGTTATGTGCTGGCGCTGCGCGACGACGACGCAGAAAACGCATTCATCGTGCTGGCCGCAAAGGAAGCGACCGGCGCGGACGGCGCCAAGACGGTGGCGCTGGTCAACACCAGCAAGCATCTGGAGAAGATCCGCCGGGTGCAGCCCGATCTGGTGTTTTCGGTGCAACTGCTGGGCGCGGAAATGCTGACGCGCGCGATCAACGGCGAACCGATGGACAGCCAGGCCATCACGGACCTGTTCTTTGCCAAGCCGTCATCCAACGCCAAGACCACTTGAACGCGATTGCGGCTCGCCCACCGGTGCGTTCGGTGGCGCGTGCCCGGCGTACCACGTCACGAACTGATCCGACGGCATGGGCCGCGCAAACAGGTAGCCCTGGATGAACGCGACGCCGCGCCCGGTGAGATAGCGGAACTGCAGATCCGTTTCAACGCCTTCGGCCAACACCAACAGGCCCAGGCGATGCGCAAGCGTGATGATCACGTCCAGCACTGGCGCGTCTTCGCCGGTGGGTTCGATGGCATGCACGAAGCCCTTGTCGATTTTCAGGTAATCCACCGGAAAGCGCTGCAGATACGACAGCGAGCAGTGGCCGGTGCCGAAGTCGTCGATGGCAACACGCACCCCCTGCTCACGCAGCGTATCGATGTTGCGCCGCGCCTGGCCGTCATCGGTGATCAGGCTGCGTTCGGTGATCTCCAATACCAGGGTCGGGTCACGATGGGCGATGTTGGCGGCGAAGCGCTCGACGTCGGTGGTGAACTCGGCGCATGACAAATGCTCGGCGGCAATGTTGACTCCGACGTGAAACCCCGGCGGCGTGGCCCAGCTGCGCATGTCGCGTTCGATCAGCGTAAACAGATGGCGCGTCAGCGGGGCGATCATGCCATCGGCCTCGGCCGCGGCAATGAAGATGTCCGGCCGCACGGATCCGACCCCGGGCCGCTCCCAGCGCAGCAGCGCCTCGACGCCGCTGCACTGGCCCGTTGCATGACCGTACACGGGTTGGTAATGCACCCTGAATTCATCAGCGCGGATCGCGCGGCGCAACTGCTCTTTGAAGGAACGGCGGTTCGCCTGCTGGCGGTATGCGACCACGGCCAGGCCGAAACCGAGCAGTGCGGCAGCGGGAAGGTAGGTCATCATCAATTGCTGCCACGCCTGCACGACGGCTTCGGCCGGCGCATTGACGCGAATGGTCAGCGGTGTGGGCCCATCGTGGCCCGTGGTCTCGTGGTGGACCAGCTCGCGCGACGCCCCCGCCGCACCCTTGAAATCGTTGTGGATGAACGCCCCGCCCTCGCCCACCTGCAGTTCGATGCGGTAATCGCGCAGGCTTGCCACGGCGTCCAGCAGATCCTGTACGTACCGTCCGTCGACCACCACGACGCCGCTGCGTCCCTCGGCGCCGGGCCGGCCCAGCAGGATCGCCGGCCGTTCGGGCGCAAGCGGCGAGCCGGTCACGGTAAAGCGCCAGCGGTCGGGCGGCAGGTCGGATACCCACTTGCGAAACTCCGAGACCGGGTAGTCGATCTTGCCGACAGCCGACGAACAATAGATGCGATCGCCGCGTACCAGGAACAGGGACCGCAGATACGGGTTCAGTGCGCCCCAGCGTTGCAGGTCCGGCAGCGCTTCGTCGCAGGACAGCGCCGTCAGCGCCGCCACCCGGTCCGCCAGCGTCCACGTCTGCGTCAGGACGTGCTGCGTCTGCACCCGCACGATGCGCGCGGCCGATTCGGCTTCAAGGCGCTGTTCCTTCTGCGCGTGCCACCACGTCCAGGCGACGCAGGCGATCACCGGCAGCACCAGCGCCAAGGCCACGGGCAGATAACGCCACGAGGGAACACGATCCATCAGGCCTGGTGTCGGCAAGGGGTCTCCGCGGCAGTGGGGGCCATTAGTACAGCTGCATCGTTGCGATGGGACACCATGTGCGGCGCTGCGTCAAGAACTGCGTGTGCGCTTGCGCCTTGCGCAAGGTTTGCGTCCGCAACGCTGGCCGTACCGCCGCTCGCTGGGCTATCGTTGACGGGCAAGCCCCTCTGCCGACGGCATGAGGCTCGTGTGTATTCGTTTCCCCTTAGCACGCCATTTACAAGGACGGATGATGAAGAAAGCAAATGCCTCCCTGCCCGCCGGCCTGACCGGCGCCAACGTCGCCTTCTGCCAGCGTCTGGCCCAGCTTGCGCAGGAAAGCCAGCAGCGCTGGCTGGAAATGGGCCAGCGCCTGGCCGGCGACAGCTCCGGCCAGGTCCTCGCCGCCCTCTCCCCCTTGAACCCCACCGCCAACTGGCAGGATGTCATGCCCGCCACGGGCGAGCTCGCGCGCAAACGCTGGCAGGCGCAACTGGAAGCCAGCCAGGCCCTCACGCACGCCGCGCTGCAGGAACAGGCCACCATGGCCGCCGGCGTGGGCGAAGCGATGTGCGAATGGTTCAAACAGGCCAACAGCGCGGCCGTCGACAACTCGCCTTTCGCGCAGATGTGGTCCACGATGACCAACCAGATGGCCGCCGCCTGCGCCGCCATGCAGGACGCCCATCAGCAGGGAGGCCGCCATGACCGCTAAACGGACCGCCCTCATCACGGGCGGGACGGGCTGCCTGGGCCGTGCCATCGCCGTCGCGCTGCACGATGCGGGCCACGACGTCATCGTCACCTACCATTCCAGCGAAACCGCCACGCGCGAATGGATCAAGGAAGAGGCCGCCAAAGGCCGCACCTTCGCCATGTACAAGGTCAACGTGGCGGACTTCGACGCCTGCCAGGCGCTGGCGCGCAAACTGGAAGAAGACGGGCGCCAGATCGACATCCTGATCAACAACGCCGGCATCACGCGCGACGCCAGCCTGCGCAAAATGAGCGCGCAGAATTGGGCCGAGGTCATGCACAGCAACCTGGACTCGATGTTCAACATGACGCAGCCGCTTTGCGGGCCGATGGCGGATCGGGGCTGGGGCCGCATCGTGAACATTTCTTCGGTGAACGGCAGCAAGGGTGCATTCGGGCAGACCAACTACGCGGCCTCCAAGGCGGGCATCCACGGCTTCACCAAATCGCTGGCGCTGGAAGTCGCCCGCAAGGGCGTGACGGTGAACACCGTGTCGCCCGGTTATCTGGCCACGCGCATGGTGCAGGCCGTGCCGCCGGAGGTCATGCAGGAAAAGATCCTGCCGCAGATCCCCGTGGGACGGCTGGGCGAGCCCGATGAGATCGGCGCGTTGATCGCGTTCATCTGCAGCGACGCGGCCGGGTTCATGACAGGCAGCAACGTGGCCATGAACGGCGGGCAGCATATGTATTGAAGGCGGCGGCCAGCGCTGCGCGCGCTGGCCGGCCGCTTCCCTTTGATTCATGTCCCGCAACACCGACCTCCTCCTGACCGCGCTCGCCCCCACGATCTGGGGCAGCACCTACGTCGTCACCACGCTGATGCTGCCGCCGGACTACCCGCTGACGGTCGCCATGCTGCGTGCCCTGCCCGCCGGCATCCTGCTGATGTTGTGGGTCCGTGCGCTGCCGCACGGCATCTGGTGGCTGCGCGTGTTCGTCCTTGGGGCGCTGAATTTTTCGGTGTTCTGGGCGTTGCTGTTCGTCGCCGCCTACCGCCTGCCGGGCGGGGTGGCGGCCACGCTCGGTGCGATCCAGCCATTGGTCGTGATCGCGCTGGCCCGGCTGCTGCTGGGCGCTCCGGTGCGCGGGCTGTCCGTGGTGGCGGCGTTGACGGGCCTGGCTGGCGTGGCGCTGCTGGTGCTGACGCCCAAGGCGGCGCTGGACCCCGTCGGCGTTGCAGCCGGGTTGGGCAGCGCGGCATCCATGGCGCTGGGCACCGTGCTGAGCCGCCGGTGGCAACCGCCTGTGTCCGCGCTGACCTTCACGTCGTGGCAATTGACGGCGGGCGGCATCCTGCTCGTGCCCGCAGCGCTGCTGGCCGAGGCGCCGCTGCCGACGTTCACGCTGGTCAACGTCATGGGCCTGGCTTGGCTGGGACTGATCGGCGCGGCGCTGACCTATGTGCTGTGGTTCCGCGGGGTGGCGCAGCTGGAACCCGCTGCGGTGTCGTCGCTGGGCTTTCTGAGTCCGCTGTCCGCCACGGTGCTGGGGTGGGCGATCCTGGGCCAAAGCCTGTCGCCGCTGCAATTGGCAGGCATGGGGGTGGTGGTGGGCAGCGTCTGGCTGAGCCAGCGCGCGCAACGTCAAACCGTGCCAGCGGTAGCGCCGCGGGCCACGCGCTAAGCCTCATATTTGTAACGCGCGGCCCCCACCCTGTACGGCAGATTTATTGCGGGTGAGGCGCCCCGCGCGCCGCCTCCATCTCTGCCCGCAACGACATCGCATCCGGCCGCATGGGCAGCGCCAGCCGCCCTTCGCGGTCGATGGCGCCCCATTCTCCGCCCGTGACATAACTGTGTTCGCCGTCGCGCGTGCGTTCGATGCGGCAACCCTTGCACACCGCGGCGAGACCGCCCTCGAAGCGGTCGACCCAGTCGTAAGGCGTGGCCAGCACGCGGTTGAGTTGCCGGTCGTAGTAGGCCATGCCGCCGGCCCACGGTCCGCGCGTCAGGCCTTCCTCGAAATCGTCGGCGCCGTTATCGAACGTGACCACGGCGACGGCGCGTCCGTCGGGCCGCACCCAGTGCCACGAGCCATTGGCCGTTGCGGGTGACAGGCCATCCTTGCTGAAATCCATGCGCGCCATGACGGCGGGACGGAATTCGACGCTACCGTTCGTGGCGCGGGCGCAGTGCTGGACGTGTTCGAGGGAGCCTTCCGCTTCCTTGTCCGCAAAGAAGCACGGAAGGTCGTATTCAAGGGCAGGGCCCGAGGTCAGGGCCAGCGAGGTAAGCAAGGCGGCAATCAGCATGCGGGGCATCCTAGCATGGCGGATTCGCGCTCATCCGCCCGTCTGATGCCCGGCAAATCCCGTCGGTCTTCAGAAATCCTCAAAGGCTGAAAGAAGCCGCGAGACCGCCTGCCGCCTCAATTCGCCGTGGCGCCAGAGTCCTTGACCGCCTTCGCCCACGCCGCGATCTCGGTCTGGATGAACTTGCCGAATTCGGCGGTGTTCACGCTGGAGGCGCGCGCGCCCTCTTCCAGCAGGCGCTGCTTGACCTCGGGCGAGGCCAGCGCGCCGGTCAACGCCTGATTCAGCTTGGCCACCACCGCGTCCGGCGTACCGGCCGGCGCAACGATGCCGTGCCAGGACACCGCCTGAAAGCCGGGCAAGCCGGATTCGGCCATCGTCAGCACGTCAGGCATCGCGGACGAACGCTCGGGCGACGTCACGGCCAATGCGCGCAGCGTGCCCGCCTTAACGTGCGGCAGGACGCCCGGAATGGTGGTGAACATGAAGTCGATCTGGCCGCCGATCAAGTCCGTGATCGCGGGGCTGCCGCCCTTGTACGGCACGTGCGTGAATTCCAGCTTGGCTTCGCTCTTGAACATCTCGCCCGCCAGGTGCCCCGGCGTGCCGGCGCCCGCCGAGCCCATGTTGGTCTTGTCGCCCTGCGAACGGATGAACGCGATCAGCTCCTGCACATTCTTGGCCTTGACGTTGGGGCCGACGATCAGCACGTTGGGCACGGTGGCCAGCAGCGTGACCGGCGTGAAGTCCTTGACCGCGTCGTACGAAATGCGCGAGTACAGCGACGGGTTGATGCCGTGCGTGCTGGCGGTGGCCAGCAGCAGCGTGTAGCCGTCAGGCGCGGCCGAGGCCACCTGCTTGGCGGCGATGGTGCCGTTGGCGCCGCCCTTGTTGTCGATCACGATCGTCTGGCCGAGCGTCTTGGCGGCTTCGGCGGCGACGGTGCGGGCCAGGATGTCGGACGTGCCGCCCGCCGAATGCGGGACGGCCAGCGTGATCGGCTTGGCGGGAAAGGTCTGGGCGTGCGCCGCCGGCAGGGCCGGGGTCAGACAGGCGGCCAGCGCGCAGCGCGCCAGCAAACGAGTGCGGAACATGGGAGTCTCCAGGGTTGTGGCCGGCTGCGGCGCCTCGAGCGGGCGCTGTCAGGCCGGCGGTAAGGCCGGTCCGATCAGTCCGAACCGAGCTGCAGCTTGTTGGGCTGGCGTTTTTCGATGGACCACTTCAAGAGCGCGGCCGAGCGGTAGATGCCATGGGCGAACTTGCCGTAGGGCAAGGTCAGGAACAACGCCATCACGACGCCAAGATGGATCGCCAGCAGCAGCGCCATCGCGCTGCCGTCGCGGCCAGCCAAGAGCGCCAGGCCCGTCGCGCTGGTCAGGAACAACAGCACGATGAAGCCCCGGTCCATCGGTTTCTGCGCCGCGTCGCCCTGCAGGGGATGGCGCTTGACATTCAGCCACAGCAAGCCGGCTGGCCCGATCAAGAGGCCGATGCCGCCCGCGGTGCCCAGCAGCACCGGCGCGCTCAGGATCGGATACGGCGCCTGCTGGTCCAGCAGATAGTGGTAAAGCGTGGCGACACACGTGGCTGCGAAACACAGCATGAAGCCGTAGAACGTGAAGTGGTGAAACCGCCGGCGCCACAGCGTGAAGGCGTCGTCGGCGTTGTTGCACCCCTTGCCGTGGCCGCCGTCCAGATAGCGCAGGCGCAGCGCGTCGTGCGCCGCCTCGGCCATCGCTGCGCCGGATGCCGCCCCCGGGCTGACGTTGCGCCAGAACCGCGTCACGCCCACCGCCAGCGCCAGCATCGAAAAGCCGAACACCACGCCAAACATCAGCGCCAGCGTGTTGTGCGGGAACACGGCGTAGAAATTGCCTGCCATCGGCTCGTGGAACAGGCCGCCCGCCATCACCACCGCCAGCACCAGGAACAGCGCCAGTCCGGCGGCCGTGGCCAGCGACAGCGCGAGGCCATTGCGCTTGTACAGCGTGCCCAGCGCCGCGGGCCACGCATAGTCGGTGTAGGTCTGCATCCGCACCTTGGCCATGGCCTGCGGCACGTTGACGGCGAACTCGTGCGGCGGCGCGTACTGGCACGCGTGCAGACAGGCGCCGCAGTTATGGCACAGGTTGGCCAGGTAGTTCAGGTCGGCCTTGCCGAATTCCAGGCGGCGCGTCATGGCGGGAAACACCGCGCAGAAACCCTCGCAGTAGCGGCAGGCGTTGCAGATCTGCATGACGCGCGCCACTTCGGTCTCGTCATCGGTCAGCGATTCCGTCAGCGGCTTGGCGCCCCTTGCATGAAAATGCACGGGCTGCTCGGCGGGCGCCGGAGTCGGGATATGTCCGGACTGGCTGGTGGAAAAGGACTGCGCCTCGCGGGCCAGGGCTTCAAGCTGCTTCACGGTGTGCTCCCGCAGGGTTCTGGCCGAGCGCCGCGGCAGCGGCGCGGGTGCCGGCAATGCGGCCGAAGGCCGTGCCGATGGACATGCCCACGCCTGCCGTGTATCCCTTGCCCAGCACGTTGCCGGCCATCATTTCGCCCGCGACAAAAAGGTTGTCGCTGGGCTGGTCGTTGAAACGGACCGCGGCGGTGTCGTCCACCTTCAGGCCCAGATAGGTAAAGGTGATGCCGGGACGCAGCGCATAGCCGTAGAACGGCGCGGTGTCGATGGGCCGCGCCCAGTGCGTCTTGGCGGGCGTCAGGCCTTCGGTATGGCAGTCGTCCAGCGCGGTGTGGTCGAACTTGCCCACACGGCAGGCCGCGTTGTAGTCCCCGACCGTCTTCTCGAAGGTGGCCGCATTCAGCCCCAGCTTCTCCGCCAGTTCGGGCAACGTATCGGCCTTCACGCCCGGAAACACCGGCGGCATGAAGCGGCCGATCGCCTTGGCGTCGATGATGGAATACGCGATCTGGCCGGGCTGCATGGCGGTCAGACGCCCCCAGATGGCGTAGCGCTTGGGCCAGAAGTCCTCGCCCTCGTCGTAGAAGCGCTCAGCGTCGCGGTTGACGACGACGCCCAGCGATACGCAATCGATGCGGGTGCAAATGCCGCCGTCGTACAGCGGCGCGCGGGCGTCGATGGCCACGCAATGCGATTGGGACGGGTCGCCGATGCCGTCGGCGCCGGCATCCAGCATGAATTTCAGCAGCACGCCCATGTTGAAGCGCGTGCCGCGGATCAAAAAGTTGTCGGCCGGCCATTCGCCGCGCTCGTTCTGGCCCCAGGCTTCGCGCAGCCATTCGCGGTTGGACTCGAAGCCGCCTGCGGCCAGCACACAGGCGCGGGCCTCGATGCGCTCGTCGCCAATGCGCGCGGCCACGAAGCGGCCGTTGTCCAGGTCCAGCGAATCGACCGGCGCGTTGTAGCGGATCTGCACACCCAGCGCTTCGGCGCTGCGGTAATAGGCGTTCACCAGCGCCTTGCCGCCGCCCATGAAGAACGCATTGGTGCGCGCCACGTGCAGCGCGCCCGACAGCGGCGGCTGGAAGTTCACGCCGTGGCGGCGCATCCAGTCGCGACAGGTGGAGGACTCGCGGATGACCAGCCGCGCCAGGTGTTCGTTGGTCAGCCCGCCCGTCACCTTGAGCAGGTCCTGCCAGTATTCTTCCTCGGGATACGCGTCGATCAGCACGTCCTGCGGCGCATCGTGCATGCAGCGCAGATTGCGCGTGTGCTGGGAATTTCCGCCCCGCCATTCCTTTGGCGCCGCTTCCAGCAGCAGCACGCTGGCGCCGGCTTCGCGCGCCATCAGGGCCGCGCACAGCGCCGCATTGCCCCCACCAATCACCAAGACGTCAACCATGCCATCTTCCCCAATTCAAGGGGCAGACTCTACGCAGCGGCGCGCCGCTGCGATATCAGGCAGGCGTCAACGGGTATTCACGATTCGTGAAGAGCGACCACCGCCCATTTGCCTTCGCGGGCCAGGGTGCGCGACACGTCGGCCATGACCAGCCGGGCCGCCAGCGCCGCGGGCGACAGTTCTTCGTCCGACAGGCTGGCCAGCAGGTTGGAGCGGAACAGGTGGGCATCGTCGATGCGCGCCATCTGCAACTGGCCGGGCGCGATGCGCGCGGTGGCCGAACTGGGCTGGATCGTCGCCGCGCCGCCCTGCTGCACCACGTCCATCAGCAGGGACAGGCCATCGACCTCGGCCACCACCCGGGGCGTGCGTCCCAGTTGCTGGAAGGCGTTGTTGACCAGCGCCCGCAGGCCGTGGCGTCCGCTGGGCAGCACCAGCGGCAGGTCGGCAATGGCTTCCAGCCGTGTCGTGTCACCAGCCGACACGCCGGGCATGCCGGGCCGGGCAAAGAGGAACAGGGGCTCGTCCAGCAGCGGCATCACGCTCCAGCGGCGCGCGGATTCGGCATGGAACACGATGGCCAGATCCAGCAGGCGGCCGTTGAGCATGTCGGTCAGGTGCCCGGACAGCGCTTCGACCAGATGCAGCCGGATGTCGGGGTAACGCGCATGCATGGCCTGCAGGAAGGGCGCGCCCAGCACCGCCGCCGTCGTGGACGGCAGGCCGACGCTGACGTGCCCGGCCAGCCGGGCCTGTTGCGCAGCCTGGACGGCGTCGTCGGCGTGGCGCAGGGCCAGCTGCGCCTGCCGGAAAAACGCCAGCCCCGCGTCCGTGGGCACCACGCCGCTGGCGCTGCGCTGCAACAGCCGAGTGGACAGTTCGCCTTCGAGACGGCTGATCTGCTGGCTGAGCGCCGACGTGACCATGCCGATCGACATGGCCGCCCGGCCGATGCTGCCGGCCTCGACCACGCGCACGAAGTAACGGAGCTGGCGCAGTTCCATCGATCAGCCCGGAATGGTCAGACCCTTGGCGACCGCGGGCCGCGCAACAAACGCGTCCAGCACGCGCGCGACGTTCTTGAACGACGAAAAGCCGACGAGGTCGCCGGCGTCATAGAAGCCCACCAGGTTGCGCACCCACGGGAAGATGGCGATGTCGGCGATGGTGTACTGGTCGCCCATCACCCAGTCGCGCCCTTCCAGGCGCTGGTCCAGCACGGCGAGCAGGCGCTTGGACTCGTCCACATAACGGTCGCGCGGGCGCTTGTCTTCATAGTCCTTGCCCGCGAACCGATGGAAAAAGCCCAGTTGGCCAAACATCGGTCCGATGCCGCCCATCTGGAACATCACCCATTGCAGCGTCTCGAAGCGACCCGCCGTGTCCGCCGGGATGAACTGGCCGGCCTTGCTGGCCAGGTAGACCAGGATCGCGCCGGACTCGAACAGGCCCAGCGGCTTGCCGTCCGGCCCGTTCGGGTCGAGGATGGCCGGGATCTTGTTGTTCGGGCTGAGCGACAGGAACTCGGGCGTGAACTGGTCCTTGGTATCGAAGGCGACCCGGTGGACTTCATAGGGCAGACCGGTTTCCTCGAGCATGATCGACGCCTTCACGCCGTTGGGCGTCGGCAGCGAATAGAGCTGGATGCGGTCGGGATGCTGGGCGGGCCACTTCTTGGTGATGGCAAAGGCGTCTAGGGAGGACATGCAGGGTATCTCCGGGGGAGGCGGGGTTGGGTGACGACAATCCTAGCGCAAAAGCCGGCGCAAACCCCACCGCAGCGCGGTCGCCGCGACGGCGATGGGCAGGACCAGGCGCCATTGCGCCAGAAACAGCTCGCGCGTGGCCTCGCCGGGGGCCCAGGTGTTGCCGAACACTTGCGGGGAAGGCGGCGCGAGGTACAGGACGAGCAGCGCGGCCGCAAACGTCGCCACGAGGCCCCAGGAGGAGGACTGGCGCAGCTTGGCCGGGCGCTCGGCCACGACCAGCATCAGCACACCAGCCAGGCCGGCCAGAACTGCCTGGGCGTAGAAATCGCGCGCCGAGAACATGTACGGCGCGTCGGGGACCACCCAGCAGAGGTCACCGGTCTGCAGCAAGGACGTCAGGCACGCGCCGAAAAGCGCGGCGGCAAAGGACAGGAGAGACAGGTCCAGGGCACGCAGAATGAGTTTGGACATGGGGCACGGCGAGGAAGGCGAAGGCGCGAGGATGCCACACGTTGACGCGGGCGCGGGGCTGTCAGCGGCGCAAAGACGCCACGCGCATCGGATCCCGCGGTCCGCTACGCATTCGGTTTGTGATGCACAATCCGGCTCGCGCTTGCGTCGCAGCGCCCTGCTTAGGCAGGCCATCTCCCCTACCGCCGTGGCAGCCCGCCGCGCCCGGCGCCACTGGCAGTCCCCATGAAGCACCCGCAGCACCGTTCCGGCCAACCCGCCTCGCCTGCCCTTCCTCATCGTTCGGGACGCCCCGCCTGGTTCGCATCGGCCTCGGCGTCATGCCTGGCGGCCGTGCTGGGACTGGCCGCGGCGGCCGCGCATGCAGCGGCTCCGGCAGGCACGGCGGCCGCGCAGGTGTCAGACACCCCAAGCCGCACGCGCAGCCTGACGTTGACGCTGATGGATGGCAATGGCCCCGCCCCCGCGCCGCATACGCCTTACCGCGTCTTCGTAACCGGCTCGAACGACGAGATTCTCGATACCCCTTCCGGCGATGGCATCCTGCATGGCGTCACCGACGCCGAAGGCCGCACGGCGCTGATCCGGACCTCGCTGCCGCATATGGAAGACGACTTCACCCTGATCCGCCGCATCGGCGACGGGCCTTGGGGGCACTTCTTCCAGTTGCAGCGCGGCGGCAGCACCGAGCCCTTGCCGGGCTGGCCGTACATCATGACCATGCCCCAGCGCTGGGGCGAACAATGGGTGGACCTGGGCTACACCACCCGGCAGGGCGCGACGGCCTACTTCAGCCACGACGTGCCGGCGGGTTCGGTGTCGCTGCATATCGATGCGGACGTCACGCGCGACAGCAAGTGCTTTGCGGAGCTGGACGCCGTCAACCGCAAGTTCGCGCAGCACGACGCGGACGGCGCCCGCGCGCTGATCGGCGCCATGCGCTGCACCCGCAGCGCCGAGCAGAAGCTGGACCTGGCCCGGCTGCTGCTGGCCGCTGGCCAAACCGATCTGGCGCGCCATTGGCTGCTGCAGACCCGGCAACGGCCGTTTCCGGACATGTTCAAGCCGGTTGACGACGCCGACCGGCGCAAGCGGCTTGAAGTGGAGCGCCTGCTCGGCATGCCCGATCTGGTGCTGGAGGATTCGAACGTCTTGCAGGCCCGGCAATCGATAAGGCACGCGGCCGGCGGAGTGGACCTGGCGAACAACACCGCCTATTACCTGGCGGACTTTCCAGACTACCTGCCGCAAGCGGAGGAACAGGCCCGCCGCTCGCTGGCGCGCGTCGGCCCGCGTCCGTACAACCAGGGCACGCTGGGCTGGATTCTGGCCCTGCGCGGCCAGACCGACGAAGGCCTGCGCCTGATGCGTCTTGCCTACCGCGACCTGCCGCGCGACGAAGAAATCGCGGCCGATTACGGCCTGGCGCTGTGGCGCAGCGGACAAAAAGACCTGGCGGCGCGGCTGTGGGACGAAGCGCAGCGCGAATGCGTGTGGGGCGTTCGCCTGCACGCGGCGCTGCGCGAAGCAGGCTACCCGCACCCGTACTTTCATCCCGCGGATTCCGACCCGGTGAACGCGTATCGCGCGCGTTGCGCAAAACCCCGGATCAAGGCGAAGACTGCGGGCCTATAATCCGCGCATACGCTGCAAGCCACGCGCCTGCTGAGGGGCAGACGCAGGAGACCTCCATGACATCCTCCCTGAAGCGCCTGCTTTCTCTTCTTGCCGCCACCCTGCTCCTGGCCGGTTGCGGCGCCGGCCCCGGCGGACCGCCGCACCCCGGCGCGGCAAATCCGTACAGCTCTGGCGGGTTCAACGACGCCGGGCCTGACTATCCCAACACGGGACGCTGACGCCGACGCACGACGACGGCCTCAATCCGCATAACAGCTTTGCGCTCGCGGGCCCCTCCCGCAGCGCCCGCCAACTCCTAGACTGCCTGCACATACCGCAGTCAAGGAGAAGGCTTTGCAGCCGCTGTTATCGAATCTCAAAGTGCTGGACCTGAGCCGCATCCTGGCCGGTCCCTGGGCCAGCCAAATCCTGGCCGACCTGGGCGCTGACGTCATCAAGGTCGAGCGGCCGGGCCAGGGCGACGACACGCGCTCCTGGGGCCCCCCGTTCCTGAAGGACGAACAAGGCCAGGACACCAAGGACGGCGCCTACTTCATTGCCACCAACCGCGGCAAGCGCTCCATCACGCTGGACCTGCAGACGCCGGAAGGCCAGGCGCTCGTCAAGGAACTGTGCCGCGATGCGGACGTGGTGCTGGAGAACTACAAGGTCGGCACGCTGGCGCGCATGGGGCTGGATTACGACACGCTCTCCAAGATCAATCCGCGCCTGGTGTACTGCTCTGTCACCGGATTCGGGCAGACCGGGCCACGCGCCGCCGAACCCGCTTACGACTTCCTGATCCAGGCCATGGGCGGCCTGATGAGCGTCACCGGCGAACGGGACGACAAGCCCGGCGGCGGTCCCCAGAAGGTCGGCGTGCCGATCGTGGACCTGACCACCGGCGTGTATGCCGCGCTGGGCATCGTGGCCGCGCTGCTGCGCCGCGCGCAGACCGGCCAGGGCGAATACATCGACGTCGCGATGCTGGACGTGCAGGTGGGCCTGCTGGCCAACCAGGCAATGAACTTCCTGTTGGGCAACAAGGTGCCGCGCCGCACCGGCACCGCGCATCCCAACATCCAGCCGCAGCGCACCTTTGCGTGCGCCGATGGCGACATCGTGATCGTGGTGGGCAACGACGGGCAGTTCGCCACGCTGTGCGACATGCTGGGCCAGCCCGCGCTGGCGCAGGACCCGCGTTTCATCACCAACAGCCAGCGCGTGCGCAATCAGGACACCCTGGACCCGATCCTGGACGCCATTTTCGTCACCCAGCCGCGCGCCCACTGGCTGGCGGCGCTGAAAAAGGCCGGCGTACCGGCGGGCTCCATCAATACCGTTCCCGAAGTCTTCGAAGACCCGCAGGTCGTGCATCGCGCCATGCTGCGTCGGCTGCCGCATCCGGCCGCGGGCTCGGTGCCGCAGGTGATGAACCCGCTGCGCTTTGGCAGCGCCACGCTGCGCGCCGACGCCGCCCCGCCGCAGTTGGGCCAGCACACCGCCGACGTGCTGGCGGAGCTGGGCCTGTCCGCCGAACAGATCCAGGACTATCGCGACCGCAAGATCATCTGAACAAAAAAGGAGAGAGACATGAGCATGCCGGAGAACCTGGCTGGACCCTACCGCGCGCTGGACGTCACGATCGCCGACGGGGTCGCCACCATCCTGCTGGCCAATCCGCCCGTGAACGCGCTCAGCACCGACATGATGAACGAGCTGTCATGGGTGCTGGACCGCATTTCGGAGACGCCCGAGGTGCGGGCGGTGGTGCTGTCGGGCCAGGGCAAGATCTTCTGCGCCGGCGCCGACCTGAAGAGCCGCGGCGAGACGATCAAGGGGCCGGGCGACCTGCCGCAGCATTCACGCCGCACGCGGGAGTGCTTTCATGCCATCCGTGAATGCGCCAAGCCCGTGGTGGGCGCGATCAACGGCGCGGCGCTGGGTGCGGGGCTGGCCATCGTGGCCTCTTGCGACATCCTGATCGCCGCGTCCACCGCCGTCGTGGGACTGCCGGAGATCAATGTCGGGCTGCTGGGCGGGGGCCGCCATGGCATGCGGCTCTTCGGCCACTCCCGCCTGCGCCGGATGATGCTGACCGGCCTGCGCGTCGACGGCGACGAGCTTTATCGCCTGGGCATCGTCGAAGCCGCCGTGCCCGCCGATGCGTTGATGGACCGCGCCATGGAACTGGCGCGCGAGCTGGCCTCCAAGAGTCCGCTGGCGACCGTGCTGGCCAAGCAGACCCTCAACGCCATCGAAGACATGAGCCTGCGCGACGGCTACCGCTACGAACAGGACATGACGGCGGCCATCGCCAAGACCGAGGACGCGCAGGAGGCGCGCCGCGCGTTCCTGGAAAAGCGCGCGCCGGTGTTCCAGGGCAAATAAGGGAGCCGACATGACCAGTGCATTGGAAGGCGTGAAGGTCCTGGACCTGAGCCGGGTTTTTTCCGGGCCGTGGGCCGCGCAGATGCTGGCCGACTTCGGCGCCGAGGTCATCAAGGTGGAGCGCCCCGGCCGCGGCGACGACGTGCGGCACCAGGGCTATCCCATGCCGGACCGCGACGGCAAGCCCAGCCGGGAAACCTCGTCGTTCGTCGCGATGAACCGCGGCAAGAAATCCGTGACGCTCGATATCTCGCGGCCCGAAGGCCAGGCGCTGGTGCGCCAGCTTGCGCAGAAGGCCGACATCGTCATCGAGAACTTCAAGGCGGGCGACCTGAAGCGCTACGGACTGGACTACGCTTCGCTGTCGGCCCTGAACCCGCGGCTGGTGTATTGCTCCATCACCGGCTTCGGCCAGACCGGCCCCTACAGCCACCTGCCGGGCTACGATCCGATCTTCCAGTCCATGAGCGGGCTGATGAGCGTGACGGGTGTGCCGGACGGCGAGCCGGGCGCCGGGCCGGTCAAGGCGGGTTATTCCGTTTCCGACCTGACCGCGGGCTTCTATGCGGTGTCGGCCATTCTTGCCGCGCTGCGGCACCGCGACCAGATCTCCGGCGTAGGTCAGCACATCGACCTGGCGCTGCTGGACGCGCAGATCGCGGCCATCTCGCACATCGGCATGAACTATCTGGCCAGCGGTCAGCTGCCCGCCCGCATGGGCTCGGCCTCGCAGATCACCGCGCCGTTCCGTGCCTTCGAATGCCGGGACGGACATCTGATGGTCGCCGTGGGCAACGACTCGCAATTCCGCAGCTTCTGCCAGGTCATCGGTTTGCCCGCGCTCGCCGACGACCCACGCTTTGACACGAATCCCAAGCGCGCGGCGGCGCAGGCCGATCTGTCGCGGCTGATCGAGCCCGCGATGCGGGCGCGAACCGTCGCGGACTGGAACCAGGCCCTGGCGGCCGCCAACGTCCCCTGCGGCCCGATCTACACGATGGATCAGGTGTTCGAGGACCCGCAGGTGCGCCATCGGCAGGTGCTGGGCAGCGTGGACCATCCCGCGCTGGGCAGCATGCCGATCGTCCGCAACCCGATTCACTTTTCCGCCACGCCGATCGCCGCCGGTCTGCCCCCGCCCATGCTGGGCGAGCACACGGCCGACATCCTGCGCGCCGAACTTGGCCTGTCCGCCGAAGCGATCAAGCGCCTGCATGCCGAGGGCATCGTATGAGCGCCGCCGACCACGAACTGATCGAGGAAATCCGCGACAGCGCGCGCGACTTCCTGCAACGCCGCGACCAGCGGCAGCGCAAGCGCCGCACCCCGGGCGGCGAGCGCGCGTACTGGCAGGAGATTGCCGCCGTCGGCTGGCTGGGCATGAGCGTGCCCGAAGCGCTGGGCGGTTTGGGTCTGGGCTGGCACGCGATGGCCGCCGTGCTGGAAGAAGCGGGCCGCGCCCAGTTGCCCGAACCGCTTGTCGGGGCGGGTGTGCTGAGCACGGCGCTGCTGGCGCGCATCAATCCGGCGGGCGATGGCACCGTCCGAGACGCGTTGCTGCAAGCCTTGTGCGCCGGTGAAAAACGGGTTGGCCTCGCCTGGCAGGAAACCGAAGGACAGCTCGAAGCCGGCGAATCCGCCGGGGCGTTTGGCGTCACGGTCACCGCGCGCGAAGGCGCCTATGTGCTGAACGGCGAAAAGCGCCACGTCGTCCCCGGCGCGGACGTGGACGGCTGGCTCGTCACGGCCGATGGCGAAACGGGGTCTGCGCTGTTCTATCTGCCGGCCGGCACGCCCGGCGTCACGGTGCAGACGCACGAACGCGCGGACGGCTCGCCGGCCTGCCATTTGACGATCGAGTCCGCGGTGGTTGGCGGCGAAGCGTTGCTGGCGCGCGAGGGCGTGCTGGACGCCGTTGACGAGGCGCTGGACTACGGCCGCCTGATGCAGTCCGCGGAACTGGTGGGCGTCGCGCGGCAGGTGCTGGCCGATTCGGTCGCCTACTTGAATACGCGCAAGCAGTTCGGCCAGACGCTCTCGTCATTCCAGGCGCTGCAGCACCGACTGGTCGACGCGACCCTGCAGGTCGAGCTGGCGTCCAACAGTCTGCTGGACGCACTGAACACCATTGCCGCGGCGCCGGACGACGCCAAGGCCCGCAAGGCGGCGGCCAGCCGGGTCAAGGCCCGTGCAGCGCGCGCCGGCATCGATGCGGCGCGGCTGGCCATTCAGCTGCACGGCGCCATCGGCTACACCGACGAATGCGACGTCAGCCTGTACTTCCGCAGCGCCCTGCACCTGGCCGCCTGGCTGGGCAACGCCACGGCGCATCGTCAGCGTTATGGCGTGCTGGCAGCCGACCCGGCGCCGGAGGCGGACGATACGGCAGAGGACGCACCGGAGGGCTCAACGCCAGGCCTGGACGCCATGGAGTTCCCGCGCGAGGCAGACTGGAACGCCATGCCGGAAACGGCGTTCCGCAAGCTGCTGCGCCGCTTCTTCCGCGCGCATTACCCAGATCACCTGCGGCACGTGCCGTGGCGGCTGCATTGGGATGAGATCAAGGCGTGGTACTTCACCTTGTCGCGCCAGGGCTGGATCGCACCGTCGTGGCCGCGCGAGCATGGCGGCATGGCGCTGTCTCCCGCCCGGCAGATCGCGTTCATCGAAGAAGCCGAACGCTACGGCGTGGCGCGCGCGCCGGACCAGGGCCTGGTCATGCTGGGTCCCATCCTCATCCGCCACGGCACGGACGCGCAGCGCGCGCGGTTTCTGCCGGGCATCCTGTCCGGCGAGGCGGTGTGGGCGCAGGGCTACTCGGAACCCGACGCGGGATCGGATCTGGCCTCGCTGCGCTGCGAGGCGGTGATCGACGGCGACGAACTGGTCGTCACCGGCCAGAAGACCTGGTCCACGCTGGCGCAGGACGCGACGCACATGTTCATGCTGGTGCGCACCGACAAGACCGTCAAGAAGCAGGCAGGCATCAGTTTCCTGCTGGTCGATCTGAGCAGTCCGGGCGTCAGCCGCCGGCCGATCCGCACGCTGTCGGGTCACGAGGAGTTCTGCGAGGTCTTCTTCGACCAGGTCCGCGTGCCGCGCGGCAACGTGGTCGGCGAACTCAACGCGGGCTGGGGAATCGCCAAGGCCTTGCTCGGCTTCGAGCGTCTGTTCAGCGGCAGCCCCAAGCACGCAAGCCACGCCCTGCAACAGATCTTCAGTCTGGCGCGCCAGCGCGGCCTGCTGGCCGATCCGGCGTTCGCCGACCGGCTGGCCGAGTTGCGGCTGGACAGCGCCGACCTGACCGCGATGTACCGCGTGTTTGCGGACATGGCCAAAGCCGGACTTCCGCTGCCGCCGGAACTGTCGCTCCTGAAGATCTGGGCCACCGAAACCCACGAGCGGCTGGGCGCCCTGCTGATCCAGATCGCCGAAGAATATGGCGGCGCGGCAATGCGCCTGAGCTATGGCGGCAGCGGCGCGCAGGCGCTGGCGCCCTATACCAACGCCCTGGCGGCCACCATCTTCAGCGGCACCAACGAGATCCAGCGCAACATCTACGCCAAGCAGGTCCTGGGCCTGCAAGGCGCCTGACAACGACAACGCGCCGGCCCGAGCCGGCGCATCCGGAGAGAGACACATGAAGAAAGCAACCGCACTGACGGTGGCGGCAATGATCCTGGGCGGCGTCGCCGCCGCGCCCGCCGCGCTCGCAGCCCAGCCCTGGCCAAGCCAGCCGATCCGGCTGATCGTGCCCTACCCGCCCGGCGGCTCGGTGGACAACCTGGCGCGCCTGCTTGCGCCGTCTCTGGGCGAGCGCCTCGGGCAAACCATCGTCATCGAGAACAAGGCCGGCGCCAGCGGCACCATCGGTGTCGACGCCACCGTGCGCGCCACGCCCGACGGCAATACCTTCGGCTTCGGCGTGCCGGGCGCGATCACCGGTTTGCCTCACGTCATGAAGGTGCCGTACGACGTGTCCAAAATCCAATACGTGTCGCTGGTCGCGCGCATTCCGCAGGTCATCATGGTCAATCCGTCGTTGCCGGACACCACCCTGGCCGCTTTTGTCGACAGCGCCAAGAAGCAGCCCGGCAAATACAACTACGGCTCGGCCGGCAACGTGACGACGCCGCACCTGGGCGGCGAACTGCTCAAGCAGCAGACCGCCATCGACATCATGCATGTGCCCTACAAGGGCGCCGCGCCCGCAGTCACCGCGCTGCTGTCCAACGAGGTGCAGATGTTCCCCGGCGACGCGTCCGCCGCGCTGGGCTTCATCAAGGCGGGCAAGCTGCGCGCGCTGGCCGTGGCCAGCCCGGAACGCTTCGAGGGCCTGCCCGACGTACCCACCACCAAGGAGGCCGGCTTTCCCGGCATCATCGTGGAATCCAACTACGGCGTCATCGCGCCCACCGGCACGCCCAAGGACATCGTCGACAAGATGTCCGACGCGATCGCAAAATCCCTGGCCGACCCGGTCCTGCGGCAGAAGATGATCGACCAGGGCGCCATCCCCGTCGCGACCACGCCCGACGCATACCGAACGCTGATGGAGACGGAATCGAAGAAGTGGGGCGAGGTCATCAAGCGCGGCAAGCTTGGCCTGCAATAACGCCATGCCCGTGCGCTTTTGCCGTACGCTTATGCCGATTCCCACGACTGCCGACCTGCGCCATCGACCATGCCATCAGCAAAAGCCACGGGCCTGAGCCTGGACCTGACCGCCGACCTTCATAAATGGCGGGCCTTCCTGGCCATCGCGGAACTGGGCAGCATCACGCGCGCGGCGCTGTACCTGGACCAGGACCAGTCGGTGCTGAGCCGCCGCATCAATGCGCTCGAGCGCGAGTGCAATGCGCGGCTCTTCAACCGCACCGGGCGCGGCGTGAACCTGTCCGAAGTGGGCGAGCGCCTGTTCCCGCTGGTGCAGACGCTGCTGGGCGACGCCGAACGCCTGGAAATGGAACTGAACGGCGAGGCGCGCGAGCCTGCCGGCGAGGTCACGCTGGGACTGTTGCCTTCAACCGCGCACCCGCTCATCCGCAGGCTGTTTTCCCGGCTGCGCGAGCAATTCCCGAAGGTGCATCTCAAGATCCTGGAAGGCTCCAGCGGCCAGATCGAGGAATGGCTGACCGACAGCCGCGTGGACATCGCCATTCTTTATCGCTACGGCGACAAATGCCCGCCCGGCGAACAGGCGCTGGCCTCCGTGGACTCGTACCTGGTCGGCGCCGCGGGCGACGCGCGCACACAGGCGGGCGAGATCACCTTCGACAAGCTCGATGGCCTGCCCTTCATCCTGCCGGGCGCGCCCAACGGCTTGCGCAACGCGCTGGACGGTCTGGCGCGGGCGCGCAAGATCGCCATCTCTCCGCTGATCGAGGCCGACTCCCTGCCGTTGATGAAGTCCATCGTCGAACACGAAAAGATGTACACCGTGCTGCCGCTGCACGCGGTATGGCAGGAGGTGCAGGAAGGCCGCCTCAGCATTGCCGCGCTGCGCGATCCGACGATGAGCCGCATCGTCTCCATGGCGTTCTCGCGCTCGAAGGGGCCGGGCCGCACGGTCATGGAGGTGGCCTCCCAGATCCAAACGCTGGTGCGCGAGATCGGCGGCGAAGGCGTCTGGCACGCCAGCCCGTAAACCCGGACCGGCGTGCCGGCGCTTACCTGAATCCGTACAGGCGCGCGGGGTTATCCACCCACACCTTCCTGCGCAACGCGTCGTTGCCCAGCCAATCGTGCGCCAGATCCACCAGCGCATCGGCTGACGGCGCCGCCGCGCCCATGCGCACAAAAGGCCAATCCGACCCCCACAGCACCTGGTCCGGATTGGCGCGGGTGAAGGCGTCGTGGATGCCGCGCGCGTTTTCGTAGTCAGGCGCGGCGCCCACCCGGCATACGGTCAGCTTCATCCAGATCCGTCCATCGGCCAGCAGGCCGTGCAGCATCTGGAACACCGGGTCCTCGGCGCCGCGCGCGGGCACGAGGCTGCCCAGGTGGTCGATGACCAGCGGCAGATCCAGCTTGGCCAGTGCAGGCAGATGGCGCAGGTAGGTATCGCACGGCGCCCAAAGCTGCGCATGCAGGCCGAACCGCTTCATGCGCGGCGCAAGCGCCGCCACCTGATCGAATCCCACGCTGCCGGCAAACAGGTTGCCCGCCGGATCGCGCGCCTCGACAAAGCGCAGGCCGCGCACGCCGCCGTCGTAAAGGGCCTGCAATTGCGCATCGGTGGCCGTGGGATCCGCCACGGCAATTCCGCGCAGGCGCTCTCCGCCCTGCGCCACGGCGGCCAGCAACGCGTCCGGATTCGTCCCGTAGGGCGCCGGTTGCACCAGCACGCCCCGCGCGGCGCCCAGCGTGTCCAGCATGCGCAGATAGCGTTCGGCCGGCGCGTCCGGCGCGGCGTAGGACGACGGATGCTGCAAGGGAAAGCGTTCGTAGGGCCCGAAGACGTGGCAATGCGTATCGCACGCCCCCGCCGGCAGCGTATGGCGGGGTGTCACGGGCATGCGCGGCGTCTCCACGCTGTCCGGCACGTAGGCGCGCGCCTGCGCGCCGGGGTTGGGATTGCCGGCGGCGCTCATGATGCGCTCCCGGCCAGCGGCGCCAGGCGGCTGAGCGCCGGCGCGCCATCCTGCGCCGGCGTATCGAGCGGCGGCGGCGCGTCGTCGGGCATCGGGATCTCGTGCGCGTTCAGCGTCATGGACACCATCGTGTAGTAGCCGATCACAGCGGTCAGTTCCACCACGCCAACGGCGGCCCAGCGTTCCACAGCCTGCGCATACAGCTTCGGATCAACCTGTCCCGTTTCCTGGATCTGGCGGGCGAATTCGTAGACGATCTCGTCGTCTCGGTTATCGAACACGGGCGTCGCGCGGGCCTGGATGGCATCCAGAACGGCATCCGCAATGCCGGCGGCGCGAGCCGCCTGCGCATGGATGTGCCATTCGATCTGGCTGTTCCAGCGGCGCGCCGTCACCACGATGGCAAGCTCGCTGACACGCGCGGGCAGGCTGGTGCCAAAGCGCAGCAGCGCGCCCAGCGCCTGCCAGCGTTCGGCAAGCTCAGGGCTGTGCAGCGCGGCGCGCAAGGGGCCGACAAGTCGGCCACGCGGACCGGAGACGATCTTCTCGTACACGCGCTTCTGGTCGTCGGTCATGCTGTCGGGCGTAGGCAGCGGGATACGGCTCATCATCGTCCTCTCTCTAGGGGGTTTCGTCGGGCTGCGTGCGCATCACGGACGGCCGCGCGGCAAATCGCGCATGCCAGGCCGCCAACGCCGGATGATCGTCGCGCCAGGCGATGTCCGGGAAACGATAGTCCATGTAGGACAGCGCGCAACCGATGGCGATCAGGCCCAGGTCGAAGCGGCTGGCCTGCAACGCCGGCGCTTCCGCTTCCAGCGCGGCCAGCACGGCTTTGGTCTTCAGCGCGAAGGCATCCAGCCAGGCGGGCGTCTGGCGCTCGGCGGGCTTGTTGCGTTCCTGGCGGAACAGCAGCAGCGCGTCCAGGAAACCGTCTCCCAGGGCCTGGCGGCGTTCGGCGGTCAGGCGAGCCTGAGCATCGTCCGGCAACAGGCCGCAGCCCGTCAGCGTGTCCAGGTAGGCGCAGATGACGCGCGAGTCGTACAACGCCGTGCCGTCTTCCAGCACCAGCGTCGGCAGCTTGATGAGCGGGTTGTCCGGCACCAGATCCAGGTTGGGCTTGTCCATCGCGACCGGCGTGCGCACCAGCGCCACGCGGTCCTCGATGCCGGCCTCGTGAATGACGATCATCACCTTGCGCACGAAGGGCGATCGTGGCGACCAATGCAGTTTCATCGACAGGCTCCAAAAGGGTTCAAGGTCTGCGGGGCATTCAATGCCCCTGCGCGGGCCGCACGGCGGGATCGTTGGCCGCGTCGGGCGTGCGCATCTGAAAAAGATCGCTGGTATGCGCGTACCAGCCCGCGCCGTGCATGCTGCCCAGCAGGCGCAGCGCGGGCGTGTCCACATAGAACTTGCCGGCATCGAGCAAGGCGTCATCCCGCAGGTACAGCGCCACCACCCGCGCCAGCACGATCACGCGCTGCGGCGCCGCGTCCAGCACCTGCCAGACCTCGCATTCCAGCGCGGCCGGACTCTGCGCGATGCGCGGCGGCGCCACGATCAGGGACGGTTCGGTCGCCAGCCCGGCGCGCGCCAGTTCGTCAATGCCGGCGTCGTAGTCCAGGCTGGTGTGATTCATCTGTTCGGCCAGCTCCGCGGACACCAGGTTGATCACGAACTGCCGCGTCTGCAGGATGTTGCGCGAGGTGTCCTTCAATTGCCCGCCGCGCGGTCCGATGCCCAGCGCGACGATGGGCGGGTCGCTGCTGACCACGTTGAAGAACGAGAACGGCGCGGCATTGCGCACGCCCGCTTCCGACTGGCTGACCACCCACGCGATGGGCCGGGGGACGACCACGCTGGAGAGCAGCTTGAAGGCGTCGGCCGAGGCCAGCTTGCTGAAGTCGAAGTTCATGGTGCGGGCGCCTTTCGCGGCGCAGGAAAGTGGGGGGTCATTTGGCCAGCAGCCCCAGTGTGCCCAGCAGCCGGTGCATGTCGGCGCGGTCCTTCCGGACGTAGGCGCCGGCATCTTGGGGAGACAGCGCCATCAACTCTATCGCCTGGTCCTGCATGATGCGGCGGTAGTCGGGATCGTCGTTCACGCTTCGGACGGTGTCGCTCAGCTTCTGCACGATGTCCGGCGGCGTGCCGGCAGGCGCGGCCAGGCTGTACCAGGTGGCGGCCTGCGCCCCTTTCACGCCGGCCTCGTCCAGCGTGGGCACGTCGGGCAACAGCGGCGAGCGCTTGTCGGCCGCATACGCCAACGGCACCAGCCGGCCCTGGCGGATGAACGGCAGGCTGGCGGACAGGTTCAACATGGCCAGGTCGATCTGCCCGCCCACCGCGTCGTTGATCGCAGGCGACGCGCCGGCATAGGGAATGTGATTGAGCTGCACGTGCGCGGCCTGCTGGAACAGTTCCGCGCCCAGGTGCGTGGCCCCTCCGACGCCCGCCGACCCGTAGCTGAGCTTGCCGGGTTCCGCCTTGGCGCGGGCGATCAGGTCAGGCACCGTCCTGATGCCGCGCGACGGGTTGACGACCAGCATGATGGGCTGCACCGCCACCACCGAGCAGAACTCGAAGCCCTGGATGCCGTCGTATATCGTCTTCTGCATCAGCGGCGTCACGACGTGACCGGCCGACGTGCCGAGCAGCAGCGTGTAGCCGTCCGGCTTGGCGCGCGCCACGAAGCCCGTTCCGATGGATGCGCCGCCGCCCGGCTTGTTCTCGACCACGACCGGCTGGCCCAGGCGCTTTTCCAGCGCGCGCGCCAGGCTGCGCGCCACCACGTCGGCCGGACCGCCGGCGGCGTACGGATTGATCAACGTGATGGGATGGTCTGGGTACGCGGCGGCGGCCGGGGCGGACGCGAAGGACAGTGCGGCAGCCGCCGCCAGCAAAGCTCGGATCATCGAAGGCATGGTCGTTCCGTTGGTTGGAGATGCGATGGCCAGGCGGGCCGGCGCTCAGTCCGCGCGCGCGCCGGACGCGTCGATGATGCGCGCCCACTTCTGCGTGTCGGCGCGGATGCGTTCGGAGAATTCCTCGGGGGTGCTGTACGTGGTCTGAATGCCGTAGCCCGCCATGCGCTCGACCATCTGCGGCGCCGTCATCACGGTTTTGATGTCCGCGTTGAGCCGATCGATGATGGCGCGCGGCGTGCCCGCGGGCGCCAGCACGCCTGACCACAGGCTGACTTCGTAGTCCTCGAAACCCGGCGTCTCCGAGATCGACGGCACGTCGGGCAACGCCGCCAGGCGCTTGCGGCTCGTCACGCCCAAGGCCTTGACCTTGCCGTCCTTGACCTGCTCCACGAAATTGGACGAGGTGTCGATCATCATCGAGATGCGGCCGGCCATGAAGTCGTTGATCGCGCCGGACGTGCCCTTGTACGGAATGTGGCGGATGTCCACGCCTGCGGTGGACTTGAACATCTCGCCGGCCAGATGGCTGGTCGTGCCGTTGCCCGAAGAACTGAAGGTCAGCTCGCCGGGCTGGCGGCGGGCAAGCTCGGCAAGCTCCGTCACGGAGTTCACCTTCAGCGCCGGGTTCACCACCAGCAGGTTGGCGGTCAGGTTGGTCAGCGAGACCGGCGCAAAGCTCTTTTGCGGGTCATAGCGCAGCTTGGCGTACAGCGACGGATTGATCGTCAGCACGCCCATCGTCGAATACAGCAGGGTGTAGCCGTCCGGCGCGGCGGTCGCCACCGCCTCGGCCCCGATCGAGCCCCCCGCCCCGCCCCGGTTTTCCACCACCACGGACTGGCCCAGCTTCTCGCCCAGCCCTTGCGCCAGCGCCCGAGCCATCAGGTCGGTGGCCCCGCCGGCCGGAAAGGGAACGACCAGCCGCAGGGGCCGGTCGGGATAGGAACCCGCGGCCCCAGCCGCGGAAAACAGACCCGCGCCGAGCAAAAGCCCGGCCGCGGTCAGCGCGCTAACGATCTTCATGCTGTCTCCAAACTTCGTTCTTGTGTTTGCAGCATGGTAGGCGCGGGGCGGGGTCGGGGCTATGCGCGGGATCGCATATCTGGTTTGCGCGGGGTTTGGAGGGGGGGGATTGGCCCGGGTTTCTTCCGGGCCTTGGTCCGGGCTCAGCCGGGTTGGGCCAGCAGCCGCTGGATCTCCGCCTCGGTCTCCTTGTACCGGCCTTCGCCGAAGTGGCTATAGACCACCTTGCCCTGCTTGTCGATCAGGTACGCCGCGGGCCAATACTGGTTGCGGTAGGCCGTCCAGGTGGCGTAGCGGTTGTCCTGCGCGACCGGATACGTGATGCCGAAGCGTTGCAGCGCCTTTTCCACATTCGGGGTCGACCGTTCAAACGGAAACTCCGGCGTGTGCACACCCACGACGACCAGGCCCTGATCCTTGTACTTCTGATACCAGCTCGTGACGTAGGGCAGCGTGCGGATGCAGTTGATGCAGGTGTAGGTCCAGAAATCCACCAGCACGACCTTGCCGCGCAGCGATTCCATCGTCAGCGGCTCGCTGTTGAGCCATTTTTCGATGCCGGTGAATTCCGGGGCCGGGAGTGCGGCGGCCGGGGCGGCCTGCGCGGCGCCCTGCATCAGGCAGGCGCCGATCAGCGCGCCCAGGGCAATCTTCTTGAACGTGGCAAACATGGTTATCTCCTTGAGGGTCAGGCGAAGAGGTTGGTGATCCAGGCATAGGCCAGGACGTCGTACTGGAAGTAAATGGCGATGGCGGTCAGGACGAGCAGCACCCCAAAGCCCTGCTGCAAGCGCTGCGTGTAGCGCGACAGGCCGCGCACCCGGGTGGCGATGGCCTGCCCGCCGTAGGCGATCACCAGCATCGGGACGCCGGCGCCGATGGCGAACACCAGCAGCAGCGTGCTGGACTGCACGAGGTCCTGCGCCTTGGCCGCCAGCACCAGGATCGAGGCCAGCACCGGCCCCGCGCACGGCGTCCACACGGCGCCCAGCGACAGACCCAGCACAAAGCCGCCCGCATTGCCGCTGCCCGTGCCGCCCGCCGACGCCAGGCGCTGCAACGGGCCGCCGACGCGGGCGATCAGCCGGTCGTAAGGGTCGGGCCAGATCCGCACCAGGCCAAACAGCGCCAGCAGAACGATCGAGGTCGAGCGCACGGCTTCATGCACGTGTTCATTCAGATTGGAAATGAGACTGAGGGCAATGCCCAGGCCGGCGAACGCCAGCACGAAGCCGGACACGACAAACAAGGGGCGCAGGCGGCCGGACCGTTCCAGCGAGGTGCCCAGCAGCACGGGCAACAGGGGCAGCACGCAGGGAGACGCAATGGTCAGCATGCCGGCAAGCAACGCGATGGGGGTGTTGATGAGGTCCATGGGGGTCGTCCTTTGGAAAGTGACCCCATTGCACCCGTGGCACGTATCCGGCATGTGCCGGATCGGCGGATTTTTTCAAGCGCGTGTATCCGCCGCCAGGGCGTATACAGTACGACACACTCCGCGGGCGCCCCGGCGCTATAAACCGATCACACCCCGCAACGGAGTCCCTCATGAAACGCTTTCTTGCCGTCCTGCTGCTGCTCTTTGGCGGCTTCACCGCCGAGGCCGCCAAGCCCTTCCAATGCCAGCTCATCTCCAACACCCGCCCGCGCCGCGATCCCCTGCCCCCGGGCGAGCGCTAGGCCTATAGAATTCCGGAACCCCGCCGGCGCGCCGGGCGCGCCATCACCCACCAGGAAGGCACCCGCAGATGGACCACATAGACCACGTCATGATCGTGGACGACGATCGCGAGATCCGCGAACTGGCCGGCGGCTTTCTGCGCAAGAACGGCCTGACCGTCACGCTGGCCGCCGACGGACGGCAGATGCGGCAACTGCTTGAGAACCTGACGGTCGATCTGATCGTGCTGGACATCATGATGCCCGGCGACGATGGCCTGGTGCTGTGCCGCGAACTGCGCAGCGGCAAGCACCGCCGCATCCCGATCCTGATGCTGACGGCGCGCAGCGACGACATGGACCGCGTACTGGGCCTGGAGATGGGCGCGGACGATTACCTGGTCAAGCCGTTCGTGGCGCGCGAGCTGCTGGCGCGCATCAAGGCCATCCTGCGCCGCACGCGCATGCTGCCGCCCAACTTTCAGGTGACCGAGCCGGGCCGCGAGATCAGCTTTGGAAACTGGCGGCTGGACACCACGGCGCGGCACCTGCTGGACGCCGAAGGCACCATCGTGGCGCTCAGCGGCGCGGAGTACCGGCTGCTGCGCGTCTTTCTGGACCATCCGCAGCGCGTGCTGAACCGCGACCAGCTGCTGAACCTGACGCAGGGTCGCGACGCCGACTTCTTCGGTCGTTCGATCGACCTCCTGGTCAGCCGCCTGCGCCAGCGCCTGCGCGAAGATGCGCGCGAACCCCTGTACATCAAGACCGTGCGCAGCGAAGGCTACGTGTTTTCCGCGGCGGTGGAAGTCTCGGAAGGCGAACCGTGAGTGCCGCCGCGCCGCGCCGCCACGCCTGGCCCCGCACGCTGGTCGCGCGGCTGTTCCTGATCTTCGTGGCGGGGCTGATCCTGGCGTACGGCCTGTCGTTCGCCTCGCTGTTCTACGAACGCTACAGCGCCACCCGCAACATGATGCTGGGCGACCTGGAACGCGACGTCGCCATCGCCATGGACATCCTGGACCGCCTGCCCGCCGCCGAGCGCGCCGCCTGGCTGCCGCGCCTGTCCAGCAACAACCGCCAGTATCTGCTGGGCGACGGCAAGGCCGATCAGCCGCTGTCTCTGGACGCCGCGCGCACCGCCGCGCAGTCGATCGAGGCCGCGCTGGGGCCGGAGCGTCCCGTCACGGTCCGAGCCATGGCCGACGATCCGCGCCACATCCAGGCGCGTGTCGTGCTGTCCGATGGCCAGCCCGCGATTCTGGACATCGAACTGCTGCGGATGCGGCCGGCGCCGTGGCTGTTTGGCGTGCTGGGCGTGCAGTTGCTGCTGCTGGCCGGCTGTGCCTGGCTGGCCGTGCGACTGGCCGTGCGTCCGCTGACCCGCCTGGCCCGCGCCGCCGAGGAACTGGACCCCGACCACAAAAGCCCGCTGCTCGACGAGGCGGGCCCGGCCGAAGTCGCGCACGCCGCCGTCGCCTTCAATGCCATGCAGGACCGCATCGCCGCGCATCTGGCCGAGCGCATGCAGATGCTGGGCGCCATCTCGCACGACCTGCAGACGCCCATCACCCGCATGAAACTGCGCACGGAGTTCATGGATGCGTCCGCTGACCGGGACAAGCTGGCGCAGGATCTGAACGAAGTCGAGCGGCTGGTGCGCGAAGGCATCGACTATGCGCGCAGCGCGCACGGCAAGACCGAGCAGCCTGCGCGGATCGACCTGAATGCCTTTCTGGACAGTCTGGTTTGCGACTATCAGGACACGGGCAAGGACGTGTCCCTGTCGGGCGACGCCGTCCCGCCGCTGTTGACGCGCCCCCATGCCTTGCGGCGCATCCTGGGCAATCTCATCGACAACGCGCTGAAGTTTGCGGGCGCCGCCGAAGTGCGTGTGGCGGCACGGGACGACGCGACGCTATCCATCCATGTGCTGGATCGCGGCCCGGGCATCCCGGCAGACGAACTGGACGCGGTGCTGCAACCGTTTTACCGGCTGGAAAGCTCTCGTAATCGGGACACGGGCGGGACGGGCCTTGGACTGGCCATTGCGCATCAGCTTGCACAGGCGCTGGGCGGCAGGCTGATCCTTTCCAACCGCGAAGGCGGCGGCCTGTCGGCGGAAGTCAGGATCGCGCCGCTGGCTGCGTAGTGTTGATCGTCAGGCGTCGCGCAGCGCGCCCGACTGCAGCAGCGGCTTCAGGATGCCGGCGGTGTACAGCCGTGCCAGGTTCACCAGGAAGTCCGTGAAGTCCGTCTTGGCCGCGTGATCGGCGCTGTCGGAGATCACGCGCATCACGGCAAACGGCACGCCGAACTCGTGACACACCTGCGCCATCGCTGCACCTTCCATTTCCAGGCAAAGCGCGTCGGGCAGGCGCTGGCGCAGCTCGTGCGCCAGATCGTTGTCGTTGACGAAAATGTCGCCGGTCGCGATCAGGCCGTGGTGAACGCGCGGCTGGGCGGCCACGCCCGGTAAACCGCCCTTGGCCGCGAAGTCATGTGCGCTATCCAGCAGCAACGCACTCAGCGCGGCATCGGCATCGAAGCGCTCGCGCCCCAGCAGCGGGATTTCATGGCGGCCGAACAAGGGCCGCGCGTCCATGTCGTGCTGCATCAAGGCATCCGCCACGACGATGTCGCCGACGCGCACCTGCGGATGCAGCCCGCCCGCCAGGCCCGTGAACAGCACGCGCGACACGCCGAACTCCTGGATGACGATGGACGCCGTCGCCGCCGCGGCCACCTTGCCGATACGGCTGAGCGCGATCACGCAGGGCGTGCCCCACAGCGTGCCCACCTGAAAATCGCGCATGGCGATGCGGCGCGTTTCGGCGCCGGGATCCATGGCCGCCAGCAGGTCGGCGATTTCTTCGTGCAGCGCGCCCAGGATGGCGAGACGTCCCATGATGTGTGCTTTTTCCGTGATCGTTGCTTGATCGTTGCGTAATGCGGCCCGTGCCGCCAGCGCGCAACATACTCCAATGCCGCCGCGCCCGCCAATGACGGCGGTTTGTATCGCAGCGTATCCGGACCGGTTCTGGATACGCGGTGATGCCATCCCGCCCCGGCGCCGACACATGACCGATACAGCCGCTTGATGCAATGCAGGCTCTCAACCACCGGCACGGCCCCGCCGCGCCGACCATCCTGGAGTCATCATGGCCAAGCAACTCGAGCAGGTTCTCTACACCGCCCACACCCACACCACCGCCGGCCGCGAAGGCGCGGGACGCAGCAGCGACGGCGCGCTGGACGTCACGCTGAGCACGCCCGGATCCGGCAAGCCCGGCACCAATCCCGAACAGCTTTTTGGCGTGGGCTACTCGGCCTGCTTCATGGGCGCGATCAAGCGCGCCGGCGCCACTCACAACATCACCGTGCCGCGCGAGATCGCCATCGACGCCAGCGTGTCGCTGGGCAAGGTCGATAACGGCGCCAACTTCGCGCTCGGCGTCACGCTGGCCGTTTCGCTGCCGGGATTGACCGGCGAGCAGAAGCAGTTGCTGGTCGAATCGGCGCACCAGTTGTGCCCTTATTCGCGCGCGATTCGCGACAACATCGATGTGCAATTCCAGATCGTCTGAAGCGGGGATTGTCCCTGTTTGCTACGGCGGCCTCCGGGCCGCTTTTTTTCTTGTCCTGGATACCATCCGCAACCGCTTCGGATGGCTCCTGATGCCGTAGTAAAGGCGTACTCTTGAAAACGGTACGCCGCGCAGAATGCCGCCAGCACGCAATGTCGCGCCCGCGGGGCTAGGCAGAAAGGTGGTGTACGAACATGCAGCAGGGAAACCCCGCGCCCTGCCTTCGACACGCCGCGTGCTAGCTTGCCTCACGCAGGCGTTGTCCCAGCCGGCAGCATAGGTATCGCAAGCCTTTATCTGTGTGTGGGGAGACGATCATGGTGAAGAACCTCGCCGTATTCTTCGACGGTACGTGGAACGAACCCAACGACCGCACCAACGTCTACGAGCTCTACAAAGCCGCGCCCGAGACCAGCACGCAGGAAACGCTCTACATCGAGGGCGTGGGGACACAAGGCCAGGGCCTGTGGTCCGCCATCGACAAATTCATGGGCGGCGCGTTCGGCGCAGGCCTGTCGGCCAACATCCGCGAAGGCTACCGCTGGCTCTGCCAGCGCCACGAGCCCGGCGACCGCATCTTCCTCTTCGGCTTCAGCCGCGGCGCCTACTCCGCCCGCAGCCTGGCGGGCATGGTGCGTAAGTGCGGCTTGCTCAACGAACCCACCGAAAACAATGTCTCGGAAGCCTACGCGCTGTACCGCGACGACTGCACCCCATCGTCCCTGGAAGCCGCCGCCTTCCGCGACCGCTTCTCCCGCGACACCGACCTGCACTTTGTCGGCGTCTGGGACACCGTCGGCAGCCTTGGCATCCCGGTTGGCGGCGTGTCGTTTCCCGGCTTCTCCAGCTTCTACAACTTCCACGACACGGAACTGAGCAACCACGTCCTGAACGCCTACCACGCCATCGCCACCAACGAATACCGCGAGCCGTACTTTCCCACGCTATGGACTCGTCGCGCGGGTTCACCGCCACGGCCGGCGCACCTGCCCGTCGAACAGCGCTGGTTCATCGGCGCGCATTCCGATGTGGGCGGCGGATATCAGGATGGGAGCTTGCAGACGCTGCCGGCGGCATGGCTGCAGGAAAAGGCGCGGCAGGCGGGGCTAGAGACGGGGACGGTGCAGCGGATCTCGACCGACTATGAACAGTGCGAACCGCATGATTCGTACAAGGAGTTCACGGAGAAGGTGCCGATTCCGGTGAAGCGGCGGCCGAGGGTGTGGGATCGGGAGACGGTGTTGAACCTGACGATCGATGATCGGTTGCTCGGGAGGTTCGAGCGGAATCAGGCGTTTTTGAAGGAGTATCCGGATTTCAGGGATGCGTTGGGGAAGTTGGAGGTGGGGCGGTAACGCTTCCGCCGCGACATCCGAGGGGTGATTAGGCTGCCTCGTGCAGGCGCATTTCCACACGCAGCCCGGCGGCCGCCGCCATGTTGACCAAAGCATCCAGCCCGAACAGATTGATCTTGCCGCGCATCAGGTCCGACACGCGGGGCTGCGTTACCCCAAATAGGCGGGCAGCCTGAGCCTGACTCATCCCCGACTGCGCAAGGTGACTCGTCAAAGCCATCATGAGGACGGAACGCAACTTCATGTTTTCCGCTTCCGACGGCGTGCTCTCGATTGCGTCCCACACGCTTTCGTATCGTTGCTTGCTCACGGTTTCAGCTCCTTCAACAAGTGCCGGTAACGCTTTGCGGCCAGATCCAGGTCAACCTTGCTGGTTTTTTCCGATTTTTTCTGGAAGCAATGGAGCACATAGACCACCTCGGCAAATTTCGCGATGTAGAGAACGCGAAATGCGCCCGTCACGTCACGAATCCGTATCTCCCTGACTCCGGGTCCGACCGTACTCATCGGCTTCCAATCGTCAGGCTCCAACCCGCGCTGCACGCGATCGATTTGGTAACCGGCCTCACGCCGAGCCGAGAGCGGCAACGCGCGTAGATCGTCCAGCGCGCCGCCAACGAATTCAACCTCACGCGGCGCGTTCAAAGCGCAATTATACAAATTTTTGTATCAGGCGCGACCCTAGCGAATGGTTCGCCCTGCCCATCCAACTGGCGCCTCGCACCAACAACACTTGATTCGTCGAACATGTGTTCACCCATCCGCTAACCAGCGAACAATGTCGCAAGGAGCGACTTGGGTGTCGATGAGGATTGGTCTGAATCTGCAGGGCTTCTGCGCAGAATCACCCCGCTACATACCCCAACGCCACACTGGCCGCCAGCGCCTCGCGCTTAACCGCGGCCACCACCGCCCCGCCCTCGGACACGTCGAACCCGCCCGTCGCGCCCAGCGCGGTCAATACCGCGCAGACCCGGCCGGTATGGTCATACAGCGGCGCCGACACGGCGCTGATGCCGCGCAGATTGGTGTCTTTCACGGTGGCGCATCCCGCCGCCCGAACATCGCGGCGCAAGACGCCGATGGGATCGTCGCGATCCAGCAGCGCGCGCTGCTCGGCCGGTGCGCCGGCCAGTTCGGCTTCCGCCAGCGCCCGCACCGGCGCCTCGTCCAGCAATCCCAGAAAAGCCCGCCCCGTCGCCGACCACAGCATCGACAGCACCGACCCCACGCGCACGTTCACGGTGACCGGCAGGCCGGGCTCCTCGAATCGCACGATGGTCGGACCCTTGTTGCCCATGACGGCGATAAAGCACGTGACGGCCAGGCTTTCGCGCAGGCGCACGAGCGCGGGTTCGCCGATGCGTAGGGGGTCGGCCTGGCGCATGGCGGCTACCCCGACATAAAGCGCTTCCAGGCCCAGGTGATATTGCTGCGTCGCCACTTCCTGGTCGACCAGGCCTTCGGCGATGAGGCTCATCAGGTAGCGGTGGACCTTGGCGGGGCTTTCGCCGACGTGGGCCGCCAAGGCCGTGAGGCTGGCGCGGCCACCCAGGCGAGCGAGCCCTTTCAGCACAGACATGCCGGTCTCGGCGGCCTGGACCCGCTGACGTCGCTCGCGCGGCCGGGCGGCCGGATCCTGGGCGGAGTCGAGGTCGGATTCAGGCGGCAAGGCGGCTTTGCTCATAGGGAAATCCAGCTCCGGGGCAGACGCTCGCCGGCAAACGAGGGACCGAAAGCCTGGAGCGGCACTAAGGTTAACCCTTCTTCAAAAATTACGCATTGCGTATATGCTTTACGCAAATAAGGAATGCACTTTTGACATTCCACAACGAGGAGACTTGTCCATGCGCAGTGTTAAACACCACATCCTGGCCGGCCTGATGGCCCTGCCCCTGCTGGCTTGTGCCAGCGCGTCCGCGCAGCAGGCGGCGGCCGATTACCCGTCCAAGCCGGTGCGCTGGATCGTGCCGTACGCCGCGGGCGGCGGGTCGGATTTCCTGGCGCGCAGCATCGGGCAGGGATTGACGGGACGCCTGCACCAGCCGGTGGTGATCGAGAACAAGCCGGGCGGCAACACGGCGATTGCGGCGTCGGAAACGGCGCGCGCCCCGGCCGACGGCTACACGATGCTGTCCGCCGACAACGGCACGCTGGTGTTCAACCCGGCCCTCTACAAGAAGCTGTCGTACGACCCGGCGAAGGATCTGGCGCCCGTCACGCTGATGGGACGGTTTCCGATGATCCTGGTGGTGGGTCCGGCCATGAAGGTCAACTCGGCCAAGGAATTCCTGGCGGAAGCCAAGGCGCGCAAGGAAGGCCTGGATTACGCGTCGGCCGGCGCGGGCAGCCCGCACCACCTGGCGATGGAATTGCTGAAGGTTGAAGCGGGTCTGACCCTGACGCACGTGCCCTACCGCGGCGCGTCACCCGCCCTGGCGGACGTGGCCGGCGGGCAGGTGCCCGCGATGATGGTGGATCTGGCCGCTGGCGCCGGCTTCATCAACGGCGGCAAGGTGAAGGCGCTGGCGGTCGCCAATCCGACCCGCCTGCCGCAACTGCCCGACGTGCCGACCTTTGCCGAAATCGGCCTGAAGAACGTGGAAGCCGCGGCGCAGGTTGGCGTGGTGGTGCCGGCCGCGACGCCCAAGCCCGTGATCGATGCGCTGAACAAGCAAGTGGTCGCGACCATCAATGACCCGGCCACGCGCCAGCGTCTGGTGGAGTTCGGCATCGAGCCGATCGGCAACACGCCTGCGCAGTACGCCGAGATGCTGACCGCCGAGCGCGCCCGCTGGCAGAAGCTGATCAAGGATCTGGGCATCACGCTGGACTGAGGATCACGCTCACGGCATCACGCTGAACCCGCATCACCGGCCCGCCGCACATCGTATGCCGCGCACCAAACGCCGAACCCGCGGCGGGCCCGCAAGACGAACACACGGAACGACCTCATGAACCAAGCATCCGCCACCCCGCGCCCCTCGGGCTGTCCCATCGATCACGCCGCGTTGGCTGCGGCGCAGAGCCCGACGGGCTGTCCGGTCAGCGCGCGCGCCGCCGCGTTCGATCCCTTTGGCGACGGCTATCAGCAAGACCCGCCGGAATACGTGCGTTGGGCGCGCGAGCAAGAGCCGGTGTTCTACAGCCCGCAACTGGGTTACTGGGTCGTGACGCGCTACGACGACATCAAGGCGATCTTCCGCGACAACATCACCTTCAGCCCGTCCATCGCGCTGGAGAAGATCACGCCGACGGGGCCGGAGGCCAACGCGGTGCTGGCGTCGTACGGCTACGCCATGAATCGCACGCTGGTGAACGAGGACGAGCCCGCGCACATGCCGCGCCGCCGCGTGTTGATGGACCCGTTCACGCCTGAAGAATTGAAGCACCACGAACCGATGGTGCGACGCCTGACGCGCGAATACGTGGACCGCTTCATCGACGACGGCCGCGCCGATCTCGTGGACCAGATGCTGTGGGAAGTGCCGCTGACGGTGGCGCTGCACTTCCTGGGCGTGCCCGAAGAAGACATGGATCTGCTGCGCCAGTATTCCATCGCGCACACGGTGAACACCTGGGGCCGGCCCAAGCCGGAAGAACAGGTTGCCGTCGCCCACGCGGTCGGCAATTTCTGGCAGTTGGCCGGCAAGATCCTGGACAAGATGCGGCAGGATCCGTCCGGCCCCGGCTGGATGCAATACGGCCTGCGCAAGCAGCAGACCCATCCGGAGGTGGTCACCGACTCGTACCTGCATTCGATGATGATGGCCGGCATCGTGGCGGCGCACGAGACCACCGCCAACGCGTCGGCCAACGCGATCAAGCTGCTGCTGCAGCATCCCCAGGCCTGGCGCGAGATCTGCGAGGACCCGAACCTGATCCCGAATGCGGTCGAGGAATGCCTGCGGCACAACGGCTCGGTGGCTGCCTGGCGGCGGCTGGCGACGCGCGACGTGGAGATCGCGGGCGTGGCGATTCCGGCCGGCTCCAAGCTGCTGATCGTGACCTCGTCGGCCAACCATGACGAGGGCCAGTTTGAAGACGCCGACCTCTTCGACATCCGCCGCGAGAACGCCAGCGACCAGCTCACCTTCGGGTATGGCTCGCACCAGTGCATGGGCAAGAATCTGGCGCGCATGGAGATGCAGATCTTCCTGGAAGAGCTGACGCGCCGCCTGCCCCATCTGAAGCTGGCGGAACAGGCGTTTACGTATGTCCCCAACACCTCGTTCCGCGGCCCGGAACATCTCTGGGTTGAATGGGATCCGGCGCAGAATCCGGAACGTGCGAATCCTTCGTTGCTGGAGAACAGGCACCCCGTGCGCATTGGCGAGCCGTCCTCACACGCCATCACCCGGCCGGTCGTGGTGCACAGCGCAGAAGCGGCGGCCGACGGCATCGTGCGGCTGCGCCTGGTGTCGCCGGACGGCAAGCCCCTGCCCCGCTGGTCGCCCGGATCGCACATCGATGTGGAATGCGGCGATACCGGCCTGTCACGTCAGTATTCGCTGTGCGGCGATCCGGCCGAGACCGGCGTCTTTGAAATTGCCGTGCTGCGCGAAGAAGATGGCCGCGGCGGTTCCGCCTGGATGCACGCGAACGCCACGCCCGGCGCGCGCCTGCGCATTCGTGGACCACGCAATCACTTCCGTCTGGACGAATCGGCTTCAAAACTCATCCTGATCGCGGGCGGCATCGGCATCACGCCCATCAGCGCCATGGCGCGGCGTGCGCGGGAGCTGGGGCAGGACTACGAACTGCATTACAGCGGTCGTTCGCGCGCCTGCATGGCGCTGGCGGACGAACTGGCGTCGCTGCACGGGGATCGCCTGCACCTGCACGTCAAGGACGAGGGCACTCGCGCGGACTATGCCGCCCTGCTCGCCGAGCCGCGCGCCGGCACGCAGGTCTATGCATGCGGTCCGCAGGGTCTGCTGGATGCCCTGGCCGGCTGCTGCGCGGCGTGGCCGGAAGACACGCTGCGGGTGGAGCACTTCCATTCCACGCTGGGCACGCTCGATCCGTCGAAGGAACAGGCCTTTGAGGTGGTGCTGAAGGATTCGGGGATTGTCCTCAACGTGCCCGCGGACCAGACGCTGCTGACCGCATTGCGCGGCGCCAATATCGATGTGCAGAGCGATTGCGAGGAAGGGTTGTGCGGATCGTGCGAGGTGCGCGTGCTGGAAGGCGACATCGACCATCGCGACGTGGTGCTGACGCGCGCGGAGCGCGAGGCGAACAACAAGATGATGGCCTGCTGCTCGCGATCGTGCGGGGGCAAGAAGGTGGTGCTGGAGCTGTAGCAAAAAAACGCCCCGGCGCGCACGCCGGGGCTATCCCTGCACCACACACTGCTGCTTGCGCTGTCCGTCCCGATCAGTTCGGGAACACCTTGATCTGGTCGCTCTTCAATACATCAGGCGTCAGGCTCTTTTCGATCCACGCCATCGACGTATCCGTCACCCCGGGCGTGACCAGTTCAGCCGGCACGATGGTGATGTCGGCCAGCACCTTGAACGGGTACTTGTCGCTCTTCTTGGTCACGCCGAACAGCTGCGCTTCCAACGCCTGGCCATCGGCGCGGTGCATCTTCACTTCGCGGCCATAGCCCTTGAAGCTGACGTCGTGCATCGCGGCCGCCACCTGTTCAGGCGTGGGCCAGTTGCCGCCGTTGTCCTTGATGGCCTTTTCGTAGCCGGCCTTCAGGCCATTGATGCCTTGCACCATGTGATAGACCGAGTAGATCGGATAGGCGCCGGTCTTGTCGTGGAATTTCTTCACGAAGGCCTGGTGCTTGGGATCGTCCTTGGTTTCCGGATGCAGGAAGTAATGGTCGCCACGCGCGCCGACCAGGACGCCTTCCGGCAGGGCGTTGCCCAGGCGTTCCAGCGAGCTTTCGGCCAGCGACAGCACGAAGGTGGAGTTCTTGAACAGGTTGCGCTGCGAGGCCTGGCGCACAAAGTTGTCCAGGTCGCCGCCCCATGACGTCGAGACGATCACATCCGGGCGCAGCGCCTGCAGGCGGCTGATTTCGGTGGAGAAGTCGGCGGCGCCGAACTTCGGGAACATCTCGGCGACGACCTTGACGTCGGGCTTGAACTTCTTGAGCGCGGCCAGGAAGATGTCACGCGAATCGCGGCCCCAGGCGTAGTCCTGGTTGACGATGGCGATGGTCTTGAAGTCGGGCTTCACCTTCATCAGGTACAGCACCTGCGCGACCATTTCGGTGGTGGCGTTGGCCTGCGTGCGCACGACGTACTTGTATTTCTTGCCTTCCAGCGCCTTTTCCGTGCCGCAGTCCCACAGCACGTTCAGCACTTTCAGGTCCTCGGCCACGGGCGCGACGATGTTGCAGTGGCCGCTGGAAATGGCCGACAGCATCACGCGCGTGCCGCCTTCGGCCAGGCGCCGGTATTCGGACAGCAGCTTCTCGCCGCCGCCGCCTTCGTCGATGTAGCTGGGCACGATCTTCACGCCGTCGATGCCGCCGTTGGCGTTGATCTCTTCGATCAGGATGTCGGCCGCGTCGCGGGCCGGCACACCGAACACGGACGCCGAGCCCGACAGGAAGGTCGAGATTCCGACGTTCAGTTCCTTGGGCTTGTCGGCGGCGATGGCCAGCGTGGCCAGGCCCGACAGCAGGGTGGCGCCCAGCAGGGACGCCAGTCTTGAGGTCTTCATGGTGTTGTCTCCAGTGTTGTTGATCGGGTCTGTGCCCTTAGAAAACGATGGCGTCGCGCAGGCTGCCGCCGGTGGCGAGGTGATCGAACCCCTCGTTGATCTGGTCCAGCGAAAACGATTGGCCCATCATCCGGTCCACCGGCAGGCGGCCGGCCTTGTACAGGTCGATGTAGCGGCTGATGTCGATGGCGGGCACACCCGAGCCCAGGTAGCTGCCCCGGATCTCGCGCTCTTCGCCCACCATCTGCGACAGCGACAGCGGGAAGCTGAACTTGGGATTCGGCAGGCCGGACGTCACGGTGGCGCCGCCCCGGCGCGTGAGCTTGTAGGCGGTCTCGAAGGCCGGCACCGCGCCGGCCATGTCAAAACCGAAGTCCACGCGGCCGCCGGCCAGATCCATGAGGTCGTCGTCGGTCTTGACCTGCTTCGGGTTGACGAGGTGCGTGGCGCCCAGCTCCTTGGCCAGCGCAAGCTTTTCGTCGCTGAGATCGATGGCGACCACGCGGCGCGCGCCCGCGGCAACGGCAGCCAGCAGTGCGCTCAGGCCCACGCCGCCCAGCCCCACGATCGCGGCCGTGTCGCCCATCTTGATCCGGGCGCGGTTGATGACGGCCCCAGCGCCAGTCAGCACGGCGCAGCCAAACAGCGCGGCCTCGCGGTGGGACAGTTCGACGTTCACCTTGACGCACGAGCGCCGCGACACCACGGCGTACTCCGCGAAGCAGGACACGCCGGTGTGATGGTTGATGTATTCGTCGCCGATGTGCAGGCGGCGCTCGCCGCCCAGCAGCGTGCCCTTCGTGTTGGCGACCGCGCCGGGCTCGCACAAGGCGGGCCGGCCTTCCATGCAGGGATTGCAGCAGCCGCAACTGGGCACGAACACCATGGCTACGTGATCGCCGGCCTTCAGGTCCGAAACGCCCGGCCCGGTTTCGACGACTTCGCCGGATGACTCATGCCCCAGCACGATGGGCACGCCACGCGGCCGGTCGCCGTTGATGACGGACAGGTCCGAATGGCAAAGTCCCGCTGCACGGATTCTGACCAGCACCTCGCCGAACCCGGGCGGGTCCAGCTCGATATCCGCGATGGTCAGGGGCCGGGTCTGCGCGTACGGTCCGTCGACCCCCACTTGCCGCAATAACGCCGCTTTGATTTTCATGCGTCTTCATCCACAGAAGTGATCCGGACCGCGGGCGGTCGCGGCATCCGGCATGCCGCGACCCCGCGACATGCCGGCGTCCAAACCTAAACCGTGCGTCCGCCGTCGACGGGAAATTCCACGCCGGTGATGAACTCGGCCGCATCGCTGGCCAGGAACAGCGCGGCCGCGGCCACGTCGGAGGGCTGGCAGAAGCGGCCGAGCGGAATGGTCGACACGAACTTCGCGCGGTTCTCGGGGGTGTCCGGCAAGCCCATGAAGAGTTCGAACATGCCGGTCACGCCCATGACCGGGCAGATGGCGTTGACGCGAATGCCCTCTCCGCCCAGCTCCACGGCCATCGACTTGGACAGCACGTTGACCGCGCCCTTGGACGCGTTGTACCAACTGAGGCCCGGACGCGGACGAATGCCCGCCGTGGAACCGATGTTCAGGATCACGCCGCGCTTTTGCTTGCGCATCACGGGCACGACGGCCTGCGCCATGTGATAGATCGACTTCACATTGATGTCGAACATGCGATCGAAGGTGGCCTCGTCCACGTCCAGCATCGGCTGGTTCTTGTGGGTGATGGCGGCGTTGTTGACGACGATGTCCACGGCGCCGAACTTGTCGAGCGCGGCGCGCACCACGTTGTCGATGTCGGCGCGGCTGGACACATCGGCCTTCACCGCCAGCGCGGCATCGCCGACTTCAGCAGCCACGCGGTCGGCGGCCTCTTTATTGATGTCCGCGATCACGACCTTGGCGCCTTCCTTGGCGTACAACTTGACGATGCCCTCGCCGAAACCGTTGCCCCCGCCCGTGACGATCGCAACCTTGCCTTGCAACTGGCTCATTTTCTGTCTCCGTATGATGCGCGGCGATCACTCGCCATAGAACTGAATCAGGGTCTTGGTCGTGCTCATCTCTTCCAGCGCGATGAAGCCTTTTTCCCGGCCGTGGCCGCTTTTCTTGACACCGCCGAAGGGCAGCTCGACGCCGCCGCCCGCGCCGAAGCCGTTGATGTAGACCTGGCCGCACTTGATGCCGCGCGCCACGCGCTGCTGACGTCCGCCGTTCTCGGTCCACACCGCGCCCAGCAGGCCGTAGTCGGTGGCGTTGGCAAGACGGATGGCCTCGGCCTCATCCGCGAAGGGCAGCGCGACCAGCACGGGGCCGAAGATTTCTTGCGTCAGCAGGTCGCTGTCGTGGCTGGTGGCGGCAAAGAGCGTGGGTTTGACGAAGAAGCCGCCCTGGGGCACGCCGTCGGCGATGCCGCCTTCGGCCGCGACCTGCAGGCCTTCAGAGAGACCCTTGGCGATGTAGCGGTTGACGCGGTCGTACTGCGCCTTGTTGACGACGGGGCCGCAGGTCAGGTCCATGTCCGGCGTGCCCGCGCGCACCTTGGAAAACTCCTCGCCCAGCGCCTGCATGAAGTCGTCGTAGATGCCCTTTTGCACCAGCAGCCGGCTACCCGCGGTGCAGGTCTGGCCGGTGTTGTGCACGATGCCCTTGACGATGGCCGGAATGGCCAGCTTGTAATTGGCGTCGTCAAAGACGATGTGCGCCGACTTGCCGCCCAGCTCCAGCACGCACTTGACCGCGTTCAGTGCAGCGGCCTGCTGGACCAGCACGCCGACTTCGTTGGAGCCGGTGAAGGTGATGAAGTTGATGCCGGGATGGCGCGACAGCGCGGCGCCGGCCTCTTCGCCCAGGCCCGAGACGATGTTCAGCGCGCCCGGCGGAAAGCCCACTTCCAGCGCCAGTTCGGCCACGCGGATGATAGACAGGCAGGCGTCTTCGGCGGGTTTGACGACCGCGGCGTTGCCCATGGCCAGCGCCGGCGCCACGCTGCGGCCGAACATCTGCGCGGGGTAGTTCCACGGAATGATGTGCGCGGTGACGCCCAGCGGCTCGCGGATGAGCTGCACCGAATAGTCTTTCTGGAACGGGATGGTCTGGCCGTGCACCTTATCCGCCGCGCCGCCGTAGAACTCGAAGTAACGGGCCAGCACGGTGATGTCGCCGCGCGCGGTGGACATGGGCTTGCCGGTGTCACGCGATTCCAGCTGCGCCAGTTCCTCGTGGTGCGCCAGCACGCTTTCGCCCAGGCGCATCAGCAGCCGGCCGCGTTCCAGCGCCGTCATGTCGCCCCATTCACCTTCCAGCGCGTCGCGCGCGGCCTGAACCGCCGCGTTCACGTCGGCTTGCTGGCCGCGCGGGATGGTGGTGAACACCTGGCCGTCTACGGGGGAAACGACCTCGATCGTGCGCCCGTCCTGGGCGTCGACCTGGCGGCCGCCGATAATCATCTGCGTCATGGGAATGTCTCCGTGGGGTATCAGTTCAGCGTGATCGAGCCGCGCTCGATCGTCCATATCTGGTCGGGAATGTCGCCCAGCAGCTTCACGTTGGATTCGGTGATGACCACGCACAGGTCGGGCTGCATTTCCTTGAGCCGGCCCAGCGCCTCGGTGTAATCGCGCGCCAGCTTGGGCGCGAGCCCCTGGAAGGGTTCATCCAGCATCAAAAGCCGCGTGCCGACCATGACGGCGCGCGCCAGCGCCACCATCTTGCCCTGCCCGCCCGACAGCGCGGAGCCGGACCGCTTGAGCATGGGCTCCAGCTGCGGCACCACCTTCAGCACGGTGTCCATGCGGGCCTGGATCTCGGCCTTGGACTGGCCCTGCACTTCGCACGGCAGGTGCAGGTTTTCCTCGACGGTCATGGTCGGGAAGATGACGCGGTCTTCGGGCGCGTAGCCCACTTTCATTGCGGCGCGCTTGTGGCCGGGCAGCGACGTGAGGTCGGTGCCGTCGAACGCGATCCTGCCGGAGCGGATGCGCGTCAGGCCCATGATGGTGCGCAAGAGCGTGGTTTTGCCCGCGCCGTTGCGCCCGACGATGCCGATGGTGCGGGACGCTTCGAAGTTGGCGCTGACGTCGCGCAGGATGCGATTGCCCGCCAGGTCGACGTTGATGGCCGATAGATTCAACATGGTTCAGGCCCCCAGCACTTCGCTTCTGATCTGCGGATTGTTCAAGACTTCCTCGGGCGAGCCGTCGGCGGCCACCTTGCCGGCGATCCACGCCGCCACGCGGGTGGCGTAGCGCGACACGATGTCCACATCGTGCTCGACGAACCAGCTCGTCACGCGGCGCTCGTCCAGCGCGTGCATCACGGTCTCCATCAGCGCGAACTTGTCTTCCGACGCGACGCCGCTGGTGGGTTCGTCCATGATCAGCAGCTTGGGCTGCAATGCCAGCGCCATCGCCACGTCCAGCAGCTTGCGCTTGCCTTCGGGCAGCTCGATGCAGGCTTCGTCGGCGTCGGGCAAGAGGCCCACCAGATCCAGCGTGGCGTCCACCTCGCGCGCGTCAATCGTGCTTTCCAGCGACCGGAACCAGCTCAGTTCCTTGTTGCGGCGCGCGGCCGCGATCTGCACGCACTGGCGCACGGTGTGCTCGGTGAACAGCTGCGGCAGCTGGAACGAGCGCCCCATGCCCAGCCGCACGATCTTGCGCGGGGCCATGGCGGTGACGTCCTTGCCGTCGAAATAGACCTTGCCCTTGGCGGGCGTCAGGTACCCCGTGCAGATGTTGATGAAGGTGGTCTTGCCCGCGCCGTTCTGGCCGATCACTGCCAGGCGTTCGCCCTCGTGCAGCTCGAAGTTGATGTTGTCGGCGGCCACCACGCCGCCGAAGGCCAGGTACAGGTCGGTGGTTTGAATCAGGGGTTTCATGTCAGTTCCTTGCCGCGACCTGCACGGGCGCCTGCGCGCGCCGCTGCGCACGTTCACGCGATTTGATGCGCTTGGTGATCTGGCCCACGAAGCCCGTGGGGAACATGAAGATGACCAGGATCAGCGTGAGGCCCAGCAGGAACTGCCAGAGACCGGGAAAGTACGCGGCGGACACGAGCTTCACGGATTCGAAGCCCACGGCGCCCAGGAAAGCGCCGGCCGCGTGGCCCGCCCCGCCCAGGATGGTGATGAAGACGAATTCGCCCGAGCGCAGCCAGGAGCCGATTTCCGGCGTGACCAGCCCCTGCATCAGCGCAAGGATCGCGCCCGAAAAGCCCACCACCACCGCCGACAGCAGATAGCCCTTCCACATGATGAAGTACGCGGAAAAGCCCAGGTATTCGATGCGGGTTTCGTTGGTCTTGATGGCCGACAGCGCCTGGCCGCTGCCCGAGCGGAAGTAACGCTGCACCCACCACGCCAGCACCAGCGACAGGACCAGCGTCAGCACCAGCAGCGCGCGTTCGAAGGATTCGCGCTCCATCACGATGCCGGCCATGGTCGGGCGCACGATGCGCATGCCGTCGGAGCCGCCGGTCAGCGTGTAGAGCTTGCCCAGCAGCGCGAACAGCACCATGCTGAGCGCCAGATTCAACATGCCGAAGAAGATGCCGCGGTAGCGCACCACGAACAGGCCAATGACCACGGCGGCGACGAAGCTGGCGACGACGCCGGCCAGGATCAGCACCAGCGCATCCAGGCCGGGCATGGCTTTGGCCAGGAATGCCACGGTGTACGCCGAGATGCAGGCAAACATGGCGTGGCCGAACGAAATCTGGCCGGCGCGCGCCATCACCGACACGCCCAGCGCGGCAATCGCGTAGGTCAGGCCGATGACGATGGGCGTGATGGTCCAGGAATAGGTGTAGCCAAGAAACAGCGTGAACAACGCGGCCAGCAGGCTGAGGACAGGGACTTTCATCAGATCGTCCTCGCTTGAGCAACGGTGAACAGGCCGTGCGGGCGGATGATCAGCACCAGCACCATGATGATGTAGGGCACGGCGACTTCCAGCTCCGGCGCCGCATACACGGCGATGGCGCGGATGATGCCGATGAGCAGCGCGGCGATCAGCGCGCCGGTGATCTGGCCAAGGCCGGCGGTGGCGACCACCGCGAATGACAGCACCGTCATGTCGGTGCCGGCGCCCGGCACGAGCGACGTCGTGGGCGAGGCCATCGCGCCGCCCAGCGCGCCCAGGATGGTCGCGATCACGAAGGTGACGTAGCCGATCTTCTTGGCGTTGATGCCGAGCGACGTGGCGACTTCGCGGTGGTGCGTGGTGGCCACCGTCTGCTTGCCCAGCTTGGTGTGGCGCAGGAAGAATTCCAGGCACACGTAGGCCAGCAACGCCGTGGCGGGGACCACGACAAGCTGATATGTCGTGTAGGTGATGTCGCCGATCTCGATGTTTCCCAGCCGGTTGACGACTTCGCTGGCGCTGTAGGGTTGCGCACCCCACAGCATGCGCTGGATGTCTTCCAGCATCAGGAACGCGCCGAAAGTGAGCAGCAGCTTGAGGATGGGATCGTAGTTCTGGGCGCGGCGGATCAGGACGAATTCCATGATGCTGCCCAGCAGCAGCCCGACGGCGATGGCCGCCACGAACAGCGCCGCGAAAAGAAGAATGGGGGAGTCGGTCTTGGGCGCCACGAACATGACGAGGCTGGCCGCGGCATAGCCGCCAAAGGCGTAGAACGCGCCGTGGGCAACGTTCAGTATCCCCATCACACCGAACACCAGGGTTAACCCCATCGACACCAGGAATAGCAGACTGGCGTATGCCACGCCGTCCACCAAGGCGAGAGGCAGTAGATCCAAGGTCAAGCGTCTTCTCCCAATACGCTGAGCACGGACGCGACGAACCGTCAGGATCGCGCGGCGTGCGGGCTTGCGCCCCGGGCGCGCCCGGCGCGCCCTTGTCTCGTTATCAACCTTTCCGTGCTGTCCTGCGCAGGCTGCGCAAGACGCTGGAAGGCACTTTTATGGCTGGCTTACAGGCCCGTCCCGCAACGGCTCGGGCCGGTCCGCCGTCCTATGTTTGCGAAGTATAGGTAGGGGTTCATCGGCGACCTATTTATCTTTGTGCAAGGCGGGTTTAACAAGCGATGGAGTGGCAGCTGGCGCCCCCATCGCCGCCAGCGGCGCCCGGGTTTGATAGTCCGGGATAATCCGGATCTGCGCCTCATCCGGCAGGCGTACATAACGGCCTAATCCATCCGGCGCCAGCGCGCCGACATCCAGCGTTGCCAAGGTCGCGCCCGCGGCATCGCGCACGTCGATGCGCAGTTGCGGCGGCGCAAGGCCATAGGTTTCTCCGTCCTGCGGGGTCAGCGTGCGGTCGCTGCGGGTCTGCGAGAACAGCGCGATGAAGTCGGCCACATCAAAGCCTGCTGCGGCGCCCGATGGCGTGGCGGTCCAGCCCTGCGGGCCGCGCGCCAGTCGAACCGATCCGTCGGGACCCGCCAGCGTCACCTGCGCAGCCATGCCGGGTTCCCAGGCGTAAAGCCGTGCGGGCTTGCCGCGATCGTCGTGCAGATGCGTGTGGCCGTCGTGATGCGCCGGCGATTCGGCGGCCTCGTGCCATTGCCACGCCGACAGCACGATGCCTGCCGCCAGCAGCGCCGGCCACAGCGCCGCGCGCGCGTTCACCGCCGCCTCCACCACAGCAGCAGTCCCGTCAGCAGCGCAAGCAGCGGCAAGGCCACCGTGCTGGTCCAGAACACCGCGCGCATCTGACGGTTGGTCAGTTCCACGCGGCGGTTTTCGTAATGCCGGGGCCGGATCGTCAACAGCGCGTCCTCGCCCGCCAGCAGGGTGACGGCGTTGGTGAACAGCGCGCCGTTGCCCAGCGTGGCGAAATGCCGGTTGATGGCGAAATCGCTGTCGCCCGCAACCAGCAGCGTGGGATGCGCGGCCCCGTCCGCGTTGGCCGCCTGCGCGTTGCGCGTGGCCAGCGCCATCAGCGTGTAGCGCGAGGGCGGCTGGCCGGGCACCTGGGCATCGGCAGAGGTCTGCGCCAGCGGCGTCACCACCACACCGGGCGGCAGCGCGTCGCCCGCGGGTTCCAGGCCGGCCGCGCCCGGAAAGAAGCTGAGCGGCAACCCGCGCGTCATCTTGTGCCGCGTGTAATCGCTGACGGCGGGACTGCCGGGATCGTTGCGGTAGTGACTGCCCGCATCGGCCAGCGCGCCAGGCGCCAGCGCGATGCCGAAGTCGGACAGCAGGCCGTCCAGGCCGTGCCGCGTGTCAGGCTCCAGCAGCAACAGCGTCTTGCCGCCCGCGCCGGTCCAGCGGCGCAGCGCCTGGGCGTCGTCCTCGCCAAACGGCGTACGCGGACCGGCCGCGACCACGACGGCGCAGCGCGGCAGGGCCTGCGCCAGACTGCCCGCGCCCACCGCGCGCGTCGAGAACCCCAGCGTCTGCAAGGCGTTGCGCGCCATCGCCATGCCGTGCTGTTCATGCACCTCGACACGCGCCACCAGGTTCTCGTCGTGGTCGTGGTCTTCCAGGTCGTCCAGCGACGTCAGGCTGTCCAGCGGGGCTTCGCGATGGCCCTGCGTGAAGCAGACCGTCTGCGCGCCGTTCTGGCTGATGCGGATGATCGCGTTGGTGAAGTCGGTTTCGGTGCCGCCGTTGATGGTGGTGCGACGCTCGCCCGAGGCCAGCACCGCGCTGCCCGCGAACTGGATGCCGGCAGCGCGCGCCTCGGCCGGGCGCAGCGCCGGGTCGACGCCGCGCACGCGGATCAGCGGGTTCTCGCGTTCGTACTGGCGCAGCAGTTCCAGCGCGTCGACCATGCTCTTGTTGCGCAGGTCGTAGAACCACGTCACCTCGACCGGCTGACGCACCTGCCGCGCGACTTCCAGGCTTTCAGGGGCCAGGCTGTATACGCGCTGCGCGGTCAGGTCGATACGGCCCAGATGGCGCGACGCCCACAGGTTCAGCGCCAGCAGCAGCGCGGCCACGGCCAGCACCGGCAACCACAGCGACAGCCGCCGCCCGGCGCGGCGCACGGCGGGGCTCATCGCAGCCTCCAGCGCTTCAGGTTGACGGCGGCCACCATCAACGCCAGCACGGCCACGCTGGCGAGCGTGACGGTGGCGGGTCCGGGCAGCACGCCCCGGATGAAGTCCACGTGCTGCGCCGACAGCGACAGGGCCTGGAAGAACGGCGACAGCGCCGGAAACGCATCCAGCGCCGCCGGATAGTCGATGAACCACAACAGCACGAGGATGCCCCACGTGGCGCTGGCGGCGACGATCTGGTTCGAGCAGGCGCTGGACACGGCAATGCCGATCGCCAGGAACAGCGCGCCGTACAGGAACACGCCGATGTACCCGCCCACGATGGGACCGTAGTCCGGTTGGCCGTACCAGGCCAGCGGCAGCACCGCCGACATCGTGCCGGCCAGCATCAGCGCCAGCATGGTCAGCCCGGCCGCAAACTTGGCCGCGACCAGCGTGAAGTCCGACAGCGGCAGCGTCAGCAGCAGCTCCAGCGTGCCCTGCCGCGCCTCTTCGGCAAAGGCGCGCATGCTGACCAGCGGCATCACCAGCATCAGCAGGATGGTCATGTTGTGAAACGCCGTCACCATCTGCCCGGTGCTGACGAAGAAGAGATTGAAGCTGAACAGATAGCCGGAAAGGGCCCAGAACACCGCCACGACGGCCAGCGCCACGGGCGAGCCGAAGTCGGTGCGCAGTTCCTTGCGGTATAGCGCCGCGAAACCCTTCATGCGCGTCTCCGTAACGGGGGATCGTTAGGCGCCAGCGCCGCCAGCAGGCGGGCTTCGACCGCTTCCTGCGCGGGCAGCACGGCGCGCAGTTCCGCGTGCGCCAGCGCGGTGCGCATGACCGCGTCGCAGGCGGCTGCGTTGGTCGCGTTGTTGGCGGCGTTGTTGGCGGCGTTTGTAGTCGCACTGGCGATCTTGTGGCCGGTCACGCTTGCACCCGGGGCGTCCCACGTGACGCGCCACTTGCTGGTGCCGGCATCGAGCAGCGTGATGTCCACCGCCTTCACGCCGGGACACGCGGACAACGCCGCGTGCAATGCGGCATGCCCGGCGGCGGGCAACGCCAGCAGCAATTGCAGCGCCGACCGCGATTCGCCCAGCGGCTGGTCCTCGACCAACCGGCCCTGCCGCAGGATCGCAATGCGCGAGCACAGCGCCTCGACTTCCTGCATCAGGTGGCTGCTGAACACCACCGCGCGGCCTTCTGCGCAGCGGCGGATCATGGCGCGGGCTTCCACGATCTGCACGGGATCCAGGCCGTTGGTGGCCTCGTCCAGCAGCAGGACGGGCGGGTCGTTCAGCACCGCCTGCGCCAGCCCCACGCGCTGACGCTGCCCCTTGGACAGGCGTCCGATCACCGAGCGCGCCACGCCGTGCAGATCGAAGCCGTCGATGGCGCGTTCGATGGCCAGGCGGCGCGCGCTGGCGCCGCCCTGCACTTTGACGCCCGCGCCGAACTCCAGATACTGCGTGACGGTCAGCGCGTCATAGAGCGGCGCGCGTTCGGGCAGATAGCCGATGTCGGCGTTGCCGCGGCCCGGCGCGGGCTCACGTCCGCGAATCGTGATGCGCCCGCTGTCGGGCGTGTAAAAGCCCGCCATCAGGCGCAGCGTGGTGGTCTTGCCGCTGCCGTTCGGCCCGAGCAGGCCCAGGATCTCCCCCGGCCTGACGGACAGGCTGAGGGATTCCAGAACCTGGCGGGATCCGAACGACTTGCAGACCTGGTGCAAGGCGACGGCGGGCTCCATGGCGCGCCTTTTAGTCGAAGACTTTGGTCTTGGCGTTCTGCGCGTGCTGCTCCGCGTCGTGGCTGTACCAGAGCTGGCCCTGGCGCGCATCGCGGATCTGCTTGAGACGGTCGATGGCCTGCATGGACGCCGCCGTGTTCCAGGTGATGCCGGGAATGACGCCGGCCTCGTTTTCACCCGTGTAGATGGCATCGGCCGCCAGCAGCACGACGCCGGTCTTGGGCAGCTTGACCTGCAGCGACTGGTGGCCTTGCGTGTGGCCCTTGGTGTCCAGCAGCACGATGGTGCCGTCGCCGAACAGATCGAAGTCACCCTCGACCTGGATGAAGTCGTAGTCCCGCGTGGTGTCGAAGTCCTTCATGACGTAAGCGGCGCGCTGGAATTTCTCGGGCCACCAGGCGGCGCGCAGCTCGGCCTTCTGCACCACGTGCTTGGCCTTGGGGAACATCTTGATATTGCCGGCGTGATCCAGGTGGAAGTGCGAGTACACGACGTATTTCACGTCGCTCACGTCAAAGCCGGCGGCCTTGAGCTGGCGGTCGATGACCTCGTCGCGGCCCTGGATGGAATTGAACGCGCCGCACAGACCCTGGCCCCAATAATTGGCGCAATTGCCGTCGGCCGTGGCCTGGTTCATGCCGGTGTCGAACAGCACCAGGCCGCGCGGGTGCTGGATCACGTAGGCCGGCACCGGAATCTTGATCTTGGTGCCGACGTCGACCATGGCGGTCATGAAACCCTTGTCCAGCTCGATCTTGCCCACCGACAGCTGCATCAGTTTTACGTCCACCGGCGGCGCGTCGGCGGCGTGCGCCCATCCGCCCGCCATGACCGCCACCGCCCCAACCATTGCCTTCCAGCTCTTGCTCATTGTTGTCTCCTCGGACCAACAGGGGTAAGCCGCAGCCCGGACGGCGCGGCCGATCAGCAAGCTCCCGGTGTGTCCCGGGTTCACATCGTCGACAGGGTGTTTTTTCCGTGCGAAGGCGCCTTGCGGCGGGCCGCGATATCCATGCGCGCGGCCGGAAACGGCATCTGGCGGCCGTTTTCTCTGTTGCGCACTCTGACGCAGCCCGGTTTGGCTGCCAATTAAGGATTTGTGAAGCTGGGCTTCGCGGCGCGCGAAGTGGGGGGAACCCTAGTGATCCGGACCGTCCGGCATGGCTACGCGCCGTATCGCGCCTGCAACTCGGCGAACGACGCCAGTTCCCCTGCCAGCGCGCTCGCCATGACCGTTGGCGGACTGGCCAGCCAGACGCTGCCCGGCCCCGATCGGCCCGGAAAATTCCGATTGATGGCGCTGATCGTCACCTGAGACGCCTCGGTGGACGACCCCGGCCCGCAATTCGCACACGCCCCGCACGACGGCTGCAGGATGCGCGCGCCCACGGCGGCAAACGTCTTGTCGTAGCCCTGCGCCACGCAGTAATCGCGCACGGCCGTGGTGCCGTACTGCAGATACAGCGTCACGCCGTCCGGCAGCCGCAATCCACGCGCCACCGCCCACGCCAGCACCTGATGGTAGTAATCGAAATCCTCGCGCTTGCCGGCGGTACAGGAGCCGCCATACGCAATGTCGATGCGCGGCCGCGCAGTCAGGCTGGACAGCGGCACGCCATTGCCCGGATCGCCGGGCGCCGCGACCAGCGGCGACAGCGCCGCGCAGTCCACGCGTAGATCGGCGGCGTAGTCGGCGCCTGGATCGCTGCGCATCCATGCTTCGATGGCGGCATCCACGCCGCGGCGTTCGCGCAGAAAGCGCGCCGTCTCGGCATCGGGTGCGACGATGCCCGTCAGTCCGCCCAGTTCAGCGGTCATGTTGGTCAGCGTGGCCCGCTCGTCGATGGACAGGCTGGCGATGGCCTCGCCGGCAAACTCGAACACCTTGCCTACGCCCGCGCCCGCGCGGATTTCGGGCAGCGCCAGCAGGTGCAGCACGATGTCCTTGGCGGTGATGCCGGGCGCGGGCGTGCCGTCCAGTTCGATGCGCAGCGAGGCCGGCAGCGTCAACCGCACTGCGCCCGTGACGAACGCGTTCGCCATGTCGGTGGTGCCCACACCAAAGGCCACGCATCCCAGCGCGCCGCTGTGCGGCGTGTGCGAGTCGGTGCCCACGACGACCTGCCCCGGCAGCGCGTAGTGTTCAGCCATCATGGCGTGCGAGATGCCGGCCACGTTGGCGCCGGTGTCGCGCGCGGCCTCGGCTTCCGTCAGCGTGCGGTGCTGGCGCAGGCCGTAGGCGTCGGCGAAGTCGCGTTGCGCCTGACACATGGCGCGCACGTTGGGCACGATGCCCGCGCGCACGTGGTTGGGGCTTTCCTCGACGTAGGAGGTGTGGTCCTCGAACACCACGATGCGTTCGGGGTCCACCAATCGCAGCGGCCGGCCAAACCGCGCATGCAGCATATGGGCGGCCATGCCGGTGTAGTACTCATGGATGAAGCGCCAGTCCGCGCGCAGGAAGACGCCGTCGCCCTGCTGCGGGTTGGGCGCGGTCGCAGCGGTCTTCAAGAAATGGCGCCGGACGATCTTCTCGAAGAGCGTGAGCGGCGGCCCGACAGAAGGCGCGGCCGAATCGGCGGTGGAATCACTGACACCCGACACGCCGGCTTCCGGCGCGCCAGTCCCCGGACCGTCCTCCTCTAGACGTTCACCCGTCGGCGACACATCCCGCAACTGCGCCTGCCCGAAAGCCAGCAGCCCGCCCGCCCTGACAATCGCCGCCGCCAGCGCGTCGCGCCCCGCCACGATCTCATCGACCGGGATGCGCTCGCCCCCTTGCAGCCGCGCCACCAGCCCCATGTCGGTGCTGGTGTAGAGCCCGATGTTGTCGGCGTTCTGGCGGTAGATGCGCTCGAAGCTCTCGGCAATCACCAGCCGCACGCCGGCAGACTTCTCTGCCATCGGACTGTGCTCGCGTGACGAGCCCTTGCCGTACCGCTTGCCCGCGACGACGACATTGATGCCGGCGTGCCGGATGGCATCGATGCCGATGGGCTGGGTGTCGCCCGCCCGAAAACCCGTGTACGGATACCGGCCCAGCTTCTCGTCGAAGTGGGTCAGGATCGGCACGGGTGTGATCTCGTCGGTGGAGATGTCGTCGCGCAGCGGCGCGGCCTGGGGCAGCGTCAGCGCCGCGCCGCCCAGTTGCGCGGTCACGCGGGACGGATCCTGCGTCAGAAACAGCAGGCGGGCCGGGGCGTCGAGTACAGATACGGCAGTCATGGCAATCCGGTCATTCGATGGTGACGCCCGCCGCCTTGACGAGCGTCTGGCTCTTGGTGATTTCGGCGGCCAGCGTCTGCGCCGCCTGTTCCGCCGTGGTGCCCTGCGACACAAAGCCCTGCGGCGACAGCGCCTTGAGCACCGCCGGCTCCTGCATGGTCTTGTGCGTGGCGGCTTGCAGCTTTTGCACGATATCGGCGGGCAGCCCGGCCGGTCCGATCAGCGAGATCCAGGCATCGTACGAATAGCCCTTCACGCCGGCTTCATCCAAGGTGGGCACGTTGGGCAGGATGGCCAGGCGCTCGGGTGTGCTGACCGCCAATGCGCGCAGCTTGCCCGCCTGCACCTGCGCCAGCACGGACGGCGTGGCCAGGAAGGCGACCTGGATCTGTCCCGACATCACGTCGGTGATCAGCGCGTTGCCGCCCTTGTACGGGATATGCATCATGTCCACGCCCGCCTTGGACTTGAGCAGCTCGCCAGCCAGGTGCAGCACGCTGCCCGTGCCGGACGAGCCGTAATTGATCTTGCCCGGCTGCGCGCGGGCGGCCTTCAGCAGGTCGTCCATCGTCTTGTACGGCGAGTTCTCCGCCACCACGACCACCAGCGGCGTCGTGCCGATGACGGAAATCGGCGTGATGTCCTTGACCGTGTCGTAGGGCAGGCTTTTGTACAGGCTGGGGTTGATGGCGTGGTTGGACGACACGATGCCCAGGGTGTAGCCGTCGGGCTTGGCCGACACCAATTGGCGTGTGCCGGGGATGCCCGCCGCGCCGGCCAGGTTTTCCACGATCATCGGCTGGGCCAGCGTCTTGCCCAGGTTATCGGCCACGACGCGCGCCACCACGTCGGCGGTCGAGCCGGGCGACGTGGGCACGATCAGACGGATGGGGTGGTCCGGGTAGCCGGCGGCGGACGCGGCCGCAGCCGCGCACATGGCGCCAAGCGCGAGCGCACAGCTCGCGAGCAATCTGGTGGGGGTCATGATGTCTCCGTATAGGACGCAGCGGGGTCTGGATGCCCCGTACCGGCGATGAACGCGCTTTGACTATACGAAGACGGCCGTCAACCGCGAAGTGTCATATCGGCAGCCCCGCCATCGCGAATGGCGACGGCGGGTTCCGACGGCGGGTTCCGACGACGGGTTCCGGCGGCGGGTTCCGGCGACGGGAGGCGCCGCCGCCAACCGTCAGCCCTGCTGCGCCAAAAACCTGACCAGTTTGCTGGCGGTCGCCGACAACTGCGCCTGATTCGGAAACACGATGCAAAGCTGCCGCCGCGCCCACGCATCGGAAAGGGGACGCACCACCACGTCCAGCGCCTGCAGATACAGCTCCGCGACCTGCTGCGGCATCACGGCAATGCCCAGACCGGCATGCGTCATCCGGCACAGCGCGTCCAGGCTGGCCACGCGGATCTTCACCGACAACGTCTTGCCCAGCGCCGCGGCCCGCGCCGCCAGCAGCTGCGTCAACGCGCTGTTCTCGCGCAGGCCGACGAAGGTCTCGTCGGCAATGTCCTGCAGGCTAAGCTGGCGCGCCGACGCCTTGGGATGATTGGACGGCAGCATGACGGCAAGCCGGTCGCGGCGGTAAGGCAGCTGTTCCAGCCCATCGGCGCCCGCCATCTGGTTGCAGATCCCGAAGTCGGCCGCCCGCTCGCGCACCAGGCGCAGGACATCCGGGCTGTGCTGCTCTTCCAGGTCGATGTCCACATCGGGAAACAGGCGCTGAAACGCCGCCACGTCCTCGGGCAGGAACTGCACGATGGCCGACAGGTTGGCCACCACCCGCACGTGCCCTTTCACGCCCTCGTAGAAGCGCGACAGCTCCGCCCCCATCGCCTCGACGTCGCCGATGATCTGCCGCGCGTGGCGCAGGACGGTCTGCCCGGCGGGTGTCACCGAGACGCCGCGGGTGTGCCGGGCGATCAGCGGCAGGCCGATCAGCGCTTCCATGTCGGCGATGCGCCGGCTGACGGCGGAAGGCGCGATGAACTCGCGCTCGGCCGCCCGCGCGATGCTGTTCTCCTGGCAGACCGCCACAAAGAGGCGCAGCGAAGTCAGGTCGAGTTTGCGGAGGATGCTTTCCATGGCGGATCCAGCGGGCGGCGGGGACCGGCCCCGCATTGACGGGGGATCGTATACCACGCTCCCGCAGCGCCAGCATGGCCGGGCGGCTCACGGCGCGGGGCCAGGTCGTCTCGCTAGCGCGGTCAGGCCGCAGCTGCGCGCGGTCGACCCGTCCGCCAGCTCAGGCCGCCAACCGCGCTTTGCCTGCGCGATACCGCTCCCACAACGCCGCCTGTTTGCTGCGCGCCTGCTCCACGCTCTTTTCCTTCACATGCCCATACCCGCGGATCGCATCCGGCACGTTGGCCAGTGCCAGCGCCGCGTCGCGGTTGCCGTCGTCCAGCGTACGGGCGAACTCCTCGGCCAGCGCCAGATAATCCGCCGCAAGCTGACGCTCCATGCGGCGCTCGGCCGTCCTGCCGAATACGTCCAGCCACGTGCCGCGCACGCGCTTCATCGGCGCGAACAATCGGAACGCCGTTTCCATCCACGCCCCATACGCGCGCTTCTGCGGACGGCCCCGCGCGTCGCGGCGCGCCAACGCCGGCGGCGCCAGGTAGTAGCGCAGCGTGTAGTCGCGGCCCGGCTCGCCTTCGAACTGCGCGCGCAGCCGGTCCTTGAACGCGGGGTCGGCATGCAGGCGCGCCACCTCGTACTCGTCCTTGTAGGTCATGAGCTTGGCCAGATTGCGGGCCACGGCGCGCGTGACCTCGTGACGCTTGTCGCCCAGCGCGGCTTCGCGGGTGCGCACCGCCGCCACGGCCGCCAGATAGCGCTGCGCGTACGCGTCGTCCTGGTAATCGCGCACATGCGCCGCCAGCCGGTTGACCAGCGCATCCAGGGTTTCAGGCAGCGCCACCACCCGCTCGGCCACCGCCGGGCGCAGCGCGTCGGCGCCGCGATGCGCGGCCTGACGGCCCAGTTCGAAGGCGGCCAGGTTCTTGTCCACCGACACGCCGTTGATCTCGATCGCGCGGCGCAGGCTGTCCAGCGACAGCGGCAGGCCGCCCTTCTGCCACGCATAGCCCAACAGCAGCGGATTGGCGTAGATGCTGTCGCCCAGCAGGGCTTCGGCCAGCGGGCCGGCCTCCAGGAAGTCGACATGGCCACCGGTGCTCTGCGTCAGCGCGGCCTGCGCCTGCGCCCCCGGAAAACGCCAGGCCGGCTGCGACAGGAACGCGGCGGTCGGCGCGGCGCTGCTGTTGACCACCGCGCGGCCATGATCGGGCCGCAGGCGCGACAGCACCTCGGGCGACGCCGACACCAGCGCATCGCAACCGATGACCAGATCCGCCTCGCCCAGCGCGACGCGCGTGGCGTGCAGGTCTTCGGGCCGGTTGGCCAGCTGGACGTGGCTGAGCACCGCGCCGCCCTTCTGCGCCAGCCCGGCCATGTCCAGCACGGTCACGCCCTTGCCCTCGATGTGCGCGGCCGCGCCGATCAGCGCGCCAACCGTCACCACACCCGTGCCGCCCACGCCCGCGACCACCACGCGATACGCGGCGCCCGGCGCAATATCGGCGCGCTCGGGCAGCGGGGCCTCGGCCAGCGCGGGCGCGCCGCCCTGCTTGCCGGGCTTGCGCGGCACCGCGCCTTCGGCCGTCACGAAGCTGGGGCAGAAGCCCTCGACGCACGAGAAGTCCTTGTTGCACGACGACTGGATGATGCGCCGCTTCGTGCCCAGCGGCGTATCCAGCGGTTCGACCGACAGGCAGTTCGACTGCACCGAGCAATCGCCGCAGCCTTCGCAGACCGCTTCGTTGATGAAGGCGCGCTTGGCCGGGTCGGGATAGTCCCCGCGCTTGCGGCGGCGGCGCTTTTCGGTCGCGCAGGTCTGGTCGTAGATCAGCACGGTGGCGCCGTCGATGTCGCGCAGCGCGCGCTGCACCTCGTCCAGCGCCTTCCGGTAGTGGACCTCGATGCCGGCCGGCAAGGTCAACGCGCCCGTGTATTTATCGGGCTCGTCCGTCACCACCACCGTCTTGACGATGCCTTCGGCCAGCATCTGCGCCGCAATCTGCGGCACGGTCAGCACGCCGTCCACGGGCTGCCCGCCCGTCATGGCGACGGCGTCGTTGTAGAGGATCTTGTAGGTGATGCGCGCACGCGCCGCGATGGCCGCGCGAATGGCCAGCAGGCCCGAATGAAAATACGTGCCGTCGCCCAGGTTGGCGAAGATGTGGCGCTCGGACGTGAAGTCCTTCTGGCCCAGCCACGCCACGCCCTCCCCGCCCATCTGGCTGAAGGTGTCGGTATTGCGGTCCATCCACATCGCCATGTAGTGGCAGCCGATGCCGGCGACCGCGCGCGACCCTTCCGGCACGCGGGTCGAGGTGTTGTGCGGACAGCCGGAACAGAACCAGGGCTTGCGCTCTTCGACCAGCGTGGGGCGGCTGGCCTCGCGTTCTTTCGCGTCGATCACGGCCAGGCGCGCCGCGATGCGGGCGCGCAGTGCGTCGGACAGATCGGCTTTTTCGAGGCGCGCGGCGATGGCGCGGGCGATCAGCGCGGGCGACAGCTCGTAGCGCGCCGGCAGCAGCCATCCGCCGCGCGGCGTAGACCATTCGCCGCCGCCGTTCTCGCGTTCGTCGAACTTGCCGAACACGCGCGGGCGCACGTCGTCGCGCCAGTTGTAGAGTTCTTCCTTCAGCGCGTACTCCAGGATCTGGCGCTTTTCCTCGACAACCAGAATTTCCTTGAGCCCGGTGGCGAACTCGCGCGCGTCCTGCGCGTCCAGCGGCCAGATGCAACCCACCTTCAGCACGCGGATGCCGGCCTGCGCACAGGCCGCCTCGTCCAGCCCCAGGTCGTTCAGCGCCTGTCGTACGTCCAGATACGCCTTGCCGGCCGTCATGATGCCGAAGTGGGCATTGGGCGAATCCAGCACCACGCGGTTCAGCTTGTTGGCGCGCACATAGGCCAGCGCCGCGTACCACTTGTGGTCCAGCAGCCGCGCCTCCTGCGCCAGCGGCGAATCGGGCCAGCGGATGTTCAGGCCGCCCGGCGGCATGCCGTCTTCGGGCAGCACGATCTGCAAGCGCGACGGGTCCACGTCGACCGAGGCGCTGGATTCCACCACATCCGTCACGCACTTCATTGCCACCCACAGACCGGTGTGCCGGCTCATGGCCCAGCCGTGCAGGCCGTAGTCCAGGTACTCCTGCACGTTGGAGGGGTACAGCACCGGAATGCCGCTGGCGATCAGCACGTGTTCCGACTGGTGCGCCACCGACGACGACTTGGCGGCGTGGTCGTCGCCCGCCAGCATCAGGACCCCGCCGTGCGCGGACGTGCCGGCCGAATTGGCGTGCTTGAGCACGTCCACCGACCTGTCCACACCCGGCCCCTTGCCGTACCACATGCCAAAGACGCCATCGCGCTGCGCGCCGGGAAACAGATTGAGCTGCTGCGATCCCCAAACTGCAGTTGCCGCCAGGTCTTCGTTCAGACCGGGCTGAAACACCACGTCGTTCGCCTTCAGATGGCGCTTGGCCTTCCACAGCGCCTGGTCCAGACCGCCCAGCGGCGAGCCCCGGTAACCGGAGACATAGCCCGCCGTGTTCAGGCCGGCCTGCTGGTCGCGCTGCTTCTGCATCAGCGGCAGGCGCACCAGCGCCTGCGTGCCGCTGAGGTACACGCGGCCGGTGGGCTGCGCGTATTTGTCGTCCAGCGACAGGCCATGGGTGTCGGCCACGCCGGGGGGTAGTGGGGCGTTCATGGGGTTGTCTCCTGCAATCTGCGGTGCGGGCATTTACGTGTTTTCCGCAGTGTAGGAAGGCGCGCAGCCATCGTATATTCATATATTCGACTAGCTGGTATGTGAAAAACACATGGCTAATGAAGTCACGCTCCGCCAACTCCGGTACTTCGCCGCCGCCGCCCGCACCGGGCGGTTTTCCATGGCGGCGGCCGACGAACATGTGTCCCAATCGGCGGTCACCAATGCCGTGCTGGCGCTGGAGGCGCAACTGGGCGTGCGCCTGTTCGACCGCCATGCGCACGGGGTGACGCTGACGCCCGAGGGCCACAACTTCCACCAGCGCGCGCGCGACGTGCTCGATTCGCTGGATGACGCACTGCGCGAGCCGGGGTTTCAGCGCTATGCGCTGCGCGGCTCGGTGCGCATCGCGGCCTCATATACGGTGCTGGGGTACTTTCTGCCCGATTTACTGGCGCGCTTTCGGCGGCGCTATCCCGACGTGGTGCTGGACCTGGTCGACCTGGACCGCCACGAAATCGAACAGGCCGTGGCCAGCGGCGACGTGGAATTGGGCGTGGCGCTGCTGTCCAACGTCGACAAACGCGAGCGCTTCGGCCATCACGTGCTGGTGCGATCGCGGCGCCAGTTGTGGACGGCGGCGGGCCATCCGCTGACGCAGGCGGCCGCGCCCGCGCTGGCCGACATTGCGCGCTATCCGTACATCCTGCTGGAAATGGACGAAGGTGAACGTTCCACGCTGAGCTATTGGCGCAGCCACGGCCTGCAGCCGGACATTGCTTTCAGGACGCGGTCGATGGAAGCGCTGCGGGGGCTGGTCGCGCATGGCTTTGGCATCACGATGCTGTCGGACATGGTCTACCGTCCCTGGTCACTTGAAGGCCGCAAGATCGAAGCGGTGCCCATCACCGACGCCGTGCCGCCGATGGAAGCCGGTCTGTTGTGGCATCCGCGCGCGGCCATGGCCAAGCCGGCCGAGGCTTTCCGGCAATTCATGATCTATGCGTGCGGAGGGTGACGCCGGCCCGCAGCCCGGCTGACCGCTTTCCGCCTACACCAGCACCGCGCCCTTGCGGCGCGTGAACTGCGCCAGCGACCGCAGCGCCAGCGCGTGCATCGCAGCCACCGACGGCAGCAGCGTCTCTTCCTTGCGTGTCAGCACGCCGACGATGCGCTCGACCACGGGCTCCACCAGCGGCACGAAAGCCAGCCCGCTGCCCGCCGCGGGCCGCGCCAGCACCGGCAGCACCGTCACGCCCAGGCCGCCTACCACGCTGGCCAACAGCGACGCCCGGTTGGACACCACGATCGCCGGGTCGTCGATGCCGCTGCCGAGTTGACGGTTCTTCAGCGTTTCGAAGGTGGCGTTGCCGATCAGGCGTTCGTCGGCCAGCGCCGCCCACGTCACCGGACCGCGCCGCCGTGCGAGCGGGTGGGTTTTCTTGCAGACCAGCCCGAACGCATCGCGCGCCACCGGGGTGAAGGCCACCTCGGCCGTGCGCGGGGATTGTCCAGCCACGCCCACCTGCACCTCTCCCGACAGCACCAGCCGGTGCACCTCGGGCGACGTTTCGTCCAGTGCGCGGATGCGGACATCGGGATGGCTGCGCGCATAGCGTTCCAGCAGGCGGGGCAGCCATTCGTCGGCCAGCGACGGCATGACGGCCAGCGCCACGGGGCCCTGGCTGCCCATGCCGAACTGCCGCGCCGCATCCAGCACGCGGTCATGCGTGGCCAGCAGCTCGCGGAACAGCGGCGCCACCGCCTGGCCCAGCGCCGTCAGCTGGGCGCGCTTGCCGGGTTCGAAGAGCGGCGCACCCAACTGCTGCTCCAAGTCCTGCATGGCGGCGGACACGGCCGCCTGCGACCGGAACGTGCCCTGCGCGGCGACACGAAAACTGCCGTGCTCGGCGGCCATCAGGAACTGGCGCAGGTGCTGGATTTTCAGAGGGGTGGGCATGACGGGCGCCGGGCCAAATTCGGATTTTCTGAAGTTAGCTCACGTTAATTTGAATTGTCAAAAACGCGCTTCGAGCCGAACAATGGACTCGTCATTCATCCCCAGCTTTCGGAGCAGCGCGTATGTCACTGCAAGTGCGCAAGGTAGTCAGTTACGTCGAGAAAACCCTCATCGAAGGCGGCCGCGCAGCCGAACGCCCGCTGGTGATGATCGTGGCCGCCGCCGTGATCCGCAATCCGTGGGCCGGCCTGCCGTTCCAGGAAGACCTGCGGCCCGGCATCCTGGAAGCCGCGCCGCCGCTGGGCGAACTCTTGGTCAGCGAGATCCTGCGCCAGGCCGGATCGGCGGACAACATCGAGGCCTACGGCAAGGCCGCCGTGGTGGGCACTGCCGGCGAGGTCGAACACGCGTCCGCGCTGATCCACACGCTGCGTTTCGGCAACTTCTACCGCAACGCGGTGGGCGGCACCAGCTATCTCAGCTTCACCAACATGCGCGGCGGTCCCGGCTGCGTGATCTCGGTGCCGCTGATGCACAAGCTGGACGAGGGCCTGCGCTCGCACTACCTGACGGTGCAGACCACCATCAACGACGCGCCGGCGCCGGACGAGATCGTGATCGCGCTGGGCGCGGCCACCTCAGGCCGTCCGCATCACCGCATCGGCAACCGCTATTCGGACCTGAAGGAACTGGAACAGGAAGCGCAGGAGGCGCGCGCAAAATGAATACGCAACGGCGGCGCACCGGCCGCGGCGAACCTTTGGTCCTGCTGCACGGCGTCGGCCTGGACCACACGCTGTGGGACGATCTGGCGCCTTTGCTGGAGCCGGATTTCGACGTGCTGCGCTATGACCTGCTGGGCCACGGCGCCGCGCCCGCGTTGCGCGGCCAGGCGGACATTCAGGACTTCATTGCGCAACTGGACGCGGAACTGGACGCCGTGGGCTGGCAACAGGCCACCGTGCTGGGTTATTCCATGGGCGGCCTGATCGCGGGGGCCTATGCGGCGGCCCGCCCCGAGCGCGTCAGCCGGCTGGTGCTGCTGAGCACCGTGTTTCGCCGCACGCAAGAAGAAGCCGCGGCGGTGCGCGCCCGGCTGGCGTCGGCCGCCACACAGGACCCGCAGGAGGCCGCCAAGGTGTCCTTGACGCGCTGGTTCACCCCGGCGTTTCAAGCGGCGCGGCCCGCGCGCGTGGCGCAGATCGAACAGCGCCTGCTGGACAACGACCGCGAGAGCTTCCTGTCCGCCTACGCGCTGTTCGCGCTGGGTGATCCGCTGCTGGCGCAGGCCGCGCCGGACATCGCCTGCCCTGTGCTGGTCATGACGGGCGAGAACGATGTCGGCTCCAACCCGCGCATGACGCGGGAGCTGGCGCGCGCGCTGCCTCGGGCGTGCGCTCGCGTGGCGCCCGAACAGCGTCATATGCTGCCGGTAGAGGAACCCGGCACGGTGGCGGCCGCGCTGCGCAGCTTTGTGTCGGCGCATCCGGCGCAGACGCAAACCACGCTGACGAATTCAACGCAGGCGGATTCAACGCAGGCGAACTCGGCGCAACCGGGTTCAGCGCCAACGCATTCCGCAAAGGCGTAGCTGACGACACCGCATCAACCGCAATCCCCAGAACCCGAAATCGTCCGCCCTGACAGAGACGATGCGCGACACCCCGCCACGATGCGGGGACGGAGACAAAACACATGGACCGCAGAACCCTCATCAAAACCCTCGCGGCAATGTCGCTGGCCCCGCTGGGCGCCACCGCCACCCGCCTGGCCGTCGCGCGCGAACAGCCCCTGCGCGTGATCGTGCCCTTCCCGCCGGGCGGCGGCACCGACGTGCTGGGCCGCGTCATCGCGGCGTCGCTGGAAGGCGCGCTGGAGCGCTCGGTCATCGTCGAGAACAAACCCGGCGCCAGCGGCATGCTGGGCGCGGACTACACGGCCAATGGCGCCAAGGACGGCAGCATGCTGCTGTTTGCCGGCCTGGTCCCGTCGGTGCGCTACTACGCCCGGCCGCCCGAAGATGTGCTGAAACAGTTGGCCCCCGTCTGCCCCATCGCGCGGTCGCCTTACATGGTGGCGGTCAACAGCGACCTGCCGGCCAAGACGATCGCCGAACTGGTGGCGCAGGCCCGGCGCGAGCCCAAAGGGCTGACCTTCGGCACCCCGGGCAACGCGACGCCTCAGCACCTGGCCACCGAACTGCTGCAGGCCGCGTGCGGCATCGAGATGCTGCACGTGCCGTATCGCGGCACCGGCCCGATGATGACCGACCTGCTGGGCGGCCAGATCCAGGTGGTGGTGGCCACCGTCGCCGCGGTCGAGCCTTACCTGAAGAGCGGCCGCCTGCGCGTGCTGGCCGTGACCAGCCCGCAGCGCCTGCCCAAATACCCGGACATTCCCACCGTTGCCGAAAGCGGCTTTGCGGGATTTTCGGCGCAGATCCAGTTCGGCACTTACTGCGCGGCGGGAACGCCCGAGGCGACGGTTGCGGCCTTGAACCAGGGCATCAACCGCGCCCTGAAAACCGAGTCCGTGCACGCCAAGCTGGCTGAGCAAGGTTTCGAGCCTACCGGTGGCACGCCCGCGCAGTTGCAGGACGCGTTGCTGGCAGAGATCCGGGATGTCGCCGGGCTGGTGCAGTCGGGCAAGGTGCGGGTGGATCTGTAGGCCGTAGCAAGCCGACTTAAGGGGGATTCGGGGCCGGAACGCGGGGCCAGATTGCTGGGCCGGATTGCTGGGCCGGATTGCTGGGCCGGATTGCAGAGCCGGATTTGGAACCCCGGGATGCCGGCTGCCGGGGCCGCGCGACTGCTGGATAACCAGCATTTACAGCGGCGTCTCCGCTTGGGCATGCTGCCCGTTGATCCGGCGCAGATCGGGCAAACCTGGAGACGACATGCCCAGTCAGGAATCCCTGCACTCCGCCCATATCCGCGAAATCGAACAGGTCGGCCAGGGCCTGCCCACGCAGCGAGACGCGCATGTCGTGCGCAGCTGGTTGCGCTGCCTGGATCAGTACCGCCTCGACCCGGCCCACGCCTGCGAGGCCTACATCGTGCCGGACGGCCGCCTGCGTGAACACCGCCAGCAATCCGAAGCCCTGATCGCCATCGCCCGCAGCGGGCTGGATCACCTGTTCCGGCAGGTGGCCGGCCAGAACTACGTGCTGCTGCTGGCCGACCGGCAAGGCGTCACCGTGGAATTCCTGGGCGATGCCCAGCAGACCGCCCAACTGCGCAAGGCCGGGCTGTATCTGGGGTCGGAATGGTCCGAGCAGCGCGCCGGCACCTGCGCCGTCGGCGCCTGCCTGGAAACGGGCGAAGCGCTCACCATTCACCAGACCGATCACTTCGACAACACGCACACGCCGCTGTCCTGCACCGCCGCGCCCATCTACAGCGCCGACGGCGAGCTGGCCGCCGTGCTGGACATCTCGCTACTCAGTTCGCCCAGCCTGAAGGCCAGCCAGAATCTGGCGCTGCATCTGGTCAACAGCACCACGCGGCGCATCGAGCTGGCCAACCTGATGGCGCGCACGCGCAACGAATGGGTGCTGCGCTTTGCCCGCTCGCCGGAATTCCTGGATGTGGATCCGGAAGCCGCGATTTCGCTGGACGGGGCCGGCCGCGTGCTCGGCATGACGCATAGCGGCGCCAAGCTGCTGGCACGCGCCGCCGGGCTGGACTGGCGCAATCCGCATGACCTGATCGGCCTGCCGGTGACGCGCTTTTTCGACGTGCAGCTGGACGATCTGCCGCAGTACACGCGCGGCCGCGCGCCGCAGGACCGGCTGATCGTCGCGCGTGACGGCGACGCCCTCTTTGCCCACGCCATCGAACCCAACCGCCGGCCGCGCGGCGCCACCGTGGCGGTGCGCGAGGCGCCCTCGGCGCTGCGCGGCCTGGACGGCGGCGACGACCGCATGGCCGCGCTGCTGGTGCGCGCCGCCAAGCTGGCGCGGCAGGGCCTGCCCATGCTGCTGCAGGGCGAAACCGGCGTCGGCAAGGAGTACCTTGCGCGCGCCATCCACGATGAAAGCCGCCGCGCTGGCCGCTTCGTCGCCGTCAATTGCGCCGCCATCCCCGAATCACTGATCGAAAGCGAGTTGTTCGGTTACCTGCCGGGCGCCTACACCGGCGCCGCCCCCAAGGGCCGCAAGGGTCTCATCGAGGAGGCCGACGGCGGCACCCTCTTTCTGGACGAGATCGGCGACATGCCGCTGGCGCTGCAAAGCCGCCTGCTGCGCGTGTTGGCGGAATCCGAGGTCACGCCGATCGGCGCCAATGCGCCGCGCGCGCTGCGCCTGTCGCTGGTGTCGGCGTCGCACCGCGACCTGGGCGCGCTGGTGCGCGAGGGGCGCTTTCGTGAAGACCTGTACTACCGCATCAACGCCGCCGCGCTCACCGTGCCGCCGCTGCGCGAACGCCAGGACCTGGACTGGCTGATCGCGCGCATGCTGGCGCGGCACCAGGACGAATCCGGCGCGCCCGCGCTGTCGCCTGCCGCGTTGATTGCGCTGAAAGCCCACGCGTGGCCAGGCAACATTCGTGAACTGGCCAACGTCATTGCGGTGGCTGCCGCGCTATGCGAACACGGCGTCATCCAGCCGCACGACCTGCCCGACACACTGGCGCTGGCGGCAGCGCCAGCGGCTGGCAGCCCCGAGGAAGCCGCGCTGCGCGCCACGCTGGCCAGCTGCGCGGGCAACGTATCGGAAGCGGCGCGTCGCATGGGCGTGGACCGTTCCACCGTGCATCGCCAGATGCGGCGCTACGGATTGGCCTCGCGCCGCTGACGCCGCAGCGTTGCGAGGTTCGCGCGGGGTTGCGCCACGGGGTTGCTCCATGGGATTGCGCGACAGCGTGGCGCCACAGCGTCGCGCCACAGGTGTGGCATCGCGCCACACCCCCACTCCCGCCTCGACCCGCGCGCGCCGGGGCTTCCCCCGTCCGACTCACCTGGCATGGCATTTGCATGTTCCTGATCGGCGACCACCTTCCGACACAGGACGGGGCCGCCGCCGGATCGCCGGATCGCCGGATCGCCGGATCGCCGGACCGCCGGACCGCCGGACCGCCGGCCGCCGGACCGTGCGTCCGCCACGACAACGACCGCCCACCCCGGGCAAGGAGACATGACATGCCGATCGACCACGCCGCCGACGCCGCCTTGGACGCGTTGCTTACGCAGCTGAACACTGCGCTGGGCAACAAGGACATCGACGCCGTCGCCCGGATGTTCCAGGACGAATGCTATTGGCGCGACCTGGTGCTGTTTTCCTGGAACCTGCGCACGCTCGAAGGCCAGGACCAGATCCGCGACATGCTGGAACATCAGTTGCAACAGGTCGAGCCGGTGCGCTTCACCCGCGACGAGGCCGAGGCGACCACCGACGAAGGCGGCCTGCTGCAGGGCTGGTTCCGCGTCGATACGAATCTCGCGCGCGGCTACGGCCACATCCGGGTCAAGGACGGCAAGATCTGGACGCTGCTCACCACCATGTCGGAACTGAAGGGCCACGAAGAACCGAGCGGCGTGCGCCGGCCCATGGGCGCCCAGCACGGCCACAGCCGCGAACGCCAGACCTGGCTGGAAAAACGCGAGCGCGAAGCCGCCGAGCTGGGCTACGAGACGCAGCCCTACGTGCTGATCATCGGCGGCGGCCAGGGCGGCATCGCGCTGGGCGCGCGTCTGCGCCAACTCGACGTGCCCACGCTCATCCTCGAAAAGAACGAGCGCGCCGGCGACAGCTGGAGGAAGCGCTACAAGTCGCTTTGCCTGCACGACCCGGTCTGGTACGACCACCTGCCCTACATCCCCTTCCCCGAAAACTGGCCCGTCTTCGCGCCCAAGGACAAGATCGGCGACTGGCTGGAGATGTACACGAAGGTGATGGAGCTGAACTACTGGACCTCCACCGTCTGCGAGTCGGCACGCTACGACGAGGACAAAGAGGAATGGGAGGTCCACGTCGTGCGCGAGGGCAAGCCCGTGGTGCTGCGGCCCAAGCAGCTCGTGCTGGCCACCGGCATGTCGGGCAAGCCCAACGTGCCCAGCTTTCCGGGGCAGGACGAATTCCAGGGCGAGCAGCAGCATTCCTCGCGCCACCCCGGCCCGGACGCCTACCGCGGCAAGAACGTCGTCGTCATCGGCGCCAACAATTCGGCCCACGACATCTGCGCGGCGTTGTGGGAAGGCGGCGCCAACGTCACGATGGTGCAGCGATCGTCCACCCACATCGTGCGCTCCGAGACGCTGATGGACATCGGGCTGGGCGGGCTGTATTCCGAGCAGGCGCTGGCCAATGGCATGACCACGCGCAAGGCCGACCTGACCTTCGCGTCGGTGCCCTACAAGATCCTGGCGCAATTCCAGATCCCGCTCTACGAGCAGATGCGCGAGCGCGACGCCGAGTTCTACCAGAAGCTGGAAGCCGCGGGCTTCATGCTGGATTGGGGCGACGACGGCTCGGGCCTCTTCATGAAATACCTGCGGCGCGGCTCGGGCTATTACATCGACGTGGGCGCATGCGATCTCATCATCGACGGCAGCATCAAGCTGCAATCGCGCACCGACGTCAGCCGGCTCACGCGCGACGCCGTCGTGCTGACCAACGGCGTCACCCTGCCCGCCGACTTGGTGGTCTACGCCACCGGGTACGGCTCGATGAACGGCTGGGCGGCGGACCTGATCAGTCCCGAGGTCGCGGACAAAGTTGGCAAGTGCTGGGGATTGGGGTCGGCCACCACCAAGGACCCGGGACCGTGGGAAGGCGAACAGCGCAACATGTGGAAGCCCACGCAGCAGGAGGGCCTGTGGTTTCACGGCGGCAACCTGCACCAGTCGCGCCATTACTCGCAGTATCTGTCCCTGCAATTGAAGGCCCGCCACGCCGGCCTCCCCGTGCAGGTATACGGAATGCAGGAGGTGCACCACAAGCGGTAGGCGCTGGGGCCACGGGGCACGCGGGCGGCCGGCGGCCCTTGCGCCCGCCCCCGCCCGGGGAGTAAATTGTTGACACTTCGACGCGTTACCCACGCGTTTTTCCGCGTATCACCCCAAAAACGGATCGAATTGTCGACACCATGAGCAAAGTGCTCACCCTGCCGGGCACGCCGCCCCCCGATGGCGAAACCCTGTCGGACCACATCTTCCGCAAGATCCAGTCCGCCATCGTCAAGGGCGAGATCGCCCCGGGCAGCAAGATCTCCGAACCCGAACTGGCGCGCATCCACGGGGTCAGCCGCGGTCCGCTGCGCGAGGCCCTGCACCGGCTGGAAGGCCAGAAGCTGCTGGTGCGCGTGCCGCACGCCGGCGCGCGCGTCGTGTCCCTGTCGATCCAGGAACTGGTCGAACTCTACGAAATCCGCGAATCGCTGGAAGGCACCGCCTGCCGCCTGGCCGCCGACCGCATGCCGCCGTCGGAAATCGACGAGCTGCGCGGCGTGCTGGAAGCGCACGAACGCGACGAAGCCTTCCAGGCCGGGCTGGGCTATTACCAGCAGGAAGGGGACTACGATTTCCACTACCGCATCGTCAAAGGCAGCGGCAATCAGATGCTGTTCCGCATGCTGTGCGACGAGCTCTATCAATTGGCGCGCATGTACCGCATCCAGTACTCGACGACGCCCAACCGCCCGCGGCAGGCCTATGCCGAGCACCACCGCATTCTGGACGCCATCGCCGACGGCGATGGCGAACTGGCAGAACTTCTGATGCGCCGGCACATCCGCGCATCCCGCATCAACATCGAACAACAGATCGCGCAAAGCACCCAACAGCGCACGGAGGCATGATGAACAAGTCGTACCGCAAGAACCTGCCCGGCACCCGCCTGGACTACTTCGACGCCCGCGCGGCCGTCGAGGCCATCGCGCCCGGCGCGTATGACGGCCTGCCCTACACGTCCCGCGTCCTGGCCGAAAACCTGGTGCGCCGCTGCGATCCCGCGCTGCTGACCGACGCGCTCAAGCAGTTGATCGAACGCCGCCGCGACCTGGACTTTCCGTGGTTTCCCGCGCGCGTGGTCTGTCATGACATCCTGGGTCAGACCGCGCTGGTGGACCTGGCGGGCCTGCGCGACGCCATCGCCGACAAGGGCGGCGACCCGGCCAAGGTCAACCCCGTGGTGCCGGTGCAGTTGATCGTGGACCACTCGCTGGCGGTGGAATACGACGGCAACGACCCGGACGCCTTCGCCAAGAACCGCGCGGTGGAAGACCGCCGCAACGAAGACCGCTTCCATTTCATCGACTGGACCAAGCAGGCCTTCGAGAACATCGAGGTCGTGCCGCCGGGCAACGGCATCATGCACCAGATCAACCTGGAGCGGATGTCGCCGGTGATCTACACGCAGGACGGCGTGGCCTTCCCCGACACGCTGGTCGGCACCGACAGCCACACGCCGCACGTGGACGCGCTGGGCGTCATCGCCATCGGCGTGGGCGGCCTGGAAGCCGAGAACGTCATGCTGGGCCGCGCATCCTGGATGCGCCTGCCCGACATCGTCGGCGTCGAACTGTCCGGCCGCGCGCAGCCCGGCATCACCGCCACCGACATCGTGCTGACCCTGACCGAATTCCTGCGCAAGGAAAAGGTGGTGGGCGCGTACCTGGAGTTCTACGGCGAAGGCGCGTCCAGCCTGACGCTGGGCGATCGCGCCACCATCTCGAACATGGCGCCGGAATATGGCGCCACGGCGGCGATGTTCTCCATTGACCAGCAGACCATCGACTATCTGCGCCTGACCGGCCGCGAGGACGACCAGATCGCGCTGGTGGAAAACTACGCCAAGACCGCGGGCCTGTGGTCCGACAGCCTGAAGACGGCGCAGTACGAACGCGTGCTGCGCTTTGACCTGTCCACCGTCGTGCGCACGCTGGCCGGCCCGTCCAACCCGCATCGCCGCCTGCCGGTGTCCGACCTGGCCGAACGCGGCATCGCCGGCGTGGTCGAGAACCAGCCGGGCCTGATGCCCGACGGCGCCGTCATCATTGCCGCCATCACCAGCTGCACCAACACCAGCAACCCGCGCAACGTGATCGCCGCGGGCCTGTTGGCGCGCAACGCCAACCGCGCGGGCCTTGTGCGCAAGCCGTGGGTCAAGAGCTCGCTGGCGCCGGGATCCAAGGCCGTGCAGCTCTATCTGGAAGAAGCCGGCCTCACGCACGAACTGGAACAACTGGGCTTTGGCGTTGTGGCGTTTGCCTGTACCACGTGCAACGGCATGTCCGGCGCGCTGGACCCGAAGATCCAGCAGGAAATCATCGACCGCGATCTGTACGCGACCGCCGTGCTGTCCGGCAACCGCAACTTCGACGGCCGCATCCACCCGTACGCCAAGCAGGCCTTCCTGGCCTCGCCGCCGCTGGTTGTGGCCTACGCCATTGCCGGCACCATCCGCTTCGACATCGAGCGCGACGTCCTGGGCGTGGCCGCCGATGGTCGCGAGATCCGCCTGAAGGACATCTGGCCCAGCGACGAAGAGATCGACGCCATGGTCAAGTCGGCGGTCAAGCCCGAGCAGTTCCGCAAGGTCTACGCCCCCATGTTCGGCATCAAAGACGACCGCCAAACGGCCGTCAGCCCGCTGTACGACTGGCGCCCGCAAAGCACGTACATCCGCCGCCCGCCGTACTGGGAAGGCGCGCTGGCCGGCGAGCGCACGCTGCGCGGCATGCTGCCGCTGGCCGTTCTGGGCGACAACATCACCACCGACCACCTGTCGCCGTCCAACGCCATCCTGATGGACAGCGCCGCGGGCGAATACCTGCACAAAATGGGCCTGCCCGAAGAAGACTTCAACTCGTACGCCACGCACCGCGGCGACCACCTGACCGCGCAGCGCGCCACGTTCGCCAACCCCAAGCTCTTCAACGAGATGGTCAAGAACGCCGACGGCTCGGTGCAGCAAGGTTCGCTGGCGCGCGTGGAACCGGAAGGCCAGGTCATGCGCATGTGGGAGGCCATCGAGACCTACATGGACCGCAAGCAGCCGCTCATCATCGTGGCCGGCGCCGATTACGGCCAAGGCTCGTCGCGCGACTGGGCCGCCAAGGGCGTGCGCCTGGCCGGCGTGGAAGCCATCGTGGCCGAAGGCTTCGAGCGCATCCACCGCACCAACCTGATCGGCATGGGCGTGCTGCCGCTGGAATTCAAGCCGGGCGTCGACCGCAAGACGCTGGCTCTTGACGGCACCGAAAGCTACGACGTCATCGGCGAGCGCAAGCCGCGCGCGGACCTGACGCTGGTGATTCACCGCCGCAACGGCAGCACCGAACAGGTGCCGGTGACCTGCCGCCTGGACACCGCCGAAGAAGTGTCCATCTACGAAGCCGGCGGCGTGCTGCAGCGCTTTGCCCAGGATTTCCTGGAAGCCGCCTCGGCGACGGACGCCGGCAAGCTGGCCTGACCGGCCGTTGTACCGAACGGCGGGCGTGTGCAGCGCCCGCCGCCCTACTCCGATATCTCAGGACCGATATCTCAGGACCGATATTTCAGGATCGACACATGGCACATGCTCCCCAAACCAAGATCGCCGCCACCTACATGCGCGGCGGCACCAGCAAAGGCGTGTTCTTCAAGCTGGACGACCTGCCGGAATCCGCCCGCGTGCCGGGCGCCGCGCGCGACGCGCTGCTCCTGCGCGTGATTGGCAGCCCCGATCCCTACGGCAAGCAGATCGACGGCATGGGCGCCGCCACGTCCAGCACCAGCAAGACCGTCATCGTCGCCAAAAGCACGCGACCCGACCATGACGTGGACTACCTCTTCGGCCAGGTCTCGATCGACCAGCCTTTCGTGGACTGGAGCGGCAACTGCGGCAACCTGTCCGCCGCGGTCGGCCCCTTTGCCATCACCAACGGCCTGGTCGACCCCGCCCGCGTTCCGCAGGACGGCGTTGCGGTCGTGCGCATCTGGCAGGCCAACATCCAGAAGACCATCGTGGCTCACGTGCCCATCACCGGCGGCGCGGTGCAGGAAACCGGCGATTTTGAACTGGACGGCGTGACCTTCCCCGCCGCCGAACTGCGTTTGGAATTCATGGACCCCGCCGAGGAAGGCGACGGCGGCTCCATGTTCCCCACCGGCAACCTGGTCGACAACCTGGAAGTGCCCGGCGTGGGCACGTTCAAGGCCACGATGATCAATTCCGGCATCCCGACGATCTTCCTGGAAGCGGACGCCCTGGGCTACAGCGGCACGGAACTGCAGGATGCTATCAACGGCGACACCGCCGCGCTGTCGCGCTTTGAGACCATCCGCGCCCACGGCGCGCTGCGCATGGGCCTCATCAAGGACCTCGCCGAGGCCGCCAGCCGCCAGCACACCCCCAAGATCGCCTTCGTCGCCCCGCCCAAGGAATACATTTCCTCCAGCGGCAAGAAGATCGGCACGAGCGACATTGATGTGCTGGTGCGCGCGTTGTCCATGGGCAAGCTGCATCACGCCATGATGGGCACGGCGTCGGTCGCCATCGCCACCGCGGCTGCGGTGCCGGGCACGCTGGTGAACCTGGCGGCCGGCGGCGGCGAACGCGACAACGTGTGCTTTGGCCACCCGTCGGGCACCCTGCGTGTCGGCGCGCAGGCGCAGCTGGTGGATGGCGACTGGAAAGTGACCAAAGCCATCATGAGCCGCAGCGCGCGCGTGCTGATGGAAGGCCGCGTGCACGTGCCGCGTGAGGGGTTCTGACCCCGCTATTCGCACATTCCAGAACCGCAAACGGGGCAGATTCTGCCCCGTTCACATTTCTGCAATGAAAGCGGTCCGACAGCGCCGCGTTTGATCTTGCTCGATGTTCTGATTCGGCCCCCTAAAGTCGCCGCATCCGCCTGCCGTTAGCGGATTGCGGCCGGGGATTTCCCGGCCGACTAGCAACCCGCCGACTTTCCACGTCGGCGTATCCAGTACACGAGCATGAAGATAACGTCGCTGCGCAACCGCATTTTGCTTATTACCTGCTTTACGGTGGTGGGAGCGCTCACGCTCTCGGGCCTCATCACCTACCAGATCGTGCGCGACAACATGATGTCCACCATCGCCGCGACCCTGAACGCCGTGGCCTCCGGCAACGCCAGCGCCATCGAGCGCTGGTCGGCCGACAAGGCGCAGGCTGTCGACGCCACGGCGAAGGTGGTCGAGAAAGGCGATCCCCGGGGCCTGACCAAGCTCATGGGCGAGACTAACGGCTTTCCCATCACCACCATCGGCTGGTCCGACAAGACCTTCTTTTCCACCACCAAGACGGCGGCGGATTACGATCCGACCGCCCGGCCCTGGTACAAGAGCGCCGTGGCCGCCGGCAAGCTGACGATCACCAAGCCCTACGGTGATTCCAGCACCGGCGTGCTCTACGTGGCGTTCACCGCGCCGATGATCCGCAACGGCCAGACGACCGGCGTGCTGAGCGGCGCCGTGCCGCTCGATGGCGTGAAGGACATCATCAAGGCCATCCATCCCACCCCGTCCAGCAGCGCATTTGTGCTGGGCACGGACGGCCAGGTGATCTCGCACTTGAACGACAAGCTGGCGCTCAAGCCGTCGACCGACATCTCGCCGGCCCTGACCGCCGAGGCGATCGCCGCCATGGCCCGCGACGGCGCAGCGCCCGTCGAGATCGCGCTGGACGGCGCGCAGAAGCTGCTGAAGGCGCGCCGCATTCCCGGCACTGACTGGTATCTGGTCGTGGCGCTGGACAAGACCGAGGCCACGGTCGGCCTGACGCAGGTGTTGAATGCCACCCTGATCTCGCTGGTGGTCCTGACGCTGGTGGCCGTGGGCATCGCCAGCGTGATCACGTCACGCGCCTTCAAGCGTCTGTCCGCCGTGCGCGACGCCATGGACACCATCGGTTCCGGCGACGGCGACATGACGCACCGTCTGGCCGTGGTCGGTCATGACGAGGTCGCGCAGATTTCGGCCTCGTTCAACGCGTTCGTGGAGAAGATCACCCACGTCATGCGCGAAGTGCGCAGCGGCGTGCATTCGATGAGCGCCGCCACGCGCGAGATCGACATGGGCAACCGCGATCTGTCGCAGCGCACGGAAACGTCGGCCGCCTCGCTTGAGGAAACGTCGTCGGCGCTGACCGAGCTTGCGTCCAGCGTGCGTCAGACCGAGGAAACCGCCGAGCACGCGACGCGCCTGGCCGACGAAGCCAGCGCGGTCGCCGCACGCGGCGGGCAGGTGGTCAAGGACGCTGTCACCACCATGGACGAGATTTCGCAATCGTCGCGGCGCATCACCGAGATCATCCGCGTGATCGACGGCATCGCCTTCCAGACCAACATCCTGGCGCTGAACGCGGCGGTCGAGGCTGCGCGCGCCGGCGAACAGGGCCGCGGTTTCGCGGTGGTGGCAGGTGAAGTGCGCACGCTCGCGCAACGCAGCGCGGCTTCCGCGCAAGAGATCAAGACGCTGATCGAGGCGTCGGTGCAGAACGTGAAGAGCGGCACGGAACGCGTGCAGGCCGCCGGTTCGACCATGACCGAGATCGTCGACGGCATCAACCGCGTGCAGCGGATGGTGAGCGAGATCCACGGCGCCATGGCCGAGCAGAGCACGGGGTTGGGGCAGATCGACCGTTCGGTCGCCGACATGGACCAGGCCACGCAGCAGAACGCGGCGCTCGTCGAGCAATCGACGGCGGCGTCGGGGATGTTGAGCGATCAGGCGCGCGTGTTGGCAGATGCCGTTGCGCGGTTCAAGCTGCGCGAGGAAGAAGCGGCCAGCGCCGGCCGGCTGATCGCACTGCCGCAGGGCTGATCCGGAACCGCCGGCGGGGAGTTACTCCGCCGGCGTGCCTGCGGCTGGTTTGCCTGCCGCAGGTCCACCTGCCGCAGGTCCGCTTGCCGCAGATTCTCCCCCCGTTTTTCGGGGCGGACCGACCTGCTTGAGCACGGCAACCGCCGTCGCGACGATCTCCCCGTCCGCGCTCAATTCCCCCTGCATGAACACCAGCGACGACGTGGCCTGCGCCACGCGGCCGCGCACTTGCAGAAACTGTCCTTCGCGCGCCGCCGCCAGAAAATGCGTGTCCAGTTGCACGGTCACGCAGACGCGCCGGCCCAGCGCTTCCCACGCAATCGCGCTGATGCCGTGGTCCAGCAGCGCGGTCAGCAAGCCGCCGTGCACCACACCTGCGGGATTCAGATGGTCGGCGGTGGTCAACAGGCCATAAGCCCAACCATCGTCCTCCTTGCGCACCCACAACGGCCCGATCAGGCCCGCAAACCCGGGCAACGTGCGTTTGCGCCAACCGGGCGGAACGGCGGAATCGTCGGCGGAATGCGTGTCCATAGGTCTAGCTCCTGGCCGCCATCAGTTGCGACAACGCGCGCGCCTCGCCCTGCAGTTCCGCCGCCAGCGATTCCACGCGCGCCGCATCGAGTTGTTCGGCCAACCCCGCAGCCACCAACGCATGCGTCAGCCGCTGATGACTGTCGAACACCGGCACCGCGATCACGACGACGCCGTTGATGTAGTTGTTGCGGTCCACGCTGTAGCCCTGCCGCCGCACGGCGTCAACGTCGGCCTTCCACGCCGCGAACTCGGGCGCCTGATCCCAGCGCAGGGCCTTGAAGCGCCGCTCCAGTTCTTTCTCGGACAGATCCGCAAACGCGGCGACCAGCCGGCCCGTTGCGCTGATCAGCGCCGGAAAGCGGCTTCCCACGTCCACATGCAGGCGGAATGGCGCGTTGGACCGTGACAGCGCCAGCACCACCATGTGATCGCTGCCGGACACCTCGACACCGATCGCGGTGACGCTGGCCGCGTTGGCGATGCGATCCAGCACGGGCTGCGCCAGCGCGGGGAACGGGTTGCTTTCGATCACGCTGCGCGCCAGCGTCAGCATGCCCACGCCCAGGCTGTAACGCTTGGCGCCGGGGTCGACTTTCACCAGGCCTTCTTCCACCAGGACGCGAAGAATGTGCAGGCACGTGCTGGTCACCATGCCCAATTCCTGCGAGATGGCCTTCAGCGTCATGGGCTCGCCGCCCCGGCCCAGAAGGCGCAGGATCGCGATCGATCGCGTCACGGCCGGCACAGGCCGCACGCGCGGGCCGCCGGCGCTGGCAATTTCCGGGGTACCGGTTTCACTCATCGGGTTCTCCATTTTTATTGCGGCAAGCATACCGTGCGGCGCCCGCCTCGCGGGGCCGCCTCCACGCCGCCTTAATTGTCTATATACAATCAATAAACGTCATTGACAATTTATTTGCCGGCGCGCATAGTGGGTTCCACAGGTTGCCGACCCACACAGGTACGACGAAATGACGAAGCTGACCGATACCCTTTCCTACGCGGACGCCCAGGCGCTCTGCTCCTCGGACAAGCTCTGGGAGCTGTTCGATGGCAACCGCGACACCATGAACATCGCGCACGAATGCATCGACCGGCACGCGGACAAGGCCGAGCCGGCGATCATCCTGGTGCGCGCCGCGGGCGGGGACGAGACTTACTCGTTCCGCCAGATTGCCGAGGAATCCTCGCGCTTCGCGCACTACCTGGTTGAGCAGGGCATCCGCGCCGGCGACCGCGTCGCCGTCATGCTGGAACCGTCGCTGCCGTTCTACGTGGCCATGTTCGGCGCGATGAAAATGGGCGCCATCGCCGTGCCGCTCTTCACGCTGTTCGGCCCCGACGGCATCCGGTTGCGCGTGCAGGACTGCCAGCCGCGCATGCTGGTGACCAACGCCGAAAAGGCCCCGCTTGCCGCCGGCGGCGAGGACATGCGCGTGGTCATCGCCGACGACGCCTTTCTCGGCACACTGGCCGCCTACCCGCCCCATTACGAATGCCGCACGCGTGCCGACGATCTGGCCATCTTCCAGTACACGTCGGGCACGACGCGCGAGCTGCCCGACGCCGTCAAGCACACGCATCGCGCCCTGGTCACGCTGATGCTGGCCGCGCTGTACGGCACCGGCATCCGGCCCGGCGACCGCTACATGTGCCCGTCGTCGCCCGCCTGGGGACACGGGCTGTGGCACGGCACGCTGGCGCCGCTGGCGCTGGGCGTCACCATCGGCGCGTATGCCGGCAAGTTCAATGCCGAACGTCTGCTGCAGGCCTTGCAGGACCACCGCTTCACCAACATCTCCGCCGCCGCCACCCACTACCGGATGATGCGCAATAGCGGCGCGGCCGGACGCTACCGCTATCACCTGGACAAGGTGTCCTTCACCGGCGAGCCCATCGACAGCGAGACGGCCGCCTTCGTCGAAGCCACCTTCGGCCGGCCCGTCTGCAGCATGTACGGCACGACGGAAATCGGCGTCTGCCTGGTCAACTATCCCGGCGCGCCGGACTTCACGGTCAAGGCCGGCTCGCTGGGCAAACCCGTGCCGGGCTTGCGCGTCGAAGTGCAGGACGCCAACGGCCAGCCCTGCGCGCCCGGCGAAACCGGCGAGCTCAAGCTGTGGCGCCGCGACGCGTGGGTCGCCACCAAGGATCTCGGGCGCGTGGACGAAGACGGCTACTTCTGGCACGGCGGCCGCGCCGACGACGTCATCATCTCGGCCGGCTGGACCATGAGCGCCGTCGAGATCGAAGACGCCATCCTCAAACACCGCGACGTAACGGAGGCCGCCGCCATCGGCGTGCCCGATCCGCTGCGCGGCCAGGTCGTCAAGGCCTTCGTGGTGTCAACGCGCGCCGGCGACGACGCCTTCGTGCAGGAAATCCAGGACGCCGTGCGCAGCCGCCTGGCGCAGCACGAGTATCCGCGGCAGGTCGTGTTTGTGGCTGAACTGCCCAAGACGCCCGCCGGAAAGATCCATCGCAGGAAATTGCGGGAGCAAGAGCTTGCGACCGCCGACACCACGCCCGCCGGCGCCGCCCACGCCTAGGGCTACCCGGCACAGGCCACCTCTCAAACCCAGGAGACATCATGCTGACCCAGACCAAGACCGAACGCAGCTTTCCCAAGATCACCGAACGCGGGCTGGACGAGCTGCGCGAACGCATCGGCGTGAAGATCGGCGCCACCGCCGAGCCGTGGTGCTACGAAGCAACGCGCGACAACATCCGCCATTACGCCCACGGCATCGGCGACGACAACCCGCTGTGGTCGGACCCGGAGTACGCAGCCAAGACCCAGCACGGCGGCATCATCGCGCTACCCAGCTTCCTGTTTGCCACCAGCCGCATCGTGTCCGGCTACGTGGGCGGGCTGCCCGGCGTACACGCCATGTGGTCGGGCGCGGACTGGACCTGGCACAAGACGGTCAAGCGTAACGACATCATTTCCACCGAAGCGCACCTGAAGAACCTGATCGAACACCAGACCCGCTTTGCGGGCCGCGCCGTGCAGCAGATCTATCACGTGGACTTCTTCAACCAGGACGGCGACAAGGTCGCCGACGCCGACAGCTGGTGCTTCCGCACCGAACGCGACCATGCGCGTGAACAGGGCAGCAAGTATGCCGAAGTCCGCGCCCGCGAACCGCGCCGCTACAGCCCCGAGGAAATCAAGGAAGCCTACAAGCTCTACGCCCAGGAAGAAGTGCGCGGCGCCACGCCCCGCTACTGGGAAGACGTGAAGGAAGGCGAAGAACTGCCCGTGATGTTCAAGGGGCCGATGACGGTCACCGGCTTCATCGCCTTCGCGCAGGGTTGGGGCGGCCTGTACATCCGGGCCAACAAGCTGGCGTGGCAACTCATCGACGCGCATCCGGGCGTGGGCATCACCAACCGCTTCGGCATTCCCGATGTGCCCGAGCGCGTCCACTGGGAAGAAGACTTCGCGCTGGAAGTCGGCGCGCCCGGCGCCTACGACTACGGTCCCGAGCGCAATTCGTGGCTGACCCATCACCTCACCAACTGGATGGGCGACGCCGGGTTCCTGCGCAAGTCCACGTGCAAGATCCGCCGCCACAACCCCGAGGGCGACATGCTGTTCTTCAAGGGCAAGGTGGTGCGCAAGTACGTGGAAGACGGCCGTCACCTGGTCGAGATCGAACAGGAAGCACGCAACCAGGACGACGAGCTTTCCGTCCTGGGTACCGGTGTGGTCGAATTGCCTACCCGCGCCTGACCCGCGGCAACCCCCAAGACGAGGTGGGCGATGTCTGATTCATCGGAACATGCTGCACCCTGCCCCGAGGCCCGTCCGCGGGGCGCGCTGGACGGCCTGCGCGTCATCGACCTGTCGCGCGTCCTGGCCGGCCCGCTGTGCACGCAGATGCTGGCGGACCAGGGCGCGGATGTCATCAAGGTCGAGCCGCCCGGCGGCGACGAAACGCGCACGCTGGGCCCGCCGGTCAACGCCGACGGCGACGCCGCCTACTTCACCGCCGTCAACCGCGGCAAGCGCGCCATCGGGCTGGATCTGTCCAAGCCCGCCGGCCGCGACGTGCTGCTGGCGTTGCTGGCCGACGCCGACGTCCTGATCGAGAACTTCATCCCCGGCACGATGGCCAAGTGGGGCCTGGACTACGAGGCGGACCTGAAGCCCCGCTTTCCCCAGCTCATCCACTGCGCCATCACGGGCTTCGGCGAAGACGGGCCGCTGGGCGGCCTGCCCGGCTACGACGCGGTGCTGCAGGCCATGTGCGGCTTGATGAGCATCAACGGCGAGCCCGCCGGCGGACCAACCCGCGTCGGCGTGCCCATCGTCGACCACCTGACCGGTTACACCGCGCAGTCCGGCATCCTGCTGGCGCTTTACCACCGGGCGCGCACGGGTCTTGGTCAGCGGGTCGAGGTCACCCTGTTCGACACCGCGCTCAGCCTGCTGGTGCCGCATGCCGCCAACTGGATGCACACCGACCAGACGCCGGGCCTCCTGGGCAGCGCGCATCCCAACATCGCCCCGTATGACCGCTACGCCTGCCGCGATGGCGAGATCTTCCTGGGCGTCGTCAATGACCGCCAGTTCCGCCGTTTCTGCGACTACGCGGGCCTGCCATCGTTGCCGGATGATCCGCGCTTTGCCACCAATCGGGCGCGGCTATCGCACCGCGACGCGTTGCGGGACGCCATCGAAAGCGCCCTGGCGACGCGTGCGCGCGATGCGCTGTGCGCGGAACTGATGAAGCTTGGCGTACCGGCTGGGCCGGTCAACAGCGTGCCCGAAGCCTTTGCGCAGGCGCACACCGCGCACCGCGGCATGCGCGTCGATCGCGATGGCTATCACGGCATCGGTCCCGCAGTGCGGCTTTCGCAAGCGCCCGCGCGCGTGGACCGGCTGCCGCCCGCCTATGCGCAGCACACCGTCGAAGTCCTCCGGGAGGCCGGCTTCGGCGACTCACAGATCGCGGCATTGCAGGAACAGGGCATCCTGCCGCGATGGCCGCCTCCCAAGCCCTAGCCGCAGTCCGATGCAGCCACATATAAAAACGAGGAGACCACCATGAAGACCTTACGCCTGATCGCCGCGCTAGCGGCGCCGCTGCTGTTCGCGCAGCCCGCCGCGGCCGCCGACAGCTATCCCTCCAAACCCGTCAAGATCATCGTCCCCTACCAGGCCGGCCAAGGCACCGACGTCGCCGCCCGCTACCTGGCCGAATATCTGGCCCGCGACCTGGGCCAACCCTTCATCGTGGAGAACCGCCCCGGCGCGGGCGGCAACATCGGCGCGTCCGAAGCCGCGCGCGCCGCGCCCGACGGCTACACGCTGCTGATGGGCACCAACGGCACGCACGTGCTGAACCAGTACATGTACGCGTCCACCAACTTCGACCCCGAGAAGGACTTCGCGCCCGTCATGCTGGTCAGTTCGTTTCCCATGGTGCTGCTGACGACCCCGTCCTCGCCCTACGCCAGTCTGGCCGACCTGCGCAACAGCGCCAAGGCCAAGCCCGACAGCGTCAACGTCGGCATGCCCAGCACCACCGCGCGCCTCGTGTACGAACTGCTCAAGCAGCAAGGCGTCAACAGCGTTCGCGGCATCCCCTACAAGGGCTCGGCCACCGCCACGACGGACCTCTTGGGCGGCCAGGTGCAGGTCGGCATCGACACCGTCAGCGCCGCGCGCTCGTTCATCACCAGCGGCAAGCTGCGCCCGTTGGCGGTGACGTCGTTGAAGGAATCGGCCCTGCTTCCCGGCGTGCCGTCGGTGGCGGGACAGGGGCTGGATGGGTTCCAGGTGATCGCGTGGAACGGCCTGTATGCGCCGAAGGGCACGCCGCCGGCGGCGATCAAGCGATTGAACGAGGAACTGGCCAAGATCCTGGCGCGGCCGGAAGTGAAGCAGAAGCTGCTGGATCTGGGGCATGAACCGGGCGGCGGCACGCCCGAGGAACTGGCCGCGTTTGCACGCAGCGAACGGCAGAAGTGGCAGCCGCTGATCGTGCAGGCGGGGCTGAAGGCGGAGTGACTTCGGCGTAACCGTCAGCGTTGAGCGGCAACGCGGCGCAGGCCGTTCCACTGCGCCGCGGGTGCCGTTGACAACCGCATGCACCAAGGCCGCGCTACGACCGGCCCGCAGCAAGCCTCAACCCGCCAACCGCCACCGCGGCCATCGCCAGCGCGCACAACACGGCGGCCATCACAAACGTCGTGTGCAACCCGGCCGACAGTTGGGCGGGCGCGGCATCAACCAGCGCCGTCGCCCCGGCGCCAACGGCAAACACCGCGCCCATCGCCGACGCACCGGTAATCAACCCCAAGTTGCGAGACAGGTTCAACATGCCAGACACGGCGCCGCGATCGTTGCTGCCCGCCCCGGCCATGACCGCGGTGTTGTTGGCTGCCTGAAACAGCGCATACCCGGCCGTCAGCACGCCCAATGCGACCACATATCCCGTCACACCGAACGCTTCCGATGCCACGGGCAGCATCGCCGATGCGCCTGTCATCGCGATCAATGCGGCAAGCGTCATCGGCCGGGCGCCAAGGCGGTCGACGCAGCGCCCCGCCGGTACGCCCGCCAGGGCAGCAACGAGCGGGCCGCAAGACATCGCCATTCCGACGCGCATCGCGTCCAGGCCCAAAGCCCCTGCCAGAAAGAACGGCCCAACCACCAAGGTGGCCATCATCACCGTCGCGACCAGCGCGTTGGCCGCGAAGCCGCCCGCCAGCACGGGACTGGCCATCATCGCCGGCCGCACCAGCGGGTTTGCCGTCCGCGACTGCACCCACGCAAACAGGCCCGCGCCGCCCGCCGCCGCCGCAAGCAGAACACCGTTGAAAGTACCGAAGCTGCCGCGTCCGAGCGTCATGGCCAGCGCGTAGACCGCCAGCGTCAGCGACAGCAGCACGCTGCCCAGCCAATCAAAGCGCATCCTCTGCGCCGCAGCGCGTTGCGACTCGCGGGGCAGATGCCGCCACGCCAGCCAGAACGCCAGTAGGCCCAGCGGCAGATTGACGAGAAAGATCGCCCGCCATCCCGGACCCGCGATCAGCGCGCCGCCCAGCGTCGGCCCGAGCGCGGTGCCTGCCGCCGACATCGTGCCCAACAGACCCATGGCGCTGCCCGCCCTTCCCTTCTGCGGTGCCTCGCTGGCAAAGGCCATGGCCAGCGTCATCAGCACGGCCGCGCCCAGGCCCTGCGCGGCGCGCGCGGCCACCAGGGTCCACAGTCCGGGCGCGGCTGCGCACGTCACGGAAGCGACCGTAAACCAGGCGATCCCGGCCAGCATCAGGCGCCGGCGACCGATCAGGTCGCCCAGCCGTCCGGCGCTGACCACGGCGGTCGTGATGGCCAGCAGGTAGGCCAGCACCACCCATTGCACCGCCTGAAACGACGCGCCAAATGCGTGGGTGAACGCGGGCAGGCCCACGTTGGCGATGCTGGTGCCCAGGGACGCCAGCAGCATCGACAGGGACAGGCAGGCCAATAGCGAGAGGCGGGAGGGGGATGACGATACGGGCGAAGCGGCGAGCGACATGATGGCGACGTGCAAAGGGAAAATGGAATCCCAGCGTATGCCTCTCCCATGCCTGGCGGAAGACGCAGCATTTGCAGCAAATACCTGCATGCGACGCCATGCCAAATTCAGGCGCGGATTTCGCCGGCGTGCTACGTTTGCCGCATGTCCGCGCCCGACCTCAACCTTCTCATCACCCTGGATGCGCTGCTCTCCGAGGGCAGCGTGGCCGGCGCCGCCCGGCGTCTGCGCCTGAGTCCTTCCGCCATGAGCCGCGCGTTGGCGCGGCTGCGCGACACCACGGGCGATCCGCTACTGGTGCGCGCCGGACGAGGTCTGGTTCCAACGCCCCGGGCGCTGGCGCTGCGCGAGCAGGTCGGCGGGCTGGTCAGGGATGCGCAAGCCGTGCTGCGTCCCTCGCAAGACCTTGATCTCGCATCGCTCGTTCGCACCTTCACGCTGCGCGTCACTGATGGCTTCGTAGAAAACTTTGGCGCGCGTCTGCTCGCGCTGATTGACGACGAAGCGCCGGGGGTGCGGTTGCGCTTCATGCAGAAACTGGACAAGAACAGCGCGCCGCTGCGCGAAGGCGCTGTGGACCTGGAAACCGGGGTGGTGGGCGAGTCGGCCAGTCCTGAACTGCGCACGCGGGCGCTGTTTCAGGATCGGTACATCGGCGTCATGCGCGCCGCCCATCCGCTGGCGCGCGGCAACGTCACGCTGACGCGTTATTTGGCAGCGCGCCACATTCTGATATCGCGCCGCGGACGGGAATCAGGCCCCATGGATGAAACCCTGGCGCAGGCCGGCCGCGCGCGCCAGATCGCCACGATTGCGGGCAGCTATTCAACGGCGCTGGCGCTGGCCCGCGAAACCGACATGATCGCCACGGTGCCCGATCGGCACACCGCCGTGATGCGCGAGGGCATGCGCAGCTTTGCGCTGCCGTTCGCGATGGCGCCCTTTACGGTGTCGATGCTGTGGCATCCGCGAATGGACGGCGATGCCGCCCATCGCTGGCTGCGCGGCATCGTGCTTCAGGCTTGCGGGACGGGCGCTCTCCGATAGGTCCGCTCAGAAAGGAGCGCGCCGGCGGCGCGCACAAATTCCGCCGGCGGGCGTTATTGCTTGGGCGCGCTGGCCACCAGTGCGTCGAACTGCTTGTCCAGTTCCGCCAGCGAATCGCGGATATGCGCGCGGCGCGCCTTGATCCACTTGTCCTGCGCGGCCAGCTGTTCGCGCGCGGCCTGAATCATGCGATCCATTTCCTTGGGCTGCGGACCGCCGATGGTGGCGCGGTTCTTCACGATGGCCACAGGGTCCAGCGTCGAGCGGAACTCGGCTTCGCTCATCGGCAGGTCGGGGCCGTACTTCGAGTCCTTCATTGCGTCGGCATAGATGCGGCGCGCCTGTTCATACGGAAAATCCAGCGGCTTGATGTTGTTCGCCTTGGCGTACGACACGACCTCGGACGCAAAGTGATGGCCCGCACGGAACGGCAGCTTGTACTTGTGCATCAGCACGTCCGCCAGCTCCTGCGAGGCCGTCCAGTCGCTGTTCAGCTCTTCCAGCGCACGGTCGGGGCTGATTACCATGGCCTTGAGCACGCGATCCCAGCGCTTGAGCGCCGAAATGCCGCTATCGACCATCGCGGAATTCTGCTTCACGTCCTTGGGGTCGCTCATGCCCGGCGTGATGTTGTGCGTCTGCAGGACCGGCCCCATCGCCAAGGTCACTGCGGTGGATGCGTCGCTGCGCGTGTCGTTGAGCAGGCCCGGATTGCGCTTTTGCGGCATGGCGCTGGACACGTACGTGTTGCCGCCCCCTTCTTCCAGAAGGATCCACGGGCGCGACTGGGCGTATTGGGTCATGACGTCCTCGACGAAATTACCCGTGCGCAACGCAATGCTGGTGACGATGGAGGCGACCTCGACGGGCTGGTCCATGGACGAGATCTGCGAGGCATCGTAGGCATTGTCGACCAGTGCCTCGAAGCCCAGGTATTGCGCCATGCGCTTGCGGTCCAGCGGCCAGCTCGTGCCGTTCAGCACGGTCGTGCCCATGGGCGACCGGTCGATGCGGACGTAGGCTTCGCGGATGCGCTGCGCGTCCCGCGCCAGACCTGCGGCCTGACCCAGCAGATAGTGTCCGTAACTGTTGGGCTGCGCGGCCACGCCGTTGGTGTAATTGGGCACGATGGTGCCCGCGTGCTTGGCCGCCAGCTCCACCAGCGTGGTGGATGTGGCGTTCAACTGATCCGCCAAATCCAGCAGCTTGTCGCGCAGGATGGCGCTGCGATAGGTGGCGTGCATGTCCTGGCTGGAACGGCCGGCGTGCAGCAGGGTGATGTCTTCGCCCGCGGCCTTGATCAGCAGCGGTTCAAAGGTGATGACGGTGGCCGGCCGTTTGGCCCCGGGCTGGTTGCCGTCGTGGATGACTTTTGCGACGCCAGCCGCCAGCCGTGGCGCCATGGACTTGTCGAGCAGGCCTTCGTCGGCGTTGATCACCGTGGTGGCCTTGTTGATTTCTCCCAACCAGAAGAAGGGGTCGCGCGGCGGAGATTGCTGCGCGGTGGCCGCATTGCCGGCCAGCGTTAGCACCAGGGCGGCGCCCAGGGTGGGAAGAAACTGTCTCATGGCGTTCTCGTTATAGGGGTGACCGGACAGTGTATCGGAGCGCGTTTTCGCCGGACACCCGGTATTGCACGGAGGCGCGGGAGCCTGACAACGGGCTGAGCGAAGATAGGCCGCCGACGCAAAAAAAGCCGGCCTCCGAAGAGGCCGGCCTTTCGCATCCGCCGAGACGGAATGCCTTAGAAGCGCCAGCTCACGTTGACGGTGCCGGTGTTCTGACGGTTGCCGTCGCCGAATTGACCCGAGTAAGCCAGGCCCAGCGTGGCGTTCTTGCTCATTGCCAGGTCCACGCCCACTTCCATCACAGCCGCGTCACGCGCCAGCGGGTTGCCCGCCACGGTGAACGGCTGGCTGCCGTCGAACGACATCGTGGCTTCCGGATTGACGTCGCCGTAGGCATGGCGCCAGCCCAGCATGCCGCGCAGACGGCCCGCGGTGTCCTTCACGTCAAACGTGGTCTGCGCGCGCAGGCCCAGCGTGGTGGTGCCCACGTTGTTGGTGCTGCTGCGACCGCTCAGCGCGGCGTCACCGCCCGACTCCGAGAAGCCGCGGGTGCGCAGGTCGCTGAAGTCGGCGCCGAAGAACGGTTCCAGCGTGACACGGTCGTTCAGCGGGATCGCGTAGCCGACGTCGGTGAAGACCTGGCCGGTGCTGGCGCTGTAGTCAGCCTTCAGTTCCTGGTACTGGCCTGCCGCGTTGATGTTGCGCTTGCTGTCGATGTCATGCCACGTGTAGGCCAGGCCAGCGGTGAAGTTGATCTTGCCCGAGCCGGCTTCGAACGACTTGCCGCCGTACAGGATCGCGCTGTAGCTGTTCACGTCGGACTTGGCCGAACGGTCGTCCACGGTGATGCGGCTGTCGGTGTAACCGAACGCGCCGCCCAGGCGCCAACCGTTGCCCACGCCGTGGTCGCCGCCGACGAAGATGCCGACATCACGTTCACGGGACTTGGCGACGTTGCCGTTGCCGTCCATCGAGCGCCAGTTGCCGAAGGCCTGCGCCCACAGCGGCTGCGCGTTCGAACGCGGCAGCATGGAGGCGTCGCCGCGGCCGACTTGCGCCGTGGGCGGGCCGGGGATGAAGCCGGCGTTCATGTTGGCGCGCAGTTGTGCCGTGGGCAGGCTGGCGACGTTGTTGCTGACGTTCTGCATCGCCGACACACTGCTGCCGAACGATTCGCCGGACAGATCGGCAAATACGCCGGCCGGCGCGCCATTGGGCAGGTTCATGACGCGCGTGTACAGGCTGCTGTTCTTGGGCAGGCTTTGCACGGCATTCGCCGCCGAACGCTGGTTGCTGGTCACGGCCAGGTCAGCAAATTCGATGGGACGGGTCTCTCCGCCATTGTTGCCGCCGGTGTTGCCGCCGTTGTCGATGGGCTTGCTGTCCGGTTCGGTCGACACCTGCTTCAGATCGACAGTCAGCACGACGTCGTTACCCTGGTGGCTCAGCGTCGGCTGCAGATAGGCCAGGTTGCTGGACAGGCTGTCGAATTGCCCGTTCAGATTGCTGGCGGACAGGATGGTGTAGCTGGTCGAGGGCGCATACGTGCCGCCCTCGCCGACGTGCACCACGGAACCCGCCAGATTCGCCGTGCCGGTGACGTTCACGCGGTCGCTCTTGCCATCGGGCGTGGCGTCGACGCGATAGGTCGAACCCGGCTTGAACGTCAGGTCGCCATTGACCGTCAGGGTGCCGATCTGCGCCGCGGTGGGGTTGACCGACATGTTCGCGCCGGGCGCGACCATCATCATCACGTGGTTCGACGACGCGGCGGTGCCCGGCGACAGGGTCGCGCCGGATTCCAGCGTGGTCATGCCGACGTTGCCGGTGCCGGCCAGCGTGCCCTTCACCGTGAGCAGACCGTTCAATTTCTTGTCGGACAGCGTCAGCGTCTTGCCCTCGGCAACGTTCACGGCGCCGACCGTAATGGAGCCTTGCGGTGCGTAGTCGGTGTTGATGTTCACCGTGCTGCTGCCGCCGCCGCTGCTGGCCATGAGGCTGTGCTGATTGTCGTCGCCGATGATGGCGCCGTAGATGTTGCCGCCATCGATGTTCAGCGTGGAGCCACCGAGGCGCACGTCGCCCACGATGGAGCCGGTGTTCGTGATGACCATCGGCGTATAGGCGCCCTCCACATCGACCGCGACGCCGTTGGACAGCGTGGAAGTGCCCAGGGCATTGATGTAGCCGGCGTTGACGATGCCGCCCTGCACTACCGAACCGCCGCTCACTACGACGCCGCCCCAGATGTTGCCGTTATTCTCGATGCGGCCGCCGACCAAGCTGCCGTTGGAGACTTCAATCCCGTTGCCGCTCGACTGGTAAATGGGGCTGATGCTGGTGGTGAAGATATCGCCGTTGTTGACAATGTTGCCAATGACCGTGCTGTTGTCGGTAATCGTCAAACTGGAACCGATATTCACCGTGCCACCTGCGCGGCCGAAAATGATCTGCCGGGTGTTCATTTCGCCGTTGTTGACGATGTTGCCGACCGTGCTACCCGATACCAGTACTGCGTAGACCGTGCCGTCGGCTTCATTGCGGATCGCGCCGTTCAGGGTCGAGCCCGACTCAATCGTGATGGCGGCTTCGTGGTATCCCCCTTCCAGCAACGTGCGGTTGATGAAGTCGCCGTTACGCTTCGCGACGTTCTCCATGCGCATGAAAGGATAGTTCGTCGAGGACGTGTTCACGAGATCGCCGTTGTACTCGGGGATCACCTGGCCGTCGTGCCAGTTGGGGCCCGTCTGCGCCAATGCGAACGGCGCGGCGAGCGGAGAAACACTGAGGCTCAGCAATACGGCAATGCGGGTAAGCGGAAAGCGACCAGACATTTTGTGTTGACCAGGTAGGTTTCGTGTTTGAACCGGCCTCCGAAGAGGCCGGCCTTTTCTTGCGTCGAGGCGGATCGCCTTAGAAGCGCCAGCTCACGTTGACGGTGCCGGTGTTCTGACGGTTGCCGTCGCCGAACTGACCCGAGTAAGCCAGGCCCAGCGTGGCGTTCTTGCTCATCGCCAGGTCCACGCCCACCTCCATCACGGCTGCGTCACGCGCCAGCGGGTTGCCCGCCACGGTGAACGGCTGGCTGCCGTCGAACGACATCGTGGCTTCCGGATTGACGTCGCCGTAGGCATGGCGCCAGCCCAGCATGCCGCGCAGACGGCCCGCGGTTTCCTTCACGTCAAACGTGGTTTGCGCGCGCAGGCCCAGCGTGGTGGTGCCCACGTTGTTGGTGCTGCTGCGACCGCTCAGCGCGGCGTCGCCGCCCGACTCCGAGAAGCCGCGGGTGCGCAGATCGCTGAAGTCGGCGCCGAAGAACGGCTCAAGGGTGAGGCGGTCGTTCAGCGGGATTGCATAGCCCACGTCGGTGAAGACCTGGCCGGTGCTGGCGCTGTAGTCCGCCTTCAGCTCCTGGTACTGGCCGGCCGCGTTGATGTTGCGCTTGCTGTCGATGTCATGCCACGTGTAGGCCAGGCCAGCGGTGAAGTTGATCTTGCCCGAACCGGCTTCGAACGACTTGCCGCCGTAGAAGATCGCGCTGTAGCTGTTCACGTCGGACTTGGCCGAACGGTCGTCCACGGTGATGCGGCTGTCGGTGTAACCGAACGCGCCACCCAGGCGCCAACCGTTGCCCACGCCATGGTCGCCGCCGACGAAGATGCCGACATCACGTTCACGGGACTTGGCGACGTTGCCGTTGCCGTCCATCGAGCGCCAGTTGCCGAAGGCCTGCGCCCACAGCGGCTGCGCGTTCGAACGCGGCAGCATGGAGGCGTCGCCGCGGCCGACTTGCGCCGTGGGCGGGCCGGGGATGAAGCCGGCGTTCATGTTGGCGCGCAGTTGTGCCGTGGGCAGGCTGGCGACGTTGTTGCTGACGTTCTGCATCGCCGACACACTGCTGCCGAACGATTCGCCCGACAGGTCGGCGAACACGCCGGCCGGGGCGCCATTGGGCAGGTTCAGGACGCGCGTGTACAGGGTGCTGGTCTTGGGCAGGCTTTGCACGGCATTCGCGGCGGAGCGCTGGTTGCCGGTCACGGCCAGATCGGCGAATTCGATGGGGCGGGTGCCGCTGTCAGTGTTGCCGCCGCCATTACCGGTGTTGCCGGTGTTGCTGCCGTTATCAACGGGCTTGCCCGGAATCGGCTTGCTGTCCGGCTCGGTCGGCACCTGCTTCTTGTCGAGCGTCAGCACGACCTGGTTGCCTTGATGGCTGAGCGACGGTTGCAGGAAGGCCATGTCGCTGGTCGCGCTGTCGAAGTGGCCGTTCAGGGTGTTGGCCGACAGGATGGTGTAGGCCGTCGATTCGGCATACGTGCCGCCCGAACCCACGTGCACCACGGAGCCCGCCAGATTGGCCGTGCCGGTGACCTTAACGCGGTCGCTCTTGCCCTCGGCGGTGGCGTCGACGCGATAGGTCGAGCCCGGCTTGAAGGTCAGGTCGCCATTCACCGTGATGGTGCCGATCGGCGACGGAGGGGTGACGACAACCGGCGACACCGACATCATGAAGATGTGGTTCGACTGCGCGGCGGCGTTGGGCGACAGGGTCGATCCCGACTCCAAGGTCGTCGGGCCGACTTCGCCGGAACCCGCCAGCGTGCCCTTCACGTTCACCAGGCCCTTCATGGTGTTGCCGTTCAGCGTCAGCGTCGCGGCCGGCGCGACGTTGATCTGGCCGACGCTGATCTTGGAGGTTGCCCCGAAGTCGCCATTGATGTTCATGATGGCGTCGGGGCCCACGACGCCGCCCGTAATGGTGCCGCCGGTGATGTCCAGGGTGGACGTGCCAAGCATCACGTCGCCGGCGATCGTGCCGCCGTTGACGATCGTCATCGGCGCGCTGGCGCCGGCGACGTCAAGGGCAATGCCATCCATCTTGGCATTGATGACGCCGTTGTTGACGATGCCGCCGGTGACCGTGCCGTCCGAGACAACGATGCCCGCGTCAATGCTTCCGTTGTTGATGATCTTGCCCAGGACCGCGCCCGAGGTGATCACTTCGATGCCGACGCCCGAACTGTACTCGCCCGAAATCCGATATTCGTTGATGATGTCGCCCTTGACCATGGAACCGGCCGAGATGCTGATGCCGGCGCGATTGCTGGTCAGTTGCCGGGCGGCCTGGTTGATGATCGAGCCATTCACGGTCGATCCCTGTACCTTGATGCCGCCATTGGGGCTGAAGCGCATCGGCCACATCAAGCCATCGTTCACGACGTCGCCGTCCACGATCGTGCCGCCGACCAGGCTGATCGAGGTGTAATCCCCAACGTTGACAACGGTGGGCGCATTACCCGCATGGAGGATGTAGTCGGTGGGCTGTGCAAGCGCCGACGGGGCGGAAAACGGCAAGCTCAGGCTAAGCAAAGCGGCGAGGCGAGTAAGCGGAAAGCGGCGAGACATTTTGTAGTGACCATGTAAATTTCGTGTCTGAAATGTACCGATCATTGCAAAACGGAATCTGAGCGAATCTGAGCAACTTGTAATAGGTGCAGCCGCCTCTCGTCGAATAGGCGCAAATAGGCCCAAAAAACGGCGCTTTTCCCCGATTTGCACGGTCCGCGGCCCGCGAGGGCTGGCGCGGAATGGATGCATTTACGCAACAATTGCCCCGCACTTCGCAATATTCGCGGAAGCGCCGCAGCCTTCAGTCGGCTCGCAGGTGAGGCAACGTAATGCAAAAGCGCACCGGCTCGACGCCCCCGGCCGCTTCCAGTGCCACCGAACCACCCAGCCGCGCTGCGATGGAACTGACCAGATACAGCCCCAGTCCCGCCCCCGGATGCCGGGTGGCATTCTGCCCCCGATAGTATTTCTGAAACAGCCGTTCTTGCTCTCCGGCCGGAATGGCGCTGCCGGGATTGGAAACCGTAATGCGCAGCTGGTCCCCGTCCTCGCGCACCGACACGCTGACCGTCCCGCCCTCGGCGCAATGCCGGTCGGCATTGGCCAGCAGGTTGCGCAGCGCGATCCGCAGCAGGCCCGCGTCGCAGTCAAGCGTCCGGGTCTGCGTTTCGTAGGCGCATTGCACCCTGCCCGGCGGATACTCGCTTGCCAGATCCTGCAGCAGCGCGGGCAGGTCGCACCGGGTCAAGCGCAGTTCGGCGCGCGGCTCGCGCATGCGGTCATCGGTCAGGTATTCGTCCACCAGCGCCAGCAGGCGCGTGGCCGCATTGCGGATGTTGGCGCAACGCGCCAGGCTTTTTTCCAGCGGCGCGGCAAGGTTGCGGCCAAGCTGCTGCGCCGACGTCGTGATGATCGCCAGCGGCGTGCGGAATTCGTGCGACACCATCGCCACGAATTCGCGCTGCTCCGTGAACATCTGCCGTTCCTTTTCCAGCGACGTGCGCAGCTCGCCCTCCAGCGCCACTCGCCGTTCGATCTCGCCTTGCATTTCGGCCGTGCGTAGCGCAACTTCGCGTTCCAGCCAGTGGCTGTGCTGGCGTGCCAGATCGGCCGCCAGGTTGGCCTGCTGCAGTTCGCGGACGCGGCGGCGGCGTTCGTAACGGCCAACAATGAACAGACTCAGCAGCAGCATGTGCAGCATCGTGCCCAGCGTGGACACGTATTCGGTAAAGGCGTTGACCGGAAACACCCCAAGGTTGCGCAGGAAAGCGATCAGCACGCCCAGGTAGAACACCCCGAACGCCAACGCGAAAAAGCGCGCCGGCCGCCAGCCGCGCTTGAGCAGATAAGCCGCCAGCGTGGTGAAGCCCACGATCACCAGCAGCGCCAGCGCCTGAATCGGCTGCATGCCGGCGCCGTAGTGCCCCGTCACGATCAGCGCGGAGCAGATCGCGGCGATGCCCCAGAACAGCCAGTCCAGCCAGCGCACGGCGCGCGGATAGAGGGCTTCCAGGTTCAATTGGCGGCACGCAACGCGCAGCGCCACCGGCAGGCTGACGGCGATGCCAACGCCCAGCAGCCGATCGCTCCAGGCCACCGGCAGGCCGGTCAACTGCTGCACCAGCCCCAGCGACAGCACCTCGTTGAAAACGCAATTGCCGATGTAGGCCAGGAACAATCCGCTCATCGGCGCACGCGTGACCAGCCAGAACGCCGCGTGCGCGCAGATCAGCAGCAGATAGAAGCCGAAATACAGCCCGAACAGCAGGCCCTCGCGGCGCGACTGGTTGTCGAACGCCAGCCGCTGCCAGACTTCCAGCCGCGTCGCCATGGCGTTCTTGCTTTGCAACCGCACCAGGATGACGTATTCGCCTGGCTTGGACGGATTGAACTGGATCACGGGGCTGCGATAGTCCACCGGCCATTTGCGCCGCGCCAGGTCCTCGCCGCTGCGTCCCAGCATCGTCCAGCCGCCGCCATGGCCCACGTAGATGCGCGCGTCGTCCAGCAGTGCGTTGGTCAGCCGCAGCATCCAGCCGCCGTGCATGACCTTATCGACCTGCACGGGCAGGCGCAGCCAGATCGTCGCGGGCGTGAAGCCGGCGCTAAGGCTGCCCGGCAGCGGCGTCCAGCCGTTCGCGCTGGCGGCATTTCCCACGTCGAGCTCGCCATCGGGATCGATCAGGCGCTCAAGATGCCCGGCCGCGTCCTGGACGCTATGGAAGCCATCCAGGCGCAGCGGCTCGGCGCGCGCCGGTGCGGCCGCGGCCAGCAGGCCCGCGAACAGGCAGGCCAGCAGCGTCAGCCACAGCGTGGCCCTGGAGTAACATTCCCGTTTCATCAATCGCAATCTACGCAGCATTTCCGTGCAACCCGGCAGATTACACCAGCCCCTCACGCTGCATTCCTCAGGCGCTTCATGCCTGAAGTGATCCTGCTCGAAGATGAACCCGTGCTGCGTCAGGAGCTCGGCGAATTCCTCGAAGAGCTGGGATACGCCCCCTCGTGCGTGTCCAGCCTGCAGGAATTCGACCAGCGCTTCGACCCCGCCCGCCATCACCTGGCCGTCATCGACATCGGTCTTCCGGATGGCTGTGGCCTGGACCTGATCCAGCGCCTGCGCCAGGAAGGCCAGCAAGTGGGCATCGTGGTGTTCAGCGCGCGCCAGACCGGTCCTGACCGGATTTCGGGCCTGGGCATGGGCGCCGACCACTATCTGGGCAAGGGCTGCGACCTGGACGAACTGGCTGCAACGCTGGCCGCGCTGGTGCGCCGGCTGGGGCTGCCTCAGCCGGGCCGGGATCAGCCGCCTTTGAGCTGGCTGCTTGAAATCGGCCCCCGCCGCCTGCACATTCCTGGCGCGGCGGCCATGCCGCTGTCGCAGCAGGACCTGACCGTGCTGCATTGCCTGATGAGCCAGCCCGGCGAAAACATCAGCCGCCGGCAGATCGTCGAAGCCCTCGGCGCCGATTACCTGGACTACGACCAACGCCGGCTCGATACGCAGATGCGCCGGCTGCGCCGCCGCGTCGAAGCCCTGAGCGGCCAGACGCTGCCCGTCAAGACACTGCGCAGCAGCGGCTACTGCTTCTATCAGGCTGCAAAGGTCAAGGACTGATCCCGGCCGCGCCGCGCATTACGCATTAGGCTTCGCTCGCCCGGCAGAATGTGATCTGGAAGCGGCCCGGCAGTTCAAACGCCACGTGATGCCGCACGCCGGGTTCGATCACCACCTGCTGGCCCGCGGTCAGGACGGCTTCGGTATGCGGGGCATCGTCCAGCACAAAACGCAGCACGCCCGCGTGCACCTTCAACAGTCCCCACGTGCCGGCCTTGGTGGAATGCGCGGCCTTCAGCGCGTCCGGCAGGTTGTCCGGCGTGAACACGGGACTGTCCTTATAGGGCTGCACGCCGGGCGGCAAGCGGTCGGGCAGGCTGGCGATGTCCGCCCGCGCCTGCCAGACGGCCCACAGCTTGGCCGCGATGCGATCGGCCATTGCGTCCGCCGTCGTCTGCAGCTGCGGGTGTCCCAGCGCCGCCGTCGTGGCGTGAAAGAGCGCCAGCCAACGTTCAAAGAGCGGCCACGACAGATCTGGAATGCGCGCATGCGCCGGGATCGGCGCTCCCTTGAAGCGGCGCGTGCCCAGCACCAGCGACGACCAGAAATCGCAGAGCAGCGACAGATGTTGGTCCCAGTCCTTCACGCGCGCATTGAAGATCGGACCCAGCACCTCGTCTTCGCGCACCTTGTCGTAGAAGGTGTGGACCAGCCTGCGGATGTCGTCTTCGGTGGGGGCTGGCGTCGGGCTAGCGGGTTCGGATTGCGGCGTGAAAGGCATGAAAGGCGGGAAGCGCTTGGACGTGAGAACGCCTGCCATTCTCCGCACGCCGCGCGTCCGGTCACATGACGAAGGTCATTGGCGCGCGCGCCTTTTCACGTCACGCGACCGCATAAAAAGCGCGCCCGATCCCGGCGCACGCGTGCGTTTGAGCGTGTCAGAACGGCCGTTTGGCCGTCATCGACAGGCTGGCCAGATGGGCCGGATCAGTCACCACCCACTGGCTACGCTTACCGCTGATATAGCCCTGCGCCTGCCAGTCGTTCAGCAGCCGGCTTAGCGTTTCAGCGCGTATGCCCAAATGCGCCGCAAGCTGGCGCTGGTTCAGCGGCAGCGTCAGCGTGGCGCCCTGCCGTTCCTGCAGCCCCATCAGGTAGTTCGCCAGCCGTTCCGCAGCGGAACTGGACGTCATCCAGTCGACCTTGTTCACCTGGTCATAAACCGCCTGGCTCATACCGGCGAGCAGCTTGAGCGCCAGATCGGGCCAGCGCCGGCACGCGTCGTGCAGCTTCGTGCGGGCCAGCCGCCAGCACTGCACATCCGTCCGCGCGCGCGCCTGCATCGGATAGCGGCCGTGCGGCATGAACATCGCGGCCTCGGCCATCAGCTGCCCTGGCTCGAAAACCCGGAACACGCGCTCGTCGCCGTTGTAGCTGTAGCGCATGACCTCGGCTTGCCCGGTTTGAACCAGCAGGTAGTGGCGCGCCTCGTCGCCTTCGCCGAACAGGATCTGCCCGGCGGGCGCCCGCAGCACGCTCGCATCGAGCAGAAGATCGTCGGCCACGCCCGCCGGTAATCCGGCCAGCAGCGGATGCTGTGCAAGCAGGCGGACGGCCGCCGCGCGCGGCTCGAGCACATTGATATTTGTCATTCTGGGTCTTTCGGCTTGAGTGTGAGAATAAAACGATAATAGTTCCTATTTAGAATAATGACCTCACCTCATCACACCCGCCGCCGCTTCTGCGCCGCGGCGTTGGGCGCCGCCCTCCTGCCGCGCCTTGCATCCGTCCAGGCCGCCACGCGCGAACGCCGAGCCCAACTGACCCTCGCGGGACCGGGCGCCGTGGTCAGCTATCCGCTGATGCACATGGCGGCCACCGGCGCGCTGGCCGATCACACCGACAAGCTGCGCTTCCGCTTGTGGCAGACGCCGGACCAGTTGCGCACGCTGCTGGTGAACCGCGACGTCGAGTTCAGCGCGGCGCCCAGCACCCTGCCCGCCCTGCTGCACAACCGCGGCATGCCGGTGCGCCTGTTGAACATCTCGGTCTGGGGCATTCTGTGGCTCGTCAGCCGCAATCCCGACATCAAGACCTTCGCCGACCTGGCGGGACGCGAACTGGTCGCGCCCTTCCAGCGCGATCTGCCCGCCGTGCTGCTGGACACGCTGCTGCAGGCCCAGGCCGACAAAGGCCTGGCGCCGGTTACGCTGCGCCGCACCCGCGACGGCCAGGACGCCATCGCCCTCATGCTGAGTGGTCAGGCGGAAAGCGTGTTGCTCGTCGAACCCATGGCCTCGCTGCTGCTGTGGCGCGCGCAACAGGCCGGCGGCATGGCGCTGCACCGCGGCCAGAGCCTGGAAGCCGCGTGGCGCGGCAGCTTTCCCGAACAGCCTTCATTGCCGCAAGCCGGCGTCATGGCCGGCGCAGGCGTGGCGGACGATACCGCGCTGTGCCGCGCGGTGGACGCCGCCTACGCCGCGTCGGCGCGCTGGTGCGCGGCCAACCCCGAGGCCTGCGCCGACCTCGTGCGCGAACACCTTCCGCACCTGCCCGCGCCGGCTGTCGTGACTGCGATTCGCGGCACGCGGCTGGACAGCCGCAGCGCCCACGATGCCCGTCCCGAGCTGGAAGCGCTGTACCGCCTGCTGGCCAGCCGCTTTCCGCAGGCCATCGGCGGCGAGCTGCCCCCTGTCGGCTTCTACGGACCATGAGCGCCCCCGCCGCAAGTCCCGCGCGCACGTCGCGCGGCTGGAGCGTGGCCGGCGTCCTGCTGTTGCTGCTGGCATGGCACCTGACCGCCCGCCATCTCGGCCCGCTGCTCATGGCCACGCCCTGGGACGCGCTGCGCGCCATCGGCCCCCTCGTGCGCAGCGAACAGTTCTTCGCCAACGCGGGCGTCAGCCTGATGCGCATCGGCGTCGGCGTGCTGGCCGGCGCCTCCATCGGCTTCACGCTCGGCGTGCTGGCCGGGCACAGCGCGCGCCTGCGTGGCCTCATCGAACCTGTGCGCTGGCTGCTGATGGCCGTGCCGCCCGTGGTGATGGTGGTGCTGGCCATGCTGTGGTTCGGCATGGGATCGCCCATGGTCATCTTCATCACCACGCTGATGATGGCGCCCGGCATGTACGTCAACACCGTCAAGGGCATGCTGCACGTGGACCGCCGGCTTGTGGAGATGACGCACGTTTACCGCTACGGCCCGTGGCTGCGGTTGCGCCACCTCTACCTGCCCGCGCTCAGCGCGCCGCTCCTGGCTGCGTTGCTCATCGCCCTGTGCGGCGGCGTGCGGCTGGTGGTGATGGCCGAAGTGCTGGGCGCGGAGAACGGCGTCGGTTATGCGCTCGCCAACGCCCGCAGCACGTTCGACACCGCCGAACTCTTTGCGTGGGTGCTGCTGATCTTCGGCCTGGTCGCCCTGCTGGAATTTGCGCTGCTGCAACCGTTGCAGCGCCGCCTGGGTCGCTGGATGGAGCCGAGCCATGCTTGAAATGCAAAACCTCGTGCTGCGCTTTGGCGCCCAGCCGGTGCTGGCCCGCATCGACTTGCAGTTGGCTGCCGGAGAACGGCTGGGCCTTGCCGGCCCCAGCGGCGCGGGCAAGAGCTCGCTGCTGCGTCTGGCGGCGGGACTGCTCGCGCCCACGGCAGGCACGCTGCGCAACACGTTCCGGCATCCGGTGCTGATGTTCCAGGAGCCGCGCCTCTTGCCCTGGCGCAATGCGCGCGACAACGTGGCGCTGCCGCTGCGCGCCACCGGCCTGCGCATGGCCGACGCCCGCGCGAAAGCGGATGAATGGCTGGCCCGGGTCGGGCTGGTGGGTGCGGGCAATGCCTGGCCGGGAGAGCTGTCGGGCGGCATGGCGCAGCGGGTCTCGCTGGCCCGCGCGCTGGCGCTGGAGCCCGACCTGCTGCTGCTCGACGAACCCTTCAGCGCGCTCGACCCCGCGCTGCGCCGCCAGCTCTCCGCGTGCTGCCACGAAGAAGTCGCGCGTCTGGGCGCGGCCCTTATCTGCATCAGCCACGACCCGCAGGAACTGCTGGGCCTGGTCGACCGCTGCGTCATGGTCGGCAACGGCCGCCTCGAACCCGTCTCGCTCAGCGGGTCTATTGGCAGCCCGCAGCGCGCCGCCGACGCCGAACGCTTGCACGCCCTCCTGCTCGACTCAAGGAAGCAACCATGACCTACCTCGTCCTGCACATCGTGCATCTGTTCGCCGCGTTCATCTTCATCGGCATCGTGATCTTCGAAGTGCTGTTCCTCGAACCCGTCGCCAGACGCCTGCCCGCCGACGTGCGCCGCGCGCTGTCGCAGCAACTGGCGCCGCGCGTGCGCGGCGTAATGCCCTGGGTTCTGGTCGTGCTCTACGCCTGCGGACTGGGCATGGCCTGGCACTACCGCGCCGTGCTCGCCAGCCCTGGCAGTTCGGCCTTCGCCGCATTGCTGCTCTTGAAGATGGCGCTGGCCGGCAGCGTGCTGCTGCACGTCATCACGGCCATGACGCTGGCGCGCCGCCAACGCCTGCACGCCGCGCTACGTTCACGCGTGCATCTGAGCGTGTTCTGTCACATGGCCGGCATCGTGTTGCTGGCCAAGACCATGTTTCACATTTCCTGGTAACGCCCAGGCCCGCCCTTCGTGGAATCCATCTGATGTCTACCCCTGTCCTGCGCCAGCTCGCATCCACCCTCACCCTGAGCGCCCTCGGGCTGTCCGTCGCCATGGCGCAGGAGGCGCCGTCGCTGACCCCCGTCGTCGTTTCCGGGACCACCATCCCCAATGCGCTGGAACCCAGCGTGCAACGCACGCAAGCCGAATTGCAGGCCGTGCCCGGCGGCACCAACCTGATCCAGCCGCAGCAGGCCGTGCGTCTCATCACGCTGCGCGACGCGCTGGAATACCAGCCCGGCGTCATCGTGCAGGAGTTCTTTGGCGGCCTGGACCAGCCGCGTTTGAACATCCGCGGTTCCGGCATCCAGAGCAACCCGCTGTCGCGCGGCATCCTGCTGATGCAGGACGGTCTGCCGCTCAACGACGCGGACGGTTCCTTCATCATCAGCCTGCTCGAACCACGCAATGCCGGCATCATCGCCGTGCGGCGCGGGGCCAATGCGCTGGCCCCCGGCGCCAGCACGCTGGGCGGCGAGGTCGACTTCCAGTCGCTCACCGGCACGCAGGGCGACTTCATCCGGCTGGGCGGCGGCAGCTTCGGCACCCGCAACGTCACGCTGGCCAAGGGCTTTCAGGACGAGCGCTTCGACGGCCGCTTCGCCTTCGGCTACGACAAGTCGGACGGCTACCGCCACCACTCGTCGTCCGAACGCACCAGCTTTCAAGGCAACGTCGGCTTCCGGCGAGGCCTTTTTGAAAACCGCACCTATCTTTCCTACACGGACCTGAAGTTCGACATCCCACAGCCGATCCCGAAGGCGCGCATGTACGAGGACCCGCGCAGCGTGCTGGGCGACGGCAATTCGCCGCAGGATATTTCCAACAACGTCTACAACCGCGACCCGCACCGCGACACCAACCAGTTCCGCCTGGCCAACCGCAGCTTCTGGGGCACCGAGGACTTCAACCAGACGGCCGGCGTCTATTGGCAGCACACGAACGACGACTTCACCAATCCCCAGGTCGCCAACGTGACCGATAGCGACACCTATGGCGTTGCCTGGCAACTGAACGGCAAGATCGGCACGGTGGACTACCGCGCCGGGCTGGACTGGCAGCGCAGCAACATGGACCGCGACCTGTACGCCATCCGCCCGTCCGACGGCCAGCGCCTGCAACGCTTCGGCAACTACGACCTGCGCGCCGAGAACCGCAGTGCGATGGTGGGCGTGGACTGGCACCTTACGCCGCAGTTCAGCGTGGTGGGTGACGTCAAATACACCGTCGCTGTGCGCGACGCGCACGAACGCAACAGCGGCAAGACACTGGACCAGGACTGGCGCTACGCCACCCCTAAGCTGGGCGTGATCTGGCAGCCGGCCGCATCGCAGCGCTGGTATGCCAACGTCAGCCGCAGCAACGAAGTGCCGACCTTCTGGGAAATCGTCAACGGCGAAGTCGCCGCGCCGATGAACCCGGCCACGGCCAGCACCTCCATGAGCAAGCTGGACCTGCAACGCGCGCTCACGTATGAAGTTGGCGGCGACGGCACGTTCACCGTCGCCGGCCGCGACCAGCACTGGAGCGTGTCGCTGTACCGCAGCAAGGTCGACGACGAGCTGATGTCGGTCACCAACGAAAACGGCACGCCGGCGGGCACCTACAACTACAACGGCCGCACGCGGCACCAGGGCATCGAAGCCGGCCTCTACGGCACGCTGCCCTCGCCCGGCGAAGGCATGTTCGACTACCGCATCGCCTACACGCTCAGCGACTTCCGCTTCCGCAACGGCCAATATGAAGGCAACCGCATCGCCGGCGTGCCGCGCCATCTGCTGAGCGCCGAAGTCATGTACCGCATCGGCGGCTGGCGCTTCGGCCCCAACGTGCGCTGGCTGATGAGCGACACGGAGACCAACCACGCCAACGCGCCCGGCACGCAGCAGGAAGCCTATGCGCTCCTTGGCTTCAAGATCGCCTACGAGCACGACGCGCACTGGAGCGGCTACGTCACGGCCGACAACCTCACCGACAAGACCTACGCCAGCAGCTACGCCATCCGCAACACGGCCACGCCCGCCATGCCCATCTTCCTGCCGGGCAACGGGCGCGCGTTCAGCGCGGGCGTGGCGTACAAGTTCTGATGGCGGACCGTTTGCCTTAGAACTCCGTGCTCACGGACAACAGCACCGTCAGCGGCGCGCCGACCGTCAGACCTTCGCGCGCCGCGGACTGCCAGTAGTTCTTGTTCAGCACGTTCTCGACCATCGCACGGATGACCACGGGCTTGCCGTTGGCGTTGAAGGCATAGCGCGCGCCCACGTCGAAGCGCGTCCAGCCCGGAATCTCCTGCGTGTTGGCGACGTCGACGATCTGCGAGCTGGTGCGCAGCATCCGCGCGGTCAGCGTCAGGCCCGGCACGAATGGCGTGTCCCATTCGGCTGCCGCGTTGAATTGCAGTCGCGGCACGGCCGGCGCGCGATTGCCGTCATTGACGCCGCCCTCGGTACGCGTCAGGCGCGCATCGGTATAGGCCACGCCGCCCAAAAGGCGCACGCCGTGCGTCGGCTCGCCCTGCACCAGGAATTCCAGACCGCGGTTGCGCTGCTTGCCATTGGACACGTAGCGCAGGCTGGCAGGATCCAGATAGCTGCTGGGACGCTCGATCTGGAACGCGCTGAGCGTCGTTTCAAACTGGCCGAAATCGTACTTGGCGCCCAGTTCGAACTGCTTGGAGATTTCAGGCGCGAACACTTCGCCCGCGTTGACGGCGCCTTCGGGCGCCGTCCCGCCCTGGCTCAGGCCCTCGATGTAATTGCCATACAGCGCCAGCCGCTCCGTGGGTTTGACGGTCAATGCAAACGCCGGCGTGACGGCGGACTCGTTGTAGTTCGACGTCTGGCGACCGCTCATCGCGTCGAAGTTGGTCGACTCCACGCGCTGGTGCCGCACGCCCGCGATGAATTGCACGCGATCGTCGGCCATCGAAATCGTGTCGGCCAGCGCAATGCTGACCAGCCGGGAATCGCTGGCCCGCGGCAGATCCGACGGCCGCGCGATGTTCGGCTTGGGCAGGTCCGCGGGGTTGTAGATGTTGGAGAACACCGTGCTGGACCGGATCCGCGCCGCCGAATAGTCGATGTCCAGCACGCTGGCGCTCAGCGCCGGCTCATGCTTAAGCGGGCCGGTCTGCAGGCGCCCCCGCACGCCGATTTCGCCCGTCTTGCTCAGCAGCGACTCGTTCAGGCGGGCCGGCACCGCGCCGATATCACCCGCTTCGTTCAGCATCAGCCAGCTGGTCTGCATGCTTTCAAAGTCGTGCTTGCGCGCGCCGACGGCGCCGTAGACGGTCCAGTCTGGCGACACGTCGTACTCGGCGCGCAGCGCGCCCGACCATTCCTTGGTCTTCCAGTAGGTCCACGACGGAAAGAAATTGCGGCGCGCGTCCGGCGCCCGGCCGATGTCCACGCCCGACGGCGGCGGAAACAGCAGGCCGCTGCGCGCATCGGTGGTGCGGTTCTGGTAGTTGATGTCGCCTTCCACGCGCAGGCGCTCGCCCTGGTAGTCCAGGCCCAGCGCCACGGCGCCCAGGTCTTCCTTCGCGCCGTCCATCGGCAGGTCGCCGCTGCTGCCGGCCACGTTCAGGCGCACGCCCCACTCCTGGCTCTCGCCATAGCGGCGCGACAGGTCGGCGTGCGCGCCGAACTGGCTGTCGCCGATGTACGACACGGTAAAGCGGTTCAGCGGATCGGCGCCCGCGCGCTTGGGCACGAGGTTGATCGAGCCGCCCACGGAACCGTAGGGCGCCATCCCGTTCAGCAAGGCATTGGGACCGCGCAGCACTTCGACGCGCTCCACCCCGATCAGCGAACTCGAATTGCGCGGCGACACGCCGTACAGGCCATTGAACGACACGTCGTAATTGAACAGCGTGAACCCGCGGATGTTGAACTCGTCGCGCCCCGCACCGCGCGAGTAGGTATTGCGCACGGTCGGGTCATTGACCAGCACGTCGCCGATGTTCTGCGCCTGCTGGTCCTCGATCAGCTTGGCGGTGTACTGCGTCGCGCTGAACGGCGTGCTCATGTCGTCGCGGTCGCCCAGCAGGCCCAGACGTCCGCCGCGCGCCACCTGGCCGCCGGGGTAAACCGGCGGCAAGCCGCTCGCCAGCCCGGAGGCCGTCACCGCCACGGGTTCCAGCGTGGTGGTCTGGCCGGCGGGCAAAACGCTCAGCCGGTACTCGTTCGGCGCCTCGCGCGTGGCGCGCAGTCCCGTTCCGGCCAGGGCCTGCTCCAGCGCCTGATGGGGGGTGTAGCGGCCGCGCACGCCATTGCTCTGGCGGTCGGCCACCAGCGACGGCTGCGCGGCCAGCAGGATGCCGGACGCGTTCGCCAGCCGCGTCAGCACCTGGTTCAGCGGCGCGGGGGCAATGTCGAAGGTCATCAGATCCGCCACGCCGGTCGTCGCGGGCGCGGCCTGCGCGTGGGCCGTCGACCCCCAGACGGCGGAAACGGCCATCGCCAGGGCCAACGGCAGGCCCCAGGACGGGATACGCCGGCGACGGAAGGCCAAGGCGCGTGCGCGGGTCACGGGAAAGGCCGCAGCGGCGGAAGAAGGACGGTGGGACATGACGGGACCTGTGCTCTCGTGCGTAAGTTCTGGAAGGGAGAGCGGCGCGCCAGCCATGCGGATTGCAGGGCGCGAGCGGCTCTTACTGTCCTTATTCGAACGAGCGGGCAAAACCCGGAACCGTTTCGCGGAAATTTTTTTCAGGCGCGCGCTTCGAGGCTGATCCACCAGGGCATCGTGCGGCGCACGCGCACCGGCAATACCGAGGCCAGCATGTCCAGCGCGCGGTCGGTCTCGCGGATGGGATAGCTGCCGAAGACGTGCAGCCGCGCGATCTCCGGCGCCACGGCCAGGTGGCCGAAGTGATAGCGGCGCAATTCGGCCACTACGTCCGCCAGCGGCGTGTTGTCGGCCACCAGCACGCCGCGCGTCCAGGCCTCGCGGGCGGGGTCCACCGGCAGGAAGCCGTCCAACGTGTCCGCCGTGAACCGCGCCTGTCGCCCCGCCGGCACGATGCCGCGGGCGCGGCTGGCGGCCGTGTCGACCCGGACGGCCCCTTCGTGCACGGCCACCACCACGCCGTCGTCCTCCCCCACGCACGGTGAAACGCGTACCCAGCGCCTGCAGCCGGCCCTGCGCGGTGTCGACCACAAAGGGACGGATCGGGTCCGCGGCGGTCTGGATCAGCAGCTCACCGGCGACAAGCTGCAGGCGGCGCAACGTGGCGCCATAGTCGACATCGAACGCGCTCAGCGCCTTCAGCCAGACCTGGGTGCCATCGGCCAGCGCGACGTGGCGCGTTTGGCCCAGCCCCGCGCGATGGTCCGCGCCCCAGGTCGAGGCCGCCAGGGGCAAGGGCGTCTGCCGCCACGCCGTCCACCCCAGGCTGGCGATGCCCAGGGCCCCCGCCATCCCCAGCAGCAGTTGCCGGCGAGCGCGCGGCCGGGCCGACGCGGCCTGCCCGAACGCCGTCACGGCGGCGTCCCGGTCAGGACTGGATTGCAGCGGGGAAAAGCGGCGGCCGATGCGTTCGACGTAGCCCCAGGCCTCGCGGTGTTCCGCCGCGCGGTCGATCCATTGCTGCCATTGCTGGCGCTCGGCGGCCGACGCATCGCCGGATCGCAGCAACGCATACCACTCGGCGGCCTGCTCCATCGCACGATGAGAGGGCTCGCGCGCCTGCGCGGCGCTCATGAGGCGGCCGCCTGCGATGCCGCGGGCATCTGCGGCAGGCCGGCCGGCTCGTCCGCATGTCCTGCCGCCAGGCGCGCCTCAAGCTGCATGCAGCACAGCATGGCCTGGGCGACGTACTTGCGGACCATGCGCGCCGACACGCCCAGCACGTCCGCCACTTCCTGGTCGGTCATCTCGCACGCCACCGCCATGACGAAGGCGTGGGCAGTCTTGGGCGGCAAACCGCGCAGCATCGCGTCGATCTCGCCCAGGGCCTGCAGCACCATGGCCTGATCCTCGGCCGAGGACACCGTGGGCTCGGCCTGCGCCGCCAGGGCGTCCAGCCAGGCTTGCTCCAGGTCGCGGCGGCGCCACAGGTCGATGCACATGCCGTTGGCCATCCGGCGCAGGTAGGTCCGGGCATGACGGGCGTTGTCGAACTTGCACGGGCGCGTCAAGAGGCGCACGAACGCGTCGTGCGCCAGGTCGGCGGCGTCCGCCGCGTTGCCCAGGCGCCAGTTCACCCAGGCCAGCAGCCAGCCGTGGTGATTGCCGTATAGGCTCTCGAAGTCCTGGGATGCCCCTTCCGATCCGCTCACGATCCCGCCCGCACGCGATACCGCTCACATTGCTTATTAATGCGAACGGTTATCAATTAACAAAGCGCAGATTATGGACCGGGGTGGCGAGGTTTGGCAACGGGGGTTTAGGCGATAATCCCGCTGCCCCGACGGGCCTGGCGAAGCCGGCACACAGCCGCGAAGGAAGCGATGAACTGGGACGATGCAAGGATCTTTCTGGCGCTGCAACGGGAAGGCACCCTGCGGCGCGCCGCGCGCGTGGCCGGCGTCGATCAGGCCACGATCGGGCGGCGCATCGCCACGCTGGAACACACCCTGGGCGCGACGCTGTTCCTGCGCAGTTCCACCGGATACACGCTCACGCCCACGGGTGAAAGCGTGCTGCGCGCCGCCGAACGCATGGAGCAATTTGCCCACGACCTGGTGCGGCAGGCCCAAGGCACGGACGGGCGGCTGGAAGGCGAGGTCAAGGTTGCGACGACCGACTCGCTGGCCATGGAATTCGTCATACCAGCCATCGCGGCGCTGCACGTGCAGCACCCCGCCGTGCGTGTCCGTTTGAACGTGTCGACCCAGATGGCCAATCTTGCCCGGCGCGAGGCGGACATCGCCATCCGTAACATCAAGCCCGAGAACCCGGATCTCGTCGCGCGCCAACTGGCCCGCTGGCCAGTGGGCCTGTACGCCAGCGAGCAGTATCTGGAACTGCGCGGCACGCCGTCGGAAGGCGAGGGCCTGCAAGGGCATGACCTGGTGTACTACCAGCCCTACCTCGAAGGCGGCCGCGCGCCCACCATCGTCGGCGAACCGGCCCAGGCGGGCTGCATCGTGGCCACGGCCAATTCCAGCCTGATGCTGCGCGCCATGATCGCCGACGGCATCGGCATCGGCGAACTGCCTGTGCCCATGGCCGAACGCGGCGGACTCGTCCGCCTGTGGCCGGCGCGCGAACGCGCAGGCGGCTTTCCCGTGTGGCTGGTGACGCACCAGGACCTGCGGCACACGGCCCGGGTGCGGGCATTCATCGACGCCGTCGCAAAGCAGTTCGACCCGCCGCCGCGATAGGCGGCGATAGTCAGCGACGACTGCCAGCGGTTATTGCCAGCGGTTATTGCCCACAATTACTGCCGCATTTTTGCATTGGTCGAATTGCAAAATGCTGCGTGATTGCAGCGCACGGGCTACCTATACTTTTTCGCAGGCCGGTCGGTTTCGCCCGGCATCCGAAGCGTGAGGTTCCCCATGTCGCATTCATCCGCCGTCGCCCCCGCCGCGACGCCAACTCCCGAGGCACCACCGCCCGTAGCAGGCACCGCTGCATGGCGGTACGTCCTTGCCGGGTTCGCCGCCAGCCTGGCCAGCATCGGCCTGGCCCGTTTCGCCTACGCGCCGCTGGTCCCCGCGCTCATCCAGGCGCACTGGTTCTCCTCGTCCAGCGTCGTGTTCCTGAGCGCTGCCAACCTGACCGGCTATCTCATCGGCGCGCTCATCGGCCAGCCGCTGGCGCGGCGCCTTTCCAGCACACAGGTGCTGCGCGTCATGATGGCGCTGGTCACGCTGGCCTTTGCGGCGTGCAGCCTGCCGCTGTCGATCGGCTGGTTCTTCGGCTGGCGTCTTGCCTCGGGCATCGCGGGCGGCGCCATCATGGTGCTGGCCGCCGCGACGATCCTGCCGCATGTGCCGCGCGCACGGCGCGGACTGGCGGGCGGCGCCATCTTCCTGGGCATCGGCGTCGGCATTGCAGGCTCCGGCACAGTCGTGCCGTGGCTGCTGGGCATGGGGCTGCAGGCGGCATGGCTGGGTCTTGCCGCCATCTCGGCCGCGCTGACCCTGCTGACCTGGCGTGCGTGGCCGGCGCATGGCGCCGCATCGCGCCGGTTGGCGGACCCGGTGGCGGATACGCTTTCCCCTGCCCGCCAGCCCTCCGATCACCGCGCCGGCGTGACCCTGCTGTTCGGCCAGTATGGGCTGATGGCGGTAGCGCTGGTCCCGGCGATGGTCTTCCTGGTGGACTTCGTCGAGCGCGGCCTGGGCGCGGGCGCCGCGGCCGGCGCGCGCTTTTGGATTCTCTACGGCGTCGGCGCAATGGTGGGCCCCCCGCTTTACGGCTGGCTGGGCGATCGGCTTGGCCCGCGCCAGGCCCTGCGCGTCGTGCTGGCTGTTCAGGCGATCGCGATGGGCGCCTTGAGCTTCAGCCACCACCATGCATGGCTGGGCGCCGCCGCGCTGGTGGCGGGCACCTTCCCGCCGGGCATCGTGCCGCTGGCGCTGGCGCGCATCCACGACCTGATTCCGCACGATGCCTTTGCGCAGAACCAGGCCTGGAGCCGCGCAACGGTCAGCTTTGCGACCTTCCAGGCGTTGGCCGGTTACGGTTACTCGGCCGTGTTCAGCGCCAGCGGCGGCCAGCACCGGACGATGTTCGTCATCGGCACGGCGGCGCTGATCATGGCGGTCCTGGCCGAGGCCAGCGTGGTGGAAAAGTTGATCGGCCGGCTGCTGCAAGGCAGTCCCCAGCCCTGCGGCCCTGCGCCCGATTGCCGATGACACGCACGCCCGGCGCCTGTCGGGCGTACACGAAGGCTCATCCCAGATACTCCACATTCCCGCAAACCGAGATGCTCTGCCCGCTGATCATCGCCCCTTGCTCCGAGCACAGGAACGCCACCTGATTCGCCACATCTTCCGGACGCGTCATGCGGCGCAGCGACACCTTTTCCACAAGCTGCTCTCGCATCGCATCGTTGCTGACCCCGCCGGCCTCGGCGCGGGCGGCGATGATGCGCTCGACCCGGTCGCCCGACACCACGCCCGGCAGCACCGAATTGACGCGGATGTTCGACGGCCCCAGCTCCATCGCCCAGGTCTGGGTCAGCCCGGCCAGCCCGAACTTGCTGGCGCTGTAAGGCGAACGCAAAGAAAAGCCCAGGCGCCCCGCCACGGACGAGATATTGACGATGGCGCCGCCGCCCGCGGCCCGCAACAGTGGCACCGCGCTACGCGCGCACAGGAACGTGCCGGTCAGGTTGACGTCCAGCGTGTTGCGCCAGGCGTCCAGTGTCGTGTCCTCGAGCCGGCTGGTCGGCCCGGACACGCCCGCATTGTTGACCAGCACATCCAAGGCGCCCCACCGCGCGCCCAGCGCCTCGAACATCGCCAGCACCTGCGTCTCATCAGACACGTCCGTCCGGCTGACGCTCAACGCGGGCAGGCTTTCTTGCGCCGCCTTGAGCGCCCCTTCGTCCACGTCGCAGATATGCACGTCGGCGCCCGCATCCACAAACCTGCGCGCGATCGCCAGTCCGATGCCCTGCGCGCCCGCGGTGACCAGCACGCGGGCGCCTTTCAATGATTCGGTCATGTCATGTCCCGATGTACAAGTGGCGGCAGCGCGGCTCGCGCGCCGCGCCGCCAGACGGTTACGTCAAAGCGCGAACTCGGGACGGATGCCGCTTTTCAGCGGCAGGCCCATGATCTCGCGCGCCTCGGCGGGCGTGGCCGGCTCCATGTCCATTTCGCGGATGATGCGCACGATGCGCTCGGTCAACTGCACGTTGGTGGCCAGTTCGCCATGCCGGTAATACAGGTTGTCCTCCAGCCCGACCCGCGCGTGGCCGCCCAGCAGCAGCGCGCTGATGTTGGCTTCCAGCTGCGACGGCCCGATGCCGCTGACGCAGAAGACGCTGTTCTTGGGCAGCAGATCCACCATCATCTGCAGATGCCGCGGCGAAAACGGCATGGCGTTCTGGAAGTTGCGATGCACGTTCATGACCAGGTTGATGAAGTGCGGGCCTTCGTCCAGGTCCTCGTTGATCAGCGTCGTCACGTCCTGCAGGATGTGCGTCGGACTGAACACCTCCCACTCGGGCTTGATGCCGCGCGCCTTCATGCCGGCGGCCAGCTCGCGCCCTTTGCTGAGCGGCGTGTTCATCAGGTATTCGCGGTCGCCGAACGCCAGATTCAGCGTGGTGGCGTCCAGCGTGCACATCTCCGCGCCCGCGTCCATGCCCTTCAGACGCTCCTCCCACAGAATCTCCCACCTGCCGGGCGAGGTCTCGGCGACCATGTCGCCATGCACCCCACCGCCCGTGGAGTTGTTCAGCACGATGTCGCAGCGCTCGCGAATCAGCTGGTTCATCTTCCGGTAGACGGCGGCGTCGCACGTCGCCAGATCATCCGCACGCCGCGCATGCAGCGCCACCACGCTGGCGCCCGCGTTATAGCAGCGGTAGACATCCTCCGCGATCTCCGCGGGCTGCGTCGGCAGGTGCGGATTCTGGCTTTTCAGGGCCATGCCCCCGGTCGGGGCAATGGTCACGATGACTTTGCGTTTGGCCATGCGAGTTCTCCTAGGATTTCCACAGCGCGCAGCGGCTTTCGGATTGCTTCGTGAAGGCCTCGTTGCCGTCGATGGCCTGCACCACCGTGAAGTAATCCCACGGCTCCTTCGACTGGTCCGGGCTCTTGACCTGCAGCAGGTACATGTCATGCACGACGCGGCCATCGGGACGCACCACGCCGTCCTTGATGTACATGTCGTTCAGCTTGTTTTCGCGCAGGTAGGCCAGCACCTTGTCGGCGTCGTCCGTGCCGGTTGCCTTGACCGCGCGCAGGTACTGCAATGCCGCCGAATAATCGGCCGCCTGCAGCGACGACGGCATGGCCTGCCGGCGGTCGAAGAACTTGCGGCTCCACGCGCGCGTCTCGTCCGACGCATTCCAGTACCAGCTGTCGGTCAGGTACATGCCCTGCGCGGCCGGCAGGCCCATGGCGTGGATGTCGTTGATGAACATGATCATGCCCGCCAGCTTCATCGACTTGGTGATGCCAAACTCGTTCGCCGCCTTGATTGAATTGGTCGCGTCCGCACCCGCATTGGCCAGCGCCAGGATCTCGGCCTTGCTGCTTTGCGCCTGCAACAGGAATGACGAGAAATCGCTGGCGGACAGCGGATGCTTCACGCTGCCCACGACCTTGCCGCCGCCGGACTCAACCACCTTGGTGGTGTCGGCCTGCAGCGCATGCCCGAAAGCGTAGTCGGCCGTCAGGAAGTACCAGCTCTTGCCGCCCGCCTTGACCACCGCCGCGCCCGTGCCGCGCGCCTGCGCCACGATGTCGTAGGCATAGTTCAGCGTGTAGGGCGTGCATTGCTCGTTGGTCAGCGCGGGCGCGCCGGCGCCGACCACGATGATCGGCTTTTTCTTGTCCGCCGCCACCTTCGACATGGCCAGCGCCGTGCTGGAATTGGTGCCGCCGATCAGCATGTCCAGGCCGCGCTGGTCAAACCATTCGCGCGCCTTGGCCGAGGCCACGTCGGCCTTGTTCTGGTGGTCCGCGGTCAAAAGCTCGATCTTCTTGCCGTTGATCTGCCCGCCCATTTCCTCGATCGCCATCTTGATGGCTTCGGCGCCGCCAGGACCATCCGGCCCCGAGTAGACGCCGGACATGTCGGTGATGAATCCGATGCGGATCACGTCGTCGGACACTTGCGCCTGTGCAGCCGTGGCGGGCAGCAGCGTGGCGGAAATGGCGCCGGCAATGGCGGTGGCGGACAGCAGGCGTGGCATTGACAACATACCGGTCTCCTCTTATGGTTTTTGGCCCGTGGGCGTCAAACATTCTGCGGTCCGGCTGCCCCTGCGGACAGTCATCACGTTGACAAAGAACCCTAGGGTTTACCTGGGCCGCATACCACCTCCAGACAGGGAATGAACATGCGCGAACCGCCTGCCCTGGCGGGCAACGACGCGTCCGCCGTGAATCGCAGGCCGGCGCGCAGTGCCGTGGACAAGATGCTCGACGTGGTGCCCTGGTACAAGGGTCTGCCCGAACTCGAGCGCGATGTGGTGCGCGCCGAACTGCGGACGGTGTCGCTGGCGACGGGCGAATACCTGTTTCGCGCGGGGTCCCGCTCGCCTGGCTGGTATGGCGTGGTCGAAGGCCTGGTGAAGTGGTCGTCCCCTGGCACCGATGGCCGCACGTTGTCGCTGGCCGGATTCAGCACGGGAAGCTGGTTTGGCGAAGCCACCATGATCCGCCGCGAACGCTTCGAATACGAAGTCGTCGCCCTGCGCCCCAGCCGCATCGTGATCCTGCCGCGCGACACCTGCGAACGCCTCTGGAACAACAACATCGAATTCACCAAGGCGCTGATGACGCATCTGGCGCAGCGGGTGAACTGGCTGATGGGCTGCTACACGGGCAACGTGCTGCTCGACGTCGACACCACGGTGGCGCGCGCCGTTGCGGCGCAACTGGACGCCGAGGTACATTCGGGCACTAAGGGCCGGTTGCGGATCTCGCAGGAAGAGATCGCGGGCTTATGCGGCGTCTCGCGCCAGCGCTGCAACACCGCGCTGACCCGCCTGGCGCGCGAAGGCGTACTGCAAACGCATTACGGCGGGTTGACGGTGCTGGACAAGGAGGCGTTGTACCGGTGCGCGAAGATCAGCCGCAATCCGGCATAATGCCCGGGCTGCCGCCGCTCACGCGGCGCTGACACGAACGGCAACGCCGCGGCACAGCGCAATCTTGCTTGCTTCGCAGAACTGTTCTGCAGATCGATGGGGTAATCGGCCGGTCGGATAAAAATTATCATCGGCGTATGAGACAACCCCTGGCCGGAAGTCTGATTCCGGTCAACCCAGCCGCCAGCGTCAGAACATAAGAAACCGGCCTGCGGAAGGCACGGTCCCCGCATGGCGGCGGGAACCTGGAGAGAGACAGATGCGCAAGCTCACGCGCCGCGGCTTCATCGCGGCCGGCACCCTCATGATGTTCGCCCGCCCGCTGCGGGCCGCGGCCAAGCCCGTGACCCTGATCGTGCCCTATGCCGCGGGCGGCCCCAACGACAATTTCGCGCGCCTCCTGGCCGAAGGCATGGGCGCCGAGCTGGGCATGAACTTCATCGTCGAGAACAAGCCTGGCGCCAACGGCATCATCGGCGCATCGCAGGTCGCACGCGCGCCCGCCGACGGCAGCATGCTGCTCATGGGCGGCTCCGGCCCCCTGTCGCTGAACATCCTGCTGCGCCCCAGCCTGAACTATGGCTTCGACAGCTTCAAGTCCGTCGCCATGATGTTCGACGGCCCGCTCACGATCACCGTGCCCGCGAAGATGGGTGTCAATTCCCTCGCGGAGCTGGTGGCCTATGCAAAAAAAGAGAATCGCGCGCTCACCTACGGATCGCTAGGCCCCGGCAGCGTCACCGATCTATACGGGCTGATCATGTCCAAGACGCTGGGCATCCCGCTGACCGCCGTGCCCTACAAGAGCACGCCCACCAGCCTGATCGACCTCATCACCGGGCGCAACGATCTCTCCTACATGACGCCCATCGCCCTGGCCGACCACCAGAAGGCGGGCGCGGTGAAGATCCTGGCGCTGACAACCGACCAGCGCGATCCGGCCCTGCCGGAAGTGCCCTGCGTGACGGAACTGGGTTATCCCCAGCTCAAGGCCAGCTATTGGACGGCGTTGCATGCGCCCAAGGGAACGCCCGACGCGATCGTAGAGGCCTATTCCGCGGCCGCCATCAAAACCGTCCAATCCGAGAGCTTCCGAAAGCTGCTCGTAGCCAACGGCCAGACCGAGAAGGCCGGCGGCCCGCAGGCACTGGAAGCGCAACTGGACGCCGACCGGCAATATTGGGGCAAGGTCATCCAGGAAAACCACATCGTTCTCGATTGAGCCAGCCCTTCTCCCAATGACAAGCCCGCCAATTTGGCGGGCTTGTCTGTTCAGGCTGATGCGGTCATTCGTTCATTGAAGCTGCGCCGGCGCGATACCGTGCGTGGCGGACTGGAAGTTGATCACCGGTCGCGCTTCCCGGCAGGCGGTCCTGCGGATCTTGCCCACGATGAGATCATGCGTGCCCAGTTTCTCGGTGCAGACGATGTCGCACTCGATGCTGGCCAGCGCATCGGGCAGCACAGGCGCGCCATGTTCGTTCATCACCCAACCGCCTTGGGCGAACCGCGCCCTGCCCTGAGGGTTCTTCATGAAGGCCTCGATCACTTCGCCATGGCCTTCTCCCAGGATGTTGGCAACGAAGCGGCCGTTTCGCAGCAGCGGCGCATGCGCCGACGCGGTCTGCTGCACAAAGAATCCGACCATGGGCGGATCGGCGGAAATCGACGTGAGGCTGGAAACGATCATCCCCGCCATATCGGCCCCGTCGCCCGTGCTGACGGCGCTGATGCCCGCCGGCAGCGAGCGCATCGCCGCCTTGAAGTCATCGACCGACACCACCTCGTCGCAATCGTTGACCACCATGTGCGCGCGGATGTCGCCGCGTTCATCGACCCATCCATGCCGCGCCGCATAATCCACCATCTTCGAGAAGCTGGCTTCCCACGCCGGATCGCCCGCGTGCTGCGACAGAAAGCGCAGCACCGACGGCGACAGCCGCACGTGCCTTTCGTCCTCGCGCCGGCCAATGCGGGCGATCGCACGTTCAAGCCTATCCGCGGGCTGCGGATCCGCCATGACATCCAGGCGGCCGAAGTCCGCCGCGTCGCGCAGCGCAATCGCGCCGGCATTGCTCAAGTAGATACGCATGTTGGACTCCTTCAGGCAAGGGCGGTCGTACTGCCAACTTCCTTGCGGATCGCGGGAATGATCTTGTCGCCCCAGAGTTCGATCTGCTTGAGCATCGTCTTCTGGTCGAAATCGCCAAGCTGCGTTTGCAGCGCGATGTGCTTGGGCCGGAGGATGCTGATCTCTTCCAGCATCTTGTCGATGACTTCGTTGACCGACCCCACCGGCAGGTTTTTGCGAAGCTGCTCGAAGGTAGGATCGGTTTCCGACGGCACTTCCTTGACCATGTAGCCGTCGTCGCTCTGCGCGCGGCGGAACTTCAAGCTTTCGGAAATGCGGCGCTGGAAGCGTGCGCAATCCAGATAGGCGTCGATCTCGGCTTTGTTGTCCGACGCGTAGCCGCAGCGCAGGAAGCCGAACTTCACATCGCGATCCAGGTCCTTGCCATTGTCGTCCGCCACCTTTTCCAGCCGGCCTCGCAGCTCGGCGATGGCGTCGTTGCCCTTGAGCAGCGCCGTCACGAACAGGTTGTGGTTCTCGCGCACGCCGCGGCCCAGCGTCACCGGATTGCCCGACGTGATCCACAGCGGCGGCATCGGATCCTGGATGCAGCGCACCGCGATCGAGCTGGGCGGAATCTTCAGGAACTTGCCGTCATGCTCGAAGATCTTCTGCGTCAGACCCTTGGGGATGACGTCCAGGAACTCATTGAAGATCGCGCCCGACTCTTCCAGCTGCACGCCGAAGCGCTCGAACTCGAACTGCTGATACCCGGATCCCACACCCAGTTCCAGGCGGCCGTTGGACACCGTATCCACGAAGCCGACCTCGGCCAGGAAACGCGCTGGGTGATACAGCGGCAAAATGCACACAGCCGTGCCCAGACGGATGCGGCTGGTCTTCGCGGCCGCATGCGCCACCGTCATCAGCGGCGACGGCGACAGCGAGTAGTTGTTGAAGTGGTGCTCGGCGTACCAGGCCGTGTTGAACCCGGCTTGCTCGGCCGCCACCGTCTGCTCGATGGAGTTGTTGATGACTTGCGCGGAGGACTGGTGGTAACCTCGTTGCTGCGCCAGAATGAATACGCCGAATTCCATTGTGTCTCCTCATTGATGCTTGAATCCTTGAGGAAATTCTAGAGGCCGGTAGTCATGGGCTGGAATACAAGAAAAGCGGCGTTCTGTGCTGCATAAAGTGGAGGAATGATGGACAGACTGCGCGCAATGGAGCTCTTTCTGTCGATCTCGAAGACCGAGAGCTTCTCGGAAACCGCGCGCCAGTTCGGCATCTCCGCCACCTCGGTGTCGCGCATGATCACCGACTTCGAAAACGAGCTCAACGTGAAGCTCCTGCTGCGTTCCACACGGCAGGTCGTGCTGACCGAAGCGGGCCAGGAATACGCGCGCCAGCTCGAAACCATCCTCTGGAACATCAACGAGGCGCACCGCAACATCACCGAAATCCGCGCCGCGCCCAAGGGCATCCTGCGTGTGCATTCGCGCATGATGTTCGGCCTGGGCGTGCTGCCGCAGCTTGTCGCCGCGTTCCGCGAGGCCTATCCCGAGATCCACATCGAACTCGTGCTGTCGGAAGCCAAAACCGATCTGCGGCGCAATAACTTCGACATCGACTTTCGCATCTCGCCGCCCGTCGAGGCCGGCCTGAAGCGGCGCATCCTGTTCAAGAGCGAACGCTACCTGGTGGCCTCGCCGGCGTACCTGGCGATTCGCGAAGTGCCTACGCGGCCCGCGGATATCGCGCAGCATGACTGCCTGGCGTATCTGCTGCCCGGCGACCAGACCTGCTGGCGCTTCAAGCAGGGCGACGCCATCGACGAGGTGCTGATCAAGCCGCGGCACGTCACCAACAATGGCGTGGCCTTGCTGGAACTGGCCCGGCTGGGCGAAGGCATTGCGCTGCTGGACGACTACACCGTGCACCACGACATCGAGCGCGGCACGCTGGTGCGGCTATGCCCCGATTACCGTGTCACCAACACGACGTTTGAAGAAGGCATGTACGCCACCATCCTGGACACCGCCATGATCCCCGTGAAGATCCGGCTGTTCCTGGACTTCGTCGCCTCGCACGTATCCGGCGCGGAACTGCGCTTTGCGGCGTACGGCAAGCCGGCCGCCAGCGACTGACGCGCCGGCAGGCCTCAGGCTTGCGGCCGGATCCGGCAATGCGAACGCGGCGCGCCGGCATAACCCGTGCCACGCACGCGCAGCAGTGCACCATCCATCGGGCCGTCCGCCGACAGGCGTCCGCTGTCGCTGATGGAGGTGACGTACAGGTCGGCCAGCCCGTCCCCGCCAAAACACAGCGACGCCGGATGCGCGACCGGCAGGTCGATGCGCACATCCAGCGTTCCGTCGCGGTCGAACCTGGCAATGGCGCCGGCATGCACCAACGCCGTCCATAACCCGCCGTCGCGGTCGAAACAGCAGCCGTCGGGCGCCGACGCCAGCGCGTCTGTATCGACGAAGACGTCGCGTTCCGACAATCTGCCCTGCGCGTCCATGTGGTAGCGGTAGATCTTGCGCACCGAACTGTCGCACACGTAAAAGTGCGTGCCATCCGGATGCAGGGCCGGCCCGTTGACCACCCCCAGCCCCGCGTCGATGCGGTCAAGGCGGCCGGCGGCATCCAGGCGGTACAGGCCGCCCAACGGCGGCTCCCCGGCCTCGCGGTAGATATGCATGGTCCCCGCCACGAAGCTGCCGTCCGGCAGGGGCGTACCGTCGTTCAACCGCAGGTTCGGGTGGCTGTCCTCGATACTGGCCAGCGTCCGCAGGCTGCCATCTGCCGGCCAAAAGCGCGCAAACGACTCCTTCAGCGCCACGACCAGCTCGTCCTCGCCGTTGAACGCAAAGGAACCCAGCGGCGCAGGCAACTGCCAGCGTTGCACGCTGCCAGAGTCGGGGTTCACGGCCAGGATCAGCCCCTTGCGGCAATCCGCCATCCACAGCAGCCCGCGCGCCGCATCCCAGACCGGACATTCGCCCAGGGCTGCGCGCAGCGTCCCGATTTGTTCAATCAGCATCTTCCGCCTCGCTCCTTATTAGCCGGCTTTCCGCCGACTTTTTTCCCCATGGTATCGGCTTGGCGTGGGCCGGAATATGCGGCATTCCTGCAGAACACAACCACCGTTTTTGGCGTAGATCGCGCAGGAGCCCCTTCCTAAAATCAAAAAAAAGTCCGGCGCCGCCCGGCACGGACTGCGGACAAGACAGGTCGATCCGACCCGAGGAGACTTCCATGCAGCACGCCCACGGCGCCCGGCGCCCCACTGTCCATGCCCAGTCGAACGAGGTGCGCGCATGAGCGACACCCCCGTCAAGTTCGAAGTCAACGAGGGCGTTGCCCTGGTCACCCTGAACAACGCGCCGGTCAACGCGCTGAACCGCAACATGCGGCGGCGCATCGTGGCGATCTTCGACGAGATCTCCGAGCGCGAGGACATCCGCTGCGCGGTGCTGACCGGCAACGGCACGGTGTTCTGCGCGGGCGCCGACCTGAAGGACCGCCCCAACGCCGACATCGCGGGCGACTTCCTGGAGCACAACCGCATCACCCGCGAGACCGGCAACGCCATCAAGGAGTGCGCCAAGCCGGTCATCGCCGCCGTCAACGGCGCGGCGCTGGGCGCCGGCCTTGGGCTCATGGCTGCCTGCGACATCATGTATGCGTCCGATAACGCCACGTTCGGCATGCCCGAGATCAACGTCGGCCTGGCCGGCGGCGCTTCCATGCTGCGTACGCTGTTCGGGCGCTCGACGCTGCGCCGCATGTTCTACACCGGACAGCGCTTGACCGCCCACGACCTGCTGCGCCGCAACGTGCTGGAGGACGTGCTGCCCACCGATCAGCTGCTGCCCGCCGCGTTGGCGCTGGCGCACGAAATCGCCGCCAAGGCGCCGCTCGCCGTGCTGTACGCCAAGCGCGCGGCCAACATGGTGGACCTGATGCCGCAGCGCGACGCCTATCGCTTCGAGCAGGACTTCACGATGGCGCTGGCCAAGACCGAAGACGCGCGCGAGGCCCGCATGGCGTTCCTGGAAAAGCGCCAGCCGCGATTCAAGGGGCGTTGAGCATGACGCAGCAGAATCAACGCCCCGGTGCGGGGCTGGCCCCTTTTTTCCAGGCGTCGGGCATCGCCGTGATCGGCGCCTCCGATGAGGTCACCAAGATCGGCGGCCGCCCCGTCCACATGCTGATCAAGCATGGCTACCGCGGCGCGGTGTATCCCATCAACCCCAAGGGCGGCACCATCCAGGGGCTACCGGCCTACACATCGGTGAAAGACACGCCGGCAGCGCCGGAACTCGCCATCCTGGCCGTGCCCGCCGCCGCCACGCCTGCCGCGCTGCGCGACTGCGGCGCGCGCGGCGTGAAGGCCGCCATCGTCCTGTCGGCCGGCTTCACCGAGGCCGGTCCGCAAGGCGCGGCGCTACAGTCCGAACTGGTGGCGATCGCTAGCGAACACGGCATGCGTGTCCTGGGCCCGAATTGCCTGGGCACCGTCAACGTCGCCGAGCGCCTGATCGGCTCTTTTTCGATCGCGCTGGAAGAGAACATGCCGCCGGTCGGCCACGTAGGCATCGTGTCGCAGTCCGGCAACGTGGGCAGCCACACCATGCAGAGCGTCGCCCGGCGCGGCATGGGCGTCAGCCGCTTCATCGCGACCGGCAACGAGGCGGATGTGGACGCCGCCGACGGCATTGCCGCGCTGGCCGAGGATCCGGACACGCGCATCATCCTGTGCTGCATGGAAACTTGCCGGAATGCCGGAAAGCTCATCGACGCGTTGCGCCTTGCGCGCGGCAAGGGCAAGCCCGTCATCATCCTGAAGATCGGTTCCACGGAAAAAGGCCAGGCGGCCGCCGCCTCGCATACGGGCGCCCTTACTGGCTCGGACGCGGTGATCGACGCGGTCTTTCGCCGGCACGGCGTGCTGCGCGTGCGCTCTGTTGAAGCGTTGATCGACATCGGCCACGCGGCCTCGCTGCTCATGCCCGACCGCCTGCCGGCCAACGACGCGGTCACGCTCGTTGCCGCGTCCGGCGGCTTCGGCATCATGATGGCCGACGCCATGAGCGACGCCGGCCTTGCGCTGCCCGCGCTCGCACCCGACACCCAGCGGCGCATCCTGGAAGCCGTGCCCACGGCCAGCACCGGCAATCCGGTGGACGCGTCCGCCCAGATGTCCAGCCGCCCCGACATTCTGCTCAAGATGCTGACGGCCCTGCTGGACGATCCGTCGGCCAGTTCGCTGGCGCTGTTCATGTCGCTGTCGCTCTACAACACCCGGCTGCGCGGCATCTATCTGGAAACGCTGGCCCAGGTACGCACCAGCCATCCAGACCGCCTGCTGATGGTCATCAGCCAGGGGCCCGCCGACGCCGTCGAACAGATCAACGCGCTGGGCATTCCGGTGTTCTCCAGCATCGACGCCGCGGCGACGGGGCTGTCGGGCCTGGTGAAGCTGGGCAAGCTGCGCGCGGCCGCTTATGCCGACACGGCGCTGCCCGCCGCCGAACCCGTCGATCCCGCGGTGTTCCGCAACGAATTCCACGCCAAGCAGGCGCTGGGCAACGCCGGCATCGACGTGCCGCGCGAATTCATCGCCCGCAGTGCCGACGACGCGGTGCGCGCGGCCGACGCCATCGGCTACCCCGTCGTGCTCAAGATCGCCTCCGAAGACGTCGCGCACAAGACAGAAGCCGGCGGTGTGCTGCTCAACGTGGCCGATGCCGACGCCGTGCGCCACGGCCACGCCCGCATCCTGGCCAACGTCGCGCGCCATGCGCCCGGCGCCCGCATCGATGGCGTCCTGGTCGCGCCGATGGTCGCGGGCGGCACCGAACTGATCGCCGGCGTGTCGCAAGACCCCGTCTTCGGCCCCATCGTCATGGTCGGCATGGGCGGCATCTACGCCGAGGTGCTGAAGGACGTGGCCGTGCAGGCCGCGCCCGTGACCGAGGACGAGGCCGCGGAAATGATCCGCTCGCTCAAGATGTTTGCCATCCTGGACGGCGCGCGGGGCCAGCCCAAGGCCGACATCGCCGCCGCTGCGCGTAGCGTGGCGCGCCTGTCGGCGTTTGCGTACCGCCATCGCGACGACGTCGCCGAGATCGACATGAACCCCATTCTGGTCCGGCCGCAGGGCCAAGGCGTGGTCGTCCTGGACGCGCTGATGATCCCGCGCGCCGCGCCCGCCCATTGAGGACAGCCATGCAATTCGAACAACTTGCTACGGTCCCTGACCCCGGCGCCGGCCCCGAGGTCTACCGCCAGCATGCGCGCACCTGGCTGCGCGCCAACCTGCCAGATTTCATGCGCGCCGACAGCCCGGACTGGCGCACGCCCACGCTTGCCGAGAGCAGCGCCTGGGAGGCCGCGATGTATCAGGCCGGACTCGCCGGCATGACGTGGCCCAAGGTCTATGGCGGCCACGGGTTGACGCTGCGCGAGCACCTGGCGGTGAACAAGGAGATCGGCGCGCTGCCCATGCCCGAAAGCGTCAGTTCGATCGGCAAGGAACTGGCCGGGCCGATCATTATGGCCGTCGGCACCGAGCAACAGAAGCAAGAATTCCTGCCCGCGATTCTGGCGATGCGGCAGTACTGGTGCCAGGGGTTTTCGGAACCGGACGCCGGCTCGGATCTGGCACGGCTGCGCACCAAGGCCGTGCAGGAAGGCGACACGTGGCGCATCAACGGGCAGAAGATCTGGACCAGCGGCGCGGCCAAGGCGCATTACTGCCTGCTGCTGACGCGCACCGGCACCGTGGCCGACAAACATCGCGGCCTGCTGATGTTCGCCGTGCCGATGGACACGCCGGGCATCCGCGTCGTTCCCATCAAGTCCATCGACGGCAAGGAGTCCTTTGCCGAGGTGTTCTTCGACGACGTGGTGGTTCCCGACAGTGCACGCCTGGGCGCGCCGGACGAAGGCTGGAACGCCGCCATCCGCGTGCTGTCCATCGAGCGCGCCACCAACCGCATGTATCGCCCGTGGCGCTTCGAGTGCGAATTGCGCCAGCTCATTGCGGCCTGCAAGTCCGATGCGCAACTGGCGCCCGCGCTCGACGACGGCTATGTCCAGCGCCGCGTCGGCGATCTGGTCGGCGAAATCGACGGATTGAAGGGTCTGGTTGAACTCACGGTGGCGCGCATGCTGCGTGGCGAGACCATCGGCGCGCGCGGATCGCTGACCAAACTTTATTGGTCGGAATGCCACCAGGCCTTTGCCGGCCTGGCGCTGTCTCTGCTGTCGCAGGTCGGCCCGCACTCCAGTCCCCTGGCGCGCCGCGCCCAGAAGGCCTTTACCACCGCCTACCTCTTCTCGCGCGCCGAGACGATCTACGCCGGCACCACCGAAGTGCAGCTGGACGTCATCGCGCAGCGCGTCATGAATCTGCCCAAGGACCTGACATGAGCCACGAAGAACTGCGGCCCGAGGAATTCGCGCCGGCCGCCGAAGCCGCGATCACCGACGCCCTGTCCCGCCCGGATGCCGGCGCCATGGCCCAGGTGCTGGCGCAGGCCGGCCTGACTGGCGTGATGGCGGCCGAGGAAGACGGCGGACTGGGCCTTTCGCTCGATTTCGCGCTGCCGATCGCGCACGCCGCCGGACGCCTGCGCCTGCCACTGCCGCTGCCCGAACAGATCCTGCTTGCCAGCGCACTGGCCGGCACGCCGCAGGCCGCCGCGCTGGCCGCCGGCGAGCGCCTGGCCGGCATCGCGTGGCAAGGCAGCCTGCAGTCGGGCCATGCCCGTCTGGACAATGGCCCGGCGGACTGGGTGCTGGTGGCTGACGGCGCGGGCGCCGCGCTGCTCGATGCCAGCGCCCTGCCCCGCGACGAACAGGCGGCGCTCGATCCCGATCATCCGCAAGCGTGGATCGCGCCGGACGGCGCGCCCGTACTGGCGCGCTTGGATGCTCGGGCCTGGGACGCGCTCCAGCGCCAGGCCCATCTGCTGCTTGCCGAGTTCGCCAACGGCGCCGCCGAAGGCGCCCTGCAGGCCGCGGCCGAGTACATGGCGACCCGAGTGCAGTTCGGCCGCCCCCTGTCGGCCAAGCAGGCCGTGCGCCACCTCCTGGCCCGCATGCGGCTGCTGCAGGACGTGTCCAGCGCCGCGATCCGCCGCGCCACGCAAGCCGACGAACACGGCGCGCCGCGCGACACGCGGCCCGCGCTGGCCGGCGCGCTCGCCAACGCGGCTTTCGTCATCGAGAAAGCCATCCACCTGCACGGCGGCATGGGCTTCACGTGGGAACTGCCCCTGCATCGCGCCTTGCGCGCGGTGCGCAAGCTGGACGCCGCCTTCGCGGGTCTGGCCAGCGGCAACGGCCGCGCATTCATCCAATCGGTATAGGAAGACACCATGGCACAAGATCTCGCCGGGCGCGTCGCGCTCGTCACCGGCGCGGGCGCCGGCATCGGCCGGGCCACCGCGCGCCTGCTCGCCGCGCGCGGCGCCACGGTCGGCGTCAACGACCTCAAGCAGGAGCTGGTGGACGAGGCCGTCGCCGGCATCACCGCCGAAGGCGGCAAGGCCTTTCCCGTCGTGCAGAACGTCGCCACGCGTGAAGGCATCGGTCAAGCGGTGCGACAGGCCGCCGAACAGGGCTCGCGCCTGGACATCCTGGTCAACAACGCGGCCTGGGTCCGCTATCAGAGCGTGCTGGAGATCCAGCCCGATACGCTGGAACGCATGCTGGACATCGGTTTCAAGGCCGTGATCTGGGGCATCCAGGCCGCCGCCGAGGTCATGGACCCCGAACGCGGCGGCGCCATCGTCAACGTGGCGTCGACCGCGGCGCTCAAGTCCGCCCCCAGTTCGATGGTGTACTCCGGCATCAAATCAGGCGTGCTTGGCGTGACGCGCGCGGCGGCCGCCGAACTGGGCGCGCGCCGCATCCGGGTGAACGCCGTGTGCCCGTCAGCGGTGCCCACTGAAGGCACGCAGCGCAACCGCAACGCCGAGCGCGATGCGCGCCGCGTCGCAAGCACGCCGATGGGTCGACTGGGCTCGGTGGACGACATTGCCGACGCCATCGTGTTCCTGGCCAGCGACGAGGCGCGCTTCATCACCGCGCAGGCGCTGGTGGTCGACGGCGGCATCACGTTCACGACGCTCTGATGGACACCGTCCTGCTCACCGGCGCGGCCAGCGGCATCGGCCGGGCGACGGCCCGCCGGCTGGCCGCTGCGGGCCAACGCTGCGTGCTGGTCGATCGCAACGCGCCGGCGTTGCGGGCGCTGCAGGCGGAACTGCCCGTCCGCGCGGGCCAGAACCATCTTGCCTGCGTGACGGACCTGACCGATGCCGGGCAGATAGCGGCGCTGGCGGACGGCATGCCGCGACTGGACGCCATCATCAACAACGCGGGCATGACGGACAGCAGTAATCGTCCCACCGTCGACCAGACGGACGAGGACTGGCAGCGGCTGCTGGACCTGAACCTGCACGCGCCCGCGCGCGTGGTCAGCGCCCTGCGCGGTTGCCTCGCCGCGGGAGCGCGTGTCGTCAACGTGGCCTCGGGCGCGGGGTTGCGCGCCATCCCATGGCGCGGCGGCTACAGCCCCAGCAAAGCCGGCCTGATCGCGCAAAGCCGCGCGCTGGCGCAGGCCGACCCCGGGCTTTGCGTCACCGTGCTGTGCCCGGGATATGTGCAAACGGAACTGGTGGACGGCCTGATCGCATCCGGCCGCCTGGACCCCGCGCGCGCGGTCGCCAAGATTCCGCTGGGCCGGCTGGCCGATCCCGACGAGATCGCCTGCGCGCTGGTCTTTGCAGCGGGTGCGCAGGCCAAGCCCCTGGCAGGCAGTCTGCTGTGCGTGGATGGCGGCTCATCGGTGTACGGCGGCAGCCAGACCTATGCGCCGGCCGCGACCGAAAACCGTATTCAAGTCGACGCGCCCTTGTCGCTGACCGTGCGCGGCGATTGGCCCTCGCCACGGGACGACGCGACCGGCGACGGCTATCCCGCCGTGCTGGATGCCACGGTGCTATCCAGCCCGCCGGGGCAACGCCTGGCGGCCGTGCTGAATGCCGCGCGCCGCTTCGACCTGGACGGACCCGCCAGCCTCACGCTACTGCTGCCCGGCGGCGAGGGCCTGACGTGGGAGCATGCCGGGGATCACGCGGGGGCGCGGATGCTCGTGGCCTCGCTGGCCTGCGAATGGGGCCCCGCGGCGCGCCGCATCAACGCGGTGCAGGTCGCGCCGGGCGCCGCGCCCGAGGCGCTGGCGCCGCTGCTGCGCTTCGTCGCGGGCGCGCAGGCGCAATACCTCACGGGTCAGGTGCTATGCAGCCAATAAGCGATCTGGACGAGATCAAGGCGCGCTTCATCGCCGCGCGCGGCTATTGGCGGCCGTGGACGGACGCGATGCTGCGCGCCAATCCGGGGTTTCTCGCGCACTATGCCGACTACGCGGGCCATCCCGCCAGCACGGGTCCGCTGTCGCCGCGCATGGTCGAACTGATCTATGTGGCGCTGGACGCATCGGCCACGCATCTTTACGAAGCGGGACTTGCCACCCATCTGCGCATGGCGCGCGAGGCCGGCGCGACGGATGCCGACGTCTTCGACGTGCTGCATCTGGTGACCCTGCAGGGGTTGAGCGCGGTCCTTCTGGCCGCCGACCTGCTGCATGAGGCCGCACCGCTACCGGCGCTGGACGCGCAGGATCCCTTGCGCGCCCGCATCGCCGCGCTGTGGCCGGAACAGGCGCCCAGCCTGTTGCGGCTGGCGGCGCAGGACCGGGGCTATGTCGCCGTCCTGCTCGACTTCCTGGAAGGCGGCGCGCCGGCCGGCGGTCTGTCGCAGACGGAACGTTTGCTGATTCGCATCGCCTTGCACGCGTGCTTCACGCAGGGCGACATGGCAAACACGCGCGCGTGCATCGGTGAAGGGCTCGCACGAGGCCTGTCGCGCAGCGAGATCCTGCAAGCCATTCAACTGGGCGCCCATCTGGCCGTGCATGGCGCGGCGCTGGGCGCGACCGTCCACGCGCGTCTGCAAGACACCGGCGCGTCCCGCTGAAACGCGGACGCGCCGCGTTCACACGTGCAGCTGGTCCAGCACCGACCACCCGGCCCGCGCCTCAATGACCTCGCCGGCCGCCAGGCACAGGTCTTCGCGAAAGCGCCCGGCGACCAACTGCACCCCAACCGGCACGCCCTCGGCGCGGCCAACGGGTACGGAGAGTCCCGGCAATCCCAGGATCGCCGTTGAAATCAACGGGCTCTGCGCCCGAAGGATGTCCGCCATCACGTCCGCGCCCTGCTGATCCCGATCCACCGGAAATGGCAGCGCGAAAGACACGGGCATCAACAGGACCGGATAGCGCTCAAAGAAGCGGCCCCACTCGCGCAGGATCGTCGTGCGCATCGCCATCGCCTGAATGAAGCCGTCCTTGTCCCGGCGGGGCGTGTGCGCAAGCATGCTTTGGTACGCGTTCTGGATGGCGCGGTCGCCGGCGCGTTCGATCTCGCGCTGCATGGACCCGGCGGCTTCGTTCATCAGCACGTCCAGCCACAGCGCGGCCGCGGTGTCGAACTGCGGCGGCTCGGCAACCTCGACGAAGTAGCCCGCGTCCTGCAGCCAGCCGGCGGCGCGTTGCAGCGCGTCGGTGACTGCAGCGTCGGCCTTGTGCTGCGCCGTGCCCGCAAACAGCGCGACACGACGGCTGCCGTTCAAGTCAGGAAATTCCAGCGGCGCCGGCACCCACCAGGGATCGCGCCCGTCGCCGCCCGACATCGCCGCCAGCCCCAAGCGCAGATCCGCCACGGTGCGCGCCAGCGGGCCTTGCGTGGCCGCCATCTGAGAGGCTACCGGGCGCTCGGCGCGCTGGGTCGCGTTATACGCGGGCACCCTGCCCTGCGAGGGCCGCAGCCCAGCAACGCCGCACGCATACGCGGGATAGCGGATGGAGCCGCCCTGGTCGCTGCCATGCGCAAGCGGCCCGACGCCCAGCGCGGCCGCCACCGCCGCCCCGCCGCTGGAGCCGCCCGGCGTGCGCGCCACATCGAACGGATTGACGGTGCGGCCGTGCAGATCGTTGTCGCTGAACCAGCGCCAGGAAAACGCCGGAACGTTCGTGCGTCCGATGACGATCGCCCCCGCGCGAAGCCAGTTGTCGACCGCCGGATTGTTTTCCTGCGCGATGAGGTCCCGGTAGGCCGTCACGCCGTTGGTCGTGGCCGTGCCCGCCAGATCCGCGTTGGCCTTGATCGTGACCGGGACGCCATGCAGCGCGCCCAACTCCTGCTTGCCGCGCACCGCCGCGTCGGCCGCATCCGCGGCGCGCAGCGCCTGCTCGGCATAGGTCTCCGTCAGCGGGTTGAAGGCTGGATTGACGACTTGGGCGCGGTCCAGGCAGCTTTGCACCGCCTCCCGGCTGGATACTTCACCGTTGCGGATGGCGCGGGCCAGGTCGAGCGCGTTCCAGCGCCAGAGTGCGATAGTCATGTTGTCTCCCTATTCTGAAATACCGGATGTGCAGGAACCGCTACGCGGCACGCGTTCTGCCCGCCCCATCCTGCAACGCGCGCTCAATCGGCGGACGCGCCGGATTGCTTCACCATCGCCGCCCAGCGCGGAATCTCGGCGGCGATCAGGCTGGCGAACTGCTCGGGCGTGGACGGCGTGGCGTCGACGGACAGGGTTTCGTTCTGCTTCTGCACCGCGGGGTCCAGCAGCGCCTTGGCGACTGCGGCATTCAGCTTATCGATCACCGGCTTGGGCACACCCGCTGGCGTGACGATGCCACCCCACGACACCACCTCGAACCCCTTCAAGCCCGACTCGTCGAGCGTCGGCACGTCCGGCAGCACGGGCACGCGTTTCAGACTGGTGGCGCCCAGCACCTTGACCTGCCCCGAGCGTATGAAGGGGAGAACGCCGGCGACGTTGTCGATCATCACGTCAAGCTGCCCGCCCGCCAGATCCACAACTGCTTGCTGGCCGCTCTTGTACGGCACGTGCAACATGGTGGTGCCGGTCTCGCTCTTGAGCATTTCGCCCGCCAGGTGGGCGCTGGAGCCGACCCCCAGCGATCCCACGCTGACCTTGCCGGGATTCTTCTTCGCATACGCGGCCAGCTCCTGCACGTTGTTGGCCGGCAGGCCATTGCGCGCGATCAGCACCAGCGCGTTGCTGATGGCCAGACTGACGGGCGCCAGGCTGCGCTGCGGGTCGTAGGGCAGCTTGGCGTACATGCTCTTGTTGATCGCCAGCGTGACGATGTTGCCGAAGCCGATGGTGTAGCCGTCGGGCGGCGCCGACGCCAGGGCCTGCGTGCCGACGATGCCGCCCGCCCCGCCCCGGTTTTCCACGATGACCGGCTGCCCCAGTTCGCGGCCCAGCGCGTCGGCAATCGGGCGCAGCACCACGTCGGGACCGGAGCCTGCGGCGTACGGAACGATGAGCTTGATCGGCCGTTCCGGCCAGTCGGCGCGGGCGGCGCCGGCAGCGGTGGCGGCCACAAGGACAAGAAACAAGGAAACGGCACGGCGGGCAAAGATCGGCATGGCATTCTCCTGAAGCGCTTTTCGGGCCAGGCCTCTCGGTCTTGCCGGGCCTGATCGACGATCAGCTTAGGGATGGTCCGCGCTGCCTGTAAGGCTATATTTTTGTTAAGGTGACCACCCTAGGTTGTCAGCCGGAAAGCCGTCATGAAGGACCATCAATTGCGGGCGTGGCTGAAGGTCGCTGAACTGCGCAGCATCCGCGCCGCCGCCCGCAGCCTGCACCTGAGCCAGGCCGCCGTGACCAAGGCCATCAAGGAACTCGAAACCGAACTGGACGCGCCGCTCCTGACGCGCAGCCCCAAGGGCATCGCCGTCACCGAATGCGGCGAACACCTGACGGTGCGGGCCCGCCTGGCGCAGGCGCAGCTCGCACTGGCGCGCCAGGACATCCGCCAATTGCTCAGCGGTGCGCAGGCGCGGGTGGCGGTCGGCGTGACACCCATGGTCATGCTCAGCGTGCTGCCCGACGTGCTGACCGAATTCTGGGCCAGCATGCCGGCCGCGAAGGTCAAGGTCTCGGAAGGCCTGCTGGCCTCGGTGCAGCCAGCCCTGCGCAACGGCGCGCTGGATTTTGCGCTGGCCTCGCGCATGAACGACGGCGCTGGCGGCCAGGAATTTGAATTCGAAGAACTGCGCCCGCTGGAATTCATGATTGCCTGCCGCAAGGGCCATCCGCTGGCGCGCGCGCGGCGCTGGGAAGACATCCGCGGCAGCGAATGGCTGCTCAACGTCTCGGGCGGCAGCCATACCGAAGCCTTCCTGCGCGGCCTGCGCGCGCACGGCCTGCCCGAGCCCGCCCGCGTGATCGAATGCGACACCTTCGGCGTCATGTGGAGCCTCATGACCCGCAGCGACGCGCTCATCATCTGCCCGTCCGGCATGCTCGACATCAAACCCTATGGCGACGAGGCCCGGCGCATCCGCGCGGACGTGCCGATGCCGGTCGCCAGCATCGGCATCATGACGCTGCAGGGCACGCCGCTATCGCTGGCGGCCGCCACGATGGCGGATATGTTCCGGCGGCGCGTGGCGGCAATGGCGTAAGGCGGATGGCCGGTATGCCGTGAAGCGCATCGCCGCGACGCGTGGAGGTGCATCACCACCGGCGCATCACCCGCGGCGCGTCAATGTGCGGCGGCGATCAGCAACGGCGCCTTTTTTGCCTGCGGCAAAGTGAGGAAGCCGGGTGCGGCCCGCAGCACGCAGAGCGCGATGACGAGGCTGGCTGAGATGGTTGCGGCCGCCGCGCTGGCGCCGGCGGCAATAATTGCCGTCATTGCCGCTGCGCCCACATGCCCCCCGATGCGATACAGCCCATGAAAGCCCGACATCAGCGACTGCCGAGCAATCCGCTGGACCTCGGTGCCATGCACGTTCGCCGCCACGTCGATGGCGCCGGTGGAGCGCCTGTTCCAGACGGAGGTCGGCCTGTCGTTCGGCCGATGGCGCCAGCGCCAGCGGCTGCTCACCGCGCTGGAGCAGCTTGCCTACGGGGAAAGCGTCACCAACGTGGCGCTCGACGTGGGGTATGAATCGCGTCCAGCTTCGTCGCTGCATTCAAGGCCGTGTTCGGCACGACGCCGGCGCGGTATTTCAAGCCCTGATCACTGCCGTGTGCGTGGTCGTCCCTGCCAGCGCGGACGGCCCGGCGTCTGATGGTGGTAGGATCGCCTGCGTACGCCGCGCGGAATCCGACACCCGCCACGCCGCAAGATCCGACCGGGCCATCCCGCGACAGCATCCGGCAGCGGCCATCCGGATCCATCCACGCCTGCAAGTTCGCGGAAGAACGACCCGGTATCCCGGGGCATTCACCTGCATGCCCCCGCCTCGCCCGCCTTCTCCGCCTTTGTCGACGCGCTGAAATATCGCTGAGGTATCACCTACCGGGTCCGCCGCACGACCGCCTCGCATTAATTCGTGAATTTGGAGTCTCTGCCTTGTTCCGCAGATTTGAAAGCCAGCTCAATCCGTTCCCTTCCGAGAACGTCCCCCCGCCGCCCACGGGTTTCTTCGCCTTCCTGTGGTTCTGCACGCACGGTTCGCGCCGCTACATCGCCGCGCTGGCGATCCTGAGCGCGGCGGTGTCCATCTACGAAGCGTGGCTCTTCGCCTTCCTGGGGCAGGTCGTCGACATTCTCACCGCCTGGAAAGCCGGCGAGGCCGCGTCGGCACACGAACGCCAGGTCCTGTGGGGCATTGCCATCGTGCTGTGCGTCAGCGTTGGCGTCGTCGCTTTACGCACACTGGTCCAGCATCAGGTCCTGGCCATCAACCTGCCGCTGCGCCTGCGATGGGACTTTCACCGCATGATGCTGCGGCAAAGCCTGTCGTTCTTCTCGGATGAATTTGCCGGCCGCGTCACCACCAAGGTTATGCAGACCGCGCTTGCCGTGCGCGAAGTGCTGCTGACCTTCTGCGAAATCGTGCTCGGCATCGCTGTCTACTTCGTCACCATCGTCGCGCTGGCCGGGGGCTTCGACTGGCGTCTGATGCTGCCCTTCATCGGCTGGATGGCGCTCTACGGCCTGGCCATGATGTATTTCGTGCCGCGGCTGGGCAAGGTCGGCAAAGAGCAGGCGCATGCCCGATCGTCCATGACCGGACGCGTCACCGATGCCTACACCAACATCACCACCGTCAAACTTTTCTCGCACACCAACCGCGAAGCCCGCTTTGCGCGCGCCGCCATGGAGGACTTCAAGGAAACCGGCTACCGCCAGATGCGTCTGGTCAGCCAATTTGAAATCGTGAACCAGGCGTTGGTGTCGGCGCTGATCCTGGCGGCCGGCGGCTACGCGCTGTGGCTGTGGCACGGCAACGAAGTCGGCACCGGCGCAGTGGCGGCCGTAACCGCCATGGCGCTGCGCGTGAACGGCATGTCGCACTGGATCATGTGGCAGATGACTTCGCTGTTCGAGAACATCGGCACCGTGCAGGACGGCATCGCCACCCTGACCCACGTCCCGAAGGTGCAGGACGCGCCCAACGCCGCCACCCTGCAAGTCACGCAAGGCGAAGTCCAGTTCGACGACGTCTATTTCAACTACAACAACGAGCGCCAGGTCCTCGACGGCCTGACCCTCACCGTGCGCCCCGGCGAAAAGATCGGCCTGGTCGGACGATCCGGCGCCGGCAAGTCCACGCTCATCAACCTGCTGCTGCGCTTCTACGACGTCGAACGGGGACACATCCGCATCGACGGCCAGGACATCTCGAAGGTCACGCAGGACAGCCTGCGCAGCGCCATCGGGATGGTCACGCAGGACACATCGCTCCTGCACCGCTCCATCTGCGACAACATCGCCTATGGCCGCCCCGACGCCAGCCGCGAAGAAATCCGCGCCGCCGCGGCCCGGGCACAGGCCGACGACTTCATCCAGCAGCTCAGCGACTCGCACGGCAACACCGGCTACGACACGCTCGTCGGCGAACGCGGCGTCAAGCTGTCGGGCGGCCAGCGCCAGCGCATCGCAATTGCCCGCGTCATGCTCAAGAACGCGCCCATCCTGCTGCTGGACGAAGCTACCAGCGCATTGGATTCGGAAGTGGAAGCCGCCATTCAGGAGAGCCTGGACGAAGTCATGCAGGGCAAAACCGTCATCGCCATCGCGCACCGCCTGTCCACCATCGCCGCGATGGACCGTCTCATCGTGATGGATCAAGGCCAGATCATCGAACAGGGCAGCCATGCGGAACTGCTGGCAATGAACGGCGTGTACGCGCGCCTGTGGCGGCATCAGAGTGGGGGTTTCCTGGCCGAAGAGCCGAGCCAGCCGGTTTGAGATGGTGGCCGGGCGCGCGCCCGGCCGCTTCATGGGTCCCGGAGTTCAGATGCTTGCCTACACGATCGGCGCAGTTGCGGCGGCCGCCTTGGCGGCCAGCGCGTACATCAGCGTCAAACGGCCCTTCCGGTTCAAGGACAACGGCTCCGGCCCGGATCACCGTCCTTCCGCAGCCGTCGCGGGCGGGCTGATGACCGTTGCCCTGCTGGGCTTTGTCCTGGCCTTCAGCCTTTGAATAAAACGCCTCGATGACAATTTTGGTTGCACTTTATTAGGGACATAAGAAAGACCCGATCGGATAATCCTCGCGCTATTCGAAAAGGATCTTTATTTTGAAGTTGAAAGCTGCACTCCTCATTTCCGCGCTGACCGCCGTCGTCGTTGCTCCCGCGAATGCCGCGTCTCCCCGTTCGGTCGACGCCCGCACGTTTGATGTCGCCGGCGTCAAGACGGGCATGGACTTCGACGAAGCCCTTGCCGCCACCGCCAAGAACTTCAATGTTGGCAAGAAGGACATCCGGATCGGCTACGCGACGAACAACCCGGTCACGAACACCAAGATGCCGATGAACTTCAGCTACGACAAAGATGGCGTCAGCTTCATCGTCCACTTCGAGCCGCGCGTGCCTGTCGACAAGCAACGGCCGCTGGCGGTGTCGCAGATCCGCTATGAACTGCCGTGGACGCCGGCCAACAAGGAAGCCATGGGCAAAGCCGTGCTGGAAAAATACGGCCGCCAGTCGAACTATCCCAACGACCTGAACATGGAATGGTGCACCAAACCCAGCACGAACCCCGGTATGGGCTGCTCGACGGACCTGACGCAGGCGGTATTGAAATACAGCGGCGTCAGCATTCAGATGCATGACCCGGCATGGATGAATGCGCGGATCGAGTATGTGCAGCGCAGCCAGTCCAGAAAGCCCAGCTTCTAACGCGTATCAGTAATTCTGAACGGGGCGCGCTTCGTGTTGACGGGGTGCGCCTTTCCCAACAAGACATATTCGATGAGGGCTTGGGCTACCAGCACCTGCCCTTCATCCTTTGAGCCGCGCGGGCAGATTCGCCACGAGCCAATCAATGAACACGCGCAGCCGATGCGTCACATGGCGGTTATGCGGGTACACCACATGAAACGGATAAGGCTGGGGCCGCCACGGTTTCAGAATCTCGACGAGCGCGCCGCTTTGCAACGCGGGGCCCGCCGCATAGGTGAACGTCTGAACGATCCCCAGGCCCGCCAGCGCCGCCGCCAGATGCGCGTTGCTTTCATTGACGCCGACGCGATGCTCGACCTTGACCTTCGTCTTTTCCCCATCGCGCTCAAAGCGGAACGGAAAGGCGCGGCCGTTCTGCGGCGACAGGTAGCTGACCAGCTTGTGGCCGTTCTTCAACTCATCCGGATAGGCAGGCGTGCCGAACTGTTTGAGGTATCCCGGTGTGGCGCAGGTGATCAGATCGGCGGTGCCGATCTGCCGCGCCACCAGCGAAGAGTCGTCGAGCGGTCCGCCGCGGATCACGCAGTCGACGTTGTCGCTGATCAGATTGACGGGGCGGTCTGACACCCCGAAGTCGATCCGGATGTCGGGATAGCGCGTCAGAAAATCGGAGATCGCGGGGATCAGCACGTCGCTCGCGGTGGAGCCCCCCACGTCGATGCGCAGGTGTCCTTTCGGCTTGCCTTGCACAGCATTGAACGACCCGTCGATGTCTTCCAGGTCGCGTACGATGCGCAACGCTTTCTCGTAATACTCGCGTCCTTCCGGCGTGACCGTGACGCGCCGCGTCGTCCGTTGCAGCAGGCGCACGCCAAGGTGCGCCTCCAGGTCCTGCACGATCTTGCTCAGCGTGGCGTTCGGCATATCCAACGAGTCCGCCGCCCGCGTGAAACTGCCCGCCTCCACCACGCGCGCAAACCCGCGAATCGCTGTCAATTGATCCATGCCGAAGACTCCTAGAGATCACGCGATTATCCACAAACATGCATAGTCGTTTCAATTCTTCCGGGGTTATCCGTTATCTCGTCGGGCCAAATGAATCTTCATGCCCCGTCAGCCACGTCACGAAACACGGAAATCTTCGCGGGCCGCTTGGCAGACTTCCGCCCCAGTAAGGACATGGAGCTCTTCATGAATGAGCACCTCGACGGCAAGATCGCCCTCGTCACCGGCGGCACCACCAGCATCGGCTTGGCGGCCGCCGAGGAAGTGGCCGCGCAAGGCGCACGCGTCTTCATCAACGGCCGCCAGGCCGAACTCGACGCCACCGTGGCCAGCATCGGCAGCGCAGCAACCGGCATCCTCGCCGACGCGTCGGTACCGAGCGACCTGGACATCGTCTACGCCCAAATCGCCAAAAGCGCCGGCAAGCTCGACATCCTGTTCGCCAACGCAGGCTGCGGCGACAAGATGCCTCCAGGCGCGATCACCGAGGAACACTTCGACCGCATCTTCGGCACGAACGTGCGCGGCACCTTGTTCACCGTGCAAAAGGCGCTGCCGCTGCTGGTCGTTGGCGCGTCGGCGATCCTGACGCCATGCACCGTGCCGATTCAAGCGGTCGCGAATTTCAGTGTGTATAACGCCAGCAAGGCGGCGGTGAGCAACTTCGCGCGCTAGTGGGCGCTGGATCTGCAGCCACGCGGTATCCGCGTGAATGTCGTCAATCCTCGGCCGATCCGCACGCCGGAATTGACCGGCTAGTTAGCGACGAAGCACGCCAGGGACTGTTCGGACATCTGGCGGCGCAGGTGCCGCCAGGCCGCATGGGCGAGCCGCAAGAGATCGGCAGGGGGGTGTTTCTGGCTTCGTGCGGCCAGCTTCGTCACTGGGATTGAACTCTTCGTGGATGGGGGATGGCGCAGATGTGAGATTTGGCGAGGGGTGCCGTTGCGTACTGATGGATCGGGAAATCGCAGCAATTCGAACCACAACTCACGTCAGACAACCGTGTGCAAACTGACACTCCCCCTGAGGGAAAAATAAGGCCTTAAATTACGCCTCTTAACGGTACCCACTTCCCCGCTGGGTGCCGGCCTTCCCCGTATAGGGGTTTAAATTCCCTTTTGTGGACCAGTTGTTGTTCGCCGACCCATCAGGCATGGACCTTTGGTGGGGAGCAACGTACGACCCGTCGCGTCGCGTATAACCTTCTACGGAGGTGCTATTCCAGTTTGAACCGGTTCCATAACTCGGCATAGGAGTTCGCGGAACGGAGGGCGTCGAATACCCCGATCCACGCTGCTGGCCGCTTCCATAGCTATTTCCCCCGTAGTACTGTGCCGATACGGCCCCGGCAAAAGGTATTGCAACCACTGCAAGAACAATACGAAGAATGGAGCGCATACGTCCTTCCCACATTGAGGTTTATGAGGTCACACAATCCAACACTTCTGACTCGCTCTTTAACCTACGCTGCCGCATCTGCCCCGTAAAAACCGACCGTCTTCCTAAGCGCATCGGAAAATTCGTAAATTTCGTCTACCGATGAAATCGGGTGTCGAGTTTCGCTTTTATTCTCGTCAAAAATACCGACATACTTTTGACTACGGTTGAAATGCAAGCGACAGATCGGCTTTCTATTGTTATCGTCCAGCAAGATTCCCATATAGCTTTGCGTATCGCGCTGAACCACGCGCTTGACATCAATGACGGATCGCACAATAGCTTTCACGACGTGATAACCCTCAATTTCTTCTAGCGTCGTCGTGATCGAGCCTTCTGCGGTATCGGCAATTTCCTCGGCTTCCGGGGTATCCGCTACAACAGCAGAAATCGCGTTGTTGCTCATAGCTGATTTCAAACGCTCATTGATCTGGTCGTTCAGAAATTGACTTAATGCACGCTTTGTCAACACGGAGAACTGATCACGTACTCGCTGAGTTATCACTCCGTCGTAGACGCGCAATGCAAAGAGCTTAACAAAGTCTTCTTCGGGCGCGACAAACTGATTGGCGACAACCTTCTTAATTTGGCTTAGATACTTCAGTTCACCCGCGGCATTGATCACGGACTCCAAATCAAAAGCGCCTTTAGTCAGCTTTTTAATCTCGGGAACCACGTAGTCGTCGATATCAAGCAGATCGAGCTCCAAAAACGGCTTTTGATCCATCTTGTTGGGCGCGTCGAGATCGGTGAAGAACTGGTAGGTCTGACCGTTGGTGAGAATTGAGACGCGCGCGGTGGTTACGTGGAAATAACGGAACAACTGCGAAGCGTGATTAATATGCAGAGGCTCACCGAATTTTTTGCATTCAATTAATATTTGAATTTGAGAATTCAGCAGAATTGCATAATCGACTTTTTCGCCTTTCTTAGTGCCTACATCGGAGATGAACTCTGGTGTGACCTCATTGGGGTCGAAGACGTCGTAGCCCAAGATATTGTGAATAAATGGCATCACCAATGCGTTCTTCGTGGCCTCCTCAGTCTTGATCGCCGGGCCTTGCTGGCGAATTTTCTCTGAAATGCCCCTCAGTTTCTCCATCAACTCCATGCTGTGCTCCGGTAAATGAACAAGCTTCCACTCACAAAGACGTAACCGTGGTCAGACTTCGGCCTTAGTGGAACCAACCTGACTCGTGCAAGGCAACTTGCACCGCCGCGGAAGCTCTCCGCGTCTCTCAAGCGACTCCGCGCGTACCGCGATTCTTGGCCACAAGCAGCCGCAATACGACGTGCTACGAATGTAACTCGATACTACTTCAATCGCGGAGCGCCGGCAAAGAGATTTGCAGCCAAGTTTGTTTGAACACCTACTGGAGGCCAGTGGTGTCAATGACGTCGCGCCACCCCCTGCGCAAGTATTTCTACCTACAAGAGAAAACCCAAGGTCGCGATTGCGGACCGTAGGTTGTCTCGATCCCGGTTGGAAAGATTAAATCTCGGAGGCGAGATCGATACAGATCCTGTATTACCCCGAGCGTCGCTCGAGTCCCGAGTGCCCGGAGGCATATGTTGATCTCCTCCCGCGAGGAAACGGTGCCACGGAGGAACCCGCCGACTTTACGATCAGCCCAAAACCGAGACTTCTTTGACTGAATGAACTAAAGGGCTTGATCGCCAATCCGCTATACGGGCCATAGTGTTCAATCGCAGCAGTCGCGATCTAAAAAATAGAGCCAGCAAAGACGGCGGAGATGAAGGTTTCGGCCACCAAACCGCTAGACGCGTCTTTGGCGAGCGAGCGCACTCGTATTCACACCTGAGGGGAGTATTCCCGACTAGTAGCGGTGCGAAAACGAAAGCGTCGCCAATTGGCCATGTAGATTTCTGGAGCGGGTGAAGGGAATCGAACCCTCGTATGAAGCTTGGGAAGCTGCCGTTCTACCATTGAACTACACCCGCTCGGGTGTCGTGCCGCGGCCGTGGGCCGGGCAGAGCCGCGATTATAGCGCGGGTTTTTTCGGTCGGGGCGGGTCAAGAAAACCCGCCCGCTTCGACCAAAAACCCGCCGATATCAGTTCGCCGTGATGTTGGCGGCCTTCACCACCTTGCCCCAGCGGTCCAGTTCGGTCTGCGTGTAGGCGCCCAGTTCCTTCGGCCCCATGAAGATCGCCTCGGCGCCCTGCTCGGCCGCCTTCTTGCGGAACTCGTCGGTCTTCATGATTTTCTGGATCTCGCCCGCGATCTTGTCGACGACCGGCGCGGGCGTGTCCTTGGGAGCGTACATGGCGAACCACGACGACACGATCAGGTCGGGGTAGCCGGCTTCGGCGGCCGTGGGCACGTCGGGCAGCGACGGCAAGCGGGCATTGCCCGTGACCGCCAGCGGGCGCAGCTTGCCTGCGGCGATCTGGCCCAGCAGCGGCGGCGGCGTGGTGATCGTCATGTCGACAGCGCCGCCCAGCAAGTCATTCAGCGCGGGGCCGGTGCCCTTGTACGGGATGTGCGTGATCTGCGTGCCGGCCATCTGGTTGAGCAGTTCCGTGGCGACCTGCTGCAGCGAACCGTTGCCCGACGACGCGTAGTTCAGCTTGCCCGGGTTGGCCTTGGCGTACGCGACCAGTTCCTTCAGGGACTTGATGGGCAGATCGGGACGCACCACCACGACTTGCGGCGCGGACAGCACGTTGGCGACCGGGGCAAAGTCCTTGATGGGATCCCAGCCGGCGGCGGGCGTCACGTGCGGCGTGATGACCTGAAAGCCCGAGTACTGCAGCAGCAGCGTGTAGCCGTCCGGCTTGGCGCGCGCCACGGCCTGCGCAGCGATGCCGCCGGAGGCGCCGGGCTTGTTCTCGACGACGACGCTCTGGCCCAGCGCCGCACCCAAGGGCTGCGCGATCAGGCGGGCGGCGATATCGGTGGTGCCGCCGGGCGCAGCGGACACGATCAGCGTGACGGGGCGGTTCGGAAAATCGGCCTGTGCGCTGGCGGCGCCGGCGGCGGTGATCAGGGCGAAGGCGGCGCTGACGCGCAGTGCGGTGGGCAGGCGGAAAGAGGCCATGCGTTGTCTCCTGGGTATTGTTTTATCTGTGGGTGGTTCGGGTACCGCAGGTACAGCTTGGAATAGACAGATCAATCAGGCGTCGGCCGGAAACCGTTCGGCCAGCCACGCGGGCGGCGCATGTAAGGCCAGCCTCGGCCCCGCCTGCAGCAATGCGTTGGACAGATCGCGCTGGACCAAACCGGGCAGGCTGCGCACGATGGCCAGCAGCGGCTCCAGCGACACGCCGGTCTCCACGCCCAAACAGTCGAACATGTGGACCAGCTCTTCGGTGTTGACGTTGCCGCTGGCGCCCGGCGCGTAAGGACATCCGCCCAGGCCGCCCGCTGCGGCGTCAAAGCGGGTGATGCCGGTCTGCCAGGCCGCGATGGCGTTGGCCAACGCCATGCCGCGCGTGTTGTGCAGGTGTACGGTCAGCGCGGTGGACGGCAGGCGCGCCGCCGCCTGTTCGCACAGGGCGGCCACTTGTGTCGGAAACGCCATGCCCGTCGTGTCGCACAGCGTGATGCCGGCCGCACCCGCGTCGACCAGACGCGCGGCCAGGTCCAGCACCGTGTCCGCGGGCACGTCGCCGTCGAACGGACAGCCGAACGCGGTCGACAACGACACGTTGCACGGCGCGCCGGCCTTTGCCGCGGCGGCCAGAACCTGCGACAGCTCGGCAAACGACTGGTCGCGCGTCATGCGCAGGTTGGCGCGGTTGTGCGTCTCGCTGCACGACATGACGAGGTTCATCTCGTCGGTGCCGGCCTCCAGCGCGCGTTCCAGCCCGCGCACGTTCGGGACCAGCGCGGTATAAATCACGCCGGGACGGCGGCGGATGCGGCGCATGACGTCGACGGCGTCGGCCAGCGCGGGAATGGCTTTGGGGGACGTGAAGCTGGTGACCTCGATGCGGGCAAAGCCGCAGTCGGACAGCGCGTCCACGAAGGCGACCTTGTCGTCCGTGGACACCAGGGTCTTCTCGATCTGCAGGCCGTCGCGCGGCCCGACCTCGTTGATCTCGATGCGGGCGGGTCCGTGGTTCATGCAATCACTCCCTTGGCGCGCAACTCGGCACGCTGTTCTTCGGTCAGGCCCGCCGACGCCAGCACCGTGTCGGTGTGTTCGCCCAGCGTCGGCGCGCGTTCGCGCACCGCCCCTGGGTTGGACGACAGGTACGGGAAGACGGCGGGCATTTCCACCTGCACGCCCGCCGCGGATTCCATTGAGGTGATGGCGTTGCGGGCGCGGTAGTGCGGATCCTTGGCAATGTCGGCAACGGAATAGATGCGGCCGGCGGGCACGCCGGCTTCCAGCATCGCGGCCAGGACGTCGTCGATCTGCCGTTCCTGCGTCCACGCGCCGATGGCGGCGTCGATCTCTTCCACACGGCGCGCGCGGCCGTCGTTATGCGCCAGCGCCGGGTCCTGTCCCAGGTCGTCGCGGCCGATGCGGGCCATCAGCCGGGTGTAGATGGCGTCGCCGTTGCCCGCGATGAGCACGTAGCCGTCCCGGCACGGGTAGGCGTTGGACGGCGCGATGCCGGGCAGCGACGCGCCGGCGGGCTCACGCACCGCGCCGAACACCGAATACTCGGGCAGCAGGCTCTCGCTCAGGTTGAACAGGCTTTCGTACAGCGCGGTGTCGATCACCTGCCCCACGCCACCGCGCGCATCGCGTTGATACAGCGCCAGCATCACGCCCAGCGCGCCATGCAGGCCGGCGATGGTGTCGCCCAGCGACAGGCCGGCGCGCACCGGCGCGCGGCCGGGCTCGCCGTTGAGGTAGCGCAGGCCCGCCATGGCTTCGCCGATCGCGGCAAAGCCGGGTTCGCGCGCCTTGGGACCGGTCTGGCCGTAGCCCGAGATGCGCAACATGATCAGCCGGGGATTCAGTTCGTGCAGGGCTTCCCACGACAAGCCCCATTTTTCCAGCGTGCCGGGGCGGAAATTCTCGATCAGCACGTCGGCCTCGCGCGCCAGCATGCGCACGATGTCCTGGCCTTCCTGCTGGCGCAGGTCCACGCAGACCGACTGCTTGTTGCGCGATTGTGCCTCCCACCACACCGAGGTGCCCTCGTGCAGCAGACGCCACTTACGCAACGGATCGCCCTGGCCTGGCGGCTCGATCTTGATGACCTGCGCGCCAAAGTCCGCCAGCGTCTTGGCCGCAAAAGGCCCCGCGATGAGTTGTCCCAGTTCCAGCACACGAATGCCGGCAAGAATCTGCCCTGCCATATCGCCTCCTAGGCGCGTCTTACGGTAGTGATGGACGGCAGTGTGCGCGCAAAGCGCCGGGGAGCGGAATGGACAATCGGGGAAAGGGGCATTCCCGGAACGAGAAACCCCGGGCTAACCCTCAGCCCTCGCCGCGCAGGTGGGCCAGCAGCAGGCGCGCGGCCACGGTCAGGGTGTCGGCGTCGCGCACGCCCAGAAGCAGCCAGCGGCGCGCCCACTCGTCGGTCAGCGGAATCAGCCGGATCGGCATGGACCGCGCGTGCGGCTCGGCGGCGATGCGCGGCAGGATGCCCACGCCACGCGTGGCCGCGACCATGCGGCAGATGGCGTCAAAACTGCGCACCTGGATGCGCAGCCGCATCGCCCGGCCCATCCGGCCGCTTTCTTCCGACAGCCGGGTCGCCAGCGACGTCGCGGGCGGCAGGCCGACGTAGTCGTAGGCCAGCGTGTCCGCAAAGGCGACCTGCGGCTCCGCGGCCAACGGATGGCGCTGCGGCACGATAAGCACCAGCTCGTCCAGACGATAGGGAAAGGTGGCAAGACCGTCTGCCAGCGTGCGGTCGGCAAAGACGCCGATGTCCGCGCGGTTCTCCAGCACGGCGGTGACGATGTCGCTGCTGTTCTGCTCTTCCAGGTCGATGCGCACGGCAGGATGCTCGTCCATGAAGGCGGCCAGGTCCTCGGGCAGGAACTGGGTCAGCGACGAGGTGTTGGCGGCAATGCGCACCTGGCCTCGCACGCCCTGCGCAAAGTCGGACAGCGCACCGGCCATCTGCTCGACTTCCTGCAGCACCCGCAGCGCGTGCACCAGACACGCCTGCCCGGCGTCGGTCAGCTCCACCCCAGCGGCATTGCGAAACAGCAGGGGCGAACCCAACGCGGCTTCCAGGTCGGAAATGCGCTTGCTGGCCGCGCCCACCGCCAGATGCGACTGGCGCGCGCCGGCCGAGATGCTTCCCTGGCGCGCAACAGAAACAAACAGGGCAAGCGTGACGAGGTCGATCCGGGCAAAGTTCATGACAAAGGACTACGGCGCAGGGAAACCGGGCTGAAACTATAGCCGCAGGCGTCCGGAATAAATATGTCCCTGTTTTAGTCCCTATGACCGGCTCCGCGCGGGCAGGCCTGCCACTACAATCCCGCCTATGAATACGAACAACCCCGCGAACAACGCCACGAACACCCCTGCGGAAACCCCCGCAGACGCGCCCGCCAAGCCGGGCGTGAGTCCTTCCGCCTCGCCCGCCGCCCACGCCGCGCCCGCCCCCGTTTCCCCGGAAACCCAGGCCGCGCTGGCCAGCGCCGCGTATGCGCCCAACAGCCCGGGCGCCGCGCACATCCGCAGCTTCGTCCATCGCCGCGGCCACATCACGCAGGGCCAGCTGGCGGCGCTGGAGCGCCTGATGGGCCAATGGTCCATCCCGTACGCTCCCCGCCGCCTGGATCCGGCCGCCGCCTTCGGACGGCAGGCCCCGACGGTACTGGAGATCGGCTTCGGCATGGGTGAAACCACCGAAAAGATCGCGCTGGCCCGGCCTGGCGACAACTTCCTGGGCGTGGAAGTGTTCAACGCCGGCGTCGGATCGCTGCTGCGCCGCATCGAAGACTCCAGCATCCAGAACCTGCGCATCATCCAGCACGATGCCGTTGAAGTGGTGCGCGACATGATCGCCCCCGACTCCCTGGCCGGCGTGCACATCTACTTTCCGGATCCGTGGCCCAAGAAGCGCCATCACAAGCGCCGCCTGATCCAGCCTACGTTCATCTCGCTGCTGGCCAGCCGCATCGCGCCCGGCGGCTACATCCACTGCGCCACCGACTGGGAAGACTACGCGGTGCAGATGCTGGAAGTGCTGAGCGGCGAACCGCTTCTGAAAAACACCGTCGACGGCTATGCGCCGCGACCCGACTACCGCCCCCTCACCAAATTCGAGACACGCGGCCTGCGCCTGGGCCACGGTGTCTGGGACCTGATCTTCAAGCGAGCCGCCTGATGCTCTATCCGCCGATCGAACCCTACCGCCAAGGCATGCTGGACACCGGAGACGGTCACCAGATCTATTGGGAAATGTGCGGCAACCCCAACGGCAAGCCCGCCGTCTTCCTGCATGGCGGGCCCGGCAGCGGCTGCTCGCCCGTGCACCGGCAGGTGTTCGATCCGCAACGCTACAACGTGCTGCTCTTTGATCAGCGTGGCTGCGGTCGATCGCATCCGCACGCCAGCCTGGACAACAACACCACGTGGCATCTGGTCGCCGACATCGAGCGACTGCGCACCGAAGTCATGGGCGCCGAGAAGTGGCTGGTGTTTGGCGGATCCTGGGGGTCGACGCTGGCGCTGGCCTATTCCGAGACGCACCCGGCCCACACCAGCGAACTGGTGCTGCGCGGCATCTTCGGCCTGCGCCGCGCCGAGATCCAATGGTTCTACCAGGAAGGCGCATCGTGGCTGTTTCCGGACCGCTGGGAAGAATACCTGGCGCCGATCCCCGAGGCCGAACGCGGCGACCTGGTCACCGCGTACCACAAGCGGCTGACGGGCAACGACCCCGCCGAGCAACTGCGCGCCGCCAAGGCCTGGAGCAAATGGGAAGACAGCACCATCACGCTGCTGCCCAGCCCGCGCCATCAGCAAAGCCACGCCGCGGACCGCGCGGCGCTGGCCTTTGCGCGCATCGAGAACCACTATTTCTTCAACGCCGGCTTCATGGAAGAAGGCCAGTTGATCCGCGACGCGCAGAAGCTGCGCGGCATCCCCGGCACCATCGTCCAGGGCCGCTACGACGTCTGCACGCCCGCGCGCACCGCGTGGGACCTGCACCGCGCATGGCCGGAAGCGCAGTTTCACCTGGTGCCCGATGCCGGCCACGCCTTCGACGAACCCGGCACGCTGGCGCGCCTGATCGCCGCCACCGACGCCTACGCCAAACAGTGAGGAGTCCTGACATGCACATCACCCTGAACGGAGACGCCCGCGAGTTCCCGCTGGACACCACGGTCAACGAATTGCTCGAAACGCTGGGCTATGCCGGCAAGCGCGTGGCCGTCGAACGCAACGGCGAAATCGTGCCCAAGAGCCAGCACGCGCAGACGGCGCTGTCGGACGGCGACCAGATCGAGATCGTGGTCGCGGTGGGCGGCGGCTGAACTACGGTCACCGCAGCGCTCCGGCGCCGCATCGCGACACCCCATTTAAGGCCGCTGAAACCCAGCGGCCTTTTTGCATGCCGCCCTACGCACGAGGAGGCTTACGCCCCCAGATACCAACGTCCCGCCAAGATGCCAGCATTGTTGCGTAGTCTGGCAAGAGGCTAGCAACCTGTTACACCACAACCCCTCGTCGTAGGGCAAATGTGCGAGTCATAATCGTTTCTATCGCGCCGCCTTCAACCGGACAGGCGCCTTCGAGAGCACAGGTTTTCTCACCGCAATATTGATAAAGGAAACGCTATGGGTCTGCTCAATTTCATCAAGGACGTTGGAGAAAAACTCTTCGGCGCCAGCGAGGCCAAGGCCGCGACGGCAGAGGAATTGAAGAAAGAGCTGGATAAGCACGGCCTGAACGCGGATGGCCTGCAAATCACGGTGGACGGCGACAAGGTCACGGTCGCGGGCCAGGCGTTGAGCACGGAAGACGCCGAGAAGATTTCGCTTGCGCTGGGCAACACCGTCGGCGTGGCCGCGGTGGACAATCAGCTGCAGGTCAAGCAGGCTGCGCCCGAAGCCAAGATGTACACCGTGCAAAAGGGCGACAACCTGTGGAAGATCGCCGAAGCGCAATACGGCAAGGGCCAGGGCGCCAAGAACACCCTGATCTTCGAAGCCAACAAGCCCATGCTCACCAGCCCCGACAAGATCTACCCGGGCCAAGTGCTGCGCATCCCGCCGCTGTCGTAAGCGGCACCGAATTCAAACAAACCGGAGGACACCCATGCGTTCTCCGGCTTGTGTCGCGGCGCGGCGCCCCCTGCCTGCCGCGATTGCTTGGCCAGACGCAATGTCTGGCCATTTTTTTGACTGCGGGTCCTACTTCATTCCGAAGCGGCCCAGCCCTTTCATGCCACCCATGGCGCGCATCATCTTGGCCATGCCGCCCTTTTTCATCTGCTTCATCATGCCCTGCATCTGCTCAAACTGAGCCAGCAGACGATTGACCTCCTGAACCGGCACGCCGGAGCCGGCGGCGATGCGGCGCTTGCGCGAGGCCTTGATCAGTTCGGGCTTGGCGCGTTCGGCGGCCGTCATCGAATTCAGGATGCCTTCCGTGCGGCGCAACTGCTTTTCCGCCTGGCCGCCTTGCAACTGCCCGGCGGCCTGCTGAAACTGAGCCGGCAGCTTTTCCAGCAGCGAGCCCATGTCGCCCAGCTTCTTGACCTGACCGAGCTGATCGCGGAAGTCGTTCAGGTCGAACTTGTTGCCCGACTTGATCTTGGACGCAAGCTTCTGCGCTTCGGCGATGTCGATGTTCTTTTGCGCCTGCTCGACGAGCGAGACGATGTCGCCCATGCCCAGCACGCGCTGCGCCATGCGGTCGGGGTAGAACGGCTCGAGGCCATCCAGTTTTTCCGACACGCCGACAAACTTGAGCGGCTTGCCGGTGACGTGGCGTACCGACAGGGCCGCGCCGCCGCGGGCGTCGCCGTCCAGCTTGGTCAGGACGACGCCGGTCAGGGGCAGCGCGTCGGCAAAGGCGCGCGCGGTATTGACCGCATCCTGGCCCTGCATCGCGTCCACCACGAACAGCGTTTCCACCGGCTTGACCAGGTCATGCAGCGCGCGGATCTCGCGCATCATGGCCTCGTCGATGCCCAGGCGGCCGGCCGTGTCCAGGATCAGCACGTCGTAATGATGGCGGCGGGCGTGGTCAACCGCGCCGCGCGCGATGTCTTCGGGCTTCTGGCTGGGATCGGACGGCAGGAAATCCACACCGACCTGCGCGGCCACGCTCTTCAACTGGTCGATAGCGGCCGGACGGTACACGTCGGCGGACACCACCAGCACCTTTTTCTTGCCGGTCTTGCGGCCGTGCTGCGTGTGCTGCCCTTCGCTGAGCCAGCGCGCCAGCTTGCCGGTGGTGGTGGTCTTGCCGGCGCCCTGCAGGCCCGCCATCAGGATCACGGCGGGCGGCTGGACGGCCAGCGACAGTTCGTTGGCGTCGGCGCCCAGGTCGCCGCCCATGAGGGCAGTCAGTTCCTTGTTGACGACGCCGACGAGCGCCTGGCCCGGGCTGAGGCTGCCGGCGACTTCTTCGCCCAGCGCCTTTTCCTTCACCCGCGCGACAAAGTCGCGAACGACCGGCAGCGCGACGTCGGCTTCCAGCAGCGCCATGCGCACTTCGCGCAGCATCTCCTGCGTGTTGGCCTCGGTCAGGCGGGCTTCCCCGCGCAGCGTCTTGACGACGCGCGACAGGCGTTGAGTTAGGTTATCGAGCATGAGAGGCGTTTCCGCTTAAACTAGTTGATTGAACGGTGGCCGCAGGCGCGGATTCTGCGCTTTCGGGTGACGCGCACCCCAAGGCCCCATCCAGACAACGGTTTCTATGTCACTCGGCATTGTATTTCACACAGCGGCTGCCTTGGCGTACGCGGTGCTAGGGGGATCGCTTTGGATCCGCCTGGCCGGCGCCGGGGAAGTGGAACAGACCGGCAGAATCGCCCGTCTGTGCCTGCTGGGCGCCCTGGTTCTCCATGGAATCGGGCTGCAACAATCGATGCTGGGATCCCAGCATCTTTTCATTGGATGGGCGCTGGCCCTGTCCGCCGCCATCTGGCTGGGCATGGTGGTGTTCTGGCTGGAAAGCCTGCTGGTACGCATCGACGGCCTGCAATTGCTGCTGTTGCCCGCCGCCGCCATCGCCAGCGGCCTTGCCGCCATCTTCCCGCAGGGGCAGTTCGTGCCCCATGCCGACGATCCCTGGCTGCGCGTGCACCTCTTGATCGCCCTGGCGGCCTACGGTCTGATCACCATCGCCGCCTTGCACGCCATGATGATGGCCCTGCTGGACCGCCACCTGCACCGTCCCCTGGACGCCCCCGCCGAACGCAGCATCATCGGGCGCGTGCTCGATTCGCAGCCGCCGCTGCTGGTGCAGGAGCAACTGCTTTTCCGCATCATCTGGATCGGCTTTGTCGTGCTGACGCTGGCGGTGGGCTCGGGCTCGGTCGCCTCCCTGAAGCTGACCGGCAAGATCCTGCCGTTCGACCACAAAACTGTCTTCACCCTGCTGTCCTGGCTGACCTTCGGCGTGCTGCTGGCCGGCCGGCATATCTGGGGCTGGCGCGGCCGCGTCGCGCTGCGCTGGACCCTGACGGGTTTTGGTTTTTTGATTCTGGCCTACACCGGCAGCCGGTTCGTGCTGGAAATGATTCTGCATCGAGGCTGACGTGGGCAAGTTGCTGTTCTGGATCGTTCTGATCATCCTGGTTCTGTTTGTCGCCCGCATTGCCGGCCGCATGGCCGCGCAGCGCCAGGCCGACGCACAAGGCGGGCAGAAGAAAAAGGCGCAGGGCGCGCAGCCCCCGCCCGCCATCGAATCCATGGTGCGCTGCGCCCATTGCGGCATCCATCTGCCCCGCTCCGAGGCCCTGCTGCAGGACGGCCAGACCTGGTGCAGCCCCGACCACGCCCGCCTGGGTCCGGCCAAACGCTGACCGTCTCTCTCTATGCCTTTGTTCCTGGATCGACATGGCTGGCTGGCGCCGGCGCCGGGCATTAGCCTGATGCGGTCGCCCAACTGCGACGCGCGCCCCGCGGGCGAGCAGGTCTCGCTTCTGGTCGTGCACAACATCAGCCTGCCGCCAGGCCAATTTGGCGGACCTGAGGTCGCAGGCCTCTTCCTGAATACGCTCGATTACCGCTCGCATCCCTGGCTGGAACGCCTGCGCGGCCTGCGCGTGTCGGCGCACTTTTTCATCCGCCGCGACGGCCGCATCGTGCAATTCGTCTCGACGGACCGGCGTGCCTGGCACGCGGGCGTGTCGCGCTTTGCCGGCCGCGAGCGTTGCAACGATTTTTCCATCGGCATTGAACTGGAAGGCACGGACACGCTGCCCTACACTGGCGAACAGTACGCGTCGCTGCGCCGGCTCACCCACACCCTGCGCGCGCGCTATCCCCTGGTTGCCGCCCAGGGACACGAACATATCGCCCCGGGGCGCAAGACCGATCCCGGGCCGGCATTCGACTGGCCGCGCTTCGGGCGCGACAGCGGCTTTGCGCGGCGGCACCTGCCGCCGGCCTGACCCTTAGAAGGATTGGCTATGTTGAAGATCTGGGGACGCCTGACCTCCGTCAACGTTCAGAAAGTGATGCTGGCCGTACGCGAGCTGGCCCTGCCGCACACCTTTGTCCAGGCCGGCGGCCCGTTCGGCGTGGTCGACACCGCCGATTACGCGGCCAAGCTCAATCCCAACCGCCTCGTCCCCGTCATCGACGACGGCGGCTTCATCTTGTGGGAATCCAACGCCATCGTCCGCTACCTGGCGGCGCGCTACGGCGTGGGTACGCTGTGGCCCGAGGACGTCTGCCTGCGCGCCGATGCGGACCGCTGGATGGACTGGCAGGCGACCGAATGGCAGCCGGCCATGGGGCCGGCCTTTCTGGGCCTGATCCGCACCCCGGAAGACAAGCGTGACAAGGCCGCCATCGAAAATTCGATCAAACGCTCCAACGCCCGTGCGCTGATCCTGGACCAGGCCCTGCAAGGCCGCGAGTTCATCGCCGGGCGTCACCTCACCATGGGCGACATCGCGCTTGTCGCCGCCGCGCACCGCTGGCTGGCCCTGCCCATCGAGCGGCCCGACACGCCCGCGCTGTCCGCGTGGTATCGGCGCGTCATGATGCGCCCCGCCCCGCAAGGCGTCCTGACCCTGCCGCTGGAGTAACCGGACTGGGGCCGTCACGCCCCGCCACAACCGGGACAAATTGCAACATTCCTTCTGCGCGATTCGTGCAATTATTTGAAGCCTCTGAGGCGCCTTGGCTCTTGCCTTGAGCGCCTCGTTTCAATCCCCCGCCCTGCCGGGGGACGGCCGCCGCCAAGGCGTCGCAAGAAGAGGAGATGCACTTGACCCACGAGCCGCCAGATTCCGCGAGCCAAGCTGCCCTGGACCAAGAACAGCGGCAGCTTCTGCTCCTTGTCGCTTCGGGGGCCCCCACGGGGTCATGCCTGGAAGCGCTTACCGAAGCCGTCTGCCGCCTGGCGCCCGGCAGCCGGGCATGCGTCCTGTTGACCGGCTCCGATCGCGTCACCGTCGGCGACGCCTATTCCACCCATCTCCCCGCCTCGATCGCCTGCCCCCTGCGCGGCCTGCCGATCCACGAGGCGCTCTTTGCGACGGATGATCCGGCAATCCGGCGGGGCAGCCCCGTCGAGAGCGAAGACATCGAGCAGTCGACGACGTGGGCCGAGTCCTGGCGCACCATCTGCCGCGACAACGGCATCCACGCCTGCCACGCGCGCGCCGCGATGGCGCCCGACGGCACGCCGGTCGGCTGGTTTCTGCTCTGCCTGCCGCAGGTGCGTCATTGCACGCCGTGGGAACAGCGCGTCGCCGAGTTCGGTGCGCTGGCAACCAGCATCGTCGTGGAACGCGACCGCGCCGCGGCAGATCTGCGCAACGAGGTCAACGCGCTATCCCGGTTGCAGGCACTGAGCGCCGAACTTGTCGGCCCCGGCGAATTCGAACCGCTGCTCAAGAAGATCCTGGCCGCCGCCGCCGACATTTCCGGAACGGAAAAGGGCAACATCCAGATCTACGATCCGGCAAAGAACACGCTGCGCATCGCCGTGCACCAGGGCCTGAGCGCGCGCCTGGTCGAACACTTCGCCGAAGACGGCTGGGTCGCAAGCTGCGCCGAAGCCGCCCAGCACCTGGAACGGCTGGTCGTGCCCGATGTCGAGCAACTGACGGATCTGCAAGGCACGCTGGGGCTTGAGATCGTCATGGAAGACAACATCCGGTCGATCCAATGCACGCCGCTACTCAGCCGCAGCGGTCAACTGCTGGGCATGCTCAACAACCATTACCGCTGGCCCGGCGGCCCCACACCCGAAGCCTTGCGCTACATCGACCTGCTGGCGCGGCAGGCCGCCGAACTGTTGGAGCGCCATATCGCGGAATCCGAACTGGCGCGCGAACGGCGGCACAAGGATGAGTTCCTGGCCGTACTGGCCCACGAGCTGCGCAATCCGCTGGCCGCGCTGCGCAACATGCTGGAAGTGCTGAAGCGCGCCGAACGCGACCCCGGCATGACGGCGCGCGCCCGCGAAGTGATGGACCGCCAGTTGCGCCAGCTGGTCCGGCTGGTCGACGACCTGCTCGACGTCAACCGCATCAATCGTGGCAAGCTGGAACTTCGGCTGACCGCCCTCACGCTCGACTCGGTTCTGCAGCATGCCGTCGAGTCGTGCAAGCCGGCCTTGGAACAGCACGGCCACCGGCTGAGACTGGTGCAGCCCGACGCGCAGATCATGCTGCACGGCGACGCCGAACGTCTGACACAGGTCTTCGGCAACCTCCTGTCCAACGCGGCCAAATACACGCCACCCGGCGGCGACATCGAACTCTTCGTCGAGCCAGGCAAGGACAGCGTCGACATCACGGTCCGCGACAACGGATCGGGCATTCCGCCGGATCAGCTCGATCGTATCTTCGAGATGTTCACGCAGGTCGACCGAACGCTGGAACGCGCGCAGGGCGGACTGGGCATCGGCCTGATGCTCGTCAAACGCCTGGTCGAGATGCACGGCGGCACGGTGCGCGCGCACAGCGACGGTCAAGGCAAAGGCAGCGCATTCGTCGTGCGGCTGCCGGTCACAGACATTCAGGAGGTGGCGCCGCAACTCCCTGCCGGCGCGCTGTCGCCGGTGGCAAGCAAGGTGCTCGTTGTCGATGACAACCGCGATGCGGTCGAGTCCCTGGTTGCGGTGCTCGCCATTGAAGGCCACGACGTCACCGCTGCGTACGATGGCGAAGAAGCGATCACCGTGGGCGAGCAGGTCAGGCCGCAAGTGATCCTCATGGACATCGGCATGCCCGGTATGAACGGCCACGAGGCCTGCCGCCACATCCGCACCCTGGACTGGGGCCAGCGCGCAACGATACTCGCGCTTAGTGGTTGGGGGCAGGAAGAAGACCGCCGAGCCTCGATGGAAGCCGGCTTCGACGCGCATCTGGTCAAGCCGGTGGATATGGACGTGTTGCTGGAGATGCTGTCGACCATCGAGCACCGGGGCGGCGCAAGATAGCGTTGCGCGAGGGACAGCACGTCCGCGCCGAACACGCCTCATGCAATGCCACGTTGCAGATCCGGGCCGACACCATCGCGCCCGGCTGTTCCCGCGCGTTTTCAGCGCCCTTGCCGACAAATATAAGAACGGTTCGATACCCAGAAATTGGCCGGTATGACGAAATGGAAGCGCATGCCATGCGAGTCCATTGCAATTCTCCGATTGCGGCGGACGCTTGCCTATAGGCGGACCTGACGCTCACCGTTGCAGGGAAAGGTCTGTCGTTGCGGGAGCACGTCATACCTATCCAATCCGATCTTCGCTTCACGTTCTCCGTCGGCGACGAATCTTTTGAGGTCGTCGAATTCACCCTGCAAGAAGGCCTGTCCGAGACCTTCCTGCTTGAAGTGGAACTGGCCAGCAGCAACGCCGCCATCGACTTCGCCCAGGTGCTGGATCGCGCCGCGCTGCTCACTCTCTGGCATGGCGACACCCCGGCGCGGTACGTGCATGGCGCCGTGTCTTCATTTGTCCAGGGCGACACAGGCTTTCGCCGCACCCGCTATCGCGCAGTCGTCGAGCCGCGGCTGGCGCGCCTGAAACTCAGTGCCGACTGGCGCATCTTTCAGGCCGTCACGGTCCCGCAGATCGCCGAAACGGTGCTCAAAGCGCATGGTCTGACTCAAGACTACGAGCAGCGCAACACCACCGAGCACCAGGCCCGCGAATACTGCGTGCAGGCCGGCGACACCGACTACCACTTCGTCGAGCGCATCATGCGCGAGGAAGGCTTCTTCTATTCCTTCCGCCACAGCCCCGAAGGCCATCGCCTGGTCCACAGCGACCGCCTGTTCATCCATGGCCGCGTGGGCGATGAACCGGTCCAGTACAACCCCACACCCGGCGGGGATCAGCCGCAGCCCGCTCTGTGCCGCTTCGCGTACACCGAAAACGTGCGCACCGCGCGCCAGACGCAGCGCGACTACACCTTCCACCATCCGCAATACGCGCACCAGCACAGCCGCGACGGGCAAGACCTAAACCACCAGGGCCGCCGCTACGAGCGCTACGACTATCCGGCGCGCGCCAAGTTCGACGAAGCCGGCAAGCCCTTTGCCGAGAACCGCCTGCGCGGCCATCGCCGTGATGCGCGCATTGCGCTGGTCGAAGGCGACGATCCCCGCTTGCAGCCGGGCATTTCATTCACGCTGGCCGGTCATCCACGCGAAGACATGAATCGCGGCTGGCGCCCCGTACGCATCGTCCACCGGGGCAGGCAGCACACCAGCCAGGCCGAGGAAAGCGCTGAGGCGCAGTCGGGTACGCATTACCGCTACGAAGCCGAACTGGTGCCGGACGATGCCGAATGGCGCGCCGAGCCGCTGCCCCGGCCTCGCATCGATGGCCCGCAGAACGCCGTGGTGGTCGGTCCACCCAACGAAGAAATCCATACCGACGAATATGGACGCGTGAAGGTCCAGTTTCCCTGGGACCGCGTGGGCAAACATGATGGGTTCAGCTCCTGCTGGATTCGTGTCTCCCAGAACATCGCCGGCGCCACCTGGGGGCACATGGCCATTCCACGCGTCGGCCAGGAAGTCATCGTCTCGTACTTCGACGGCGATCCGGACCAGCCCGTGATCACCGGCCGCGTCTACAACCGCCTGCAGTTGCCGCCCTACGAACTTCCCAAGTTCAAAGACCTCGCAACCGTCAAGAGCAAGGAGCACACGGGCAAGCGGGCCAGCGAACTGCGCCTGGATGACACGCCATCCCAAATCAGCGCCGCCCTGATGAACGATCATGGCGCAAGCCACCTGCACCTGGGTTACCTCACCCATCCGCGTCCGAGTGGCGGCGCGCCGCGCGGCGAAGGCTTCGAACTGCGCACCGACTTGCACGGGACGCTGCGCGCAGCGCAAGGCCTGCTGTTGACCACGGAAGCGCAAGCCAACGCCCAGGGCGGCCAACTCGACCGCGACGAAATCGTGGCCGTCCTGGAGGCAGCTCTACAACTTGCCCGCAGCCTGGGCAACTACGCCAGTGAACATCAAGGAGCCCCGCACGACGCCGAGCCCCGCCGGGACCTGACCGCATTGGTGCGAGATCTGGGCCATGGCGCCAACGACCAGACCCGGGGCACAGGCGAAGGCGCGGCGCCTGTCATGGCGCTCTCCGCCCCCGCCGGCATCGCGGCCGGAACGCCCCTCTCCATCGCGTTGGGCGCGGGCGAGCATCTGGATGCCGTCGCCCACGCAAACCTGCAACTGACAGCCGGTGAACGCGTGGTCGTCAACGCCGGCAATGGCCTGGGCACGTTCGCGCAACGCGGAGACATGCGCCACATCGCGCATACCGGCCAGCTGCTCTTGCAGGCGCAACACAACGCCATCCGTATCGATGCCGACAAGAGCGTGGAGGTTCGCGCCAACAACAACCATGTCACGGTGTCCGCCGAAGAACACATCACCCTGTTGTGCGGCGGCGCCTATATCAAGATGGCGGGCGGCAACATCGAGATGGGCATGCCCGGCGTCTTCACCGTCAAGGCAACGGACCATAACTTGACCGGGCCGGGAACGATGGTGCCCACGCTGGGCCAATTCTCGGGCCGGCCCGGGCAGTTCGAAGAGTTCTTCGTGCTGCGCGACGCCAGCACGAACAAAGCTCTACCGGATCACGCGTACGAGATCGTCCGCGCCAGCGGCGACATCGTGCGTGGACGGACCGACGCGCAAGGCCGTACGCAGGTCATCACCAGCGACGCAAGAGAACTTCTGGAGGCTTCGGCAATACCGGACCCTGACGATCTCTTGCATCTGGACGCCAGCTATTGGGATGGCGGTGGCAGCTATTCGCTGGATTTTCTTCGCAATCCCAACTAGGAGCCAGGCTGAATCATGGCCAACCAAACTGCACGACCCGGGCCGAAGAATCCCGGGGGTAGCACCAGAGGATCCACCAGAGCTGACGCTTCGGGTCAGGTGTTGCCCGTAACTAATCCTCTCGACCTTTGGTATCTGTGCGAGAAGGCGCGCTATGCCAGCGCTAATCCGTACAGGCGCTCAGGCGATGGCGCGCCCATGTATCAACGCACGGTGGCCCTGATGATCCGGGCGGATAACGAGCTCTTTGAGTATCGCTGGCCGTACTGCGCCGAAGTCGGCTACGACATGACGAAGACGCCGCCGGCGCCGATCATGAGCAGGCAACATCCGCATCGGCCGAGTTCCTTTCCGTTGTCTCAATACAAGCGGATCAGCAGCCGGCAATTTCCGCAGTACAGCAGCGTTGAGGTCGTGGTGGACCTGTTGGGGCTGGACGAGGTTGAGGAGATGATTCCCGTGCCGTTACCGCCAGATGTCGAGAACGGGATTTGGCAGGATATTCAGGTAATGCAGAAAAGCCCGTTGCGAATTCCGGATGTCGTTAGGGTCAACAACCATACGTTGGGGGGAGCGCCTCAATACAGCCAGGCGAATCTGGCCAGCGTTATTGAAATGAAGTTTGGAGCGGACTCGCTTACGAAAGAACAGAAGTTCGCTTATGAGTACATCGCGGGCCATAGCGAAAAATTTCGCCTTCTCCAAACCGACAGGTGCAACAAAGCCGACAGGCGTCAGCGTCGCGATTGGATGAGCGCGGCGCAGCACGAGCCCGTCTATAAGCCCGTGTCGCAGGTCATGTCTCTCCCCTTGCGCGCTTCGGCGGATCCACACAGCCTCGTTGTCGGCTTGATCGATGCGGAGCATCAGGCCGCCCGGCAAGTGCTGGAGGTTAAGCCACCGCGAGGCACCCCCGTAATAAGCGCCGGCCCAGAGATGCGAGAGGCTGACGGGCACGCTGCACAGGTGCGCGCACAAATTGAAATTTCGCTTGCTGGCCCCTTCGTTCTTATGGGCGCTGCTGGTGTCGGCGCCGGCATGACCGCCATCGCAAGGGGCAGTTCCGCCATCGCGGGTTCGGCGCTAACCGCTCGCGCCGGCTCACGCGTCGTGCAATACGACCGCCTTATTACGTGGGGCCGTATCACCGGAGGAACCGGCGCAGCAGGAGCGACTGTGGCCTATGCCCAATCAGAAGACGGAAGCTCCGCGCCCGCGCCATCTCCGGAACGTCAACGGCAATGGAAAGCCTACCAGCAGTGGGACGCCAGCCAACGCGATCAACCACGCACGGAACAGCTGTATCTGTTCTGGGCCGATTTGCCGGAGCCAACACAATGAGCGATTTCTTCAAAGAGTTCGATGCCGAACGCTGGTATTTCACTTTTGGCGATGAGGAGGACAACACGCTCATCGTCCAACAAGTGGGAATCGTTGCCATCTTTCATCTTGTTGACGCCTATCTGCCGGTTCGCCGCAAGGGCATCGCAGAGGCGTTCGCTCTCTACCATGAACTTTATGGCCAAAATCTCAAGGGCGGATATCGTGCAGACAAGCGCATGATCGTTCGCCCCTTCTCCAAGATGGGTTTTGACGCTTATCGAGACTACATCGTCGATACAAGCCCGATGGACACCGTTGAGTTCGATTGCATGTCCCGGCTTAGCTTGGGGCATGCAAGTGACTACATGTTTGGTGTTTTCTCTCCGGCCGGCTGGTATGAACAAGTTCATAAATCCCTTACCACGGTACGGTTTTACCTACCTGTAGTAGAGCTCGCGGCGGAAGGGAGAGCTCGGTTCGAGAGTTTCCTGTTGAAGTGTTGCGCGTTGCTTCGTCCTCTCCATGGCGCGGCCGGGCTTGGGATTCAGGAATGCCATGATTGGGAGGACTACCAGACCCTGGGACACGAGACAGCTTGGGCATACAGAGCGGTAGATGTTTGCGGACCGACTGGTAAGAAAAACCTGCGCGAGGGCTACAAGAATCTCAACTGGTACACCTTCCTGGCCCATCACTGGATCGCCACCTTGGGCACACCCGAGGAGTTGAAGAGCAAGCTCAATGACGATCGCATCGAGCTCCTCCCCTACGAATGGGGCACCGCCATCCGCGCCGGTGATTGGCCAGCACTCGGCAAAGCCGAGACAGACCCCACTCCCGAACTCTACGTAAAGGTCAACAACGCCATCCGTTCATTGCGCGTGCAGGACATCGGCTCGCTCCACTACGGTTCCATCGCCGGCGAGGTTCGCTTCAATCCGCTGACCAGCAATCTCTGGCTGCGCCGCTTCGATACGCCGCAGGAAATCAAGGCCGTAATCGACGAGGCGGGCAACGTCGAAGCAGACGAACGTCACTTCCTCCGCATGCCCTCGGGCACACCTTGTCCATGGCCTGGCATCTGGATCTGCGAGGAGGATCCGTCACAGGGAAGGAAGACGTTCATGCACAACGACCTCTTGCCGGAAGTGAACGGGCAGGTAGATACCTGGCGTCTGGTCAAAGCGTTTTAGCGGGTCAGCTTCTCGTCTGTGCGTCAGCGTACCGACAAGCATAGCCCTGCCAAACTCATCCACAACTCCATCAAGGAGAAAGGCTTAACCATGCCCACCCAGCATGTACGTACCGGGCCGAAGAATCCCGGGGGCAGCACCCGAGGCTCGACCAAACCTGACGCATCGGGCCAGGTGCTGCCCGTGACCAACCCGCTTGACCTTTGGTACCTGTGCGAGAAGGCGCGCTATGCCAGCGCTAATCCGTACCGGCGTGCCAGCGACGAAGCGCCCATGTATCAACGCACGGTGGCACTGATGATCCGGGCGGATAACGAGCTCTTTGAGTATCGCTGGCCTTACTGCGCCGAAGTCGGCTACGACATGACGAAGACGCCACCGGCGCCGATCATGAGCAGGAAGCATCCGCATCGGCCGAGTTCTTTTCCGTTGTCTCAATACAAGCGGATCAGCAGCCGGCAGTTTCCTCAGTACAGCAGTGTTGAGGTGGTGGTGGACCTGTTGGGGCTGGAGGAGCTAGAGCAAATAATTCCGGTGCCGTTACCTCCAGCTGTCGAAAACGGAATTTGGCAGGATATTCAGAAACCACCGACAAGCCCGATGCGTATTCCCGACGTTGTTCGGGTCGTCAACCACACGATGGGAGGTGCGCCTCAATATAGTCAGCCGAATCTGGCCGGTGTGATCGAAATGAAGTTTGGGAACGACTCGCTCTCTGATGACCAAAGAAGAGCATACCGAGATATTGCTGGCACCAGCGATAAGTTCCGCTTGCTTCATACGGATCGATGCAACAGAGCCGACAAGCGCCAGCGTCGCGAATGGATGACCGCTGCCCAGAACGAACCGGTCTACAAGCCCGTATCACAGGTCATGTCGCTCCCATTGAGAGCTTCGGCGGATCCTCACGGGTTGGTCGTTGGGCTGATTGATGCCGAACACCAAGCTGCACGGCACATCCTTGAAGTCGGTCCGCCGCCTCCGGGAACCCCTGTGATGAGCGCCGGCCCCGACATTCGAGAGGCCAATCGGCGGGCCGCTCAGGCGCGAGCGCAAATCGAAATATCGCTTGCCGCCCCGTTCTTATTTGTAGGCGCGGCAGCTATCAGCGCCGGCATGGCAACGGTTGCTGGAGGCAGTGCAGCGATTCCCAGTTCAACGCTGACTGCAAGCGCCGGCCCAAGAATGGTTCACTACGGCCGCCTTGTCGGCTGGGGCCGTCTCATCGGAGGAACTGGTTCAGCTGGAGCCACTATGGCCTACGCACGATCTGGAGACGGAAGCTCAGCGCCAGTACTGACTCCCGAAGTTCAACGCCAATGGCAGGCCTATCAGGAATGGGAAGCCAGCCAAAGATACCAGCCGCGCACTGAACAGCTGTATCTGTTCTGGCCCGACGCCCCGGAGACAAAAAAATGACCGATTTCTTCAAAGAGTTCGATGCCGAACGCTGGTACTTCACCTTTGCGGATGAGGACGACAACACACTACTGGTCCAACAAGTCGGCATCGTTGCCATCTTCCATCTCGTTGACGCCTATCTACCGGTTCGCCGCAAAGGCATCGCGGAGGCATTCTCGCTCTACTACGGGCTTTATGGCGACAAACTCAAGGGCGGTTATCGCGAAGATAAGCGCATGATCGTCCGGCCCTTCGCCAAAATGGACTTTGAGGCCTATCGAGACTACATCGTGGACACGAGTCCCATGGGAGTCGTCGAGTTCAAATGTATGTCCAAGTTAAGTCTCGGCCATGTCAGTGACTATATGTTTGGGGTCTATTCTCCTGCCGGATGGTATGAGCAAGTTCACAAACCTCTCACCACGGTAAGGGCGTATTTGCCCGTAGAAGAGCTTGCGGGAGAAGGAAAAGCACGATTCGAGGCTTTCTTGTTGCAGTGCTGCGCATTGCTTCGTCCTCTTCATGGCGCGGCCGGACTCGGGATTCAGGAATGCCACGATTGGGAGGACTACCAGACCCTTGAACACGAAACGGCCTGGGCATACCGAGGGGTAGACGTCTGCGGACCGACCGGAGAGAAAAACTTGCGCCAGGGCTACCAGAATCTCAACTGGTACACCTTCCTCGCCCACCACTGGATTGCCACGTTGGGCACGCCGGAAGAACTGAAGACCAAGCTCAACGACGAACGCATCGCCCTACTCCCCTACGAATGGGGCACCGCCATCCGCGCTGGTGATTGGCCAGCACTCGGCAAAGCCGAGACAGACCCGACTCCCGAACTCTACGTAAAGGTCAACAACGCCATCCGCTCATTGCGGGTGCAAGACATCGGATCACTCCACTACGGCTCCATCGCCGGCGAGGTTCGCTTCAACCCGCTGACCAGCAATCTCTGGCTGCGCCGCTTCGATACGCCGCAGGAAATCAAGGCCGTAATCGACGAGGCGGGCAACGTCGAAGCAGACGAACGTCACTTCCTCCGCATGCCCTCGGGCACACCTTGTCCATGGCCTGGCATCTGGATCTGCGAGGAGGATCCGTCACAGGGAAGGAAGACGTTCATGCACAACGACCTCTTGCCGGAAGTGAACGGGCAGGTAGATACCTGGCGTCTGGTCAAAGCGTTTTAGCGGGTCAGCTTCTCGTCTGTGCGTCAGCGTACCGACAAGCATAGCCCTGCCAAACTCATCCACAACTCCATCAAGGAGAAAGGCTTAACCATGCCCACCCAGCATGTACGTACCGGGCCGAAGAATCCCGGGGGCAGCACCCGAGGCTCGACCAAACCTGACGCATCGGGCCAGGTGCTGCCCGTGACCAACCCGCTTGACCTTTGGTACCTGTGCGAGAAGGCGCGCTATGCCAGCGCTAATCCGTACCGGCGTGCCAGCGACGAAGCGCCCATGTATCAACGCACGGTGGCACTGATGATCCGGGCGGACAACGAGCTCTTTGAGTATCGCTGGCCTTACTGCGCCGAAGTCGGCTACGACATGACGAAGACGCCACCGGCGCCGATCATGAGCAGGAAACATCCGCATCGGCCGAGTTCTTTTCCGTTGTCTCAATACAAGCGGATCAGCAGCCGGCAGTTTCCTCAGTTCAGCAGTGTTGAGGTGGTGGTGGACCTGTTGAGTCTGCATGAGTTGGAGGAGATGGTTCCGGTGCCTTCACCTTCAAACGTCGAAAAAGGGATTTGGCAGGATGTCGAGTCGGAGAATTTGGGGAACTTGCGAATTCCCGATGTTGTGAGAGTCACCGATCACACGATGGGGGGAGCGCCGCAATACAGCCAACCTAATCTCACCAGCGTAATTGAAATGAAGTTTGGCGGCGACGCGCTTTCGGATAGACAGCAGAAGGCCTACGAGAGAATCGCGGGCGACAGACTCAAGTTTCGATTGCTGAACAATGACCGTTGTGACAGAGCGGACAGGCGTCAGCGTCGCGAGTGGATGACCGCTGCGCAGCAAGAACCCGTCTACAAACCTGTATCGCAGGTCATGTCCCTTCCCCTGCGAGCTTCGGCCGATCCGCACGGTTTGGTCGTTGGCCTGATTGACGCCGAGCATCAGGCGGCCCGGCAGGTTCTTGAAGTCAGGCCGCCTCCGCCTGGAACCCCTGTTATAAGCGCCAGTCCAGGCATGCGAGAGGCAGCCGCACAGGCGGCACGGGCTCGCGGACAGATTGAAATGTCGCTTGTGGGACCGTTCGTCATCGTAGGCGCCACGGGCATCGGCGCTGGCATGGCCACCGTTGCTGGAGGCAGCGCCGCAGTATCCGGAACAACCTTGGCGGCGCGCGCCGGACCTCGAGTCGTGCATTACGGCCGCCTTCTTTCCTGGGCGCGTTTCACAGGCGGGACGGGAACGGCAGGAGCGACAGTGGCCTATGCGAAGTCGGATGACGGGAGCTCCGAGCCTGTACTGTCTCCTGAACTTCAACGCCAATGGAAGGCCTACCAAGTGTGGGAGGCCAGCCAACGTCATCAACCGCGCACGGAGCAACTGTATCTGTTCTGGCCCGATGCGCCGGAGACAAAACAATGACCGATTTCTTTAGCGCGTTCGACGCCGAGCGCTGGTTCTTCACCTTCATGGATGAAGACGACAAAACCCTTCCAGTGCAGCAGGTGGGAATTGTTGCGGTCTTTCATCTTATCGACGCGTATATCCCAGTTCGTCGCAAAGGCATTGCGGACGCTTTCTCCCTTTTCCACGACCTCTATGGCGATAAGTTGAAGGGGGGATACAGAGAAGACAAGCGGATGATAATTCGCCCCTTCTCCAAGATGAACTTTGACGCCTATCGGGACTACGTTTTGAAGACCTCCCCAATGAACGCCGTCGAGTTCAAGTGCATGTCTCAACTAAGTCTGGGGCATGCCAGTGATTACATGTTTGGCGTCTTTTCTCCAGAAGGCTGGTTCGAACAGATTCACAAAACATTTACCACTGTCCGGTTCTACCTGCCTGTGGAAGAAATCCATGGTGACGGGAAAGCCCGGTTTGAGGGCTTCTTGCTGAAATGCTGCTCGTTGCTCCGCCCACTCCACGGCGCTGCCGGACTAGGTATTCAGGAATGCCACAACTGGGGGGACTACCAGACCATCGAGTACGAAACAGCCTGGGCGTACAGAGGCGTTGACCTCTGCACCCCCACGGGAAACGAAGCATGGCGCGACGGCTATTCCAATCTCAACTGGTACACCTTCCTCGCCCACCACTGGATTGCCACGCTGGGCACGCCGGAAGAACTGAAGACCAAGCTCAACGACGAACGCATCGCCCTTCTCCCCTACGAATGGGGCACCGCCATCCGCGCCGGTGATTGGCCAGCACTCGGCAAAGCCGAGACAGACCCGACCCCCGAACTGTACGTGAAGGTCAACAACGCCATCCGCTCATTGCGCGTGCAGGACATCGGATCACTCCACTACGGCTCCATCGCCGGCGAGGTTCGCTTCAATCCGCTGACCAGCAACCTCTGGCTGCGCCGCTTCGATACGCCGCAGGAAATCAAGGCCGTAATCGACGAGGCGGGCAATGTCAAATCAGACGAGCGTCACTTCCTCCGTATGCCCTCGGGCACACCTTGTCCATGGCCTGGCATCTGGATCTGCGAGGAGGATCCTTCTCAAGGCAGGCAGACCTTCATGCACAACGGCCTCTTGCCGGAAGTGAACGGCCAAATAGTCACCTGGCGTCTGGTCAAAGCGCTATAGCGGAGGCAACAACCACATGCCAGAAATCATCCGCAAAGCCGATACCACAGACCACGGTGGATTGGTGCTCGAGGGTTTCCCGCACACCAACCTCAATGGCAGACCCATGGCCGGCGTCGGCCATCAGGTTTCATGCCCAAAATGCGAGGGCGTTTTTCCCATCGTCGAGGGCAGCCCGACATACAAGGTCAATGGCATCCCGGTGGCGCTGCACGGCATGAAGACTGCGTGTGGCGCCCGACTGATCGCCAGTGGCTCGAACGCACGCGTCGATGGCCACGCGGTCCGGGACCATCTGCCTGAGTAGCCCTCAGCCCCGCTCAACCTTCCATCCCATCTCGGCCGAAATCCCCGCAGCCGCGCCCTGCACCACCGGCACCATCTCGCGCATGCGCTCCAGCGACATATAAGGCACGGTGCTCGACACACTGATGGCGGCGACGATGCCGCTGGAGGCGTCGCGCACGGGCGCTGCCACGCAGCGGATCGAAGGCTCGTTGTCTTCCAGGTCGAACGCATAACCCTGCGACGCGTAATCGCGCATGCGATCACGGAACGCCTCCCATCCCTGCTGTCCGCCGGGCGCGCGCGACGACACCGGTGCGCCGACGCGATGCAGCGCCTTCCACTGCGGCTCATCCGCGTCCAGCAGCAATGCCTTGCCCACACCGGTCGCGGCGAGCGGCATCCGGTGGCCGACCCGCGATCGCATTTCCAATCCCTTTTTGCCCGGAATCTTCTCCAGGTACAGCACGTCGTTGTTGTCGCGCACGGCCAGGTGGATCGTGTCGCCGGTCATGTCGGCCAGGCTGTCCAGATAGGGCCGCGCCAGCGTCGCCAGCGGAAACGCCTCGCGCGCCTGAAAGCCCAGCTCGATCAGCTTTGGACCCAGCACGTAGCCCACGCCCGGCAGTGCGCGCAGGTAGCGCTCTTGCACCAGACAGCTTGCAAGCCGGTGCGTCGTGCTGCGCGCCACGCCGATGCGCGCGCAGATTTCCTTCAGGTCGCGCGCGCCATCGGCCACCGCCTGCACCACGGCAAGACCGCGCATCAGCGTCTGCGTGCCGGCGGGCGCGGCGGCATCGGGGTCAAGCGTGGCAGGTTGCTCGGGGGGCAGTGTGATGGCGGTCATGTGGCAAAGGCAAAGTTGCGGCGCGATGGGAAAGATCGGCAAGCATACCGGGCGCCGCGGCACGGATGCGTGGGTGATAGGGATATGCACGGCGCTTCGCCGAGCGAACAAAACACTTCGAAGGCTCAACTAAAAGCCTAATCGAAACGCACACCAAATTCCCTGTATGTGGGATTTAATTCTATATTTTGAGATTTTTCAAGCGCTGAACTAGAATTTTTGCCATCGTGCACCGCGCGCCTCCCGCGCGCGCACGGCAGATTTCAGACAACAAGGTCCGCGACCACTCCGCCCAGTCCCGCGCGCATGACGGCGCAACGACGGCAGCCGGATGCGCGGCCAGAGACGAGACAGACTCTGATGAATACCGGATCGCCCGCCCGTGCGGCTCTCATCGCGCTGGATTGGGGAACCTCTTCACTTCGCGCCTATCGCCTGGATGCCACGGGCCGTACGCTCGATACGCGCCATCTGCCCTGGGGCATCATGCGCCTGCCGCAACCGCTGCAGGACGGCGCCGCCACCACCACACTGTCCGGCTTTGAACTGGCTTTTGATCAGGCATGCGGCGACTGGCTGCGCGCCGAGCCCGCCCTGCCCGTCATTGCCTGCGGCATGGTCGGCAGCGCGCAGGGCTGGAAGGAAGCCGCCTACCTGGACGTGCCCGTCGACCTGGAGCGCATCGGCACCTTGCTGACCGTGGTGGAACGCCCCGGCGGCACGCCCGTGCACATCGTGCCCGGTCTCATCCAGCGCCACGGCCTGCCCAACGTGATGCGAGGCGAAGAGACGCAGGTCTTCGGCGTGATGGCCGACGAAGCCAGTGCCAATGCCGACAGCGTGCTCATCGGATTGCCCGGCACGCACTCCAAATGGGTCAACGCGCGCCGAGGCCGCGTCACGCACTTCGACACCTTCATGACCGGCGAGGTCTACGCGGCGCTGCGCGGCCACACCATTCTGGGCCGCACGATGGCCGACGCCCCCAACGCCGACATGGCCGCCTTCGAGCGTGGCGTGAAAGTTGCAGGCGCGCCGGCTGGCCGGGCGGGCGTGATGTCCACCATCTTCAGCACGCGCGCGCTGGGCCTGACCGGCGAACTCGCGCCTGAGTCGCAGGCCGACTATCTGTCGGGCCTCTTGATCGGCCATGAAGTCGCCGCGCTGGCCGAGATGCTGCGCCAACAGGGCGAACTGCCCCACATCGTGCTGTGCGGCGAGCCCGCGCTGTGCAAGCGCTACCTCCTGGCCATGCAGCATTACGGCCTGGGCGCACCCGAGCAAGCGCAGAACGCCACCGAGCGCGGCCTGTGGCACCTGGCCATCTGCGCCGGGCTTGTGTCCCCCTCCACCCCGATCCCCGCCTAGGAACCTTCGATGAACCATCCCGGTCTGCAAACCGCCATGGCCCACTGCGGCCTGATCGCCATCCTGCGCGGCATCACGCCCGCCGAAGCCGAACCCGTCGGGCAAGCGCTGTACGACGCGGGCTTCCGCCTGATCGAAGTGCCGCTGAATTCGCCGGATCCGCTGGACAGCATCCGCGCCATGCGCGCCGCGCTGCCCACCGACTGCCTCATCGGCGCCGGCACCGTCCTCAATCCCGACGACTGCGCGCGCATCCAGCAGGCCGGCGGCGAACTCATCGTCATGCCGCACAGCGATCCGGCCGTCATCCGCCAGGCCAAGAAGCTGGGCATGGCGTCCTGCCCCGGCGTCGCCACGCCCACCGAGGCCTTTGCGGCGCTGGCAGCGGGCGCCGACGTGCTGAAGATGTTCCCGGCCGAGCAGCTTGGCCCGGCCGTGCTCAAGGCCTGGCGCGCCGTGATGCGCCCGCCGATCGCGCTGGTTCCCGTGGGCGGCATCACGCCCGACAACCTTTCGAATTACGCCCAGGCGGGCGCCAGCGGCTTCGGCCTGGGCTCCGCCTTGTACAAACCCGGCCTGTCGGCCGAAGCAACCGGCCAGAACGCGCGCGCTTTCGTCGCGGCCTGGCAACGCGCCTATCCTGCCCAGGAGACACAAGCATGAAGATCACCAAGCTCACCACCTACATCGTGCCGCCCCGGTGGTGCTTCCTGAAGATTGAAACGGACGAAGGCATCGTCGGCTGGGGTGAACCCGTCGTCGAAGGCCGCGCGCACTCGGTTGCCGCCGCCGTCGAAGAACTGTCCGATTACCTGATCGGCAAGGATCCGCGCAACATCGAAGACCACTGGACGGTCCTGTACCGCGGCGGCTTCTACCGCGGCGGCGCCATCCACATGAGCGCGCTGGCCGGTATCGACCAGGCACTGTGGGACATCAAGGGCAAGCACCTTGGCGTGCCCGTGTCGCAACTTCTGGGCGGCAACGTGCGCGACCGCATCCGCGTGTACTCGTGGATCGGCGGCGACCGTCCCGCCGACACCGCCGCGGCCGCCAAGAGCGCCGTCGAGCGTGGCTTCACCGCCGTCAAGATGAACGGCACCGAAGAGCTGCAGTACATCGACTCGTTCGACAAGGTCGAGAAGTGCCTGGAGAACGTGGCCGCCGTGCGCGACGCCGTTGGCCCGAACGTGGGCATCGGCGTGGACTTCCATGGCCGCGTCCACAAGCCCATGGCCAAGGTGCTGATGAAGGAACTTGATCCGTTCAAGCTCATGTTCATCGAAGAGCCCGTGCTGAGCGAACACTACGAAGCGCTGAAGGAACTGGCGCCGCTGACGTCCACGCCCATCGCGCTGGGCGAGCGCCTGTTCTCGCGCTGGGACTTCAAGCGCGTGCTGTCCGAAGGCTACGTCGACATCATCCAGCCCGACCCGTCGCACGCAGGCGGCATCACCGAAACGCGCAAGATCGCCGCGATGGCAGAAGCCTATGACGTCGCGCTGGCGCTGCACTGCCCGCTCGGCCCCATCGCGCTGGCCACCTGCCTGCAGATCGACGCCGGCTGCTACAACGCGTTCATCCAGGAGCAGAGCCTGGGCATCCACTACAACGCCGCCAACGACCTGCTCGACTACGTCAGCAACCGCGAGGTCTTCGCGTACGAGGACGGCATGGTCGCGATCCCGCAAGGGCCGGGCCTGGGCATCGAAGTGAACGAGGAATACGTCAAGGAACGGGCCGCAGTGGGCCACCGCTGGCGCAACCCCATCTGGCGTCACGCCGACGGCAGCTTCGCCGAGTGGTAAGCCGATAAAAGAGAGAGGAGACTCCATTGTCCACCGTCGCCCAAGCCGGCCTGCAAGGCGCTCAGCGCCCGACCCGCAGCCGCTACATCATCATGGTGATGCTGTTCATCACCGTCGTCATCAACTATCTGGACCGCAGCAACCTGTCCATCGCCGCCCCCGCCCTGAAGGACGAGTTCGGCCTGGACACCTGGCATGAAGGCCTGATCCTGTCGGCCTTCGGCTGGACCTACGCCGCCATGCAGATTCCCGGCGGCTGGCTGGTGGACCGCGTGTCCCCCCGCGTGCTGTATGCCGCCGCGCTGATCCTGTGGTCCGCGGCCACGTTCTTCATGGGCTTTGCCGGCAGCTTCGTCATCCTGTTCGTCCTGCGCCTGGCCGTGGGCGCGTTGGAAGCCCCGGCCTATCCCATCAACAACCGCGTCGTCACCACGTGGTTCCCCGAACGCGAACGCGCCACCGCCATCGGCTTCTACACGTCGGGCCAGTTCGTCGGCCTGGCGTTCCTGACGCCGGTGCTGGCCTGGCTGCAGCATCATTACGGCTGGCACATGGTGTTCGTCAGCACCGGTCTCCTGGGCATCATCTGGGGCGTGCTGTGGTTCATGATCTACCGCGAACCGCGCCAGTTCAAGGGCGCCAACGCAGCGGAAATCGAGCTGATCCAGAAAGGCGGCGGCGTCGTTGACCTGGACACGCGCGTGCGTGAAAAGAAGGCCCCGTTCAACTGGAACGACCTGGGCCTGGTCATGAGCAAGCGCAAGCTGTGGGGCGTGTACCTCGGCCAGTTCTGCCTGACCTCCACGCTGTGGTTCTTCCTGACCTGGTTTCCCACATATCTGGTCAAGTACCGCGGCATGGACTTCATCAAGTCCGGTTTCCTGGCCTCGGTGCCGTTCCTGGCGGCCTTCATCGGCGTGCTGTGCTCGGGCGTGCTGTCCGACTTCCTGATCCGGCGCGGCGCCACCGTCGGCATGGCGCGCAAGCTGCCCATCATCCTGGGCCTGTTGATCTCCACGTCCATGATCGGCGCGAACTTCACGGACTCCACGCCGTGGGTCATCTTCTTTCTGGCCTTGGCGTTCTTTGGGAACGGTCTGGCGTCGATCACGTGGTCGCTGGTTTCTGCGCTGGCTCCGGTGCGGCTCCTGGGCCTGACCGGCGGCGTGTTCAACTTCGTCGGCAACCTGTCGTCGATCTGCACGCCCATCGTGATTGGCTTGCTGGTGTCCAAGGACAGCTTTGCGCCGGCGATCGTGTACGTGTCGTCGCTGGCGTTGCTGGGCGCGCTGTCGTACATCCTGCTAGTTGGGAAGGTGGAGCGGATCGAGGCTTGATCGGCATGCCGGGGATTCACCTCCCCGGCCACTCCTGACCAAATGGGCGTCCAATGGGACGCCCTTTTTTATTTGCGAAGCATTTGACAGCGCAAGTCCAAGCGGCCCAGGTAAACCCCGGGCGCGATGCGGCGCCGTCCTTGCATTAAGGCGCTGGTCATTGGACCGCTCCCTAACGCGCGCCGTTCTCAACGGTGCCAAAACTATCACCGTTGGCGGTTGTTAACCTTCAACCGTTCCCGGAGTATCCGTCTCCGAACGCTGCGCCAGCGTCGGCGACGAAACGATTCATGGCGACCGCCCTTCGGGCTTTTCGACGGCTTGACACGATTTCGTCTATAAACGAATATCCGCATGTACGAAATCGAACACTACTTGGCCGCGAATGGCCGCACAAGTCCCTATCTCGATTGGTTGAAAGGCCTGCGAGACAATCAGATCAAGGTTGCCGTCATACGACGCATCTCGCGAATTGAATCGGGCAACTTTGGAGATCACCGGTTTTGCCGCGATGGCGTCTGGGAATTGAGGATTGACGCCGGTCCCGGCTATCGCGTGTATTACGCCCCATATGGCAAGCGCGTCGTACTGCTGCTTTGTGGCGGCGACAAGAAAACACAGGCATCGGATATCGACAGGGCCGCGAATTACCGGAAAGACTGGGAGCAAAGATCATGAGAAGCAGACCCCACGACGAAGCGATGGCAGCGCTGTACCGCGATGATCCAGGTCTGGCCGCAGACCTGATCAACAGCGTGCTGGAGGACGGCGATCAGGCCGAGCTGCTTATCGCACTACGCCAGCTCACACTGGCTTTCGGAGGCGTTCAGTCTGTGGCCACGCAGGCAAGCCTGAATCCGACGCAGCTATATCGCACATTGTCCCCAAGCGGCAACCCAGCACTCAGCAGTCTGACGGCCATCCTGAAGGCAATGGGATTGCGGCTGGCGGTGCAGCCGCTGGACCAACGGCACGCCGGCTAGCCGCTACGGCGTGTCACGCCGTCTTACTGCAAAACCGCCTCCGCCGGCCTGAACCGCTTGAAATCCCAGTGCCTGCCCGGCGCCGCCTCCAGCAACTGGCGCGTGTAGCCGTCCCTCGGCTGCGTCAGCACCGCGGCCGCATCTCCCGCTTCGACAATCTGCCCCGACTTCATCACCACAATCGAATCGCAGATCTGCGCCGCCACGCGCAGGTCGTGGGTGATGAACAGCACCGCGGTATCGGTGCGCGCGCGAATGTCTTCAATTAGCTCCAGCACCTGCGCCTGCACGGAAACGTCCAGTGCCGACACCGCTTCGTCGGCGATCAGGATATCGGGCCGCAAGGCCAGGGCCCGCGCGATGCAGATCCGCTGGCGCTGCCCGCCCGAGAATTGATGCGGGTAGCGATCCATGGTTTCCGCACTCAACCCGACAATGTCCAGCAACTCGATGGCTCGCGTCCGCGCTTCGTCCTCCGGCACGCCGAAATTGCGCATGCCTTCGACGATGGAATCGCCCACCCGGATGCGTGCATTGAGCGACCGGTACGGATCCTGGAACACCACCTGGATGCGCTTGCGCACCGGATGGAACTCCCGCTTGGTGGCGGTGGCGATTTCCGTGCCGTCCAGCTGCACGCTGCCGGCGCTCGGATCGATCAGCCGCGCAATGCAGCGCGCCAGCGTGGATTTTCCTGACCCCGACTCACCGACGACGCCGACGATTTCCTTTTTGCGAAGCGTGAAACTGACGTCTCTGACCGCATGCACCGTGCGCTTGGCCTTGAAGAATCCGCGCTCGGCATAGGTCTTCTGCAGGCCTTTCACAACCAGCACCGGCGCACCTTCCGGCGCCTGCCTTGCCTGCGGCGCCAGGCCCGGCACCGATGACACCAGCATGCGGGTGTAGGCCTCTTTGGGACGCGCAAGGATTTCGTCGCGCGTACCCACTTCCACCAGACGCCCGCGGTTCATCACCGCGATACGGTCTGCAATTTCGGCCACCACGCCGAAGTCGTGCGTGATGAACAGCACTGCGGTGTTGTGCGACTTCTGCAGCTCCAGAATCAACGCCAGGATCTGCTTTTGCGTCGTCACATCCAACGCGGTGGTTGGCTCGTCGGCGATAAGCAGCTTGGGATTCAGGATCAGCGCCATGCAGATGACGATGCGCTGGCGCTGCCCGCCGGAAAGCTGGTGCGGGTACGACTGATAGATGCGCTCCACATCCGGCAGCCGTACCGAATCCAGCATGTCCAGTATCTTGCGCTTGCGGGCGGCAGCATCCATGTCGCTGTGCGTGCGCAGCACCTCGTCGATCTGCCACCCCACGGTCCGCACGGGGTTCAGCGCGGTCATGGGCTCCTGGAAGACCATCGACATACGCGTGGCACGCAGTTCGCGCAGCCGCTCCGGCGTGCAGGCCAGCACGTCCTCGCCGTCCAGCAGAATGCGGCCAGCGTTCGGCCGAAGTGCATCTGGCGCTAGCAGACCCATCACCGAAAACGACGTGACGGATTTGCCCGAGCCGGATTCGCCGACGACGCAGAGCGTCTCGCCAGCGCGGATGTCAAAGCTGATGCCCTCCACCACGTGGCGCGGTTCGTCGCCGGGCGCGCCCACGAGCGCCACCGACAGGTTCTGCACCTGCAGGACAGGCAATGCGGAATCGTTCATGTCACACCCTCCTGGCCATCTTGGGATCGAGGGCGTCGCGCATCGCGTCGCCCAGCATGTTCACGCTGAGCACCGTCAGCGCCAGGAACAGGCCCGGCAGCAGGATCAGCTCGGGACGGACCTGGAAGTACATGCGACCCTCGGCAATGACGTTGCCCCAGGACGGAAACTCCGGCGGCATGCCCACGCCCAGGAAGCTCATGACCGCCTCGGACAGCATGGCGGAGGCAAAGATGAAGGTGCCTTGCACGATCAACGGCGCCATCGTGTTGGGCACCAGATGGCGCATCATCAACACCCGCGTCGGCGTGCCCAGCGAAATGGCGGCCTCCACATAGGGCTCGTCGCGCAGGCTGAGGATCAATCCGCGCACGAGGCGCACCACGCGCGGGAACTCCGGCACGGCAATCGCGATCAGCACCGTCAGCAGGCTGGCGCCGGTGACGGCGACCAGCGCGATGGCCAACAGGATGCTGGGCACCGACATGATGCCGTCCATGATCCGCATGATGACCATGTCCGCCGCGCGGAAATAGCCGGCGATCACGCCCAGCACCAGTCCGGGGATCAGCGCCGCAATGGCGGTGCCCGCGCCGATCATCAGCGAAATGCGGGCGCCGTGGATCACGCGCGACAGCACGTCGCGCCCGTAGGCGTCGGTGCCGAACCAATGCTCGGCAGAAAAGCCCTTCAGGCGTTGCATGGGATTGATGGCCATGGGGTCGGCCAGCCCCAGCAGGTTGGCCGAGAAGGCGGCCAGCACAATGACCGCCAGCATGACCAGCGCGGCCATGACCGGCCAGGTGGACAGCGTGCGAACCAGCGCCGATCGGGGCGGCTTGCGGGCGGCAGGGACGTGGCCCGCCCCACCCGCGATCGAGTGTATGGAAGTGGACATGCGGATTCCTTCAATAACGGATGCGCGGATCGAACACCGAATACAGGACGTCGATGGTCAGGTTCACGCCGATATAGACCAGCGAGAACAGCAGGATCAGCCCCTGGATCAGCGGATAATCCCGGGCCAGCACGGACTCGACCACCAGCCGTCCCAGGCCGGGCAGGTTGAAGACCGACTCCGTGACGACCACGCCGCTGATCAGCAAGGCGATGCTGACGCCGATCACGGTAATGATGGGCACGGCCGCGTTGCGTAGCGCGTGCGCCATCATCACGGCGCGCTCGGTAATGCCTTTGGCACGGGCGGTGCGGATGAAGTCTTCGCCCATCACCTCGAGCACGCTGCTGCGGGCAATGCGCGCAATCAGCGCCACAAAGCCGGTGCTGAGCGCGATCGTGGGCAACAACAGGTGCATGCCGAAGGCCACGAGCCCGACGGATGGCGACTTGTAGCCCTGCACCGGCAGCCAGCCCAGTTTCATGGCGAACAGCAGGATCAGCGCGTAGCCGGTGACGAAGATCGGCACCGAAAAGCCCAGCACCGAAAACGCCATCACCGCCCGGTCCGCGCGGGTGCCGCGCCGCCAGGCCGAGAAAACGCCAAGCGGCACCGCGATCAACGTGGACAGCAGGATGGTCGACAGCGCCAGGGCCAGCGACGGCCCCACGCGGCTGCCGATCATCGTCGTCACCGGCGTGCCGGAATGCAGCGACGTGCCCAGGTCGCCCTGTAGCACCTGCCCACCCCACAGCATGAACTGGGTGGCCAGCGACCGGTCCAGTCCCATGTGCTCGCGGATCTGCGCCAGTTGCGTCTCGGTGGCCGCGTCGCCCGCCAGGATCAGCGCCGGATCGCCGGGCGTCAGCCGCAGCAGGCAGAAGATCAGCACGGCCACCGTCAGCACCACGGGGACCGTGGCCAGGACGCGTCTGAGGATGTAGCTGAACATGGCTTAGTTGCTGGCTTTCTTGATGTTCCAGAACACCGGCGCCGGCGATTCCAACACGCCCGACAACTTCTTGCTATAAGCCGCCGCCGTCTCGATCTGCCCCAGCGTGATCGCCACGCCCTCATCCAGCATCACGTCCTGCAGTTGCTCGGCGATCTGCTTGCGCTCCGGTTCCGTGCCCGCCACCAGGAACTTGTCGCGCAGCGCTTCCACCTGGGGCACGGTCGGCCAGCCGAACCACGCCCTCTCGCCATTGGCCGACACGCCGTAGTTGCGCAGCGGATCCATGATCTCGCTGACGTGCCACGTGGTCACGAAGATGCTCCAGCCGCCCTTGGCCGGCACGTCGCGGTTGGCGCGGCGCGACAGCATGGTCATGAAGTCCATCGCTTGCAACTGCACGTTGAAACCCGCCTGACGCAACTGCTGTGCCATCACCACCGGAATGGCCGAAGCCATGGCGATGTCGGTGGCGTGCAGGATCACCACGGGAGCGCCGTCATACTTGGCCTCCTTCAGCAGCGCCTTGGCCTTCTCGATGTTGGACGGCACGATCATGTCGGCGCGCGTATTGCTGGAATACGGCAGATCGCAGCCGAACACCGCGCCGCACGTCTTGAAGAATTCCGGATCGCCCACCTGCGCCTTCAGGATGTCGTCCTGACCCACCGCATACATGGCGGCCTGCCGCACCAGCTTGTTGTCGAACGGCGCATGAAGCTGGTTGAACCGGTACATGGGCTGATAGCCCATCTTGTCCAGAATGCGCAGTGTCAGGTCCGGCGAGCTCTTGACCATCGGCACCAGGTCGAACGGCACGGTCTCGATGTAGTCGACCTCGCCGCCCAGCAACGCATTGACCGTCGTCATCGGGTCGGCCATCGCCACCCACTCCACGCGGTCCACATTGACCACCTTGCCGCCGGCCGTCCAGCTGGGCGCTTCCTTGCGGGGCGCGTAGTCGGTGTTCTTTTCATAGACCGTCTTCACGCCCGGCTGGAACTCCTTCTGCACGAACTTGAAGGGACCGGAACCGGTGTAATCGGTGATGGCCTGCGCCACCGGCGTCTGCGCCACGCGCTTGGGCATCATGAAGCTGGGCAGTCCGCTGGGCTTGCCCAGCGCCGACAGAACGTCCGCGGGCGCCTTCAACACGATCTTGAACGTCTTGTCGTCGACCACATCCATCGACGCCACCAGCGGCATCAGTTGGCGGCCAGTCTTGTCTGACTGCGCCCAACGCTGGATCGACGCCACGCAGTCCTCGGCCTTGACCGGCGTGCCATCGTGCCACTTCAAGCCGTCGCGCAGCGTGAACGTGTAGGTCTTTCCGTCGGGCGAGATCTCCCACTTATCCGCCATCTGCGGCTGGATCTTGTTGTCCGCGTCCGTAGCCAGCAACGTGTCGTAGATCATGTAGGCATGGTTGCGCGTCTGATGCGACGCCGTCAGCACCGGGTCCAGCACCGTCAACTTGCTGGCCATCACCACGGTCAGCGTTTCAGCCTGAGCAGGCGCCCAGGCCAACGCGCCGGCGCAAGCCAGCGCGGCGCCCAGACGGGCAAGACCGAAGCGGGTTTCAAGTCTTTCAGCGTTCAGATAAGCCATGTCGTTCCCTTGAAGTTCTTATGGATGAACGGGGCCTGTGGCCGGCCCCTGGTGTCGGATTGAGATCGGATCAGACGATGTCGAATGACAGCGGCGACATCTGTGCGGCGCTACGGCCAGCCACCAGGTCGCGTGACGGCACCAGCGCCTCCGCGCGGCGCTGGGCCTCGTCCACCTGCTCAGCGGCCTTGCGATAGTCCAGGGAATGCACCTGGCCTTCATGCACCACGCGCTTGCCGTCGATGTACACCGTGTGCACGGCGCGATCGGCGGCGGCGTAGACCAGGCTGCGCACCGGATCCCGCGACGGACGCATCAGATGGTGGGTCATGTCCACCATCACCAGGTCGGCGCGCGCGCCCACTGCGATGCGGCCCAGGTCTTCGCGACCCAGCGCCGTCGCGCCCCCGACGGTCGCCGCGTGGAAGACTTCGCCGGTGGTGACGGCGCGGGGCGTCTGCGCCATCAGCCGGGCCAGATAGCCCACGTGACGCATTTCCTCGATCATGTTGTGCGGATAGGTGTCGGTGCCGATGCCCAGGTTGATGCCGGCGCGGCGGTAGCGCCCGAAATCGCGTAGCGCCATGCCGCGGCGCATGAATACCGTGGGGCAATGCGCCACGCTGGCGCCTGTTTCGGACAGGATGGACAGGTCGGTGGCGGTGTTCCAGTGCGTGTTCGGATGATCGTCCACGAAGATGCCGTGGCCCACGATGCTGCCCGGATCCAGCACGCCCAGGCTGTGCAGCCACTGCACGGGTGTCAGACCATGACGGCGCGTGATCTCATGGAACTCCGGCAGCGACTGCGCGGCGTGCGTCTGCCACCCGATGCCGCGGCGCTTGGCCTCCTGGTGGCTGGATTTCAGCAGTTCCGGCGTGCAGGTGTCGATCTGCGCCGGCACCAGCATGCCGGTCAACCGGCCGCATTCATGCGCCTCGGCTTTGTCGATCAGCGCCAGCGCGCGTTCCATACCGGCCTCGCCCGCCTTCTCGTTCCAGTCGTACTCCACGACATGGCCATTCTTCGTGTACCAGCGCGCCGAACGGAACATGGGCGCAATGTACGCACGCAGGCCGCTTTGCACCATGATGTCGATCCAATGTTCGTGCGCCACCGACATGTCCACCACGGTCGTCACACCGGACATCAGCAGTTCAGCTGCGGCCAATGTCAATTGCGCGGGCGCGGCCTCGTCGTCGCCTTCCATCGTGGGCATGTACTCGTACAGATTCGAGTTGTACAGCCCCGCCGAACCGGTCTCGTCCGTGTAGCCCTTGTTGATGGGTTCATGCACCAGGTGGCTGTGGATATCCACCAGCCCCGGCATGACCATCATGCCGCTGCCGCTGACGATCTCCGCGTCCGGCGCCGCCGCCTGCGCGCCCGGTCCGACGTGCGTGATGCGCCCGTCCGCGAATGCCACGTCGGCGTTCTTCATGTAGACATGCCGCTGGCGCGCCTCGTCCCAGGCAACCACAACCTCGGCGTTCTTGATCAGGGTAGTTTTCAACGCAATATCCTCCGAAATGATTGATGGGTGTCCGGGGCGGCTAACGCCAAGCCGGCTGCGCACCCTTGCGGGCGCTGGGTGGCGACAGGCTGGGCAGCCCGCGCGGCAGGAACTTTCCCTGGCCCGGCGAGCCTGCAAACTTCGCGCCGTCCCATACGATCTGACCGCGCAGCAGCGTCATCGCGGGCCACGCCCGTAGTTGCATCCCGGCATAGGGCGTGTAGTCGACCGCGTGGTGCAGATGCTCGTTGCCCAGCGTGAAGTCACGCTCTTCCCAGATCACCAGGTCGGCGTCGCTGCCGATGGCCAGCGTGCCCTTCTGCGGATACAGGCCATAGGCACGCGCGGGTTGGGTCGCGGTCAATTCCACAAAACGGTTCACGCTGATGCGCCCGCCCAGCACGCCTTCCGAATACAGCAGCGGCATGCGGGTTTCGATGCCAGGGATACCGTTCGGGATATGGCGAAATGCCACTTCCTTGCCGCCTGGCGTCTTGCCGTCTTCGCCGGTCAGGTTGAAGGGCGAGTGGTCGGACGAGAACACCGTGAACAGGCCATCCGCCAGCCCCTGCCAGATCTCTTCCTGGCTGGACGCGTCGCGCGGCGGCGGGCTGCACACGCAGCGCGCACCGAAATAGCTGTCGTCCGTGCCCAGGTCTTTTGCGGTCAGCAGGATGTATTGCGGACAGGTCTCCGCGTAGATGTTGAGCCCTTTGGCGCGCGCCTCGCGGATCTGCTGCACCGCCTCGCCGCCCGAGATGTGAACCAACAGGATCGGCACGTCGATCAGCTCGGACAGCGCAATCGCGCGGTGGGCGCCCTCGCGTTCCACCAGCGTGGGCCGCGACACCGCATGAAAGCGTGGCGCCGTGCGACCGGCTGCTTCCAGGCGGCGTGTCAGCCAGGCGATGCAGTCTGAGTTTTCGGCATGGATCATCGCCATGCCGCCGTGCGTACGCGCCACATCCAGCACGTCCAGGATCTGGCCGTCGGACAGCTTGAGCGCGTCGTACGTCATGTACAGCTTGAATGAGGTGTAGCCAGCCTTGATCAGACGCGGCAGCTCTTCGTTCAGCACGGCCGGCGCAGGGTCGGTCAGGATCAGGTGGAAGGCATAGTCCACGCATGCGCGGCCTTCGGCGCGCTGATGGTAGTCGTCGATGGCTGCCTGCACGGTGCCGCCCTTGCGCTGCGCCGCGAACGGAATGACGGTGGTCGTGCCGCCGCACGCCGCCGAGCGCGTGCCCGTGAAAAAGTCGTCGGCCAGCTTCACGGGCGGCGCCATGGGCTGATCCAGGTGACAGTGCGCATCGACACCGCCTGGCGTCACCACGCGACCCGCCACGTCGATTTCGCACAGGCCCGGAGCAAGGCCGCGGCCGATCTGCACGATGCAGCCGTTGGAGATTGCCAGATCCGCCCGGCAGGTGTCGCCGGCAGTCGCCAGCACCGCGTCGCGCAGCACCAGATCAAAACCCTGCTTCGTCATATGCGTCAGCCCGTCTGATCCGCCCCTGTCCTGGCAGCGAAAGCGCAGCCGGATGGGCATGTTGTGAGCGGATTCTAGGCCGAATACAAAAATGATTACGCTAGTGATTACCCTGAAATATACATTTCAAGGCCAAATTGTTAACATTATTTTTGACTGTTCCTCGACGGCATGCACAACGCTGCTGTCCAATCGGGTATCTTCACGTTCATCCGTCAGGTTGCAGACAACATGACGTCTACAAGCGGCAAAGAACCGCTCACTATCCAGGGCGGCGATCCCCTCCTGGCATCAAACGCGCAAACCAACAACGAGCCCATGGCATCAGACAAACGCGAAACCTCGGTCACCGGCATCTACGAACGCATCTATCGCGCCATCCTGGACAACCGCCTCAAACCCGGCACCAAGCTGGTCGAAGAGCGCCTGGCCGAAATCTTCGAGGTCAGCCGCCCTCGCATCCGCGAAGTCCTGGCCCGCCTGGCCCATGAACAGATCGTTGAACTGTTCCCCCAACGCGGCGCCTACGTGGCCAAGCCTTCCATCGAAAAGGCGCGCGATGTTTTCGAGGCACGCAGGCTCATCGAACCGGCCGTCGTGCGGCGCCTGACGCAGAACCTGACACCCGAGAAACTGGCGCGCTTGCGCGAACATGTCGTGCTGGAACACGACGCCCGCAAACGCGACGACAAGCGCGCCATCATCCGGCTGGCTGGCGAGTTCCACATCCTCTTGAGCGAACTGGCCGGCAACGGCGAGCTGGCGCGGACCATGCGCGAACTCTCCACGCTCACGTGCCTGGTCATCTTCCTGTACAACCTTCCCACCGCCACCAGCTGCCGGGACGACGAACACGAACTCATCACCGAAGCCATCGCCGCCCGCGATTCCCAACGGGCCGAGGAACTGACCCTGCATCACCTGGAACACATCGAACAGAGTGTGAAGCTGGAATCAGTGGAAGAGTCGGTGGACCTTGAAGACGTCTTCAAGTTCTGAAGGCCGCGCATGCAAAAAGCCCCGGTCGATTTGCACCGGGGCTTTTTGTTGGACGGCCGGAAGGAGGAACCTCAGCAGCCCTGCACCGCCAGCTTGCGCCGCCGCACGTTCCCGGCGCGCTGCACCAGCACCAGCGCCAGACCAGCGGCGGCAATCACCGCGCCGGCAATCGGCACCGCCGCGTAGCCCATGCCCGCCGAAATCACCGCGCCCCCGGCCGCCGCGCCTACCGCATTGCCCAGGTTGAACGCGCCCACGTTCATCGACGACGCCAGACCCGGCGCATCGGTGGCGGCGCGCATCACGCCCATCTGCAGGGGCGGCACCACCGCGAACGTCGCGATACCGAAGATCAGCAGCGCCACCGCCGCGCCAACCGGCGTGGACGCCAGCCACGGGAACGCCAGCAGGTCCACGATAACCAGCACCAGGAAGAAGATCAGCGTGCCATCGAGCGAGCGGTCGGCCATGCGTCCACCCACTCCGTTGCCCAACGTGAAGCCCAGACCGATCAGCACCAGCATGCCCGTCACGAACGCCGGGGACGCGCCGGTGATCTCGGCCAGCGTCGGGGCGATGTACGTGTAAAGCGTGAACATCGCGCCTGCGCCCAGCACCGTGGTCAGCAGCGCCAGCAGCACTGCAGGGCTGCGCAGCACGGCCAGTTCATGCCGCACGTTGGGACGCCGGCCCGCCTCGCCCGCCGGCAGCGCGAACCACAGCGACAGCATCGCAATCAGGCCCAGCACCGCCGTCGCGAAGAACGACATCCGCCAGCCGATCGTCTGACCCAGCCACGTCGCGGCAGGCACGCCGCCCACGTTGGCGATGGTCAGGCCCATGAACATCGTCGCCACCGCACTGGCCTGCTTGTGCCGCGGCACCACGCTGGCGGCCACCAGCGAGCCCAGGCCAAAGAACGCGCCATGGTTCAGGCTGGTCACCAGTCGGGCCAGCAGGAGCGTCGTGTAATTGGGCGACAGCGCCGACAGGATGTTGCCGATGGTGAAGATCGCCATCAGCAGGATCAACGCCTTGCGCCGCGACCAGCGCGAGAACGCCAGCGTCATCAGCGGCGCGCCGACCATCACGCCGATCGCGTAGGCGCTGACCAGCATGCCCGCGCTGGGGATGGACACGTTCACCCCCTCGGCGATGACGGGCAACAGGCCCATGGGAGAAAACTCGGTCACGCCGATGCCAAACGCACCGACGGCAAGCGCCAACAACGGCGGGCCGGCCTTCACCGGCTGGGCTTCTTGGGGATTCATGCAAGTTCCTTGGGTTCGACGGCGCCGGCAGGACGTTCCTGGGGCGCATCCGGCCTGAAATGGCCGGCGCATCGGATAGACAGGTGTGCAGTATGACGGCCGGATACTTGCAGAAAAAGGCGTCTAGCGGGCAAACACTTTTGACTTCAGGTCATTAATCGACCAGCGATTAGCCAAACCGAGGGCGCTTCCATCGAACTTCCACTTCGAGGCCGAGGAGGTCCAACATGTCGAACACCTTTTGCAGTTGCACGGTGGGCTTTCCCCGTTCCAAGTCGACCACGAACCGGTTCCCGGAATTTCCCAGTCCCGCCAAGTCGACTTGCAGCAAGCCCTGCCGCCGGCGCACAGCCCTGATCAGAGCCCCCAACTCGGTTGACGTAGACACGACCGCAGGAATCGCATCAAGCTCGCGCGTGGTCGTCATCGCCTTATCCCCAAAGTTACCGATCGGTAATCCTAAGGCCATTTTCACGACATTCGAGCTCGAAACTTACCGAGCGGTAATCCTCAAGATCAAATCAGACGTCTTCCGAAGGCGCGGCCGCTTCGCGCCCCGCCCGTGGGACCCAAAAACAAAAAGGGCGTCCTTTCGGACGCCCTCTCTGTTGAACCACCCAGCCGCTTACTTCAGCAGCAGCGCATTCAACCGCTTCACAAACGCCGCCGGGTCCGCAATCTGCGCGCCCTCAGCCAGCAGCGCCTGATCCAGCAGCAGACGCGCCCACTGATCGAACTCGCCATCTTCGGCCGCACGAATACGCGCCAGCAGCGGATGCTCGGGATTGATCTCCAGCACCGGCTTCACGTTCGGCGCTTCCTGGCCGGCGGCCTTCAGCATGCGCAACAGGTGCGGGCTGAGTTCGTTCTGGCCCACCACCACGCACGCCGGCGAATCCACTAGGCGCAGCGTCACGCGCACTTCCTTGACCTGCTCTTCCAGCGTCTTTTGCAGACGCTCGACCAACGGCTTGAAGTCCTCGGCCACTTCGGCCTGGTGCTTCTTTTCTTCCTCGTCGGCCAGTTCCGCCAGATCGAGGCCACCCTTGGCCACCGACACCAGCGACTTGCCGTCGAATTCGCGCAGGTACGACAGCATCCACTCGTCAACGCGATCCGACAGCAGCAGGACTTCGATGCCCTTCTTGCGGAAGATTTCCAGATGCGGGCTGTTGCTGGCCGCGGCGAAGGTGTCCGCCGTAACGTAGTAGATCTTGTCCTGGCCTTCCTTCATGCGCGACACGTAGTCGGCAAACGACACCGTCTGCGCCTGATCACCGGAATTCGTCGACGCAAAACGCATCAGCTTGGCGATGCGCTCAAGATTGGTCGAGTCCTCGCCCGCACCTTCCTTCAACACCTGGCCAAACTCCGACCAGAACGTCGCGTAGTCTTCCGGCTTGTTCTCGGCCAGGTCTTCCAGCAGCGACAGGATGCGCTTGGCCGAACCCTCGCGAATGGCGCGCACGTCGCGGCTTTCCTGCAGGATTTCGCGCGACACGTTCAACGGCAGGTCCGCCGAATCGATCACGCCGCGCACAAAGCGCAGGTACGACGGCAGAAGCTGATCGGCGTCGTCCATGATGAAGACACGCTTCACGTACAGCTTCACGCCATGGCGGCCGTCGCGGTCCCACATGTCCATGGGCGCGTGCTTGGGAACGTACAGCAGTTGCGTGTACTCGCTGCGGCCTTCGACGCGGTTGTGCGTCCAGGCCAGCGGATCGTCGTAGTCGTGCGAGACCGTCTTGTAGAACTCGCGGTACTGCTCTTCCGTCACTTCGGACTTGTTGCGGGCCCACAGGGCGTTCGCCTGGTTCACCGTTTCCAGTTCGTCGGTCTTGACCTGCTCGCCCTTTTCCTGATCCCACTCTTCCTTGGCCATGCGGATCGGCAGCGAGATGTGGTCGGAGTAGCGACGCAGGATCTCGCGCAATTTCCAGCCGTTCAGGAGTTCGTCTTCGTCAGCGCGCAGGTGCAGCGTCACGTCCGTGCCGCGGCTGGCCTTTTCAGCGGCGGCAATCGTGAACTCGCCCTGGCCGTCGGATTCCCACTGGATCGCGTCCGAGGAACCGGCGCGGCGGCTGACCACCGTCACCTTGTCAGCCACGATGAACGACGAATAAAAGCCCACGCCGAACTGGCCGATGAGCTGCGCGTCCTTCTGCTTGTCGCCGGTCAGCTGCGAGAAAAACTCGCGCGTGCCCGAGCGGGCGATCGTGCCCAGGTTGGCCACCGCTTCTTCGCGCGACAGGCCGATGCCGTTGTCGGAGATCGTGATGGTGCGGGCGGCCTTGTCGTAGCTGACCGTGATGGCCAGTTCGCCGTTGCCTTCCAGCAATTCCGGCTGGTCGATGGCTTCGAAGCGCAGCTTGTCGCAGGCGTCCGACGCGTTCGACACCAGCTCGCGCAGGAAGATTTCCTTGTTGCTGTACAGCGAATGGATCATCAGATGAAGCAGTTGCTTCACCTCGGCCTGGAACCCCAGGGTTTCGGACGCGGAATTCGTGGCGGTTTGGCTCATGGTTCTACGTGGCTCGGAAAATAAATTAGGGACAAATATCCGGCGGCTGGGGCGATGCGCCCGCGCGGCCGCCCGGAAACCCTACTGATGTGGGGGCCAATGGGAACTTTTCAAGACCAGGGTGGCGGAGAAGCAACCTGACAGGCGGCTGTCCCCGGTAAAATCCCGCACTTTTCTCACCTACCCCTCCCCGGCCGGCCCTCCCGCCATGCAACCCGCCTCCCTGACCCAACCCGCCCCCCACGGCACGTCCGATGACGCCGACACCAGCCACGACCTGGTCTACGGCCCCGACGACCGCCCCGCGCCTCCCGTCGCCTTCGTCGCCGCCCTGCAGCACCTGCTGGCCATCCTGGTCCCCATCGTCACCCCCGGCCTGCTCATCTGCCAGGCCCTGGGCGTCAGCAGCCGCGACACCACCCTCATCGTCTCTATGTCGCTGGTGATCTCCGGCATCGCCACCTACGTGCAGTGCAAGCGCTTCGGGCCGCTCGGCGCGGGTCTGCTCATCGTGCAGGGCACGAGCTTCAACTTCGTCGGCCCGCTGATCGCCGGCGGCTCAGTCATGGTCAAGCAAGGCACGCCGGTCGAAGCCGTCATGGCCGCCATCTTCGGCGTCGTCATCGCCGGGTCCTTTGTCGAGATGGGCATCAGCCGCATCCTGCCCTTCGTCAAACGCCTCATCACCCCGCTCGTCACCGGCATCGTCGTGCTGCTGATCGGCCTGACGCTCATCAAGGTGGGCCTCATCAGCATGGGCGGCGGCTTCGGCGCGATGGCCAACGGCACCTTCGCCAGCGCCGAGAACCTGACCCTATCCGGCCTCGTCCTGGGCACCATCATCCTGTTGAACCGCGTGCCGGTGGTGTGGATTCGCAGCACTGCGCTGGTGCTGGCGCTGGCCGTCGGCTACATCGCCGCCGCCTACATGGGCCGTCTGGATTTCACCGGCGCCCGCGAAGCCGCCGTCTTCCAGGTTCCGGTGCCGCTCCACTTTGGCCTGGGGTTCTCTTGGGCCTTGTTCGTGCCGATGCTGATCATTTATCTGGTCACGTCCCTGGAAGCGATTGGCGACGTCACTGCCACCAGCAAGGTGTCGAAGCAGCCGGTTGAAGGTCCGCTCTGGATGCAGCGCATCAAGGGCGGCGTGCTGGTCAACGGCGCGAACTCGCTGCTGGCTGGCGTGTTCAATACGTTTCCCAGCTCGGTATTTGCGCAGAACAATGGCGTCATCCAGCTGACCGGCATCGCCAGCCGCCACGTCGGCGTGTGGATTGCGGGGATGCTGATTCTGTTGGGCCTGTTCCCGGTTGTGGCCGGTGTCCTGCAAGCCGTTCCGGAGCCCGTTCTGGGTGGTGCAGCCATGGTGATGTTCGGCGCGGTGGCCGCGTCTGGGATCAACATCCTGGCGGGCATCCAACTGGACCGCCGCGCGCTGCTCATCATCGCCGTCTCTTTGGCGCTGGGCCTGGGCGTGTCGCAAGTGCCGGAAATCCTGTCGCACCTGCCGCACTCGGTGAAGAGTGTGCTGGAATCGGGCGTCGCCACCGGCGGGATTTGCGCACTGGTGATGAACTGGTTCTTGCCTGAGAAGAAGTGAGGTTTGTGGGGGTGGGGTCGGGGTTTAGCAGCCCCAGCCTGCCCCTTGGACGGCAGGCTCGCCTAGCCGTCGCCTGACAAGATGAGAAAGACCGCATATAATCGCGGTCTTCGCATCTCCCGCAGCCGTCACCTGGACGCGCTCGCGACCCCCTAGCCCGGGTGGTGAAATTGGTAGACGCAGGGGACTCAAAATCCCCCGCCGCAAGGCGTGCCGGTTCGATTCCGGCCCCGGGCACCATGGCCTTTCTACTAAGGCCGATAGCCAACGATTCGCTAAGCGCACGGCGGCGCCTCCTACGCCCCGACATGGCTTGCCGAAATTCAGACCGGCATTAAGAGAACGCTGCCGCCGTCAACAGTCGCGCATCGCGGGCGCTAAGTCCGCACCCATCATGAACAACGCCGCCTCGACTTGCCGAGGTGACCATTTCTCCTGCCCGGCGCCTGCATTCGCCCGCGTAAGCGCATCGCTGATGATCCAGTTTGCCCGGAGGTTCCAGGTTGCGTGTCGCTGATGCGCCAGCAATGGGCCAGACGCGGCGAAGTAAGGAAAAAGGGTTTCATCGGGAGAGCGCATCTTCACCTTGCTCTTGGTCGTGTTTGCCCGCATGCAGGCAAAACGCAAGTGCGCGGGGACGGCGGCATTCTGGTGGCGACTCCAACGCAGCACCAACCACGCCAACGCGCCAGCTACACGGCTGTCGTAGATGACGAACTGCGGAAGTGCAAGGGAGTGTATTTTGGTCGTGCCCGCGTTGGAGCGCAGATCGACAATGCCCAAATGCGCTATCCCGCTAGTGTCCGACAGCGCTCGCAGCACGGGCCGCAAGTACGCCGAAAAGCTCGCACGCTTGCTATCGAGCCAAGGCCCGTTACCACGCTTGGTGTACACCCCGCCCCAACGCATGATTGCAGCAGCCCAGTTCGCAAGTTCCGTCTCGTCCACCTGGGCAGCGTCCAGGCACCGACGCAGGCCAATTTCCAACTGAAGCAGGACTGCGGCATTGGCCGCAAAGCTGCCGTGCGCGGCGATGCTGAGGAGCCCCCTAGGCGTAGGGATGTCAATCCGCTTATTAGGCCACCTGTAACGCTCCAGCGCGGAACGCAAACTACGGTCTATGCCCTGCTCATGCCGAAAATCGAGCGGAAGTTTTTCGGTAATAAGATCGGCGAACCATTTCGAAAAAGGTGCTGATTGAGTGAGGAAATCAGCTTTATTCATGGGTTGCCGTCACCCTTATTGACTGGAGCTCCTGACGTTGCAACGCCGTACATACGCCTTGATTCAGTTCCACAAATTCATTCCATGACATTTGCTGAGCATAATGAAGCGCATACTGGCGGTCGACACGGCAAATGTCTGGGCGATCGTCATAGATGCCGCAAGCATTTCGATCGGCAATGAAATGGCGACACGTGCCGTCGCCCCGGTCCAGATGCTGGGTCTGGGGCGAGCGGTCCACCAACTGGCAGCACCGCCCGCATTGCGAACAGGGGAAGGTCGACGTCACTTCGCCAACGACGTGAGCCAACTGCGCGTACTGTCGGCATTACCCATTTCATAAGGCAGGGAGATTCCCTGTTGCTGAATTTCCCTTGCGATGACCACGCCACGCGAAGACTCGCTCTGGGCTTGGCTGAGGTCAATCGAAAAGTCTTCCAGTTCGTCCACGTCGATATTCAATTCGACGCGTTCGATCTCGCTCAGATATTCATCAAGCTGTGCGTTCAGCGCTTCGAACTGCCGCAGGGTCAGCGCATGGCTACTGCGATCCAGCAACGCCCACACGCGCTCCATCATCCGGCTATGCAGCAGGACATGATGCAGGCCTATCGTCAGAATCCCCGTCGTCAGAGCGCTGACAAAGGCCGCCAGCTCGCTGCCAAAGGGAAACGTCATTACTGGAACCAGCTGGGCGTAAATCAGTCCGCCCACTGCCGTCGCCACCCCAGCCGACAAGGCGGCGAGCACAGCTTTGGTCAGGTCAACGCTGGAAAGGCCATCGGGATTGAAAGCCAGCAGCTTCAATGCCGAAACCATCTGGCCCCACATTTCGCGGATGACCTTGATTGCGCTCTTGCCCGTGGTGGCCAGGATGTTGAATGCCGTGGTCGTTACGCTGCCCAGAACACCTGCGAAGACGCCGTCCTTGAAGGCCATGAGGAAGTCTTTGAAGCGTTCCTGCACCCGCGTCCATATCCCCTTAAGGAGCAGTTCAGCTTCTTGCAGGAACGTCCCTAATGCGAAGTTGGCGCGCAGCTTTTCCATCATCGCTGGCAATGCCGAGCGCAATTCGAACCAGATCTCGGCAGCCACAAGGCCCAACATCTGCCGCGTGCCCATTTGGATGCCCGCAGTGCCAGAGGCCAAGGCGGTAGCACCCCAGAACTTGCTGCTGGTGTAGTACTTCTTGTTGACGGTGCCGTCGTACTGTTTCCTAGCCTTCGCGTCCTTTTCCCGCATGGCATCGGGGTCGACAGACTCCAGTGCTTCCAGCCGCGTCTCCGACTTTTTCAGCTTGGCTTCCTGCATTTCTGCACGGTGGCGTTGCTGGGGCGTATCGCGCGGCAAAGCAGCCAATGCATCTCGGTCGGCTTGCACCGCGGCCTTCTGCTGGACGATTTTCTCGGGCAAGCCCGCCAAAAAATCATCGACCGAAGATGCCTGCTTGCTCCGGTTGATACTTCGGTGCGTGGAAACGAGGTTGGACTCATGGTTGGCCAGCTCGATGCCGTCAAGACCGGCAAGCACGCGCCCTGCGTCATCATGGACGGCCTTGGCCGCAATCACGTGATCCAGATCCCGAATACCGTTCTGTGGCGACATCGTGGCCGAGGTGTAGCCGTCTCGAAGCTGGCCGTCCTGCTGTAACGCGGCGTCGGCCTTTCCCTTGCGAATGAACTCCGGATCCTTGTGATAGGCCGCTTTAACGGCTGAGTAGCCACCGCGCTCATCGAATTTCTTCTGTTCCGCCTCGGTCGCCCAGACTCCCTTGCGGACATTCTGAACAGTATCGACCTTGCCGCCGGTCTTGTCCTCAAACAGCAGAAAATCCAGACCGAAGCTTGTGGCCAAGCTTCGGACGACGGTTTTCTCCAACTCTTGCACCCACGGATACTGAATTGCAATCGTTTGCATGTGCTGGTCCGTGTCAGCTGTGCGCAAAGCGCGCGGCGTCTTGTTTGGCGGTATCGAGAACGTCGTCGAGCTTGTCGCCGTTCAGGATCATGGAGCCATCCTTATCCTTGGCCATTTGCGGCAGACCGTTATCGTCCACTGCGACGCCCCCGCCGACTTCCTTCAGCTTGAACAACGGAGTCGTGATGACTCTGGTCAGAATGGCGGCAAGCGCATAACCATTTTCAATAATTTGAATGACCGATGTACCCAGTTTGTCCAACTCCGCGGCGACATCAACGTTACGGCCTTTCAAGTCATCGACTAGCGTGCTGACGTCTTTCAAATCGTCGAAATAGCGGTGGAACTCTCGGTAGATACGCGAGAGGCTGCGCTTGATACGGCGCGCATAATCTTCGGTATCGCCTAGGAACTCTTCGGCTTTAATGAGTTTCCTGATGGCGGCTTGAGCTTCTTCGGCGGCTCTACGTGCGTTTTTCAACGCTTCTTCGCCGTGGTTGTCGTAGGCCCAGCCGGCGATGGCGAGGATGGGAGCGGCGACGGCCGCGCCCAGGATGGCTGTGCCGCCGGCCATCCCAAGTCCGCCAGCTGCCAACGAACCACCACCAATGGCTGCCAGCGTGGCATTGGTGGCAGCGGCGCCGGCCAGCGCAGAAATGGCGGTGCCGGTGGACGCGGCGCCCAGAGCCATGACGCCGCCATATACGGCAAAGCCCGCCGCCGCGCCAGCAGCGCCCGCCCCGGCAATGCTGCCCAGCACCCCCATGGCGGAATAGGTGTAGTTTTCGATCTTTTGAAGTTCGCGCTTCGGAAACTTGATTTCCAGCTTGTCCTGGGAATTGGCGTTCAAATCCTTGATCAGCGAATCAGCCAAGGTTTTAAACTCGCCAAAGCTTTCACCGATTTGCAGTTCCAGGTTGCCCAGCTCCGTCAATGCGGTTTCAGTTTTCTTCTCCTGTGCATCGAACACGGTTCGCCGCTTGTCATAGGCCGCAGTTGCGTCCTTGACAATCTCGTCCGCTTCGGAGTGCTTTTGATAACCGTCGTAGCCTTTTTTTGCGCCATAACTGGCAGCTACCAGAGCCGCTGCACCGATGATCAAGGGAAGGGGCATTGCGTGTGACCTTTCTGCTGAGTGAATAAATGCGGTGGAGTTGCCGGCGCCTTATTACCAACTGGCTGATCCAGCAAGAAGCGATGAAGCGGGATAAAGCAGGCTCAAAACCCCCGCACCCGAGATAACCGTCGAAAGAACGTGTTACAAGAAGTATATCAGGTTATTATAAAAAGAAACCATCTATGACGTTGATATGACAGTAAATGGTCGGCTTCGGCCAAAGCCACACGACACGGGTATGACCGCCCTGCACTGGGACGTTTTGGATTTAATCCATCGCGTTGGAGACTGGGTATCGTCGCGCTCGCTTTTTGACTGGCTAAGGCCTCGTTATGGGTATTCCGCGTCGACGTCCAAAGCGATGCAACGAGCGCTGCAAAGGCTGCTGGATCAAGGCGTTATTGAACGCCGGGGCCAAGCCAGTGCACGCAGTTGGCGCGTCATCCCGGGCAAGATGCCTGCCAAGGCGGAGGTCAAAAGTGTGGAACTGGCCGTTGCCCTCTTGCAGTTGGAACACTTCGCTTCCAACCAATTGCCGGCCGATGCGCTGAAAGCGCTGAGGGAGCATTGCGATCGAAGCCGTGAACTTCTGGCAAGCCACCCCACCTATCCACGGTTCTTGCAGGGCCGGGCCTGGCTGGGCAAGGCAGCGATCATTGACTCGGGCTTTCCGCTGCTGCCACCAGCCCAAGACCCGCAAATCATGCACGCGTTGACGGACGCGCTTTATCGCAACACACGTCTGTTCCTGAGTTACCGGAACGGCGCTTTGTCCACCGACGCTCCAGTCAGTTATCACGTGTCTCCTTTGGCTTTGGTCGAGCGCGGCAGCGTTTTGTATTTCGTTTCGTGCCGCCGATCCCGCCGTACAGGCCGGTTCGTGCGCTATCTGCACCGAGTCGACAGGATTTCCACCGCCGAATCCACGAGTGAGCCTGCGGACAACGACGAGGACTTTGATCTGGATCGTTTCTTGCAATACGAACATGCGCTGCTGTTTTTCCCGGAAGCGCCGCAAAAGGTCACCCTTAGGGTTCGCGAACGCGAATTTCGCAGCCGTTTGCGTGATTACCGGTTGTCCGAGGACCAAGTCATTAAAGAAAAGCGCGACGGCTTTGAGTTGGTGGCGACAGTCCGCCCCTCGCTGACGTTTAAGCAATTCGTGCTTAGCCTGGCGCCCGATGTCATGCTGATCAAACCCGCGCATTTGCGTAAGGAAATTCATGGAGTGCTTGTGGCGAGCGCATCGGTTTATCTGGCCGGCGATTTCGGACCAACATCCTCCGTCTAACCCGTGACTACCGGCCAGGGATAGCCCACCAGCGCATCGGCGCGCATCGTGCCGTCCAGCGTCATAGGCGCGACCACAGCGATGTCCAGATCATGCATGCCCGCTTCAATCCTCGTCCGATCAAAGGCATGACGAGAGACGCCCGCCGCAACGAGAGCGGTCGGGTGGGCAATTGAAGACGCGGAGACCTGACGCATCAGGGAAGGGAAATCAGCGGCAGCATGGTCCGTCGCCATGACCGCCAGCAGGTTGGCGCTCAACATAGGACGCACGCCTGCCCACCCTGACAGGTCGCGGTAACCGTTCTCGGCGTTCCACCCCGTTGCGGCGAGGGCTCGCGCCAAAGTCTGTAGCGCGTTCACCCACGCCTGACCGGTCGACGCGACCCAGACACCAAGCCGTTGGCTGGGAAGCTCGCTGAACTTGCCACGACACAACGCGAGCGCGGGTGTGCCGGCCTCGCCCGCTTGCCTCATGGCTTCAACAGGGCCATACGTGTTCCAGACAGCATGGCCCGTTGCGCCTGCAAGGGTAGAGATGTCGACCAAATGCACCACTAGCGCCTCCGAGTCGAGGGCAACCCCGGCGCGCCAGTCTATTTGGGGTAGCTGCTGGTTCAGCGTCGCGGCCACCTCGCTCGCTTCCTTGGCGGAAATGCCCCACCCTTCCAGGTGAATGACCGCTTTGTGAGGGGCCTTGAATGCGGCTTGAGGAACAAGTTGATTTGCAGACGATTGGGACACGAACAAACTCCATGCAGACTTGAGAAACTTCAGTCTGGACGGCGCTCTGGACATTCCGTGTCCAGACACGAAAATTAAAAAATCGGCCCCAACTCGTATGGCGTGGTGAACCAGCGCAATTCAAGCAGACAGACGCGCTGCTCGCGCCACCACCAACATTCATCATCCCGTCATCCGCCCTACCTAAGCTTCCCGCTTTTTCTGAAGGGCAGCACAGATGGCGAACGACAAGCACGACGGCAAACTTGAGGTTGCCAATAAACTCGCGGCACTGCCGACCGATGCGGATCCGCGTCGTCGCAGCCTGCTAAAGGCCGGCTTTGGCGCCACGCTGCTGCCCGTAGGCGGATCGCTGCTGCTGTCTGCCTGCTCCAGCGACGACGATGACGACGACATCACGTCGCCCGACACGCCTGGCACGCAACCGCAACCGCAGCCCCAACCCGAGCCGCAACCCCAACCCCAACCCGTCAACATTTCCAGCTTCGCAGTAGCAGTACTGCCGGACACGCAGTTCTATTCGCGCTACGCAACCGACGCCGAAAACCAGCAATTCATGCGCAAGTACGGCAGCGAGCCGTTCAAGGCGCAGACGCAGTGGGTGGCCGATCATTCCAAAACACTCGGCATCCCGTTCCTGATTCACTTGGGCGACGTCGTCGATCAACAGAGCAAGCCCGACCAGTGGAAAGTGGCCGATGCCGCCATGGCGATTCTGGAAGACGCCAAGGTCCCGTACTCGATTCTGGCCGGCAACCACGACGTGATCCTGGACCGCGACTACGTCGACGCCAGCAGCCAGGCCAGCGCCACGGACGCGCAGCGCAATCTGGCTAACGAGCCCTATTTGAAAACCTTCAGTGCCGATCGCGCCAAGAACCAGGCCACGTTTGGCGGCCGCGATCCTAGCGGCTTCCACGAATATCACGTGTTCGAAGCCGAGGGCCAGAAGTTCATGGTGCTGTCGCTGTCGTGGCGCATCTCCGATGACGCGTTGAACTGGGCCAACCAGGTCATTCGCGCGAACCCGACACTGCCGGTGATCCTGGTCAACCACCAGTTGCTGAACATCGACAAGGACGGCGTCACGCCGCTGGAAGTGCCCTACGGGCTGATGCTGTGGGACAAGCTGATCCGCGACAACGATCAGATCTTCATGACGCTGAACGGCCACTATCACGGCGCCGCGCATCTGACCAAGACCAATGCGTTTGGCAACGCGGTCGAGGAAATGGTGGTGGATTATCAGATGGCCTATCAGGGCGGCAACGGCCTGATGCGTCTGTACGAATTCGACCTCAGCAACAACGAGATCCGGGTGCTGTCGTTCTCGCCATGGGTGCCGCAGAAGCCGAAGAACACGCTCAACACGTTTGACCAGGCCATTCTGACCGGCGCGAACGAGCAGTTCACCATCAAGATGGATTTTGCGAAGCGCTTTGGCGGCTTCAATAAGGAATTCAAGGCGGCTACGCCGTCGCACACTGCGCTGATCGACCAGGCGCGCGCGTTGATTTTGGCGAACTACACGGATCCCGTCGCCGCCGAGCAGAAGCCCGCCGCCGATCCGGATGATTATCCGCAGGTGCAAGGCACGCTGGCGCACTGGCGCTTCTTTGGCGGCACCAACGGACAGCCGGTTCCGGTGGGCGAAGTGATCGCGGACCGCGCGGGTCTGAATCCGATGCGGCGCGCGCCGCTGAATATCGACGGCGTGGCCGGTGCGCAGGTGGGCGATGTGGTCTGGTCCGACGATCACCATTACCTGTCGGCCGCGCCCGGCTCGGTGCGCTTCCTGAACACCGACAAGAACACGGCTCGTATGAGCTACTTCACGACGGATGCCGCGGCCATCATCAACGGTGAAACCGCGACCGACGGCTACACGGTGGAAGCCTTCATCAAGATCGACCGGGACTGGGTCGCGTCCAAGCACGCGTGGATGAACATCATGACGCGCGACGGCAAGCGCGGTGATCTGGCGGGCTTTTCGGGCGGAGACCCCGAATCCCCGCCGCTGCTGTTTGCGGTGTCGAGCCTGCGCGAGATCCAGTGGGAAGTGGTGCCGGACGACGCCGGAACGCGTAGTCCCAAGGCAAACTGGTCTGGCGAGATCATCCCCGACAAGTGGATGCACGTCGCCGTGGTGAACGATGACACCACGCACGAAACCATCCTGTACGTGGAAGGCGCGCCGGTTCTGCGCAACACCTCGGGCGCTCGCGGCCTGGCGACGTTGGCGGCCAACATGCCGTGGATCGTCGGTGCCGGTTCGTGGGATGGCGCGCGGGCCGATGGCTTCTTTGGCAGCGTCGGCGAGATCCGTATCGTCGGTCAGGCGCTACAGCCGATCGACTGGCTGACCGCGCGTCGGCGTTGATAGGCGCACGCGCCGCGGCCGGCCTTTGCCGCGGCGCGTGAGCGAGTGAGCGAGTGAGCGAGTGAGCGAGTGAGCGAGTGAGCGAGTGAGCGAGTGAGCGCGTGAGCGAGTGAGCGCGTTAGATATCGACGTCGGTTCGTTTATGCTCATGATCACTCTTGCCTTGATCATTTTGTTCGCGCAGAGAAAAGCGAGTAATCCAGGCGCAAGACAGGCGTGCCGGTTCGATTCCGGCCGCCGGGCACCAGACACCTGTCTGGACTGATATCCAAGTAGTACCTCAAACCCGCACCAGCTCGCGCTCTGCGGGTTTTTGCCGTCTGGGATAATCCCGGACCTCAACCCGTCAGATCCGTCAGGAGCGCGACTCAGCTCTTCCAGACCGGTATCGAAACAATGATCATGTCCATCAACTCCCCGCTCGTGACCATCGCGTGCGGGATTTAACAGCATTTGAACAACTAAAAACCTATGCCTCTGATGACCTGGATTCACCGCTTTTGGCCGGCGCGCTGCAGCTGGCTTGCCGCATTGGCCCTCTGCGTCTACCTGCCCGCAAATGCCGCGCAGGCAACGCCGTCAGCCGCCATCCAGCCGCCGGCCCTCGTGTGGGGCGCCGTCCCGAGCGCGGATCTCTACCTGCTGGTGGCCAGTCCGCGTCTCAGCAAGCCCGAGCTGCAACAACTGGTGGCCGACAGGGTCGGTCGTGGGATTGGCGATAACCACACCATCACCCAGATCTGGAGCAATACGCCGGAACCCATCCAGCTGTGGCTGTCGATCGATCCTGCCAGGCTTAAGGAAGCCAAGCTGTCCACGGATCAGGCATTGGAGGCGCTGGCCGCCAAACTGGATACTTCCGCCCAGCCCGCCCAGGGAATCCGCCCGCCCCCTGCGTGGATCTACTCCGGCGCGACACGTGAGAAGTTGGAAGCCTGGAGCGATGCGCCCCCACGGTTGGCGGACGGCACCATCATCAACCCATCGGAATGGACGACAGTGGCATACCGGCAAGCGCCGGAATCCTGGGAAAGCTGGAACAAGGTTGGGGTAAGCCTTGCGGTGTCAGCAGAGTCGCGCCTCGATTCGTTGGACAGCATCGTCAGCGAACGCCTGAAAGCGCTGGCGTCTCACCTGCCTGATGACGTGTCGGTAATGATCCTGCCGGCGGGCCCCCGCTTGAACGAAGCCGACGGCATATTCGTCACGGTCGCTCGCGACGAGTAGCCCCGCACCCGGTGCTCCTGCCTCCCAGCTCATCCGAAGACCAAGAGATCCAGCAAGCCGCCGGAAGTTTTGCCGCTAGAATCCGTCGCAGACAGGTTGGACATCACGGTCCGGCCAATCACCGGAAAGCCTCATTGGCGCAGGAGGTTCAATGGCAATCAAGGCCGTGGCATTCGACGTATTCGGAACCTTGGTCCACATCGAACGGCCGACCCGACCGTTCCGCAAGCTGGTCCGGCTGCTGCATGAAGCGGGTCGTCCGCGCCAGCGCGACGACGGGGTCCGCGCGATGAGCAATCCGATCGACCTGCGACAGGCCGCCAGCCTGTTTGGCGGAGTGGTCAGCGATGCAGATCTGAACGCGCTTGAAGCCGAACTGCGTGAAGAGATTCAGTCCATCTCGCTTTTCGCGGATGCCACGCCGACGTTGCTTGCATTGCGGGAACGCGGCATCAAGGTCGCGCTCTGCTCCAACCTGGCGGCGCCGTATGGCCCGCCGGTGCTGGACTTGCTGCCTGTCCGGCCGGACTTCTGCGCGTGGTCGTACGAAGCCGGCGCCGTGAAGCCGCAAGCCGAGATCTACCAATACCTTTGTGATGGCATTGCGTGCCGGCCCGATGAAGTGCTGATGATCGGCGACACCATCGAGGCCGACATGATTGGGCCACGAAAATTCGGCATTCACGGCTATCACCTTGACCGGCACACAGCCACGTCAAAGTCAGCGGACTCCGTTCAATCGCTGAGCGACGTGCTTACGCTGATGGCCGCGCGCCGCTGACGAGCTGCCGGCGGCGAGATGAAGGAGACTTCACCCGCCCCGCCTCCGCCACGCCCACCACACCGCCCCGATCGGCGCAAAGATCGCCAACCACGACACGCCATCCCACACCCCATCGCCCAGCAGCGCCGACACCAGTCCCACCACCGACGCCACGCCCAGCCAGATGGGCGCGCGGAACACCTCGCCAGCCGACTGCAGGTGTTCGGTGCGCGCGCCGCGCGCTTCGCTCGTCCTGTTCATTGCGCAGCCTCCTGACGGTCGCTTTGGCGCAGCGCATTGGCGGCTTCGGCAGCATCATCGGTTAAGGGCTTGGCAGCCGTCGCAGCCTTGGGCTTGCGCAGCCACAAGTACAACCCGCTACCCAGCACCACGATCGCAAACAGATCCAACACCGCCCAGAGGATCTTCAACGGCAAGCCGCCGTAATCCCCAAAATGCAGCGGCTGCGACAGGAACAAGGTCTTCACGTACCACGGCATTTCGCGCGTGTCGGTCAGTTCCCCATTCGTCGCGTCCACCAGCGCCGGCTTGAGCAGGCGCGAAGTCACGGGCGTATTGCCCTTCATGAAGAACGTGTAATGGTGCGGGCTGGAGAACATCGTCCCGGGAAACGCCACCAGGCTCACCGCCATGTCCGGCACCGCGGCACGCGCAGTGCGGATGGAGTCTTCCAGGTGTGCGGGTTGCGTAACCGGCGGCAGGCCGCGAAATGGCGCGGTCATTTCCGCCATCTGGTCCATCTGCCATAGGCTCAACACGACGCGATTCAAGGTGTTGATGCTGCCCGTGATGCCAACGACCAGCAGCCAGACGACGGTGACGATGCCCAGCAGGTTGTGCCAGTCCAGCCATTTGACACGGGTGCTGCGCTGGGTGCGCAGCGCGCCGAACTTCAGACGTCGCATGAAGGGGTAATACAGCACCACCCCGGACACGATGGCGACCACCATCAAGAGGCCCATTGCGCCCAGAAACAGCATGCCCGGCAGGCCGGCGAACATATCCGTATGCAGCTTGAGCATGACGTACATAAAGCCTTCGTCGGTGGCCGGCTCGTCCAGGACCTTGGCCGTGCGCGAATCGATGACGACCGCGTTGTTCTCCTCGGGCGGGGCATCGACGGCGCTGGCCATCGAAACATACGTAATGTCGGGATGCTCGTCCTGGTCCCAGAACATGTAGCGGATGACTTCGCCAGGGCGGCGTTCCAGCGCGGTCTGGGCGATCTGGTCCATGCTGGCGTTGGGCGTGCCGGCGGGCATGGGCGGCGCTTCGACCACGCCTGACAGGTGCTCGATCTCTTCGTGAAAGATCAGGGGCAGCCCGGTCAGACACAGCAGCAGCATGAAGACCGTGCAGATCAGACTGCTCCACTTGTGTATCCAGGACCAGGCTTGCGTGGACATATCTGCCTCCTTAGAAGGCGATGCTGGTCGAGAGCGTGTAGGTGCGCGGCGAGCCTACGAACAGATAACCGGCGGTGGCCGTGCCCCAGTAATTCCGGTTGAACAGGTTCTCGACGTTGAAGCGGAAGGTGACGGGTGTGCCGCTGATCTTAGTTTCGTAGCGGGCGCCGGCGTCAACGCGGGTCCAGCTTGGCACCGACAGGCTGTTGTCGGCGTTGGCATACGTTCTGTCGGTGTAGATGACGCGGCCCAACAGCGTCAAGCCCGGGACGAGGGGGGTATCCCACTCGGCGCCCAGGTTGAATTGCCAGTCGGGCACACCGATGGCCTTGTTGCCCTGCAGATCGGGCGTGGTGGCCTTGTTGATGACGGCGTCGATATAGCTGATGCCGCCCAACAGACGCACGCCCTTGGTGACTTCACCGGCAAAGCTGGCTTCCACGCCGCGGTTGCGCTGTTCGCCAAACTCGCCGAAGGTGTTGCCAGAGATGCCGGAGCTGGGCCGCGTCAGCTCAAACAGGGCGACAGTGGCCAGCATGTTGTCGTTCAGGTTGTACTTGACGCCGATTTCCTTCTGCTTGGACTTGAACGGCGACAGCGTCTCGCCCGGGTTGGTGATGGCCGCGCTGGTCGGCGCGGTGTCGCCCTGGGACAGGCCTTCGACGTAGCTGGCATAGACCGACAGGTCCGGCCGTACCTTGAAGACGACGCCGGCCAGCGGCGTGGTCGCGCTCTTGTCGTAGCGCGGGCCGCTGGGCTCGCCGTTGGTGAAGTTGTAGTTCTGGCCCTGCACGTTCTGGCGGCGCACGCCAAGCGTCAACTGCAGGCGATCGTCCATGAAGCCCAGGGTGTCGGCCAGCGCGTAGCTGGTCAGCTTGACGCTCTGGTAGCGGTTCAGGGGATTGCTGACGCCGGAGATGGACGGCGTGTCGAAGGTGTTGCCGGCGTAGATGTTGGAATTGCCGGGCGGGAAACCGGTGTTGAAGCCCAGGTCGGAGTCCTGGTCCAGCAGCGTGTAGCTGAAGGCGACCTTGTGGCTCACGGGACCGGTCTTGAAATTGCTGCGCAGGCCGGCTTCGGTGGACTTGCTGTCCACCGTCATCCGCTGCCAGCCGCCGAAAAATGAGTAATCGCCCTGCGAATTCTGCAGCACGGGGTTGGCGGCAAAGGCGTCCCAGTCCAGTTTGCGCTGGCCGTAGCCCGCGTAGGCGGTCAGGTAGTCCGTGATGTCGTATTCGATCTTGAAGACGCCAGCGGTGTTGCGGCCATCGCTCCAGCCCAGGCCGGGATACGGATTCTTGTTGCTGGGCGCCTCGGGAATCGAGGTCAGGTCGTCGCCAAGCTGGAACTGGCGCACGACGTTGTCGATGCGTTCCTTCTGCCAGATCAGGTCCAGGGACGACCGCAGTCTTTCACCGCGATAGTCCAGTGCAACCGAGCCCAGCGCTTCGCGCGTGGATTGGTCCTTGATGGGCGTGTCGCCGTCGCGCAGCATCCCGTTCACACGAATGCCGAACGCGTTGCCTTCGCCGAAGCGGCGGCCGACGTCGGCATGCACGCCAAAGACGGAGTCCGACATGACCGAGCCCGTGAGCCGGGTGATGGGCTCATCGGTCGCGCGCTTGGGCACAAGGTTGACCACGCCACCCACGCTGCCGCCCGGCGTCATGCCGAATAGCGCCGCGGAAGGGCCCTTGATGATTTCCACGCGTTCCAGGGTTTCGACCGGTGCGCGCCAATACGGCGTCAGCCCGAACATGCCGTTGAACGCGAAGTCCGCAGTCGGCACATTGAAGCCGCGGATGGTCAGGTCTTCGTTGATGTTGGACCGCGCGCTGCTCATGCGCACGGACGGATCCATGGTGGCGACGTCGGCCACGGAACGCGCCTGCTCGTTCTCGATGGTCTGGGCGGTATAGCTGGTGACGCTGAACGGCGTGTCCATGACGGACGTGTTACCCAGGATGCCCATGCGGGCGCCGCCGCCGATCAGGCCGCCGGCGATGGGCGCAGGCGCCTCGCCCAGGGCGATCGGGGCACTGGTCACGGTGACGGCGGGCAGGACGGTGATCGCGGCGGGAGCCGGGGCCTGCGTCTGCGCGGAAACCGACGCGGCATAGAGCGCGGCGCTGCCCGCCAATGCCTGCTTCACTGCCAGGGCGACGCCCTTCTGCCTGCCTTGACGGCCTTTCGATGCTTTACCCACAGCCCCACCCCATGCAATCTATTATGTAAAACGCGCATGATAAGCATTCTTATTCGATATCGCTATGGGGTTTATCTTGATGTGGCGTCGGCGCATCAGTCGTGGCATCGGCGCCGGCGGCCTCGGAAATCATCCAGATGGCCTCATCCATCGCTTGAGGGTCGTCTCAAGTTTGTGCGCAGGCGCTTCACGCCCCGGGATTGCGGTCCATGTACACCAGCCCCGCCGCGGCCAGCTTCTCCCGCATGCCATAGATATCCAGCCCCAGTTCCCCCGCGGCCAACCGCTTGCGTTTGGCCGTCTCGTTGACCAGCCGCGCATCGCAGGCGTCGGCAACCTGCGCCGCACGTTCGCGCGGCACGATACACACACCGTCGTCGTCGGCAATGACGACATCTCCGGGCTGCACGAGCGCTCCTGCGCACACGACCGGCATGTTCACCGACCCGGGCGTCGCCTTGACCGTGCCCTTGGCCGAGACACACTTGGACCACACGGGAAACTGCATGTCCTTCAGCGCCGCGACATCACGGCAGCCCGCGTCGATGACAAGCCCCTGTACGCCGCGTGCGCGCATCGAGGTGGCAAGCAGTTCTCCGAACATGCCGTCCTCGCTCGACGACGCGCAGGCCACGACGACGATATCGCCCGGCCGGCAGAGTTCGATCGCAACGTGCAGCATCCAGTTGTCGCCCGGCTGCGCCAACACCGTCACGGCGCTACCTGCGATGGATGCGCCTGCGTACACGGGCCGCAGGTAGGGTTGCAGCAGGCCGGTGCGATGCTGCGCCTCGTGTGCGGTGGCCACGCCTGCCGACGCCAGGCGTGCGATGACCCTGCTGTCGCCGCGGTCGATGTTCCTGACGGCGATGCTCATGCAAGCTCCCCGGTGACTTGCGGGAACACGCGCTGATAGCCTTCGGCGTACTTGATCTTCAGGTTCGAGTTGCGCGATGCCTGCACGCCGCGCTGCAAGGCGACGCGGGTGTAGTACTCCCACAGGTGCTCCTGCGCGGCCATGGTTTCGAAGGCGCGGCGCTTCTGCTCCCAGACTTCGGAGATATCGAGCAGCACTTCGGGCTTCCACTCGCACTGCTCGGGCTGGTGCGGCTCGAACAGAAATACGGGCGGCGCGCCAAGCACCGCCTGCTCTGGATGGTGCCCGTGCGCCTGCGCGATCACGCGGGCTTCCTGAGCGACGTGCGTGGCCAGCGGATGGTCGAAGTTGTAGGGGTCTTTCTGCGAATGCGTCAGCACGAATTCCGGCTGCAGTTCGCGATACACATCCACCAGTTCAAACAGCGCCTCGTCCGAGACGCGCAGCGGATAGTCGCCGCAGTCCATGAACCGGATGTCCGCGCCCAGGATGTCGGCCGCCAGACGCGCTTCGTCGCGGCGGTCGGCCTTGACGCGTTCCAGCGTCATGCCCGGCTGCTTCCACAGCTTGGCGGATTCGCCGCGTTCGCCGAACGACAGGCAGACCACGGTCATTTTCCAGCCGCGTTTGGCGTACAGGGCGATGGCGCCGCCCGCGCGCCACACGAAGTCCGCGGAGTGCGCGCTGACCACCAGCCCGTTCTTTTGCCGTTCCATTTCAGTTCCTCTATGCATGGTTGCCGGCCGGACCCGCGCTGCGGACCCGTACCGGCGCGAGCGCGGTCAATCAGCCTTGATGCCCGCGTCCTTGATGACCTTGGTCCACTTGGTGGTTTCCGCCGCGACGAACTGGCCAAACTGCTTGTCCGTGCCAGGCGTGACAACCGCGCCCATTTCGCCGAAGCGCTGCTTCACGGCGGGGTCCTTCAATGCGGATTGCAGCGCGGCATTCAGCTTTGCCGTGACCTCGGGCGGCAAATCCTTGGGGCCGATCAGGCCCCACCACACCGTGGCCATCGCGCCCGGCAGGCCTTGCGACACCACCGTGGGCACCTCGGGCAGCATGCTTGCCGGCTCGTCGTCCAGCACGGCCAACGCGCGCAGTTTGCCCGCCTTGACGTGCGAGACGACTTCCAGCGGGTTGATGGACATGAAGGAAATCCGCTGCCCCAACAGGTCGGTGACCGCGGGCGAGCCGCCTTTGTACGGCACATGCAGCGCCTTCATGCCGCTCTCGCGCTTGAGCAGTTCGCTGGCCAGATGGCCGGAGCTGCCGTTGCCGGCCGACGCGTAGGTCAGCTTGTCGGGATGTGCGCGGCCATAGTCCGTCAGGTCCTTCAAGGTCTTGAACGACGACTCGACCGGCACTACCACGGCCAGCGGCGCATAACCGATGGCGCCCACGGGGGTGAAGTCGTGCGCGGGATCGAAGGTCAGCTTGGAGAACAGCGCACCGTTGGCGGCCAGCGTATTCGACGCGGTCAGCAGCGTATAGCCGTCCGCCGGGGCGCGCGCCACGGTGTCCATGCCGATATTGGTGGCCGCGCCAGGTTTGTTTTCGACGATGATCGTCTGCTTCAGCGCATCTCCCATTTTCTGGCTGACCAGGCGGGTGACGATGTCCACGCCACCGCCGGCGGCATACGGCACCACGATACGGATCGGCTTGTCGGGGAAATTGGCCTGCGCGGCAGCCGGCAGCGGCGCCAGCATGGCGGCGATCAGTGCGCCCACGCCTGCGGCGCCGGCAAACGTGCGGCGGGACCGGGAGGGCTGAAAAGCCTTCATGGTTGTCTCCTGTGTCGTTATACGTGTTGGTATGACCGAATGATGCGCGGCGTACACTCATACCGTCCAATACCGTTTTTCACGATCATCTATTTGCTTTCCAAATCAATATGGATTTCCGCCAACTGCGTTACTTCGTCGCCGTCGCCGAGGAACTGAGCTTCAGCCAGGCCGCGCGCCGGCTGCACGTCAGCCAGCCGCCCCTCAGCCTGCAGATCAAGGCGCTGGAAGAAGAACTCGGGGCGCCGCTCCTGACCCGCACGAGCCGCAGCGTGGAACTGACGCAGGCGGGCGCGCTGTTCTTGGACCAGGCGCGCCGGGCGCTGTCCCACCTGGAACGCGCCGGCGAGGTCGTGCGGCAGTCGGCGCTGGGAGAAACCGGCGAGATCCGCGTGGCATTCACGGCGTCGGTGCCGATGTTCGACGCCTTTCCTCGCATCGTGCATGCCTTTCGCACGGACTTTCCCGGCGTGGGGGTGGACCTGAGCCATCAGTCGACGGGCCAGCAACTGCGTGCGCTGGCGTCCAAGGACATCGACGTGGGATTTCTGCGGCCATCCATCCTGTTCGTGCCGCCGCCCAACATTGCGACGCTGCCGCTGTGGACCGACCGGCTGATGGCCGCCCTGCCGCAATCGCATCCGCTGGCGCGCCGTGACACGCCGCTGTCAATGACGGACCTGGCGGACGAATCCTTCATCCTGTTCCCGCGCGGACTGGGCTGCGGCCTGTTCGACCACGTGAGCGTACTGGCCAACCGGGCGGGCTTCGCCCCGCAAGTCGGCCAGGAGGCGCGCGAAGGCGCGACCATCATCGGTCTGGTCGCGGCGGGGATGGGCATTTCGATCCTCCCCGATACCTACATGAAAACGGGCATTCCCGGCGTGGCCTATCGCGAACTGGATACGCCAGACGCCCAAAGCCAGGTGCTGCTGGCGTATCGTTCGGAAGACGGCTCCCCGCTGGTGCAGCGGTTCCGCGAGACCGCTTCGGCCGTGCAGTAGACGGCAGAGGCCGCGGATCGCAATGGTGATTCAAAGGCCCTCGCCATGACCCTCCGCCTCTTCGCGCTCACCCTTTCCGCCATGCTGGCCTTTGCCGGCAATTCCCTGCTTTGCCGCCTCGCGCTCAAACAGACGGCGATCGATCCCACCACCTTCGTCGTCATCCGCGTTGTGTCGGGTGCGCTGATGCTATGGCTGGTGCTGGCACTGCGCCAGCAGTCCGAGCGTCTGGAAGGGTCCTGGGCGGGTGCGTTGGCGCTGCTGGCGTATGCACTGGCGTTCTCCTTTGCGTACACGCATATTCCCGCCGGCACGGGCGCCCTGCTGCTGTTCGGCGCGATCCAGATCAGCATGATCCTGTACGGCCTGGCGATTGGCGAACGATTGGCGCCGCTGCAATGCGTTGGCATGGCGTTGGCGATTGCCGGGCTTGTCGCGTTGATGCTGCCCGGTACGGACGCGCCACCCGTGTTCTACGGATTCCTGATGATCCTGTCCGGCGTGGCGTGGAGCATTTATTCGCTGCTGGGCCGGGGCGCACGGAATCCGGTGGCGGCAACCGCGGGGAATTTCATCCGCGCCGCGCCGGTTGCGCTGGCGTTGTTGCTTGCGCAGTTCGTCATGTCGCACGTTCGGCTCGACGCCGCAGGCGCCGCCTATGCCGTGGCGTCCGGCGCGGTGACGTCGGGCCTGGGGTACATCCTCTGGTACGCCGCGCTGAAACAGTTGAACGTGACGCGCGCCGCCACCGTGCAGCTCAGTGTCCCGGTGCTGGCGGCGTTGGGCGGGACACTGTTTCTCGATGAGCCGCTGACGGTTCTGCTGGTGTCCGCGTCCGCGCTCGTGCTGGCGGGCGTGTCGCTGGTGATTCTCAACAAGCGCGTGGCTTGAATCGCCTCGCCCATCGCCATGAAGGACGGACCGCCGCGGCCACCAATGGCCGGCATTACAGTCCGCCCTTCAGCGTGCAGGGTTACCAGCGATACCCGACGTTCAGCATGCCGCCGTAGCCCCGCTGACCGCCGTTTCCAGCCTGGCCGAACAGCTCGCCGCCAACCTGCCACGACTCACGGACATTTCCGGCCACGCCGATTCGCAGTTCCGCCGCGTCGCGCATCGGCGTTGCATGGAACGTCGAGACGCCCAAGTTGGCTTTCGCGCTGCCCGAGTTATGCAGCCAATTGGCCTCGACGTAAGGCCGCACCGGCGACGTGGCAGCGTCGTTGCCAAGCGGGTACGCCCGGACACCCACGCGCGAAGTGACCGAACTGGCGGGCGAGTTTTTCAGCGTCATGCTGGGCAGGACGGCATCCTGGGCGTTGTAACGCGTATAGGCCAGTTGTGCCTGCGGCACCACCACCATCGAACCCAATGCCGTATCGGCAGCGAAGGGCTTGAAGGCGTAGCCGGTTTCCACCGATGCGGTCCAGGTGTTTGAACGGTAACGGGCCGAGCCCAGTTCGCTATTGATTTCGTTGGAGTAGCGGCCGAACTGCAACCACGAGTCGGCGTACGCGCCCAGGCGGGTGGCATCGTCGGCGTAAGCCGTTGCATAGACGCCCACCGAATACCCGGTGACCTTGCCGCGGGCGTCAACGCGCATCGCCATGCCGGTACCGGGGTGGATGAGCTGGGAAGTGGCGTTCGTGCGTGCATCGCCCGCGCCGGCCATGACGCCTGCCTTGAGGACGCCTTGCTGACCCAGGCGCGTACTCAACAGGTCGGCGCCCATCTGAAGCATGGCGGTGTCGGTGTCGATGCCTACCTGACCTTGCTGAAGTTCCATTCCGGTATGGCGCGCGCCCTCGGTACGTGCCCACAACTGCCGGGATGCCGCACTGGCGGGTGCAGACTGGCCGGCCGACGTTTGCGCCACGCTACGATCCGCCAGGCGATGTACGAACATGCGGGTGGCTGCGAACTGGTTGCCGATGTGCACACCGCTTTCCGGGGAGACGTTCTGCGGCGTGCCCGGGGCAGGACCGGTGACGCCACCGCCACTACCGGGAGGTGTCGTCCCCCCACTGCCAGGCGGCGTTTCGGTGCCGCTGCCGGGAGGCGTTTCGATGCCGCTGCCAGGAGGCGTTTCGGTGCCGCTGCCAGGAGGCGTTTCAGTGCCGCTGCCCGGCGGAGTTTCAGTGCCGCTGCCGGGAGGCGTTTCAATGCCGCCGCCAGGAGGCGTTTCAGCGCCACCACCCGGCGGCGTTTCAGTGCCGCTGCCAGGCGGCGTTTCGATGCCGCTGCCAGGAGGTGTCTCAACGCCACTTCCCGGCGGCGTCGTTGACGTCAGATACCAATCGGACGCCACGCCGCCCGTGCCGCCCTGAACCAGGAAATAGTCGTAGCCATTGAGCGCCAGGCTAATGGTTGAAGGCCGATAGCCAGTCGAATTCGCGTCCAGATAAAACGCATTGCCTGAAATCGTGGCCCCGTTGGTGGCCTGCACGAGCCGGATGCCTTGCGTTGTCAACGCGCCTGCGCCGCCGGCGTTCAAGACTCGCAGCCCGGTCGTGCCCGTGACCGTGCCGCCGTCCACGACGAGCCGGTCGGTCAGAGACGTATCGTCGCCCAGGTGGGTATTCATAACCAAGGTGCCGCCGCCGATGTAGTCGGAGACGGTCAGCGTCTTGAATCCAGATTGCGCACCGGGAGACACGAACCGCACGACACCCGCGTTGGTCAGGGTCTTGATGGCCGAATCGCCGCGCACATTCCAGACGCTGCTGGCGTCTAACTTGACGCTGTCCACCGAACCCTGCCCCGCGCGCACCGCGCCGGTCCACTCACTGCCGCTTGCCAGGCCGATGTCGACGCGGCCGCTGTCGGCGGTCAACACGTCGCCCGTCATGAGCGCGCCTGTGGCGTTCAGGGTGACGCCTTGCGTCTGGTACGGCTGCCCGGGGACGATTCCCGCGCTAGGCGTCGCCTGCGTTCTAAGCAGGATGCCGCTGGCTTCGTCGCCGCCGGCTCGGGCCACCACGGTGGCGTTCTGGACGGTGATGTCGTGGTCTCCGCCCCTGACGAGAAACCCCACCCCATCGTGGGTCTGAAGGTTGCTACCGTCCGACAATACGAGCGAGTTGGCGCCCTGCGGCTCGTAGCGCACGCTCTGCACGCCGTTTGCGTTCTGACCCGTCATGATGACTTGCGTGTCGCTCAGCGAAACCGTCGTTTCACCGGCGCCGATGCTGCCAAGCATATACACGCCGGTCGAGCCCGTGGATTGCCCGTTCAACTGTGAAGTGACGGCGTCGATACGTGCCTCGTCGGCTGCTCGAAGCGCAGTTCCCGCGCTGCCGGATACGTCCACGGTAACGCCGTCCAATGTCACCTGCGTGCCGCGATGGTTGGCATTCACGCCTACCGCATTCGTGGCTTCGGCCAGGATATGCGTTCCCACCGCGTCGATCGTTGTTGTCGCCGTGTTATCGGTCGAGTGCGCATACAGGCCGGCCCGTCTTCCGCGTAAGGTACCGCCTTCAATCTGTACCGCCCCATTGCGGCTTCGGATCGCATACAAGTCCGCACGGATGTCCAGGTTCTGTCCCGTCATCACATGGTTGTTCATCACCGTGACGCCCTCGTTGACCGCGACGGCTTCGCTGCCGATTGTCACGTTCGTCAAAGACGCCGAAGACGCGCCGGTTTGCGTGGCCTCGTTATACAAGAGCACGCCGAAGTCCACCGAATGCGGACCGGCAACGACCGTATCCGTCATGGTCAGGCTGGAACCGTCGATAACGGACACCTGGCCTTCAATGGTGCTTCCTTGAACGATGACGGTGGCATTCTGCGAGATATGCATGGTTGCCGCGGAGGCATTTTCTGTGCCTCCTGCCTTGACGTGGCTGTCGGTCAGCAAGAGCGTGCCTGCTTGCACCGAAAGGTCCGCCCCTGTCGCCGCGCCGATGTCATCCACGCTGGACAGAATGACGTTGGACAGTTCGACGCGGCCGCCTAACTGGACGCGCACGCCATAGTTGTTGACGCCATTGCGATCAACGCTCTTGATCTCCAGGTCGCTTGCCGTGATGACGCCCCCATCGGAAGCCCGGACGGTTCCCTGGAAACCGCCCGATCCCGAGACGATGCCGCCAAGCAGATTGATGCGACCACCATCGGTCGCAAGCACGGCCGTTGCCTCTGAGGAGAGCAGGGAGATGTCGGCGTGGACAAAACTATTTTCCTGGGACGCGGACAATGCAGCCCCGGCCTGCGTCTGGATCGTACTGTCCGTGATCGTGATCGAGCCACCGCCTTGGGCATGCGCACCTCGGGCGTCTGCCTCTGCGGTGACAGTGATGCCGTTTACGAAGACGCTGTTGCCCTGGTTGTTGACGCGGATTGCGTCTCCGGTGCTGACGGCGATGCTGGCTCCGGGGAACACCTCCATCGACGTGTTGCCTTCCGGGTCATCAATGAGAATCGGCGGCATCGGCCCCGCCAACGCCAGCAAGGGAAAGGCCGGGATCGTGACGGCGAGAATCGCCGCGACAACCGGAGAAAGGGGGAAATGCATCGCAAGCTCCGTAACCCGTGCGCGGCCTCGGAGATGCCAAAAAGCCAGATGCCAGCCAAGTGCAGCAACGCCGAACCGCCACGAAAAAAAGCGACCATTCTCTTGACGCTGCGCAACCCCGCACATCGAAAGATTTCTAAAACCGATTCCACCCCTTGCAAAAATGCAGTGGCACGCAACAATTCGGACCAATACCCGCAACAATGCACAAAAAAAGGGATTGCCACGTGAGGCAATCCCAAAAAAAACGGGCCGCTCCGGCAAGCAGCCCGCAAACCCAGTCCCGCACCGGGACGGATACTCAAATCCAAACCATCACACGCTATCCAGTGCAGACCGGTCCACGCTTGCTGCCGCGGACGCCGCGTCCTTCATCTCTTCGATGAAGACCGGCGCGCACAGCCCGGCGACAACTGCCGCGAGGTCCGGATCGATGTCGTCATAGGCATGGCGCCCGGCCAGCATGTTCAGCGAGCCGATCACACGCCCCTCATGCCGCACCGGAATGTTGAAGGCCGACTGCAGCCCGCGTTCGATCAGCATCGGCGCCTCGGAGAACACGGTGCGCACATCGTCTTCATTGCTGGCGACATACAGCCGCCCTTCTTCCAGCACCAGCCGCGACCACGGACCGTTGCCGGTGGCTTTGAAGCCGCCGAGCGGGCTGATCGATTCGTCCGACGTATGCAGACGCTTCATCAGCCGGTGGTCCTGCAGGTACAGCAACGCAGTGAACAGCTTGTGGCCAAAGCAGGCGTGAAGCAGGTTGGAGATCACGCCCCACTGCGCCTGCCGGTCCGCCGCCAGCGCCAGATCGCGCGCGTGCCCGGCCAGCGGGCGGAATGCGGAGCCCTTCGTCATGCGTTGATCTCCTCAAGCACGACGCCACGCGTGTTCTTTCCGTAGAACAGGATGCCCAGGCCGCCGACCAGCAGGATGGCGGTCATCATGGCGAACACGCCGGCAAAGCCCAGGACCGGGTACGCCACGCCGACGATGGTCGGCGAAGCGATGGAGCCGATGCGGGCAAAGGCCGAGGCCGCGCCCATGCCGGTCGCACGGATGGACGTGGGATAGATTTCGGCGGTGTACGTGTACTGGCCGGCGATCACGCCATTCATGCCGAAGGACAGCAGCATGCTCAGCATGATGATCTGGTGCTCGCCGCTGGCCAGAGCCAAGCCCAGCGCGGACAGGCACGACAGCAGCATGTAGGCCAGGATGGTGTACTTGCGGCCGATCTTGTCGTTGAAGTACGCGGCCGAGAAGTAGCCGGGGATCTGCGACAGGTAGATCAGGATGGTGTACGAGAAGCTCTTGGTGATGGTGAAGCCGCGCTCGACCAGCAGGCTGGGGATCCACACCAGGAAGGCGTAGTAGCAGAACAGCACGGTGATCCAGAACACCCACACCAGCACGGTCGTGCCCAGGTATTCCTTCGAGAACAGCTGCGCCAGCTTGGCCATTGCGGTCTGCTGCGGCGCGCTGGTGGCCGTGGCCTTGCGCGTGGCAACCGGCGTGGGCAGCGGGCGGCCGGTGCTCTTCAGGACTTCGGCTTCGATGGCTTCGCAGATGCGGTTGGCTTCCGCGGTCTGGCCGGTGTGTTCAAGCCAGCGCGGCGATTCAAACAGCGACTTGCGCCACCACAACAGGAACACGACGGGAATAGAAGCGATGATCATGATCCAGCGCCAGCCGTCGTCGCTCATCGGCACGATGAAGTAGCCGAGCAACGCGGACATCACGAAGCCGAACGAGAAGAAGCCCGCCAGCGCGCCGGTGAAGCGGCCGCGATACTTGCTGCTGACGAACTCGGCCAGGTACGGCGCGATGATGGCGCCTTCAGCGCCCATGCCGATGCCGGCAATCATGCGCAGGATGTAGAACTCGTGATAGTTGCGGGCAAAGGCGTTGAAGAACGTGGCGACGCAGAACAGCAGGAGCGCCCACATCATGATCTTCTTGCGGCCGTAGCGGTCGCCCAGGATGCCGGAGAACAGCGCCCCGACCAGGAAGCCGACATAGGTGCTGCTGGCGATCCAGCCGATCTGGCCGGTGGTCAGGCCCCACTGCGTGCGCAGCGAGGGAATGATGAAGGCGATGATGCCAGCGTCCAAAGCTTCAAAGGCCAGGCCGAGGCCGCCGATCATCAGCAGCCGGAAATGAAAGCTGCTGAAGGGCAACCGCTCCAGGCGGTCGGATACGGAAAACATGATGGGGGAAATTCCGGAGTAAAGAAGAGGGGAACGAAGCGGTCGAACGTCAGCAGGCGTTCTTGTGCAGCAGGCCGCGGTTCATGATGAGCTTGATCGAATCCGGCTTGGTCAGCAGTTCGATGTCGTCCAGCGGATTGCCGTCGATCAGCAGCAGGTCGGCGTAGGCGCCTTCGCACACTTCGCCCAGCAGGCCTTCCTGGTTCAGGATCTCGGCGCCGATCAGCGTGGCTTGCTGGATGACCTTGGCGTTGCCGAGCACGCGGCTGCGCAGCACCAGTTCGTCGGACTGCATGTAGTGGGTCTCGCCCAGCAGGTCGCTGCCGTAGCCCATCTTCACGCCAACTTCGTCCAGAATCTCCAGCGCGGTCAGGCCTTGCGTGCGCACGGTGGCGATCTTCTTGACCGAGTCCAGCGGCAGGCCGTAGCGCTCTCCGTCGTTGGCCAGACCCTCGTAGGTGATCAGCGTGGGCACCATGTAGGCGCCGTGTTCCTTCATGACCTCGGCGGCCTCGCGGTCAACGAGGTTGCCGTGCTCGATGGTGCGTACGCCGCAGCGCACGGCACGCGTGATGGCGCGCGGGGTGTAGGCGTGGGCCATCACGTAGGTGTTGGCGTTGCTGGCCTCTTCCACGATGGCGATCAGCTCGGCTTCGGAGAAGCCCAGGTTCTGGATGGGGTCGTTGGGCGAAGCCACGCCGCCGGACGCCATCACCTTGATCTGCGTGGCGCCCTTGAGGATTTCCTCGCGTACGGCCAGGCGGCAGTTGTCGACGCCGTCGACCACGCGGCCGATGTTGCCGATCTTGACCGAGCACGGGCAGGGATCCAGTTCGTCGTTGCGCTGGCGGAAGTCGCCGTGGCCGCCGGTCTGCGACAGGGCCTTGCCCGAGCAGAAGAGACGCGGGCCGTCGATGGTGCCGTCCAGCACGGCCTGCGCCAGCGCCCAATCCGCGCCGCCGGCGTCACGCACCGAGGTGAAGCCGCGGTCAAGCATGCCCTGCATGATGGGCAGCGCGCGCAGCAGCGCCAGCGCGTTGGGCAGGGCCGCGACGCGGCCCAGGTTGAACGACGACGCCACCACGTGCACGTGGCAGTCGATCATGCCGGGCATCAAGGTCATGCCCTTGGCGTCCACCACCTGCGCATCCGCCGGCGCCGTTGCGTCGGCGGCGATGCGGGTGATGACCCCGTCCTCGACCAGCACGGTCGAAGCGGCTTCGAGGGCCAAGGTTCGGGTATTGAGGATCCTGCAATTCTTGATGACAACCGGATTCATAAATCAACCACGTAAACAGTTCAAAACGCCGGGAAATCGCGGCATGCCGAACTCTACCGGTACAATTCCGGGGTCCGATACCGGGTCTCCCCCTATGCGTTCGACACAAATTTGAAGAGCCTTATGAGCTTTACTCATACCCCCCTATGAGACGCCGCTGCCCCACCCTGTCCGAATTGAACGCGTTTTCCGCGGCCGCACGGCATCTGTCTTTCTCGAAGGCGGGCAAGGAACTGTTCGTCACGCAAAGCGCCATCAGCCGGCATATCGCCACGCTGGAAAGCTATCTTGGCCACGCGCTGTTCATTCGGGGTACGAACGGGTTGCAGCTCACGCGCATGGGCGCCACCTACCTCAGCCTGATCCGGCCGGCGTTGCATACGCTGGAAAGCGCCACGTCGCAGGTCATGGCGACGCAGCAGTCGGCAAAATCCCTGAATGTCTCGGCCGCGCCCACGTTTGCGGCGCAATGGCTGTTTCCGCGTCTGAAGACGTTCCGCGAGATCAATCCGGACATCTCCATCAATTTCGTGCGTTACAGCGTCGCGGATTACAAAAGCACCGAGCTGGATTTCGATGCCTCCATCCAGTACGGCTATGGCGACTGGCACGACGGCGCCGCCAAGTATCTGACGGGCCGCGAAACCCGCCTGGTGTGCTCGCGGGAATACCTGGATCAGCATCCGATCAGCAGCCTGGAAGACATCAAGCAGTGCACGCTGCTGCAGCACATCGAAATTCCGCTGTCCTGGGAATACTGGTTTTCGACGTACCTGGGCGATTATGACCGCGCCCGTTTTGGCCCCGGCTTCAATCTGTTTTCAATGATTATCCAGGCCGCGTCGTCCGGCTTTGGCGTGGCGCTGATGCCGCACTGCCTGATCGAAAAGGAATTGGCCACGGGGCAGCTGGTCGACATATTCGACCGCACCTTTGAAAGCCCGCTTGGCTATTATCTTTGCGCGCCGAACTGGCGCAGCAACATGGAAAGCTACGAGCGGCTGAGCCAGTGGCTGGCGCATGAGTGCTTTCATGGCGGCGGCACGGACCCTGCGGGGCAGGCGCCAGGAAAGCCGGATCTTGGCAAACCTGCCAACGGACAAGCGTGCGCGACCGATTGCCCGTATTGCGTGGCGGCCGCGTAGACGGTCAGCGCGGGATGCGCGCGGTGGTCTGGATCATGACGGTTCCTGGAAGGGTCGCGGGCATCGCGGGCGGAATCATTGCCGCCAGTCGCGCAGGTAATCAAGAAAGATGTGGTCCACGCGCGCCTCGTTGCCGTCGGAGTGTCCAGCCGAATGCGGCGTGGCGATGACGTTTGGCAGCGTCCAGAGCGGCGACGCGGCGTCCAGCGGCTCGTGTTCGAAGACATCCAGAAAGGCGCCAGCCAGCGCGTTGGCGCGCAGTGCCTCGATCAGGTCGGCTTCGGCAACGACTTCGCCCCGCGCGACGTTGATGAGCCGGGCGTGCGGCGCCATGGCCGCCAGCACGCGGGCGTTCACCAGACCGCGCGTGCGGTCGCTCAAGGGGCACGCCAACACCAGCCAGTCGGCTCGGCCCGCAATGTGCGGCAGGTCTTCAAAGGCGTAGGTCTCCACGCCGTCCGCGGGCGGCGCGGCCGCGCTGCGCACGGCGATGACGTTCAGTCCCAGCATCCGCAGATACCCGCCCAGCGCGCGGCCGATCGGGCCCCATCCCACGATCACCGCGGTCTGCCCAGGCAGATCGCGCGGCATCCGGTCACCGATCAGCGGCGTCCAGGTTTGGGCACGCTGGGCGTCGAACAGACGCGGAAACTCGCGCGCCAGCGCCAGAATCCCGGCCAGCGCGGTCTGCGCCACCACCTGCGCGTTGGCGCCGGACGAGGTGGTGACACGCACGCCGCGGGATTTCAGTTCCCCAAAGATCGGCCGGTCCGCGCCCGCCGAGTGCACGTGCACCCAGCCCAGCTTCGGCGATCGACGCAGCGAGACGTAGAAGGCTTCAAGCGGTTCCAGGACGCGATGCTTGGTCGACAGGCCGGTCACGTCGCGCGAGATGAAAGCGACGTCGACGCCTGCGGGCTCGTTGCCGTGCGTGCACGCCGCGATGACGGGTTCAAACGCGCGGCCATTCAGCGCCTGCGTGATCTCGCTGCCGATGCGGCTTAGCGTCGGTTCGGACATGAGGATCCGCAGCGGTTGTTGTGGTCTGGTCATGGGCGGCAGCTCACGCGCGAAAAGCATGATGCGGTCTGCGATACATCTGCACTGCTCATCTCGGATTGCTCCCTCTTGCACGCGATGACGGCGGCACGGGACGCCGAGTCGAGGGAAATTCTAGGGCGCGCTTTTCTTCACTACAAATTGTTGGTTTTTACTTATTATTCGGTTTTTCCAATATATAGAGCGGTGGCGAAGCATGTCGACCAAGCGCAGCATCACCCTGCGGCACTTCCGCAGTTTCGTGGCGGTGGCCAACACCGGCTCGTTCACCGTGGCGGCGTCGCAGCTCTTTCTGACGCAGTCTTCGCTGACCGCGACCATCCAGCAATTTGAAGACGCCGTGGGCGTCAAACTGTTCGACCGCAGTACGCGCCGCGTGGCGATGACGCCGGAGGCCGCCCGCTTCAAGGCGGAGGCCGAGCGCATCCTCAGCCAGTTCGACGGCGCGCTGAGCGACCTGGAGGCGTTGTCGCAGGGCCGCCAGGGACACGTGCGGATCGCGGTGGTGGCGTCGGTTACCAACTACTTTCTGGGCGACGCCATCGCGGCCTTTCGCCAGGCCTATCCGAAGATCACGTTTTCACTGCACGACGCCGGCTCGGAACTGGTCGAGAAGATGATCGCCAACGGCGACATCGACTTTGCGATTTCGACCTCGCATCATGGTTTGGAAGAGTTGGTTTATACGCCGCTGTTCGAGGACCGCTACGGCGTGATCTGCGCGGCATCGTATCCGTACGCGCAAGGCGCAAAGCCCTTGAAGTGGGCCGACCTGGACCCGGCGCAATACGTGGGGTTTACCGAAGACACCGGCATCGGCGCGTTCCTGCGCGCACACGCCGGCAAGCCGGGGTTCTTCGAGCAGCAGCACGATGAGGTGTCGCGCACGTCGTCGCTGCACGCCGTGCTGCGTGGCGGCGGGCGATATTCGATCCTGCCGGCGCTTGCGGCCAGCTCCATCGCGCCGTCGCAGACGCTAGGGAGCGAGCCGGGGCCGTTCGTGTTCCGGGAACTGAGTTCGCCCCGGTTGTCGCGCGAGGTCTGTCTGATCACGCGACGCTTGCGGTCGCTGTCGGCAAGTTCGGAACTGTTCCTGCAGTACATCCGGGACGTCATCCACGACAAGCCGGTGCCAGCGGGGCTGAAGGTGCTGGGCAGAAGAACCAAAAAGGCGCCGCCTTCCGGGGTCTGACGGGAAGGCCCGAATGCTCATCCCGGTTGCGGTCCGGCCCCCCGCAACAACTTGCCCGGCAGCTCTCCCGTTGCCTCGCCGCGCTCGAAGATCGGCACGCCGTTGACCAGCGTGGCCGCGTAGCCATCGGCACGCTGCACCAGCCTGCGCCCGCCTCCCGGCAGGTCGAACACCATTTCCGGGCAATGCACTTTCAACGCGTCCGGGTCGATGACGTTGATGTCGGCCTTGTATCCCGGCTGCAACAACCCGCGATCATGCAAGCCATACACCAGCGCGGTATCGCGGGTCTGCCGGCGCACCACGTGCTCAAGCGGCAGGAGCGGACCTCGGCGGCGGTCTCGCGTCCAGTGGCTGAGCATGAAGGTCGGCATGCTGACATCGCAGATGTAGCCGCAATGCGCGCCGCCGTCGGACAGGCTGTTCACCGTGTTGGCGTGCTGCATCAGCTGGTGCAGGTGATCGAGGTTTTCGTATGAGTAGTTGAAGGACGGATAGTAGAGAATCGCCCGGCCCTCGTTCTCCAGCATCAGGTCATACACCAGTTCCAACGGCGGGCGCCCGGTGCGCGCCGCCATGGCCGCCACGCTGTCTTCGGGCAGCGGCTCGTAGTCGGGGTCCTGGCCCAGCCGGTAGATCTTGTGAAAGCTGTTGAACAAGGTCTCGGCACGGCGGTCCAGCAGGCCACGCTGCTCGCTCATGATTTTCTGGCGGACCTGCGGATCGCGCAGTTGCGCGAGCTTTTCCGGCAGGGGCAGCGCGTGCAGCGCCTGATAGGTCGGATGGGCAATGAAGGGATGCAACGAACTTTGCCAGGAGAACAGGATGCCCAGCGGCCGGCCGCTGATGCCGGCCATGAGCGGCACGCCTTCATCGCGCGCCTTGTCCAGCGTGCGTACGATCTGCTTCCAGACGTCAGGCGCGCCGTCAGTCTGCTGAAGGTTGAACAGCACCGGCAGACGATTGTGGCGGGCAAGCTGTTCCAGCCAGGGAATCTCGCCCTCCATCGCGGGATGGTTGGCCGTCATCTGGAACACGCCGTGGCCGACTTCGCCCATGACGGAGCCCAGCGCGCTGATCTCTTCGCCGGTGGCGAACGTGCCCGGCGGGTATTTGCGCTCGTCGTACTTGTGCAGGAACGTCCGCGACGTCGAAAAGCCGACCGCCCCCGCCTGCAATGCTGCGCGCACGACCTCGCGCATGGCCAGCAGGTCGGCGGGCGAGGCCTCGTCGTGATGAATGGCGCGGTCGCCCATCACGTACGCGCGCACCGCGCTGTGCGGAATCTGCGCCCCGATATCCAGCGCCTTGGGCCGCCGATCCAGCGCATCCAGATACTCGGGGAAGGTTTCCCAGTCCCATTCGATGCCTTCCGACAGCACCGACCCCGGAATGTCCTCGACGCCCTCCATCACCTTGATCAGCCATTCGCGACGGTCGGGCTTGACCGGCGCAAAGCCCACGCCGCAGTTGCCCATGATGGCGGTGGTGACGCCATGCCATGTCGACGGGCTGAGGTACGGGTCCCACGTCGCCTGGCCGTCGTAATGGGTATGGATGTCGACCCAGCCCGGCGTCACCAGTGCGCCCGCCGCGTCGATCTCTCGCCGCGCGGCGCCCGCCTTGCCGCCGGCCTGTACGATCCGGCCGCCGTCGATGGCAAGGTCGCCCACCCGGGCGCTGGCGCCTGAACCGTCCACCAGCGTGCCGCCGCGTATCACTACATCGTGCATTGTTGTCTCCTGGGACCCGCGGGCCCGTCAGCCTTATTCCAATACCAGCCCGATCCGGCGGATCACGTCGCCCCACCGCGCGCTGTCGCGCTGCACGATCGCCGAGAATTCCTTCGGCCCGGCGCCGCTGACCTCATTGCCTTGCGACAGAATGGTCTGGGTGATTTCCGGGGTTTCCAGCGCGGCGCGAAACACCTGGGCCACGCGTTCGGCCAGTGCGGGCGGCATGTCGCCCGGACCGAAGATGCCTTGCCAGCCCACGATGTTCAGACCCTCGATCCCCTGCTCCTCAAGCGTCGGCAATTCAGGCAGCACGCTCAGGCGCCGGTCCGTCGCCGGGCCCAGCAGCTTGACCTTGCCGGCGCGGGCGTTCTCGACCGCCGTGGCGGTGCCGTCGAAGTAGACCTGCACATCGCCCGCCAGCAGCGCGCGGCTGGCATCGGCGGTGCCCTTGTAAGGCACGTGGACGATGTCGGTGCCCGTTTTCATTTTGAGAATCTCGCCATTCAGGTGCGAGGTCGACCCGGCGCTGTACGAGGCGTAGTTCAGTTTTCCGGGGTTCGCTTTGGCGTAGGCAATCAGCTCGGCGGTTGTGGAGAATGGCGCGTTGTTGTTGGCGACCAGCACGGTTGCCGACCTGACCGCCTGCAGGACCGGCGTGAAGTCCTTGACCGGGTCGTACGGCAGCTTTTTGTACAGATGCGGATTCTGCGTGTGCGTGACGACGATGGTGTACAGCAGCGTATAGCCGTCCGGCTTGGCGCGCGCCACGTCCTGCGCGCCGATCATCGTGCCCGCGCCCGGCTTGTTGTCGATGATGACGGAGGCGCCGGTCTGCTGCGACACCTTGGCCGCCAGCATGCGCGCCAGCGAATCCGAGCCCGACCCCGCCGGAAACGGCACGACCATGCGTATCGGCTTGCCCGAGGCAGGCCAGGCGTCGGGTTGCGGGGATGGCGCCGCGACGGCCGCCGTACAGGCCAGCATGCTCAGCGCAGCGGCTGCGCTCCAGCCCGCCAGATGGAATATCGGCTTGCGGTTCATGTTGTCTCCTCCTGCGAGGTTGGCGTGTCGCGGGGCCGCGCATCGCTCTGTATGGTGTTTTCCCGGGTGCTTGCAGCATTTGCTGCCGGCCCGTGGTCAAGCTGTTTTAGTCTTGCAACTGACGCGAATCAATTGCATATTTGGCGCAATTCCGATGAGAAAAATACATGGGCCTGACGATACGTTCGCTCCAGCACTTTTCCGTCCTTGCCGAAGAGCGGCACTTCTCTCGGGCGGCCCAGCGGCTGCATCTGACGCAGTCGGCGCTGACGCGCAGCATCCAGTCCCTTGAAGAGACGCTGGGCCTGGTGCTGGTGGATCGCGCGTCGATCGGCGTGACGCCGACGCAGGCGGGAAAAATGGTTCTCGATCGTTCGCGCCGCATCCTGGGCGATGTCCTCGCCCTTCGGCGCGAGGCCGAATTGATGAGGGGCCACGACACGGGACGCGTCAGCTTCGGGGTCGGGGCCTTTCCGGCGGCGGGGTTTCTGTCGCCGCTGCTGGTCCGCCTGGCACGCGATCACCCGGGCCTGAGCGTGCATGTAGAAATCGAAAGCTGGCAGCGGCTGTTGGACAAGCTGTTGCAGGACAAGCTGGACTTTGCCGTGGCGGTGACGCACAGCCTGCCGCCGCCGGCGGACTTCATCGTGCGTGCGCTGCCACCGCAGCACGGCGGCCTTTTCGTGCGGGCCGGGCATCCGCTGCAATCGGTCCGAAAGCCAAAGTTACGTGCCGCCTTGGCGCAATATCGGCTGGCTGCCACCGACCTCCCGCAACGCGCGCGAGAGTATCTGGCAAAGCTGTATCAAGTGGCCGGCGTGGATGAACTGCCGATTGCCTTCGAGTGCGATAGCGTCAGCGCGCTGCGCGACGTGGCCGTGGGGAGCGACGTGGTGCTGTTCTGCACGCGCGAGGCCATCGTCGCCGAGCTGGCGCAAGGGGCGCTCGTGCCGTTGCCCCTGCCCTATCCGGCGTCCGGCCCCCTCACCTACAGCGTCATCCACCGCGCCCGCCGCAGCTTGTCGCCTACCGCGGAACGGATCATCACATTGGTGCAGGCGTATCTGGCGGGCGAAGGGACTGACGGGGCGGCGGATTGATCCCTGAGCGATGGCGCGGTGTCATTCCCCGCGCCACGCGATTCACACACCAGCCCCCGGATCCTGCTCGCGCCGCTCCGCGTCTTCCTGCGCGGCCACGTCTTCAAGCTTGACCTGACTGGTGCTGCCGTGCGTGGCGGCGCACTGCGCGGGATTCTGGGTGCTTTTGACGCATTCGGCGAATGCGAGCGCCGCGTCCACGGTCGCGAAGTGATACGACTGGCCGTCGGCGAACGCGACCTTTCCTTCGACAGAACAATCCATGAGTGCCTCCAGGGTTTCGGAAAGCCCATGCTGCCGCGTTGCCGCGGCGGCGTCAATTCACCCGGCGGGGCAGCACCGCCCGCATCCATCGCGACAGCACGGGACGGATGCGCTGGTTGTGCAGCAGCACCGCGCCCAGCACGCCGATGAAGGCGCCGAGCACCGTGTCCACAAAGCGCGCCTCGATGACGTCGATGGGATAGCCCTGCCCCAGATGCGGCGCCTCGGCCAGGAAGATGGTCAAGGGCGTGATCAGCACGACCGCGCTGGCGTAGTGCCGCACCACCAGCGTCTCGATGCCGAAGGACAGCGCCATCATCACCAGGCTCAGCGTCCAGACGTTGAGTGGCAGGCTGAGCAGCGCCCACGCCACGCACAGACCGACCGCCGTGCCCAGGATGCGGTGCATCTGCCGGCTCCACGCCGCGCGCAGGCTGGCGCCCTGAATGATTGCCAGGCAGCTCACCGGCACCCAATAGGGCCGTTGAAGCTGCAGCAGTTCGGCCGCCAGCAAAGAGATACCGACGAAAAGGCCGATGATCACCGAGTCGTAGACCACGAAATCGAAGGTCGGCTTGGGCAGCTCGATGGGCGCGGGCGGCGGCGCGACGCGCGTCATGTGCAGCGAATACGCAAAGGCCACCAGGCAGGCGACCAGGCAGCCCAGCGCCACCATGCCCACGCGCAGCGGCACGTCGTGGACGGTGCCGGGCGTGTAGGCGGCAATCGCCGTGGCCATGATGAAGAACAGGCTGCCCGGCGGTCCCAGGCGATAGCAGCGGCACACCATGTTCACCACCATGGCAATCAGCGTCAGCGCCGCGATGGTGGCGGTTGGCCAGAATTGCGTCAGCGCGCCCAGTGCGTAGCAGGCGACCATGCCGAACGACGCGGCCAGCAGCATCATCATGCGGATCTGCAGCGAGGCGTTGGGCAGGCTCAGGAAGACCATGCCGCCCAGGCTGGACATCAGCCCGTAGTCCATGCGCCCGAAATACGCGCCCACCATCAGCGGCAGGCCCGACGACAGTGCGGCGGCCAGGGGCATTTCCCACGGGCGGTCGCTGGCGTTGACCCGGGTCAGCTCGGTCCAGGTGCCGTGCAACTGGTCCTTGACGAAGGCGAAGGGGCGCCTCGGGCGGTCGTCCGGCCCTGCGGGATCGTCGTGTCGTTTCATAGGCTGGCGTGGGTGCGGTCTGGCGTATTCGGCCCGCCGGCCGCCGCGGGCAAGCGCGGCGCGACGAGCCGCGCATGCCCGATTCTATTCCTCATCAAATTCCGTCTTGCGGATTTAAGGGGAATTCCCCGATTCTCCCTCCCGGACCCACTGGTACTATGCGCCGCACTTCAGCCTTCGGCTGAGCGATAAACATGCGCAACGCTGCGCGGAGACACCATGAAAGCACTCAAACTGGCTGCGGCAGGAACCGCCTTGTTCATCTCGTCCTGGACCGCCCATGCCGGCGCGACCTTCGACGCGGTCAAAAGCAAGGGTTTTGTCCATTGCGGCGTATCCACGGGCGTCGCGGGCTTTTCCGTGAACGACAGCAAGGGCGGCTGGATCGGCCTGGACGTGGACCTGTGCCGCGCGCTGGCCATCGCCCTGTTCGGCGACGCGTCCAAGGCCAAGATCCAGGCGATCAGCGCCGTGCAGCGCTTCACTGCCCTGCAATCCGGCGAAGTCGACGTGCTGACCCGCAACACCACCCTGACGCTGACGCGCGACACGACGCTGGGCCTGATCGGCGTGGGCGTCAACTACTACGACAGCCAAGGAATCATGGTGAACAAGTCCCTGGGCGTGAAAAGCGCCAAGGAACTGGAAGGCGCCACCGTCTGCGTGCAGCCGGGCACCACCACCGAACTGAACCTGGCCGACTGGTTCCGCTCGCAGAACGTCAACTTCAAGCCGGTCGTCGTCGAGCGCCTGGACGAGATCATCCGCGCCTTCGCCGTGGGCCGTTGCGACGCATTCACGGGCGACAAGTCGCAGCTCGCCGCCGCGCGCAGCAACCTGGAAAGCCCGGAAAAGTACGACATCCTGCCGGAGAACTTTTCGAAGGAACCGCTCGGCCCCATGGTCCGCCAAGGCGACGAGCAGTGGTTCAACCTGGTCCGCTGGACCATGAACGCCATGCTGGAAGCCGAGGAATACGGCGTCACGTCCAAGAACGTGGACGAGATGCTGAAAAGCACCAACCCGAACATCCAGCGCCTGCTGGGCGTGACGCCGGGCATGGGCAAGAACCTGGGCGTGGACGACAAGTGGGCCTACAACATCATCAAGACTGTCGGCAATTACGGCGAGAGCTTCGAGAAGAACCTGGGCCCCAACAGCCCGCTGAAACTGGAACGCGGGCTTAACGCTTCGTACCGCAACGGCGGCCTGATGTACGGCTGGCCGGTGCGCTAAAAAACGGGCCGCAAGGCCCGCAACGACTCCCCTAGGGTTAGCCGCAATTTGCGTGCGCTTGTGTGCCCCGTACCGTACGAGAAATATGTTTATCGTACAAAGTCCGGATCACATTTTTGGAGCAGCACGTGAAGCAGTAGGTCTATAACCCAAGGGGAAGTCGTCATGAAACGTCGCAGTGCGTTGAAGCTGATGGGGGCCGCCGCCGGCCTGCACCTGACCGGCGCAAGCTGGGCACAGAACGGGGCGTATCCGTCCCGCGTCATCAAGATCATCGTCTCATCCACCCCAGGCAGCGCCACCGATCTCGCGGGACGGCTGGTCGGCGACCTGCTCTATGCCAAGTACGGCCAGAGCGTGGTCATCGAAAACCGCGCCGGCGCCGGTGGCGTCATCGGCATGCAGGCCGCCGCCGCCTCCAAGCCTGACGGCTACACCCTCACCACCGGGGGTCTTGGCCACAACGTGCTGCCGCCCGCCACGCTGCGCGGGCTGCCCATCGACATCCCCACCGCACTGCTTCCCATCGCCCAGGTGGCCGAGTTCGTCAACGCGCTCGTCGTGCGCGTGGACCATCCGGCCAATACGGTGCCGGAGCTGATCGAATACCTGCGCGCCACGAAGCGCAAACCGCTGTACGGCAGCAACGGCGTCGGCAGCTCGTCGCAGATGACGGCCGAGCTCTTTGCCATGCGCACGGGCCTGAAGTTCGATCATGTGCCGTACAAGGGCGCCAGCGAGGCGCTGGTGGGCACGGCCAACGGCGACCTGGACCTCTGTTTCATGAATCTGCCGCCCACGCTGCCGATGGTGGACGGCAAGCGTCTGAAAGCGCTGGCGGTGACCAGCGCCTACCGCGCGCGGCAGTTGCCCAATGTGCCGACCATGCAGGAACAGGGCATGAAGGACTTCGACGTAACGAGCTGGCTGGGCATGTACGCGCCCGCGCAGGTGGACCCGGCGATCATCGCCCAACTGTCCAACACCATCGTCACCGGGCTGGCCGCGCCGGAATACCAGAACCGCATCATCAACGCCGGTTTTGAACCCAAGTTGCGCGACGCCGCGCAGTTCCAGGCGTTCTCCAAGGCGGAGTTCAAGCGTTGGAGCGAGGTCGCGCAGCAGGCGGGAATCGTGGTGGATTACGGCGGGAAATAGGAAAAGGCGGGACCGGCCGCATGCGCGGGTCCCGCCCCGTCAGCCCCATCTTGGCGGGGCCGCGTCTATCGGCGCAGAGCCGTCAGGCGCGCGCCTGCCACACCTCGGCATTGACCATGGCCTGCGGCTTCTGGCCGCCCAGCGCATCCATCAGATTGGCCACTGCCAGATCGATCATCGCGCGCCGCGTTTCGTGCGTGGCGCTGCCCACGTGGGCCTGCAGCACCACGTTCGGCAAGGCGCACAGCGGGCTGTCGGCCGGCAGCGGTTCCTGCTCCATCACGTCCAACCCCGCGCCCGCGATGGTGCCGGCGCGCAGCGCTTCGATCAGCGCGGCCTCGTCGATCACGGGGCCACGCGCGGTGTTGATCAGATACGCCGTGGGTTTCATCAGTTCCAATTCGCGCTTGCCGATGGAATGGCGCGTTTCCGCCGACAGCGGGATATGCACGCTCAGCACGTCCGACGTCTTGAAAAGTTCATCGCGGTCCACATAGGTGGCCAGGCCTTCGGCCTGCGGGTCCTCGCGGCGGTTGTGATAGACCACCTTCATATCGAAGGCCTGCGCCGCGCGCGCCACGACACGGCCGATGCGGCCCATGCCCAAGAGGCCCAGCGTCTTGCCACGGATGTCGCGCGTCAGCGGAAAGGCGCCCTTGGTCCACGCGCCGCTGCGCACGAAGGCATCGCCCGCCACCAGGTTGCGCGACAGGCACAGCATCAGGCCGATGGTCACATCAGCCACCGCGCCATCCAGCACGCCCGGCGTATTGCAGATCAGCACCTTGCGCCGCGTGGCGGCCGCCAGGTCGACGTTGTCGAACCCAACTGCGAAGTTCGAGCTGACCTTCAGCGCGGGCAATGCATCCAGCAGCGCTTGATCGACCTTGGTGCGCACGGTGCACACCATGCCTTCGATCTGCGCACGCTCGTCCGCGCCCAGCACCTCGGCCGGATTCTGTCCGGTGGGCACTTCGACGATGTCGCAGCGCTCAGCGAGGCGCTCGCGCAGGTCGGGCGGCACGGGTGCGGAGACGATGACTTTGGGCTTTTGATTCATTGGGGGCTCCAGTGGGGTCAGGATTCGATTGCTTCGACGTCGGTGGCAAACACCTGCTGCTCTCCGGCGTCGACCAGCGCGGGCTCGGCGGGATGGTCCAGGTAACGGACGATCAGCCAGAAGCCGTCTTTCGGGTTCTCGACGATCTCGGCCAATGCGCCGCCCGCCATGCGCACGCGCACGCCGGGTTGCAGATCGACGAGGTTGATGGATTTGTTGTCGGCCATGCGATTGCTCCTTGGGTTCGCGTCTTGCGAGTCAGGCGCCGCGGCTACAGTTCAAGCTGCGACGAAGGCACGCGTACGCGAATGCCGTCCAGCTCGGGCGTCATGATGACCTGACAGGACAGTCGGCTGGTCGGACAGCGCTCGGGCACGACTTCCAGCAGCGCCTCCTCGGCCATGCCGGGCGGCTCCAGCCGCGCGTGCCATTCGGCGTTCACTTGCACGTGACAGGTGCCGCAGATGGCGCCGCCACCGCATTCGGCGACGATGCCTTCCAGGCCATCGCGCCGCGCGGCCTCCATCAGCGACCAGTCGTCGGGCACGTCCAGCACCTGTTCGGCGCCATCGGGCAATTCAAATATCGCAACGGGCATGTTGTCTCCAGGGGTTCGTTTACACAGCGGCCGCAACCGCTTCGGGCGCGCCGATGCGTGGCACGCCCTTGATGAATTCCACGGGGCTGTCGACCGCTTCGATCGCGGCCAGTCGGCCGTGCTGGTATCGCTCGACCAGCCAGCCCTTGGCGGTGGGCAGCAGGACGTCACGGCAAGGCGCCGCCGGGTCGACGAGGCCGGCCATCTGCAGACGGCGGCCCTGCTGTTCGGACCAGAAGGTGGGCGGACGCGCCGCTGGCGGGGCCTTGCCGGCAATGGTTGCCGCCGCCGTGCGCGCCTGCGCCAGCGCGTTCTGCACGCTTTCGATGCGGGCATAACGCTGCAGCTCTCCGCGAAAGGCGCTTGCGCAATCGCCAATGGCGTAGACGCCGGGCGCCGAGGTCCGGCAACATTCATCCACGACCACGCCGTCCAGGCAGATCAGGCCTGCGGCTTCGGCAAGCGCCGTCTCGGCAACCGCGCCGATGGACACCAGCACAAGTTCAGCGTCGATGAGCTCTCCGCTGGCCAGATGGGCGCGCCAACCCGTCGCCGTGCGTTCCCAGCGCCGCACCGCCGCGCCGTGGCGGATCTCGATGCCGGCTTCGCGGTGCAGGTCGCCGATGCGCGTGGCAGTGGATTCGGACACCTTGCCCGCCATCACGTTGCCGCCTTGCTCCAACACCAGCACCTCGGCGCCCAGCTTGCGCGCCGAGCAGGCCGCCTCCAGCCCCAGATAACCCGCGCCCACGACGAGCAGCCGGATGCCCGGCCGCAGCGCCTCGCGCAGCCGGTGCGCGTCGTCCAGGCCGCGCACCGAAAACACCTGCTCGCCTGCCACCTCAGCAATGCCACGCGCGCTGGCGCCGGTGGCAAGCACGCAGTGTTCATAGGCCACCTCGCGGCCCGACGCCGTGCGCAGCGTGCGCGCCGCGGTATCGATGGCGGCCACCGGATCGCCCGCCACCACGATCACACGCGACTTCTCGTAGGCGGCGCCCGCGCGCAACGCGATGCGCTCGGCGCTGGTCGAGCCGGTCAGCAGGGCCTTGGACAGCGGCGGCCGTTCATAGGGAGCATGCGTTTCCGCGCCGAACAGCGCGATATCGCCTTCAACGCCCGCGGCGCGCAAGGCCCACGCGCATTCGACACCCGCATGCCCCGCGCCGATGATGGCTGTGTGGACACGCTGCGGGGCTGATGAGGTTTCCATGATGCTCAGGCTCCGAATTTCAGGGAAATGCTGGCTTTGGTGGCCACCTGCTTCCAGCGCGCCAGCTCAGCCCGGTTCAGCTCCGCAAAGGCGTCGGCCCCTCGCGGCTTGGGCTCAAAGCCCGCGGCGGTCAAGGTTTCCACCGACTGCGGTTGCGCCATGCCTTCCTGCAAAGCCGCGCTGAGCTTCTGCACGATGTCGGGCGGCATGCCGGCGGGGCCGTACACGCCCAGCCAGCTCGTCACGTCGAAGTCCGCCACGCCCTGCTCGGCCATCGTCGGCACATCCGGCAACTGCTTGCTGCGATAGCTGCTGGTCACCGCAATCGGGCGAATCGATCCCTTGCGGATCAGGCCCATCACCGGCGGCAGGTTGCTGAAGCTGAAGTCCAGATTGCCATTGACCACGTCCACCAGCATCTCGCCGCTCCCCTTGTACGGCACGTGCAGCAGGTTGGTGCCCGTGTGCTGCGCGAAGAATGCGGTGGTCAGGTGCACCGACGAGCCGATGCCGTTGGACCCATAGTTCAGGCCATCCTTGCTGCGCTTGCGCGCCGTGGCGATCAGGTCGTCGACGCTGCGGATCGGCGAATCCGCCCGCACGATCAGCACGTTGATGAATTCGGCCATCTGCGCAATCGGCGTGAAGGCGCGCGCCGTGTCCAGCGGCAGTCCGGTCACGGTGGCCATCGGCAGCACCATGCCGCCCAGACCGTTGAGCAGCAGCGTGTAGCCGTCCGGCGGCGCCGAAGCCACCTGCTGGCTGCCGATCATGCCGTTCGCGCCCGGCCGGTTTTCCACCACCACCGGCTGGCCGAACTTGCGGGTGAGGATCTCGCCGGCCAGGCGACCCGCCACGTCCGTGACGCCGCCCGGCGGATACGGCACGATCAGGCGGATCGGCTTGCTGGGATACGCCGCATCGGCGCCCCACGAGATTCCCGTCGCCGTCATCGCGGCCGCGCCGGCAATGGCCTTCAGTACAGTACGTCTTTGCATGCTGCAACTCCAGGTATGGGCGAGCGCGTCCTGTCGGCGGTCAGGCCCCGAGTGGAAGGAAAACCATCGAATCCCGGCAGGCGGGCCGGGTCCGGCATCAGCGCGCTAGAAGAAGATCGTCAGCGCCTTCGATAAGAGAACGTTCTGGTCCAGGTGGATCTCGCGCGACAGAATCGTGAAGCGTCCATCGCGCCTGCGCAGCACGTCCTCGCGCTTGCCGACGAACAGATTCACTTCGGACTGCAGGCGGTTCTGGTAGATCAGGAAGCGCGACCGCACCCGCACCAGATCGCCGCCGTCGTCGTCTGGCGTCACGTCCAGCACGCGGATGTTGGTCACCAGATGGGACACACGCGAGGCCGGCTCTTCGGCCCAGTGAATGCCCGTCTTGATCTGCGCGACGCGCTGGCGCAGCGTGTCGATGCCTTCGTCGAACCAGGCGGCATCCTGTTTGCCGGAGTATTCCTGCGCCATCGCGTCGCGGCGAACGTTGCGCGTCAGCGGCATGCGATACGTGATGGCCTCGTCCAGGAGGGTGAGCCACTTGTCGAACTCGCGGTGGTCCAGCAGATCGGCCTCGTAGTGCAGGAAGCGGTGCGCTTCCCACCACAGCAGCATGTCGTCCACGCTGTCGTCCTGCGCCACGGGCGGCGCGTTCTCGATGGGTGCGTTCATGCCGCCTCCTCAAGGCGCACCGCGCCCGCCATCAGTTGGTCCCAGGACAGGCCGTTCATGAACTGCGCCCAGCGCCGGTAGTAGATCCGGGCGTTTTCCTCGGTGTACTCGCCGTTGACCGCACAGCCGGGAATCTCGGGAACGTCCTGCCGGTGGCCCACGCCCATCTGGTAGTTGAAGAAGAGTTCGCGCGACATCGCGCCCATGCTGGCCTCGGTGGCGCCCGTCCAGTTCTCCATGTCGTCCGATTCCGTCATGCCGCCCGGTCCGGAATAGCGCAGGAAATAATGGCGAGCCGCCTCCTTGACCGCCTCCGGCGCATCCTTGTCCACCAGATACATGCGCCACATTTCCATCTCGGTCGAGCTGATCGGATGAAACACTGCCAGCGTGCGCGGCTGGCGTCCGTGGAACGACATGTTCGGAAAGATGGTGCCAACGCTGGTCTGCACCCGCATCGCCGAACCCAGCGTGCGTTCGCGCTGCTCATGGATTTCGCGGTAGTAGGCTTCCACCTCCGGGTAACGGCCGTATTGCGGCGCGTAGGGGCCTTCTTCGTAGAACGGCAAGCGGCCCAGCAGGCCGTGGCCCAGTTCCGGAAAACAGATCGCCGACCGCGTGGCCGACGCATCGCGCCGCCCTTTTCCGCCGCCCGGCCCGATGCCCACGATGTCCACCGAGCGGTGGCTGATGTCGTGGTACAGATCGCCAATGAAGTTTTCGGGCGCGAACTTCCAGTTGCACTTCACGCGCCACTTCTGCACGCCGCCGATCACCTCCGAGCCGCCCGGACTGCCGTTGCGGTGATCCAGCGCCGCATCCAGGTACAGGCGCATGTTGCCGATGTAGTCCAGGAACGGCGGCGCGTTCGGATCCCACGTTGCCCAGATGGCGCCCTTGTAGTTCACCACCTGCGCCACCGTCTTCAGGCCCCACTGCTTCTTGTCGAGCTCGCCCTTGTAGTGCGTCGCGTGGCCGGGCACCCCGACCAGCTCGCCGGGCCGTTCCACCAGTTTGCCGTCGGTGGAAAAGCTCCAGCCATGGTACGGACAGGTGAAGGTCCGGTTGTTGCCGTGGTCATAACGGCACAGCTTCATGCCGCGATGCGCACAGCTATTGAGCATGACCTGGATCTGTCCCTGCCGGTCGCGGGTCAGGATCACGGACTCCGTGCCCATGCGCGAGACGAAGTAATCGTCCGGCTTGGGCACCAGGCTTTCGTGCCCCACAAACAGCCACGCGCGCGAGAAGATCTGCTTCAGCTCCTGCTGAAAGATCTCTTCGTCCACGAAGATGGACCGGCTGACCAGTCCTTCCTCGGCCCGCACCAACTCATCGATCGTCTTCTGACCCATCACCACTTCCCCTTGGAGGATGCCCTTATTGGGCGCCTACGGCTTCTCAGCCGTGGCCGCCGCTGTACGCAGACGTGCTTCCGTGTTGTCGACGTGCGTGCGCGCGTACTGCCGCGCAAGTTCCACGTCGCCCTTCTCGATGGCGGCAAACAGCGCTTCATGCTCTTTCTGCGCCTGCGCCCCGCGGCCCGCGATCTTGGCCGACCGCGAGCGCGACACGCGCAGGTTCTTCTTGAGCAGGACCGCCAGGAAATCGAAGAAATTCAGATAGTGTTCATTGCGCGTGGCGCGCGCCACGCACCGGTGGAACTCCATGTCGGCATCCACGCCAACTGCCACGTCGCCGGACGCAATCGCATCGGCCATCTTGCGCAGCGCCAGCCGCATCGCGGCCAGATCGTCCTCGTCCCGCCGAGCCGCCGCCAGTGGGGCAGCTTCGATCTCGAAGCCGCGGCGCAATTCCACGATGCGCAGCACCTGATCCGCGTCGCCAATGTCCGCCGCCTGCATGCGCAGCACCGACGGCCGCGCCGTCTGCATGACGGTCAGCCCGCGGCCCTGCTTGCTTTGCACAATGCCGTCGCCCTTCAGGCGGGAAACCGCTTCGCGCAGCACGGTGCGCGAAACGCCAAGCCGGGTGGCGATGGTCTGCTCTGGGGGCAGGACCTCGCCGACTTGGTAATCGCCACTGGTAATCTCGTCCAGCAGCATCTCGGTGACGCGGTCCGTCAGATTGGGCTCTGACGAGAACGGCGGGACCGACTCTCTTTTCAACAGTACTCGGGAAGCTGAATCAGGCATAGGAAGTCTCGTCCGAAAACGTGCATCTCATTGCCAGCCCGCGTTGCCTCGGCTGTGGACGCGTCCCGGGAGGGGCGCGTTGAAAATACGATAATCGTATAAGGATATGGGCAGGTATTAGGGGAAGTGCGGATACTGGTCACATGCGCATACCAAGCCCGATCCGGGGCCGGATCAATCCCCGTTTATCATTGCCAACGTAGCGAGTTCACGCGAATGCGTTACTCTCCCCTCCCCAAATCAGTCTGCAAGGAGTTCCCACATGGCACAAGCCTCCGCCCGTCACATCCTCGTTTCCACCGAAGCGAAGGCCAACGAACTCAAGACCGCCATCGAGAATGGCGCTGACTTCGCCCAGCTCGCCAAGGAAAACTCGAGCTGCCCGTCGAGCCGCGACGGTGGCAACCTGGGCACCTTCGGCCCGGGCCAGATGGTCAAGGAATTCGACACCGTCGTGTTCAGCGCCCCGGTCGGCGAAGTGCAAGGCCCGGTTAAGACCCAGTTCGGCTACCACCTGGTTGAAGTGACCAGCCGCCAAGACTAAGTCCTCGCCGCCAACTGGCTCAGAAAGCCGCCGCCAGGAGCAATCCTGGCGGCGGTTTTTTTTCGCCTGGCGCAAGCGCCACCCCACGCTGCACCGCAGCACCGGATTCCCTATCAATTGATAATTTCTGTTCAGGTGACAGGACCCGAAGGCCTGCGACAGAATGGCCTACACCCGGAGGAGACAGCCGGGGCCACAAGAATCCACAGCGCAATCACACGGCGCCAGAGGCCCATGAAAAAGTCCAGGAAGGTCATCATCACCTGCGCCATCACCGGTTCGGTCCATACGCCGTCGATGTCGCCCTATCTGCCCGTCACGCCCGATCAGATCGCGCAGTCTGCGCTGGATGCCGCCGAGGCGGGCGCGGCCATCGTGCATCTGCACGCGCGTCAGCCGGACACCGGCCAGCCTACGCAGGATCCAGTGCTGTATGGGCAGTTTCTGCCGCGTATCAAGGAGGCGTCGGACGTCGTGGTCAACATCACGACGGGTGGATCGCCAGTGTTGCCCATTGCCGAGCGCATGGCGCCGGCCCTGCAGTTCAAGCCCGAAGTCGCGTCGCTGAACATGGGGTCGATGAACTTCGGGATGTATGAGCTGCTGGAGCGGTTCAAGGAATTTCATCACGCCTGGGAACGGCCCTATCTGGAGGGCAGCAACGACCTGATCTTTCGCAACACGTTCAAGGACATCGAGCACATCCTCACGTCTTGCGGTGACAACGGCACGCGCTTCGAGATCGAGTGCTACGACATTGGCCACCTGTACACGGCCGCGCATTTCGTGGACCGCAAGCTGCTCAAGCCGCCGTTCCTGATCCAGTCTGTGTTCGGCATCCGCGGCGGCATCGGCACGCACCCGGAAGACGTCATGATGATGAAGCGCACGGCGGACCGGTTGTTTGGCGACGACTACATCTGGTCGGTGCTGGCCGCGGGTCGCAAGCAGACACCGTTGGCAACGATGGCGGCCACGATGAGCGGGAACGTGCGCGTGGGCCTGGAAGATTCGTTGTGGGACGGCCCCGGCGAATTGGCGCAGTCCAACGCAGACCAAGTGCGCCGCATCCGGCGGATTCTGGAAAACCTGTCCCTGCAGGTCGCCACACCCGACGACGCACGCGAGACCCTGCAACTGAAGGGACGCGGCAACGTCGCGTTCTGAAAACACACATCCACCCAGTGGGGAGACGAGACATGAAGAAAACGTTGCGTGCGACGGCATTGGCCGCGCTGTTGGGCATGGCGAGCGCGGCCCAGGCCGATGACGGGGTCATCCGAATCGGATTCATCACGGATATGTCGGGGCTGTCGGCCGATGCCGATGGACCGGGCGGCGCCGAGGCGATCAAGATGGCGATCGCCGACTTGGGCGGCACCGTGGCGGGCAAGAAGGTGGAGGTGCTGGTCGCAGACCATCAGAACCGGGCGGATATCGCATCTTCACGCGCCCGGGAATGGCTGGATCAGCGCGGCGTGAACATGCTGATCGCCGGCGCAAACTCTGCGGCGGCGCTGGCGATGGCGAAGGTGGCCGAGGAAAAGAAGACGCCGTTCTTCGTGGTGAGCGCGGGCGCGTCCGAGCTGACGAACTCGCAGTGCACGCCCTATACCGTGCACTACGTGTACGACACAGTGTCGCTGGCGCGCGGCACGGCGCGCGCAATGATGAAGGAAGGCAACAAAGACTGGTTCTTCCTCACGGTGGACCATGCGTTTGGCCATGCGCTGGAGCGGGACGCATCGAAGGTGGTGCAGGACGACGGCGGCAACGCCAAGGGCCGGGTGCGACACCCGTTGAACACGGCCGATTTCTCGTCGTTCATTCTGCAGGCGCAGGCCTCGGGCGCGCAGGTGCTGGGCCTGGCCAATTCCGCCAGCGACACCAGCAATGCGGTCAAGGCGGCCAACGAGTTCGGCCTGACGCCCAAGATGAAGATTGCCGGCCTGCTGGTGCTGATCACCGACGTGCATGCGCTGGGCCTGCAAGCAGCGCAGAACATGTACCTGACCACGGCGTGGTACTGGGATCAGGACGACGCATCGCGTAAATGGGCGTCGCGTTTCGAGTCCGTGATGAAGAAAAAGCCTTCCATGCTGCAGGCCGGCGACTATTCCGCGGCAACGACCTATCTGAAGGCGGTGGAAGCCACCAAGAGCACCGACGGCGACACCATCATGAAGTGGTTGAAGGCCAATCCGGTAAATGACTTCTTCGTCAAGGACGGCAAGATTCGCGCGGACGGGTTGATGGTGCACGACATGTTCCTGATGCAGGTGAAGACGCCGGCGGAATCGAAGGCGCCGTGGGATTACTACAAGCTGGTGGCTCGGGTGCCGGGCGACCAGGTGTATACGTCGCCTGCGGAATCGACCTGCCGCTTGATGAAGCCCTGACCATGAACCGACCGGAAACCCCTATGCATATGCCCGCCGCGATCACCGCCCTGCCCGTCGACCTGTCCGGAAAGCGCGTCATCGTCACGGCCGGCGCGTCCGGCATCGGCGCCGCGCTGGCCGACGCCTTTGCGGAGCGCGGCGCGCGCGTGCATCTGTGCGACGTGGATGAACAAGCCCTGGCCGCGTGCCGCCATCCCTGGGCGCGCGCAGATGTGGGCAGCCGAGACGAGATCGACCGCTACATGCAGACCGCGCTGTCGCATCTGGGCGGGCTTGACGTGCTCGTGAACAACGCCGGCATCGCGGGGCCGACGGCGGGCATCGCCGACATCACGGAAGCGGAGCTGGACGCGACGCTGGACATCAATCTGGCCTCGCAATTCCACACCGTGCGGCATGCGCTGCCGGCGCTGCGCGAGGCGGGCGGTGGCAGCATCATCAACATCAGTTCGGTGGCGGGCCGGATGGGATTGCCCATGCGCACGCCGTATGCCGCCACCAAATGGGGCGTGGTGGGGCTGACCCGCTCGCTGGCGATGGAACTGGGTCCGCTGAACATCCGCGTCAATGCGCTGCTGCCGGGACTGGTCGCCGGACCGCGCATCGAACGCGTGATTGCGGCCCGGGCGAAGAACATGGGCTTGTCGGTGGAGGAACAGACCCGACTGGAGCTGTCGGGCGTCAGCCTGCGGCAGTTTGTTCGCGCGGCGGACATCGCCAACATGGCGTTGTTTCTGGCCAGTCCGTTCGGGGCCATGGTCAGCGGCCAGGCAATCAGCATCGACGGCGATCTGCAATCGCTGCCGTGGCAGCCGCCGGCGCAATGACGGCGTGGCGATCGCCGCTACTGCAGCGCGATCGTCTCCGCATAAACGCCCTGCCGCCGCGCCTGCGCCGTGGACCTCAGCGCATCCAGCAGCCGCCCGGTCAGCTCGTTGTTGCGCGACTCGGCGCGCGTGATGAGCAGGAAGTCGAACCACTGGCGCGAGGCGAGCGGCACTGCCACCAGATCTGGAAACGACGCGACGATATCGGACGCGGACAGCGCGTTCACCAGGCTGATGCCCTTGACCGCGCGCACCGTGCCCGGCAGCAACGACATGTGCGCCTGCATGCCGGACCGCAGCAGCAGCGAGTCGGCGATGTCGCCCTGCGCCACCACGTAGTCGGACCACAACGGCTTGACGTAGGTGTCCGGCGGAATATCCAGCACCGAAATGGTCTCGCGTCCGGCCAGCGGGTGTTCCCGATGCGCGATCGCCATGACGTCCGCACGCAAAAACGGGGTGAAGGTCAGCCGCGTGCTGTCGCGGCCCACGGCGCCAAGGCCGAAGTCGGCGCGCATCGTTTCCACCGCGCTGATGACCTGCATCGACGATTCCACGTCAATGGAGAACGGCCGCGTACCGTTGATGTCCAGATAGCGGCGCACGGCGTCGGGCGCGTAACCCAGCGCCAACGCGGGCGACGAAGCGATGCGCAAGCCGCGCCCGCCGAATTGTTCGATGCTGTGCAGGGCCTCGTCGATGCGCACCAGTTCGTCCAGCACGAACTTGGCCTCGCTGTAGAGATACTGCCCCGCCTCCGTGGGACGCAGGGTCTTGTGCGATCTATCGAACAGCTGGACGCCAGTCGCGCTTTCCAGGCGCGAGATCGCGTGGCTGATCGCCGGCTGCGTCAGGTGCATGGCCAACGCCGCCTGCCGCGTCGAGCCGGTCATGACCACGGCATAGAAAATCCGCAGGTCGTGGATGTTGAAGTTGCGCTTCATGCGGTGCGCACCTAACGCGTTGGAGGCTGGGCTTTGGGTGGCGCCTTGGATGGCGCCTTGGCCGCACTCATGCCGCCAAACGCAAACAGCCCCATCTGCGCGCCGGTCGCCCGCGTCAGGTAGTTGTTCTTGAGTGTCTCCCTGCCGCCGAACAGTGCATCGGTGTTGGCGCCCTGCGCCGCGCGGTTCTTGTCGATGTCGTTCTGTCCGTCGTGCATGCCTTCTTGCAGCGCGCGCCGCAAGGCTGGGTTCAACGACGCCGTGTCGTAGACATCGCCAGGCCGCAACCCCAGGCTGGCCATGCGCTCGCGCATCATCGTCTCGGACTTGTGCGCGGGCGCGAACCGCAGCAGGAAGGCCAGCTCGTCGTAGAACTCGAGCGACGAATACATCTGCGCGCGCGGTACGGGCGCCATCCATTCAACCTTGGCGGGCGCCGCAGGCGCGGAACGGTTGCGGAACGCCGACAGAGGCTGGACCTTGAAGCGAGACTGGATGCGCTTGGCGTTTTCCTGGTCGGCGGGATTGAAGCGCTGCGTGCGGGCGACCAGCGTGGCAAGCTCCGTCTCGGCGCGAATCACCTTGGTGATGCCCGCGGGTGTCTTGCCCTTCCAGGAAGGACCCGCCACCAGGAACACGCCGCCGCCCAGGCCACGCGAACCCAGGTCGCCGATGTGGTGCATATACAGGTCCATCACCTGCAACGAGGCGTCGCGCTGCTTTTCCACGCGAGGCACGGTGACGACGACGGGTTCGGCGCGCAAGTCCAGGGCCGCGTACGAATACAGATAGGCGGGATCCAGCCCGGCCGCCGCAGCGGCTGCAGTGCCCATGGGGTTGATGGTGTTCAGCGGCCCTTTGTATTGCGCGCCGTTCTTGTCGATGCTGTATGCATACAGGGCCTGATAACTGGCGACCATGGGCGCGCCGTACAGGTAGGATTCGCGCGCGATGGTGCGCGCCTGTTGCGCCGAGACGCCTTCAATGCCGACCCACTGCGAGCCGGAAGCGGCGTCGGGTGACCTGAAGGTGCAGCCGGCCATGGCGCCCGCCAATGCGATGGCGGCAACGAGACCGATGAACGGACGGCAGGTGGCGCGGCGAAATGCGGTGCTAATCTGGCGGTGGCGCATTCAGGGCTCCGGCATGACGGGATGGCGCGGGCGCCCGGTGACGGCGGCGTGTAATGCGCCAGGCTCGAATTCCGGGGGATTCTGGCATATTTCCCCCGCATATCAAAGAATCGGCGCACCTTGCCGACGCAACAGGAAAGACACAGCAGCATGGCAGCGCAAGACCCCAGCATGACCGGCCCGGACGGAGAGGCGTTCAACATTCGCGCGTCGACGTACTTCGTGCTGCAGGCCGAGCACCCCTGCGCGGCTTGCAGCAAACTGACGCGTGTGGCGGCGCTGGCAGTGCCGCCCGGTCATGAAAGCACCGAGGGTGAACTGGAGCTGGATGAAGACGACGCCGACAGCCCCGGCCTGGATCCGCAGGCGTTTCGGGACTGGCTGTTCGGGCCGGCGCAATGGCAGGCGATACCCGGCCCGGCGATGATCTCGTCGACCCGGGCGCTCGCCCCCGAGGTGGCGCAAACCCTGCGCACGATTGCGCCGTTCTACCGCGAAAGCCCGGCCCGATCCGGCGAATGGTCCAACTTTTGCGAGCATTGCGCCCAGCCGGTCTGGGACGGCGCGCTGTACCCGACGCCGGGCCAGCCCTTCTGCCCTCGGGATGCCGACGCGGCAGGGCGGATATCCGCGCAACGGATCGATGCACCGTTTGCCGCCTTCTTCGGCATGTGCTGGACGGACAGCTACCGCAACAAGTGGCCCCTTTTCGCGCGCCTGGGGTACGAATGCAGCGAAGCGGAATGACCCTTTCTCAGGCGCTTTGCAGCAGATCCTGAGGCACTTCCAGCTGACGCGCGGGAATGGCGGTGATGGCGCTTTCGGTGGCGTTGGCGTCCGTGGTCAGATGCTGGATCAGATCAACCGTCGTGGAGCGCCGCGTCAGCATCATGCAGGTCACCTCGTCGCCCGCCACGCGGGTGGCGTGCCAGCAGCCCGGCCGCATGCACACGCCCTGCCCCTGCGCCACATGAAAGGCCGCCAGCGTGGACAGGTCAGGCGTGCCGTCGGCGGCGCTGCGCGCCACGATCTGGATGATGCTGCCGGTCAGCGGAACGATTGCCTGCTGCGTCAGCAGATGCTTTTCAAGGCTGGCGACCTCAAGCGATTGGCTGCGGTAATTGACCCACAGCAGTTCCGCATCGCCGCCGGCGCCGGTGTTGAACTGGTGTTCGTGCCAGAAGTCGGTGGCCGGGTGCGTGTACAACGGAACGCCGTTGCCGTCCGGCATAGGCTTGCCCAGCATCCACCCGTAGGCGTTGAAGGCATCAGGCGACAGATCGTGGATTTCAAGCTGCGTGTTGCTCGTCATGCGGGACCCTGTGATGGCTTAGCGCCGCGTTTGGGGAATTCGGCGTCGTAGTCGAAGTCTCCGCGCGCTATGGCCTCCAGGATGGCAACGCGCCGGTCGGCAGCGCGCTTGAGGTTGGCGGCGGTGGGCTTGACCCGGATACGCTCGACACAATGCCGGCCGTCGTGGAAGAACCCGATCTCGATGGACGATTCGGACGCGGGGCGCACCCCTTCGAATCCCTTGCTCATCGCATGCTCTCCCTGTTGCCGATGGCAGACATGATAAACGCAACGATGTGACAGGTTGCGCGCTGACATACACTGCCCTGATCCCCACACCCGAGGACCCGCAACATGGCTATCGACCTGACGTCGCACTATGTGTACCTGGACGCCTCCGGCGCCGCCGCCACCGTGACGGGCGGCGACGAGTTCTGGTCCCAATCCCCGGTAGACCTCGAGCAATACGGGCGCGGCTGGCTGGTGTCCGAATACGAGTTCGCCGCAGACTGGCCGCAATGGGAGATGCACCCCGGCGCCGACGAGATCGTGCGCCTGATGGCCGGCGCGGCCGAGCTGCACCTGGAATGGCCCACCGGCATCCAGGTGGTGAAGATGCTGGCCGGCGACGCCTACGTCATCCCCAAAGGGGCATGGCATACGGTCAAGGTCATGGAGCCTTGCCGCATGCTGCACATCACCATGGGCGCGGGCACGCAGCACCGGCTGGCGTAGCCGCGTCCCCGCTTGGTTATCCCGCCGCGCCCGCTGGCCGCGCGCGCTGGATCTCGCGGTCGTCGATCGGCCAATGCAAGGCGGCCGACAGCACGCCCAGCGCCATCGCGCCCAGCCAGATCAGGTCGTAGGATCGTGTGGCCTCGAACACCACGCCGCCCAGCCACACCCCCAGGAACGAGCCGACCTGATGGCCAAAGAACACGAAGCCAAAGAGCGTCGTGATGTAGCGCACGCCGAACACCTGCGAGATGAGCCCATTGGTGAGCGGCACCGTGCCCAGCCACACAAACCCCATGACGGCCGCGAACGCATAGACCGACCACGTGGATAGCGGCACGACCACGAAGAGTGCAATCGCCGCGGTCCGCACCAAGTAGATGCCCGCGAGCAGATACTTGCGCCGATGGTGCGCGCCAAGGATGCCGCAGACATACGTGCCCATGACGTTGGTGAGCGCAATAATGGCCAGCGCCGCCACCGCGTCCGACGCGCGCAGGCCCTTGTCCATCAGGTAGGCGGGCAGGTGCGTGCCGATGAACGCCAGCTGGAAACCGCACGCCAGAAATCCCAGATTCAGCAGCCAGAAACCGGGGCGTGTGAAGGCCTCGCGGATGGCGTCAGACAGCGACAGGTTCGCGTCGGGCGCGGCCGCATCGCGCACGCGGTTCGCGGGCTCGCGCAGCGGAACCGCCAGCGGCAGCAAGATCATCAGCACCATCGCGAACACCAGCAACGCCGCGACCCAGCCCCAGCCGCCGATCAGCCATTGCGCCGCCGGCACCATCGTGAACTGTCCCAGGCCGCCAACCGCTCCCGCCACGCCCAACGCCCAGCTCCGGCGCTCCGGCGGCACCAGACGGCTGAGCGCGCCGTAGATGGCTGCGAATGCCGTGCCGGACAGCGCGATGCCGATGCACACGCCCGCCGTCCACATGAAGGGGGCGGGCGTCGTGGCATGCGCCATGCCGGCAAGGCCCAGCGCGTAGAACACCAACCCGCCGGCAATCACCTTGGCCGAGCCATAGCGGTCGGCAATCATGCCGGTGAAGGGCTGCACGATGCCCCACGTCAGGTTCTGCACGGCCAGGGCAACGGCGAAGGTCTCGCGGCTCCAGCCCCGGTCCATCGTAACGGGCAGGAGAAACAGGCCCTGCACATGGCGCACGCCCAGGGCAAGGCCCATGACGACGCCGCCGGCGAGGACCAGCAGCCAAAGCTGGGATGCGTCCAATGACGGTTTTTGGGGGGTGGACATGGCGAACCTCTCGCAGGGAACGTCGCCCCCGTCCGGGCGGGCAGTGGATGTATTACAGAACTGGCGCGCGGGCGATTCAACCGATTAATTTTTGTCCGCTGCATGCGCGGGGGGAATGTGTGCTGGCGAGAGTCAATCCCTCCGGACCTGAAACGACGGCGCTCGGAGGGAAAATGTCTCTTCACAGCAAGTGACATCTATATATGCCTGACTTGCGAACCATTAGCCGAAATTAGCCTCATTTCAGATCAAAGGGCCAGAGGTGTTAACGCTTCGTCCGCAATAGTTACATCTGCCGATCCGTCCCCGGGTACCCCTGGTTACAGTGCTGCCTTCCCAATCATTCGGCAGGCATCGAATCATGTGGCACGCCCGGTCTGGCTCTTTCATTTCCGCGGTCTTGCGCCGCGCCTGCAAACCATGACGGCGGCGCCCTTCTTCAAGCCCTTGGCGCTGGTCGTGGCGCTGGCCGGGATGACGCTGCTGGCGCCGGGCAACGCGCAGGCGCGGCCTGACTGGACGCAGCAGTGCTCTTACAGCAGCTATGGCGAAGGCGCGGGGACCATGTGCCACCAGCCCTACCAGGAAGGCCTGGCCGCGGTGCTCGTGGGCACCGCCGATGGCGAATCCGCGGCGTGGGGCTACATCGACAAGCAGGGCGTGATGTCGATTACGCCTGCGTATTCGGACGCCCGATCCTTCCAGAACGGGCTGGCCGCCGTCAGCCAGGATGAACGCTGGGGTTACATCGACAAGCGTGGACGCTGGGTCATCGAGCCGCGCTTTTCGGAAGCCACCGGCTTCAATGCCGAAGGCACGGCGCTGGCCGAGGAAGACGGCCGGGACGTGCTGATCGACCGCCAGGGCAAGGTCGTGAAGACCTTTCCGCTGGGCACGCGCACTGGCGGGTTCCAGCCCGGCCAAAAGCTCGCGGCGATGGAGATCCCTACCCCGCCGCGCCTTTTCAACACCGCAACCGGCAAACCGGCCACACTGCCCGACGGCGTGATGGCGCTGGCCGAACCGACGGGCGACTATCTGCCGGCGCAATCGCGCGACTCGCGCTACGGCGGCTGGTGGGGACTGCTGGACCAAAGCGGCGCATGGGCGATCAGTCCGCAGGTGCTGCGTTCGCTCGCCCCGCCGCTGCGCGATGGCGACGTGCTGGCTGTGAACCGCGAACGCGCTTGGGAATTCGTGGATCCACGCGGCGAACCGCTGTCTGAACAGCGCTACGAACGCGTCGAGTTGCTGGCGCCGGGCGTCTGGCTGGCGCGGCACGCCAAGGGCGGTTCGGTGCTGTTGGACAGCAAGCTTGAAACCCTGCACGCGTTCAAGAGCGACTATCTGGGCGTGCAGCGCCGCGACGGCTGGGGCTTTGCCGCCGAACCCGGCATGACGCTGCTGATCGATCCCGCAGGCAGCGTGCAGCTGCTCGCCCTGCGCAACGGCGACGTCAAGATTCATCAGGGACGCGCGTGGGTGTATGGCGTGCCTGTCTCTTCGGCAGGCGCTACCGGCGCCGGCATGGACGCCACCCGTGACGACATGAGCGCGGAAGACGAGGCCGCGGCGGCTGCGGTGGGTGCAGCCGTGCAGGCCGCGTCGCAAGCGGAGACCGCAGCCGCGATCCAGGATCCGCCGGTCGCCGCTGACGCCGCGGACGCCGCGCAGGAGGCGACCTACGCGGACGCAGCCCCAACCCCCGCAACGCCGTCAGAAGCGACCGCAGACGCTGCCATGGACGCGGCAATGGACGCCGCCAGCGACACCGCCACCGCAGCCGCAGCCGCCGACGCCGTGCAAAGCAGCGTCAACGCCGTCGCGGACGACGAGACGCTGCATCAAATCTACAACCCCGACGGCCTGGGCATCCTTGACGAAACCACCGTCGCCAAGCTGCGCGCCTACGACATCAGCGAGTTCCACTATGCGCGCAAATCCGCCGCCGATGCCGCTGCGCCGCTGGCCCTCCTGCGACCCAGCGAATATGACCAGCCGCTTGGCATCCTGACGGCGGCGGGCGATATCGTCACGAATCCAGACTGGGCAAACATCGACACCTACGACGTCACGCTGCCGATCGTGGCGCGTTCAAAGGCCGATCGGGCCGGCGCGGTCGGCGCGATCGGCGCGGACGGCACGTGGGCCATCGAGCCCCAGTACAGCGAAATGCGTCCCTTCAAAGGCCCCTACACCTGGGCCCGCACGAAGGACATGCTGCGCGGCGATGCGCTGCTCATCGATACCCGCGGCCAGACGGTGGCGGTTCCGGCCAACGTGCTGGAAGACGCATCGCGCCTCGACGGCGAACTGCTGCAATACCGCGCGGTGAACGAAAACCGCCAGCGCCGCATGGGCCTGTGGAACGTGCGCAAGGGTGCGCCCGTGCTCAAGCCGGCCTTCGATGAAGTCCAGGAGTTCGAGGACGACTGGGCCAAGGTGCGGGACAAGAATCGCTGGGGCGTGGTCAACCGCGAGGGTCAGTGGGTGGTGCCTGCCCGCTACAACGGCGCCTACGACCTGGAATACCTGGGCAACGGCATGATGCTGGCCGAAGCGCCCGAAGACACGCGCAAGCGCGGCGGCTACACCGAACGCGCCTATCGCGTCATCAACCTGCGCACCGGCAAGGCAAGCGAGCCGGTAGTAGGCAAGCCGCAGAAGCTGAAGGATGGTCGCTTTCTGGGCGAACTGGCCGACGCGAGCGCCGTGTTGTTCGACGCGCAAGGCGGCGCGATTCGTGTGTCCGACGGCCGTCCCGAAGACAAGCAGCAGTACGGCGACTGGCTTTACATCAAGTTCGACGAGCGCGAAGGCGCCATCGACGCGCGCGGCAACATGAAGGTGCCGGCGCGCTATGGAGAATTCAATCCGTTTTTCACCCAGCCCGAAGGCCTGGCGCGCGCCAACAGCGGCGCGGGCTACCGCGTGATCGACCAGACCGGCAAGACGATGCTGGAAAAATGGGGCGATGGCATGCCGCTGGCTTCGATGCAGCGCGTCGTATTCAACGACGACGAAGGCTCGTCCAGCATCCTGGTGGACCTGCGAGGACGCGAGATCGCGCGCCTGCCGGGCCGCCACGCCGTCGACTATGACAAAGCCAGCGAAGGCGTCGTGCCTTACAGCGATGGCGACAACAAGTACGGCTTCATCGACGCAAACGGCAAGCGCGTCGTGGGCGCGCACTTCAATCAGCTTGGCCCCTTGAAGGACGGCTTGGCGCGGGCCCGCCGCCTGGAACGCACCGGCAAGCTGTTCGGGTACGTCGACCTGACCGGACGCTATGCGATTGCGCCGGCGTTCACGTGGGCCGACAACTTCCACGAAGGCCGCGCGCTGGTCCGCCGAAATCGGCTGATCGAGTACATCGACACCAAGGGCAACACGACCGCGCTGTTCGGCGTGCTGTGCGACACGATGGTGATCGTGGATGCGAAGGACCAGCAGAGCTGGCCGCCCCAGAAGCTCACCTGCCCCGAGGCCTCCGGCGTCAAACCGCCCGTCGCCGAGACCGCCAACGCCAACGCCAACGCAGAATGATCATGACGTCACGCGTGCTACGAACCACCCGCCTCGCCTGCGCCCTGGCCGCGCTGGGCGTATCCCTGTCCGCCCAGGCGCAGAACGGCTATATACAGTCGATGCACCTGTATTGCATGAGCGATGCGGAGTACCAGGCCTATCCGGCAGCCGACGACATTTCCTCGCGCAACCCCTTCGGCAACGGCTGCATCCGGGACCTGCACGACGGCCGCGCCGCGGTGCTGCTGCCGTCCGCCATCGAGAACATCGACCGCGTACCGCGCGACAACTCGCTGCGCCGCCACGCCTGGGGTTTTCTCGACCAGAACGGCCGCGTCGCGATCGAGCCGATCTTCGAGGCGGTTGGCGACTTCCGCCACGGGCTGGCCGCGGTGCGATGGCAAGGCAAGTGGGGATACATCGACCGCAATGGCCGCATGGCCGTTCCGCCCCGCTTTGACGCGGTGCAGGACTTTGTCGAGATCGGACTGGCAGTTGTGACGCTGGACGGCAAGCCGCTGCTGATCGATCGCCAGGGCAACCCTGCGGGCGAACCGTTCGAGGACGTGGTGCGCGCGGTGCGCCTGTACGACGGCGTGCCCGCGCGCGCCACGGTCCAGTACAAGGAGGAATACCGCTCGGCCAAGGGCGAGCGGCGCTACGGCGGGACCGGCGTCGTGATCACGCGGCCGCTGGGCGACAAGCGCCTGTACATCGCCACCAATGGCGAGTCCAAGTACGGCGTGGTGGACAAGGACTGGAACTGGGTCGTGGAACCGGTGCTGGACGACATCTACGCGCAGGACAGCGGCAACCTGGCCACCGGCTATGGCCCTGACGGTTCCGTGCTGGTGACGGCGGACGGCAAACTGATCGGCGCGGACCAGCAATACGAAAGCATGAACCCCGTGGGCAAGGCTTTCTACAGCGCAGCGCTGCCGCGCCGCGCGGGGTTTGCGGTGCTGGACCGCGACGGCGCGGTGATTGCGACGCTGACGGACGCGGAAGGCCGCACATCCCAACGCTTTGCCGACACCATCGTGTACCCGTCCGGAGAAAACCTCGTGGCGCTGGTGCCGGGGCGCCCGCAGCCCCTGACGCTGGGCAAGGGCCTGTCGGCCGGCGACGAACGCGAAGGCTATGTGTTGTTCGTGGACGGCGCCAGCCGCACCGCGGGCGTACTGACGCCCACGGGCGCGTGGGTGCACGGCGACGCGGCGCCCGCGTGGCTGGCGGACGCCCGCCGCATGGAAACGCGCGAAGGCAATCTGTGGCTGTCCGACGCGCAAGGCGCGCTGCTCAACGTGCTGGACAAGAACGGCAAGGCGCTCCTCAAGCCCGAGATAGTGAAGGCGCTTCAGGACCAGCAGCTTCAGTCACTGCCGGCCGGCGTGCCTGGCGCGCCGCTGGGCCTGCTGGGTCAAAGCCACTGCCACTGCGATGATGTCCAGGTGGGACTGCTGCTGGCCGACGGCAGCACGGTCACCGATCCGTCGTGGACAGCCGTGACGCCGCTGGACGACGCCGGCGACGGCGCCGATCTCACGGCGGACCAGTTGCGCTATGCGGCCGAGACGGCCGACGGCATGGTGCTGCTGGATGCACGCGGCAAGCCGCTGGACCTGCCCGCGCAGCAGCACATCGGTATGTTCCGCCAGGGCTACGCGCAGGTGTATGGCGACGGCGTGGTACGCATGATCGACCGTGCCGGCAAGACGTTCGAACTGCCCGAGAACTTCGATACGCAGGTCGTCGCCCCGGGCGTGGTGCGCTATTTGAAGACGGCGGCCGACGGCGCGCCGTGGGGCCTGTATGACTTCGTCGCCGGCAAGGAGCTGGCCGCGCCGGCGTTCCGCAGCATCGGCGAGTTCCAGAATGGCCAGGCCGTCGCTTCGCTGGGCACGGGGCGCGTTGGCGTCATCGACCTGCAGGGGCGGTGGATCCTGCCGGCCAGCCATCAAGGCGCGGAACGCGTGAACGACACGCTGTGGCGCGTGACGCAGCCGGGCAAGCAAGAGAACGAATACGAACGTCCCGCCGCGGTCTTCAATACCAAGGGCAAGGCGCTGACCGCATTCATGCGCGGCTTGCAGGTGGGCGATTTTGGAGACGGCTCGGTCAGCGCGGGCAATAGCGAGCGCCGCTGGATCATCTCGCCGGACGGCGAGGATGCGCTGGACATGAAGGACGCCGACTACGTCCGTCTGGGTGACTGGATGGAGATCCGCCGCGCCGACCGTCAGGGTTACCTGAACGCGAAGGGCGCCTGGCAGATCGCGCCGTCGTCCCGTATCGGCACCGCGTTCCAGGGCGCGCCGGCGCGCGCGCTGGCGGCGGACGCGGCGGGCACGCACGTGATGGACGCCAGCGGCAAGATCCTCGCGACCCTGCCCAAGGGCGAATGGAGCTGGCCGTCGCGTTCCGACCTGCTGATCCGCCATTACTCGGCGGACCGCGGCACCATGACGGACTACACCGACCTCTCGGGCAAGACCCGGGTGACGGTCGAAGGCTTTGCGTCCGCGTTTTCGGAGGGACGCGCCGTGACGCAGCTGTCCGGCGGCGGGGCGCGTTGGGTGGATGCCAAGGGTGCGCTGACGGGACCGGCTTTCGACGCGCTGGGTCCGATGCGCGAAGGCCTGGCGCCCGCCAGCGAAGACCGCAGCTATGGCTACGTGAACGGCCAGGGCCAGTTCGCCATTCCAGCCGAGTTCCGGGCCTTGTCGGGCTTTACGGGCCAACGCGCGGTGGTGTCCACGGAAGACGATTCGCGCATCATCGACCCCGCCGGCCAGATGCTGGCGCAGGTGAAGATGCAATGCGGCATCCGCACGCTGTACGGTGCGGCCGGCCAACGGCTGTGGCCGCTGCGCATGCCGCACGGCTGCAACCGCACGGCGGCGTCTCGCGCCTACTGAGCGTCCAGCGCCAGATAGCGGCGGGTCTGCACGATCTCTTCGCGCTCGGCGAAGCTGGTCAGGCGATCCGCCAGCGCGCTGCTGTCGCCCGTCTGCCGGATGGCCTGGAGCGTGGCCTGCATCGCGTGGATCGCCGCGCGCTGCAGGTCCGACGGGATGATCGCCAGGCGATAGCCCATCGCGGCCAGATCCGGCAGCGGCACCAGCGGCGTCTTGCCGCCGTAGAACATGTTGATGAGTTTCAGGCCCGGCAACCGCTCAGCAATGGCGCGGATCTGCGCCAGCGTCTCGGGCGCCTCGACAAAGATCATGTCGGCGCCGGCCTTCAGGTACAGCTCGGCGCGCGCGATGGCGGCGTCAAAGCCTTCGACCGCAATGGCGTCCGTGCGCGCGATGACCAGCGTGTCCGCGTCGGCAAGCGTCTGGCGCGCGATGTGGACCTTGCGGGCCATCTCGGCAGCGTCCACCAGGCTCTTGTCGTCCAGATGGCCGCAGCGCTTGGGAAAGGACTGGTCTTCGATATGGAACGCCGCCACGCCCGCGCGTTCCATCGTGCGCACCGTGCGCTCAACATTGGCCGATCCGCCGAATCCGGTGTCCGCATCCGCGATCACCGGCAGGCCGCTGGCCTCGACGATCTTTTCCACGCGGTACATGACTTCGGTAAAGCTGAGCAGTCCGATGTCCGGATAGCCGGCGGCGCGCGCAATGGCCCCGCCGCTGGCGTACACCGCTGAAAACCCGGCCGCGGCGACCAGGCGGGCCGATAGGCCGTCGTATGCGCCGGGCGCCACCACGATGCTGTCGGCAAGGTGTTGGCGCAGTCGCGCGCCGAGGGATGGATTGGCATTCATGATGGGCGTTCCTTCATTCCGGGGATCTGATGCCTGCATGATCGGCGCGCGCCATTAGAATGTCCAATATATTGAAAATTGTTCATCAGTACTTTTTGGATATCAAAATGGAACTGCGCCATCTGCGCTATTTCGTCGTCACTGCCGAAGCCCAGCATTTCACGCGCGCGGCCGAACTGCTGAACATGGCGCAGCCGCCGCTCAGCCAGCAGATCCGCCAGCTTGAACAGGAAGTCGGCACACCGCTGTTTGACCGCATGGGCCGCGGCGTGGCGCTGAACGACGCGGGACGCGCATTCCTGGCGTGCGCCCAGGACATCCTGCAACGCGCGGACGCCGCAGTGCGCACGGCCCAGCGCGCGGCGCGCGGCGAGGTCGGTGAACTGACATTGGGGTTTACCGAATCAGCGTCCTTCAATGGCGTGGTGACCGAGCTGATCCGGCAATATCGCGAGCGCTATCCGGAGGTCGAGATGACGCTGTCTCAGGGGGATAGTGAAACGCTGGTGGCGCAGTTGCGCGACGGTACGATCGACGCCGCGTTCGTGCGTCCGCCTTTCGCGCTGGATGGCGGGTTGGCGTTCACGCAGATGGTAGAGGAGCCGCTGGTGGTGGCGCTGCCGCTGGGTCATGCGCTGGCGCGCCGCAAGCGCCTCGCCCCAGCCGACCTGCAGCACGAGACCTTCATTCTGTATTCGCGCAAATCGGGCTATGGGCTCAGCGCGGACATCATGGCGGCGTGCCGGCAGCACGGGCTGAGTCCGCGCATCGGGCAACAAGCGCCGCAGTTGTCGTCGGCGGTGAACCTGGTGGCGGCGGGCATGGGCGTAGCCATCGTGCCGGCGTCGCTGCGTCACCTGCGGCCGGATGGCGTGGTGTATCGGCCGTTCGCGCTGGAATGGCCGCGCGCGGTGCTGGGGCTGGCTTTGCGGGACGCGCCGGGTGGACGGGCCGCGAATCTGCTGGCGCTCGCGCGGGCCGCCCGCAAGTCCTGACGCTCAATCGTCGTGCGATTCGTGGACGGCGACCGCGCCGCGCTTCCAGTAGCTGGCCGCGCGAATGCGGCTCTTGTCGATGCCGTGCTGCGCCACCATGATTTCGCGCACGGCTTTTGCCGTGGCCGATTCCGCCGCCACCCACACATAGCCATCGCCTGACGGCAGCGCCAGTTCGCGCGCCGCTTCCAGCAGCAGCGTGCTGTAGCCGGGCGCCGTTCCGTTGCGATGCAGCCAGCGCACCGAGACTTTCGCGGCCGTTTGCAGCGGGATTTCGTTGTTTGCCCCCGGCACTTCGATCAGCACCAGCGCCTGCGCCGAGGCCGTCAGTTCTTCCAGCCGCCGTGCGATGGCGGGCAATGCGGTCTCGTCGCCGATCAGCACATGCCAGTCGAACGCCGTCGGCACCACAAACGAACCGCGCGGGCCGCCGATGCCCAGTTGCTGGCCAGGCGCGGCTTGTTCGGCCCACGTCGACGCAGGGCCATCGCCGTGCAGCACGAATTCGATTTCCAGTTCCTGGCGCGCCGTATCGAAGCGGCGCGGCGTGTAGTCGCGCGCCGCGGGCCGCGCCACGCCGTCAGGAAACTTGATGCCGTCGGGCCCGGCCGTGGGCAGCACGGGCGGCTGCGAGGGATCGGCGGGAAAGAAGATCTTCACGTGGTCATCAAATGACGCGGACACGAAATCCTGCAGGTCTTCGCCGGTGAAGGTGACGCGCGCCAGCAGGCCGGCAATGCGCTCGACGCGCGCCACGGTCAGCGTGCGCATCTTGAGGGTGTGGCGCACACGCGCCACGGTCAGGTCGCTTTGAGTCATGGAAACTCCAGTAGGGTGGGACGGGATCACGCGCCGGATTTGCCGGTGATCTCGTCGGTCGCACGCGCCAGGATGGCCGCGATGCGTCGTTGTTCTGCGGGCGAGGCGTCGGTACGCTCCAGAAGCGCGCGTTTGAGCGCCTGGCGCGCCTCCACGAACTCCGGCAGCCAGCCGGTGCGGGCGTCCTCGCCCTCCGGGCCGGTGGCGCGCGGCTGGCCGCTCCAGGCCTGGCGCATGTAGTCCATCTTGCGCGCGACATGCTTGAGCTTGTTGAACATCAGCGTCAGGCGGTCGCGGTTGGCGTCCAGATGCGCCTTGCCCGGTTCCGCCAGGTGATAGCGCTTCTTGGCGCCCTCTTGCTCGACGGTGGCGTAGCCAAGCTCTTCCAGATACGTCAGCGCGGGGTAGACCATGCCGGGGCTGGGCGTATAGAAACCGTTGCTGAGCGCGCCCAATGCCTTGATGAGTTCGTAGCCGTGGCTGGGGTTCTGTTCCAGCAGTCCGAGCAGCATCAATTGCAGGTCGTCGCTGGATACTTTGCGGCTGCGAGTGAAGCCGCGTCCGTCGCCCCCGAACCCGTCCGCATCGCCGCGGCCGTCGGGGGAACCGGAAAACCAGTCGCCACCCGCGCTGGCGTGACGCGGGTGGCGGTGACTGGGGTGGTGGTGGCCATGGTGGGGACGCCCATGGTGCGGGTGTTCGCGGAAAGCCGTTTGGCGCATAGATAGCTCTTACGATATGTCTTACGATAGCTCGTACGATATACCCGCGTCGTCCGTCGCGTCAAATCCCCTGCCAATGTCTTGTGCTGGCGCCCCCGAAAAATCCTACTCCGAGGGCGCCAGCGGCACAGCTGGACCCGCCTGCACCCATCGCGCGAAGTCGGCGGCACGGGGTTCATCCGGCGCGGGCGCATAGACCACCAATCGCAAATGCCGGCTTTCATCGACACTCAAGGTGGCATGCTCGAACGCGATATCGCCCAACGCATCCACATGCAGCGTGCGCAGTCCCATGCACGTGCCATGCACGTCGTGTTCGCGCCACCACGACTGGAACTCGGGCGACACACGTTCCAATTCATCAACCAGTTCAGCGATATCGGACACGCCGGTCGCGCTGGCGAAATCGCGCCGGAACGAGGACAGCATGCGGGGCGCCTGCGCCGTCCAATCCACAAAGCGTTCACGCATCGCGGGGTCCACGAACAGCATCCAGAGGAGGTTGCGCCGTCCCGGCGCCTGCCCGGAAAAATTGAACACCTTGTCCGCGGCGGCATTCCACACGACGACGTCCCAACGCAGGTTCAGGATGTAGGCGGGCCGCGCGGGCAGGTCATCCATCAAGCGGCGAACCTGCGCGGGCACGGTGCACCACGTGCGGCCGGTCTCGGCCGGCGGGCGCTGGTGCGCCAGCAGATACAGGTGGCGGCGCTCGGCGTCGTCCAACCGCAGCACGCGCGCCAGGTTTTCGAGAAAGGTGGCCGACACACTGATGTTGCGCCCCTGTTCAAACCACGTGTACCAGGCCAGTCCGACGCCGGCCAGCGCCGCCACTTCCTCGCGGCGCAACCCCGGCGTGCGGCGGCGGCGGCCGGGCGGAAGCCCCAGGTCAGCGGGCGTGAGCCGTTCCCGGCGCAGGCGCAGGAATTCGGACAGGTCGGCCCGGGTGCGGTCCAGACGGCGTGAAATGGCGGGTTGGGTCATGACGGGGTTGCACGGAGTAATAGCATAAATAGCTAAATTGTATAAGGCTAAAGGTCCGCCCAGAATAGCGCCGATCCTGACTTTTTGGACGCTTTCATGTCGACCACTACCCTTCCCGCCCCGCCGTCGGCTGCCCCTGCCGACCCCGCTTCGCCACGACTCGGCAAGCTCGGCCTGGCGGTGCTGCTATCCGGCGGCTTCATCACGATCTTCGACCTGTTCGTCGTGAACGTGGCCATCCCCAGCATGCAGGCCACGCTGTCGGCCAGCTTCGCGCAGATCAACTTCATCATCGCCGCCTATGAACTGGCGTATGGCGTGCTGCTCATCGCGGGCAGCCGGTTGGGCGACCGCCATGGCAGGCGACGGCTGTTCATGCTGGGCATGGCGGGCTTTACGGTGGCGTCCGCGCTGTGCGGCCTGGCGCCCACGCCGGACACGCTGATCGCCGCGCGCATCCTGCAGGGCGCCGCCGCGGCCCTGCTGTTTCCGCAGGTGTATGCGCTGATCCGCGTCAGCTTCGAGGGGCATGCGCGTCGCCGGGCGTTCGGGCTGCTGGGCATGACGCTGGGGTTGGCCGCCATCGCCGGGCAGGTGCTGGGCGGTTGGATCGTCCACGCGGATCTGTTCGGGTTGGCGTGGCGTGCCATCTTTCTGATCAATCTGCCGCTGGGGCTGCTGGCCTGCTGGCTCGCCCGGCACATCCCCGAATCCGCCGAGCCCTCGGGCGCGGCGATGGACTGGCCCGGCGCCGCGCTCGTGGGCTTGGGGTTGGCGTTGCTGCTGCTGGCGTTGATCGAAGGCCCCGCCCAGCAATGGCCCGCCTGGACGCTCGCCTGCGCCGGGGCATCGGTGGTTGCGCTGGCAGCCTTCGTGCGGGTGCAGCGCCGGGTCGCCGCGCGCGGCGGCGTGCCGCTGGTGGACATGGCCTTGCTGACGCAGCCGCGCTTTGCGGCGGGGTGCCTCGTCGTGATGCTGGTGTTCTCCACCGCCAGCGCCATGTTTCTTTGCTACGCCTTGCTGGTTCAGACGGGCTTTGGCCTGGATGCGTTGACGGCCGGCATGATCTTCGCGCCGGCCAGCGTCGGATTCGTGGCGGGATCGATGATCGCGCCACGACTGGTCGCCCGCTACGGCACGCGCGCGATCGCGCTGGCCGCGCTGTTGTACGGCGGGGCGACGGCGGCGCTGATGATGCACACCGGCATCGCCGGCGCCAGCCTGTCGCCGTGGACGCTGCTGCCTGCGCTGGTGTGGCTGGGCGCGGCGCAAGGCGCGGTCAACACGCCGCTGGTCAACCTGGCGATGGGGCTGGTCGACGACCGCCAGGCCGGCATGGCGGCGGGCGTGGTGTCGACCTTGCAGCAGGTGGGCGCCGCGCTGGGTGTGTCGGCGGCAGGCATGCTGTATGGCGGTGCGTTGGAGGCTTACGCGGAAGCCAGCGCGGCCGAGCGCCATGCGCAGGCGTTTGCGTCGGCCATGCAGTTCAATGTCGCGGCCATCGTGATTGCAGCCGTCTTGCTGTGGCGGCTGGGCCGTCATCGCTGACGGCCCGTTGCCGCGCCGGGGCCTTTATCCCGCGGACAACTCGCGGGCGCGCTGCTGCGCCTTGTGCACAGCCTCGGTGATGGCCTGGGCCACGCCCGCCTGCTGCATGTGCGACAGGGCGGCGTAGGTGGTGCCGCCCTTGGAAGTGACGCGCTCCTGCAATTCGGTCAACGGCACGTCTTCGCTGGCGGCCAGTTCCGCCGCGCCGCGGAAGGCGGCGACAGCCAGCCGGCGCGCGTCGGCGGGCGCAAAGCCCAATTCGACGGCGCCCTTTTCCAGCGCCGCCATGAAATGGAACACGTAACCGGGGCCGCTGCCCGTCACCGCAGTGACGGCGTCGATCATGGCTTCGGATTCGGTCCAGATGCGTTCGCCGACCGCCGCGAACAGCGCGTCGACCTGATCGCGCTGGGCCTGCTCGCAAGCCGGCGTGGCGAAGAGGCCGGTCATGCCCAGGCCCACCTTGGCCGGCGTGTTGGGCATGGCGCGAACGATGCGCGCGTGCCCGCCCAGCCATTCCGACAACGCAGCCAGCTCGACGCCCGCCGCGATGCTGACCACGGTGGCCTCGGCCGACAGATGCTGCCGGACCTGGCCGCAGGCTTCGCGCAGCACTTGCGGTTTGGTGGCCAGCACACACAAGGCGGCGTCGCCGATGTCGGCACTGACGCTTTCCTGGCAGGGCAGGCCGCGTGCGACCAGCGCCTCGCGCGTCGGCGCGTAGGGTTCGATCACCAGAAAATCGGTCAACGCCCGGCCCTGGCCGATCAGTCCGTCGATGATGGCGGAGGCCATATTGCCGCCGCCGATGAAGACAATTTTTTCACGCATGTTGCTTCAGTTCCGAAGTAGGGATTGCGGACCGGACCGGCATGGGTACATTGCCGGCGCGCGGATCATTGATGCCACAGTCTACGGGCTTTCCGGGGCGTCACGCCCCCGCCAGCGGCACGCCCGCCTGCGATGACGACCGCGTGCCCGGCAGCGGATGGCAGGACTCGGGGTGGTAGGTATGGACCACCGACAGCTTCACGCGGTCGCTGCTGTTGCCCTGCGCGGCGTGCAAGGTGCGGCAGTGAAAGAACACCACATCGCCCGCTTGCAGTTCCGGACAGACGGCGCGCGCGATCCAGTCGGCGTTCTGCGGCACGTCTTCGCGGAAAAATTTCTTGTCGTCGAACTGGTCCGGCGTAAATGCCGCCGCGTGCGAGCCCGGAATGAACGACAGCCCGCCATTGGCGCGCGTCTCCGGCCCCAGGGCCAGCCAACAGGACACCAGATCCGTATCCGAGAACGACCAATAGCGGATGTCCTGATGCCAGCCCGTCAGGCTGCCGTACGCCGGGTGCTTGGTCATCACACAGTTGTGGTGCACGGTGGACAGCACCGGCGTCTCGTTGAAATAGCGCTTCAGCCACTGGCCGATGCGCGGATCGGTGGCCCATTGGGCAAACAGGGGGTCGCGCGCGTAGGCGTTGAGCAGGCGGCGCACGGTCAGGCCGCCCTCAGCGCTGCGCGATTGCGGCGCGCCGGGATAGCGCAGGTCGGCTTCGTATTCGATGGGTGCGACGTGATCGCGCAAATGGCGTTCAGCCAGCGCACGCAGCGCGGCAACCTGCTCCGGGTTGGCGAACTGGCGCGCCACCACGAAGCCCTGCTCGCGCAGGACGGCTATCTGATCATCAGGCAATAACCCGGACATCTTGATCCTCACAGCCCGCGGCGTAGGCGGCGCGTCTGCGGGCGGGCAGGCGCGCACCGGGCAAGGCGCCGGTCACGCGGGATGGCTAGATTACCAAATGGCAAGGCCGCCGGGCGGCTCCCGCGTCCTCAGCCCGCTGGCGTCTTCTCGGGGCGGACCGGCGGCGGCGTCAGCCGGGCGGCGTCGCGCTCCTGGACCTCGTGGTGCACCCATTCGCGCCAGACGGCCACCAGCAGCGCCATCAGCACCGGACCCACGAACAATCCCACGATGCCCATGGTCTTCACCCCGCCCACCAGCCCGAAGAAGGTCGGCAGGAACGGCAGCTTGACGGGACCGCCCACCAGGCGCGGGCGCAGCGTCTTATCGACGATGAAGAGTTCGACGCTGCCCCAGACCATCAGCGCAATGCCTGCGACCACATGGCCCGAGCCCACCAGATACAGGGACACCAGCGTGAACGACAACGGCGCGCCACCGGGAATCAGCGCCATGAAGCCGGTAACCACCCCCAGCAGCACGGGCGACGGCACACCCGCGACCCAATAGGCGATGCCCAGCACCACGCCTTCGCCCAGCGCGATCAGGCCCATGCCGGTGACGGTGGAATTGATGGTGGCCGGGACCACGCGCGAAAAGCGCTGCCAGCGGGCGGGCAGAATGCGCTCGCCCAGCACGTCCAGCTGCGCGACCATGCGGATGCCGTCCTTGTAGACGAAGAACAGCGTGATCAGCATGAAGAGAACGGTCAGCAGCAACTGGAACACGTTACCGGTGGCGGCCAGCGCCATGCGGTAGATGTTGCCCAGGTGTTCGCCGCTGACGGCTTCGACCAGCGCGCCCAGCGCGTGAGGCTGGCCGATATAGGATTGCCAGTACTGTCCCAGGCGATCGCCCACCACCGGCAGGGACGAAATCCACGCGGGCACGTCCACGCCGTGGCGGTTGGCCGCGATGGCCCAGGCGACGAAAGCGCTGGCTTCCTTGATGGCATAGGACAGGGCCAGCGACAGCGGGACGATCAGCACCACGACGACGACCAGCAGCGCCAGCGACGCGGCAACCGCCGTGCGGCCGCCGCAACGGACGACGAGGCGTTGGTACAGGGGCCAGCTGGCCAGGCCGATGATCAGCGCCGCCAGGGCCGGAACCAGGAATCCGCTAAGAAAGTAAACCCCCGCCAACAGCACAAGCAGCAACAGCCAACGGGCGATCAGGTAGGCGGGTAGAACAGGCTGCATAGCGGATCGACTGTAAGGGCGTTGTAGGCTTTGACTGTCGGACTATACAGACGTTTCATGCAATACGAGGGACGTAAGGGCTGTATTTACTACGGGGTTTCCCGTGCTTAACGCAGATGGCGGACCCGAGGGCCCGCCATGTCGTCGTCCAGCCTACGCGGATTTACAGCACGTATTCCGCAGCTTCCTCGCGGGCGGTGCGGCGACGCGGGGCCATGTCGGCCAGCGCGGGGATAGCGGGCACGGGCGGTTGCGCCGGAGTGGTCTGTCCCTGATTGCGCTGGTACACCGCGCAGGACGCGGCGGCCGGATCGGTCTCGTCGCGGCCGCTGAGCAGCGGACACCCGGCGAACAGCTCGGCCACCCAGTCGGTGAAGGCCCGCACCTTGGGCGACAACTGCCGGCTCTGCGGATACAGCACCGAAATTGCCGTGGAGCTGGGCTTCCACTGCGGCAGGATCTCGATCAGCTCACCCGATTGCAGATACGGCAGCGCCATGTAGCGCGCGGTCTGGATCAGGCCAAAACCCTTCAACCCGCAATCCAGGTAGGCGCCCGCTTCGTTCACGGCCACCGTGCCCTTCATGTCCACTTCCTGGTGCTTGCCGTCCACCTTGAAGTCCCAGGCACAGTTGCGGCCGGTGCGGCTGGAGAAATAATGCACCGCGTGGTGGTCGCGCAACGATTCGATCGTCTGCGGCATGCCGTGGCGCGCCACGTAGGTCGGCGACGCGCAGGTCACGGTCTGCAGCGTGCCGATGCGGCGGGCGACCAGGCTGGAATCTTCGAGATCGCCGGCGCGGATCACGCAGTCCACGGCTTCCTGGACCATGTCGACCGGACGGTCGCCCAGGCCCAGCACCAGCTCGACGTCGGGGTATTTGTCGTGGAAATCACACAATGAGGGAATCAGGATCAACCGGCCGATGCAGGTCGGCACATCAATGCGCAGCCGGCCCTTGAGCCGCAGGGCCGCTTCCTGGAAGCAGGCCTCGGTCTCTTCCACGTCGGCCAGGATGCGCACGCAGTGCTGGTAATAGCCTGCGCCGTCGGGCGTCAGGCCGATGCGGCGCGTGGTGCGGTTCAACAGGCGAACGCCTAGAAGGCGTTCCAGATTCTGAATGATGGTGGTGACGGTGGTGCGCGGAAGCGATAGGCTGTCGGCCGCCCGGGTGAAGCTATTGGCGTCCACGACGCGCACAAACACCTGCATAGCCTGAAAGCGGTCCATGGCAAGGGTGTCCTTAGGCAAATAAGTCGGGGTGGACGGAGCATAACCCGATTTCGGCCTGGATTAGTCATTCTCCACGAACAGTGTTGCCGGGATAGACAGGTTTATCCGCCCGGACAAAACACTCAGAATGCAAACCATCTTGAAGTGCCCTTGCCGCCCGGCGCAAGAAAAGGGCATGTCAATCCTCAGATTCCGCCCCCGCAGCGACCCGCCCTGATCAGGCGCCCGCCGCCTCTGGATAAGCGACCCCGGTCGATGCTGCACCGCAGCATATCCATATAACGCCGGATTCTTAGGACTGGCATCCCACCCGCCGACTCGTCGTCCCCGCATCCCGGGCAAGCGCGCTTCCGCCTCTAAAAGACCACTCAAGGAAACACCATGGTTTCGCGTAAACGTATTGCTGTGCTCGTCGTATTTGCAGCCGTGCTGGCGGCGGGCGGCGGCTATGCCCTCAGCCGCGGCCCCGCGGGCGGCAATGTCGCGATGGCGCAGGGCGCCCCCGCCGCGCCGCCCGTCGAGGTGGCCGAAGTCCTCAACAAGACGATCGTCGACTGGCAGCGCTATTCCGGCCGCCTGGAAGCCATCGACCGCGTGGACATCCGCCCCCTGGTCTCCGGCACGCTGACCGCCGTCCATTTCAAGGACGGCAGCATCGTCAAGAAGGGCGACGTGCTCTTCACCATCGACCCGCGCCCCTACGCGGCCGAGGTGGACCGCGCCGCCGCGGCGCTGACCGCCGCCAAGGCGCGCGCCGCCTACACGGCCTCGGAACTGGCCCGTGGCCAGCGCCTCTTGACCGACAACGCCATCGCCCGCCGCGACTTCGAGGAAAAGCAGAACGCCGCGCGCGAAGCCGCCGCCAACCTGCAGGGCGCCCAGGCCGCGCTGGACTACGCCAAGCTCAACCTGGGCTACACGCGTATCGAGGCCCCCGTGGACGGCCGCGTGTCGCGCGCCGAAGTGACCGTGGGCAACGTGGTCGCCGCCGGCGCCGCATCGGTGCCGCTGACCACGCTGGTGTCGGTGTCCAAGATGTACGCATCGTTCGACGTGGACGAACAAACGTTCCTGCGCTACGTGAACCCCGCCCGCAACGGCCGCAATGGCGCGGTGCCGGTCGAACTGGGCCTGGCCAATGAAGACGGCTACTCGCGCACCGGCGCCGTGCAATCGGTGGACAACCGCCTGGACGCCACCTCCGGCACCATCCGCGTGCGCGCCGAGTTCGACAACGCCGACGGCACGCTGCTGCCGGGCCTCTACGCCCGCATCCGCCTGGGCGGCAGCGAACCCCGCGAGGCCGTGCTGATCGACGAGCGCGCCATCGGCACCGACCAGGACAAGCGCTTCGTGCTGGTGCTGGACGACAAGAACCACGCCGTCTACCGCCAGGTGAAGCTGGGCGCCAATCAGGAAGGCCTGCGCGTCGTCGACGCCGGCCTGACTGCCGGCGAACGCATCGTCGTCAACGGCCTGCAGCGCATCCGCCCCGGCGACGCCGTGACCCCGACCGTTGTCCCCATGGTTGCCGCCAAGCGCAACCCGGTCAAGACCGCCTCGGCGCAGAACTGAGCCGACGCGTCGAACGAGAACGTTTATGAATATCTCGAAATTCTTCATCGACCGGCCGATCTTCGCCGGCGTGCTATCGATCCTGGTGCTGCTGGCAGGCCTGCTGGCCATGTTCCAGCTGCCCATCTCCGAATACCCGGAAGTCGTGCCGCCGTCCGTGGTGGTGCGCGCGCAGTACCCGGGCGCCAACCCCAAGGTCATTGCCGAAACCGTCGCCTCGCCGCTGGAAGAATCCATCAACGGCGTCGAAGACATGCTGTACATGCAGTCGCAGGCCAACAGCGACGGCAACCTGACGCTGACGGTCAACTTCAAGCTGGGCGTGGACCCGGACAAGGCGCAGCAGCTGGTGCAGAACCGCGTATCGCAAGCGCTGCCGCGTCTGCCGCCGGATGTGCAGCGTCTGGGCGTGACCACGGCCAAGAGCTCGCCCACGCTGACGCTGGTCGTGCACCTGATCTCGCCCAATGACCGCTACGACATCACCTACCTGCGCAACTACGCCATCCTGAACGTCAAGGACCGCCTGTCGCGCATCACGGGCGTGGGCGAAGTGACGGTGTGGGGGTCGGGCAACTACTCCATGCGCGTGTGGCTCGATCCGCAAAAGGTCGCGCAGCGCGGCATGACCGCATCCGAAGTCGTCAACGCGATCCGCGAACAGAACGTGCAGGTGGCCGCCGGTGTGATCGGCGCCTCGCCCACGCAGGGCGACGTGCCGCTGCAATTGAACGTGAACGCACGCGGCCGCCTGCAGACCGAAGAAGAATTCCGCGACATCATCCTGAAGACCTCGCCAGACGGCGCCGTGACGCACCTGTCCGACGTGGCCCGCGTGGAGCTGGATGCGCAGGAATACGGCCTGCGTTCGCTCCTGAACAACAAGCAGGCGGTCGGCATGGGCATCATGCAATCGCCCGGCGCCAACGCGCTGGACGTCTCCAGCCAGGTGCGCGCCGCGATGGCCGAGCTGGCCCAGGACTTCCCGCCGGGCGTGGAATACCGCATCGAATACGACCCCACGCAATTCGTGCGCTCCAGTATCGAAGCCGTCGTGCACACGCTGCTCGAAGCCATCGCGCTGGTCGTGCTGGTGGTGATTCTGTTCCTGCAGACCTGGCGCGCGTCCATCATCCCGCTGCTCGCGGTGCCCGTGTCCATCGTCGGCACGTTCGCGCTGCTGCTGATGTTCGGCTACTCCATCAACGCGCTGTCGCTGTTCGGCATGGTGCTGGCCATCGGGATCGTGGTGGACGACGCCATCGTGGTCGTCGAAAACGTCGAACGCAACATCGCGGCCGGCTTGAGTCCACGCGATGCGACCTATCGCGCCATGCGCGAAGTCAGCGGCCCCATCATCGCCATCGCGCTGACGCTGTGCGCCGTGTTCGTGCCGCTTGCCTTCATGACGGGCCTGACCGGCCAGTTCTACAAGCAGTTCGCCATGACCATCGCCATCTCGACGGTGATCTCGGCCTTCAACTCGCTGACCCTGTCGCCCGCACTCTCGGCCCTGCTCCTTAAGAGCCACCACGACAAGCCCGACTGGCTGACCCGCGGCATGAACCGCGTCTTCGGCCGCTTCTTCAACTGGTTCAACAACATGTTTGGCCGCGCGTCCGAGTCCTACGGCACGGGCGTGGCCAGCGTCATCCGCCGCAAGGCCGGCGCGATGGGCGTGTACGCCGTACTGGTCGCCGCGACCATCGGCGTGTCGTACCTCGTGCCTGGCGGCTTCGTGCCCGCGCAGGACAAGCAGTACCTGATCGGCTTCACGCAGCTGCCCAACGGCGCCTCGCTGGACCGCACCGAAGACGTGATCCGCCGCATGAGCGACATCGCTCTGAAGGAACCCGGTGTGCAGTCGGCCATCGCCTTCCCCGGCCTGTCCATCAACGGCTTCACCAACAGCTCCAGCGCCGGCATCGTGTTCGTCACGCTCAAGCCCTTTGGCGAACGCAACAATGCCGAGCTCTCGGGCAACGCCATCGCTGCGTCCCTGAACCAGAAGTTCGCAGCCATCCAGGACTCGTTCATCGCCGTGTTCCCGCCCCCGCCCGTCATGGGCCTGGGCACGCTCGGCGGCTTCAAGCTGCAACTCGAAGACCGCTCGGCCCTCGGCTACGCCGAACTGGACAAGGCCAAGCAGGCCTTCCTGGAAAAGGCACGCCAGACGCCGGAACTCGGTCCCACGTTCTCCAGCTACGAGATCAACGTCCCGCAGCTCGATGTCGACCTGGACCGCGTCAAGGCCAAGCAGCTTGGCGTGCCGGTGACCGAAGTCTTCGACACCATGCAGATCTATCTGGGCTCCATGTACGTCAACGACTTCAACCGGTTCGGCCGCGTCTTCCAGGTTCGCGCCCAGGCTGATGCGCCCTTCCGCGCCCACGCCGACGACATCCTGCAGCTCAAGACCCGCAACGCCGCCGGCGACATGGTCCCGCTGTCCTCGCTGGTCACCGTCAAGCAGACCTTCGGCCCCGAAATGGTCGTGCGCTACAACGGCTACACCGCCGCCGACATCAACGGCGGCCCCGCGCCCGGCTACTCGTCCGACCAGGCGCAAGCCGCCGCCGAGCGCGTCGCCGCCGAAACCCTGCCGCGTGGCGTCAAGTTCGAATGGACCGACCTCACGTACCAGCAGATCCTCGCTGGCAACGCCGGCCTGTGGGTCTTCCCCATCAGCGTCCTGCTGGTCTTCCTGGTGCTGGCCGCGTTGTACGAAAGCCTGACCCTGCCGCTCGCCGTGATCCTCATCGTGCCGATGAGCATCCTGGCCGCGCTGACCGGCGTCTACCTCACCGGCAACGACAACAACATCTTCACGCAGATCGGCCTGATGGTGCTGGTGGGGCTGTCCGCGAAGAACGCGATCCTGATCGTCGAGTTCGCCCGGGAGCTCGAAATGAACGGCCGCACGCCGCTCGAAGCCGCCATCGAAGCCAGCCGCCTGCGCCTGCGTCCCATCCTGATGACGTCCATCGCGTTCATCATGGGCGTGGTGCCGCTGGTGCTGTCCTCTGGCGCCGGTTCCGAAATGCGCCACGCCATGGGTGTCGCCGTCTTCTTCGGCATGCTCGGCGTGACCCTGTTCGGCCTGTTCCTCACGCCGGTGTTCTACGTCCTGCTCCGCTCGCTCGGCGGCAAGAAGCTGCACTCCGCCGCGCCGCACGAAGCGCCCGTCTGCGTGCCGCACATCGACCCCAACGCGCCGCCCGCGCCGCAACACCACGCGTAAGCCGACAGAAAAAAGAGAAGCCAGCGCGTCCCGTCCGAATTCGCACGGGACGCGCGCCAAAGAGAAACGTCATCATGATCAAAAGACTGACCCGAGGATCCGCCCTGCTCGCCATGCTGCTCGTGCTGGCCGGTTGCGCGGTGGGTCCCACCTACCAGCGCCCCACGGCCGACACGCCCGCCGCCTTCAAGGAAGCCGCCCTGCCCGCGTCCGAAGCCGGCACCTGGAAGCCCGCCGAACCTTCTGAGGACGCCCTGCGCGGCGCCTGGTGGAAGGTCTTCAACGACGAAGGCCTGAACCAGCTTGAAGAAGAAGCCCAGCGCGCCAACCAGGACCTGCAGGCCGCCGCCGCCCGCCTCACCCAGGCCCGCGCCCTGCAACGCGAAGCGCGCTCCGGCTTCTTCCCCAGCCTGGACGCCGGCTTTGGCCCCAACCGCCAACGCCCCTCGGCAGTCTCGCAAGGCCTGCCCGACGGCACGTCGACTTCCCCCGTCACCACCTGGCGCGCGCAAGGCACGGTGTCGTACGAGGCCGACCTCTTCGGCCGCGTCGCATCGACAGTGGACGCCGCCACCGCCGACGCCCAGCAAAGCGAAGCGCTCTACCGCTCCGTCCTGCTCGCCCTGCAAGCCGACGTCGCCACCACCTACTTCCTGGTCCGTGAACAGGACGCCGAATCGCGCATTTACCATCAGACCGTCAAACTGCGCACCGACACCCTTCAACTCATCCAGCGCCGCTACGACGCCGGCGACATCAGTGAACTGGACCTGGCACGCGCCAAGGCCGAACTCGCCTCCGCGCAATCCGAGGCCCTGGGCATCGACCGCCGCCGCGCCACCGCCGAACACGCGCTGGCCGTCCTGCTGGGCCGCGCCCCATCCGAATTCACCATGCCGCCCCAGCCCATCGAAAAGATCGCGCTGACCATCCCCGCCGGCCTGCCCTCCACGCTGCTCGAACGCCGCCCCGACATCGCCGCCGCCGAACGCGCCATGGCCGCCGCCAACGCCCGCGTCGGCGCCGCCAAGTCCGCGTTCTTCCCCCGCCTGGATATCACCGGCGCCTTCGGCTACGAGTCCTCGGAACTGGGCAACCTCTTCCAATGGTCCAGCCGCACGTTCCTGCTGGGCCCGCTCGTCGGCGCCGCCCTGTCCATGCCCATCTTCGACGGCGGCCGCCGCCAAGCCGGCCTGGACCGCGCCCGCGCCGTCTACGAAGAAGACGTCGCCGTCTACCGCCAGACCGTCCTGAACGCGTTCCGCGAAGTGGAAGACAACCTCGCGAACCTGCGCATCCTCGCGGACCAGACCAAGGCCCAGAACGAGGCGGTGGAAGCGGCTGCCCGCGCCGCGAAACTCTCGCACACGCAGTACCGCGAAGGCTCGATCAGCTATCTGGACGTGATTGAAGCCGACCGCAGCGTGCTCTTGCAGCAACGCGCGTCGGTGCAACTGACTGCCGAACAGGCCCGGTCGACGGTGGCATTGATTCGCGCCATCGGCGGCGGCTGGGATAATCCGGTCCCGCCGGAAAAGGTGGCGACGAAGTAACGCAAACCAGTTTGGTGTCTGACACGCGAGGCGTTTCTAACACGGTGTCAGACACCCCGCGTAAACCGGCTTGCACTCGTTACGGTTAAGCCCCATGGGTGTCAGACACCTAGCCATCACCAAGCCATCACCGAGCCGTCGCCAACCGACACGGCACCGCAAAAAAACCACCCGCACGCCAGCGCGCAGCGCCATCGCCCCGACGCAAGACACCGCGTAATCCCCACCAGGCCGCCCGCGCGGCCGCAGTGGGGCGGGCCCCGCAAACCGCTCCATCCCACCCGGAGCGCCCGCAAGAACCTAAAGAACCCCACCCGCCCCAGCGGCCACCAAGTGCAAGCCACCGCAGCCCGGCGTGGCGGCGGCCTGGGTGCGCGGGGCGTGTAGATGCGCCCGACGGAAACCGAAGGGAGCCGAAGGCGGACGAGGTTGAGGCAGGGGCAGTCCGGAGCGAAGGCTCCGGACCGCAATCGTAGCCCCGCGCACCCAGGCCGCCGCCACGCCGGGCGTCAAAAGAACCCACTCCGCCCAAACGCCAGCCCCCCGGATCGACCAGCTTCTGAGAGTCAGCCAAAAAAACAGACCGAGCCAAATCCGACCCACCCGAGCCATTCCCGACCCGAATTTTTCCGCTTTGTTTTTAAAGACTTACCAAAGCACCGAGCCACAACTGACCCGAATCCCCGCAGAAAAAACCACTTTCCCGTTTTTCGAGCAATCCGTAATCAGCCAACATCAAAAACGCCACCCCACAAGCTATTGAAAAAAAAGAGAAAACCAGCATTCAAACAAACCCTGGCACGGACTTTGCAATTAATCGGATGTCATCCCCGATGACACACCGGCCAATAAGGCCATCACGCAAAAGAAACCAAACCAGGAAACAGCAAATGCCGACTCCCGCCTACATCAGCATCCAGGGCAAGACCCAGGGCAACATCACGCAAGGCGCCTTCACCGCCGACTCCGTCGGCAACGTCTACCAGGAAGGTCATGAAGACCAGATCCTGGTCCAGGAAATCGAACACCTGATCGCCACCCCCACCGACCCGCAAAGCGGCCAGCCTTCCGGCCAGCGCGTCCACAAGCCCTTCGTCTTCACCGCGCCCCTCAACAAGGCCACCCCCCTCATGTACCAAGCCCTCGCCTCGGGCGAAATGCTGCCCGAAGTCGAAGTCAAGTGGTACCGCACCTCCACCGAAGGCAAGCAAGAGCACTTCTTCACCACCAAGCTCGAAGACGCCACCATCGTCAACATCAACACCGTGCTCCCGCACGCCCAGGATCCCACCAAGGCCGAGTACACCCAGCTCGTCAAGGTCGCCATGGCCTACCGCAAGATCACCTGGACCCACGCCATCGCCGGCACCGAAGCCTCCGACGACTGGCGCAAGCCGCAAGAAGCCTGATCCCAGGCTTCTTAAATAACAAGGCCGGCGCATCACGCGCCGGCCTTGTCCGTTCTGATCCGACCTTGATCGACACGGGGCTAATCAACAGCCCCAAACGTCAGGAAGCCAATCATGAAACCCATCGTTCTTGTAGGTCATCGCCATAGCTGCCCCACTCACGGCACCGGCACCGTCGTCACCGGCGCAAGCGAAGCCATCGTCAACGGCCGCGCCGTCGCCCGCATCGGCGACCGCATCAGTTGCGGCGCAATCATTCAGACCGGCTCGCCCGGCACCATCATCGAAGGACAACCCGTTGCGCGCCAAGGTGACAAAACCAGCCATGGCGGCACGCTGATTGAAGGCGAGGCCGGCTGGCTGGTCGAATGATCCATCCAGGCGTGGCAGCGCGATCACGTTGCCACGCCTCCCTCACCGGACCCCGCCTACCGGCAACCCCACCTGCCGAGCCACCCGCGCAGGCATGCCACCCGGCGAGGCAGCCTGCTTCCCGCCAGCCTTGCCCCCCGCACTCTGCCCTCCTGCATCGTTACCGCGCACGCCATCCTCTAGAAGCGTCTTCGGCAAGGCAAACCCCTTGAACAACGGCTGCGTGAACGGATTGTTCGCCTTCTCCGTACTGATGCGATAGCGCATACCGCCGTCCGGCGCAGCAAAGCTGATATCGACGCTCGAGCTCGTCGCACCGTTCAGGCGGGCCTGACTGAGCAGCCGATATAGCGACCACGGACCGCGATAAGCCAGTCCGCTGCTGCTGCCCCCCGCATGCACCAACGTCATGCGGCTTTCATTGCTGGACGCCAGCGTGTTCGGCCAGATCAACGCCGTACTGGTCGTCGGACCGTGGTTGTAAGTCACCAACTGCCCTTCCACGCTAAGCGAGCTGCTGCGCTTGCTCGGCGCCATTCCCAACGGCTCCACATGAAAATGCACACCCAACGTGCCGCGGCTATTGAAGAACGCGTCCCGGATCTTCTCGGCCGCTTCAAGCTGCGTCAGCACGTCATTGCGCACCAGATACCCGCCCAACCGCTCCGAGTACAACGCCTCAAGGTTGTCCTCGATGAACAGATTCAGGTACTTCTCGCGAAACTGCTGCAAACGCCCCTGCGGGCCGAAAAGCGCCGTGAAATCGTCCAACGCCACTTCCTCGCGGCTCGTCGGATTGAACGGATAACGATTCGCCAACCGCTCGCGATAAAAGCGATACACGTCGATGTCCCAACGACGCTCAAGCTCGCGCAATGCCTCCACCAGAATCACCCGCGACGACTCGTCGGCCAACTTGCCCACCTGACGGTTCAGCGGTTCGGGCAGACCCGCAGCAATGCGCTGCAGATTGCTGATCGGATCCGGCCCTTTCAGCCCGAAGCGCTCCAGCACCACGTCTAGCGCCGTCTTGCCGCGGTCCGGGCTGTCGTGCACCGTGCGCACCTTGTCTTGCACGCTACCGATCGCCACCAGAGTTTCGTCCAGGTACGACGCCCGATCGCCCTTCGCCTGCAACAGTTGGCTCATCGGCGCAAACGCCCGCGCAATCCCGAATATCGCGCCGGTTTCGTCCTTGCCAGCTGCCACCTTTTCCGCCACGCCAGAAGCCTGCGCAACCAGTGCGCCCTTCCCGTCGAGCGCACCCGTGACGGCCGGGGTGTTGGCGCCAAGTTCACTGTTGTCGCGCACGGTTTCCACCAGCCGGCGCAACGGCGCCGCAGGACTCGTCACCGTACCCAGTACATTGACCGCCTCGGCAAGATCATGAAAATCCCGAACCTCAAGCTGGTTGAGGTTGCGCTGCCAGGTGTCGATGTAATCACGGCCGTAGATGGCCTGGATGCGCTCGGCCAATGCGCGCTTGTCGGCTTCCGAATAATCGATATTGCGCCGCTCGCCCAACGCCCACTGATCGATCATCGCCAGTTCGGTCAGATCCTGGCTGTGCGGCGCGAAGTAATTGTGAAATCCCTTGGCCGTCAACAGCGCGTCGATACGGCCATCGGAAGCGGGCTGTCCCGTTTCTGCCTTGGCCGCAGCCGCCGGCTGGTAGACCACATCAAAGGCCGGGCCGATTTCATTGCGCAGATCCAGCGGCGCCCTGAGAAATTCGCCCGCCTGACGGCGCATCGTCATGTACACGCGCTGCGGCAACGGAATCTGCCGCAGGTCGCGCTGCACGACGGACACGCGCTGCTGAAACTGCGGCAGCAGCGTGTCGGCATACCTCATCGCGTAGTCCAGATGCCGCATCAACGCACGCTGCACCTTGTCCTCGCCGGGGAAAGCCTGTGCCCACTGCCGCCCCATCCAACGCTCCACTACCGGCGGCCGGCGGTTCGGACGATCCTCAATCATGCGGTAAACGCGCAACGCCTCGAGCTGCGCGTCGCTGTCGATCGAAGTGCCGTCGAGGTGCTCCATCACCCCATTGGCCAGCGCAGGCAGGAATCGCTGGGACAGCAGCGTCAAATAGGCCTGATCGACCTTCGGACCAATCTGCCATCCCTGATACAGACCCATGTCCGCCACAAGCGGCCACGCTTCCCGGTAATCGCCATACACTGCCACCGCGCTGCTGATCTGATCCAGCGGCTGAAGCAGATTGCGGCCCGTCGTGTCCAGCTTGCCGTCGATGGCGTGGGCGCTATAAGCGCGGCTGCGCTCCAGAACGCTCATGGCCTTGTCCCGGTTCACCGCGTAGTAGTGATACCAACCGCCGAGGATCACCGCGCTGCCCAGCGACGCCACTCCGAAGCGCAAGGCCAGCGCGCGCCGCTTCTCGGCACGCACACGCGGGTTGTCGCCCGCCAGGCCGGATTCGGGATAGATGACGCGCTGAAAAAGCTGCTGGGCGAAGTAAACCATCGCACGGCCGCTGGGATGCGTGGCCGGAACGGGCTCGCGGATATCGTAGTTCTGCGAGGCAGACGCCACGAATGCATTGGTCAGCACGCCCTGCTGATAGACCGAGGACAGAAAGACGCCACGCGGCAGCGCCGGTGTGATGTAACGATCGCTGCCCAGCACATCGGTCAGGAACTCCATCAAGAGCGGTCGCATGCCGGTCAGCTGCCGCACCAGCGAATACAGGGCTTCCCGTTGACGCAATTCGCGGACGTCGGCCAACGCATCAAAAACCTGCTCGTTCAGGCGCGTCAGGAACTCGTCGTACCGCGCACCCAGTTCATCCCGCCACGCATCGTAACGCTGCACCGAGTCCAGCGTGAACGTAAACCCAAAGATGTCCTCGCGAGCGGACTTGGACAGCCGCGCAAACAGCGGCTCGAATCCTTCAAGCAAGTCGAATTTGCTCAGCACGACATACAGCGGCGGACGCGTGCCGAGCTGGCGGCTCAGTTCGGCCAGCCGCGCGCGCAGCAACGAGGCCAGCGCCTTGCGGTCGCTGGGTTGCTGATTCAGCAGCGTGACCAGGCTGACCATCAGCACCACACCATTGAGCGGACGGCGGCTGCGATTGCGCCCGAGCCAGCTCACAAAGCTATCCCACAGACGGGAATGAAGCGCCTCGGGCAGGAGCGCGGGTCCCGCAGCGTCTCCCGGCCTTGGCGCTTCAGTATTTCCGGACGCCGCAGACGCTTCAATTTCCGCCGTCACTCGCGGCTGGCTGATCAGTTCGCCCGGCGGGTCGATCAGCACCGCGTCATCGCCGATCCACCAGTCAATGCGATAGATCCGGTCCGGGTCGTCCTGCAGGCGCTGACTGCCCGCCTTGACCTCACCGGTCAACGAAAATGTCTGGCTAGACCGGTTGACGAAGCTGGTTTTGCCCGCGTTTTCCTGTCCCAGCACCAGGTACCACGGAAGTTGATAAAGCGCGTTGCGGCCCTTCAGGTTTGCCTGCAGCACGCTCAGGCTCTTGTCCAGGTCCCGCTCCTGCGCCTGCACGTAGCGCAAGCAGGGATCGTCTTGCTGCTTCTGCGTCTGTGCCCGCTCGGCTTCCAGCGTGAGATTCCGTTTGCGCAGCCTGATGGCCCAGACCAGCAAGGGCAGCGCAATCAGCACGAGCGTGACCAGCACGCGCGCGGTCAGACTTGCCAGCGGTTGGTACTCATCCCAGGTCCACATCGGCCCCAACCACCAGATGGCGGCCAAGGCGAGCGCCAGCATCAGCAGCAACGCCACTGGCATGCCCTGCTTTGTCCATTTCAGTAGGGGCTGGCCATAGCGTTTCACTGTCGACCAAATCTTAAACATGGGGTTGCTCCTGTTTCTTGCATTCGATTGCGGCGTTGACGTGGCGCCCCAGCAGGCCGAACAGACTGGGCTCCCATTGCGCCGCGGATGCGTCTTGCATGATCTGATGGGCGCGGGCATACAAGCCATCGGCCAGCCACGCCAATCCCCGCGCGCCGAGCAGTTCGGCGGCGATCGTGATGACATGGCAACCATGGCGCGGATCCGCTGACGTCTTCTGGATGGCTTCCAGCCGCTTGAGCATCGACTCCACCCCGTTGGCTTCCAACACCTCGCGCAGCTCCTCGCGCAACGCCGGGTACTCATGGCCGGCGCCCAGCTTCGCGGTGTCCGCATCCGCCCCGCTGATCCACGACTGCGTTTCGCCATCGACGAAAGCGCGGCCATCAGCAAATTGCAGCTTCACCAACGCGGGCAGCTTGGCCACAAAGCGCTCGGTGGACTGGCGGATCGCCTCGGCGACGTTCTGCATTTCCAGACGGCGGGCGATACCGGCAGCCAGAAAGCTGCCGCGCAGCCAGTACGGCGACGAAGTGATACTTTTTTCCACGCGCTGCAGAAGCGCCGGATCGACCGCATTCGCTTTCAGCGCGTCCCAATAGGCCTCGGCGGTTTCGGCGGGAACGGCCATCAGCTCCGTCCGCATGGTGTCCTTTCGAGTCGATGGCGCAATGCTCAGGTGCGCCCACAAGGCGAAGCGGCGCAGCAGATAGCCGGTCGGGTCATAGGCGTCTTGCTGGTTGATGAGGTCGGCCACGGCCAACAGCGAACGGCGCGTTTCACGCTCGTTGCCCTGCGCCATGGTCATAGGCGTGAAGAAGGCCTCTGTGATCCCGGTGGGTTGCGCCGACAGCTCCATGTGCGCATCGGCCAGCTCCGGCGCGCGTGTCGCCTCCGCCTTCAGCCGTAGCTGCGCCTCCAGGCGAGTCAGCGTCGGCACGTCCAGCTTGGATTCGCTTGCACAGCCCTGCAGCGTGTCCAAGGCCCGTTGGCCAGATTTGTAGAACTCGTCGGCGTATCCCTTGCCGTCCAGTTTGGCCAGCGCCTCTCCCAGGCGCTCCAGCTGCTGGGACATCAGGCGCCGCTTGGCCGTCAACCCGGCCGCGCCCGGCTTCGGATGGCTGGTGCTCCAGTACCGGCTGGTCATGCCGGCCAACACGCCCGCCGCCTCGGCCCAGCCGCGCCAACCGCCTGAACGCATGCGAGCGGTCGCCAATTGCGCGGCAATGCGCAGGTGCTTGCACTGCGACTGCAGATACTGTCGCGATGCCGAATCCACATAGCTCCAGTCGATGGTCGCCTCTTGCAGCCCGCCGAGCTTCATCATTTCGCTTTCGACACCCTGGTAGGCGTTGTCTTCCTCGTCGAACTCGCCCGCCGGCTGATGCGGCGAGATGGGTGACAGGATGGCGTCGAGGTCCAGCGTGGGAAACGTGCTCACCAATGACAAGCCTCGCGTTGTTGCGCCATCAGCTCGTGAAGCGCCACGGTGTCGAACGACAGCCCGTGAAACGCGGCATGGTCGCTTTCAAGCTGCATCTGCTGGGACGCGCGGGTCAGATGACGAAGCTGTTCGATCGCGACCAGGCCGCGACCCGCATCCGTGACCGTGCCGTCCTCCACGACCTGCCACGGCCGGCGGTCGGAAATCGGCCGCCCGTCCAACAGCACGCGGATGCTCACGCGGCTGACGACCAGCGGCTCGGCGGTGATGAGCTGCAAGCGAGAAATGTTCTGCAGGCAACTGATTGCCAGCAGCGGCCGAGGCTCGCTTCCCGCCTGGGCCGGCGCCGAAATGACGACCTTGTCCTGGCCCGGTATGGCATCGCCGACGCGCAGCAGCAGCACGCCGGCGTGATCTGCCTTGCGGCGGGATTCGTTGCGTTGCACCAGCCCGACGATGTCCGGCACCCGAACCATGGAAGGCGCGGTGGCCGATGCCTGGGCGGTTGGCGCCACGGTGGACGGTGTCGCCATTTCCGCAGCAGGAACGGGCGGCGTACCCGCTTCGGCGTCAAAACAGGCCAACCGTTCGATTGCCGACACGATGGTCCTGCAACTACGGCCCGCCGCCACCGCGTCCGTGGCCGCGTCGCCGCCCACGAGCACGGCGGCAACCAGCAGGAGCGCCCCGAATGGCTTCATATTGCTTCCTCTCCAGTCAGATTCATATCAAGGCACTTGCGCGCCAAGGTGCGTTTGGGAATCCCCAGGCTTTGCGCGGCTACCCGACGGGAGCCCGCGGCCTGACGCAAGCGGTCTTCCAGCAGCAAGCGCTCGAACGCGGCTAGCGCGTCGGGCAGACTTTCGGTACGCCACAGGCGCTGCAGGCGGGCTTCGCCGGAGTCATCGATTACGGGTTTGTGCGTGCCGTCTGTCAGCTCGATCAGCCGGTTGGTCTGGATGCGCTTGCCGGGCGGCGTTCGCTCCGCGGCCGCGAGCACCAGACTGCGCAGCTCGCGGACATTGCCGGGAAACCGATGACGTTGGAGCTGTGCAATCGCGTTGTCGGAAATTCCGGCGACGCGGCCGGGAAATGCCCGGTTGTGCTCGAGCAGAATGTGCGCCACCAGGGCCGGAACGTCTTCAAGGCGCTCGCGCAGGGGCGCAATGTGCAGCGTCAGTTGGCAGACACGGAAGTAAAGGTCCTCTCGGAACCGCCCGTCCCGCACCAGTTCAAGCAAAGGCCGATGGGTGGCGCAGATCAACCGAAAGTTGGACGGCAGCTCTCGCGTTGCGCCCACCGGCCGGTACTTCTTTTCGTTGAGCAGGCGCAACAGCGCGCCCTGCAGGCTCAAAGGCATATCCCCGATTTCGTCCAGAAACAACGTGCCGCCATCGGCTTCCGCGACCAGCCCCGTCCGCGCCTGCGTGGCCCCGGTGTAGGCGCCTCGGGTTGCGCCGAAGAGTTCCGCTTCAATCAGGTCCTTCGGGATGGCCGCGCAGTTCACCGGCACGAACTTGCCCTTGCGCGCGGATGCCTGGTGGATCAGCCAGGCGGCATGGTCCTTGCCCGAGCCCGTTTCTCCGGTGACCAGCAACGACAAGGAAGAGTCGGCGAAACGCAGCATGTCTTCGCGCAGCCGCCGCGCAATCTGTCCGGTGCCGACAAAGCCGGTTGACAGCAGACGCCGGCGTCCGCGCGTCTCGGACTGCTGGTGGTGCATGGTCTGGCGCGTCTGCGTCAGCTCGACCGAACCTAGCCGATCGAGCAGACCATTCAAGACGGCGTCATACAACCTGCACAGTTCCTGCCACGCGGGGTCCGCCGTCCAGGACCTGAGCCCGGACGCCGTTCCCGCCAGGAACAACACCGCCACAGCCTTCTGACGCGCATCCAGCAGCGGCACCACCAGCCATGCCTCTGCGGCAGCGAGCCGCTCGCGGAGTTCCTCATAGCCGCCCGCGACGCCGAACATGCTGTCCAGACGCGCGACATGACGGGCCTGAGCGGTGGTCAGGCAGTGGGTGATGGGGTTGTCGAGATCGAGCAAGGAGTATGCCGGCAACAGGTCCAGCGCGACGCCATGACTGGCGATCGGCCGGATGGTGTCGCCGGCCGCCTCGCGCCAGTAGCAGACTCCGTAACGTATCCCCGGCGCCGAACAAACGGCTTTAAGGAACCGGTCGGCCAGGGACGCAATGCCGCTGGCCTGGACCAATGTCCGGGCGAGCGCGGCGGCACCTTGAGCACTCAAGGACATTGCGCTTACTCCACCACGGCGTCGAAGGCCGCACCATTCCAGCTGATTGCGGAACGGCGGAAGCGCTGCCCGCTGGCCAGGCACTTCAGCACGGCCAGCGACAACGGCGGCAGCATGTCGCCGTCGATGCTGGCATCCAGCAGCCGTGCGCCATTCTGGTGACGCAGGCAACGCGCGCGCAATTCATCCCGTGCTGATGTCTCGATCGTCAATTGCGCGCTGTAGCGGTCGCTGAACTGTCTTTCGATGCGTTGCAGGCGGCTTTCGACGATCTCGGCAAGCGTGGCCTCGTCCAGATAGCAAAATGGCACGACCTGCATGCGCGCCAACAGTGCCGGCTTGAAGAATCTTGCAAGGTGTTCGCGCAGCGCCTCGGCGTCGAGGTCGGCAAGCGGGCCGCCGTCCTGATCGAAGCCCAGGTTCGAGGTCAGGAAGAACAGCACGTTCTGGCAGTCGATGCGACGGCCTTCGCCGTCGGCAAGCTCGCCTTTGTCGAAGGCCTGATAGAAGATGTTGAGCACCTCCGGGTGCGCTTTCTCGACTTCATCCAGCAGCACCACCGAATAGGGCCGCTTACGGATGGCCTCGGTCAGTACACCGCCTTCGCCGTAACCAACGTATCCCGGCGGGGCCCCCAACAGGCGCGACACGGTGTGCTTCTCTTGATACTCCGACATGTTGATGGTGGTCAGGAACTGCTCGCCACCAAACAACGCGTCGGCGACGGCCAAGCCAGTTTCTGTTTTCCCCACCCCGCTCGGCCCCACCAGCAGGAAGGCACCCATTGGCGTCCCGGGGCGCCGCAGATCGGCCATGGCGGTCAACAGGCGCCGGTGCACCGTGTCGATGGCGGCGTTCTGCCCCTTGACGCGTTGACGTAGCGTCTCGGGCAGCTTGTCCAGGCGGTGGAACTGGTCGCTGTTGATTGTGGCGGCGGGAATTCCGGTCCAGTCCGCAATCACCTGAGCAATCTGCTCGGCGCCCACGTCTGCATGCAACAAGGCGCCGTTGCGTTGAAGGTCCGCCAATTGCGCGACCAGCGCTTCCAGCCGCTGTGACGTGTCTTCCTGGAGCTCGCCCGCGCGCAGGGAAATGATCTCGTCAATCAGCGTCTTCTGCCACTGCCACGCGGCCTGCAACTGTTCGATGGAGTCCTGAATCTGCTGCCGCGCGACATCCAGCGCGGCCAGCCTGCCGGTATCCGGCTTTCGTCCGGCGCGGGCATCCCGCCAGAGCTGGTCGGCCTCGGCATCCACCTGCCGCAATTCGTTTTCCAGTGAAGCGAGGCGTCGCGGTGACTCGGCTAACGCCGTCGCGACGCGCGCGCAGGCGGTGTCGAGCACGTCGATCGCCTTGTCCGGCAACTGGCGGCCCGAGAGATAACGTGCCGACAACGCCGCAGCAGCCTTTAGCGCATCGTCGGCGATATAGACCTGATGCGCGTCCTCATAAATGCCACGCAGGCCGCGCAGGATATGCACGGCCTGCTCCACGCTGGGCGCGTCCAGTTTCACCAGTTGAAAACGCCGCGTGAGCGCAGGATCCTTTTCGAAGTATTTTTTGTATTCGGACCAGGTCGTGGCGGCGATCGTGCGCAGTTCTCCGCGCGCGAGAGCGGGCTTCAGGAGATTCGCCGCATCGCTGCCGCCTGCCGCGTTACCGGCCCCGATCAGCGTGTGCGCCTCGTCGATAAACAGGATGATGGGCTTGGACGCATGCTTGACCTCGTCGATGACCGCCTTCAAGCGCTTTTCGAACTCGCCTTTGACAGAGGCGCCGGCTTGGAGGGCGCCTAGATCCAGCCCCCACAACGTCACGTCGCGCAGCGGCGCAGGAACGCGCTGCTCGACAATGCGCCTTGCCAGGCCCTCGACCACGGCGCTTTTTCCGACCCCTGCTTCGCCCACCACGATCGGATTGTTTTTGCGGCGGCGCGAAAGAATGTCGATCATCAGATCGATCTCGGCGTCCCGGCACAAAACCGGATCGATTTTGCCCGCGCGCGCCTGGGCCGTGAAATCTTGGCCGTATTTGCTGAGCGCGCTGTCGGAGGCCGCCGTTGCCGATTGCGCTGGCGAGGAATCTTCCAGGACGGGCGCTTCCGACGAACCGGCCAGCAATTCGCGAAAACGTTTGCGCAGCGTTTCGCGATTAATCGATTCGAACAACCGGATCGCGGGAAACGGCAGATATCGCCCCGGATTCAGCAACGCGGCCAGCAGCAGCGCGCCAGTCCGTATTTCGGTTTGCTCCAATTCCACCGAGCTTAATAGCCAGGCGTCCTGCATCAATTCGAGCAGCAAGGGAGAAAACGAGGGGTATGCATGCCCCAGCCCTGCGTCGAGTTTCGGAAACGTGCTGGCTAACGCCTCGCGCAACGCATCCAGATCAAATTCCGTACTTGCCAGAACGCAGCGCACATCACATTTTGGCTGTTCCAGAAATTTATAGAGCAGGTGGGCAACCGTGACCTCTGCCCCGTGCTGGCGGATGCAGAGACTGCCGGCTTCCTCGAGCGCGTGTCGCGCCACCGGGTGCAATCGGTCAAGCAAGGCAGACAGATCAACGGAAATCATGCCGGATATTCCTCGTGGCCATGGGTTTTCTCACCATTTATGGTTTAAGCGCTACAGAAACCGAGCGCATTAAGAAACCACAGCCAGAGGAGCGCATCAATCGGACTAATTCGAATATCAGCCGGCCGACTTTCTTTTCTTATTGCCGCGCATATTTCCCATATGAATCCGAACAATCCCGACAGCTTTTCGAACTTTTCATATGTTCGAAGCTTTAAGCCGCGGATCAGAATAGGCAGCTTTTTTTTGCTTCATATCTCCATGCGCTAGCGTCGTTTGAATATCTAAAAGGAGTGACCCATGGCATCGAAAGTTGGTTCAGTTGCACCAAAAGAACGGATCAATATCCGCTATATCCCCGCCACAGGCGACGAGCAAGAGGAAATCGAACTCCCGCTCAAAGTGATGGTGCTCGGAGACTTCAAGGGGCATGCCGACGAAACGCCGCTGGAAGATCGCCCCGCTGTCCAGATCAATAAGGACACTTTCAACGAAGTCATGGCCGAAGCCGGCCTCAGCCTCAAAGTCGACGTCCCGGCCACGCTCGAAGAAGGCAGCGAAAGCGACACGCTCAGCGTCAACCTCCAATTCAAGAACATCAAGGATTTCGGTCCTGACGCGATTGCCCGCCAGGTCCCCGAACTGAAGAGCCTGCTGGAACTGCGCGAAGCGCTCGTAGCGCTGAAGGGCCCCATGGGCAACATCCCGGCGTTCCGCAAGCAGATCCAGACCTTGCTGGGTGACGACAGCGCACGCGGCAAGCTGGCCCAGGAACTCGACCAACTCCTGGCGGCGCCGCAGGCGTGATGCCCGGCACCTTCTCAACCGCACTCCTCAGGTTTTCAAGGACGCACCGATGACCAAAGCCCAAACCGCCGAGATCCAGGAACACGCCGCCAGCCAGCCCCCAGGGGGATTGCTGGCGCAAATCATGGCCCAGACCCGCATCGAGCCCAGCCAGGAGGGCTATGCGGTCGCCGAGCGCGGTGTCGCCGCATTCGTGTCCGAGATGCTCAAGTCCGACTCCCGCGAGCAACCGATCAACAAGCAACTGGTGGACCAGATGCTTGCCGCGATCGACCGCAAGCTCAGCAAGCAGATGGACGCCATTCTTCATCAGCCGGAATTCCAGCAGCTTGAATCCATCTGGCGCGCCTTGTTCGACTTCGTGCAGCGCACGGACTTCCGCGAAAACATCCAGGTCGTGTTCGTGCCGGTCACCAAGGACGAACTGCTGGAAGACTTTGAAAGCGCTGCCGACATCACCCGCAGCGGCTTGTACAAGCATGTGTACACCGCGGGCTACGGCCAGTTCGGCGGCCAGCCGATCGGCTGCATGATCGGCAACTACAACTTCGGTCCCTCCGCGCCCGACATCAAGCTGCTGGGCTACCTGGCCTCCGTCGGCGCCATGGCGCATGCACCGTTCCTTGGCGCGGCCGGACCCGAAATGCTCAACCTGGAATCCTTCGAAGAGCTGCCCAACCTGAAGGAAGTCAAAGACATCTTCGAAGGCCCGCGCTTTGCCAAGTGGCGCAGCCTGCGTGAATCCGAAGACTCGCGCTACCTGGGCCTGACCATGCCCCGCTACCTGCTGCGCCAGCCGTACGACCCGCTGGAAAACCCCGTGCGCAGCTTCGCCTACGAAGAAGCCATCGACGGCGATCACCGCAACTACTTGTGGGGCAACACCGCATTCCTGATGGGCAGCCGCGTCACTAACAGCTTCGCCAAGTTCCGCTGGTGCCCGAACATCATCGGCCCGCAGTCCGGCGGCGCGGTGGAAGACCTGCCCATGCACCTGTACGAATCCTTGGGACAGCTGCAGGCCAAGATCCCCACGGAAGTCCTGGTCTCCGACCGCAAGGAATTCGAACTTTCCAGCGAAGGCTTCATTCCGCTGACTATGCGCAAGGACAGCGACAACGCCGCGTTCTTCTCGGCCAATTCGGTGCAAAAGCCCAAGGTGTTCCAGAAGACGCCCGAAGGCCTGGCCGCGCAGACCAACTACATGCTGGGCACGCAGCTGCCCTACATGTTCATCATCAATCGCCTGGCGCACTACATCAAAGTGCTGCAGCGCGAGCAGATCGGCAGCTGGAAGGAACGTCAGGACCTGGAGCGCGAACTCAACAACTGGCTGCGCCAGTATGTCGCCGACCAGGAAAGCCCCACCAGCGACGTCCGAAGCCGCCGTCCGCTGCGCGCCGCCCGGGTCGTCGTGCAAGACGTGGCCGGCAATCCTGGCTGGTATCAGGTTGCACTGTCGGTTCGCCCGCACTTCAAGTACATGGGCGCCAGCTTCGAACTGTCGCTGGTCGGCCGCCTGGACAAGGACTGACAGGGAGCTGAGCCATGCCCCGGTCCCCAGGGCGCGGAAGCCTGTTCGAACGCCTCGATCCGGACCTTCCGCCGCGGCGCACCCGCACCCGCCAGGAAATGGCGGCCGAGCGTATCCGCGCCATCAAGCGCCAGTTGGAATGGATCCTCAATTCCCGCCAGGGCAGCTCGCAGAGCAGCCCTGGTTTGGGATTGCGCGATCTGAACGACGCGGCCATCGGCGCCGTCGACCTGCGCCAACAGGTCTGTCTGGACATCCACGCCGCGGTGGCCGCCTACGAGCCACGCGCGCGCGTTGTCGAAGTCAGGCCGCTTCCCGGGACGGACGCGTCGCTGAACCTCGGCTTTCGGCTGGTCTGCCGGGTGCCGGTGAACAACCTGGAAGAGCAGGTGGAAATCAGCCTGCTCTTTCACCATCAAGGCCGACAGGTCAGGGTGACCTAGCACGTAGCCATGGGAGGCTGACCGGATGCCACTGAAGGGAAAATTCCGCGAGGAACTGGATTACCTGCGCCGCTTGCGGCGCGTCTTCGCACGCAACAACCCGCAGCTGGCGCCGTTTCTTGGCGAGGAAGCGACCGACCCCGACGTCGAGCGCCTGATGGAAGGCTTTGCCTTCCTGACCGCAAAGCTGCGCCTCAAGATCGAGGACGATTTTCCTGAATTGACGCATTCGATGCTGCAGATGCTATGGCCCAACTATCTGCGGCCCCTGCCCAGCGCCACCATCATGCAGTTCGAACCCACCGACCATTCCATCACCGGCCGCCAGACCGTGCCGCGCGGCACCGGCATTCAGTCGCGGCCCGTGGACGGCGTGCAGTGCCGGTTCCGCACCTGCCAGGACGTGTCGATATTCCCGTTCGACGTCGCGGACGTCGATGACGGCCATTCGCTCGAAAAGTCGATTGTCCGCGTCGACCTCGCCACCCTGAGCCAGAACCCGCCCAACACCTTTGGCTGCGACAAACTGGATTTTTATCTGAGCGGCAGCGATTACACCGCGCAAACGCTCTACCTGTGGCTGGCGAAGTACCTGGGCGAGATCCGCATGGAGTCCGCAGGTACGGTGCGACACATACCGGTCAATCAGATCGGCTTTCCCGGATTCCATTCCGACGCTGCATTGCTGCCGTACCCAAAGAACGCCATGGATGGCTACCGCATCCTCCAGGAATATTTCCTCTTTCCCAGGCGCTTCTACTTTTTCTCCCTGACGCACCTGCTCGAATTCTGGCCGGACCAGCCCACGACAAACGTGCGCATCGAGTTCCACTTCACGCGGCCCATGCCGGCGGACGTGCGCGTACGCAAGGGCGACATCGCGCTGTACTGCACGCCCGCGGTAAACCTGTTCGAACACGATGCCGAACCCATCCGCCTGACAGGCAAGGCTGCCGAGCACCGTCTCATGCCCGGCGGGCAGCGGGCCGATGCGTACGAAATCTTCAGTATCGACAAGGTCGATGGATGGAAGAACGGCGACAGCGCGCAACCCGGCGAATGGCTGCGCACCTACGAACCCTTCGAATCGCTGCGCCATCAGATCGAACACGAACGCGGCCGCACCACGCTGTATTACCGCACGCGCCTGTCGTCATCCCTGGTCGATTCCGGCGTCGAGCACCGCATCGCCTTCGTGCGCGGAGACGATCACCACTACATCGGGCGGGAAGAGACGGTGTCGCTCGCGCTGACGTGCACCAACCGCGATTACCCGCTGGCGCTGGGCGTGGGCGATATCCGCGAGGGGTTGCGGGACACCCCGGCGTTTGTCCGCTTCAGAAACCTGACCACGCCCACGCCGCCGTACCGTCCGGTCCTGGATGGCGATCTGCACTGGAGCCTGATCTCCAACCTCTCGCCCACTTACCTGTCGCTGCTGTCGGCCGAACCGCTGAAGGCGATCATCGGCAACTACGACTTCTCGGCACACCACGATATTCAGCGCGCCCGCACCACGCAAAAGCGCCTGGACGGCCTGCAGGAAGTAGTCAGCGAGCCCATTGACCGGATGTACAAGGGCCTGCCGATCCGGGGCACTCGCACCCTTTTGAAGCTGGACCAGAACGGCTTCTCCTGCGAGGGCGATCTCTACCTGTTCGGCACGGTGCTCAGCCACTTCCTGTCGCTGTACGCCAGCCTGTCGTCGTTCCACGTGCTGGAAGCGATCAACACCACCAATCAGGAGCACTACGCATGGCCCATGCGCAGCGGCACGCAGCCCCTGATCTAAGCGACGCATTGCTGGCCGAGGCCAAAAGGCATGACTTCTTCTGCCTTCTGGAACGCCTGCATGCGCTGCACGAGGACGATCTGGAATCGCCCGACAGCTTCGATGCCGATCACCAGCGCGTCCTGCTCGGCAATCACGCCGGGCTTGGCTTTCCGGCCTCCGACGTCGCCCTGGCCGAACGGCTGGAGAATCACGTTCCGCACCAGTACCGGGTGCAGGCCACGTTCTTCGGCATGCACGGCACGGATTCCCCGCTGCCCAGCTATTACCTGGACCGTCTGGCCTACGAGGCCGGCCAAGGCGTGGGCATCCGCCCGGCATTCCTGGACTTCTTCAATCATCGCCTGCTGACGCTACTGCACCAGGCCTGGCGCAAATACCGGTACTACATCCGCTTCCGGCGCGGTGCGGACGATCAGTTCTCGCGGCGGATCTTCGCGCTGATCGGCCTGAAGCATGACGCGACGCGCGGCGACACGCCAATAGCCTGGAGCCGGCTGCTGAGCTTCGCAGGCGCCGTGGTCCTGCGCAGCCGCTCGCCGACCATGCTGGCCGGGCTGATCGCGCATTGCTTTGATCTGAAGGACGTGCAGATCCGCGATTTCGAACTGCGCCACACGCTCATCGACGACTCCGACCGCATCCGGCTAGGCCGGCGCAACGGCCAGCTCAGCGAAAGCTTCCAGATCGGCGACAGCGTCCGTACCCGGCACTGCAGCTTCGTCATCGTGATATCGGGCCTGAGCCAGGACCGCTTCCGTGAGTTCCTGCCGGCAGGTGAAAACTTCGAACGCCTGCGCCAGCTTGTCGTGTTCCTGCTGCGAGACCCGGTGCCCTGCGACCTTGAACTTGGCCTGCGTCAGGACGAAGTTCCTCCCTTCAATCTTCGGCACGCCGACGGCACCCAATTGGGCTGGACCAGCTTTCTTGAACAGCCGGCCACGACCCTCCCGCCGCCCGTCAGAGTCACCCTGCGCACATGAAACCCACACCCTCCAATCATCGCCTTGCCCTGGTGGTCGACAATCCGCAAGCCCTGCAAAAGGGCAGCCAGCCCCGGTGCATGTTTGACACCGCCGGCGGCACGATCGGCGCTCACGGGGCGGACTGGATCCTGCATGACCGGTCCGGCCGCGTGCAGTCCATCCACTGCGAAGTCCGCTACGAAGACGGCAGTTACTTCGTCATCGACCGCTGCGGCCAGACGCGAGTGAACGACCAGACGGATCCGCTGGGCGCACTGGTCGGCGCCCGGCTGCGCGGGGGAGACATCCTTCATGTCGGCCCCTATCGCCTGACGGTCAACCTGGATGACGAGACCTTCAACCTGCCCGACCCTGCCCGGCACCTCGCTGAACATGATGTGACCGAGCTGCTGGGGACGTCGAATGAACCTATCGACCCCCTGCCCCCGCACCGCAACGATGCCCCGGCGCCAGACCAGACCCGCGAGCATGGCTGGCGGGAATTCGACGCCTTGTCGGCGACGCCGCCGCAGGGACGTCTTGATCCCTTGCTGGCGCTTGAAGAGGCGGCTCGCTCGGATTCCGCCTTGGCCAGCGACGCCGCTGTGCTGGATTCCCGCCACTACGGGCAAACCCAATTGGCCGCGCAGGCCGACCTGTCCACCACCCGATTCGAAGCCGTATCCGGCTCCCCTTTGCATGCCTTCGGAGATCCCCCCATGTCGGGACACCCCCCTTCTTCTGCAGTCCCTGGCGCATCCGATCAATGGATCCAGAGTCAGTTCAATCAGACTGGCGATGCGGCCGGCCTTGTGGGACCGCTGGTCGAGGGTCTGGGCGCGCCAGTGGGTGCGTTGGACCCGCACGCCGCGCATGCCTTGCTGTTCGAGGCCGGCACCACCCTCGCCGCGCTCATCCGCGGACTCGCCGCGCTGAACCGCACGCCGGAAGGCCAGGGACTGGCGCTGGCCAAACGCACCCTGCAGCCCATCGAAGACAATCCGCTGCGTCTCGCGCAGACCTACCCGGAGACCGTGCGCGCGCTCTTTTCCCGGGACCGCAGCATGGTTCACCTGTCGCCCACCGCCGCCGTCGAGGAATCGCTGGAGCAGATCGGCGAACAGCATCGCGCGATGCTCACGGCAGTTGCTGCGGGCCTGAACGCATTGCTGCAGGCATTCGCGCCCGACCAGCTTGAACGCCGCTTCGCCCGGTACCGGTCCGGCCAGCACCCCGAGGCGTTGCCCGGCGATTGGGCGTGGCAGATGTACCGGCATTACTACGAAGAGCTCAAATCCAGCCGACAGCAGGGGTTCGACAAACTGTTCTGGGAAGTCTTTGACCAGGCCTACGACCAGGCGCTGCGCAAGGAAGAACCATGAGGCCAGCAGTTGGACTCTTGTGCATCGTGGCGTTGCTTTCCGGCTGCACCACGGTCGGCAACGTGCTCACCAAGACGGGTCAGGTCCTGATGGATCCGAGCATTCAGGTCGGCCCGCCCGAAGATCAGCCGACGCAAGTGGCGCTGAGTCTGTACGCCGCCAAAGACGTAAATCCCAACCCCGTGGCCGAGCCGGACGTCGATCCGGCTTCGTCTATGTCGGATGAACGGTCGTTCTCGGTCAATGTGCAGGGCGAATCCCGCGAAGACCTGGTCCACAGTCTGCAGACGTTGCTAGATCACTTGCATCAAGACGCCTCGACGGCAGCGGCATCTGAAGACCGGCCAAGTACGTTGGTCAGGTCCGGATTCACCAGAACATTCAAGCCGCGCTCCGTCGCCGTCAGTACCGCGCTTGAACGCCTGTGGGCAGACAGCGTGGCGACGAGCCGGGCCCCCTTTCCTGTGCAATGGCACTTGCGCAAAAGTGAAGACGCGCAGGATTCGGCTGCCGGGATCGGCATTGGCGCGACCAGTCCCGATCTCGATGTCGCGTTGGGCCAATATCGCGATGGCGTACCCCTTGCGCCCGCCGCAGCGCTTGCGGCCAAGGATCACGTCAACGCCACGCCCATCGCCTTTCGCGTGATTCAGCTCAAGGACGATTCGCTGCTTGAGAACGCCGATCCCGACCTGGTCCGCAGCGCCCCGAAAAAGGCGTTGGGAAGCACGTACATCACGGCCGACGACTACATGCTCGCGCCCGGTCAATTCAAGTTCATCAACTATCACGAGCTGGACGAAGACACCCATTACGTCGCCGTCGTCGCAGCCTTCAACGCACCCGACGCGCAACGTTGGTACGACGTTTTCCGGGTCGAACCGCGCAGCCGCAAGTACGCCTTGCTGGTCACCCTGCAAGACACCCGCGTCGCCATCACCGACGAAAACCACCGGCCCGAAAAGACCTCCCCGCGCGCCCGCAATCAAGCGAGAAAACAGCCATGACCAGCCGCAATCCCGTCGTTTGGGGCGAAGGGCAATTCGTCAAACCCCAGCATTTCCAGCAGACAGACCGATACCTTGAGCACTACATCAACGTGCGTATGGGCAGCCGATACTGCTACGGCTTTTCCGAGCTGGAGCTGAATCAGGAGTTCCTGTCGTTCGGCAAGATCTCCATCGTGCGAGCCCGCGGCATCATGCCCGACGGCACCGCCTTCAACATTCCGCACGACCAGCCGCCGCCCGAACCGCTGTCGATTCTGGACGCAACGGCCGCCAACCAGACGGTCTACCTGACCTTGCCGCTACGTTCGGACGGCATATCCGAGGTCCGCTGGCCTGATACGCTGGGCAACGCCCGCTACATCCATCGCACGGAAGACATCCGCGACACCCATAGCCATCAGGGCAATCACACGCCCATCGCGCTGGCCGTGCCCAACCTGCAACTGGCGCTGGAACGAGACGACCGCAGCGCCTTCACCGGCCTGGCGCTGAGCCGCATTCTGGACCGCCGCCCCGATGGCAGCCTGTTGCTGGACAGCGACTTTCACATCACGGGCATGTATCTGCAGGCCATCCGGCCGCTGGCGCATTTCATGGAAGAGATCGCCGCGCTGATGCACGAGCGCGCGAAAAGCATCGCGCACCGGATCGGGTCTCCGGGCCAATCCGGGGTCGCGGATATCACCGACTTCAACCTGCTGCAGTCGCTGAACCGCTGGCAGCATCTGTTCCGGCATCTGGCCCGCGACGCGGACGTCCGTCCGGTCGATGCGTATCTGGCGTGCGGTCAGGCGTGTGGCGAACTGACCACCTTCACTGACGAGGGCCGGCTGCCGCAGGACTACCCCGCGTATCAGCACGACTCGCCGCAGACGTCGTTCCGCATGCTGAAGGAGACCCTGCGCCGCGTGCTCAGCACCGTGTTGCAGCCCCGCGCCGTGTCGCTCCCGCTGGACATGCAGGGTCACGGCGTCTACACCGCGCAACTCCACGACCCCAGCCTGCTGCAAAGCGCCGACTTCATCCTGGCGGTCCGTGCGCGCATGCCCCTGGAACAGATGCGGCAACAGTTCGTGCGCCAGGCCAAGGTGGCGTCGCATCAACTGCTGCAGGAGTTGATCCGCCTGCAGTTGCCCGGCGTGCCGTTGATGACGTTGCCCGTCGCGCCGCGCCATCTGCCTTTCCATGCCGGCTTCACCTATTTCCAGCTCGACCGGTCGCATCCGCATTGGCAGCGCCTGATGCCACAAGGATCAACCGGCTTCGGCTTCCACATCACCGGCGACTTCCCGGAGCTGGAGTTGCAGTTCTGGGCCATTCGGAGTCAATGAGATGAGCCAAACCGTGGTGGTCGGCAACGACCGTATCGACACGCCTTCCAATCGTTCCTCCCTGCCCGACGTGCCCGAGGACTTCATGCGCGCGCCGCGTGATCCCATTGTTCATGACCCCGAGAGTGTCCTGTACGACGGCGTGTTTCGCATCAATGCAGACGAGGACCTGCAGTTTCAATTGCGCGGCCATAGCATCAACCCGCTGGTGGACATCGCCCAGCCGCTCTTCGGTCTGGTGATTCGACTACGCCGAATGATGGACCTGCCGCAGGAAGATGTCAGCCGGCTCTATGAGAACGTGCGGGACCATATCACTGCGCTGTCCGAAGAAGTCCGGCAGCTTGGTTACGACGGGGCGACGCAACTGTCATTCCGCTATGCCCTGTGCGCCTTCATCGACGAGGCGGTAATGGCCACGCCGTGGGGGGTGGGATCGCGCTGGAAGGGCCGGTCACTGCTCAGCTACCACCACAACGAAACCTGGGGCGGCGAGAAGTTCTTTACGGTTCTGGCGCGCATGCAGATGGACGCGGCCAAATACCGCGATGCGCTCGAGTTCAAGTATCTGTGCCTGTGCCTGGGTTACCAGGGCAAGTATGGCCAGCAGCACAACAACAAAGACACGCTCAACGCCATCATCACCAAGCTGCATGAGCAGCTTCGGCAACTGCGAGGAGACGCGCCCGAACGGCTGGTGGACGCACCCGCCAACATCGCCAGGCTTCGTCGCAAGCTTCACCGACAGTGGCCGCTGTGGACGCCTTGGGCGGTGGCGGCGGCCGTTATCGCCGGCGCCTATCTGTACTTCTCCCTGAAACTCGGCGCCGCCACGCAGATGGTGCTGGATTCGCTAGAGAGCATCCTCAAGCAGTGACCTGGCTCGCACCGAAACGGAGATAAAGACACCATGCCCACGCAATCTGATCTGCGCTTTACATTCGCCATCGGCGACGAGTCCTTCGAGGTCGTCGAATTCACGCTGCAGGAGGGGTTGTCGGAGACCTTCCTGCTGGAAGTGGACCTGGCCAGCGGCAACCCCGCCATCGATTTCGGCGCAGTCCTGGACCGCGCCGCGTTGCTTACGATCTGGCACGGCCCCACGCCCGTGCGCTACGTGCACGGCGCGGTCTCGTCGTTCGTTCAGGGCGACACGGGTTTTCGGCGTACGCGCTACTCGGCGATTGTCGAGCCGCGCCTGGCGCGGCTAAAGCTCAATTCCGACTGGCGCATCTTTCAGTCGCTTAGCGTCCCGCAGATCACCGAGGCGGTGCTCAAGGCGCATGGTCTTACCCAGGATTACGAGCAGCGCGGCACCACCGAACATCAGGCGCGCGAATACTGCGTGCAAGCGGGCGACACTGACTATCACTTCGTCGAACGCATCATGCGCGAGGAAGGATTTTTTTATTCCTTCCGTCATGGTGCCGAAGGCCATCAACTTATCCACAGCGACCGGCTTTTCATACACGGCCGCGTCGGCGACGAGCCGGTGCAGTACAACCCCACACCCGGCGGCGACCAGCCGCAGCCAGCGCTGCAGCGATTCTCCTACACCGAGAACGTGCGCACCGCGCGCCAGACCCAGCGCGACTACACCTTTCACCATCCGCGCTACACCCACCAGCACAGCCGCGATGGCCGAGATCTGGGCCATCAGGGCCGCCGCTACGAACGCTATGACTACCCGGCCCGCGCCAAATTCGACGAAGCGGGCAGACCTTTCGCGGAGAACCGCCTGCGCGGCCATCGCCGCGATTCGCGCGTCGCTTTCGTTGAAGGCAATGACCCGCGGCTCCAGCCGGGCATTTCATTTAGCCTGACCGGTCATCCGCGCGAAGATCTGAACCGCGGCTGGCGCCCGGTGCGCATTGTCCACCGTGGCATCCAGCACACAAGTCAGGCCGAGGAAAGTGCACAGGCCCAGTTGGGAACGCACTACAGCTACGAGGCGGAGCTGGTTCCTGACGACGCCGAATGGCGCGCGGAACCGCTACCCAGGCCGCGCATCGACGGTCCACAGAACGCTGTGGTGGTCGGCCCGCCCAATGAAGAGATCTATACCGACGAATACGGTCGAGTCAAGGTCCAGTTCCCCTGGGACCGGCTCGGCAAGGAGGACGAGTACAGCTCCTGCTGGATTCGCGTCTCGCAGAACATCGCCGGCGCCACTTGGGGCCACATGGCCATACCGCGCATCGGTCAGGAAGTCATCGTCTCTTACTTCGACGGCGACCCCGATCAGCCCGTGATCACCGGCCGCGTCTACAACCGCCTGCAATTGCCGCCCTACGAACTGCCGCGCCACAAGACCAGGATGACGATCAAGAGCAAGACCCACAAAGGCGAGGGATACAACGAACTGCGTTTTGAGGATGAGAAGGACCAGGAAGAAATCTACGTCCACGCGCAGAAAGACCAGAACATCCACGTCAACAACGACGAGTCGACGTTTGTGGGGCATGACCGCAGCGAGCAGGTCGAGAACGATGAAACCATCACGATCGGCCACGACCGCAAGGAGACGGTGGGCAACGACGAACAGGTCAACATCGGCCAGGACCGGCGGCACGACATCGGGCGGGACGACTTTTTGACCGTGGGGCGCAATCACACGATCTACACCACCAAGGACCGTACCGAGGAAGTGGGCAATAACCGCCGCGACAAGACCGCGGCGAATCATTGGGTGAGTATTGGCGGGCATCAGGAACTCACCGTCGAAGGGCATTCGGAACTGCAGGCCGGGCAGGCAATCCGGCAGCGCACGACGGCTTACGAGGTGCAGGCGGTGGAGAGCCTGACGTTGAAAGGGCCGGGGGGAACGATACGGATCGATGGATCGGGAATCACGCTCGACGGGATCGCCATCGTGATCAAGGGGCCGATGAGCCAGAAGGGGGGTGGCGGTGGTAACACCCTCGCCCTGTCCGGGGGTGCGTTTGAAGGCCTGGACGCGGATTGTGCGGAGCGCAACCGATGATAGCGGCGCCTGTCGTCACGTTCGCCGAGCAAATCCGGTTGCCTGGCGATTATCTCTATCTGCTTGTTGACCCGTTGGCAGGATGCGGCATGACGCGGCCGTTAGCCATCGAGTCACTGGTGCACGAGCTGGGCACAGACGCGGTGACCCGCGTTTTGAGGCCAGACCTGGCGCACGCGCCGGCGCTCTGTCCAGCCCTGGTGCAGCTTGGTACTCCCGGGGCTGCGGCACCGCAGCGTCTCCTGGAACTCAGTGCGCTCCAGACGCAGGAAGACCTCGATTACGGCAAGCGTTATGTCTGCGGGTGGCTGGCCAGCCCAGAACGCCTGGGGCCAACTGCACACCACATTGCCACGCAATGCCGAATCACCTCGTCCAGCGTACGAAAAGCGACAACCCCGTGGTTCGAACCCGTGCGTCTGGAGTTGTTGGCCGGCGCACTCGGACCCCAAGCGGGGGCCATGCTCGCGCCGATCAGTGTCTGGTTGTTTCCAACAAGCTGGGGGAGCTTCTCCGTACTCCGGAGCAAGTCTGCGGCGGGCGAGGATGACACGGATTTGGTTCGCCATACCCAACATGCAGCGCAATTGGTGAGCGACTTTCTGGGCATCTGGCGGCTTGTCCAACGTCAGACACTTTCGTTTGCGCCGTGGCGCTGGAATGGCTCGAGTCCACTGCCGCCGCAAGCGGGTGTGCATGCCTTTCGGCTGATCCGCGATGCCCAACAGTTAGGACTGCGGAATGAGCGCGACATCTTTGCGCTCAGCTTGTATCGGGTTTGCGTTCACCCGCTACTGCCCAAGCATCCAGACATCGAACGGGACATTCTTGCCGCAGCCAAAGGCAAGCACGCTCTGGAAAACCGCTTCCAGGCGTACGACGACGCCGCGTGGAAGCGAATTTTTGCCTCATTGCCCAGAACGGAGAACTATTCATGAGCATCAACACGACGTTGGGCAGAACGATCAGCCATGCCGCGCCCAATCCGACGGACGCATGCAAAGCATGCGAGCGCACTGGCCTACCCATTCTTCCTTTGCGCGCCGCGTACGCGCCGGCACCCGGCCAAACATACCGCCAACAGCCTAACGGCAGCGACAAGCCGGCAACGGTTCAGATAAAGTTGGACCAGCCTCGCATCTTGCGGCAGGGATACCTTTATGTACTGCTTGATGAGATGGAGTGGCAGGCCTACGAGGTTACGCCTGAAGGCGCGCTCCGCCAGTTTCGTCCCTATCAAGTCCCACGGGATGAGCCCAGCCCCCTGAGCCAGGACTGCGTCAACAAGGATCACGACGTCCCCGCATCCTTTATCAATATCGACACCGGGAAATTTTCGACCGCATGGATCGCCATCGCAAATGATCCCTGGCCCGAGAGTGTGCTGAACCAATACTTGTGTGGCAAGGCCGCCGGCGGGACGGATCCGAAGGAGCGCTTCTACAAGCTTGATCTGAAAAGTGCACGCGACGACCCGACCAGCGTCGGTATTGCAATGACCGAAGACAACCTTGGGTTGGACTCCGTGTTGGAGTATGCCGAGGTCGGCCCCGGCGATTTCGATAGCGTTCACGGGTTCTACTCGCGCAATCATCGGCTTGGGGCAATGGAAGGCCACGTCCGGACTATCGTCCAGCGGGAAAAACTTCAACAAGGCGTACTGGCGTTGGTTCTGCCCGATCCCATAGGGGTGGTGCAGGAATGCAATGCGCAGCGCGTCCATCTGTTTAAAGAAATGCATGAGTGGCGCTCAGAGCCGCAGCGACGATTTGAGTTCTTTACTTCCCAGGCGCTGCTTGGCATCAAGGAACTGCAGACCGTTTGGGCTACGGCGGAAGCGGAGGAAGAGGCGAAGGAGGCAGAAGCGGAACGTCGTAAGCCCATCCTCCACCCCATAGCAGGAGCGGCGGGTCTGCTTGAACAGCGAAGTATCGCAGAGGACGCCGCGCGCAGAGCCAAATCCAAACAGGCCGAGGCGAATGAGCGCCTGGAGAAGCGCTACGACGAAAGTGCTCGAGCCAGTTTCGAGAAAACATATCTGAACGCGCAAGCCAATTGGCAAAAGTCTGTTGACCGCATTGGCGAGTTGTACGTCAAAGAATACCTATCCAGACCTTTCCAGCTTGCCGTCCAGTATGACTACAGCACCGAATCCTGGCGTTCGATGGAGGGCTTTATACGGATGCTCGCGCTTTGCCTTGCCGGCGGCCCCACCGAAGTCATAAAGAAACACGATGAGGAATTAGGTGCGACGCAACGGCTGTGGAAAGCGCAGTTGGAGGACCGAAAGAGCCCACTGTATCAGGCGCTGCTGGCAAAAGACACAGCATTGCTCGAACAACTGCAAACCTCGCTGACGGGCAATGATCTTGGCAAGCTCTATGACACCATCAAGAGCTTGATCGGCACAGAAGAAGGCAAGACTCTGATGGTCTCGCCCGTGCAGCAGGCCGTCGGCCAGTTGCTTGCCGCCATGACCAATGCCAGTAACACGCTGGGACAACAACTGGCCTTCCACGCGCACACGTTGGTCGGTCACGTGCACAGCGCAGCCATACTGCGATACACGGGTCAGCACATGACCCAGATCATCGTGTCCCTGAAACTCGGCGAGTATCTTTCGCTACTTAACGAGATCCTGCAGGAAGGCGTTGATAAGTTCATCGCGCATATAGACGAAAATTTCCGCAAGCCGGCAGCGCAAAAGATTCGCGCAATGGTGGTGAGCGGCTTCATTGCCATCGCTGTTCCTGGCAACCACGGGACGGTCGTCGACTTGATATTCTGGTCGCTGGAGAGTGCCGACGCGCTAGAGAAACGTCTGCAGAGGCTGCGCAGCGCCGCCAGCGGAGGCCTCGCAGACGCGATTCGCACCGTTAGCGTGGGCGCTGCCACGCTCCAGACCGGCGCCGTTCAATTGGTGGGCAAGCTCGCGATCGGCGCAGCGGAAGCAAGATCTATCGCCAGGGAGGCCATGCAACGGATGCACAATGTCGCCGTTTCAACGGCCTCTGCAGGCGCGAATCTGCTGCTTGGGCTTGGCAGCCTGTGGTTTCAGCAGGACAGCCTCCGGAAGAACTATGCCACTTTGATCAGAACACCAGACAGCGGCAGCGCTGAGGCTCTAGCAGCAGTGTGGTCGTCCTCGATTGGCGTAATGGGCGCGGGCGTAGAAGTCGCAGGTGTGGGCATCCGCGCATTAAGACCGGACATGACCGTAACAGTTCAAATCGCGGGTCGATCGCAGACAATACTGCTTGGAGCCCGCATAGCCAACTACGGGGGAGCGATCTCCGCCGTCGCAAACATTTTGGACGGTATGGAATATCACTTTTCTGCTCGCAGGGCCAACTCGGCAGGAGACACGCAAGCCGCCCTCATTTATAAATTCGCCGCCGCGGCTTCAATGGTTGCCGTTATTCCGGGAGTTTATGGAGCGGTTTTCGGCGGTAGCTTGCTTGGACCTGTGGGGTTAGCGGTGGTGCTCGGGTTGATCGCATATGGATTAAAACGGCTGGCAAGCAAACAAGAATCTTCAGCCTTTGAAAAGTGGGCTCGCCACACGCTATGGGGCGTGCCAAGACGTCAGAGATGGTGGAAGAGCCCGGCCGATATGGATTCCGCCATCGGCGAACTCAATGCAGCAGTATTGGGTGTCACCGCTGACATTTCCGTCAACTTCAGACTTGAACGGGCATCGGACATCGCAGCTTCGGGCGAAGCATACGCGTCTAATGGTGACGCCGTTTCTATCCCGATGGGCGTGTTCTTGGACTACTCAATCTGGCTTCCAGGATACTGCCTGGACAGGTCGCGTCACATATACGCGGTGACGGTATATCGGCCGGGCATGGAAGGTGAAATCATTGCTTCAGGCGGCCACACGGTTGACGGTATAGAACTAGCACCCAACGAATCAACAACCGGCCGTGATTACAACCCAAAAACCACAAAACCCACCATCCACTTTGACGAGCAACGCGCTGCCCTATTTATTAATGGTGCGATCGCACTGAATGCCAATCACGAGATAACCGCCGTAAAGCTCGAATTATCTTTCTGGCCGGACAGCTTCGATACTCTTGGCGTCGCAAAGATAATCCGCCTCCAGGACAAAACGGACATTCCAGAAAATGAATAACTATTCGAAAGGTCCGCACCTAAGGCCTCCATGCTCCGGCTGGCAGGAAGATCTGACGCACCCTGACATTGCTCCCACCGTAGAGGCATCGTTAGGAGCGGAGAATCCTAATCATATCTGCGAGACTTATTTAGAGGTTTCACGCCCACCACACCTTGCGCGGGGACTGGTCTTATATCTGACCATTTCAGTATCTGCAATGCTGATTCTGCTAGGCCTGTTCTTCATACCCGATTCAGAAACGGATGCAGTCTACAACTTTGCTGGAATTGCTCTGGATTTTGTTGTGGTATGGCTTGTGGCGTTTGGAATTCGTGTTGATACCGCGCCTCCACGCGATATGCCGCTACGCTTCAATCGCGCTCGCCGGCGAATCTACGCTTACAACTTCCAGTTTCGTTGGTGGAACCCTTTAGGCCGTTGGCACGTTGTGCCGGTGTCCTACGATTGGCCCCAAGTGCGCGCAGAGCGGTGGATGAAGCGAGCGTTCACCGCGCAAGGCTCGCTAATAATCAAATGGGGGGTTGTCTTATCCATCGTCGAGCCAGGCACGAACAACGTCATTGACCGTTTTCCGTTGAGCACAATGGGTGCCGACGAGTTCACGTGGGCGTACATCTGCACGTATATGCAGGAGGGTCCCTCGGCGCTCCCTCCGCCGGGTCCACCGCGTGACCATAACGACGTGCCTTGGTACAACATCGCACTGCGCCTAGCGCCCGCAGTGAAGTGGCCTACTGCAATGGACCTCGAATCGAGGACCGCGTCATGACTTCAAGGCCGATAGCACAACAACAAAGGCACATTCAGCGCAATCATCATCTGACTGCGATGGGTCAGGGGAATGGAAAGCCACGCTACGTGTGGCGTTAAACAACTGTTATTGGCCCAAGAGGGATTCGTGAGGGAGCCTTCAAGCACTACACAGACGGCACGTGATCGCTATCCCCTTCGAGCCAAACACCGCAGCGCCACCCGATACCCCACAAACACATAAAACCCCGAAGAGTTCATCACCAGCCATGCGCCCAATCCGCCAAGCACCGCAACCACCGGCCCCACGGCCCTGACGTCGCCCTGAGTCCAGGCGATCCCGCCGAAGCTACCCACCACAATCAACCCGATACAGACCCGCTTCAACAGCACCACGCCCTGCACCCGTCCCGCCATCATCAGCACCATCCCGATCGCTAGCGCGAGCGCGGTTCCCGCGCACACCGCCACCAGCGCGAACGCTGCCATTGCCGGTCCCACGAAACGCAGCAGCAGGCTCAACAGTTCAATCCCGACGCCCAGCCCGCCCGCCATCACCAGCACGGACAGCACCAGCGGCGACCACGTTCCTGGCGGCGCGCGGCCCTCTTCCGCTTCCATTTCCGCGACGAAGCGATGCATCGACGCCGCCGTCCCCGGGTCCTTGCCCGCGTTCAGCGCCGCTTCCAGCCGCTGGCACTGTTCGATCAGGGCATTCAGGCCGGAGGCGGGCGCGGGAGTCATAGCCGGGTCACTCCTGGCGCGTGCTCGGCCACCGTGTTTCTCAGCGCCGCCATGGCCTCTTCAACTGCAACCGGCCGGAACGCATCCTCGCGCCAATACATCGCCACCGAGCCGAATCCCGACAGCCTTACGGGGATGATGCGCATCGCCCGCATCTGCGAAAACCGCAGCGCGGCACGGTGCGAGGCGACGCCGATCATGTCGCTGTTGTTGATGAGGGTGAGGTTGACCGTCACCGAGTTCGACTCGATATGGTCCGGCGGCGGCGCCTGGCCTGCTGCGGCGAGCGCGGCGTCCACCGCGTTGCGGATGGGCGTGCCTTTGGGCCACAGGATCCAGCGATAGGACAGCAGATCCTGCCAGCTTGGCTGCTCCACCGCGAACAGCGGATGGCGGGGCCGCGCCACGAGATGGATGGGCTCCAGGTAAAGCGCCTCGAAGCGGATCGCCGGATCGTGATGCTCGGGCGCGGAACGTCCCACGACAATGTCCAGATCCCCTTGCGCCAGTTGCGCCAGCAGGCGATCCGTCGTGCCCTCCACCAGCTTGACGCGCGCCTGCGGCATGCGCTCGAGCAGCTTCATCACGGCCAACGGCACCGTGTCGGACGCGGACGCGCCCGATGCGCCGATCACGACGCGCCCACCGCCGCCCTCGCGCAGCGCCGCCATGTCGGCACTGGCGCGATCCAGTTGTGATTCCACGCGCTGCGCGTGTGCGATCAGCACGTCGCCATGCGGCGTGGGGCGCAGTCCGCGCGCGTGGCGCTCGAAGAGCGGCAGTCCGATGTCGTCTTCCAGATCCTTCAGCCACTTCGAAAGACCCGGCTGCGTCGTATTGAGCATGGCGGCCGAGTGGCTGATGTTGCGGGTCTGGGCCAGGCTGAGCAGCATCTTCAGATTGCGCAGCCGCAGGCGGTGGGTCCAGTCCATGCAGGCCCTCTTGGTGGGAGGTTTGTCTCGTATGTATATGGTTATTGGTATGGATAATAAGATAATTTCATTTCAAACTGCATAGCTCCTGCTCGCATAATCGTCTCCATACCAGGACCAGCTGCGAACCCACGCGGCGGCCGCCCGTAGAAGCCGGCAATAGCCGGACATACTGGAGACAACCATGCACGACGGTCATTCCACCGGCGCGGACAGCGCTGCCTCGGACCGCGCCCTTTACTACGCGCGCATCGCCAAGAAACACATGGCGCCCCTGTGGGAGTCGCTGCACAACCTGGTGCCCCGCCAGCCCGCGCCGCGCTGCGTGCCGGCGCTGTGGAAATATGACGATGTGCGCGACGACGTCATGGCGTCCGGATCGCTGATCACGGCGGAAGAAGCAGTGCGCCGGGTGCTGATTCTGGAAAACCCTGGTCTGCCGGGCCAGGCCAGCATCACGCAAAGCCTGTACGCAGGACTGCAACTGATCCTGCCCGGCGAGATCGCACCAAGCCACCGTCACACGCAATCGGCCCTGCGCTTCATCGTGGAAGGGCGCGGCGCCTACACTGCCGTCAACGGCGAACGCACCACCATGCACCCGGGCGACTTCATCATCACGCCATCATGGACCTGGCATGACCACGGCAACGCGGAAACCGTCGAAGGCGGCGAGCCCGTGGTCTGGCTGGATGGCCTGGACATTCCGCTGCTGCGCTTTCTGGACGCGGGCTTTGCAGAGAACTATCCGTCCGCCACCCAGCCCGTCACGCGGCCCGAAGGCGACAGCATGGCCCGCTTTGGCCACAACATGGCGCCCGTGCGTCACCAGGTTTCGAGCGGCACCTCACCCATCTTCAACTACCCGTACGAACGCAGCCGCGAAGCGCTGGATGCGCTCTACCGTCACGGTGAACTCGACCCGTGGGACGGCGTCAAGCTGCGCTACCTGAATCCCGCCACGGGTGGCTACCCCATGCCCACGATGGCCACGTTCATGCAGTTCCTGCCCGCGGGCTTTCAGGGCAAGACCACGCGCACGACCGACTCCACGGTCTACAGCGTCGTCGAGGGCCGCGGCACCGCGCGCATCGGCGACCAGGAATTCCATTTCGGACCGCGCGATGTTTTCGTCGCGCCGTCCTGGATGCCTGTGCAGCTTGCCGCGCTGGAAGACGCCACGCTCTTCAGCTATTCCGACCGCCCGGTGCAGGACGCGCTGGGCCTGTGGCGCGAAGAACGCGTCGCCTGACCGGCGCGTGCCGATCGCCCACCTCGCGCGCCTGACTCTCCATCCCGTCTTCAAAGGATGCTCCATGTCGTTTGTGTTTGCCCCCGCCTCCCCCGTCGCCGTGCCCATCGCCGGCAGCCAGGACAGCTTTCCCGTACGCCGCGTTTATTGCGTTGGCCGCAACTACGCCGCCCATGCGCGCGAAATGGGCTTTGACCCCGACCGCGAACCACCGTTCTTCTTCTGCAAGCCCGCCGACGCCGTCGTGCCCGTTGCCGAAGGCAGCACGCTTTCACTACCCTACCCGCCCGAAACGGCCAACCTGCATTACGAGATCGAACTCGTCGCGGCTATCGGCAAGGGCGGCGCCAACATTTCCGTCGACGAGGCCCTGCAGCACATTTATGGCTACGCCGTCGGCCTGGACATGACGCGCCGCGACCTGCAGATGAAGATGCGCGAGGCCGGCCGCCCGTGGGAACTGGGCAAGGCTTTTGACCAGAGCGCGCCTATCGGCCCGCTGCATCCCGCGCAATCGGTAAAGGACATCGAGAAGGCCGGCATCTGGCTGCAGGTCAATGGCGCGGACAAGCAGCGCAGCGACATCGGCAAGCTGATCTGGTCCATTGCCGAAACCATCGCGTACCTCTCCAAGTACTTCCGTCTTGAAGCCGGCGACCTCATCTACACCGGCACGCCCGAAGGCGTGGGACCCGTGGTGCGGGGCGACCGGATGGTCGGCGGCGTCGACGGCCTGGGCACGCTCAGCGTGCAGATGGTGTGACGATGCGCACCGACACCGATGTCATCATCGTCGGCGCGGGCGTCGGCGGCCTGGTGCTGGCGCTGAGCCTGCATCAGGCAGGCATTTCCTGCCGCGTTTTCGAAGCCGTGCGAGAGATCAAGCCGCTGGGCGTGGGCATCAATCTGCTGCCGCACGCCACCCGCGAACTGGATGAATTGGGCCTTTTGCCCGCGTTGGACGCCATTGCCGTGCGCACGCGTGAGTCCGTGTTCTACACGCGGCACGGCCAGTTCATCTATGGCGAACCGGCGGGCACCGACGCCGGTTACGACTGGCCCCAGTACTCCATCCACCGCGGCGACCTGCAAATGGCGTTGCTGGATGCCGTGCGCGAACGTCTGGGCCAGGACAGCGTCGTGGTGAACGCGCGCTGCACGGGCGTGACGCAGGACGCCGACAGCGTCACGGCCAGCTTTCAAGACAACGACGGCAATGCGCTGCCGTCCATGCGCGGCCGCATTGCCGTCGGCTGCGACGGCATTCACTCGGTATTGCGCAAGCAGCTCTATCCGCAGGAAGGCGCGCCGCGCTACTCCGGCGTGAACATGTGGCGTGGCACGACGCGCTGCAAACCCTTTCTGTCGGGCGCGAGCATGGTGCGCGCCGGCTGGCTGTCCACCGGCAAGATGGTGATTTACCCGATTCGCGACAACATCGACGCGGACGGCAACCAGCTCGTGAACTGGGTCGCCGAGATCGAAGCCGAGCAACCTGCCGTGCGCGACTGGAACCGCAGCGGCAGGCTCGAGGACTTCTTTCCGGCCTTTGCCGACTGGCACTTCGACTGGCTCGACGTGGCCAAGCTGATTCAGGACGCAGACTCGATTCTGGAGTACCCCATGGTCGACCAGGATCCGCTGCCCACGTGGACGCAGGGCCGCATGACGTTGCTGGGCGACGCGGCCCACCCGATGGTGCCGCGCGGCTCGAACGGCGCGGGCCAGGCCGTGGTGGACGCCCGCTACCTGACCGGCCAGTTCAAGCGCCTGGGCCTGACGCCCGATGCCTTGCAGCAGTACGACCGCGTGCGCGTCGAAGCCACGACGCGCGTCGTGCTGACCAATCGCAGCAACCCGCCGGACGCGATCCTGCGTGAAGTCCACGTACGTTCGGCGGACAAGCCTTATACGCGGATCGAGGACGTCATCAGCCGCGAGGAATTGGAAGGTATTTCCCGGCGCTACAAGCAGGTGGCGGGCTTTGACCCGGTCGCCTTGAAGGAGCGCGCGCCTTACGTGTAGCAGTAGCCGGACCTCAGTGCCCTGGCGAGCGGGTCCCAAGACCCGCCGCCCTTCAAAGCCGGCGCATGACCGGCGACAAACAAGGAGACAACCCATGTTGAAGTTGCTACGTGTTCTGGCTGCCGCGGCGCTGTCCTTTGCGGCCGCGGCGAGCCACGCCGCCTGGCCCGACCGCCCCATCACGCTGGTGGTGCCCTTCACACCCGGCACCGGCATCGACCTGATCGCGCGCCAACTCGCGGCTAGCCTGCCGCAGACGCTGGGCCAACCCGTCGTCGTCGAGAACCTGGCTGGCGCCAGCGGCAATATCGGCAGCGAAAAGGTCGCGCGCGCCACCCCCGATGGCTACACATTCCTGGTCACGGTCAACACGTTCGTCATGAACAGCAGCCTCTACAAGGGCAAGCTGCGCTTTGATCCGCAACAGGACTTTGCGCCGGTCGGCCTGACCTCGTGGGGCTCGCTGCTGCTGGTCACGCATCCGTCCAATTCCGCCAACACCGTCGCCGACGTGGTGCTGGCGGCCAAGGCCGCACCGGGCAAGCTGAGCTACGGCACGCCCGGCGTGGGCACGCCCCATCACCTTTCGATGGCGCTGTTTCTGGACCGCACCGGCGCCAGCATGCTGCACGTGCCGTACAAGGGCACGGCGGGCGCCGTCACCGACATGCTAGGCGGACGGCTCGACTACATGTTCCTGCCCGTTCACGTGGCGCTGCCGCAGGTGAAGGGCGGCAAACTCAAGGTGATCGCCACCGGCAGCCCGAAGCGCCTGCCGCAACTGCCGGACGTGCCCACGCTGACGGAAGCCGGACTGCAGGGGGCCGACGTGGACATGTGGTATGGGGTCCTGGCGCCCAAAGGCACGCCGCCTGCCATCGTCGACCGCATGAACCAGGCGATCAACGCCATCTTGCAGACGCCCGCGACCGCCACGGCATTCGATGCGCAGGGCATGGTGCCGGCCACGTCAACGCCTGCCGATTTTGGATCCCTCATCGCCCGTGACGCCAAGCGCTGGGACGACGTCGTCGCCCGAACCGGCATCACGGCCGAATGAGTGTTTCCGGCACCAACGTTCCTGCCCTGAACGTCCCTGAAAGATCCGCCCACAGCCAACCGTCCTCACGAAACGCCCCATCCATGCAACTGCACAACTTCTTCAATAGTTCGACCTCCTACCGCGTGCGCATCGCGCTTGCGCTAAAAGGTCTGTCCTACGAATACCTGCCCGTGAACCTGCGCAAGCAGGAGCAGCGAGCACCAGACTATGTGGCGCGCAATCCGTCGGCCGGCGTGCCGCTTCTGATTGACGGCGATGTGCAGCTTTCGCAGTCACTCGCCATCATCGACTACCTGGACGCCACGCATCCCGAGCCGCGGCTGATTCCGGCCGACGCGCTGGCGCGCGCGCGCGTGCTGGAGCTGTCCCACGCCATCTCGTGCGACATCCATCCGGTCAACAACATGCGCATCCTTCGCTATCTGCAGGAAGTGCTGGGCGCGACGGACGCCCAGAAGAACGCCTGGTATCACCACTGGATCCGCGAAGGCCTGACGGCAGTGGAAGCGCTGCTGGCGCGTCACGGACACGGCGCGTACTGCTTTGGTGACGCGCCCACGCTGGCGGACTGCTGCCTGGTGCCGCAGGTGGCCAACGCGCAGCGCATGGGCTGCGACCTGTCCGCCTATCCGAGCATCCTGCGCATCGTCGAACACTGCAATGCGCAACCCGCCTTCCAGCAGGCCGCGCCTGCACAGCAACCGGACTACACCCAGTGAGCAAAGAACCCGACACCCACGGCGCGCCGCTGCGCGAGTACACCGATCCGGCCTATCGCCCGCTGTGCGCCAATCTGGCCGACGTGCGCGCCAATATCGACCGGCTGGACGACGAAATCGTGCGGCTGATCGCCGAACGCGCGATGTACGTGAAGGACGCCGCGCGATTCAAACGCGACGCCTTTCAAGTGAGCGCGCCCGCGCGTCAAGCCCAGGTATTTGAAAAGGCCCGGGCGCTCGCCCAGCGCCACAACCAGGGCTTCTCCAACCTGGAGCAGGTAGTGGACGCCACCTATCGCGCGATGGTCGCCGCCTTCATCGCCAATGAACAGACCTACTTCGACACCATGAAGGACGTGGGAGACACGCATGCTTGAAGCTTCGACCTTGCTGCCTAGCCGCGCAGTGGCGCGACGCATTGCGGCACTAAGCCTTGCCGTGCTGGCGCCGCTGGCCGCCACCGCCACCGCCACCGCCGCAGATGCCTGGCCCACGCAGCCGCTCAAGGCAGTGGTGCCGTTCGGTCCAGGCTCAAGTCCGGACCAGGTGGCCCGCATCGTCACCGAAAAGGCGGGCGCAATCCTCGGCCAGACCATCGTTGTGGAAAACAAGCCGGGCGCCAGCGGCAACATCGGCACGTTCGCCATCGCCAACGCCAAGCCCGACGGCTACACCTTCGGCGTGTCGATCACCGGCCCGCTGGTGAACAACACGCTGCTGTTCGACAAGCTGCCCTACGCGCCCGCCACGGACCTGGCGCCGCTGACGCTGGCGGTGCATCAGCCCAACGTGCTGGTCGTCCCGGCCTCCGCCGGCATCGGCAACATTGGACAGCTGCTGGACGCGCTGAAGAAGAATCCGGACAAGTACAACTTCCCGTCGCCGGGCGCGGGCACGGTGTCGCATCTGGCGGTCGAAATGCTGCTGCAGCAGATCGGCGCGCGCGCCACGCACGTGCCCTACCCGTCCTCGCCGGCGGCGCTGACGTCGCTGCTGTCGGGCGACACCCAGTTTGCCGCGCTGCCGCCCATTGCGGTGATGCCGATGGTGAAGGATGGCCGGTTGAAGGCGCTGGCGGTGACGTCGTCCAAGCGGTCCGCGCTGCTGCCCGACATTCCGACGCTGGCGGAAGTGGGGGTGCAAGGGATCGAGGGCTCGGCGTGGATCGGCTTTGTGGTGTCGTCCAAGACGCCGGCCGATGTACAGAAGAAACTGTCCGACGCACTGATCCAGGCGATTCACGATCCCGAGGTCGCCAAGCGGCTGCAGGCGCAGTTCATGGATCCGGTGGGCGATACGCCCGCGCAATTCCGCGGCTACATGGATGACGAATTGAAGCGCTGGGAGCCCCTGATCAAGAAGCTGGGGATCAAGGGCCAATAACTGTGCCCATAAGCGGACCAAGAAGTGGGCTAAGAAGGACGGCGCACGCCGGCTGCAATGAACGCAAGGAGAGTCAGATGGTCATCACCGAACCCGCCCGTCAGGTGCCGCTGTATGGCGAGTACGAGGTCGTCGTCCTGGGCGGCGGCCCCGCCGGGGTGCTGGCGGCCGCCAGCGCCGCGCGCAACGGCGCGAGCGTGCTGCTCGTGGAGCGCTACGGGTTCCTGGGCGGCATGGGCACCGCCGCGGGCGTGTCCAACTTCTGCGGATTGCACGCGAACATCCACGGCGACATCCGGCAGGTGGTGCACGGCATGACCGACGACCTTCTGGACCGCATGCGCGCGATGGACGGGCTGAACGATCCGCACCTGATCCTGGGCAAGATCCACGCGCAGGCCTACGACATCTCGGCCTTCAAGTGCGCGGCGGATGGCCTGGTGCAGGACAGCGGCGCGCAGGTGCTGTTTCATGCGCTGGCCACGGGCCTGACGCGTGACGACGCGGGCCGCGTGGACGCGCTGTTCCTGGAAACCAAGTCCGGCCGCTGCGCCGTTCGCGCAAAGATCTTCATTGATTGTTCGGGCGACGCCGATATTGCGCACTGGGGCGGTCTGCCGTTTGAAAAAGGCGACGCCCACGGTCACATGCTCTACCCGACGCTGATGTTCAAGGTGGGCAATGTGGACGGCGCGCGCGCGCAAGAGGCCTGGAAAACCATCCCGGCGCTGATGGACGACGCCGCCGCCAGCGGTGAATTCACGTTTCCGCGCAAAGGCGCCATCGTGCGGCCGCAAAAGCACGATTACGAATGGCGCGTCAACGTCACGCAGCTTGCCAATGCGGACGGCAGCGCGGCGGATGGCACCGACGCGGATTCCCTGTCGGCAGGTGAGCTTGAAGGCCGCCGGCAGATCATGAACTACCTGGCGTTCCTGCGCGCCAAGGTGCCCGGGTTCGAGCAGGCCTATGTGCTGGACATCGCGCCGCAGCTGGGCATCCGCGAAACGCGCCGCATCGTCGGCGAGGCCGTGCTGACGCAGGAGCACGTGCTGGGCTGCGCGGATTTTCCGGACAGCATCGGCGTGAACGGCTGGCCGTTGGAAATGCACACGGCGGGCGACGTGAAGTGGGTGTGGCCGCCCATCCCCGAATCGCGTGGCTACAACCAGCTGCCGTTTCGCATGATGGTGCCGCGGCGCGGACCGGGCGTGGCCAGCAACGTGCTGGTGGCTGGCCGCTGCGCGTCGATGACGCACGAGGGGCAGTCGGCGGCGCGCGTCAGCGGCAGCTGCTTCGTCATGGGCGAAGCCGCCGGCACCGCATCCGCGATGGCGCTGCGCGACGGCATTGCGCCCGGCGACATTTCCATTTCGGCGCTGCAGGCGCAATTGAAGCAACAGGGCGCCTTCCTGGGCGGCCACGACTGAACCGCGAGATACCGACATGACTACGAACCTGGCGGCAAACCCGAAGACACAAACCGTGATCGTCGTGGGCGGCGGCATTGGCGGGCTGGCGGCTGCGCTGGCGCTGACACGGCAGGGCATTGCCGTGCAACTGCTGGAGCAGGCCGCGCACATCGGCGAGATCGGCGCCGGCATCCAGCTTGGCCCCAATGCCTTCGCGGCGCTGGATGCCCTGGGCGTGGGCCGCACGGCGCGCGAGCGCGCGGTATTCACCGACCACATCATCATGATGGATGCGGTGGACGCCAGGGAGGTCGTGCGCATCGACACCGGCGAAGCGTTCCGAGCACGGTTTGGCGGCCCGTATGCGGTGATTCATCGCGCCGACATCCATCTGTCCATTCTGGAGGCCGTGCAGCAGGACCCGCTGATCCAGTTCCGCACGTCTACGCAGATCGCCAGCATGACGCAGGACGATCACGGCGTGGAAGTCGTGGACACGCATGGCAACCGCTACCGCGCCGACGCGGTGGTGGGCGCAGACGGCGTCAAGTCCGTGATCCGCGAGCGCATGGTGGGCGATCCGGCGCGGGTGACGGGTCACGTGGTCTACCGCGCGGTGGTCGAAGAGGAGAACATGCCCCGGGAGCTGCGCATCAACGCCCCGGTGCTGTGGGCCGGGCCGCATTGCCACCTGGTGCACTATCCGCTGCGCGGCGGGCAGCAATACAACCTGGTCGTCACCTTCCATAGCCGTGAGCAGGAAGAATGGGGCGTGCGGGAAGGCAGCAAGGACGAGGTGCTGTCGTACTTCCAGGGCATACACCCGACGCCGCATCAGATGCTGGACCGTCCGACGTCATGGAAGCGCTGGGCGACCGCCGATCGCGAGCCGGTGGAACAGTGGGGCGAGGGCCGCGTCACGATCCTGGGCGATGCCGCGCATCCCATGACGCAATACATGGCTCAGGGCGCCTGCATGGCGCTGGAAGACGCCGTGACGCTGGGCGAGGCCATCAGGCGGTGCGAGCACGACCTGCCCGCCGCCTTCCGGTTGTACGAATCGGTCCGCATCCCGCGCAGTGCGCGCGTGGTGTGGTCGACACGCGAAATGGGCAGGCTCTATCACGCGCGCGGCGTGGAGCGCACCGTGCGCAACATGCTGTGGACGGGGCGCAGCCAGGCCCAGTTCTATGACGCATTGCAGTGGCTGTATGGGTGGAAGGTGGAGAACTGCCTGGCGGGAAGCGCGCCGCAATAGACGGCGCGGCAATAAAGGACGCAGCAAAAGATGCAGAGAATGACGCAGCAATAGTGGCAGCAAAAGACGCAGCAGGGAAAACGCCGCTTGCCAAAGAGCACGCGGCATACAAGCATCAGTACAAGAGGAGACAACCATGCACAAAAGCACCATCCGCGGCGCGGCCGCCGTCATGCTGTCATTGGCCTCGTACGCGGCCAGCGCCCAGCAGAAACCTGTGGATATCGGATTCATCGGCACGCTGTCCACGCCCGCCGGCTACATCGGCGAAGACGAGCGCGACGCCTTCATGCTGGCCGTCAAGGAAGGCGGCGGCAAGCTGGGCGGCGTTCCGGTCAACGTGCGCGTCGAGGACGACGCGCTAAAACCCGCCAACGCCAAACAGATTGCCGACAAGATGGTGCAAGGCGGCGTGCGGCTGTTCACCGGCATCAATTTCTCGAACGTCATGGCCGCCGTCGGGCCTACCGTGCTCAACGCTGGCGCCTTCTACGTCAGCCTGAACGCCGGCCCGTCCAACTTCGCCGGCAAGGCCTGCAACCCCAATTACTTCTCGGTGGCGTTCCAGAACGACTCGTACGCAGACACGGCCGGCATGGCGGCCAATGAGCTGGGCGCCAAGCGCGTGGTCATCATGGCCCCGAACTACCAGGCCGGCCGAGACGCCATCGCCGGCTTCAAGCGCACCTACAAAGGCGAGATCGCCGACGAGATCTACACCAAGCTCGAGCAGGCAGACTTCTCGGTGGAGCTGGCGCGCATCCGCTCGCTCAATCCCGACGCCATCTTCCAGTTCCATCCGGGCGGCGCGGGCATCAACCTGACCAAGCAGTTTGCCAACTCGGGCCTGGCGGACAAGATCAAGATGATCACGCCCATCTACTCGATGGACGACCGCATGCTGGCCGCCACCGGCACCGCGGGCAAGGGCTTCTACCTGAGCTCGCTGTGGAGCGCCGACCTGGACAACCCGCAGAGCAAGCACTTCGTCGAAGCCTTCACCAAGGCCTACAACCGCGCGCCCACCGCCTACGCGGCCCAGGCCTACGACACCGCCAATCTGATCGGGTCCGCGTTGAAAGCCGTGAACGGCGACATCACCGGCAAGCCCGACGACTTCCGCAATGCGTTGCGGCGCGCGGACTTTCCCAGCGTGCGCGGCAAATTCAAGTTCGGGCCGAACCAGCATCCCATCCAGGACTGGTATCTGCTGCACATTGAAGCGGGCCCCGACGGCAAGCTGGTCTACAAGAACCTGAAGGTGCTTGCCCGCGACCACACGGACGTGCACGCCGCGGACTGCAAGATGCCATGACGCGGCACAAGGCACGCGGCGCCGGGCTCGCTGGCGCCGCGCGGCCTAGCCATTCAAGCTCTCCCGAGAAGGAGTCGCAATGCTGATGTTCCTGGAGCAGGTCCTGAACGGCCTGCAGTACAGCGCCTTGCTGTTTCTGTTGTCGGCGGGATTGACGCTGGTGTTCGGCATCATGAACGTCATCAACCTGACGCACGGTTCGTTCTACATGGTGGGCGCGTTCTGCGCGGCCAGCGCGGCGGCGTCCACGGGCTCGTTCGCGGCCGCCCTGCTGGCTGCGCTGGCCGGCGCGGCGCTGTACGGGCTGATCGTCGAACTGCTGGTCATCCGTCACCTGTACCGGCGCGATCACCTGGATCAGGTGCTGGCCACGCTGGGTCTGACCCTGTTCACCAATGAACTGGTGACCGTGCTGTTCGGCCGCAGCCCGCCCTTCATGGACATCCCGCCTTTTCTGTCAGGATCCGTCGCGCTGCTGCCCGGCCTGAACTATCCCATCATGCGGCTCGCCTTCATCGGTGCGGGCGCGCTGGTGGCGGTGGGCCTGTGGCTGCTGATCTCGCGCACGCGGGTCGGGATGCTGGTGCGCGCCGGCGCCGACGACGGCGAGATGGTCGACGCGCTGGGCGTGGACATCCAGCGCCTCTTCACTTTGATCTTCACGCTGGGCGCCCTGCTCTGCGGCTTTGCGGGCGTCATGGCCGCGCCTTTGCTGGCAGTCGAGATCGGCATGGGCGAACGCATTCTCATCACCACCTTCGTCGTCATCGTGGTGGGCGGCGTCGGCTCCGTGCGCGGCGCGCTGGTGGGGTCGCTGATGATCGGCATGACCGATGCGCTGGGGCGCGCCTACATCCCCTTCTGGATGTCGCGCCTGTTGCCGCCCGAGCTCTCGGACTCCGCAAGTTCGAGCCTCGTGTCCGCCAGCATCTACATCCTGATGGCCATCGTGCTGCTGTTCAAGCCGCGCGGACTGGTGCCGGCCCAGCGCTAGGAAAGATATTCATGACCAGACCAACTTCAACGAATCCCGCTGCCGGGCCGCTATCTGACACCGGCGGCGCGGGCGCATCGGTGTCCGACACCCGAGGCGGCACTCCAAACCGTGACGGCGTGTCGAGGGTGTCAGACATTTCCTCTGCTGGCAGACCGCGCATCACCCGCAGCGTCGTCGTCAACGCGATCGGGCTGTTGCTCTTTGTGCTGGTGCCGGCCATCGCGCAGGCCACGGGCGAGAGCTTTCTCGTCAACCTCATGACGCGATTTCTCATTTACGCCATCGCAGCTGTCAGTCTGGATCTGATCCTGGGCTACGGCGCCATGGTCAGCTTCGGCCACGCCGCATTCTTCGGGCTAGGTGGCTACGTCATCGGCATCGCCGCCTACCACGTCAACATGGGCGAGACGATCTTTGGCTGGAGCGGCAGCAATGCCGCGCTGGTCATGTGGCCGCTCGCCGTCGCGGTTGCCGCGCTGGCCGGGCTGGTTGTGGGCTTTCTGTCGCTGCGCACTTCCGGCGTGCAGTTCATCATGATCACGCTCGCCTTCGGGCAGATGCTGTATTTCATCCTCGTCGGGCTGATGATCTACGGCGGCGACGACGGCCTGTCGATCGATGCGCGCAACACGCTGCCGGGGCTGAACGTGAACGATCCGGCCACCTTCTACTACGTGTGCCTGGCGCTCATGACCCTTTGGATCATCGTGTGCCGGCGCATCGTCAATTCGCCGTTCGGCATGGCACTGCAGAGCATCAAGCAGAATCCGCGCCGCAGCATCGCCCTGGGCCTCGCGCCGCTGCGCTATCGCCTCACGGCGTTCGTGCTGTCGGCTGCCGGAACCGGGCTTGCCGGCGCGCTGTGGGCCAATTACGCGCTCTTTGTCAGCCCGGACATGTCCGCCTGGCAGAAGTCCGGCGAACTCATGGCCATGGTCATCCTGGGCGGTATGGGTTCGATCTTCGGCCCAGTGCTCGGCGTGGCCGTGTACCTGGGCCTGGAGCAGGTCGCCACCGGCTGGACGGAGCACTGGATGCTGATCCTGGGACCCGTGCTGGTGCTGGTGGTGCTCTTCGGCAAACGCGGCGTGTACGGCTGGCTCGTGGGAGGCAAGCAATGACCCATCCCAAACTGGAGATCCGTGGCCTGCAGAAATCCTTTGGCGCGGTACACGCCACGCAGGGCGTCGACCTCGCGGTCCGGCCCGGCGAGCTGCACGCCCTCATCGGCCCCAATGGCGCGGGCAAGACCACGCTGCTATCGCAGATCAGCGGTGAAATCCTGCCCGATGCCGGCAGCATCTGGCTCGACGGCGCCGACATCACGCGCATGCCCGCCTACCGGCGCCCCGCCGCGGGCCTGGCCCGTTCGTTTCAGATCAGCCAGCTCTACCCCGACTTCAGCGCCGAAGACAACGTCGCCATGGCCGTGCAGGCGCACAGCCCGGGCGGCTTCAATCTCTGGCGCAATGCGCGGCGCATGGCCCGGCTGCGCGAACCGGCGCGCGATGCGCTCGAACGTGTCGGTCTGGCCGGACGCGCCGGCGTGCGCGTGTCCGCGCTGGCGCACGGTGAAAAGCGCCAGCTCGAAATCGCCATGGCGCTGTCGCTGGACGCCTCCGTGCTGTTGCTGGACGAACCGATGGCCGGCATGGGCGCCGAGGAATCGCAACGCATGACCGCGCTGCTCCAGACCTTGAAGGGCCGCTACGCCATCCTGCTGGTCGAACACGACATGGACGCCGTCTTCGCGCTGGCCGACCGCGTCACCGTGCTGGTCTACGGCAAGACCATCTTCACCGGCACGCCCGACGAGGTGCGCCGCCATCCCGACGTGCGCGCCGCCTATCTGGGCGAGGAGGACTGATGCTGCAAGTGAACCAACTGCAAGGCGGCTATGGCGCCAGCAAAGTGCTCTTTGGCGTCGACCTGGACATCGCGCCGCGGCAAGTTGTCTCGCTGATCGGCCGCAACGGCATGGGCAAGACCACGACCGTCAAGACGCTGATGGGTATGCTGCCCGCGCAGGGCGGCGCCATCCTGCTCGACGGCAAACCGATCACCGGCATGGCCCCGCACCGCATCGCGCAGCTCGGCATCGGTCTCGTCCCCGAAGGCCGCCGCGTGTTTGGATCGCTATCCGTCGAAGAAAACCTCGTCGCCACCGCCCGCAACACGCACGCAGGCTGGCACGTCGGCCGCGTCTTCGACCTGTTCCCGCGCCTGAAGGAACGCCGCACCCAATCCGCCCGCACGCTATCCGGCGGCGAACAGCAGATGCTGGCTGTCGGCCGCGCCCTGCTCATCAACCCGCGCCTGCTCATCCTGGACGAAGCCACCGAAGGCCTCGCGCCCCTGATCCGCCAGGAAATCTGGAACTGCCTGCGCCGCTTGAAGGAAGAAGGCCAGACCATTCTTGTGATCGACAAGAACCTCAAGGAAATGGCGACCCTGGTTGACCGCCACCACGTGTTGGAAAAGGGTCGCGTCGTCTGGCATGGCAGCCCCGCCGAACTGGCCGCGCAGCCCGACCTGGCGCACCGCTATCTGGGGGTCTAGGCGCAGGCCGCTAGTCCTGTGACTCGCAAAAGCTGAGCCGATTGCCAAACGGATCGATCACCGCCATCACGCGCCCCCATGGCATCTCCTCGACGCCGGGCCGCATGTAGGCATACTTCCTGGCGCTGACTTCCGCGTGGAATTCATCCACGCCCTGCATCCGCACGAACACGGCCGACCCCGGCGTCGCGTCGCCATGATGCTCGGACAGATGCAGCACCAGATCCCCGCGATGCACCTGCGCATACAGCGGAAACCCCGCCTCGAAACGATGCTCCCAGTCCCAGGTGAACCCCAGAAAATCCAGGTAAAAGTCGCGCGCCTTTTCCACGGAGAAAATGCGCAGGATTGGAATGGCGGCTTGAAGGTGCATGGCGGGGCCTTGGTAGTATGCGAAAAATCCAGCATAGAACAGAAGCCCACACATGCCCATCGCCACCCCAGACTCCTGGAAGCACCTGCCCGCGCCGGCGCAGCGTGAACCGCTGCATTTTCAGGGGCGTTTTACCGCCGACGAGTACGCCCGCTTGCAACATGGCTTCGTGCCGAAGGAGATGGAAGACAAATGGTTCATCTACCTGCACGACGGCTGGCTGCGTTTGCATCGCAGTTGGACCGGCAACTGGATTTATGCACTGCGGCTTGAGCAGGACGGCGATGCGTGGACGGTGACCGATTCGTGGGTGAATCGTGATCCGGAGCAATACCGGCTTACCGATGCGGAGTATGACCGGGATTCGCTGCAGAGGATGTTGCAGTGGCTGATCAAGGGGCCGGCGGTTTGATGCGCATCGATTGATCGACGTGCCGCTGAGCATATCCAGCGCCTTACCAGGCGCGTGGCGATGCGCCGTATCGCGCCTTGAAGATCTTGCTGAAATGACTAAGGCTTGAGTAGCCCAAGTCGCCCGCCACCTGCGTGACGCTCATGCCGCTGCGCAGCAGGTCCGAGGCGCGAACCAGCCGCGCGTCGCTCAGATAGGCGTGCACCGAACGGCCGACGTTTTCGCGCATCAATTCCTGAAGCCGCCTTTCGGACAAGCCCACCATCCGCGCAACACGCCCCGGCGGCCACTGTTCCGAGCAGCGTTCCCGCAGCAGGCGGCAAGCTTGCTGCACCTGCTGGCGCTCCTCCGCGGCGGGTCCCTTCAGCACTTGCGGCACGGAAAGCAATTCCACAAAGGCAGCCAGCGTCTCGAGCGACTTGGCGCGGTACCAGATCCGGCGCGCCTCGGGCGCCGTCGGCGCGTTGCGGGAAATGTCGGTGGCCAACGTCAGCAGGCTGGCCGGCGCGTCCAGCATTGCGACCAACGATCCGTGGGTCGGCACGCTGACGTCGTGGCGAAACCGTTGGGTCAGCAGGGTGATGGGCGCCGAGTCGCCGGCCCGGGCGAGCGCATCAGGCGTGTATCGGATATCCAGCATCCGGACGCGCCGATTCGCGTAAAGGTGCGTGGTCCAACCCAACGGCTGTTCGTGGTTGAAGAGCAGCGCCGCGCCCCCGGTCACCTTCAGCGGTTTGCCGCCGTCCAACGCCAGCACGGCGTCGCCCTCCAGCCATACCTGCATGCCGAACACCGGCGCGCCCGGCGCGGGAATTGTCAGCGCCGCCGATGGGCAGCCGTCCAGCACCACCACACTGACGCCTTCCTCGACGCGCACCACGCACTGGATGACGTTTTCCCAGTCTTGCGTCGCGGGCACGGTGGGAAGTGTCCCTCGCCACCATTCGTGAGGCTTGGCGGGAGCGGTGTACGGGTCAAGCGAGAGCTCAGCGGACATGGGAAACAGGCGCAATTGCGCCGAGTGCAGCAAAACCGTCAATTGGCGCCGCGAAATCGTCAGACATCCGGCGGGCGTTCTGGAATCATGCCGTCGCACAAGAATGATTCTTGTTAATTATAAATTGATCAGGTGGTAACCCCGTGTCCTTCTCCGTCAAGCCGTTGCCGTTGGCATTGCTCGCCGCCTTTGCGGCGTCCGCGTCCGTCGGCGCGCAACCCGCTCCTTCGGCGGCCGCCGATGTCTCCACGTTGTCGCCGGTTGTGGTGCAGGGATCGAGCGATGCGTCGCCGACCTCCGGCGCCGACTTCGTCGCCACGCGCAGCCGGTCCGGCACCAAGTCGGACGCGGCCCTGATCGACACGCCCCAGACCATCAACGTCATCACCCGCAATGAAATGGACTGGCGCGGCGTCACCTCGCTGGCGCAGGCCGTCCGCTACACGCCGGGCATCTTCGCCCAGTACGGCGACAACGACGTGCGCTATGACTGGCTGACCATCCGCGGATTCACGCCGGCGCGCTATCTGGACGGCCTGCTTCTGCCCTTCGGCGCGCGGGGTTACGCGCAGCCGCGCATCGACACCTATGGCCTGGAACGGATAGAGATCCTGAAGGGACCGTCGTCCGGCCTTTACGGCCAGAGCGCCCCGGGCGGGTTGGTGAACATGACCAGCAAGCGTCCCACCGCCGAGCCGATCAATGAAGTCGTCCTGCAGGCGGGCAGCTTCAACCGGTACCAGGGCTCCTTCGACTTTTCCGGTCCGGCCGACGACGAAGGCAAATTTCTGTATCGCCTGACCGGCACCTTGCGCGATAGCGATACGCAGTACCAGCACGTCGACGATGAACGCCAGTTCATCGCGCCCAGCTTCACCTGGCGCCCGTCGTCCGACACCAGCCTGAATCTGAACGTGCAGTACCAGAAGATCACCAGTCACGGCGGCGGCGGCGCGCCCGTGTTGCCGGTCATCGGCACGCTGGAGAAAAGCAGCGCCGGCTACATTCCGCGCGACCGCTTCGTGGGCGAACCCGGCTACGACATCTTCACCAACGAGCAGACCATGGTGGGCTACACGCTGGACCACCGCCTGAACGACACCTGGAGCGTGCGGCAAAGCGCCCGCTACACCAACGTGGACACCAACACCCGTCGCGTGCAGATCGGCGCGATGGCGTCCGAGACCCAGGCGATCCGGTACGCGTGGGCCTTTCCCGAGACATCGCATGCGTTCCAGATCGACAATCAGGTGAACGCCAAATTCACGGCCGGCCCCACACGCCACGACCTCACCTTCGGCCTGGATTACCTGCGGGAAAAATCCCGCTACAACGAAAGCAGCCTGGGACTGATGCTGCCGCCGGCGTCGCCGCTGTTCGACGTGTTCAACCCCGACTACGGCACACCGGTGACGCGCCCGCCCACGGCCACCAAGATCAACATGACGCGCAGCCAGTTGGGCGTGTACGCGCAGGACCAGATCGAACTTGACCGGTTGTTGTTCACGCTGGTGGGCCGTTACGACTGGACCGAAGGCACCACCGATACCGGCGCGCGCGGCAGCGCCGGGCAATGGGCATGGACCTCGCGCGATGCCGACGCCAACCGCTTCACCGGCCGGCTCGGCGTCACGTATCGCTTTGACAACGGTCTGGCGCCCTATCTGAGCTATTCCACGTCCTTCCAGCCCGTCACCGGCGTGATGCGCGACGGCTCGGCGCTCAAGCCGACGACTGGTGAGCAGTACGAGGCCGGCATCAAGTTCCAGCCCAACGGCTACGCCAGCTTCGTGACGCTGTCGGCGTTCCAGATCAACCAGAACAACGTCAGCACGCCGGACCCGGTCAATACCAGCTTTGTCGTGCAGACCGGCCAGGTCCAGGTGCAGGGGCTGGAGCTGGAGGGCAAGGCCAGCTTCGACAACGGGTTGGATCTGACGATGTCGTACGCGCTGAGCGACAGCGAGATCACCAAGAGCAACAATCCCGCGCAGCGCGGCAATCAGCTCAACTTTGTGCCGCGCCATCAGGCGGCGCTGTGGGCAGACTACACGTTGCGCGACGGCCCGTTGCAAGGCGTGGGCCTGGGCGCCGGCGTGACGTACCGCGGCGGCTTCTATGGCGATCTGAACGACAACTACGCCATCCCGGCCGTGACATTGGTCGATGCGGCGATCCGCTACGACTTGGGTCGCGCCAGCCCCGCCCTTGCCGGCGCGCAGGTCGCGTTGAACGTGTCCAACCTGTTCGACAAGCGTTACGTGGCCAACTGCCTGGGCACGGCCGTGAGCTGCTACTGGGGCGCGGAGCGCACGGTGATGGCGACGTTGCGGTATCGCTGGTAATTCCCGGCATCCCGGGCGGTCGGCCTCAATTGCGCTTGCTGATCGCCCTGGCTGCCCGGATCACCAGCGGCCCCAGTTCCTCCCGCGCACGCGCCAGCGACCAGCGCGGCTTCGGCACGGATATGTTGACCGCACCCAGCGGATCGCCGTTGTCGCCATAAATCACCGCCGCGACATTCAAATCCCCCGCAAAGAACTCTTCGTCGGCATAGGCGTACTGATCCCGTCTTGCCTCGTCGATCAATGCGCGCAGCCGATCGACGTCGGTGGTGGTGTGCGGCGTGTACTTCGCGCACGTCACGTTGCGCAACCTGAGATCGAGTTCATCCGGCGGCAGCAACGCCCATAGTGCGCGCCCCGACGCGGTCGCCACGCAGGGAATCTGCGTGCCCACCGGCAGGTACTCGGGAATGTGCCTGGCCGGCGCGACGCGCATGACGAACACCATGTTGTCGCCGTCGGGCACGGCCAGATTGACGATCTCGCCGCACTCCTGGTTGACCTGATGCAGCACCGCATGCGCATGCTGGAACAAGGGCTGCCGGTAGAGATAGCTGTAGCCCAGCCCCACGGCCTTGACCGTCATGCTGTAGCGCTTGGTGCGCGGATCCTTGAACAGGTAGCCGGTCTTTTCCAGCGTGTAGGCCACGCGCTGCGCCGAGCCGATGGTGATGCCGTTTTCGCGGGCCATCTCCTGAAGGCTCAAAGAGGCGTGCCCCCGGAAGGACTCGAGCACGGCGAGCCCTTTTTCCAGCGACTGGATCAACAAGGCGGAAGGTTCAGACATTCGGATTCGATTTGGGTAGCAGGGACGGAGTTTGCCCGCGGAAAGCCGGAAAGTCCGGCGCCCTAGGGAAACCCTTACGTTGTAGCCGGACCCGGCGAGCAGTATAAAAATACTCGCCGTTATCGTTATACGTAGATTGTTATCGAATAGCGATACTTAATCAATCCGGATCTTCATGCAACCGCATCCGCCTCAAACGCCGGCGCCCTCCGCCGCTCAAATGCCCGCTTCAGCTTCTGGCCCGTCCGACACGGCGCTGCCCGCCTCGGTCGACGTCGCCATCGTTGGTGGCGGCATCATCGGCATCAGCACCGCCTATTCCCTCGCGCGCGCCGGACTGCGGGTCGCCGTGTTCGAGAAAGGCACGCTGGCCTGCGAGCAGTCGTCGCGCAATTGGGGCTGGGTGCGCACGCTGGGCCGCGATCTGCCGGAAGTGCCGCTGGCGCAGCGCGCCAACCGGCTATGGGCAGAGATCCAGGAAAAGGTGGACGTTGGTTTCCGCCGCAGCGGCATCTTCTACCTGCAGGAAAACGACATGGACGCGGCCGGCCATCAGGCGTGGCTGGACGGGGCGCGCGCGCATGGCGTGGATGCGCGCCTGCTGGATCGCCGCACGGTGCAGGACATGCTGCCGTCGACGGGACGCGCCTGGACGGGCGCCATGTACAGCCCGACGGACGGGGTCGCCGAACCGCAGCTGGCAACCCGCGGCATCGCCTCGCTGGCGCGCGCCGCGGGCGCACACATTGTTGAGCACTGCGCCGTGCGTGGCGTGGAGCGCAGCGCGGGCCGCGTCAGCGCCCTGATCACGGAGCACGGCCGCGTTGCCACGCAGGCGGTGCTGGTGGCGGCCGGCGCCTGGTCGCGGCTCTTTTGCGGCAATCTGGGCGCCGACTTCCCGCAGTTGAAGGTGCGTGGATCCGTGCTGCGCACGACGCCGCTCGACGCGGGACCGCAGGCGGCGATCAACGGCAAGGACTTCACCTGCCGCAAACGTGCCGACGGCGGCTATTCGGTGTCGCAGTTCGGCGCGTCGATGGCGGACGTGGTGCCCGACACCTTCCGCCTCATGCCGCATTTCTTCAGCGCGTGGCGGGCCAACAGCAGCTTCGTGCGGCTGCGTTTCGGCAAGCGCTTCTTCGAGGAACTGAAGATCCCGAACCATTTTCCGGCCGACCGCGAATCGCCTTTCGAGCGGCATCGCGTGCTGGATCCGTCGCCGTCCAGTCGCGGCGTGGCGCAAGCCTGGCGCCGGCTGGTGCATGCCTTTCCCGCATTCCGCGAAGCACGCATTGCGCAGTCCTGGGCCGGCTACATCGATGTCACGCCCGACGCGATGCCTGTCATGGACGCGGTGCCCGGCCTGCCCGGGCTCTACCTTGCTTCCGGTTTCTCGGGCCACGGTTTCGGCATCGGTCCGGCGGCGGGCGAGTTGATGGCGCAGTTGATCCAGGGCCAAACGCCCGCCATCGACCTGCACCCGTTCCGCTACGGCCGCTACGGGACCTGACGGGCACGCATTGAAATCATGCATACAACAAAAGGGGAGTTCTTCCATGGATAGTCACATCGCCGACCTGCATCGCCGCACCACCGTTGTCGACGGTCTGGTCTTCTTCAGCGACGGCAGCACCCGCGACATGCTGGCCGGCGGCGTCAGCGCCATCAACGTCACCGTCAGCGACATGGGCGCGGACTTCGAGCAGGCGCTGCGCGACTGCATGGCCTGGCGCCAACGCTGCGCTGCGCCGGACTCGTCCTGGCTGCTGGTGGAAACAGCCGACGACATTGCGCGCGCCAAGCAGACCGGCAAGCTGGGGCTCATCATGGGCTGGCAGAACGGCAAACCCTTGGGCGACCAGATCGACCGCGTCGCCCTGTTCCATGAATTGGGCATGCGCGTCATCCAGCTGACCTACAACGAGGCCAATCTGCTGGGCGACGGTTGCCTGGAAAAGCGCAACGCCGGCCTGAGCGATCTGGGCGTAAAGATGGTTGCGGAGATGAACCGCGTGGGCATCGCCATCGATCTCAGCCATTGCGCGCCTCAGACCTGCCTGGACGCCGCCCGGCACAGCACCAGGCCCGTGCTGCTGACCCACGCCAACGCCAACGCCGTGATCACCCGGCCGCGCAACAAGTCGGACGACGTCATCAAGGCGGTCGCCGCGACGGGCGGCGTGGTCGGATGCAGCATCCATGCCTACCTGAGCTGGCGCGGCGATCCCCGCCAGCAGCCGCTGCTGTCGGACTTCGTCGCGAACGTGAAGTACATCGGCGAACTGGTCGGCTATGAACACGTGGGCATCGGCACGGATTTTCCGTCGGTCGACACCTACGAAGCCGTGCGCCATGTGATGGTGATGTCGCGCACCAAATATGCGAAGTCGGGCGGCGACTTTTCGGATGCCTTTGGCGATGTGATGGAAGCGCGCTACCCCGTCGAGACGCCGACGCCGGCGCAATTTCCCGCATTTACCCACGCGCTGCACGAGGCCGGACTGACGGACAGCCAGATCGCCGGCGTACTCGGCGGCAACTTCCAACGCGCGTTCGCGCAGGCCTGGGCCACTGCCTGATTCGAATGGAGAACATCATGATCCCGCGACTGCTCCGCAACCTGACCGCCGCGCTGGCTTGCGCGGCCCGCGCGCCGCGCGCCCTGGCGCTTGCCGGCGCTGTTCTGGCAGCGCCCCTGGCCACGGCCGCGCCCTTCCCCGCGCAGCCGATTCACATCATCGTGCCCTATCAGGCGGGCGGGTCCACCGACACCGTGATCCGCAAATTCGCCGAGCTGGCCGCGCCCGAACTGGGCCAGGCCATCGTCATCGAAAACCGCGGCGGGGCCGGCGCAACCATGGGCGCACGCGCCATCAAGACCGCGCGTCCCGATGGCTACACGCTGGCCGTCCTGCCCAGCCCGGTCTATCGCATGCCGCACATCCAGGACATGGGCTACGACCCGACACGCGATTTCACCTACGTCATGATGCTCAGCGGCTACACGCTGGGCGTGGCGGTGCCCGCGGGCTCGCCGCACAAGACGTGGGCAGATTTCATCCGCTATGCGAAACAGCATCCGAATGAGGTCACCTACGGCACGGCCAGCGTCGGCAGCGCGTCCAACGTGATGATGGAAGACATCGCCGCACGCAACGGTGTGACCTGGCGCCACATCCCGTACAAAGGCGAATCCGAAGTGCTGACGGCGGTGATGGGCGGACAGGTGACGGCATACGCCGGCTCGACGACCGTGCAGCCGCAGGTGCAATCGGGAAAGATGCGCATGCTGGTGACCTGGGGCGAACATCGCAGCGCGCAGTATCCGGACACGCCCACGCTGCACGAACTTGACGGCACGCCGCCCGCCAACGCGCCGTTCGGCATTGCCGGTCCCAAGGACATGCCGCCCGCCGTTGTCGCCAAGCTGCATGCCGTCTTCAAGCAGGTGGCCGAATCCGAGGCCTTCAAGCAGATCCTGACGCAATACGGCCAGGAACTGGTCTACATGAACGGCAAGGACTACGCCGACTATGCGGCGCAACAGTACGCGCTGGAAGCGGAGATCGTCCGCAAGCTGGGGCTGGCCGCGAACAAATAGGCCGGCCCGTTCCGGCTGCGCCGCCGCAGCCGGGCCTCACGCATCAAGGCGGCGCGGGATCCGACAACGGCCGGGATCTGCAAGGGCACCGGCCAGCAAGAAGCATCCAGGAGTCATCCATGATCATTCGAGCACTCGCCACACGTCCCGCGCGCCGCCGCGCCCTCGCTGCCTTGTGCGGCCTTGCAGGCCTGTTGGCCGCCGTACTGCCCTTTGCGGCGTCGGCCCAGGCGTGGCCCGCCAAGCCGATACGCATGATCGTCGGCTACCCGCCGGGCGGCGGCACGGACACGGTGGCGCGCATGCTGGCACAGCAACTCAGTCAGGAGATCAAGCAACCCGTCGTGGTCGAGAACCGCGCGGGGGCCAGCGGCACCATCGCCACCCAGCAGGTCGTGCGGGCCGAGCCTGACGGCTACACCGTGCTGTTCGCCACGGCGTCGCCGCTGACCGGGGCGCCGCTCACGGTCAAGGACCTGCAATACGATCCGATGAACGACCTGATCCCGGTCACTCTGGTCGGCGGCGGTCCCTTCATCCTGGTCGCGAATCCGGCCTTTCCGCCCAACACGCTGCCTGAACTGGTGGAGTACGCGCGCAGCCGTCCCGGCGAGATCAACTACGCGTCGCCGGGCATCATGACCGCCAATTTCTTTTTCTCCGAGCAACTGAACATGGATGCCGGGATCAAGACCACGCATGTCCCCTACCGCGGCAGCGCCGCGCTGTTGAACGACGTCATCGCCGGCCAGGTGCAATACACGCTGGACACGCCGGGCACCACGCTGACCTTCATCCGCAACGGCAAGCTGAAGGCGCTGGCGATCTTCAGCGAAAAGCGCCTGAACCGGGCGCCCGAGATTCCCACCGCCAAGGAAAGCGGCTATCCGAATCTGGTGGGCGGTTCCTGGTATGGACTGCTGGTGCCCAAGGGCACGCCGCCGGAGATCGTCGACGGCCTGTACAAGGCCACGAAGTCCGCCTTGTCCAGCGCGGAAGTGCGCAGCGCCATGGAAGGACGCGACGTGATCGTGCAAGGCACCTCGCCCGACGAGTTCAGCCGCTTCCTGCACGCCGAGTTCAAGCGCTGGAAGGACGTGACGCAAAAGCTGGGCATCACCCCGCAATGACCGATTGAGCCCGCGCAGGCACGCAAGCCCCCTCTTCCGACCGGAGTCTTCGATGTCCCATTCCCCCTACGCCCCGGACCTGACCGCGGGAAGCGCCCCCACCTCCATGCGCCCCGCGCTCGCCGGGCTGAATCACATGATCTCGGCCGGCCACTATCTGGCCACGCAGGCCGGCATGGACATCCTGCAGGCCGGCGGCAACGCCGTCGACGCGGGTGTGGCGGCCGGCATTGCATTGGGCGTGGTCCAGAGCGACATCGTCAACTTCGGCGGCGTCGCGCCTATCCTGGTCTATCAGGCCAAGGCGCACAAGGTGTGGAGCATTTCCGGGCTTGGCTATTGGCCGCAGGCCGCGCGGCTGGAGACGTTTCTGGAAAAGCACGGCGGCACGATCCCGGCGGGCGTGCTGCGCACCGTCATCCCGGCGGCGCCCGACGCGTGGATCACCGCGCTGGAACGATTCGGCACCATGCGTTTCGGCGAGGTCGCGGCCGGCGCCATCCGGCTGGCGCGAGACGGCTTCGTCATGTATCCGCTGATGGCCGAAGTGCTGGCAGAAAACCAGAAGAACTACGCGCGGTGGGCCTCCAGCGCGGCCATTTATCTGCCCGGCGGCAAGCCGCCCGAAGCGGGTTCGCTATTCCGCCAGGCCGACCTGGCGCGCAGCATCCAGTACATGGCGGACGAAGAGCGCGCGCATTCCGGAAACAGCCGCCTGGCGGGTCTGGCCGCCGCGCGGCGCGCATTCTACGAAGGCGACATCGCTGCGGCGATCGTCAAGTATCACCGCGAGGAGAGCGGGCTGATCACCCACGAGGACTTGCGAGGCTTTGCTGTGGAGGTCGAGCCGGCGCTGTCCACCGACTTCAACGGCACGCAGGTGCACAGCTGCGGTTTCTGGTGCCAGGGCCCTTCGCTGCTGCAGATGCTGAACATCCTGGAGCCGTGTGACTTGCGCGCGCTGGGCCACAACTCCGCCCCCTATGTGCATCTGCTGACCGAAGCCATCAAACTGGCCTTCGCCGACCGCGAGGTGCATTACGCCGATCCGCGCCATGCGCGGGTGCCGCAAGCGGCGCTGCTGTCAAAGGACTATGCGCGCGCGCGGCTCGCCATGATCGCCCTGGATCGGGCGGGCCCCGACATGCCGCCGGCGGGCCGGCTTCCCCACGCGCGGGACGTCGACCTGCGCGAGGCCGGGCCCGATGACATGGCGCGCACGGATCCGCGCCTGGATACGTCTTATGTGGCGGTCGTCGACAAGGACGGCAACGCGTTTTCGGCCACGCCCAGCGATGGCTCCTACAACGTGCCCGTCATTCCCGGCACCGGCATCTGCGCGTCGGGACGCGGCAGCCAATCCTGGGCCGAGGCTGGCCATCCGTGCGCCATCGGACCGGGCCGCAGGCCGCGGCTCACGCCCAACCCCTCGCTCGCCATCCGGCCCGGCCAGTACGTCATGCCTTTCGGCACGCCGGGCGGCGACGTGCAGTGCCAGGCCATGCTGCAGACGTTCCTGAACATGGAGGTGTTCGGCATGGACGTGCAGCAGGCGGTCGAGGCGCCGCGCTTTGCCAGCTTCAGCTTCCCGTCGTCGTTCGAGCCGCACAACGCCATGCCGGGCCGGCTGATGATCGAAGACCTGATCCCACGCAGCGCGGGCGACGCGCTTGCAGAAATGGGCCATACCGTGAAATGGTGGAACGGCCATAGCTGGCGGGCCGGCGCCGTCTGCATGGTCCGGCACGATCTGGATAGCGGCGTGCGCTGGGGCGGCGCGGACCCGCGCCGGCCGGCCTACGCGATGGGCTGGTAGGCATGCGCGGCGGCCGGCATCAACAGAAAGCAAAACGCCCGCCAGGAAAGCATCCAGGCGGGCGTTGAAACTGCATCGCAACAGGCATCCGATTAAAGAAGCCCGTTGCCAGCGCCATCAATTCAGGCTGGCGCCCGAGATCTTCACGATCTCCTGATACTTCGCCATCTCGGCCTTCACAAACGCGGCAAACGCCTCAGGCGTCATCGAGCCCGCCTCGGAACCCATCGTCAGCAGACGCTGCTTCACATCGGGCTGCGCCATCGCGTCGGCATACGCCTTGTTCAGCTTGGCCACCACCGGCGCCGGCGTGCCGCCCGTCGTGAACACGCCAAACCACGTGCCCAGGTCAAAGCCCTTCACGCCCGATTCTTCAACCGTCGGCACGTCAGCCAGCAACGACGAACGCTGCGCCGTCGTCACGGCCAGCGCCTTGACCTTGCCGTCCTTGATCAGCGGCGCCGACGCCGCCAGGTTGTCGAACATGAAATCCGACTGGCCGGACAGCAGCGCCAGTTGCGCCGGCGCCGCGCCCTGATAGGGGATGTGCTCGACGTTGATGCCCGCGCGCGCCTTCAGCAGCTCGCCCGACAGATGGCCCGCGCTGCCGTTGCCGCCCGAACCGTAGTTCAGCTTGCCCGGGTTCTTCTTTGCGTAATCGATCAGGTCCGCCAGCTTCTCGATCTTGTTCTTTTCGGCGAACTCCACATTCATCACCAGCACGTTCGGCACCGCCGCCACGATCGTCACCGGCGCGAAATCCTTGACCGGGTCGTAGGGCAGGTTGGCGAACAGCCACGGATTGATCGCGTGCGTGGCCACCGCGCCCATCACCAGCGTGTAGCCGTCAGGCTGCGCTTTCGCCACCAGGTCCGCGCCGATGTTGCCGCCCGCGCCCGAACGGTTTTCCACGATCACCGGCTGACCCAGCGAGCCGCGCACCTTCTCGGCCAGCATGCGCGCCATCGTGTCCAGCGGGCCACCGGGCGGGTAAGGCACGACGAAGCGGATCGGCTTCGTCGGGAAATCGGCGGCCTGAGCCAACGCCGGGGCGCTGAAAGGCAGGGTCGCGGCCAGCGCCACGGCGCCTTGCAACAGGGCGCGGCGCACGGCGCTGCGGGGGGTATTCGACATGGTGTGTTCTCCTCACTCCGGATCAATGGCGGTCAGTAGCATACCCCACCGGCGTGACGGAGGTAACAAAGGGCTACCGGCAAGAACGCCCGGAATTCCCGGGATTGGCAGCCCGCACCAATGAAAAACCGCCCGAAGGCGGTTTGGCGGATCAGTGCAGGATCTGGCTCAGGAAGAGCTTGGTCCGTTCGTTCTGCGGGTTGTCGAAGAACTCGTCCGGGTTGTTCTGTTCGATGATCTCGCCGCGGTCCATGAAGATCACACGGTTGGCGACCTTGCGCGCGAAACCCATTTCGTGGGTCACGCAGATCATCGTCATGCCGCTTTCCTGGGCCAGGCTGACCATCACGTCCAGCACTTCCTTCACCATTTCCGGATCCAGCGCCGACGTCGGCTCATCGAACAGCATGATCTTGGGGTTCATGCACAGCGACCGCGCGATCGCCACACGCTGCTGCTGGCCGCCCGACAACTGGCCCGGAAACTTCTTGGCCTGTTCCGGAATGCGCACCCGCTCAAGGTACTTCATTGCGGTGGCCTCGGCTTCCGCACGCGGCTTCTTCAGCACCCACATGGGTCCCAGCGTCAGGTTTTCCAGCACCGTCAGGTGCGGGAAAAGGTTGAAGTGCTGGAACACCATGCCCACGTCCTTGCGGATCGTCTCGATGTGCTTCAGGTCATTGGTGAGCTCCGTGCCGTCCACGATGATGTGGCCCTTCTGGTGCTCTTCAAGGCGGTTGATGCAGCGGATCATCGTGGACTTGCCCGAACCCGAAGGTCCGCACACCACGATGCGCTCGCCTGGCGCGACGTCCAGGTTGATGTTGCGCAACACGTGGAACTGGCCGTACCACTTGTTCACGTCCTGCAAACGAATAATGGCATCCGACATGCCTGTACTCCCGTAAGTATCGCTTTGCGCGCCCGCCTTGCAGCGGACGCGCGGCAAATTGCTAGCGTGCGTGACCCGTGGCCAGGCGTTTTTCCAGCGCCTGGCTGTATTTGGACATGGAGAAGCAGAAGACGAAGTAGATCAGCGAAATGAACAGGTACGCCTCCACCCCGAATCCGCGCCATGCCGCGTCGGACAAGGCTGCCTTGGCCGCCAGCGTCAGGTCGAAAATGCCGATGATCACCACCAGCGACGTGTCCTTGAACAGCGCAATGAAAATGCTGACCAGCGGCGGAATCACGATCTTGAGCGCCTGCGGCAGGATGATCTTGCGCATCTGCTGCCAGTAGTTCAGGCCCAGCGAATCCGCGCCTTCGTACTGCCCCTTCGGAATGGCCTGCAGGCCGCCGCGCACCGTTTCCGCGATATAAGCCGCGGCGAACATGATGATGGCGATTTGGGCGCGCAGGAGCTTGTCGATCGAAAAGCCTTCCGGCAGGAACAGCGGCAGCATGACCGACGACATGAACAGCAGGCTGATGAGCGGCACGCCGCGGATCAGCTCGATGTACACGACGCACAACGCCTTGATGGCCGGCATCTTCGAGCGCCGGCCCAGGGCCAGCAGCACGCCGATCGGGAACGCGAAGGCGATGCCGAACGTGGACAGGATGAGCGTCAGCGGCAGGCCGCCCCAACGCGCGTTTTCCACGTAGGTCAGGCCAAACACGCCGCCCCACATCAGGAGCGCCACGGCCGTCAGGCCCACGGTCCAGATGACGGCCAGCTTCCAGTTCCAGAAGCGGCGGATGCCGCTGCAGACGATCACCGCCACCAGGATGATGGCGGCGATCAACGGCCGCCATTGCTCATCGTAGGGATAGGTGCCGAACAGGATCAGCCGGTGTTTTTCAATGATGAACGCCCAGCAGGCGCCGCCGGCTGCGCGGCACTCCTGGGCATTGGCCGCGTCGAAGCTGGCCTTGATGAAGGCCCATTCGACCAGCGCCGGGATGGACATCAACAGGAACCACGCCAGCAGCACCGTGATGAGGATGTTCAGCGGCGATGAGAAGAGGCGCGTCCGGAGCCACGCCCACGGTCCCGTTTGATTGCTGGGCGGCGGCAGGGCTTCGCTGGGGGTATGCGTAGTGCTGCTCATATCAACGCTCCACCAGCGCGATGCGCTTGTTGTACCAGTTCATGAAGATCGAGATCGACAGGCTGACCGTGAGGTACGCGCCCATGATGATGAGAATGCCCTCGATGGCCTGGCCCGTCTGGTTCAACGTCGTGTTCACCACCGACACGATGTCGGGGTAGCCGATGGCGACTGCCAGCGAGCTGTTCTTCGTCAGGTTCAGGTACTGGCTGGTCATCGGGGGGATGATCACGCGCAGCGCCTGCGGCAGGATCACCAGGCGCAGCACCTTGGCGCGCGGCAGGCCCAGCGAGCCGGCGGCTTCCCATTGGCCGTTGCTGACCGCCTGGATGCCGGAGCGCACCACCTCGGCGATGAACGCCGACGTGTAGATCACCAGACCAGCCAGCAGCGCGGCGAATTCCGGAGACAGCGTGAGACCGCCCGAGAAGTTGAAGCCCTTGAGCTCCGGCATGTTCAGCGTCAGCGACGCGCCGCTGACCAGCCAGCCGATGAACGGCAGACCGATCAGAAGGCCAATGGCCCAGCGGCCCAGCGGGAACATGTGGCCGGTGGCCTCGTGGCGCTTCTTGCCGTAGTGGCCCAGGATGATGATCGCGAGGATCGCCAGTCCCAGTCCGCCGAGCATCCAGTCGAACGAGTTGCCTTCCAGCGCCGGGACCTTGAGGCCGCGGTTGGAAATGAACACGCCCGGCAGCGGATTGTGCGCCTGGCGCGGACCCGGCATGTTCTCGGTGATCAGCGCATACCAGAAGAACAGCTGCAGCAGCAGCGGCACGTTGCGCATCACCTCGACATACACAGAGGTGATCTTGGCCACGAGCCAGTTCTTGGACAGGCGGCCGATGCCGATGAGCGTGCCGAGAATAGTCGCCAGCACGATGCCGAGGACGGCGACGCGCAGCGTGTTGAGCAGGCCGACCACGATGGCGCGGCCGTAAGTGTCTGAGGGGGAATAGGCGACAGCGGTTTCGCCGATGGCGAATCCGGCCTCGCGGTTCAGGAAGCCGAAGCCCGTGGCAATGTTGCGCACGGACAGGTTGTGGAGCGTGTTTGAAACCAGGAACCACACGGCCCAGGCTACCGCGGTCAGCGCAATCACCTGGTAGACCACGGAGCGTACGCCGGGATCGTTCCAGTTCAGACGCCGAGGGGGTGCCGAAATCGGGGCGTTTTTGTTGGGAGTCATCATGATGAATCTACAGAAGTCGGACACCGGGTGGCATGCCGGAAAAGCCGCGCCACCCACTTCTGCCGCCCGCCCGAAGGCGGGTTAGGGCCTGTCCAGAATACACGTCCTGTGCAGACAGGCCCTAGGCATGACGGAGAGCCGTGCTCCGCCATGCCAGGCAGCCGCGCGTTAGCGCACCGGCCAGCCGTACATCAAGCCACCTTGCTTGTACGAAGCGTTCAAACCGCGCTCCAGCTTCATCGCGCTGTTCTTGCCCAGCGTGGATTCGAAGCTTTCACCGTAGTTGCCCACGCTCTTGATGATGTTGTAGGCCCACTTGTCGTCCACGCCCAGGTTCTTGCCCATGCCCGGGGTCACGCCCAGGATGCGCTGGATGTTGGGGTTGGGGCTCTTGGTCATTTCATCGACGTTGGCCTTGGTGATGCCGTATTCCTCGGCCTCCAGCATCGCGTTCAGCGACCAGCGCACGATGTTGAACCACTGCTCGTCGCCCTGGCGGACCATGGGGCCCAGCGGCTCCTTGGAGAAGTCTTCCGGCAGGATGACGAACTTGTCCGGGTTCTCGAGCGTGGTGCGGGTCGAGGCGAGCTGCGACTTGTCGGTCGTGAAGGCATCGCAACGGCCGGCCGAGAAGGCGCGGATGATTTCGTCGTACTTGTCGATCACGACCGGCTTGAATTCGATCTTCTGGCTGCGGAACCAGTCAGCGAGGTTCAGCTCGGTGGTGGTGCCCGGCTGCACGCAGATGGTGGCGCCGTTCAGTTCCTTTGCGCTCTTGACGTTCAGGTCCTTGGAGACCATGACGCCCTGGCTGTCGTAGTAGTTCACGCCCACGCCGATCAGACCGAGCGTCGTGTCGCGCGTCAGCGTGACGGTGGTGTTGCGGGTCAGCACGTCGATTTCACCGGACTGCAGCGCGGTGAAGCGTTGCTGGGTGTTCAGCGGCGTGAACTTGACCTTGCTGGCATCGCCAAACATCGTCGCGGCGATGGCGCGGCACATGTCCACGTCGATGCCCTTGTATTCGCCCTTGCTGTCGGCGATGGAGAAACCCGGAATGCCCGTCGAAACCCCACACTGGACAAACCCTTTCTTTTTGACGTTATCGAAGGTTGCGCCAGCGTTGGCAGCCGAGGATGCAGCAAACAGGGCAGCGCCAATGGCAGCGAGTTTCAGTACTTTCATCGTGATCTCCGTGTGGGATGAAGCGGAATCCAAAGCTAGGGCCGGGTTGGACCCACGCATGGGGCGGATGGTAGCGTCCGCAAAGCACGCGGCGCATCCGGGAATTCCCTTGAAATATAGGGACACTGGATGAAATGAAACGCTGTTTTTGACGAAAAACAGGGACGCGCTTTCAGCTTTGCGCACCGATGTTTCAGCCGGTGGAATGAAGCGGACCTGCGCCGGCCACGCCAAGAGATGTAGGCCACCTTACTGTCCCCGAGTTACTATGGCGGCTTCATCTGACAGCCGCCATGATCGAATTCCAGCACGTATTCAAATCATATGGTCGCGGCCGCAATATCCTGGCCGACATCAACTTCCGCGTGAGCGCGGGAGAATTCGTTTTCGTATCGGGGCCGTCCGGCGCCGGCAAGTCCACCCTGCTCAAGCTGATCGGCGGACTTGAACCCGCCAGCCGCGGTTCGATCCAGGTAAACGGCCAGCGTCTGGACAAGCTGCCCGCGCGCGCCCGGCCCTATCTGCGCCGCGCGGTGGGCGTCATCCTGCAGGACACGCACCTGCTGTTCGACCGAAGCGCGTTCGAAAACGTGATGCTGCCGCTGGCCGTCCAGGGACACCCCTGGGATTCCGCCGCGTCGCGTGCCCGTGCCGCCCTGGACAAGGTGGGGCTGTCGGGCAAGGAAGACCTCAATCCCATCGAGCTCTCGGGCGGCGAACAACAGCGCCTGGCGATCGCCCGCGCCATCGTCAACCGGCCCGCGATCCTGATCGCGGACGAACCCACCGCCAACCTCGACCACGACAACGCGCAACGCATCATGAACGTGTTCCGCGACTTCAACCGCGTCGGCGTCACCACGCTGATCGCCTCGCACGACCAGGAACTCATGGCGCGCTACGCCACCCGCACGCTGCGGATCGAGCCGGGCAAGTTCGCCGACTCCCACGGCCCCGCGACGCCTCCGGACGGCGCGGCCACCCATGGCGCGCATGGCGCAACGGCGGCGCCCGTCCGCCCCGGCCGCACCGAGCCGGGCCTCGGCCATCCGGGAGAGTCTGCATGAACGCCTGGCTGCGGCAACACCGCTACGCGCTTCTCGTCACCCTGCGCCGGCTGATCAAGCAACCCTTCTCATCGCTCGCCAACCTGCTGGTCATGGCGTTGGCGCTGGCGCTGCCGCTGCTGGGCAGCGCGATCCTGGTCTCGGTGCAACCGGTGGCGCGGGAAATGTCCGTCACGCCGGAGGTCACCGTCTTCATGCGCGTGGACGCGCCTGCGGGCGCCGCGGCCGACGTCGCCAAGCGCATTCAAGCCGACTATCCGCAAGAGGTGCGCGCGGTGCGCGTCGTGGGCCGCGAAAGCGCCCTGGCGGACCTGCGCGCCAACCCCGCCTGGCAGGAAGCGCTGGCCGTGCTGCCGGGCAACCCGCTGCCCGACGCGGTCGTCGTCACACTGGCCGACGGCGACAACCTGGCCGGACGCGCCGACACGCTGGCCTCGGCCTGGAAGCAATGGAACCACGTGGATCTGGTGCAACTGGACAGCGCGTGGGTCCAGCGGCTAGAAGCCATTCTGCGGTTTGCCCGGATCGGCCTGGGGTTCCTGGCCGCGTGCGTGGCGGTCGTGGTGCTGGCCACTGTCTTCAACACCGTACGCATGCAGGCGCTGTCGCAACGCGAGGAAATCGGCGTGGCGCGGCTGGTCGGCGCCACCGAATCGTTCGTGCGCCGGCCGTTCCTGTACCTGGGCGCGTTGTCCGGCGCGTTGGCTTCGCTGCTGGCGATTGGCGTGGCGTCCGTTGCGCTGTCTCCGCTGAACGAAGCCCTGCTGGGGCTGGCCCGCAGTTATGGGGCCGAATTCGCCCTGCACCTGCCCGGCGCCCCCGTCCTGATCGGTGCGGTGGTGGCGTCCGCAGCGCTCGGCGCGCTGTCCGCGCGCTGGTCGGTCACGCGCAGCACGCGGTTCTAGACCGGCAGATCTGCCGGACCGGCCTGGAAGGCCGGTCCGGCTCGGGGTTCTATCGCCGCCCTATCGTTCCGCCCAGCGGGTCTAAACCTCCGTTTGAACCCCCTTCATCCCCGTGATCCGGGGAAAGACCCCGAACTTGCCTGTGTAGGATGGTTGCCTGCCATCCGCACAGGCTTTTTGCATGCGGGCGTCAGGAGGAAGTTCCAATAAACGACGCTTTGGTCGTGTTTACACAGTTTTCTCCCATTGACTGCCGGGATATGCAAGAATAAAGCGACATTTTTTTACATGTTTTGTCACAATTGTCGCTTTTTCCCGTATTTCTAGTGTCTCAATCGCCGTTTTTGCCCAGATATCAGTCCAATGGCCGCTCTTGAAGCCCGCGCGACGCGTCACTACTACGACAGCGCGTTCCAATCTCCGGCAGTGAAAGTGCTCCCGAACGAGTACTACGTCACCAACGAGAACATGATGATCTCGACCGTGCTGGGATCCTGCGTGGCGGCTTGCATCCACGACCCGGTCACGGGCGTGGGCGGCATGAACCACTTCATGCTGCCCGAGGGCGACATGCAGTCGCCCGCGTCGGCCACCATGCGCTACGGCGCCTTTGCAATGGAAGTGCTGATCAACGAACTGCTCAAGGCCGGCGCCTCGCGCGACCGCCTGGAAGCCAAGGTGTTCGGCGGCGGCGCGGTGCTGGCGGCCATGCAGCAGATGAACATCGGCGAGCGCAACGGCGAGTTCGTCCTGAACTACCTCAAGACCGAAGGCATCCCCGTCAAGGCGCAGGATCTGGGCGACGTGCACGCGCGCCGCATCAATTACTTCCCGCGCGACGGCCGGGTGATGGTGCGCAAGATGGCGCCGCACCACCAGCGCGCCGAAGAGATCATCGCCAAGCGCGAACAAGAGGCGGCGCAAAGCGCGGCCGCCAAGACGGCCACGCCGCAACGGGTCGAGCGCTTTGCACGGCCCGGCGTCGAGCGGTTTGATCGTCCGGGCGTGGAACGGTTTGATCGTCCTGGCGTGGAACGGCTGGATCGCCCCGGCGTCGAGCGGCTGAACCGCCCGGGCGTCGAACGGTTCGACCGCCCCGCCGCGCGCCCCGGCGTGGAACGCTTCGATCGCCCTGCCCGGCCGGGCGTTGAACGCTTTGACACGGGTGTGACTCGCCGCACCAAGCCTTGAACGGCGAGCGGCGCGATCCCTACCCCTGAACGGCAAGCATCCTGCCGTCCCACGCGCTAATCAGCAAGCGCCGGGCCGCCCTGCCCCAGGCTGAAACTGGTCCGGTATTGGCTGGGCGACACGCCCAAACGCCGGGTGAATGCCTCGCGTAAGTGGCGCGCATCGCGAAAGCCGCATTCATACGCGACCGTCTTGAGCGGCGCGCCGTCGCGCTCCAGGCGCGCCCGCGCCGCGTCCACCCGCGCGCTTTCCACGAATTCCGCCGGCGTCACGCCCGCATCCCGCCGGAACACCCGTGAAAAATTGCGGCGGCTCATCCGGGCCACGGCGGCCAGCTCTGCCAGGCCCAAGTCGCCGGACAGGTTGGTCAGCACATGCTGCTGCACCTGCGCGACCACCGAGGTTTCCTCGACGAACGGGGTCAGAAACGGACTGAACTGCGATTGCCCGCCAGCGCGCTGCGTGAACACCACGAGCCGCTTGGCCACGTTCAGCGCGACCTCTGCGCCGTGATCCTGCGCCAGCAGATACAGCGACAGATCGATGCCTGCCGTGACACCCGCCGACGTATGCAGGCGGCCGTCCTGCACATACAACCTGTCCACCTCGACCCGTAACGCCGGATACTGCGCGGCCAACGCCTGCGCATCGTTCCAGTGCGTGGTGACGACCGCGCCATCGGGCAGTCCCGCGCGTGCCAGCAAGAAGGCGCCGTTGCAGATCGACCCGTACCGCGGCGCGCGCCGGCAGGCCGCCCGCAGCCAGACCAGCGCCTCGTCGGGCTCGCGCGCAGCCGGCAGGTTCGGGCCTCCCGCGACCAGCAACAGGTCTGGGGTGTCAGACACCTCGGCGTAATGCCGCTGCGGCAGGATCGTCATCCCGTTGGAGCACGGTACCGCGCCACGCGTGAGGCCGATGATCTCCAGCCGGTATTGCCGGGCCGGCGCCAGAAAGCGGTTCGCTTCCGCGAACACATCCATGGGGCCGCTGACGTCCAGGGCCTGCACCCCGGGGAACACGACAAGGGCGACGGTTTTCATGGCGGGTGACGGGCGTACAAAGGAAAACCGCTACGTTAGCCCAGCGCCAACCATGTGCGGCGGCCCACGCGAATCCTTGGCCTTGAAACGCGCCATGGCGGCCCGAATCCGTCCTTGCCTGCGTCGCTGGCCCGTCCACGCGCCAGCCTGGCACGATTCCGTCCCGCCGGGCGCTCGCGGGCCTGCCCCCTTCTGCCCAGACTGGCACCTGTCCGGCGCGGCATGCCGCTGCGCCCAGCCACAAAGGAATTCCGCCATGACGATGCCTCCTTCCCCCGCCAGCGAACGTGTTGGCCCCGCCTTCTCCGTGGACGGCATGCTGCGGGCGCGCAACAAGACGCGCCAGGCCATTGCCGACATCGCCGCCCGCATCCAGCCCGGCATGGTGGAGGAAGACGCCGTGAGGCTCGCCAAGCAGACACTCATCGACGCCGGCATGGCCCTGAGCTGGCATCCCACGCGGGTGCGCTTTGGCGCCAACACGCTCAAGTCCATGCGCCAGCCGTCCGAGCCGGGCGCGGTGCTGGGCGAAGACGACATTTTCTTTCTGGACATCGCACCCCGCCTCGACGCCTGGGAAGGCGACGGCGGCAAGTCATTCGTATTGGGTGGCAACGCCGAGCAGGCGCGCTGCGCGCGCGATGCCGAAATCCTCTTCCACGACGTGCGTGACCGATGGTTGCGCGAACGCCTGACCGGCCATGCGCTCTATGCCCACGCCGACCGCCAGGCGCGCGCCATGGGTTGGGCGCTGAACTTCGAGCTGCCCGGCCACCGGATTTCCGACTTTCCCCACGCGGCCATTCACACCGGGTCGCTTGCCGATCTGGACATCGCGCCGTCGGACATGCGCTGGATCCTGGAGATCCACCTACTGGATCCCCAACGCCGGTTCGGCGCGTTCTTCGAGGACATGCTGCTGGACGACGAGCATTACGGCTGAAGGAAAACGGTGGGCCCGCCCCTCGCAGACGCGACCTACAATCAGCGCATGTCCACCATCCGCCTCTTCTACGCGCTGTGGCCGTCTCCCCCGCTGGCGGCGTCGCTGGCCGGCTGGGCGGAAGCCGCAAAGCCGGCCATGGGCGGACGCGCCATGCGCACCGAGACGCTGCATCTGACGCTCGCCTTCCTGGGGCCCGTCGACAGCGCCCTGGCCGACGAGCTGGCGGGCGCCACGCCCGAACGCCGCCTGACGCCGGGCGATGTGCGGCTGGACCGCTACGGGGTCTTCCACCGCCAGCGCATTCTCTGGGCGGGTCCCGCCGAGACGCCCCCGGGGCTGCAGCAGGCCCACGACGATCTCTGGCAGTGGCTGTCCGGCTATGGACTGACCCCGCCTACCCAGCCGTTCCGCCCGCACGTCACATTGCTGCGCAACATCACGCACGCCGCGCCGCCCGCCGACGCGCCCGCGCCGCTGGACTGGCATTACGACCGCATGGTGCTGGTCGCGTCCGAATCGCTGACCGGCGGCAGCCGTTACCGCATCGTGGCGCAATCCCGGCCGCTGGTCGGCTAGGGCACAATCCTACGGTTGCCAACGTTTGGGACCCCCATGATCATCCTGCTGGATCAAGACGGCGTGCTGGCCGATTTCGAACACGCCTTCATCGACGCCTGGCGCGAACGCCACCCGGACATCGCGCCCATCGCGTTCGAGGACCGCAAGTCCTTCTACATCCGCGAGGATTACGGCCCCGAACTACGCGGCATGGCCGAGGCGATCTACACCGCGCCGGGTTTCATCCGCAATCTGCCGCCCGTGCCCGGCGCGCTGGACGCCGTCAAGGAACTGCTGGCGCTTGGCATGGATGTGCGGATCTGCTCGTCGCCGCTGTCGCAGTTTGAAAACTGCGTCGCCGAAAAATACCTGTGGGTGGAAAAGAATCTGGGCCGCGAAGCCACCAACCGGCTGATCCTGACCAAGGACAAGACGCTGGTGCAGGGCCATCTGCTCATCGACGACAAGCCGCATATCGAAGGCGCCGTGCGACCGCGCTGGAAGCACATCCTGTTTGACGCGCCCTACAACCGCGAGGTGACGGACCGCCCGCGCATCACCTGGCAGAACTGGCGCAACGTGCTGGCCGGCGAGCTCTATACGGCAGATGCCTGAGTCCTGTTCAGGCGTCATCGTTTGGGACTATCCTGTGGAGTCGTACGCCCCACCCAGGAGGAGCCCGCGCCATGAATCTGTACCGTCTGCTCAAGCAGCGAGAAGCCGACCACAAGCCGCTGCGCGTCGCATTGTTGGGCGCCGGAAAGTTCGGCGCCATGTTCATGAGTCAGGCCCCGCGCACGCCGGGGATGCGGCTGGTCGCCGTCGCGGACCTGGTGCCGGACCGGGCTCGCGCCGCGCTGACCCGGGTCGGCTGGCCCGCAGGCGCGCTCAACGCCAGCAGCATCAATGACGCGTACAAGAACGGCAAGGTCTATTTCTGCGACGATGCGCGCACCGTCATCGCCAGTCCCGACGTAGACATCGTCATCGACGCGACCGGCCAGGCCGCGGCCGGCATCACGCATGTGCTGACCTGCTGCGAATACGGCAAGCACATCATCATGGTCAATGTCGAAGCCGACGCGCTGGCCGGCCCGCTGCTGGCGCGCCGCGCCCGCGAGGCGGGCATCGTCTATTCGCTGGCCTACGGCGACCAGCCTGCGCTGATCTGCGAAATGGTGGACTGGGCGCGCGCCAGCGGCTTTGAAGTCATGGCCGCCGGCAAGGGCACCAAGTACCTGCCGGAATTCCATACGTCCACGCCCGATACCGTCTGGCCCTATTACGGCTTCACGGCGGAAATGGTGGCGGCGGGCGACTTCAACGCGCAGATGTTCAACAGCTTTCTGGATGGCACCAAGAGCGCCATCGAGATGGCGGCCGTCTCCAATGCCACGGGCCTGCTGCCCTCGCCGTCCGGCCTGCACTTTCCGCCGTGCGGCGTGGACGACCTGGCGCGCGTGCTGCGTCCCCGCGAAGATGGCGGCATGCTGCATCATCGCGGCCAGGTCGAGGTGATTTCGTCGCTGGAACGCGACGGCCGGCCGGTGTTCCGGGACCTGCGCTGGGGCGTCTATGTCACGCTGGCGGCCGACAGCGACTACGTGCGGCGCTGCTTCCAGGAATACGGCCTGGTCACCGATCCGAGCGGCAATTTCACCGCCATGTACAAGCCGTACCACCTGATCGGGCTGGAGTTGGGCATCAGCGTGGCCAGCGTAGGCCTGCGGCGCGAGCCGACGGGTGCGCCGGCCGGCTGGCATGGTGACGTCGTGGCGACGGCCAAGCGCGACCTGCAAGCCGGCCAGATCCTGGACGGCGAAGGCGGCTATACGGTGTACGGGCGCCTGATGCCGGCCCCCGATTCGGTCGAGGAAGGCTATCTGCCGCTGGGGCTGTCGAACAAGGTCAAGCTGAAGAATCCCGTGCGCCAGTCGCAGGCGATCCGCTGGCGCGATGTGGAATACGACGAACGCTCGACGGCGGTGCAGTTCCGGCGCGAGATGGAGCAGACCTTCGCGTAAAGGACGGTGCGCTCGTCATGGGATCAGACCGGGGCGCGCCAGACCGAGGCACGCTAGACCGGCGCCGGGCGCTCCGCCTGAAACAACCGCAGCCGGTCCGCCGCATTGCGCAGATGCTGTTCGGCCGCGCGGCCCGCCGCATCGGGGTCCCCCGCTTCGATGGCAGCAAAGATGGCCTGATGCTCACTCTGCACCGCGGCCATGCGCTCTGCATACATCCGCGCGGTGTTATTGCGCGCACTGCGGATGACGCGCCGCACATTCGCTTCCAGATAATCGTTCAGCGCCACCAGATGCGGGTTGTGCGTGGCCTGCACGATGGCCTGGTGGAATTGGTAGTCTTCCTCGTCACCCAGCTTGTCGTTGATGAGCGCGTACTCCATGCCCACCAGCGCCTGCCGCATCTTTTTCAAATCAGGATCGGTGCGCCGCTGCGCCGCATAGCGCGCCGCCGTGACCTCGATGGACAGCATCAGCTCAAGGATGTGTTCCAGGTCCTGGTTGTCGCCCGGCGTGGGCGCGGCGATGCGAAAGGCGTTCTTCTGGAAGTTCGGATCGACGAACACGCCGCTGCCTTGCTGCGACGTGACCAGGCCTTCGGATTTGAGGCGAGCCAGCGCTTCGCGCACGACCGCGCGGCTGACCGAATGCATTTCGGTCAATTGCTTTTCGGTGGGCAGACGGTCGCCGGGGGCCAGCACGCCTTGGCGTATCTGGTCGGCCAGGGCATCCGCCACCGCCGCGGATAGCGAACTGCGAGGCGCGGCGCGCGTCGGATCGGATTCTTGACTGGGCTGCATGGGGATCTTCAAACGTGAGGGCGGCGCGCGGGTGCGGCGGCCATGTTTATAGGAATGTCTCGCGTGGGGGTCCTGACAGGCATCTTCGCGGCAGCGCCTTGGAAATTATAGGTTTGCCGGTTTGTCCCGGCGCGCCGCGTTCCTGCACTTTAAGCGATATAGATGCCGCCATTGACCTGCATGACCTCGCCCGTCACAAATGACGCCAGCGGCGAGCACAGGAATGCGATGGTGCCCGCGATCTCCTCGGCCGTGCCGAAGCGGCGCAGCGGCGTGCTTTCCAGCAACTGCGCGCCCTTCTGCCCGATCAGGTCATGCGTCATGGACGTGGCGATGATGCCGGGCGCCACCGCATTCACGCGGATCTGCGGGGCCAGTTCCAATGCCAGGCTGCGGGTGAAGCTCTGCACCGCGCCCTTGGACGCGGAATAGGCGGCGTGGGCATAGCTGCCGCGCTGCGCGGCCAGCGACGTCAACAGGACGATCGAACCGTCGTGGCGCAGATGGCGCTGGGCGGCGCGGCACACGTAGAACGTGCCGTCCAGGTTCACGCGCATCAGCGTGCGCCAGGACTCGTCGCTGGTGTCCTTGACGAGCTGTTCCGGGTAGATGCCCGCGCAGTGCACCAGGTGATCCAGCCCACCGAAATGCTTGGCCGCCGCCTCGAACACCCGTTCGCATTCGTGCGACACCGACACGTCCAGCGCATGCGTGTAGACGCGCTGCCCGCTGGGGTCGAGCTCTGCCGCCACCTCCTCCAGCCGCGCGTTGTCGATGTCGGTCAGCACCAGCCGCGCGCCGTGCGCGGCCATGAGGCGCGCCGTCGCCAGCCCGATGCCGTTGCCCGCGCCAGTGATGGCGGCAACCTGCCCCTCGAACGAAATCATCCTGTCTCCTGAAGCTGTTTTTAGCGGTCCGCGGCGCTGTCGCGGCAACGGTGCAAATTCTGATTGAACTGCTGAATCCGTTGCTTGACACGAGAAAAACGCCTGGCCTATGATTTATCGGACAACTTGATAAAGTTGCCTGACAACTTGTGCTGACAGCGTAAATCAACGGACGCTTTCAGGCAAGTCAGTCAGAAAAACACGGCGACACGCCGCATAAACAGGCAGGGGACAACCAGGTGAACTTCACCGGCAGCATGACCGCATCCGCGCCCTCGGCACGTCCGACGGCGCCCCTTCAGACGCCCCGGCGGCTTCGTGCCCTGTCCGGCTGGCGTTTCGCCCCGGCGCCTTGTGCGACCGTGGCCGCCACCACTTCCCCGTTTTCGCTCCCCATCGCTTTCGTGCCCTTGCGGCGCGGCGGCGATGCGGCGCGCGCGCCTGCCTGACCCACGCAATCACCACACTCCCGTTCAACGGAGGAGACACGCATGAAATTGGCTTTCACTACCGGTCTGCTGTGCCTGGCCGGACTCGCCGCCACCGCCCACGCCGCGCCCGTCAAGATCGGCCTGATCGAAACGCTGTCGGGCCCGCAGGCCTCGACCGGCCTGATGTTCCGTGCCGCCGTCAAATACGAGCTGGATCGCATCAACGCCGCCGGCGGCTGGAACGGCCAGCCGCTGGAACTGGTGGAGTTCGACAACCAGGGTGGCCCCGTGGGCGCCTCCGACCGCTTCCGCGCCGCTGCCGCCGAGGGCGTGCAAGTGCTGGTGCAAGGGTCGTCATCGGCGATTTCCGGCCAGCTGACGGAAGACGTGCGCAAGCACAACCTGCGCAACCCCGGCAAGGAAATCGTCTTCCTGAACGTGGGCGGCGAGGCGCTTGAGCTGACCGGCCAGAAGTGCCACTTCTACCATTTCCGCTTCACCACCAACGCCGACCTGCGCGTGAAGGCGCTGGCGTCGGTGATGTCGGCCGACGGCACGCTGGGCAAGCGCGTGTACGCCATTAACCAGAACTACTCCTGGGGCCAGGACATGGAAGGCGCGACCGAGCGCTTTGCCAAGGACTACGGCTACGAGGTGGTGGGCAAGACGCTGCACGAAGTCAACAAGATCCAGGACTTCGCGCCGTACGTCGCGCGCATCCGTTCGGCGACGCCGGACACGGTGATCACCGGCAACTGGTCCAACGACCTGCTGCTGCTCATGAAGGCCACGCAGGCCGCCGGCCTGAAGGTGCGCTTTGCCACGGTGTTCCTGGACCAGGTGGGCAACCTGGCCAACGCCGGCGAAGTCGCAATGGGCCATTACATCGCGCACCCGTACAACATCGAGGCCGCGGGCGAGGAAGGCGCGAAGTTTGCCGAGGACTACAAGTCCAAGACCGGCCACTACCCCAGCTACACCGAGCCGCAGACCGTGATCGGCGTTCGCTTCCTGGGCGAAGCCTTAAAGCAGGTCAAGCCCAAGGACGGCAAGCTGTCGGTGCCCGAACTGGCCGTGGCGCTGGAGCAGGTCACCTACAAGTCCGCGCTGGGCGACTACACGATGCGCGCCGAAGACCACCAGGTGCAACTGCCGATGGTCGTGTCCAAGGTCAGCAAGAACGCCAAGTACAAGGCCGACGGCACCGACATGGGCTTTGAACCGGTCAAGGTGCTGGCCGCGGCCGACGTGTCCGCGCCGGTGCAGGCCACCTGCAAGATGCAACGTCCGAAGTGATGCCCGCGCGGCGGCCCGGGCGCTGAAACGCGAACGGGCCGCCGCCGGCACATGACAAGCGCACACCCGGCGCGGGCCGGGCAAAAACAACGTGCGCAATCGCTCGCGGGACGCCCGGCGTCCCGCGCAAGAATCCTGGAGCGGACATGGAATACTTTACCGTCTCGCTGTTGAACGGCGTGATCTACGGCCTGCTGCTATTCATGGTGTCGGCAGGCCTGACATTGATTTTCGGAATGATGGGCGTGCTGAACTTTGCGCACGCCTCGTTCTACATGATTGGCGCCTACGCCGCCTACACGCTGACGCCCGTCACGGGCTTCTGGGCGGCCCTCGTGCTGGCCACGATCATTTCGGGCGTGCTGGGCATGGGCGTGGAACGCTTTTTCCTGCGCCGCGTGCACAAGTTCGGCCATGCGCAGGAATTGCTGGTGACCTTCGGCCTGGCGTTCATCGTCGCCGAGCTGGTCAAGCTCTTTTACGGCGATTTTCCCGTCGACTACCGCGTGCCGCAGTTCCTGAACTTCGCGGCGTTCCGCGTGTTTGACGCGGACTATCCGTTCTACCGCCTGCTGATGGGCGGCGTGTCGATCGCGATGTTCGCGGTGATCTACCTGCTGCTGTCGCGCACCCGCGTGGGCATCGTGGTGCGGTCGGCCATCTACCGGCCGCGCATGGCCGAGGCGCTGGGCCACAACGTGCCGCTCGTCTTCATGAGCGTGTTTGGCGTGGGCGCCGCGATGGCCGGCCTTGCCGGCGCGGTGGCGGGCGCGTTCTACACCACCAATCCGAACATGGCGCTGGAACTGGGCGTGCTGGTATTCGTGGTGGTCGTGGTCGGCGGACTGGGTTCGCTGGAAGGCGCGATGATCGCGTCGCTGTTAATTGGCCTGATCAGCTCGTTCTCGGTCGGCATCGACGCCAGCCTGGCCACGCTGTTCGGCCTGTTCGGCGCGCGTGACTGGGCCGAAAGCGTAGGTGGCCTGATGACCGTGAAGATTTCCAGCCTGGCTGCAACGCTGCCCTTTCTGCTGATGCTGGTAGTGCTGCTGGTCAAGCCGTCGGGCCTGAAGGGAGAGCAGGCATGAGCCATACCGCTAGCTCCACCGGCCGCGCCACGGGCGCGCTGCTGTTGATTCTGTGTGTGGCCGCGCTGTGCGCGCTGCCGTGGCTGCTGCCTGCCGGCCAGCTCGTGGCGGCCGTGCAGATGCTGATTGCCGCACTGTTCGCCTGCGCCTTCAACCTGCTGGCAGGCCAGGGCGGCATGCTGTCGTTCGGTCATGCCGCGTACTTTGGCGTCGGCACCTTTGCCACCATCCATGCGATGAATGCGCTGGGCGGCGCAGGCCTGCTGCCCACGCCGCTGATGCCGCTCGTGGGCGGCGTGGCCGGGCTGCTGTTCGGCGTGGTCGCCGGCTGGTTCGCCACCATGCGGTCAGGCGTGTACTTTTCGATGATCACGCTGGCGCTGGCCGAACTGCTGCACGCGCTGGCGCCGCACCTGAAAGGCGTCTTCGGCGGCGAGGCGGGCGTGTCCGCCATGCGCATGCCTGCGTGGGGCTTTACCTTCGGGTCCGACATCGAGGTCTATTACCTGGTGCTGGCGTGGGTGGTGGTGTCGCTGGCCGCGCTGTACGGTCTGACGCGCACACCGCTGGGCCGTCTGACGCTGGGCCTGCGCGAAAACGCCAACCGCCTGCGCTACCTGGGCTACCGCCCGCATGCGCTCAAGACCATGGTGTTCGCGCTGTCGGCGATGTTTGCCGGCATCGCGGGCGGCCTGCAGGCGCTGAACATCGAGGCCGGCAACTACGTACTGTTCGAGGTCAAGCTGTCCACCGACGCGGTGCTGTTCGCCTACATCGGCGGCGTCAACGCGTTCCTGGGTCCGGTGCTGGGCGCGTCCATCCTGACGTTTCTGTCGCAGACGCTGGCCGACATCACGCGGTCCTGGCTGCTGTATCAAGGCATTCTGTTCGTGCTGGTGATGCTGTTCGTGCCGGACGGCCTGGTCGGACTGGTGCAACGCGCGGCCAAGTCGCTGCGCGAGCGCGGCCTGGCCAACTGGCTGCCGCGCGCCGCGGTATCGGTGGCCGGGGGTCTGCTGCTGACTGGCGCCACCGTCTTCACCGTCGAACTCTTGCAACGCATGTTCGCGCGCGATTACCGCGCCCTCCTCGCCATGAACCCCGAGGCCGGCTGGCCCGCCATCCCGCTGTTCGGCCAGGAGTGGGCGCCGCTTGCCGTGTCGACCTGGCTGGTGCCGCTGGCGTTGTTCGCCGCCGGCCTAGCCGCCTGCCGCTGGGCGCTGACCCTGTGGCGCGACGCCGGCGAAGCCGCCCCTCTGCTGGAGCCCGCCAAATGAGCCACGAGATCCTGACCCTGACCGACGTGCGCAAATCCTTTGGTGAAGCGCAGATCATCCGCGGCGTGAACCTGGCGATCGAAGCCGGCGAACGCCACGCCGTCATCGGCCCCAATGGCGCGGGCAAGTCCACGCTGTTTCACCTGATGTCGGGCTCGTTCGCGCCCACGTCGGGCGACATCAGCCTGCGCTCGCGGTCCATCGGCGGCCTGGCGCCCGAGGCCATCAACCGGCTTGGCCTTGCGCGCTCGTTCCAGATCACCAACGTGTTCCCGCGCCTGTCGGTGCGCGAGAACCTGCGGCTGGCGGTGCTGCGCATGCACGGGCTGGTCTACAACTTCTGGCGGCCGATTGCGCGCAACCGCGCCGTCAATGAAGACGTGGACCGCCTGCTGGAAAAGGTGCGGTTGACGGCCAAGCAGGACACGGCGGCCGGCGACCTGAACTACTCCGAGCAGCGCTCGCTGGAAATCGGCATGACGCTGGCGTCGCGCCCGAAGGTGATCTTGCTGGACGAACCCATGGCCGGCATGTCGCAGCACGAGGTCGACTACACGGTCGAACTCATCAAGGACGTAACGCGCGACTGCACCCTGCTGATCGTCGAACACGACATGCAGGTGGTGTTCTCGCTGGCCGATCGCATCAGCGTGCTGGTCTACGGCGAGATCCTGGCCACCGGCACGCCCGCCGCGATCCGCGGCGACGCCCGCGTGCGCGAGGCCTACCTGGGAGAGGAAACGGTATGACGACGCAATCCCCCCTCTTGTCGCTGCAGGGCGTGCATGCCCACTATGGCAAGAGCCACATCCTGCACGGCATCGACCTGTCGATCGGGCGCGGCGAAGTGGTCAGCCTGCTGGGCCGCAACGGCGCGGGCCGCTCCACCACCATGAAAAGCATCATGGGGCTGGTGGACGTGACCGGCGGCCGCATCGCCATCGAAGGCCGCGACATCACCAACAAGCGTCCCTTCGAAATCGCGCGCGCCGGCCTGGCCTTCGTGCCCGAGGAACGCGAGGTGTTCGCCAACCTGACGGTGGACGAAAATCTGCGCATGGGCGAGCAGCCCCGGCGCGACGATGCGCCGTACTGGACCGTGGCGCAAATGTTCGACTACTTCCCGCGCCTGAAGGAACGCAGCAGCACGAAGGCCGGCAACCTGTCGGGCGGCGAGCAGCAGATGCTGACCATGTGCCGCTCGCTGCTGGGCAACCCCAAGGTCATCCTGATCGACGAGCCCACCGAAGGCCTGGCGCCCAAGATCGTCGAGGTGATCGCCGACGTCATCCGGGATATCCACAAGCAGGGTGTGTCGGTGGTGCTGGTGGAACAGAAGCTGACGATCGCGCTGAAGGTGTCCACGCGCGTGAGCGTGATGGGCCACGGCCGCATCGTGTTCGAAGGACCGCCCGCGCAGCTTCATGAGCGCCAGGACGTCGTCCAGGAATGGCTGGCGGTCTAGCCAGCCCACGTACTCATCCATTACAGGCACACATCGTGGACAACACCACTGAAGTCATCCATCCGGAGCTGCGCGGCCAGACGGTCGTCATCACCGGCGGCGCGAAGGGCATCGGCTACAGCACGGCGCAGGCGTTTGCGCGCCAGGGCGCGCGCGTCGCGCTGCTGGACTTGGACGCCGCCGCGCTGGAGGCGGCTGTCGCAAGTCTGGCGGCAACGGGAACCGGCGCGCAGGCCATGGCCGTGCAGGCGTCCGTCACCGACGCCGACGCGGTCGAACGCGCCTTCGCGCAGGTTGCCGAGACCTGGGGCGGCATCGACGTGCTGGTCAACAACGCCGGCATCTCGGCCAACAAGCCCACGCTGGAAGTCACCGTGGACGAATGGCGGCGCGCCGTGGACATCAACCTGACCGGCGTCTTCCTGTGCGCGCAGGCCGCGGGCCGGCGCATGGTGCCCGCGGGCTCGGGCAGCATCATCAACCTGGCCTCCATGTACGGCGTGGTGGCCGCCCCCGACCGTGCGGCCTACTGCGCCACCAAGGGCGCGGTGGTGCTGCTGACCGAGACGCTGGCTGTCGAATGGGGCCCGTCGGGCGTGCGCGTCAACGCGCTGGCGCCGGGCTACGTCGAAACCGACCTGGTGCGCGACCTGGCGGCGCGCGGCCGGCTGGATCCCGAACGCCTCAAGCAACGCACGCCGCTACGCCGCATGGCGCAGCCGGCCGAAATGGCCGACCTGGCGGTTTTCCTGGCGTCGCGCCAGGCCGCCTACATCACCGGACACACCCTGGTGGCCGACGGCGGCTGGAGCCGCTACAGCTACCTCTGATTGCCCCGACGCTTACAAAAACACTCTGGAGATTCATTCATGGCCACCTACCAACCGCTTGAGCCCCAGGCGCCCTGGCGGCAACTGACGGCCGAGGCCTCGGACTGGCAGCAGGCTGACCCCGCGCTGCTCGGCACGATGCTCACCCAACTGCACTGGATCCGCGCTTTCGAGCAAGCCGTGCTGGAGCTGGCCGCCGAAGGCCTGGTGCACGGCCCCGCGCACTCGTCGGTGGGCCAGGAAGGCGGCGCCGTCGGTTCGGTGCTGGCCCTGGGCGCAGGCGACCAGATCAACGGCTCGCATCGCGGCCACCACCAGTTTCTGGCGAAGGCGCTGCAACACGTCGCGCCGCTTGGACTGGATCCGCGCAACCCGCTGACGCCCGCCATCGACGAAGTCCTGCACAAGACGCTGGCCGAGATCATGGGCCTGGCCAACGGCTATTGCCGCGGTCGCGGCGGCAGCATGCACTTGCGCTGGCTGGAAGCTGGCGCATTGGGCACCAACGCGATCGTTGGCGGCGGCGTGCCGCTGGCGGCCGGCGCGGGCTGGGCGCACAAACATGCGGGCACGGACCGCGTAGCCGTCACGTACTTTGGCGACGGCGCGGTCAACATCGGGTCGGTCCTGGAAACGATGAACCTGACCGCCGCGTGGAAGACGCCGCTGTGCTTCTTCATCGAGAACAACCGCTACGCCGTGTCCACCACCGTCGAAGAATCCACCGCCGAGCCGCGCCTGTCCGCGCGCGGGCTGGCCTTCAACATTCCGTCCTGGAAGGTCGACGGGATGGATCCGCTGGCCGTGCACCTGGCCATGTCGGAGGCTGTGGCGCACATGCGTGCCGGCAACGGTCCGACCATCGTCGAGGTGGATGTCTACCGCTTCTTCCACCAGAACGGCCCCTTCCCCGGCAGCGCCTTCGGCTACCGCACCAAGGACGAAGAGGCGCAGTGGCGCCAGCGCGATCCGCTGGACCGCATCGCCTCGGAAATGATCGCGCGCAAGCTCGTCACGCAGGCGGACGTGGACGCGCTGCGTCAACGCTGCAAGGACGTGATGAAGGACGTGTCCGGCCGCCTGACTGAAGAGGCGGACGGCGGCAAGCGCCGCGTGCGCGCCGACCTGTGGCCAAGCCCCGATTTCCGCGACGTGGGTCTGCGCAGCGACGGCTCGGAACTGGAAGGCCTGCGCTACCAGGAAGCCGCCGACCACACCGGCGCGAAGGTGACGCGCAAGTTCGTCGATGCGGTGGCCGACGTGCTTGACCGCCGCATGGAAACCGACCCCGGCGTCGTGGTACTGGGCGAGGACGTGCACCGCCTGAAGGGCGGCACCAACGGCGCCACGCGCGGCTTGAAGGACAAGTACCCGGATCGTGTGCTGGGCACGCCGATCTCCGAGAACGCCTTTGCCGGACTGGGCGGCGGGCTGGCGATGGACGGCCGCTACAAGCCCGTCGTGGAATTCATGTACCCGGACTTCATGTGGGTCGCGGCCGACCAGATCTTCAACCAGATCGGCAAGGCGCGTCACATGTTCGGCGGCGACATCGACGTGCCGTTCGTGCTGCGCACCAAGGTCGCGATGGGCACGGGCTACGGCTCGCAGCATTCGATGGACCCGGCCGGCATCTTCGCCACGGCGCCCGGCTGGCGCATCGTCGCCCCGTCCACCCCGCACGACTACGTCGGCCTGATGAACACGGCGCTGGCGTCCAAGGATCCGGTGCTGGTCATCGAGCACGTGGATCTGTATGCGTCGTCGGGCGACGTGCCCGACGGCGACCTGGACTACGCCATTCCCTTCGGCCGCGCACAAGTGCGCCGCGAAGGCGGCAAGGTCACCATCCTGACGTACCTGTCCATGGTCAGCCGCGCGCTGGCGGCCGCCGAACAGGCCGGCGTGGACGCCGAAGTCATCGACCTGCGCACGCTGGACCGCGCCAGCCTGGACTGGGACACCATCGGCGCCAGCATCCAAAAGACCAACAACGTGCTGATCGTGGAGCAAGGCGCGCGCGGCACGTCCTACGGCGCCATGCTGGCCGACGAGATCCAGCGCCGCTACTTCGACTGGCTGGACCAGCCGGTCAAGCGCGTCACCGGCGGCGAGGCCTCGCCCAGCATCTCGAAGGTGCTGGAACGCGCGGCGTTTGCCGACACCGACGAGGTGATGGCGGGCCTGGCCGACGTGCTGGCCGATCTTGGAGAGCAGTCATGAGCGCCCTGCACATGACCGTGCCGATGGAGGTCGGCATCTGCTGCGCGGATCTGGATGCGCTGGCCGCGTTCTACACCGGCGTCATGGGATTGACGCTGGTGAACCGCGTGACGGTGCCCGCCGACAAGGCGCGGGCAACGGGCCTCACGGCGCACGGCTACGACGTCGCGCGCCTGCAGACGCCGTACGGCGAGCGCATCAAGCTGCTGCAACCGGCCGTGGCGCCCGAGCCCGCGGTGCGCGGCGCGGCGATTCTGGACCGCCAGGGCGCCGCCTACCTCACCTTCATCGTGCGCGACCTGCGCGGCGTGGTGCGCGATCTGGAATCGAAGGGCGTCGTCTTCGACAGCGCGCCCGCGCCCATGGAAGTGCGGCCCGGCACGTGGCTCGCCTTCTTCCGCGACCCCGAAGGCAATGTGCTCGAACTCGTCGAATACGACGACCCCGCCGCGTACCGGCCCGACCTGGCCGGCGCCGCTGAATAGGAAGAACATCGTGGCAACCCTCATCAAACTCCCATCCGTAGCCGCCGACGCCTCGGGCGGCATCCTGCATCAGTGGCTCAAGCAGGAAGGCGACCGCGTTGCCGTCGGCGATGCGCTGGCGGAAATCGAAACCGAAAAGGCCATCGTCGAGATCAACGCCGAACAGGCCGGCGTGCTGGGCCGCATCGTGGTCCAGGCCGGGCCGGCGTCGGTGCCGATCAACACCGTGATCGGCGTGCTGATCGCGGATGGTGAAGACGCGGCGGCGATTGATCGTGCGCTGGCTGAGCAGGGTGGCGCGGCGGCGGCGACGGAATCGGCTGCTGGAGCGTCGGCTGGAGCCTCGGCTGGAGCGTCGGCTGGGGCGGCATCGGCGGCGGGCGGAACGTCGGCTGGTGCAGCGTCGGCCGGCGGGACACCGAACGCCGGAGCGACGACAGGGCAAGCGGCTATGGCCAGCAACGTCGCGTCCGGCGCTGCCACTGCCTCGCAGCAAGCCGGCAGCGCGTCCGCATCTGCCTCAACGACCGCTGCCGTTCCCGGCGGCCGCCTCTTCGCCAGCCCCGTCGCCCGGCGTCTTGCCGCGCAATGGCACGTCGACCTGCTGGGCGTCACCGGCACCGGTCCGCATGGCCGCATTGTGCGGCGCGATGTCGAGTTGGCGCGTGACCGCGCGCCAGCCGCAGCGCCCGCCACCGCGCCGCTCGCCGGTCGCCCCGCCGCGCGCCGCGTGCCACACACCGGCATGCGCCGCGCCATTGCGCGCCGCCTTACCGAAAGCAAGCAGCACGTGCCGCACTTCTACCTGACCGTCGACTGCCGCATGGACGCGCTGCTGGCCCTGCGCGCGCAGGCCAACCACGGCGGCGCGGTGAAGTTGTCGGTCAATGACTTCATCGTCCGCGCCGCCGCGCTGGCGCTGCGCGAGGTGCCGGAGGTAAACGCGTCCTGGCATGACGACGACATCGAGTATCACGCCGGCGCGGACATCTCGGTGGCGGTCGCTACCGACGGCGGCCTGGTGACGCCCATCGTGCGCGACGCCGACGTGAAGTCCCTGGCCGCCGTCGCGGCAGAGATCGTCGAACTGGCCAAGCGCGCCAAGGTCAACCGCTTAAAGCCCGAGGAGTTCACCGGCGGCTCGCTGACGGTCAGCAACCTGGGCATGTACGGCATCAGCCAGTTCGCCGCCATCATCAATCCGCCGCAGGCCGCCATCCTGGCCGTCGGCGCGGCCGAACGCCGGCCGGTGGTCGACGACGATGGTCAACTGGTTGCCGCCACCGTGATGACGGTGACGCTGTCGGCCGACCATCGCGTCGTGGACGGCGCGGTCGGCGCGCGCTGGCTGGCCGCCTTCCGCGCGCTGATCGAAAACCCCGTGCGCATCCTGCTGTGAGCCCCGCCATGACGAAGACGAGTTTTGATCTGGTGGTGGTGGGCGGCGGGCCGGGCGGTTACGTGGCTGCAATCCGCGCCGCGCAGCTTGGCATGTCGGTCGCGCTGGTCGAGCGCGCCGAATTGGGCGGCATCTGCCTGAACTGGGGCTGCATTCCCACTAAAGCCCTGCTGCACAGCGCGACCGTGCTGCGCGCCTGCCGCGAAGCCGCGCACTACGGCGTGACGGGCGCGGCAGAAGCGCGTCCCGATCTGGCCGCCATGGTCGCCCGGTCGCGTAAAGTCGCCAACCGGTTGGGTCAGGGCGTGGCGCATCTGATGAAAAAGAACGGCGTGACAGTGTTCGCAGCCACCGCCCGGCTTGCGGGCGCGGGCAAACTGGCGCTGGAAAACGGCGCCACGCTATCAGCCAAGCACATCATCCTGGCCACCGGCGCACGTGCTCGCGAACTGCCGGCGCTGCCCGTCGGCGAACGCATCTGGGCCTACCGCCAGGCGCTGGTTCCGACCGAGATCCCGAAGTCGCTGCTGGTCGTCGGCGCGGGCGCCATCGGCGCCGAGTTCGCCAGCTTCTATCGCGCGGTGGGCGCCGAGGTCACGCTGATCGACATGACGCCGGAGATCCTGCCGCAGGAAGACGCCGAGATCTCCCAGTTGGCGCGCAAGGCCTTTGAGAAGCAAGGTATCCGCGTGCTGACCCGTTGCGCCGTGACGGCCTCGTCGACCACCGCCGACGGCGTCAAGGTGACGTTGGAGCATGACGGCAAAAAGATCGAAGAGACGTTCGACCGCGTCATCGTCGCCGCCGGCATTGTCGGCAACGTCGAGGATCTTGGCCTGGAAAAGACGCGCGTCAAAGTCGAAAAGACGCACATCGTCACCGACGGCCTGTGCCGCACCGGCGAGCCGGGCGTCTACGCGATCGGCGACGTGGCCGGCGCGCCGTGGCTTGCTCACAAGGCCAGCCACGAAGCAGTGCTGTGCGTGGAGGCCATCGCCGGGTTGCCGGTGCATGCCATCGATCCGCTGCGCATTCCCGCCTGCACGTATTCCTATCCACAGGTTGCCAGCATCGGCATGACCGAAGCCCGCGCGCGCGAGCACGCCACGAAGACCGGCGGCGAGATCCGTGTCGGGAAATTCACCTTCGCCGGCAATGGCAAGGCGATTGCGATGGGCGAGGACCAGGGGCTCGTCAAGACGGTGTTCGACGCCAAGTCAGGCGAACTGCTGGGCGCGCATATCGTCCACCCCGAGGCGTCCGAGCTGATCACGGGCTATGGCGTGGCAGCGTCGTTGGAGGCCACCGAAGAAGACCTGATGCACACCGTGTTTGCGCACCCGACGCTGTCGGAAACGCTGCACGAGTCGGTGCTGGCGGCGTTTGGAAGAGCGCTGCACGCGTAGCAGTTGTCCACAGGTGTCAGACACCTTCGTCGTTCATCGGTGTCTGACACCTTTGCGGCATCGGTTCAGCCTGACGCGAATCGTCCCGGGTGTCTGACACTGGCGCACTACGCGATTTGGCTCTTAAACACCCCCACATTACGCCGCCACGCAACGCCTCAAATCCTGCCCGCGTAAAAATCCAGGAAACACGCAATACGCCGCGACAGCTGCGTGTTGCGGTGATACACCGCGTGCATCGGCTGCAGGTGATCGGTGTATTCGCTTTCCAGCACCTTCACCAGGCGCCCGGCCGCGATGTCCTCGCGCACGACGAAGTCCGACAGGCAGGCAATGCCGACGCCGCGCAGCGCCAGCTGCCGCTGCGTCTCGCCGCTGGACGTCGCAAGCGTCGGCGTTGCCTGAAAACTTGAACCGCCGGCATGGCGCAGCGGCCAGAGGTTCAGGCTCTCCGGCTGCGTGAAGCCCAACACTTCATGGCCCGCCAGATCCTCCACCGTGCGCGGCGCGCCACGCCGCGCGATGTAATCGGGACTGGCCATCATCCAGCGCGGCGACGGCCGCAGCGCGCGAGCATGCAGCGTGGAATCGGTCAGCGGGCCCATACGCAGCGCAACATCGGTGCGATGCTCCATCAAATCCACGATGCGATCGTTGCTGGTCAGTTCCAGCGAAATCTCCGGATACGCGCGCCGGAACTCAGCCACGTGCGGCACCACACAGTGCAGCATCACCGGCACCGACGCGTCCACGCGCAGACGGCCCGCGGGCCGCTGGTGGACCATGCGCATGCACTCTTCGGCCTCTTCCAGCGCCGCCACGATCTGCCGCGCCTTCGGCAGAAAATGCCGGCCCTCTTCGGTCAGCTCCATACGGCGCGTGGTGCGGTTCAGCAGCGTGACGCCCAGGTCTTCTTCAAGTCGATGCAGGCCACGGCTGACCCCCGATGCGGTCTGGCCAAGCATTTCGGCTGCGGCGCTGAGGGAGCCGGCGTCGACCACGCCAAGGAACAGGCGCAAGGCATCGGAATTCAGGGACATTGGTTCGGACTCCTTCTGGCTAATCTGCCAGTCTGTCTGCCGCGGCCTGCAGCCCCTGGAGGATGGTATCGGCCACGTGCTCGGGAAACGCGGGCGGCAAAATTTCTCGCACCGCGCGCACCACGTGCGGCGTACGCGAAACCAGATCGTCGACCACCGTCTCCACGCTCCGGCCGTCCGGCGCCACGACTCCATGTTCCGCACCGACCGCAAGCCAATGCCGCCGCAGAATGTCGCGCATGAGCCAGTGGGTGTTCTTGGTGCGCACAGCCATGGCCATGCGTGCCTTGAACGGCGACAGCTGGTTGGCGCCGGTACCGATGACGGGATAGGCAGACAGTACGTCGTACAACGGCGTGAGCTCGTACGCGCCGCCGGGTCGCAGAAAAATGCTGAAGTTCTTCGCGTGGCCATCCGTGGCGCGCAGCATCCAGAACAGGACCTGCGACTGGAAAAACGTCCGCCGGTCGCGATCGGGGTCGCGCGAGGTGGCCAGCAGCTTCATGATGCTGCGCATGCCGGGGCCGCCGTCCGATTCGTACTTCAGATGCGGCGGCGTGCCCGTCGCCTGGCACATGTCTTCCTGCGGCAGGCGGATCAACCAGCGCTTGCCGTCATCGTTGCGCCACCACAGGCGGTCGAACCGCTCGACCGCCAGCACCTTCATGTCTTCGAACATCAACGGCTGGGTGCGCGCCACCGGCAGCCCGTAGGCATGGAGAATCTCGGAACACAGCCACTCGTTCTCCACCGAATGACTCATGTCGAACTTCAGGTTTCCGACGAGGCCGAGCGGCATTTTGAAGATATGCGTGGTCGGCGTGGCGCCGTGAGGCCTGCACCAACTCCCATCGAGCCACAGCATGGCCGTCTTTTCCTGGGCCCCGGCGATCGAGATGCGGAACCCGTCATCGTCGTCCGCATTGCGCCCGCCCAAAGGTCCGGGAGTCAGGGTGCTGCGCAGCGCCTGGGCCACTTGCGCATCGCTGAGGGGAATGGCGTCGACCTGCGTCACGGGGTCAGGCGCCACGCAGCGGGGCATGACCTGAACAGCGCCCACACAATCCCGACCAACTTCGGCCAACAACGAGAACGCATCAGTGGAACCCGCCTGGAACCGCCGCGCGACGCGTTCGCGAATGTTCTGGCTGTCGGGCAGCAGATTCTCGAAATAGCTGCGCACGATCTGTCCGCGATGCGGCGGGTTGCCCGGCGTGAAGGGGAGCGAAAGCGAAAGTGGCCGCCCCCGGCCCGAGGCAGTCCATGCCTCGTCGTACTGGAGCGTCTCGCCGATCTGGGGCTGGACGCTCCAGACGCCCACGAAGTCCCCGTTCATCCAGAGATCCAGAGCGCGGTGGTGTGATCGTCGGCCCATGGCTACCAATCCGGTGTGGCCGATGTTTTGGGCGCGGAGGATTTTTCCCGTTGCCGCAACACGACTTCCACGCCCAGGATGCCGAGGATCTCAAGCAACCTGTCAGCGCCAAGCTTGCCGGCATTGCGCTCAAACGCCGAAAGCGTTTGCTGCGTGACGCCCAGACGCAGCGCAGCTTCGGCCTGGGTCATGCCAGCCTGTTTGCGGAATGCCCGGAGCAAGGCGGGAAGCTGGTCCGCCGTGCGGACGGTGAAGTCGGACATGCCAGCCCTTGAAGGTGAGGTTTACAGATTCTAGGTTGTAAAGCTGGAATACGCAATGTAGGCTGTATTTATCAAATACAACTCATAAGCTGTATTTCAAAAATACAATGTGCAAGCTGTAATTGATCCTCGCTCTCCCGATGCAGGCAACAGCAAGATGCGCATCGAATATCGTCAGCTGAAAAAAAAAACGGCGCACCAAGTGCGCCGCCTTTCACAACAACTCGCCATCAACCGATCAGCGCTTGCCCTTCAGCTTGAGCTGCGACAGATCGCGCACCGCGCCGCGGTCGGCCGACGTGGCCAGCGCCGCATACGCCTGCAGCGCCTGCGACACCACGCGTTCGCGGCCCACCGGCTCCCAGCCGTCGGCGCGCGCGTCCATGGCGGCGCGGCGGCGGGCCAGTTCCTCGTCGGAAACGGCCAGGTGAATCTTGCGGTTGGGGATGTCGATCTCGATCGTGTCGCCTTCTTCGACCAGACCGATCGTGCCGCCTTCCGCCGCTTCCGGCGAGGCATGGCCGATCACCAGGCCCGACGAGCCGCCTGAGAAGCGGCCGTCGGTGAAGAGCGCGCAGGTCTTGCCCAGGCCCTTGGACTTCAGGTAGGACGTGGGATACAGCATTTCCTGCATGCCGGGGCCGCCCTTGGGGCCTTCGTAGCGGATCACCACCACGTCGCCCGCCACGACCTTGTCGCCCAGGATGCCTTCGACGGCGTCGTCCTGGCTCTCGAAGACGCGTGCGCGGCCCGTGAAGACCCACTGCGATTCGTCCACGCCGGCCGTCTTGACGATGCAACCCTTTTCAGCGAGGTTGCCGTACAGCACGGCAAGACCGCCGTCCTTGGAATAGGCGCTTTCCTTGCTGCGGATGCAGCCCGTCTTGCGGTCGGTGTCCAGCGTCAGGAACGTGGCGTCCTGGCTGAACGCGACCGTGGTCGGGATGCCGCCGGGGGCTGCGCGGTAGAACTTCTTGGCTTCTTCGCCCGCGTCGCCGGCCACGTCCCATTTCTGGATGGCGTTGCCCAGCGTGCCGCTGTGCACGTTGCCGCAGGACAGATCCAGCAGGTCGGCGCGCGCCAGTTCACCCAGGATGCCCAGGATGCCGCCGGCGCGGTGCACGTCTTCGATGTGGTACTTGTCGGTGGCGGGCGCTGCCTTGCACAGGCACGGCACCTTGCGCGAGATGCGGTCGATGTCGGCCATGGTGAAGTCCACGCCGGCTTCCTGCGCCGCGGCCAGCAAGTGCAGCACGGTGTTGGTCGACCCGCCCATCGCCACATCCAGCGCCATCGCGTTCTGGAACGCGCTCTTGGTGGCGATGTTGCGCGGCAGGACCGATTCGTCTTCTTCGACGTAGTAGCGGCGGCACAGGTCCACGACCAGGCGGCCAGCTTGTTCAAACAGGCCCTTGCGCCAGGCGTGCGTGGCGACGATGGTGCCGTTGCCGGGCAGCGCCAGGCCGATGGCTTCGGTCAGGCAGTTCATCGAATTGGCCGTGAACATGCCGGAACAGGAGCCGCATGTGGGGCAGGCGCTGCGTTCGACTTCGGCCACTTCGGCGTCCGACACGTTGGGGTCGGCGGCCTTGATCATGGCGTCGACGAGGTCGATCTTGGCGATGACCTTGCCGTCGGTCGGCGACTTGACCTTGCCCGCTTCCATCGGACCGCCCGACACGAACACGACCGGGATGTTCAGGCGCATGGCGGCCATCAGCATCCCCGGGGTGATCTTGTCGCAGTTCGAGATGCAGACCATGGCGTCGGCACAGTGCGCGTTGACCATGTATTCCACCGAGTCCGCGATCAGTTCGCGCGACGGCAGCGAATACAGCATGCCGCCGTGACCCATGGCGATGCCGTCGTCCACGGCGATGGTGTTGAATTCCTTGGCGACGCCGCCGGCGGCTTCGATTTCCTTGGCCACCAGCGCGCCCAGGTCGCGCAGATGCACGTGGCCCGGAACGAACTGCGTGAACGAGTTCACCACGGCGATGATCGGCTTGCCGAAGTCGCCATCCTTCATGCCGGTTGCGCGCCACAAGGCGCGGGCGCCGGCCATGTTGCGGCCGTGGGTCGAAGTGCGGGAGCGGTAGTGCGGCATGATCTGTCTCAGGCTGTAGCTGTTAGCGTGGGCGGCAAAACGCTAAATAATACGCTGCTTCCGCGCCCGGCCGCCCGTGCGCGCCCTGGAAACGGACGCGCGGCGGTCGGCCGGCCACCAGCCGGCCCGCCGGCGGCCATCAGGCGGACGCCACGCCGCGCGCCGCGAAAGCGCTGGGCGACTCCCCCAGCGCCTTGCGGAACATCGCTGCGAATGCGCTGGGGCTTTCGTACCCCAGGTCCAGCGCCACATCCAGCACCCGATCACCCCGCGCCAACCGCTCCATCGCCGCCAAAAGCCTTGCCTGCTGGCGCCAGCGGCCGAATGTCATGCCGGTATGACGCACGAAGAGCCGGTGCACCGTCTTGGGATCCACGCCCAATTCCCGCGCCCAGTCCGCTGCCCCGTCCTGCCGTTCCGGATGGCGCACGATGGCGCGGCAGATGCGCGCCAGCCGGGGCTCCGACGGCTGTGGCAGATGCAGCGGCAGCACGGGTTCCTGGCGCAACTCATCCAGCAACAGCATCATCAGCCGCCCGTCGCGCGTGTCCGGCTCCCAATCCAGCGGCACCTCGGCGGCGGCCGCCATCAATTCGCGCAGCAGCGGCGACACGGACAGCACACAGCACTGCGCCGGCAGGTGTGCCGCCGCCCCCGGCTCGACGAAAACGGTGCGCATGCGCGGTTCGCCGCTCATGCGGATGCCGTGCGACACCCACGCCGGCACCCACACGCCGCGCGTCGGCGGCACGACCCAGATGCCCGCGTCCGTATCCACCACCATCACGCCCGACATCGCGTACACAAGCTGGCCGCGCCGATGGCGGTGTCGCTTGACCCGGTGACCGTCGGGATAGTCGATGGCCAGCCCCGCCAGCGGACGGCGCGAGGATTCGTAGGGATAGAGATCGGGTTCGGCGAGGGGTCGGGTCGTATGGCTCGTACGGGCCATCCCGGTCTTATGCAGCGTAGGGGCTGCAGCGACCGAAGGAGTCGTAGCGGTCGTAGGATTCGTACGCGTCGTTCGGGTCGTAGAAACGGTAGAAGCCGTAGCGATCGAAGGCGCCATACGAGTCGAGCCGGATCTGCGTGAAACCGTCATGACGCCGGCCCCCCCAACGCCAGCAGCGCGTCCTGCAAATGCCGCAGCCCGCGGCTGAGCGGCTTGTCGCGCCGCAGGACGATCGCCAGATCGCGCGACAGCCTTGGCGTCAGCGAACGCACTTCAAGCGCGTCACGCCGTCCGGCGCCCGATACCGCCAGCCGGGGCAACACCGCGCAGCCCAGCCCCGCCCCCACGATCTCCTTCATCGCCTCCGTGCTGCCCAGCTCCATGATCGGCTTGGCCGCCACGCCCGCCGCCTCGAACCAGTCATCCACCAGCCGCCGCGTGCGCGCGCCCGGCTCGAACAGCACCAGCGGCAGCCGCGCCAGCGACTGCGGCGTCACGACCTCAGGGATGGCGGCCGGATCGCGCGAAGGAAAGATCGCCACGAACTCGTCCTCCATCACCGGCGTCGCCTGGAACATGCGGCCCGGCGCCGGCAGCGTGATCAGCACGATATCCAACGTATTGGCCTCCAGCCCGCGCAGCATGTCCGCCGTATTGCCCGTGCTGGCCACGATGTCCAGCGCCGGAAACCGCTGACGCATATCCGCCAGCACCGGCGGCAGCAGATAGGTGCACGCCGTCGCGCCCGTGCCAAGCCGGATCCGCCCCGAAACCTGCGACGCATGCGACGCCATCGCCTGCTCGGCCTGCGCGATCGCGCCGTCGATCACGCGGATATGGGCCAGCAATTCCCGCCCCGCCGCCGTCGGCCCCGCGCGGCGTCCCACGCGCTCCACCAACTTCAGCGCGAATCGCCGCTCCAGTTGACGGATCTGCAGACTGACGGCGGGCTGCGTCACACCCCCACGTTCGGCGGCGGCGGAAAAACTGCCCAGTTCGATGACCTGCGCAAACGTGCGCAGGTGGTCCAGATTCAAGCCGCGCATGATCTCACCAAAGTTTTGCTTATGAAAATCATAATAGACCAAAGCTTTATTAATGCATTCGCTTGGCCCACACTGGCGTTTTCGTTTGGCCCTGCGTACTCCCACCCTCGGACACCTCCCAACTCATGTGTCCGTTGGTGCGGCGCCTTGCACACCCGATTGCCTACTAAATCTCCGGCCATTTCCATGTCGCCCCATTCGCCCACCGTCCTCATCCGCGACAGCGCGGAAGCCGATCTGCCCGCCATCAAGACCATTTACGCGCATCACGTGCAGCACGGCACCGCGTCCTTTGAACTCGAGCCGCCCTCCATCGCCGAAATGCGCCAGCGCCGCGCCGGCGTCCTCGAAAAGGAAATGCCTTACCTCGTGGCCGAGATCAACGGCGAGGTCGTCGGCTACGCCTACGTCACCCCCTACCGCCCGCGCCCCGCCTACCGGCACACCGTCGAAGACTCTGTCTACGTCAAGGCCGGCCGCGCCGGCCTCGGCATCGGCGGCAAGCTGCTCGCCGCCCTGGTCGAGCGTTGCACCGCCGCCGGCTGGCGGCAGATGCTTGCCGTCGTCGGAGACAGCCGCAACGCCGCTTCGCTTGCCCTGCACGCCAGCCAGGGCTTTCACCCCGTCGGCACCCTGCGGTCCGTGGGCCACAAGCACGGCGAATGGCGCGACACCGTCCTCATGCAGCGCAGCCTCGGCGACGGCGACACCACGCCCCCGCAACGCCCATGATCCGCGCCCGCGCCGTCATCTGTCTGGGCCTGACCCAGCTCATCGGCTGGGGCGTCACCTTCTACCTCATCGGCGCGCTCGGCCCGGCCATGACCGCCGACCTCGGCTGGAGCACCGCCACCGTCTACGGCGGCTTCTCCGCCGCCATCGTCGTCATGGCCCTCGTCTCCCCCGCCGCCGGCGCCGCGGTGGACCGTTGGGGCGGCCACCTCGTCATGCCCGCAGGCGCCGCGCTATCCGCACTCGGCTGCGCCCTGCTCGCCATCACGCACTCGCACGCACTCTACTTCGCCGCCTGGGCCGCGCTCGGCGTCGGCATGCGCCTGTGCCTCTACGACGCCGCCTTTGCCGCGCTGGCCCGCGCCGCCGGCCCCGCCGCGCGCCGGCCCATGTCCCAGATCACCCTCTTCGGCGGACTGGCATCCACCGTCATGTGGCCCGTCGGCCACTTCCTGGCCGAATGGCTGGGCTGGCGCGGCGCCGCCTGGTGCTACGCCGCCCTCGCCCTCGCCACCATCCCCCTCTACCTGGCCCTGCCCCGCCGCCGCTACACCGCGTCAACCGCCGACCCCGGCAGGGCCGCCACCGGCCTCACCCGCACCGCCGCCGAACGCCGCCTGGCCGGCACCCTCTACGCCGTCATGGCGATGCTGACCAACTTCCTGGCAGCCGGCAACGCCGCGCACCTTTTCTCGCTGCTGACCGGCCTGGGCCTGGCCACCGCCGCGGCGGTCACCGTCGCCTCGCTCTGGGGCATCGGCCAATTCGCTGCTCGTTTAGGCGACGTCCTCGTCGGCGCCCGCCTTCATCCGCTGACGCTCAACCTGGCAGTGGCCCTGGCCCTCCCGCTGTGCTTCCTGCTCGCCCTCGTCCCCGGCGGCAATCTCTACGCCACCGCCGCCTACACGCTGCTCTACGGCGCGTGCAACGGCCTCATGACCATCACCCGCGGCACGCTGCCGCTGGCGCTTTTTGACTTCCGCAGCTACGGCGCATTGGTTGGCGCGTTGTTGATTCCCAGTTTTTTGCTGACGGCTGCGGCGCCGGTTGCGTATGCGTTCGTTATCGAGTGGCAGGGCGCGAAAGCAGCAATGATCGTGTCCGCCGCGCTGGCAGCGATCATCGCTGCGGCGGCGGTGATGTTGAGATGGAAGTTCATCGGCCGGGTGAAGGAAGCTGCGGTGACAGCGGCCATCACACCCAATGTTGCGCCGGTGGCGCGGGATGGTGTTTAGCAGTGGTGTCTCAGTCAATTTGGTTCATTAATAAGACTCCTCTGATTTACACGCAGTATTGGCAGCTTCTAAAAGCGGTAGTGCCATCTGGCACCAAGGACGACCCGTGCGGTCCGTCGCTACCCGGAAGCTCGCCATGCCAACTCAAACCGATCTGCACTCCGCTAGCGCCCTCGGCGAAGCGCCCTTTCAGTTCGTCAAATTCACGCTGCCTGGATGCCTGTCCGAGACGATCCCGCTTGGAGTGGAGCTGGCCAAGGCCGAGCCAGCCGTTCACTTCGGCAGAGCGATGGAGCGCGCCAGGTGATGCGGAGCGCCGTACAGGAATTTGCCCGTAACGAACGCGCATCCAACGACCATCTTTACCTTTTGCTGGACCCGCTGTCGCCGTGTCCGCCAACAGATCCTCTAAGTATTCAATCGTTGACCCAAGCGTTGGGCGCACAGGCGATCACGCCCGTAATGCGGCCGGACCTCGCCCATACGTCAGACGCGTGTCCCGCGCTCGTACAGTTGGCGGCACCTGGCGACACAGCGAACATGTCGCTGCTCGCATCCGCTGAACGTCATGCAATTGACGACGCAAGTTATAGGAAGCGCTATGTCTGCGGATGGCTGACCAGTGATCGGCCCATCAATACCGTTGCCGATCACTTAGCTGCGCGCTGCCTGGATTTCATCAAGCCTGTAGCTGGCAAACGGATGACACCCTGGTTCGAGCCATTGCGACTCGAACTGCTCGCGGCATCGATGGAACGTGCCTTTCCTGCACTGCTATGGCCGGTAAAGCGTTGGCTATGCCCGACCAGTTGGGGCACCTACACCTTGCTTCGCGGTGCTCCCACCGGGGCCGGCACGGAAGAACTCGTGCTAGCTCGACAGGCTCAACAACTAGCCCCGCTCGTTGGCGACTTCCTGGATGTGTGGCGCCTGGCGTTAACGCTTCCGATGCCGTATGCCCCCATGCGCTGGCGTGGCGTCACGATCCTGCCGCCGCAAGCCGCCGTGCATGCATTCCGGATGATCCGCGACGCTCGCAAACTGGGATTACGCCAAAGCGCAGACATCATCGACCTGTGCACACATCGCGTGTTCATTCATCCCGGTCTTCCACGGCATCCAAAAGTTCAAGCCGATATCGCGATCGCAGCCGCAGGCCAGTCCACATTGCAAGCGCGTTTTGAAAGCTACGACGACTTTGCGTGGCAACGCATCGTTGCGTCATTACCTCCCGCCGCGGACTACACATGAACACCAGCAAAACCCTGACCCAGGCCCGGCGCCAGGCGGCTCCCAATCCCACCGGCACTTGCGCCGCCTGCGAACGTACCGGTTTACCGATCCTGCCGCTACGCCTTGCAATCATGCCGGTCACCGACGGGCTCAGCCAGCATGGCGCACTGAGTCAAAAATCAATTCAGACTGCATTGCGCGTACTGCGGCAAGGTTATGTCTACGTCTTGCTGGACAAAGAAATCTGGCATGCCTATCAGGTCACCCCGGAAGGGTACTTACGCCAGTTCAATCCATTCTCCATGCCGCGGGCGAAGCCCGAGCCGCTAGCCACCTCATGCGTGGACGGGGGCCATGATCTGCGCGCGGCATTCATCAATATCGACACCGCAACGCATAAGCAAGCCTGGATCGCGTTTTCACAAGATCCTTGGCCGAAGGCGACGCTCGATGCTTATCGCACCGGCAAACACGCTGATGGAAAGGCACTGCCGGCTGATTATCGTGAACGGTTCAGGGTGGTCAACCTCTTGACGCTCAAGCAAGATCCGACTGGTGGCAACCAGGCGCTTGCCCTTGAGAACGGCGATGATCTCCACCAGCATGTCGCCGAGTATGCGATCGGCACCCACGATTTCGGCAGCGTTCATGATTGGCACCCCCGTCATGCGCGCTTGGAAGCCATGCGGGCGCAACTGCGCATGCTCGAAAAGCAGCATGGGCTTCCAAAGGGAGTAGCTGGCCTCGTCCTGCCCGACCCGGTTGGCATGGCGGCAGAACTCAACAGCCTGCGGCTCTCCGTCAACACGATGCGTCAGCGGTGGCGTGAAGAACCGACAAGACGGTATGCCTACCTTACTTCGCAGTGCCTGCTAGGCATCAAGGCTTACATCGCCCAGCATATAGAGGCTGCACATCCGCCGCCCCCGCCACCCAGCGACTACTGGACGTCCAGCGAATCCGGCGTCCCACCCGTATACAGTGACCCCGCACAGGATCGGGCCCGCGCGGTCGACAGCGAGAATAAGCGTCGCATGGCCCGGCTTGAAGATCGTTACTGGGAAACTGGCCCTGCGGGGCGAAAGACCTTTCAGGATTCGTACGACAAGGAAGACGACAACTTTCAAAAGCAGATCGACGCTTATGCAACCGATTGGGCTGACCTGGTGACTGGCGCCAACTGGCGCCGGGTCATGGCTCTGGACTATACGGACTCCGATGCTCGTTCGCGACAATATCGGCTAAGCGCCACTGCGGCTTGTCTTGCAGGCGGCATCACGGATGCCCCGCCACAGCAAACAACAGCGGCTGACGAGAGCAAACCTGGCGAAAAGCCCACTCCGGAAGTGTTGGGTCCCAGCAGTCAGGTTTGGCAAGACCTTCTGTCCGACGGTGGTAGCCCGGCCTATACCGCACTCAACGGGCAACACACTGACTTGCAGCAAGCCTTCGAACCGCAGTTCACGGACGCAATGCCCTCCGAGGCAGGCAAAAAGTACTTTGACGCGATAAAAATGGTCGCCACCAGCAAGGAGGGTGGCGATTGGCGCAGCGCGCTTGTTGTTGAAGCCGCAGACCAGCTGTTGGCGGCCATCCACGATGCGAGCAACCGCCTCGAAAACACCCTGAGCATCGGCGCCAAGGCGGCGTTGGACAACCTCCAGTCCGGCGCCGCCTGGCTATACGGTAAAGCCAAGTTCACCCAGATCACCATCCAGCTCACGGTGGGGGACTGCTTCGAGCTGCTGTCGAGCGAGATCCGTGAGCATGCCAACTCGGCCCAAAAGGCGGCCGGAAAGCGCGCACGCGCCATGCTGCTAGGTAGTTTGATCACCATCCCGAATGCCAACGTCCGCAATGTGCTCATCAACGTCACGCTATGGGCGCATGGGACTGCCGAAGAGGTCAGGCAACGCATCTTGGATTTCAGTCGGGAAGCCAAGGAGGGTGCGCAGGACATCAAGCAAGCAGCCGGCGCACTTGGGCAGGATATCAAGCGGGAAGCCCAACATGCCTTACGTCAAGTTAATGCCGGCCTGAAAAATCTGGAACCCGCAGCGGCCGCGGTGCTAAATGGAATGCAGGTTGGCGCAGCGGGAGCTCGACGTGTCGCCGGCAGCACCTTTGCGGGCTTGAAGAGCCTGGCCGTCGGTAGCGTGGACGGCGGCTTATCTTTTATCGGGCTGTACTTTCTACGGGACAGTTTGAAAAGCGCGATTGCCGACCTGGATGCGAAGGTGGGAGCGCAGCATCCGGAGGCCGTCGCAGCGTTTTACAGCGTTTCGCTCGGCTTCCTAGGAGCGAGTGTTGAGGCGGCGGGCTTGGCGATCAAGATACCGGCGGACGCTGCCAAGGATTTCGTGCTGCGTTGGGGCGCGGAGAAAACTCCTGTGCTCACTCGCGTCGTGGGGCTGGGTTCGAAAATGGTTATGGTTGGTGGAGCGATTTCGGCTTTGGCTGGGATTGCGGATGCCGGCGCCAGTTTTCGTGCCGCCGGACGCGTGTCAAAAGCTGGTGATGCATTCGTCGCAAAAGCCTACATTTTCTCAGGTCTTCTGTCGATTTTCGGGGCAGGCCTGACTGTGTGGGGCGTCGCCGGATCTCTCGCACTGTTCGGAGCGTTGGGTGCGGGTATAGCAGTCGGACTTGTTGCTTTCGCAATACTGAAAGTAGCGAAAAGCCTCGAATCCGACGCGTTAGAAAAGTGGGCTCGGCATTGCTATTTCGGCCGAACTGATCGCGAAAATCGCTGGCAATCTCCGGAAGACATGGAAGTCGCCATCGCCGCACTTAATGCCGCGGTGCTCGGCATGGACGTCGACCTTCGCTTCTCAAATGAAGACCGAGCGATATCGGAAGATGAGCTCTACAGCGAAGACATCGAAGTGCTCAAGAACCGCGGCGCATTTAAGAAAACACAGGCGCTTGTGTACAGCGCAACCTTACCCGGCTTCGATGCCGAACGATCGCGCTACCGCTTCGCCCTCACCATCGAGCGTTTTGACCTCGCACGAGACGGCAAACGTAGCCCTATTCTGTCTTCCCACGTCATGGCATCTGGGCAAGTCAACGATACTGCCCGTGCCATCCAAACTTCGACCTTAGACGATTCGGATTACACGTTGGTCGGTGAGACGAAGCCGACATCGGAACGGCCAATCCTCAGCGGCCAGTATTGGTTGGATCCCATCAACAAAATTAAAACGGCCACATTTTTTGTGGCGTTCTGGCCCGATAAGGACGACAGTACCGGCTTCGCTGCCATCGAGATCACGGAGGAACTCTGATGGCGAGACCACAGCTAAATCCCCCCTGCGCCGGATGGCAATGTGACCTCCCCGGTCCCAATGACCCTCTTATTGAGCCCCCCATGCTGCTCTGGCGAGCTCCGACGCACATGGACGAAATATACGTCGAATTTGCTCGGAGTACCTCCGTTCTGCGGGGTACGCTTCTTATCTTTTCGCTGCTGATTGCATGGACATGCCTCGAACAGACAGTTCTGATCACTAGGCATCTCAGCGCTATCACGACGACGGGGGTTGGAGCATTTGAAATTGGAATGTTCTTGCTGTTTGCAATTGCGATTGGCCTATGCGTTTGGGCAGCATGTGTTTTCTATCGCGCCGACGTCTCACCTCCCCGCGATCTTCCACTTCGCTTTAATCGTCTTCGCCGTAAGGTTTACGTTTATGGCTTCCATTCAGTCTGGTGGAATCCCTTCGAGCGCGCATACGTGACCACCGCGAGTTATGACTGGGATGATCTACGTGCGGAGAAATGGAAAGTCCGTGGCGCGACGCCAGGCGGAGGGCTCATCATCAAGGAAGGCGTCTCCATCGCGGTTGTTGAACCGGGTACCAATAACGTCATGACGCGCCTTTACCTAAATACCGACGCTGCGAATACCTCCAACTTCTGGGCCTACGTGTGCGCCTACATGCAAAACGGCATTGCAGGTCTCGACCCCGATCACGCCGAACCGCGTGACGTCAACGAAGTCGCCCCGTACAACATCGCTCTGCGTCTAGCCCCAAGAGTTCGATGGCCCGCCGAAATGGACCGTGAATCCCGAACGGCACCGTGAAAGCCCTTCGGGGCGAGGGTGTAATTCACTTCCCCGAAAATGGGCCGTTCGCCATCCCACTGCTGCTTAACAGCTCCGATGCTCTCGGTTCATGAACTCCAGCACGGCCGCCAAAGAAATTACGAAGGAACTCTGATGGCAAAACCGCAACTTAATCCCCCCTGCAGGGGCTGGCAATGCGATCTGCCAGGTCCCAATGATCCTCCAGAGGAGGCGCCCATGCTGCTCTGGCAGGCGCCCACGCACATCGATGAAACGTATGTCGAGTTTGCTCGTAACACGTCGAGCATTCGCGGTCTGATCATTTACTTCTCACTACTTATGGCATGGGTAGGTCTCAAGTATGTAGTTTTTTCCGCACCGCATTTTTATGCGAGCTCGATGGCTTCCAGCTCCACCGGTGAGATTGTTGGAATCGTCTTTCTGGACACAATGACACTTTCCGTTTGCGCTTACGCAGCATGCATTTTCTATCGCGCGGGCGTAGCCCCTCCCCGCGATCTTCCACTTCGCTTCAATCGTCTACGTCGCAAGGTATACGTCTATGACTTCCATTCAGTCTGGTGGAATCCCTTCGAGCGCGCATACGTGACCACCGCTAGCTATGATTGGGACGATCTGCGTGCGGAGAAATGGAAAGTCCGTGGCGCGACGCCAGGCGGAGGTCTCATCATCAAGGAGGGCGTCTCCATCGCAGTTGTGGAACCGGGTACCAACAAAGTCGTGACACGCTTCCACTTAAATACTGACGCTGCTAACACCTCAAATTTCTGGGCCTACGTGTGCGCCTACATGCAGAACGGCATCGAAGGCCTCGACCCCGATCGCGCCGAACCGCGGGATGCCAACGACGTCGCCCCGTACAACCTCGCTTTGCGTCTAGCCCCAAGAGTTCAATGGCCTGCGGATATGGATCTGGAATCCCGAACCGCACCATGAAGGCGGGCGAGGCCGGAGATTCGATCCGTTTCCCCGAAGCGGCCGTTCGCCAGCCGACTGCTGCGGTTCCTGCGTCTGTTCCAAGCACCAGAAAATAACCAGCAGTTCAACCCTCAGCCGCCGAAGCCACCACCCACTTCTCCCACCCGATCTTCCTCAGCTTGCAAGCCGGGCACTCCCCGCACCCATAGCCCCAATCATGCCGAGCCCCCCGCTCCCCGAGATAACACGTATGGCTTTCCTCGACGATCGTCTCCACCAACGCATCACCCCCCAGCGCATAAGCCAACGCCCAGGTCTCCGACTTATCGATCCACATCAACGGCGTCTCGATCGTCACCCGTGACCCAAGTCCCAACCCCAGCGCTACCTGCTGCGCCTTGATCGTGTCATCCCGGCAATCGGGATACCCGGAAAAATCCGTCTCGCACATTCCACCCACCAGCACGTCCAACTGACGCCGATATCCCAGCGCCGCCGCCAGGGTCAGGAACAGCAGATTGCGTCCCGGCACAAACGTATTCGGCAAGCCATTCGCCTGCATCTCGATCGCCCGGTCGCTGGTCATCGCCGTATCGCCCACCTGCCCGATCACCTTCAGGTCCAGCAGATGGTCCTCGCCCAACCGCGCCGCCCAGTCCGGAAAATTGGCCCGGATCTCGCGCAGCACATTCAGCCGCGCCGACAGTTCGATGTGATGGCGCTGTCCGTAATCGAACGCCACCGTCTCCACGTGCGCATAGCGTTCCAGCGCCCAGGCGAGACAAGTGGTGGAATCCTGCCCGCCCGAAAACAGCACGAGCGCGCGACGTTGATGATTTTGCATAAAGGGGGCTTCTGGAATAACGAAGGGATACCCCGCACTTTAACCGAGCAAACCGCCTCCCCCGTAAGGAACGCTGCGTAAAATCGACCGATCATTTTCAAGGTTTGCCCGCAACGCCCGCTTCGACTCAATCCCCTTCCAACCGCCGTCAGACGGATCCCCGCACGATGAATGCCAAGCGCACGCAGTCCGATTCCGCAGAACCCTTGCGTCACGATATCCGGCTGTTGGGCCGGTTGTTAGGAGAGGTCATCGAAGAATGCGAAGGCAAGCGCGTCTTCGACACCATCGAGACCCTGCGCCGCACCGCCGTCAAATTCCGTCGCGAAGGCGACGACGCCGACAGCAAACTGCTCGAACAGCGCGTCAAGCGCCTGCAAGGCAGCGACCCCAACTCCGTCGCCCGCGCCTTCAGCTACTTCCTGCATCTGGCCAACATCGCCGAAGACCGCGACCAGAACCGCCGCCAGCGCGCCCGCGCGCTCACCGACGGCACGCCCGCCCGCGGCAGCCTGCGCGAAGCCATTCAGATCCTTGGCGGACAAGGCGTCAGCGTTGCGCGCATCCGCCGCCTGCTGGCCGAAGCGTGCGTCATGCCCGTCCTCACCGCGCACCCCACCGAAGTCCAGCGCAAAAGCACCCTCGACGTCCACCGCGAAATCTCCACCGCCCTCGCGCAACGCGAAGCCCAGTTGACCCCCGACGAGCTCGCCGAACTCGACACTGCCCTGCTCGGCCGCGTCGCCACCCTGTGGCAGACCCGCATGTTGCGCTACACGCGCCTGACCGTCGCCGACGAAATCGAGAACGCGCTCTCCTACTACCGCAGCACCTTCCTGCAGGTCATCCCGCGCCTCTACGGCGACCTCTCCAAGCTGCTCAACCGCGAATCCGCCAAGCCCTTCGCCGCCCCGCCCCCGCCGCTTGAACCCTTCCTGCGCATGGGCAGCTGGATCGGCGGCGACCGCGACGGCAATCCGAACGTCGACGCCACCACGCTCGAGCGCGCCCTCCTGCGCCAGGCCACCGTCCTCTTCGAACACTACCTCCAGGAAGTCCACGCCCTCGGCGCCGAACTCTCCATCACCACCCTGCTCATCGCCGCCGATCCCGAACTGCTAGCGCTCGCCGAGCGTAGCGGCGACGACTCCCCGCACCGCCGCGACGAACCCTACCGGCGCGCCCTCGTCGGCATCTACGCCCGCCTGGCCGCCACCGCGCTGCGCCTCACCGGCCAGAACCTCGCCCGCCGCAGCACCGTCGCCGCCCCCGCCTACGACGCGCCCCAAGAGCTTGCCGCCGACCTCGCCATCATCGCCGCGTCACTCGGCGCCCATCACGGCGCCCCGCTGGCCAAGCTGCGCCTGTCCGGCCTGCAGCAGGCCATCGAAGTCTTCGGTTTTCACCTCGCCACCGTCGACCTGCGCCAAAGCTCCGACGTCCACGAAGCCGCGCTCGCCGAACTCTTCTCGCGCGCCGGCGTCACCCACAACGGCAAACCCCTCGACTACCTCGCGCTGTCCGAAGAAGAACGCGTCGACCTCCTGCGCACTGAACTCGCGCAGGCACGCCCCCTGGCCTCCCCCTGGATCGCCTACTCCGAAGACACCACCCGTGAACTCGCCGTCCTGCGCGCCGCCGCCGCCGGCCGCGCCCGCTACGGCAAACAGGCCGTGCGCCAGACCATCGTCTCGCACACCGAAACGCTCAGCGACCTGCTCGAAGTCATGGTCCTGCAGAAAGAGGCCGGCCTCATCGCCCCCGCCGGGCAAGACATCGCCCCCGAAGACGGCCTCATGGTCGTCCCCCTTTTCGAAACCATCCCCGACTTGCAGCGCGGCGCCGACATCATGGCCGGCTGGCTCGACCTGCCCGAAATCCGCCAGCGCGTAAAGCTCGCGCAAAACGGCGCCCAGGAAGTCATGCTGGGTTACTCCGACAGCAACAAGGACGGCGGTTTCCTCACGTCCAACTGGTCGCTCTACCAGGCCGAACGCGCACTCGTCGACGTCTTCTCCACCCGCAACGTCCGCCTGCGCCTCTTTCACGGCCGCGGCGGCTCCGTCGGACGCGGCGGCGGCTCCAGCTTCGACGCCATCCTGGCCCAGCCCCCCGGCACCGTCGCCGGCCAGATCCGCCTGACCGAACAGGGCGAAGTCATCCAGAGCAAATACAAGGACGCCGAAGTCGGCCGCTGGCACCTTGAACTCCTCATCGCCGCCACCCTCGAATCCAGCCTGGCCCCCCGCGCCGAAGCCACCAGCGCCGAAGACGCCCACATGGCCCACCACGGCCCCGCCATGTCCTTCATGTCCGACACCGCGCAACGCACTTACCGCGGCCTCGTCTACGACACCCCCGGCTTCGCCGACTACTTCTTCGCCGCCACCCCCATCAGCGAAATCGCGGGCCTGAACATCGGCTCCCGCCCCGCCTCCCGCAAGAAAGGCCAACGCATCGAAGACCTGCGCGCCATCCCCTGGGGCTTCTCCTGGGCCCAATGCCGCCTCATGCTCACCGGCTGGTACGGCATGGGCTCCGCCATCGAGGCCTATCTCGAAACCGGCGCCCCCGACGCCCCCCGCTCGCGCCGCGGCCGCCTTGCACAACTGCGCGAAATGGCCCGCGACTGGCCCGCCTTCCGCACCTTGCTCTCCAACATGGAAATGGTCCTGGCCAAATCCGACCTCGCCATCGCCGCCCGCTACGCCCAACTCGTCCCCCAACGCGCCCTGCGCGAACGCATCTTCGGCGCCATCAGCGCCGAACACGGCCGCACGCTCGCCATGCTCAAACTGCTGACGCAACGCGAACTGCTCGCCGACAACCCCACGCTGCAGATCGCCCTGCGCGAACGCTTCGCTTATATCGACCCGCTGAATTACCTGCAGGTTGATCTCATCCGGCGCCATCGCGCGGTGCAGAAGAATCCCAACGCAGAGGTCGACAAGCGCGTGCAACGCGCGATCCACCTGACGATCAACGGGATCGCTGCGGGGCTACGGAATTCGGGATAGGCGGCAGGCCCAGGAGCGAACAAATGTTCTCGCACATCTTCGTCGGCATCACCGACTTCGACCGCGCCCTGAGCTTTTACGACGCCCTGTTCGAGATTCTGGGCGTCGAATCTCGCTTCTGCGAACGAGACCGGCCATGGGCGGGTTGGCAAAGCGCCGGCCAGCAACGCCCCTACTTTGCCATCAGCAGGCCGCACAACGGCCAGCCCCATGAACCGGGCAACGGTCAGATGGTCGCCTTCATGGCCAACACCAGAGAGGCGGTACGCCAGGCCCATGCACGCGCGCTGAAGAACGGCGGCACCTGCGAGGGCCCGCCAGGCCTGCGGCCCGAGTATCACGCGCATTACTACGGTGCTTACTTCCGCGACCCCGACGGCAACAAACTATGTGTGGTCTGCCATCGCGCAGACGACGAAGAAAGCCCGCCGCAGGCTGAGCCCGCTCCCCACCACCCATAGACAGACTCAAGCCGCGCTTCGCAGCCACATGCGCTGATTCATCCCCCGCAATCGCGAAGCGTCATCACACCGACGCAAGACACCGCGTAAGCCCCGCCAGGCCGCCCGCGCGGCCGTCGCGGGGCGGGCATCGCAAGATCCTTCAAACCCGCACGACATAGGCAAGAACCTCAAGAACCCACCCTCCCCAACGCCCGCCAAGCTGAAACCGCCGGAGCCCGGCGCGTCGTCGGCCTGGGGTGCGCGGGGCGTGTAGATGCGCCCGAGGGAATCGGAAGGCAGTCGCCGGAGGCGACAACGACGATGACGACGGGGGGGCCCGCCTAGGGCAGTCCGGAGCGAAGGCTCCGGACCGCAATCGTAGCCCCGCGCGCCCCAGGCCGACGACGTGCCGGGCGTCAAAAGAACCCCGCCCACCGCAAGACCGCAGCCCGCCTGACAAGATCAGCGCCCTTCACCGCATCACAAGCATCAGCCCACCAACCTACTTCGGCCCGTATACCGCGGCCAGCTCCCGACCACACCCACCGTCCACCCACCGAACACCGCGAATCCCCCATTTGTCCACCCCCAGCAACTTTTAGTACTATCCCCCACAGAAATTCTATACACGCACAAATGTTCGTATATAGAACACAAAGATTTTTCTGGCCAAGCCGCGCACAGAAAGGCACCCCGGACGAGACAGCATCACCCCTGGTCCCCGCGTGCCCGCCTGCAAGCAGCAGCCGCAAGCACCAAGCGAGCCATCATGGACACTCCCCTCAAGAATCTCGCCGTCATCGGCGCAGGCGCCATGGGCAGCGGCATTGCCGCGCTGTTCGCCTCGAAGGGACTCGACGTCGTTTTGATTGACCCCGTCGAAGGCGCCCTCGAGCGCGCGTTGAAGACCATCGAACGCCAGCTAAACGTCTACGCCCCCGGCCAAGTCCAGCAAGCCATCCAGCGCATCCGCCTCGAACCAGGCCTCGAAGCCGCCGCCACCAGCGACCTCGTCATCGAAGCCGTCCCCGAAAACCTCGATCTCAAGCGCGGCATCTTCGCCAAGCTCGACACCCTGTGCCCCGCGCACACCCTCTTCGCCACCAACACCTCCGGGTTGTCGATTAACGCCATCGCCAGCGCCGTCCAGCGCCGCGACCGCTTTGTCGGCACCCACTTCTTCACCCCCGCCGACGTCATCCCCCTGGTTGAAGTCGTCCGTAACGACGACACCTCCGAGGACACCGTCGCCAAAGTCATGGCCACCCTGCGCTTCGGCGGCAAGCGCCCCGTTCTCGTGCGCCAGGACATCCCCGGCTTCATCGCCAACCGCATCCAGCACGCCCTCGCCCGCGAAGCCATCTCCCTGCTGGAGAAAGGCGTCGCCAGCGCAGAGGATATTGACGAAGTCGTCAAATGGAGCCTGGGCATCCGCCTCGCCCTGTCCGGCCCCCTCGAACAGCGCGACATGAACGGCATTGACGTTCACTACGCCATCGCCAGCTACCTGTACAAAGATCTCGAAAACCGCACCGAACCCTCCGACCTGCTCAAAAGCAAAGTCGACAGCGGCCACATCGGCGCCAAAAGCGGCCAAGGCTTCTACACCTGGAGCCCCGAACGCCGCGAACGCGTCCTGCGCGAGAAAAGCGCCGCCCTCGGCGAACTGGCCACCTGGTTGAACGGCAAAGCCAGCGGCTCCTGAGTCCGTTCTCAAGCATCCAAAAAAAGCGCGGCGGCCATGACCGACCGCGCCATCGGGCCACGAGCCCACCCACACAAAGAAAAGCAATCGTCCGGCACGCCCGCATCGTCACCCGATGACCCGCGCCGCCGGACATCAGAGAACCGCCTTACGGAGTTGTTGGAGGCACCATGAATAAATTGGCTTCATTCTTTACCGAGCTGATGCGCAAGTATCTGCCCGATCCCTTTGTCTTTGCGATCGCGCTCACCTTGCTCACCGTGCTGCTGGCCATGGGCATCGAAGGCCAGGGCATCGGCGACATCACCCGCGCCTGGGGCAAAGGCTTCTGGAGCCTCCTGGCCTTCACCACCCAGATGGCCGTCATCCTGGCAATGGGCTACGTGCTGGCCACCGCACCGCTCACCGACCGCCTGCTCAACCGCATCGTCAGCCACGTCCACAAGCCGCACACCGCCATCATCGTCGCCACCCTCGTCGGCGGCGTCGGCAGCTACCTGAACTGGGGCTTTGGTCTTGTCATCGGCGGCATCGTCGCCAAAAAGCTGGCATTGAAGGTCAAGGGTGTTCACTACCCCCTGATCATCGCCGCGGCCTACAGCGGCTTCACCATGTACGGTCTGGGCCTGTCCGCCAGCATCCCCGTCCTCGTCGCCACGCCCGGCCACCCCACCGCCGCGCAGATGGGCACCATCCCCCTGTCGGAAACCATCTTCTCCGTGCCCATGCTGCTCACCAGCCTGGTCATCATCATCACCCTGCCGCTGCTCAACGCCTGGCTGCACCCCAAGAAGGGCGAGGCCATCGTCGAAGTCGACCCCAACATCGACCGCGACGCCAACGCGTCCAACGCCGCCGAAGACATGCTCGAAAAGGGCACCATCGCCTCCAAGCTCAACAACAGCCGCCTGCTCAGCATGCTGATCGGCGCGCTCGGCGTGGCCTACGTCGTCTTTCACTTCATGGACGGCGGCTCGCTCGACCTGAACCTCATCAACTTCATCATCCTGTTCCTGGGCATCATCCTGCTCGGCACGCCCGCCGCCTACGTCGCCAAGCTGACCGAAGGCATCAAGACCATCTCCGGGATCATCCTGCAGTACCCGTTCTACGCCGGCATCATGGCCATCATGGCCGCCTCGGGTCTGGTCACCACGATCTCCGCGGTCTTTGTCGACGTCGCCACGCCCGAAACGCTGCCGTTCTGGGGCCTGATCAGCTCGTTCGTCATCAACTTCTTCGCGCCGTCCGCCGGCGGTCACTGGGTCATCCAGGGTCCGTTCATGATCGACGCCGCCAAGGAAATCGGCAGCGCGCTCAACCAGACCACCATGGCCGTCATGCTGGGCAACGCCTGGAACGATCTGGTGCAGCCCTTCTGGATCCTGCCGGCGCTGGCCCTGTCCAAGCTCAAGCTGCGCGACGTGATGGGCTATACCGTCATCATGATGCTGTGGGTCGGCGTGATCCACATCACCGCCGTCCTCGCCTGGGGCTACCTGACGCATTGAGCCCCCCCGTACGCGCTTGCGCGCGCCCCCCAGGGGGCGACACCTGCAGACCGGCGAAGCCGGATCTGGCGGTGTCCCCGATCGGGAGCAAACGAGAGCTATTGTCAGAGCAGTGTTTTTTTTGAACCGAACGGGAATTGATATGACCAAACCCACCGCATATCTCGTCACCGGCGGCAGCGCCGGGATCGGCGCCGCCATCATCCGCATGCTGCTCGATGCCGGCCATAAGGTCGTCAACATCGACTACAAGCTGCCCGAGAATCCGCCGGCGGGTCTGGTCTCGTATCAGGCCGATCTGACCGATGAAGCGCGCACGCAGGAAGTCGCGCGCGAAGTCACCAGCGCGTTCAACATCGTCGGTCTCGTCAACAACGCCGGCGCCACACGGCCCGGCACCGCCGACACCGCCACGCTGGCCGACCTGGACTACGTCGTCAATCTGCATCTGCGCACCGCGCTCATCCTGGTGCAGGCCGCGCTGCCCGCCATGCGCGAAGCCGGCTTTGGTCGCATCGTCAACATGTCGTCGCGCGCCGCGCTGGGCAAGCCGGATCGCGTGGTCTATTCGGCCACCAAGGCCGGGCTTGTGGGCCTGACGCGCACGCTGGCCATGGAACTGGGCGGCGACGGCATCACCGTCAACGCCATCGGCCCGGGCCCCATCGCCACCGACCTCTTCGCCAAGAGCAATCCGGCCGGCGCCCCGCAAACCGAGCGCATCATCAACAGCATCGTCGTCAAGCGCCTGGGCACGCCCGAAGACGTCGCGCGCGCCGCGATGTTCTTTCTGTCGCCCGACAACGGGTTTGTCACCGGCCAGATGCTGTATGTCTGCGGCGGCACGACGCTCGGCGTCGCGCCCATCTGATCGCGGCCGCCATGTCCGTCCGGACCAATCCCTCTGCCGCCCGCAGGCTTGGCCTAGCGGCGCAGCAGCGCGTGGTTGATCTGGTCGGCGGCGCGGCGCAGCGGCGGCAAAAACGCTTCCAGCATCGCCTCGCGCGAAAACCGGTTGGCGTGACCGCTGACGTTCATCGCGGCGATCACGCGGCCGCTGCGGTCGATGATGGGCACCGCCACGGATTGCAGGCCGGGTTCCAGCTCCTGCGCCACGCAGGCATAGCCGTCGGCACGCACGCCGGCCAGAACGCGCTTCAATTCGGCGATGTCGGTGACGGTTTCCGCCGTGTAGGTCTGGATCTGGCTCATCGCCAGCACCCGGTCCAGCTCGGCTTCCGGCAGGCCCGCCAGCAGCACGCGGCCCATCGACGTCACCCACGCCGGCAAGCGGCTGCCCACGGCCAGATTGATCGTCATCACCTTATGCGTCGACAGGCGCAGGATGTACACGATGTCGGCGCCTTCCAGCACCGACACGGAGCAGGACTCGCGCGTCAGCTCGGCCACTTCTTCCATGTAGGGCAGCGCCAGGTTCCACAGCGGCGTGCCCGACAGATACGCGTAGCCCAGTTCCAGGATGCGCGGGGTCAGCGAGAACTTGCGGTCGTCGGCCGTAACGTAGCCCAGGTGTTCCAGCGTCAGCAGGATGCGGCGCGCGCCGGCGCGGGTCAGCCCCGTCACCGCGGCCACCTCGGACAACGTCATCTGCGAACGGTCGGGGCCGAAGGCCCGGATCACCGACAAGCCGCGCGCGAAGGACTGCACGTAACTGTCGCTGGGTTGCTGGGGATCTTGCTCGGCCATCCGTCTGGTTCCACGAGTAAAAGGCCCGCCGCGGCGAGCCTGCGTTGCCCCTTGCGGGCGACTCCGAACGATGGAGAGTGCGGCGTGCGGGCTTGCCTTGACGCCCTCGCATTCCCCATGAAACGATGTTCTTCAGAAGAACGAAAGTTCGAAAGAAGAACAAATTATGACACGCCACCTATGAGCGAACATCATGATCTCTAAGACTGTTGCAAGCGCTGCCGCCGCCCTGGCGGACGTCCCCGATGGCGCCACCGTCATGATCGGCGGCTTCGGCACCGCCGGCCAGCCCATGGAACTGATCGACGCCCTGCTTGAACAGGGCGCCAAGGACCTGGTCATCATCAACAACAACGCCGGCAACGGCACCACGGGCCTCGCCGCCCTCTTGGGCGCCAACCGCGTGCGCAAGATCATCTGCTCGTTCCCGCGCCAGGCGGACTCGCAGATCTTTGACGGCCTGTACCGCAGCGGCAAGCTGGAACTGGAACTGGTGCCCCAAGGCAATCTGGCCGAGCGCATCCGCGCCGCCGGCGCCGGCATCGGCGCGTTCTTCACGCCCACCGGCTACGGCACCCCGCTGGCCGACGGCAAGGAAACCCGCGAGATCAACGGCCGCCAGTACGTGCTGGAGTATCCGCTGCACGCCGACTACGCGCTGATCAAGGCCGAGCGCGGCGACCGCTGGGGCAACCTGGTCTACCGCAAGACCGCCCGCAACTTCGGCCCCATCATGGCCAGCGCCGCGCGCGTGGCCGTGGCGCAGGTCCGCGAGATCGTCGAACTGGGCGAGCTCGACCCCGAAACAGTCGTCACCCCCGGCATCTTCGTCAAGCGCGTCGTGCAGATCGCAGGCCAGCAGGCCGCCAAGGAGCAGCAATGAGCACCAAACTGACCCGCGACCAGATCGCCGCCCGCGTCGCGCAGGACATTCCTGAAGGCGCCTACGTCAACCTGGGCATCGGCCTGCCCACGCTCGTCGCCAACCATTTGCCGGCCGGCCGCGAAGTCATCCTCCATACCGAAAACGGCATGCTGGGCATGGGCCCCGCGCCCGCCAAGGGCGAGGAAGACTACGACCTCATCAACGCCGGCAAGCAGCCCGTCACCGAGCTGCCCGGCTGCTCGTTCTTCCATCACGCCGATTCGTTCGCGATGATGCGCGGCGGCCATCTGGACATCTGCGTGCTGGGCGCCTTCCAGGTCTCGCAGCATGGCGACCTGGCCAACTGGCACACGGGCGCGCCCGATGCCATCCCCGCCGTCGGCGGCGCGATGGACCTGGCCATCGGCGCCAAGGACGTCTTCGTGATGATGGAACTGCAGACCCGCGAAGGCCAGAGCAAGCTGGTCGAGGCCTGCACGTACCCGCTGACCGGCGTGCGCTGCGTGTCGCGCGTGTACACGGATGTGGCCGTGTTCGACATCAACAAGGATGGAGTGACGGTCACCGATATCTTTGGCGACATGACCGCCGATGAGCTGCTGCGCCTGACCGGCCTGCCGCTGAAGTTCGCGAACTGAATTCCCTTAGTTTCCGCCTTAATTGCCGCTACACCGCCCCGCGCGCCGGGGCGGCATCATGGAGAGTCCATCATGTTGTTCATGGTTCAAATGCAGGTCAATCTGCCCGTCGACATGCCCGCCGAACGCGCGGACAAACTGAAGGCTGACGAAAAGGCCCTGGCGCAGCAGCTGCAGCGCGACGGCAAGTGGAAGAGCCTGTGGCGCGTCGTCGGCCGCTACGCCAACGTCAGCATCTTCGACGTCGAAAACAACGACGAGCTGCACACGCTGCTGTCGTCGCTGCCGCTTTTCCCGTACATGGATATCGAAGTCACCGCGCTCGCGCGCCATCCCTCGGCGATCTGACAGGAGCCTCGCATGCCCTACATCATCGAAACCTTCGACAAGCCCAATCACCAGGAAATGCGCCAGCAGCACCGCGCCAAGCACCTGGAATACCTGGACGCCAACAAGCAGCTGCTGCTGGCGTGCGGCGCCAAGCTGCAGGATGACGGCAAGGATGCGGGCGGCGGGCTGTACATCGTCGACGTCGACACGCGCGAAGCCGCGCAGCAGTTCATCGACGCCGATCCGTTTGCGCAAGCCGACCTGTTCGACCGCGTAACCATCACCCGCTGGCGCAAAGCCTACGTCGACGGCGTCTGCCACCTGTAATACCCGCGCGGCCGCCTGCTTGCGCGGCCGCCGCCTTCCCCAAAGGAATTCCACATGGCTTACGCCGATCTCAGCCAGGCACGGCTGTTCTACGTCATCGATGGCCCCGCCGACGCGCCGGTGCTCGTGCTCTCCAATTCGCTGGGCACCAACGCCGACATGTGGGCCCGCCAGATCCCTGAACTGACCCGCCACTTCCGCGTGCTGCGCTACGACACCCGCGGCCACGGCAAGTCGTCGGTCCCCGAAGGCGAATACAGCTTCGAGCAGCTGGGCAACGACGTCGCCGAACTGCTGGCCCACCTGGACATCAAGCGCGCGCATTTCTGCGGCCTGTCGATGGGCGGCCCGACCGGCCTGTGGCTGGCGCTGGCGCGACCCGAACTCGTCGGCAAGCTGGTTCTGTGCAACACCGCCGCGCGCATCGGCTCGGCTGAAGGCTGGAGCACCCGCATCGCCGCCGTGGCCGAGCAGACGCTCGAAAAGATGGCGCCCACGCTGGTCGAACGCTGGCTGACCGACGGCTATCGCGCCGCCGAGCCGGGCCTGACGCAGGTGCTGATCGACATGCTGCGCCGCACGCCGGACGCCGGCTACTCGGGCAACTGCGCCGCGCTGCGCGACGCCGACTTCCGCGAGCAGGTGTCGTCCATCACCGCCCCCACGCTGGTCATCAGCAGCACGCACGACCTGGCCGCCACGCCCGCGCAAGGCCAGGAACTTGCGGCTGCCATTCCCGGCGCGCGCTACGTGGAATTGAACACCTCCCACATCTCGAACTGGGAGCAACCGGAAGCCTTCACCCGCGCGGTCGTCGACTTCCTGACGGAGTAAGCCGCATGCAACGCTGGAAGCATCGGCCCGAAGGCTCCAACTGGGGCGACTTCGGGCCCGACGACCAACTCGGCCGCCTGAATCTCATCACCGAAGAACAGGTCCTGAAGGGCGCACGCGAGATCCGCGCCGGCAAGACCTTCTGCCTGTCCCTGCCGCTGGACCTGCCCGGCGGCAACGTGCTCAACCCGCGGCGCCACCCGCCGCAATTGAGCCCCACGAAGCTCAAGGACACGCCGTACCTGAACTTCCCATTGAAGAACGTCAACCCCGACGCGCTCGACGTGCTGAGCGACGACCAGGTGCTGCTGTCCATGCAGTACTCGACGCAGTGGGACGCGCTGGCGCATGTGGGCGCATTGTTCGATGCCGATGGCGACGGCACACCCGAGCTGCGCTACTACAACGGCTTTCAAGCGGGCGTGGACGTTGTGGGACCCAATGATGGCGATCACACCGGCTGCGGTTGCAACAGCGGCGGCCCGTCTGCCGCGCTGAAGCTGGGCGTTGAGAACCTGGCGCAGAAAGGCATGCAGGGCCGCGGCGTGCTGGTCGACCTGTTCCGCCATTACGGCCCGGGCCGCACGCTGATCGGTCACGCCGAACTGATGCACGTGCTGGCAACGGATGGCATCACGATTGAGCGCGGCGACATGCTGGTGCTGCGCACCGGCTACGCCGAAGCCGTGGTCGCGATGAACGGCACGCCCGACCCCGAGGTGCTGCACACCTACGGCGCCGCGCTGGACGGCACCGACGACGCGCTGCTGCAATGGATCACCGATAGCGGCATCGCCGCCATCTGCGCCGACAACTACGCGGTCGAGGCCTACCCCGCCCGCGAAAAGTCCGGCGCGCGTCCGATGCTGCCGCTGCATCATCACTGCCTGTTCAAGCTGGGGCTGCCGCTGGCGGAGCTTTGGTATTTGAAGGACCTGGCGGAGTTCCTGTTTGCCAATGGCCGCCACCACTTCATGCTGACTGCGCCGCCGCTGCGCCTGCCGCATGCGATCGGATCGCCGGTCACGCCGATTGCGACGGCGTGACCGGCGAAGCGCCGGTGTCTTGCACCCGTACGAAACGGCCTTGAAGCTGCACCTGAGCATCTTGGGTGTCTGACACCCAACAGCATCGGTCAGCGGTCCAAAAAAAAACGCCAGACATCGTCTGGCGTTTCTTCTTGCCGGCTATTCACCCCTTCAAGCACGTGCTCATGAACGTCTTGCGCGCGTCGCCGGCCAGTTTCTGTTCCGCGGCCTTCGCGTTGCAGTCCTTCATCTTTTGCTGCTGCGGCGTCAGTTGCTTGGCCGGCTCCTCGCCCTTCAGGCAACTGCTCATGAACGTCTTGCGGTCGTCGCCCTTCTTGCCCTCGGCGGCCTTGTTGCAGTCCGACATGCGCTGCTGCTGCGGCGTGGGCGTCTTGGCGGTTGAGGGAGCGGCGGGGGTCTGCGCCTGCGCGCCGGCAAAACATGCGGACAACAGGATGGCCGAAGCCAGCTGGCTGGTACGGGAAAGCATGAGTTCCTCCCTTGAGCGCCCCTCGCGCAATGGCACGCGCGACGCGGGCGGCACGGTCCGCCGGCCAAGGCGCCGGCTTGGCAATCATCGAACAAAGCCCCAACATTGGCAACATCCGCCGCAACCTGTTACCCATTCATCCTTCTGGCCCGTTGTCTCTCGTGGCAGAAAGGAGTGAGATACGCCTGATCCCCGCCGCGATGCCGTACTACCGTCGCCGCCGCGGGCCGTATCAGGAGACAACCATGAAAAAACTCGTCATTGCCGCGCTCGTCGTGCTGGCCGGCCTGTCCGGCGCCGCTGCCGCGCAAAGCCTTGCCTACGGCATCACCCTGGGCAACGTCCAGGCCGTGCGCGACAGCACCCGCAACGTCTCCACCATTACGGGCTTTCTCGCCAACCAGTCGGAGCGCAACGTCAACAGCGTCCTGCTGACTTACGTCCTGTACGACGCGCAGAACCGCGAGATCGGCAGGGTCAGCGAAGATGTCGTCGGCCCGTTCGCGCCCGGCCAGATCAAGGTGGTCAAGGCGATTACGCCGCTGGAATTCGCCCGGGTGAATGCGCTGGACGTCGCCGCACGCTAGGTCAGACCGCCGCCCGGCCAGCCGCCAAAAACCCTTTTCTAATCAGGGTTTAGACAGGTGGATATCAGGCCAGTTATGGGAAAATCGCGTCTGCCGACTCGATAACAGGGGCTTCCAAACGAAGCCCCTTATTGCGTATGCCGGCGCGCCAGCATGCCTGGCCTCGATACTAGGAAGTGAAGATCATGTTTCCCAAAAGACTCTCCGAAGGCTATCAATCTTTCCTGGACGGCCGCTTCCAGACTGAAAGCAGCCGCTATCAAAAGCTGGCCGAAATCGGCCAAAGCCCGGAAATCCTGATCATCGGATGCTGCGACTCGCGCGTGTCGCCCGAAGCGATCTTCGACGCCGGCCCCGGCGAGATGTTCGTCGTGCGCAACGTGGCCAACCTTGTGCCGCCCTGTGACCCGGACTCGGAATCGTCGTACCACGGCACCAGCGCCGCCATCGAATTCGCGGTCAACGGCCTGAACGTCAAGCACATCGTCGTGCTGGGCCACGCGTCCTGCGGCGGCATCCGCTTCTTCTTCGACGACGCCACGCCGCTGAGCAAGAGCGATTTCATCGGCAAGTGGATGTCGCAGATCGAACCCGTGGCCAAGGGCATGTCCCCGGATACCGGCGACCGCCAGGCCAACCTGAAGCGTCTGGAACTGGCCACCGTTGCGCACAGCCTGAACAACCTGATGACGTTCCCGTCCATCCGCCGCCGCGTCGAAAAGGGCGAACTGGAACTGCACGGCGCGTACTTCGGCGTGGCCACCGGCGTCCTGTTCCTGCGCGATCCGGACACCGGGGAGTTCAAGCCCTGCCTGGAAACGGGCATTACGGAATAAGGCGCGTGGGCCAGCGGCCCGCGCCAACTGCCTGCGCCAGGCGCGCCGGATCGATCAGACCCGGTACGCCTGGGCAAGCCTTTCGTAGTTGTTTTTCAGGATGATGCCGGCGTAGTACACATGCTCGCGCATCAGGTCCTCGGCCCGCGCCCCATCGCGGGCGATGATGGCGCTCACGATCCGATGGTGGTCATCGTGCGAGCGCAGGATGATTCCATGGTCTTCCCACAGGATGATCCGATCCGACGCATAGGGAATCGCCTGCGCCTGCGTCGCGAACCTCCTGACCCAAGGATTGCCGGCCGCCTCCAGAATGCCGTTGTGCAAGGTGATGTTGACCTGCTGATACGGCAAGTGGTCTTCGGGCAACAGTTCGCCCTTGGCAAGAATCCGGTCGCCCTCGTCCAGGCAGTTCTTCAGCACCGCCACCGCATCGTTTGACAGCCCGCGCTGCGCCGCCTGCCGGCACGCCAGACCTTCCAGGGCGGCCCGCACCTCATACGCCGCCACGATCTCCCCGATGTCGTATGCCCGCACGGTGTAGCCGCGCTTGGGCAAGTGTTCGAGCAGGCCTTCGTTGCCCAGCGTGGCGAGCGCCGCGCGCACCGGCGTGCGCGACACCCCCAGCTTTTCGGCTAGCGGGATTTCTTCCAGTCGCGCGCCGGGGCTGAATTTGCCGTGCAGCACCCAGTCCCGAAGCGTGTCCGTGACGTGTTGAGATAGCGTATCCATGGCCGAATTGTATACATGAAGAATACATACGGCGACTCATCTCCGTCCCGCATCCGGGATTCCCTTAGTATCTCTGCTGTAAACCAAACGACGTTCAGGGTAAGCACCTATACCTGCAACACGACCATGTATACATAATCGCAAAAAAATCAGACAGGTGGCCGGCCTCATACCCAGGCTGAACGGCACGCCACGGAAGGAGACAGCATGACCAATGTATCCAAGCCAGCCACCGCTGGCCCGGCGCCCCGACTCGCGCTTGTCACCGGTGGCGGCGGCGGCATCGGCGCAACGATCTGCCGCGAACTGGCGCAGGCCGGCCTGCGCGTGGTGGTGTCGGACGTGGACGCCGGACGCGCGCGACGCGTTGCCGATGAACTGGGCGCACCGCACGCCGCTCACGCCTTCGACGTCAGCGACGAAGCGGCCGTCGAAGGCGCGTTCGAGCAGATCGAACGCCAGCACGGGCCCATCGCAGTGCTGGTCAGCGCCGCCGGATTGCTGCTGTTCCAGGAAAACGGTGAGCGCCCCCTTATCAAGGACACGTCGCTCGACATCTGGGAACGCAGTTTTGCCGTGAACGCGCGCGGCGTGTTCCTTTGCGGCCGCGCATACCTTCGACGTCGCGAGGCTGCGCCTCTGGCGCATGGCCGGATCGTCACCTTCACGTCGGTCGCCGCGCAGCTTGGCGGCTACCGCTCAAGCGCCTCATACATTGCCGCCAAATCCGCCGTCCTCGGCCTGACCAAGGCGATGGCCCGGGAAGCCGCCCACCTTGGCATCACGGCCAACGGCATCGCGCCGGGCCTGATCGACACCGACATGCTGCGCAGCACCGTCACCAGCAGCGGTGCGCTGGCCGCGGCTGCCCAGGCCATCCCGTTGGGCCGCATCGGCTCGGCGGAGGACGTGGCCGCCGCCGTGCGGTTCCTGGTATCGGAAGACGCGGGCTATATCACCGGCAGCGTCATCGACGTGAACGGCGGATATCGCATGCAGTAAGGGTTACGGGCGGCATGGCCGTCAGCGCAGCAAGAGCGTCATCCACCAAAGACGCGCACTTAAAAAGAACGGGAGACAAAGCATGAACCAACGTAGTCGCTATGCGGCCGCTGCCGCGCTGTGCGTCCTGGCCTTGTCGGCCACCGCGCAGGCGCAGCAGGAACCGGGGATCACGGACAAGACCATCAAGATAGGCGTTTTTGCGCCGCTGTCGGGCAGCGGCATGGCCTACGGTTTTGACGTGCTCAATGCCGCCAAGATGTGGTACGCCAAGGTCAACAAGGAAGGCGGCGTGAACGGTCGTCAGATCGAGCTGGTCATCGAAGACGACCGCTGCAACGCCAACGATCTTGTCGCCGCCGTAAAGAAGCTGAACGAGCAGGACAAGGTCTTCCTTCTGAACGGCGGTTCGTGCTCGGCAGCTGTCGTCGCATCGCGCGAATACATCGAGCGCGAGAAGGTGCCGCTAGTCATGCTGAACGCCTCCGGCGACGGCGCGCTTTACCCACCGTCCAAGTACATCTACGGCGCCTTCTCGATCTCGCAGCACGCCGTTGGTGGATCAATGGTGCAGTTCGCATCGGAACACCTGAAGGCCAAGAAGATCGGCTACATCAATCACGACGACGCGTACGGCGGCTGGAACCTGGAAGCCGCGAAGGCTCAGGCAAAGCAGCTTGGCGATCCGGCGCTGCAGGTGCAGTCGGTCAATCCCAACATCACGGACGTGACCGCGCCCATGCTGAAGATCCGCGCGGGCAATCCGGACGTCCTGCTGCTGACCACCTATGCGCGTCCCGCCGCCCTCATAATCAAAAAGGCGCACGAACTGGGCTGGAACAAACCGATCGTGCTGGCGGTCAACGGCACGGCGGACCTCAAGCAGCTCGTAGAGAACGTGGGCAACAAGGACGCCTTCAAGAACGTCTACATCCAGGACGTTTTGGCCGACTTGCCTGGTGGCCCGAAGCTGACCTGGGTGTACGAAATGTACAAGCAGTCCTACCCCGACCTGGCGGCCAAGCCCGGGCATCCGCAGTCCTACATGCCCTACGGCATTCCACCCGCCATGGCGGTGGTGAACGCGCTGAAGGCCGCCGGCCCCCAGCCCACGCGTGAGAAGGTGCTGCAGGCGCTGGAAACCATGAAGTTCGACTCCGGCGTCATGGCGGGCCCCATCGAGTTCGGCCCCGGCGACCGCGCCGCGCAGGAAGCCGCCATCTACATCAAGTTCGACGGCACGAACATGACCCTCGTGCCGGGCGCCTTCAAGAGCACCTGGCAGTACCAGAAGTAAACCCGCGGTCCGTCACGGGCCACGCCCGCGCGATGGCGCAGCATCGCGCGGGCCGCCGGAGAACATCATGAGCTTTGCCGATACCTGGTTGTTCCTGCAGCAGGGGGTGCTGTCGGGACTGGTGACGGGCAGCGTGTATGCGTTGCTGGCCGTTGCCGTCGTCATTATCTTCAAGACCACCGATGTACCGAATTTCGCCCAGGGCGAGATCTTCATGGTGGGCGGTTACATCGCGCTGTTCCTCATCCTGGTGATGGGGTGGCCCTACCTGGCGGTCATTCCGGTCACGCTGGTCGGGGTGGCCGTCCTGTCGGGACTGTTCCAGCGCGTGGTCATGGAACGCGTCATCGCGTCCAAGGGCGTGGGGGTGCAGATGGTCATCGCCACGCTCGGCCTCGCGTACGCCCTGAAGGGACTTGTGCGAACCTCGGGGTTGGGCGATACCCCGCGATCCCTGCCACCGCTCGCCTCGACCGATGCCGTCATCATCGGCGACGCCGTGCTGACCCGGCTGGACCTGCTGATCTTCGCCGTCGCGGTCACCGTCATGCTGCTGCTCTTTGGCATGTTCACCTACACACGCGTCGGCCGGGCCATGCGGGCCGTGGGCATGAACCCCAAGGCGGCGCGGCTGACGGGCGTAAACCTGACACGCATCCGCATGATGGTGTGGGCGCTGTCTGGCCTGATCTCAGCCGTCGCCGCGCTGCTAATCACACCAAAGATCCTCATCACGCCCGACATAGGCCACATCGCCATCCTGGCCTATGCCGCCGCCATCGTGGGCGGCATCACCAGCCTGCCAGGCGCGGTGGTTGGCGGATTCGTGATCGGCATCGCCGAGAACCTGGTGGGGCTGTTCATTTCGACCAACGCCATCGTGGTGGCGCCGTTCGTGGCGATCATGGTCGTGCTGCTGTTGCGCCCGCAAGGGTTGCTGGGCGGAAAACTGCAGGTGAAAAAAGTATGAGCAACAAGATCGATCGAATCCTGCTGGCGCTCATGGCTGTCGTGCTGATGGCGCTGCCGTTCATGGCTAGCGGCTATGTCATTTACGTCGTCAATCTGCTGATGGTGTTCGTGGTGCTGGCGCTGGGCCTGCATCTGGTCATCGGCGAAACCGGGCAGTTTGCGTTGTCGCACGCGGCCTTCTACGGCGTCGGCATCTACACGGCCGGCCTCATCAACAATCTGTGGCATCCGCCCTTCTTCGTCTCCATCATCGCGGGCGGACTGCTGGCCGCCGCGTTGGGCTACCTGATTGGCGCGCTTGCGCTGCGCATGCGCGACATCTATCTGGCCCTGTCCACGTTCGCGTTTGGTGAAGCGATGCAGTGGGTGTTCCTGAACTGGCAATCGGTCACCAACGGGTCGAACGGATTCCGCATATCTCCCGCCACGCTGTTCGGCTACGCACTGGTATCGGACGTCAAGGCCTACCCCTTCGTCGTGGTGATCGCCGCGCTGCTGCTGTGGGCCACCGTCGCCTTGTCGCGTTCGCAGCTGGGATCCGCGTTCCGCGCCGTGCGTGAAAGCGACATAGCGGCGCAGGCGATGGGCGTGAACGTCAACGCCATCAAGCGCACTGCGTTCACGCTGTCGGCCGCCTACGCCGGCATCGCCGGCGGCATGTACACGCTGTTTGCGTCGTTCATCCATCCCGAAAGCCTGGGGTTTCAAACGACCATTCTGATCCTGACCATGGTCGTGGTCGGCGGGATTGGTTCCGTGCGCGGCGCCATCGCCGGGGCTTTGGCCTTCGGGTTGATTTCGGAACTGCTGCGCCAGGCGCTGTCCTTCCAGGAAATCATCTACGGCTTCATCCTGATGGGCTTCATGATGTTCGCGCCCAAGGGCCTGTTTGCCGGCCGCGCGGCCCGTCGCGCGCCGCCGCCGGCAACGCCCTTGCCCGCGGCTTCGCGGGCGGCCGCCACCGCGTCCAAGTCCCCTCAAAGGAGCGCAGCATGAGCACCCATCCCTACCTGGACGTGCAGGGCCTGACGGTGAAGTTTGGCGGGTTGACCGCCATCAACGGGCTATCCATGCAGGTGGAACGCGGCCACATCCACGCGCTGATCGGACCCAACGGCGCCGGCAAGTCGACGACTTTCAACTGCGTATCGCGCTACTACCGCCCCACGAGCGGCAGCATCACATTCAACGGCGCCGACATCACGGGCAAGAAGCCGCACGAGATGGCGGCGCTGGGCGTGGCGCGCACCTTCCAGAACCTGGAACTCTTTGGCGCCCTCAGCGTGCGCGAGAACGCACTGCTAGGCACATACGCGCACGGCGCGAACAGCGTGGGCAAGCTGCTGCGGCCCGCCGCGGCCGAGGCGCGGGAGCGCGTGGAACATCTGCTGGAGCGCGTCGGCTTGGCCGACTTCCTGGATACGCCTGCGTGCAGCCTGGACTTCGGCCGCCAGAAGATGCTGGAACTGGCACGCGCGCTGGCGATTTCGCCGCAGCTGCTGTTGCTGGACGAACCCGCCGCGGGGCTGCGCAATCGGGAAATCGAAACGCTGGACCGGCTGTTGACCGAACTGTGCGAACGCGACGGCATCACGGTGCTACTGGTGGAACACGTGATGCAACTGGTGATGTCGATATCGGATCGCATCACCGTCATGTCGTTTGGCGAGAAGATCGCCGAGGGTACACCCGGGGAGGTACGCAGCAATCCCCGCGTCATCGAAGCCTATCTGGGCAAGGGAGCAGCCGGTGGCTGAGATTCTGCTGGAAGTCGATGCGGTGTCGGCCGCCTACGGCAACATCCGCGCACTGCAGGACGTATCGCTGAAAGTCCCGCAAGGCGCCATCGTGGCGCTGCTAGGCGCCAATGGTGCGGGCAAGTCCACGACGTTGAACGTGATCTCGCGCCTGGTCTCGCCCACGGCGGGCGCCGTGCGATTCGCGGGCGAACCCATCCATCGCCTGTCCGCCGACGCGGTCGTGGGCCGCGGCATCGTGCAGGTGCCGGAGGGGCGCGAAATATTCCGCGAGATGAGCGTGCGCGAGAACCTGGAAATGGGCGCCTACCTGCGCCGCGACCGCGCCGTGGTCCGGCAGGACATGGACATGGTGTGCGACACCTTTCCGCGCCTGCGCGAACGCTTCGAGCAAAAGGCCGCCACGCTCTCCGGCGGCGAGCAGCAGATGCTCGCGACCGGCCGGGCAATGATGGCGCGGCCTCGCATGATCCTGATGGACGAGCCGTCCATGGGGCTGTCACCCCTGGTGGTCGAACAGATCTTCGACATCATCCTGCGGCTGAACCGCGAACAGGGCATCACGATTCTGCTGGTGGAACAGAACGTGAAGCTGGCGTTATCGGTGTCCAGCCACGCGTACATCCTGGAAAACGGCGAGATCGCACTCGACGGGGAATCCGCCGCGCTCGCGAGCGACGAAGGCGTGCAGCGCGCCTATCTGGGCGCCTAGGCGCAACAAGGAAAGAGCCATGATCTCGATGCAAGACAAGCGCGTCCTCGTGACGGGCGCCGGGCGCGGCCTGGGCGCCGCCATTGCCCAGGGCTTCGCGCGCCAAGGCGCGCACGTGATCGTGACCGACGTGGACGCGGCGCTGGCCACCGCCTCGGCGCAAGCCATCATCGCGGCCGGCGGCCATGCCGCGCATGCGGCGCTGGACGTGACCGACGCGGCGGCCGTTCGCGCCTTTGCCGCCGACTGCGCGGCCCGCCACGGACCGCTGGACGTCCTGGTCAACAACGCCGGCATCTCGGCGCGCGCGCCGTTCGACGATCCGCATACGCCCGAGATCTGGGAGCGCGTGATGCAAGTGAACCTGCAAGGCACCTTCAACGTCACGCATGCCTTTGTCGAGCAGCTCAAGGCCACGCGCGGCGCGATCGTCAACCTGTGTTCCATCGTGGCCTACGGCTGCGGTATTTCAACGGCAGGCTACGTCGTATCCAAGGGCGGCGTGCGCTCGTTCACGGAAGTGCTGGCCCGCGATCTCGCCCCCCACGGCGTGCGGGTGAACGCCGTGGCGCCGGGGCTGATGGAAACCGAAATGACCGCCGGGCAGCGCGCCCAGGCGAACGGCACCGACTGGTACATGGGACGTGCACCCATGGCGCGCGCGGGGCGCGCGGATGAGATCGTCGGCCCCATCCTCTTTCTGGCCTCGGACCTGGCCAGCTATGTCAATGGCGTGGTGCTGCCGGTGGACGGCGGCTATCTGGCCGTTTAAGGAGAAATCATGAGTCTGGGTACGGCGTTGGTCACGGGCGGCGCAAGCGGCATGGGCCTGGCGATCGTGGAGCGGCTGGCGCGCGACGGCTTCCGCGTCGTGATGGCTGATCGCAACGCGGCGTTGGCGGACAAGGAATCAAGGGCGCTGGCCGACCGGGGACTGGACGTCGACCATCGCGTCGTGGACCTCGCCGACGAGGCGGCCACGCGCGAACTGGCGCGGTCGTTGCCACCGCTGGCCGCGCTGGTGAACAACGCCGGCATGTTCGACGAGCGCACGTTCTTCGACGTGACGAGCGACGACTACCGCCGCGCCTTCGACGTCAACCTGCTGGCGGTCGCCACGCTGACGCAAGAGGCGGCGCGCGCCATGCTGCCGGGCGCCAAGATCGTGAACATCGCGTCGCGCGCCTATCTGGGCGCCAGGAATCACCCGCATTACGTCGCGTCGAAAGCGGCCCTGGTCGGCTACACCCGCGCATCCGCGATGGAGCTGGCCGGACGGGGCATCCTGGTCAACGCCATCGCCCCCGGCCTCATCGACACGCCATTACTGCGCAATCTGACGCCGGAGCGCATGGCCGCGCAACTGGCCCTGCAGCCCACCGGCCGGGCGGGCCGGCCGGAAGACATCGCCAATGCCGTGTCCTTTCTGGCCGCGCCGCACATGGACTTCATTACGGGCCAGGTCATCTTCGTGGACGGCGGCAAGTCGCTGGGCGGCTCAGGAGCGTAGGCAGCATGAACCACATCACCTGGGACAAGGAAGTGGACGCGCTCGTCGTGGGCTCGGGCGCGGGCGGCATGGCGGCGGCACTGACCGCGCACGAGGAAGGCCTGGAGGTATTGCTGATCGAGAAGACCGACCGCATCGGCGGGTCGACGGCGATATCCGGCGGCGCGGTGTGGATACCGCTAAACTCGCAGACGGAAGCGGCGGGCCATCCGGACAGCATGGACGACGTGTGGACCTACCTGGATCAAACGGTGGGCACGGCGGCGCCCGAGCACATGAAGCGCGCTTACCTGGATGCGGGCCCGCGCATGATGGATTACCTCGTGTCCCGCGGCCTGCTGCAGCTTGCCGCGCGGACCGCTTCGCCCGACTACTACCCTGACCGGCCCGGCGCCGCGATGGGCGGGCGCTCGCTCGACCCGGTCGAGTTCGATGGCCGCAAACTGGGCAGCCGTTTCAACCAGCTGCGCGACCCGCTGAAGGAATTCACCGTGCTCGGTGGGATGATGGTCAACATCACCGACGTGCGGCACCTGCTGCGCGCCACGCGCTCGTTCGCGGCCTGGCGGCACAGCATGGCGCTGGTGTTGCGTTTCGCCTCGGACCGCGCCCGCGGTTACCACCGGGGCACCCGGCTACTGCTTGGCAACGCGCTGGCGGCTCAGCTGTTCCATGGACTGCTGACGCGCAACATCGAATACTGGCTGCAAGCGCCAGCGCTCTCGCTGCACCGGGACGCCAACGGGCGCGTGCTGGGCGCCGCGGTGTCACGGGACGGTACGACGCTGAACGTCCGCGCGCGCCGCGGCGTCGTGATGGCGACGGGCGGCTTCCCGTGGGATGCGGAAAGGCGCTCACAAACGTATCCGCAGCCAACCGGCAGTTGGTCGATGTCCCCGCGCGGCAACACGGGCGACGGCATCCGGCTGTCGGAGCAGGCCGGCGCGGCTTTCGGAAGCGGCTACGCCAGTCCGGCATTCTGGGCGCCTGTCTCGGTTCTGGACGCCGGCAACGGAACGCCGCTCAATTACCCGCATCTGGTCTGGGACCGCGCCAAGCCCGGGCTGATCGCGGTGAACGGCGCGGGCAAACGTTTCGTCAACGAAGCGACCTCGTATCACGAGTTCGTGCAGGCCATGTATCGCAGCAACGAAACGGCGCCCAGCATCCCGGCATTCCTGGTCTGCGACCAGCGGTTCATCGACACCTGGGGTCTGGGCCTCGCCCTGCCGGGCGGGCGGCCCCGCCAGCACCTGATCGACCAGGGCTACCTGCTGCAGGCGTCCACGCTGGCTGAACTGGCCGAACGGCTTGCCATGCCCGCCGCCGCACTGCAGTCCACTGTCGAACGCTACAACCGGCACGCCGCGCAAGGACACGATCCGGACTTCGGCAAGGGCGGGACCGCCTACAACCGCTACCTTGGCGATCCGGATCACCAGCCGAATCCCTGCCTCGCGCCGCTCGGCAAGGGACCGTACTACGCGGTCAAGGTGTACCCCGGCGACATCGGCACCGCCTGCGGCATAGCAGCCAACGCGCACGCGCAGGCACTGGACGCGGCCGGCGCGCCGATCCCCGCGCTTTACGTCGCGGGCAATGACATGCAGTCCGTGATGGGCGGCGCATACCCCGCGCCCGGCATCACGCTCGGCCCCGCTCTGACCTTTGGCTGGGTGGCTGGACAGCACCTGGCCCATGCGCAACACTGACGCCTCTCACCGACAGGGAACCCCATGAAAATTTTCTTCTCGCCTGCTTCGCCGTTTGTCCGCAAGTGCATGGTCATCGCCCATGAACTCGGCCTGGTCGACCGCATTGAAAAGCTGCCCAGCGCCGCCGGTCCCGTCGCCCGCGACCAGACCATCATCCCGAGCAACCCGCTGGGCCAGGTGCCCACGTTCATCACCGATGACGGCCTGGCGCTGTTCGACAGCCGCGTTGTCTGCGAGTATCTGAACGATCTGGGCGGCGGCACGTTCTTCCCCGCCGGCAAGGCCCGCTGGCCGGTGCTGGCCGAGCAGGCGATGGCCGACGGCATGCTGGGTGCGGCGCTGCTGGCGCGCTATGAGACCGTGCTGCGCCCGGAGGCGTTGCGCTGGGATGGCTGGGTTGAAGGACAGCTTGGCAAGGTGCGCGACGGTCTCGCGCTCATCGAGAAGAACGCCGCAGGCCTCGAAGGCCGGTTGGACATCGGCACCATCACCATCGGCTGCGCATTGGGCTACCTGGACTTCCGCTTCCCGGATCTGGACTGGCGCGCGTCGCATCCCGCCACGGCCAAGTGGTTCGAAGGGTTCAGCCAGCGTCCGTCGATGCAGGCCACCAAGCCTTGAACGAACCGTCGGCGGGCAGCCGCCGATTCAGTGTGACGACACGTATGTAGCGTCCGCGAATGCCGGCAAAGCGAAGCCTTCGCGCATGCGTCGCGCCTCCGCCGCCGGCGTCAGGCCAAACAGGCGCTTGAACTCGCGGCTGAACTGGGACGGGCTTGTGTAGCCCACCGCCTGACTCGCCGACTCGGCCGTAAGGTCCTGCCGCACCATCAAGAGACGCGCCTGGTGCAGGCGCGTCGATTTCACGTACTGCATGGGAGAGACCTGCGTCACCGCCTTGAAATGGCTGTGAAAACTGGGGACGCTCATGCCCGCCTCGTCCGCCAGCCGAGTCACGTCCAGCGGCCGGGCGTATTCCGCGTGAATGAGGCGCAAGGATCTGCCGATCCGGCCAAACTGCCCGCGCAGGGACAACGCTTCCCGCATCGAACCGCCCTGCGGGCCGGTCAGCACGCGGAAATACACCTCACGCAACAGCCCCGGTCCCAGCACGGCGGCTTCAAGCGGCCGGGACATGGCCTCGATGAATCGCAGCACCGACGTGCGCATCGCGTCATCCATCGGCGTCGACAACATGCTCTGCGGCGGCTGGGCTGCCGCCGCGGCGCCGGCGGCGTCGATCTGAGACGCCAGTTCCGCGGCCAGCGCGAAATCCAGGTGCAGGTACAGCGCCAGCAGCGGGCGCTCGGGCGTTGCGTCGGTCTCCATGCTGAAGGGCACCGGGACGGACACGGCCAGGTAATGCTGCTCGTCGTACAGGTACAGCTGATTGCCAAAGTAGCCGCGCTTGCGGCCCTGACAGACGATCACGATGCCCGGGTCATACAGCACCGGCGTGCGCGCCAGCGCCCGGTTGGCGCGCAGCACGCGCACGCTGGGCAACGCGGTCAGGTTGTAGCCCTCATCAGGCGCCAGGCTGCGCAGCAGCGCGGCCATGCGGTTTTCGGCAGGATCCGCGCCTACCGCGTCGTCGGGGGCCGTGGCGTTGTTGTTCATAGCTTTGTGCAAGATAAGCAGCGGATTACGGCTTATCCGCGCGGTTTGGCAAGACTACCATGCATTCTCCAATGACTTCGGAGCCCCCTCCATGACCTCCCCCAAAACCCTGCTCATCACGGGCGTCAGCAGCGGCCTCGGCCGCGCCCTGGCCGAGGAAGCCCTGGCCGCAGGCCACCGCGTCGTCGGCACGGTGCGCGCCGAGCCGGCCCGCCTCGCGTTTGAAAGCCTGTCTCCCGGCGCTGCGATCGGTCGCGTGTTGGACGTCACCGACTTCGACGCCATTGACGGCGTGGTGGCCGATATCGAGGCCAGCGTCGGCGCCATCGACGTGCTGGTCAACAACGCGGGCTACGGCCATGAAGGCGTGATGGAAGAGTCGCCCCTGCCGGAAATGCGCCGCCAGTTCGACGTGAATGTGTTTGGCGCGGTCGCGATGATGAAGGCAGTCCTGCCCTTCATGCGCCAGCGCCGGCGCGGCCACATCCTGAACATCACTTCCATGGGCGGCCACATCACCATGCCGGGCATCGCGTACTACTGCGGCAGCAAGTTCGCGCTGGAGGGGATTTCCGAAGCCCTGGGCAAGGAAGTGCAGCCGCTGGGCATTGCCGTGACGGCGGTGGCGCCGGGGTCGTTCCGCACCGACTGGGCGGGCCGATCCATGACGCGCACGCCCCGCACCATTGCGGACTACGACGCCCTCTTCGACCCTATCCGCAAGGCCCGCGAAGAGAAAAGCGGCCGTCAGCTGGGGGATCCGCGCAAGGCGGCGCGCGCCATGCTGGCGGCCATCGACGCCGATCATCCTCCCGCGCACCTGCTGCTCGGCAGCGACGCGCTCGGGTTGGTGCGGGGCAAGCTGGCCTCCTTGCAGGAGGAATTGACGGCGTGGGAGACGGTTACGAAATCCACAGATGGGTAAAGCCTTTCGCAGAGGCCTTTGCTACAGTGAACTTGCATCTCCCCAGACAGACCAACCCAAAGGTCAATCACGACAAGGAGCCCCCGCATGGCCATTTCTGCGATCTCCGCCATCCCCCACGTCGCCGCGCCTTATCCGGCGCGCGTTTCGATGCTGGATGAGAACCGCCCTGCCTGGGAAGCCGAACGCGCCGCGCAGAACTTCGCCGCCCGGCAGGCCCAGCGCACCGCGCAAGCCCAGGCCGCCCGCGACGCCCAGCGCGTGGAACGCGCTCAGGCCGACAGATTGGCAAGGGCGGAACAAGACGCCCCGACTGTCAGACACAAAGCCGACCCTGCCGTCGCGCCTCTTGCCCTCACCGCGCCCGCCATCAATATCGATGAATTGCGCGATCTGTACGCGGACGCCCGGATGCGGCGCGCGGTCGGGGACTTTGCCGCGCGGCCGGACCCGGTGGCGCAACGCGCCGACATCGCTAACGACTGGGGCACCATCGAAGGCCTGGCGCCGCTGCAACCCTATCGCGTCGCCATGGGCAATCCGCAGGTGGAATTGCAGGCGGCGGCTGTCATGAAGGCGGCGAGCGCCGGCATCCCAGCAGTGGCCAACATCGGGCCCACTGAAAATGTGACCGACAACGCGCGCTACCGGCCGGGCCAATCACGCTGGATGTAAGCGGACGGCGTTCAGGCGTCTCCGCCCTTGAACGCCTCCACGCTCAGATCTACGAAAGTGCGCACCTTGGGATCCATATAGCGGCTGGATGCGAACACGGCATGAACGGGTGCCGGAATTTCAGCCCAGCCCGCAAGCACACAGGCGAGGCTGCCGTCCGCCACGAACGGCGCTGCCATGAAACGTGGCAGCTGCGCGATTCCCAGCCCCGCGACGGCAAGATTCTTTGCCGCGATGATGCTGTTGACGGCACAACGGGGCGTCGCCGTGACCCTTTCCGCTATCGCCTCTTTGACCAACGTCCAACTCGAGCGGCCACGGATTGTCTTCATGATCAACGCGTGGTGTTTCAAATCTCCGACTGCGGATAGCTTCGGTGCGCGCTTGAGGTAGTTCGGCGCTGCATACAGCCCGTATGACACTTCGCCAAGCCGACGCGCAGAAAGCCCTGAATCCTCCAGCGCGCCGACACGGATTGCGACGTCGAATCCTTCATGGATGATGTCCACCAGCCGGTTCGTGTATTCCGCTTCCACGGTCACCTTGGGCGCCGCGCGCAGAAACGCCGCAATCCAGTCATCCACCACCATCGTCCCGAACTCGGCGCCCGCCGTGATCTTGAGCAATCCCTTGGGCTCGCGGGACTGCTGCGCCACCGCGGCCTCAGCCGCCTCAGCAGCGGTCAGGATGCAGACGGCGCGTTCGAAATAGTCCCGCCCCACCTCGGTCACATTGAGGCGGCGTGTCGAACGGGTAAGGAGTTGGACACCCAGCTTTTCTTCCATACGCCTGACGATGCGGCTGACGCGCGCCTTATCGGTGCCAAGCCGCTCGGCCGCGGACGTGAACGAGCCATCGGTCACCACCGCCGCGAAAACTCTCATTTCGGGCAAATCGATTGATGTATTCATGGACAACAGTATTTGCCTTTTAGCACCATTTATCAATCCGGGAGCCGAATCTACAGTGAGCTTCATGCAACACGCTGCACATCGGCCGCGACGCGGCGGGTGTGCCCTGCATGACATCTGCCGGCGAATTCCGCCGCGCTCCATCAACGGATATCTACGATGAAACAAACAATCGGAATCATTGGCGCCGGCCTTGTCGGCAAGGCTGTCGCGCGTCTGGCCGTCGCGGCGGGTCACAACGTCGTGATCAGCAATTCACGCGGTCCCGAAACGCTCTCTGCGCTGACCAAAGCCTTGGGACCCCTTGCCCGTGCCGGCTCGGTCGACGACGCGATCGCAGCGGGAGACATCGTCTCGCTCGCCATTCCGTTGGCGACATTCGAAAGCCTGCCGGCCGACCGGTTCGCCGGAAAGGTCGTGCTCGACCAGACCAACTACTACCCCGGCATGGGCGGATTTCGCCGCCCCGATCTTGATGCAGGCGAACTGACATCAAGCGAACTCATCCAGCGGCACCTGCCAGGCGCGGCGGTGGTCAAGGGGCTTCACAACCTGAGCTGGATTCACATGGAAAGCAACGCCCGCCCCAAGGGCAATGCTGATCGGACAACGCTGCCCATTGCCGGTGACGACGCCGACGCGGTGCAGACCGTGACGCGCTTCATCGAGGCAGTGGGCTACGACGTCGTCAACGCCGGCTCGCTTGCCGACAGCTGGCGCGTGGAACCCGGTACGCCGATCTACTTCTGGCGGTATGCGCCGGTCGTTCCCGCGGGCGTGTCGGATGACGAGGCCAAGAGGATCTACCAGCAGCGGGGCGAGCCGGTTCTCCCGCAAGAGGCACGCAAGCTCATCAATGAGGCGGTGCGTCCGTCCCCGATCGGTGGAACGCTGGTGGGCATGCCGAAAGTGCACGTGGATCTTTTCCTCGAGCAGGCCAGCGCCGACACCGTCAAGCAATAACTCCCTGGCGCCCGGCGCCCGTTCGCGGCGCCGCCAGCCGCATTCATCGTTAGCGGAAAGTGCAATGAAGATAGGAATTCTGAACACCGGCAACATCGGTAGCCGGCTCGCGCGAGCCTGGGCCTCCGCCAATCATCAACTGGTGCTTGCCAAGGACGGCGAGGATCGCAAGATCTCTCCCTTGCTTGCCGAGCTGGCCGACGACGCAAGGCTTGGCACCATCAAACAGGCAGCAGACTTCGGTGAAGCGGTGCTGTTCTCGGTCTATTGGCCTCGGGTGGACGCCGTGATCGACGCGGTGGGCAATGCGCTCGACGGCAAGATCGTGATCGAAACCATGAACCCGCTTGGCGTCACCGGCGATTTCGAACACTTCCATGATCATGCCTTCATGCGAGACAGCTCGACCGCCGAATACCTGCAAAAAAGACTTCCTGCGGCGCGGGTGGTAAAGGCGTTCAGCCTGACGGCCGCGCCCGTGCTGGAAGCCGCCGCCTGGGCGTCATCGCCGTCCAGGCCCAACGTTTTCTATGCCACGGACGACCCCGAAGCCGGTCAGGTCGTGCGAAAGCTGATCGACGACGCGGGCTTTGCGCCCGTGAACGCAGGCCCGCTGAAGGCAGCTCGCCAGCTGGAGCAGTTGGGTGTGCTGCTGCACCACATCGCGCGGCACGAATACGGCGGCGATGCGGATCTGATTCGAATGGGGCTGTCGGTTGTTTTGGCAGATCCTGGGCCCATCGTGCGCGAACGCATCGTTTGACCAAGGAGATTTCCATGTCACAGATGCTAGTTGGAAAAACCGCCCTGGTGACCGGAGGGTCCCGCGGCATCGGCCGTTCGATCGCTGAACGTCTGGCCCAGGAAGGTGCGATGGTCGCGCTGACCTACAACGTCAGCAAGGCTGGCGCGGACGACGTGGTTGGCGCCATTCAAGCAGCCGGAGGCCGCGCTTTCGCACTGCACGCCGATCTGACCGATGCAAACACCATTCCGGCCCTGTTCGAGAATCTTGACGGCAGGCTCGCTGACCTGATGGGCAGCAACGCACTCGACATTCTCGTGAACAATGCGGGAAATTCCGGTTGGGGCGGATTGGCGGAGGCCACCCCTGAGAGTTGGGACACGCTCTTCGCCGTCCACGCCCGCGCACCTTTTTTCATGGTTCAAGCCGCACTGAGCCGTCTGTCCCGCAATGGTCGGATCATCAATATCTCTTCCAGCGCCGGCGTGCGGGCAATGTCCGCCGTGCCCATCTACTCGATGGCCAAGGCCAGCATCAACAACCTGACCCACGCGCTTGCCCAGGAGTTGGGCACGCGCGGCATCACGGTGAATGCCGTGGCGCCAGGCTGGATTCGCACCGACATGAACGCCGCCGTCCGCGAAAATGCCGCCATGGTTAAAGCGATAGAAGCCGACACAGCGCTTGGCCGATTCGGCGAAACCTCGGAGATCGCCGCGACGGTGGCCTTTCTCGCCTCGGACGAAGGCCGTTGGGTGACCGCCCAGGTCATCGAGGCAAGCGGCGGCTACAAACTCTGACGCCAGCAAGGCCCAGAAAATGACAAAGCCGCCTGCAACAGGCGGCTTTTTCGCGAAGCGTGATGGATCAGTGGAAGAATTCCGCGATCATCGTGGCGCCCATGAACGTGCCGGCGTTCGCCGCCAGCGACACCACCACGATCTTCCAGCCCAGCTTGCGGAACGCAGGCAGGTCCTTCAGGATCGACAGGCCGGCCATCGCCAGGATCACCGTCGTGAACGGCAGGAAATTGACCTTGCCGACCATCGCGATGATCTGATCCGAATACGGCAGCACGCCCGGGCAGCCGGCGGTCATGGCGATCACCGACAGCACGAACACGGCCGGCAGCTTGGGCACGACGCGCAGGATCAGGTCGGTGATGACGACCAGCAGCACGATGATGGCCATGCCCGGCAGCGCGTCCGCGAACGGCACGTTGTAGCCAAGGCGGTTGCCCACCAGCGCGAACAGGCCACAGATGACGTAGGCGGTCAGGCGGTCGCCGAAGCCCATCTTCGAGCCGTGCGCGGGCACGTCTTCCGACACGCTGTCGTCGACCACGGCCTCGTTCTTGCCACGCGAGAAGCGGCCCAGCACGGGCTCGAGCTTGCCGTACAGGAAGATCGTCGTGGGCAGCGAAATGAACAGGGTGAAGTACACGCCAACCACCGTCGTCAGCAGGTTGGCGGCCGCGGCCAGCGCAGCGACCTGATGCGCCATTTCGGGCGTCTGCTGCGAAGCGATCGCGCCCACGCCTGCGGCCATCATGCTGCCCGAGCCCACGCCGGCGCCCATGGCGAGCGAGCGCGGATCGAAGATGTTCAGGCTGGTGATGAAGCCCGCCATCAGCGCCACGAACAGCGCGCCGATCACGGTGCCGGTGATGTATTCGGCCATGACGCCGCGGCCTTCCGGCGAGTTCATGCCGTAGCGCTCGCCGATGATCGCCAGGCTGGGCTCGCGGCCCACCGAGAACGTCGCGCCAATCGCTTCACGCTTGATGCCGAGCAGCAGCGCCAGCGGCAGGCCGATGGCCATGGTGCCGAAGAAGTGGCCGAACTCCTGGAACACCAGCGCCCAGCCGGCCTCGCGCACCTGCGGCAACGCGCCGCCCACCATCAGACCCAGCTTGGCCAGGAACGGCAGCAGCGCGTATTGCAGGTAGCCGCTGATGCGGGTCTGCATCGCCTTGTCGATGCCGGCGCCTGCCGGCAGCCGCTGGCCGAACGCCGCAACCACCGCGCCGATGAAAATGGCCCACAGCATGGGCTGCAGGATGATCTTGCCCGGACCGACCGAGAAGGTGACGCTGCCGATCGCTTCGGAAATGACCACCACCAGCAGGATGGCGGCGAGCATGCGCACGCGCCCCGATAGCGGCATGGAAGGCGAAGCCAGGCTTGCGCTGGCATGAGACATTGGTTTTCCCCTGATGACGTGAATAGTGATCGTGGCAGTGGGCCGGACGAACCCGGAAACCGGCGCCCGGACGTCCAGGTGGAGCCGGCGGGGCGAGCGAATTCGGAAGGTTCGGGCGACGGCGCTTGAAGAGCGGCTCGGTCGATTCAAACGGCCAATACAGCGCGAACGGCGCGCGCAGCGGGCGGCCGATTCGGACTGCGCAATTTTCGCCCACCCCTCTGGCGGGCAACCATGACACGGGCCACCGAGAAACGTTGCGTAAAATGCAACGAATTCGCCTTTCCTCGGAAAGTTTTGCACGGGACAAATCGAAATAAGGGTAAACCCTTAATTCCCTTCGTGGAAAATCAGCCGCATTCCGCCCGGAGCCAGCCGCCATGGACGAACAACTCGACGCGCGCCGCACGCATTACTTCATGCAGGTCATGAGCCGGGGATCCGTGCGCGGCGCGGCCGAGGCCCTGGAAATGGACCCGTCCGCCGTCAGCCGCGCGATCGCCGCCCTGGAGCGCGACTGCGGCATGGCGCTGTTCGAACGCCGGGGACGTGGCCTCGTGCCCACCGATGCCGGCCACATCCTGGCGCGCTATGTAAAACGGCAGCAGGACATCCAGGAGAGCTTCTTCTCTGAAATCGACAGCCTGCGCAAAGCCGAACGCGGCCACATCGACCTGGTGCTGGGCGAAGGCTTTGTGGAGCTGATGTTCGACCGCGTGCTGCCGGGCTACTGGCGCAGCCATCCCGAAGTCACGCTGGACATCGACGTGGCCCGCACGTCCGAAATCGTCCAGCGCATCGTCGACGACCGCGCGTACATCGGGCTGGTGTTCCAGCCGCCCAACGATGCCCGGCTGCGCACGCATTACTCGCGGCCCGAGCCGATACGGGCCATCGTGCGTCAGGACCACCCGCTGACGCGCCTGCGCCGGCCCCTCTTGCTGACCGATCTGGCCGACTACCCCGGCGCGTCCATGCAGGAAGGGTTTGGCGTGCGCCAGCACATCCAGGCCGCCGAGATCAGCGAGCAGGTCCGGCTGCACAACGTGCTGACCACCTCGTCGTTCAAGGCGCTTTGGCAGTTCGCGGCGGCCGGCATCGGCTACGCGCTCACGCCCCCCATCGCCGTCACCGCCGACATGCAGGCCCAGCGCCTCGCGAGCCTGCCCCTGGCCAATCCCATCCTGAACCAGGGCAGCCTGCACGTCCTGAGCCGCGCCGGCCGCCACATCTCGCCGGCCGCGCGCGAACTGCTGGAACACATCGTGCGCGGCATCGGCGCACACGCCGCCGCGCCATCTGATACGGTCGGCTGACGCGGATCTGCATCTGTCTGCCGGACACGCCAGCGTCTACAGTGGGCCGTCAAGAATCCGCCCGGAGGCGCATATGCTCGGTTTCCTGCGCACGGTCCGCTCCGTGCTGTGGGCCTTCTTCGGCGTACGCCGCGGCCGCGGCTACGACGCCGACATCGCCCACAACAAGCCCGGCCCCCTCATCGCCACCGGCCTGCTGCTCGCGGCCTGCCTGGTGATAATTCTGGTGTTCGTGGCACGCTGGGCGGTGGATGCGGCGTTGTAGGGGTTTAGGGGCTTGTTCTACGACAAGCCGCATATTCATATATGCGCGTACGCTCGCGGCTGGTTTCGACGACCTCCGCAAAATAGCCGCCCGGCCGTCCGAAGGCGGGGCAGCCCCCTCGGGGGGCAGCTAGCGCGCGCGGCGTGGGGGCCCTTATTTCTTTATTACCAGAATGACTTAGACGGTGTTCGCGGGTCGCTGTTACGGTTATGAATCCCGTTTTGCCGGCGCCGTGCGCCCGACCCCGCCCCCGGGGTTCAGACCGAAAAGACTTCCAAGGGCAGTAGACATGTACGTGTATGACCCCGTCGACCAACAGCTTGTCGAGCAGCGTGTCGCGCAGTTTGCCGATCAGACGCGCCGCTTTCTCGACGGCCAGCTAACCGAGGACGATTTCCGCGTCCTGCGCCTGCAGAACGGCCTGTACATCCAGCGCCACGCGCCCATGCTGCGCGTCGCCATTCCGTATGGCTTGCTGGCGTCCCGCCAGTTGCGCACCCTGGCGCACATCGCGCGCAAGTGGGACCGGGGCTACGGACACTTCAGCACGCGCCAGAACATCCAGTTCAACTGGCCCAAGCTGGAAGACGTGCCGGACATCCTGGCGGAACTCGCCACGGTGCAGATGCACGCCATCCAGACCAGCGGCAACTGCATCCGCAACACCACCACCGACCACTTTGCCGGCGTCGCGCCGGACGAACTCGTGGATCCGCTGATCTGGTGCGAGATCATCCGCCAGTGGTCCACGCTGCATCCCGAGTTCGCCTTCCTGCCGCGCAAGTTCAAGATCGCGGTCAGCGGCGCGGTGGAAGACCGAGCGGCCGTGGGCGTGCACGACATCGGCCTGCAGGCGGTCGAGCGCGACGGCAAGCTGGGCTTTCGCGTGTGGATCGGCGGTGGCCTGGGCCGCACGCCCATCGTCGGCAAGCTCATCAATCCGTTCGTCGAATGGCAGCACCTGCTGACCTATCTGCAGGCCGCGCTGCGGGTCTACAACCTGCATGGCCGCCGCGACAACAAGTACAAGGCGCGCATCAAGATCCTGGTCAAGGACCTGACGCCCGAGGTCTACGCGCAGCAGGTCGATGAAGAATGGCAGCGCATCAAGGGCGGCCCCGACACCATCACGCAGGAATTCGTGGACCGCATCAAGGCGCGCTTTGTCTGGCCGCAGCACGACGCCGCCGCCGCGTCCGACATCGACAACACCGACGCGCTGGCCGCGGGCGACAAGCGCTTCGCGCGCTGGCTGCGCACCAACGTGCATGCGCACAAGGTTGCCGGCTACGCCGCCGTGACCGTGTCGCTCAAACCCACCGGCGTGCCGCCGGGCGACATCACCGCGGACCAGATGGATGCGGTGGCCGACCTGGCCGACGACTTCGGCTACGGCGAACTGCGCGTGTCGCACGAACAGAACCTGATCCTGGCCGACGTGCGCCGCGCGCGGCTGCACGAGTTGTGGCAAAAGCTCGAGGCCCTGAACCTCGCCACGCCCAACGTCGGTCTGCTCACCAACATCATCGCCTGTCCGGGCGGAGACTTCTGCGCGCTGGCCAACGCCGTCTCCATTCCCGTGGCCGAAGCCATCCAGCGCCAGTTCGACAACCTGGATTACCTGTTCGAGATCGGCGAACTTGATCTGAACATCTCGGGCTGCATCAACTCCTGCGGCCATCACCATGTGGGCCACATCGGCATTCTTGGCGTCGATAAGGCCGGCGAGGAGTGGTATCAGGTCACGGTGGGCGGCCGCCAGAACGGCGCCGCCAAGCCGCTGCCCGACCTCGAATCCACGCATGGCGGCGGCGCGGCCATCGGCCGCATCATCGGCCCGTCGTTCGCGCGGCATCAGGTGCCGGGCGTGGTGGACCGTTTGATCCGCACGTATCTGGGCCTGCGCGACAGCGACGCCGAACGCTTCATCGACGTGGTGGACCGCGTCGGCATCGATCCCTTCAAGCAGGACGTGTACGCGGACCCTGCCTTCGCCAAACCCACGCAGCAAGCAGAGCCCGCCCATGTCTGAGATCTACGCCCACGACGCCCCCGGCCCGCATCTCATCCGCAACGGCAAACTTGAGGCCGACACGTCGCGTCCGTTCGTCCCCGAACCCGAAGTGCCCGCCGAAGGCCAGGTCCCGTCCGACGAACCCGGCTGGATCGTGCCGCTGGCCGTCTGGAAGACTTCGCGCAACACGCTGCGCCGCCACAAGCATCCCGTGGCCGTGCTGCTCAATCCCGACGCCGACCTGACGGACCTGGCGGACGCCGATGGCGTGCTGCATCCCGAGGGCATCGCGTTCATCGCCGTGGACTTTCCGGTCTACACCGATGGCCGCGGTTATTCGCTGGCGCAGCTGCTGCGCACGCGCTACGACTGGCAGGGCGAGCTGCGCGCAGTCGGCGACGTGATGATCGACACCATCCACTACCAGGCGCGCGTGGGCTTTGACAGCTTCCTCGTCAAGCCGGGACACGACCCGCACAAGGCGCTGGACGCCTTCAAGACGTTCACGGTGCATTACCAGAAGACGTACCGCGTGCCGACGCCGGCCACGGCCTGAACGAAACGGCCCCCACCCGCCGCCGGAACGGCATCGCGGCGGGCCTCAATCCCCCTCGCCCGCCCCGTGCGGCATGCCGAATCCGCTCTGCGACACCTGCGCGCGGATCAGTTCGGCAATGCTGCGCTGGCGCGGCGCCTGCATCCGGCTGATGAGGCTGGACACGCTGACCGCCAGCCGCGGATAGCCGCCCGCATCGCACAGCGCCATGCCCACACCCAACACGCCCGGCACCGCCGCGTTTCCCACCACGGCCCAGCCACGCCCGCGCGTGTTCTCCACCAGCCGCCGCATCTGCGCCACCGTCATCCCGCCGTAGGCGCGTAGCGCCTGCTCGTTCTGCATCACCACCTCGTCGGCTTCTGCGGCCGGCAAGGCGCCCAGCAGCGCCAACCCGGCCGCGCCCACGCCCAACGGCTGGCGGTGCCCGACCGTCACGGCCAGCACCTGCACCGGGTAATTGCCGACCTCGCGATGCAGGCACAGCGAATCGTTCGCAGCGCGGCAGATGAGAAACGCCGAATCGCCGCTGACGTCGCTGATCTGACGCAGCAATGGCCGAAGACTGCGCACGGCCTGCGCGTGCGGGTCGCCGGCCATCATCACGCCCAGTTCAGCAACGCGCCAGCGCGGCGCGCCCGATTCCCGCAGCGCGTAGCCCTCCTCGACCAGCACATCCAGGTAGCGATACACCGTGGACCGCTGCATGCCCGCGGCCCGCGCAATGTCCACCACGTGCATGCCGGCCGCGCCGGCCTGGCGCAGCACGCCCAGCACCTTCAGCCCGCGCCGCAGGATGCGCGGACCGGAACCCTCGGAATCCGGTTTGTTCAATTTCTGGACACCTTGCGTTGATAGGGCCTCCATCAAAGCCGAATATGAAAGCGGACAGACGAAGAGCTGTCCAATTATTAGACAAACAGGACGGAGACAACAATGAAGACATTCGGCAAGCGCTGGACCGCTGCGGCGGTGGCCTTGAGCGGGGCGCTGATGACCGCCGCCCCGGCCTGGGCGGCCAAACCCTATCCCGATCGCCCCATCACCCTTGTCGTCGGCTATGCGGCCGGCGGCGCAACCGACATCGTGGCGCGCCTGATGGCCAAGTCCCTGGCCGAAGAATTGGGGCAGACGGTCGTCGTCGAGAACAAGACCGGGGCCAACAGCAACATCGGCGCCGAGATCGTCTCGCGTGCCGCGCCCGACGGGTACACGCTGTATGTCGGGTCGATCGCCAACACCATCAACCGCACGCTGTACAGCCAGCTCAATTACGACTTCGTCAAAGGCTTCGAACCCGTCGGGTTGCTGGCGACCATTCCGAACATCCTGGTGGTCAATCCCAAGCTGCCGATCAAGACGGTGCAGGAATACATCGCCTATGCCAAGCAGCATCCCGGCAAGCTGACGTGCGCGTCGTCCGGCAGCGGATCGTCCATTCACCTGTCCTGCGAGCTCTTCAAGATGAAGACCGGCACCGACATCCTGCACGTACCGTATCGCGGCAGCGGTCCCGCCGTGGCGGACCTGCTGGGCGGTCAGGTGGACTCCATGTTCGACAACCTGCCCTCGTCCCTGCCCCACGTGCAGGCGGGCAAGCTGCGCGCCATCGGCGTCACCTCGCCCCAGCGCCTGCCGGCCACGCCCGATGTCCCCACCTTGGCGGAGTCCGGCCTGCCTGACTTCGACGTGGAATCGTGGTTTGGCCTGGTGGCGCCGGCCGGCACGCCCCGGCCCGTCATCGACCGCCTGAACCAGGCGCTGAACAAGGCGCTCGCGACGCCAGCCCTGCAAACCTCCTACAAGCAAGGCGGCTTCTTCCCGCCCCAAGCGCCGAACACGCCGGAGACCTTCGCCAAGAAGATCGCCAGCGAGATCGACAAGTGGGGCGCGGTGGTGAAAAGCGCCAACCTCAAGGCCAATTAAGCATCCAAGGAGCATAGGTGTACCCGATTGATTTCTTCTTCCGCGCCGCCGAGCAGTACCCGGACCGCGTGGCGCTCGACGGTCCCGATGGGCAGGTGACTTACGCGCGGCTGGCGGCGGACACGCGTGCGCTGGCGGCCGCCCTGCAGGATCTGGACCCCGAGCCGCAGACGCGCGTGGCCATCTGCGCCGGCAATTCGGCGCGCCACATCCTGGCGCTGCTGGCGGTGCTGGCCAGCGGCAAGGTCTGGGTGCCGCTGAACTACCGCAGCACCGCGCGCGAGATCGGCCGCATCCTGGATGCAACCGAGCCGTCCATCGTGATCGTCGACGACGTAGGCGCGCCGCTCGTGCCCGCGGGTTCAGCACGACGCATCGTGCTGGACGAGGCGGCCGCTGACCTGGCGCTGGACGCGCTGCTCGCGCGTTTTGCCGACCGCGCTCCGGCGCGTCACGCCTTGCCGCGCGACGCCACGCAGGCGATCAAGTTCACGGGTGGCACCACCGGCCTGCCCAAGGGCGTGATGCAGCCTTATCACGCGTGGAACGCCGGCATCGTCAACCAGATCCTCAACTGGGGCCTCACCGCCGAAGACCGCTACGTCGTGTCCGCACCCATCACGCACGGCACCGGCACCTATCTGTTGCCGGTGCTGGCGCAGGGCGGCGCGCATCTGCTGCTGGACAGTGTGTCGCCCGCCACGATCACCGAGGCATTTCGCGAGCGCGGCGGCACGCTGAGCTTCATGCCGCCCACGCTGATCTACATGATCATGGCGCAGCCCGGCGTCTCCCGCGCGGACTTCCCGCATCTGCGCAACCTCATCTACGGCGGCGCGCCCATGCCGGTCGAAAAGATCGAGCGCGCGCGCGCCTTCTTCGGCCCGGTGCTGGGCACGACCTACGGCCAGACCGAGGCGCCGCAGATCGTGACCGTGCTGCGGCCCGCCGATCTGGAAGCGCCGGAAAACCGCGCTTCGGTCGGCCGGGTCACACCGCTGTCCGACGTGGCGATCATGGCGCCCGACGGCACGCTGCTTCCACGCGGCGAAATCGGCGAAGTCGTGGTCCAGGGCGATCTGGTGATGACCGGCTACTGGCGCCTGCCTGAGAAGACCGCTGAAACCATAGTCGACGGCTGGCTGCACACCGGCGACACGGGCCTCATCGACACGCGCGGCTATCTGTTCCTGAAGGACCGCCTGCGCGACGTCATCATCACCGGCGGGTTCAACATCTATCCGGTGGACGTCGAAAACGCCTTGTCCGCGCATCCCGCCGTCTACGAATGCTCGGTGTTCGGCGTGCCTGACGACAAGTGGGGCGAAGCGGTCCACGCCGCCGTCCAGCTTCAGCCGGGCGCCGAGGCCAATGGCGACGAACTCAAGGCGCACGTGCGCGCGCTGCTGGGTCCGGTGGCCACGCCCAAACACATCCATTTCCACGACAGCCTGCCGCGCTCGAGCGTGGGCAAGGTGCTGAAGAACGCGGTGCGCGACGCCGCAATGAAGGAAACGCCATGAACAAGCCCGAAACCCGCCTCTGCGCCCATCACCTGACCGGCATGTCGTATCGCGACGTCGATCTGGTCGAAGACCTGATTGGCAAGAAGTCGTTTACCGAAGTCATGATCATGCAGATCCTCGGCCGCGACGCGCGTCCCGTGGACATGCGCATCGTGGACGCGGTGCTGGTCACGCTGATGGAGCACGGCATGACGCCCAGCGCGATCGCCACGCGCCTGATCTACATGAGCGCGCCCGAGAATCTGCAGGGCGCCGTGGCGTCCGGGCTGATGGCCGTGGGCAGCCAGTTCGTGGGCACCATGGAAAACTGCTCGCGCCTGCTTGACCGCATCCGTCAGGCACCCGACGGTCCCGCGGAAGCATTGGCCATTGCCCGCGAACACCGCGCGTCGCGCAGCCCGCTGCCCGGCTTCGGCCATCACCTGCACAAGCCGGACGATCCGCGCGCGATCAAGCTGCTGGCGCTGGCCGAGGCGGAAAGCGAACTGAGCGGCGAGTCGGTGCAGGCGCTGCGCTGGCTGGCCAGCGCCATCGACGAGACCTACGGCAAGCACATCACCATCAATGCAACCGGCGCCGTGGCCGCGCTGCTCAGCGAGATCGGCGTGCCTACCGACCTGATGCGCGGCTTTGCCGTGATCTCGCGCGCGGCGGGCCTGGTGTCGCACGTGGCAGAAGAGCAGCAGAGCCCGTCCGGGCGGTACATCTGGGAAACCATCGACCACGCCATTCCGTACGTGGGCAAGGGCAAGAGCCATCAGCAAGACGGCGGGCAATCGTGAGCGCGGGGTCCGGTACGCCCGATGCCGGTACGCCCGTTGCCGGTACGCCCCTTCACGCTGCCCCGCTGTCCGGCGCGCGCCTGGCCGGCAAGGTTGCGCTGGTCGCAGGCGCGGGCACGTCCGCGCCCGGCTGGAGCATCGGCAAGGCAAGCTGCGTGACGCTGGCGCGCCAAGGTGCGGCCATCATCGCCCTGGACGCCAACCTGACCGCCGCCGAAGAGGCCGCGCATGAGGCCGAAGCGGCAGGCGGCAGCGCGCTGCCTGTGCAGGCCGACGTGGCCGATCCGGACGCGATGCAAGCGGCGGTCGACGCGGCGTTGCGCCGCTTTGGCCGCATCGACATCCTGCAGGCCAACGCGGGCATCGGCAAGGTCGGCGGCCCCGAAGACATCTCGATCGCGGACTGGGATCGCATCCAGCAGGTGAACGTGACCAGCCTGCTGATCGCCACGCGCCTGCTGGCGCCCGTCATGCGTGTGCAGGGCGGCGGCGCCATCGTGGCCGTCTCTTCCATTGCGGGCATCCGGTACACCGGCTATCCGCATCTGGCCTACAGCGTCAGCAAGGCTGCGGTCATCCACTTTGCGCGCATGGCCGCGCAGCAGTACGCCGCCGACGGCATCCGCGTGAACACGGTCATACCCGGTCTGATCGACACCCCCCGCGTCACCGCCAACGTCGCCAAGATGTTCGATGCGAACGACCTGGACGCCGCGCGCGCGGCACGCGACAGGCAGGTGCCGATGCGACGCATGGGCACGCCATGGGAGGTCGCCAATGCGGTGGCCTTCCTGGCGTCGGACGAGGCGTCCTACATCACCGGCACCGAACTGCTCGTGGATGGCGGCCTGACAGGCAAGTACGCCTGAGCCGGCGCGACTTACTCGGCCTTGATGTTGCCGCGCTGGACCACGGCGGTCCACTTGGCCACGTCGTCGCGGATGCGCTTTGAGAATTCTGCCGGCGTGCTGCCGACCGGCTGAAAGCCCAGCGCGGCCAGCTTGTCGCGCAGCGCGCCCTTGCGCACGGATTCGCCCAGCGTCTGCGACAGGCGCTCGATGATCGGCTCCGGCACGCCGGCCGGCGCAATCACGCCGAACAGCGGCGAGATATCCACACCCGGCAGACCGGCCTCGGCAAACGTGGGCACGTCGGGCAACTGGCTTGTGCGTTGCGGGCTGGTGACCGCCAGCGCGCGCAGCTTGCCGGCCTTGATGTGTTCAAGCAGCGTCGGGACGGTGGCAAAGCCGAACTGCACCTGGCCGCCCAGGAGGTCGGTGATCACGGTGCCGCCGCCGCGGTAAGGCACGTGCAGCACGTCCACGCCCGCCTGCTGGCGAAGTTGCTCACCGGCCAGATGCGGCCCGCTGCCCACGCCCGCCGACCCGAACGACAACGTGCCGGGCTGCGACTTGGCCAGCGCCAGGAACGACGCAATGTCGGTCGCCTTGACCGAAGGGTGCACCACCATGACGAAGGGCGCCGTCGCCATCAGCGAGATCGGCGCGAAATCCTTGATGGCGTCGTACGGCTGACGGTCGCCCAGCAGCGCGGGATTGATGGTGAACGTGGAGTCGACCATGCCGATGGTGTAGCCGTCCGGCGCGGACACCGCCAGCGCGCGCGTGCCGATCGTGGTGCCGCCGCCGCCGCGGTTTTCCGCGACGAAGGGCTGGCCCAGCGCCTCGGCGTACACCTGACCCGCCATGCGGCCCAGCGTGTCGGTCGCCGCGCCCGGCGGGTACGGGATGTACAGGCGGACCGCCTTGTCCGGGTACTGCGCGGCACGTGCCGCGAAGGACCACGGCAACACGGCGGCGCCCGCTGCCATAGCGGCGCTGTTGATCAGGAAGGTTCTGCGCGATGGGTGCATGTCTTTGTCTCCGGGTTCGTGTTCTTTGCGGCCTCTGCGGGCCTGTGGATTCTTGGCGGTCTGGCGTTTGGCTTTTTACGGGTCAGGGTTCAGGCGCTGTACTGGCCCTCGGCAAGTGCCGCTTCCGGATCCGCGCCCAGCCCCGGTGCGTCCGGCACGTTGACCCAGCCGTTCTCGATGGGCACGGTGCGTCCGTACGGCACGTGCCCCAGTTCGACGTACAGGCGTTCCAGCGACACCTCGGTCTGCTGCGCGGCAATCAGATGCAGGCTGGCAAGATAGCCGGGGCCAAAAAATGCGACCTGCGGCGCGCAGATGACGCTTGAGTCCGCGCACTTCTGCGCAATCCGCCACGCGGCGGTCAGGCCCAGTTTGATGACGCTGGGCTGCACGTACTGCGCGGCTTCCGTGTCCACCACGCGCTCCAGATCGGTGGCGCTGCTGGCGTTCTCGCCAACGGCCAGCGGGATGCCGCAGGCCTGCTTCAGGCGTGCCAGCGCGCGATCGTCTTCCGGCGGCCACAAGGGTTCTTCGATCCAGAACGGATCATGCGGGCGCATGGCCTCGATGGCGGCTTCGGCTTCGCCCGGCAGCCACGCGCAGTTCGTATCGACCATGATCGGCACGCCGGGACCCGTGCTGCGGCGCACGGCGGCCAGCGCGTCGGCGGTGCGCTCGTGCAGCTTGATCTCGGTATAGCCTTCGTTCAGGGCCTGCGTGGTCACGGCGTCCAGGCGCTCGGCGTTGCCGTAATACTGCAGCAGCGATGCATACACACGGACCCGCTCGCGGCGCTTGCCGCCCAGCAGCTTGTACAGCGGCACGCCGGCGCGCTTGGCGCGCAGGTCCCACAGCGCGATGTCCAGCCCGGCCAGCGCGTGCACCACGGGACCAGACCGGCCCAGGTTGTGCAGCGTGCGCTGCATGCCGGGCAGCAGCGTGTCGTCGTCCGCGTCGCGCCCGCAGGCCAGCGGTGCGATCAGGGTTTCGAAGATTGCGGGCAACGCGCGTGGCTCCACGCAATACGACTCGCCCCAGGCCACCGTGCCGTCTCCGGTCTGCACCCGCACGAGCGCGCTGTCGAGCTTGTCGCGCGGACGGCCCGCGAACAGCGGCGACGGGCTCCAGTGATGGAACGGCAGGCGCAAGGGAATGCAGGTGACGGAAACAATGGTGTTGGCGGGCATGGCAGTGAGGCGTCGAGATGCAGAATGCGATGGGCTATTCTGGCGGCCGCCAGTTCATATGGTCAAATAGATCAATTGACTATTTCCATATGAATTTCATATGTTTAATCGGCGAGAACTCCTGCTGCTGCGCGCCATGTACCGGCTCGATACCGTCACCGCCGCAGCCGCCTCGGTCAACATGACGCAGCCCGCCGCCAGCGCACTCCTGCGCGACATGGAAACGCGGTTGGGCTTTGCGCTGTTCAGCCGCGAGAACCGCCGGCTGCACCTGACCAGCCAGGGACGCGCGCTGATTCCCGAAGTGCTCAATGCGCTGGCCGGCATCGAGGCCGTCGACCGGCTGGCCGTCGACATCCGCCAGGGCGCGCTGGCAAGGCTGGACGTGGGCGCCGTCGCCATCGCGGCGTCCAGCCTGCTGCCTCCTGCCCTGGCCGGCGTACGCCGCGCACATCCGGCGGTTGCCGTGACCGTGCGCGCCGGCACCGCGCTGGAAATCATCGAGATGGCGGTGGATCACCGCATCGACCTGGGCATCATCATCGGCTCGCCGCCGGACATCGACCGGGTGTCCAGTCTGCGGCTCGCGCCGTTGGGACTGCATGCGGTGATGCCTCAGGACCATCCATGGGCGAAGCGAACCGATCTGACGCTGGACGAGGTGGCCGAGGCGGGACCGATTGTCCTCGCCCCCGCCCTACCCGCCGGCCGCGCGACGCGCCAGGCACTGGAGGCGCGCGGACTGCCCTATCGCCCCATCATCGAGGCGGCGCAGTCGTCGGCCGCCTGCGCGCTGGCGGCGCAGGGATTGGGTGTCGCCATCGTGGAAAGCCTGGGCGCGCATTACGCCGAGCGTCAGGGTCTGGTGACGCGCCAACTGCTGGCGCTGGAGGATCCGGTGCTGGCGGTGGTGTGGTCGCGCGACCGCGCCATGAGCGCGCCGGCGCAGGTGCTGCAGGAAGGATTGGAGAATGAGGTGCAGACGTGGCTGGCGCGCGGACGCGAAGGCTGACGGAAGCCGGACGTCGCGCGCCCGGCTTCGCAAGTCTCGATAGCCTGTTTACCAGGAGGTCGTGTAGGCGCCCGGGAACTGCTTGGCGACAAAGGCCTTCACCTCGTCGGACTGGTAGGCCTTGATGAAGCGCGCGATGCGCGGATCGTTCTTGTTGTCTTCGCGCGCGGCGATGACGACGGGCGCGAACGGCGCGTCCTTGCTTTCCAGCACCAGCGCGTCCTTGGCGGGCGACAGGCCGGCGGGGATGGCGTACGCCGAGTTCACGGCCGCGGCGTCCACGTCCTTGAGCGAGTGCGGCAGTTGCGCGGCCTCGATCTCGACGAACTTCAGGTTCTTGGGGTTCTCGGCGATATCGAAGATCGACGCCGTCACCGTCACGCCGTCCTTCAGCTTGATGAGCTTGGCGGCCTGCAGCACCAGCAGCGCGCGGGCGCCGTTGGTCGGATCATTCGGGATGGCCACCTTGCCGCCTTGCGGCAGATCGTCCAGCGACTTCACGCGCTTGGAATAGATGCCCATCTGCTGCACCACCGCGGTCGCCACGGGCACCAGCTTGTAGCCGCGCGCTTTGTTCTGCGATTCCAGGAAGGGCTTGTGCTGGTAGATATTCACGTCCAGCTCCTTGGCATCCAGCGCGGCGTTGGGCTGGATGAAGTCGCTGAACTCGATCAGCTTGACCTTCAAGCCCTGCTTGGCGGCGACCTGCTGCACGACTTCGCCGATCTGCGCGTGCGGGCCGACGGTGACGCCCACTTTCAGCTCGGCGTCCTGCGCCATCGCCGAGGTGCCGGCAAAACCGAGAATGGTGGCAAAAACGGCGAGGGAATGGCGAAGGCGCATGGGAAAGTCTCTAGAGGTTTAAACGATTGAGGATTGGAACAATGACCCCGGATTCTAGTGAGCGCGCTTCAAAACCGGAAGCGATGAATATTCATATTGATATGCGGATTTCGATATAAACACCGCGATGACAGCGCTGGCGCATGCGGACACAATAGAGCCTGCTTTCATCCAACCAACCCGCCAACCATGTCCACCACTCCCGAACTCCATCCGCACGCGCGCGCGCTGCTGGCCGACCACTACGCCGCCGTCGACGCCGACCTGCCCGTCCTGCTCGACCTGCTGTTTGCACGCAGCGCGGGCGAAGACTGGCACAAGGCCGGCACGTTCAAGCATCATCTGCTGGGCGTCTACCGCACGCTGGCGCTCTGGAACCAGCCGCGCGAAGTGCGCCTCCTGGGCCTGTTCCACAGCGTCTACGGCAACGAATACGTAGACCTCACCCTGTTTGACCGCGAACGCGAGCGCAACACGCTGCGCGACGTGCTGGGCTCGGAAGCCGAGGAATGGGTCAGTCTCTTTTGCGCCATGCCGCGCACGCGCTTCGTGCAGGCGATCCTGCAAGGCCAGGGCACGGGACCGGAAGGCCTGACGCTGGAAGGCGCCGATGGACAGGTCTTCACCTTCACGCCGCGCCAGGTCGCGGCGTTCACCGTCGTGTCCGCCGCCGACATCGGCGAGCAATGGCACAGCTGGCAGGACGAGATCTTCGCGGGCTATCCGCAGCAGCAGCGCCGCGACCTGAAAACGAACTGGGCCTCGTCGCTGTGGCCCGGCCCGCTCAAGCCGCCGTCGAACATCCTGTCGATGCTGTCCCATCTGCTGGCGCCGCTGTCGCGCATGCCGCAGGACACCGGCATTCCCATCCCGCCCGCGTTCGACCACTGCCGCGCCACGCTCAGCCCGCGCGACGAAGCGGCGGCCAGCGCGCTGTACTGGCAGGTCATCACGCGCATGCACCCGCTGACCGAAATGGACAGCGCGCGGCACATGCTGGAAGCCGCGGTCGAACACAACCCCTGGGTGGGCGAGCCGCGCCTGCTGCTCGCGCAACTGGCGCTGACGGCCGGAGAATTCGAGGCCGCGGAACAGCACGCCGCCGCGGGGCTGGTCGCGCTTCAGGCGTGGGGCACCGCGTGGGATAAACGGATTGAATGGGCCGGATGGATGGCCTGGGCGCGCATCGAGCTGCAAAATGCGCGGGCGCGCAAATGGCCGGAGAATCTGGCCGCGCTGAATGGTATGGGGCTGGTGGAATAAGAACCGGCTTGATGCAGACGGCCCCGCTCAAGCGGGGCCGCCGGCGATCGTCGCACGACGCGCGTCAAGCGCAAGCCTTGCGGCAAGGCAAAGGCGAGAACCTGCTAAGTGCCTTCCCAGTGCGGACCGGGCACGACAATGTCGAACATTTCCAGGACGCGGGCCACAGTGTGATCCACCATTTCATCGATGGACTTGGGCCGGTGATAAAACGCCGGCAGCGGCGGGAACACGATGCCGCCCATTTCCGTCACGGCCGTCATGTTGCGCAGGTGCGCCAGATTGAACGGCGTCTCGCGCACCATCATCACCAGGCGGCGGCGCTCTTTGAGCGTGACGTCGGCGGCGCGCGTGATGAGGTTATCGGACAGGCCATGCGCCACCGCCGCCAGCGTGCGCATCGAGCACGGCACGATCACCATGCCCGCGGTCTGGAACGCGCCACTGGCCAGCGTGGCGCCCACGTCGCGAATGCTGTGTACGTGATCGGCCAGCGCATAGACGTCCTGGCGGCTGACATCGAGCTCATGCTTGATATTTAGCACGCCAGAAGCGGACACCACCAGATGCGACTCGACGTCTTCGACGTTGCGCAGCGCCTGCAGCATGCGCACCGCGTAGAGCGCGCCGGTGGCGCCCGTGATGCCGACGACGAGCCGTCGCATGATGGCGTTAAGCCGTGGCGCCGGATTGCTCCAGCAGCGTCTTCAGTTCGCCGGACTCGTTCATTTCATTCATGATGTCCGAGCCGCCGATGAACTCGCCGGACACGTACAACTGCGGAATGGTGGGCCAGCTGGAGAATTCCTTGATGCCCTGGCGGACTTCGTCGTCCTCCAGCACATTGACCGTGACGAGCTTCTTCACGCCACAGCCCTTCAGGATTTGAATGGCCTTGCCGGAGAACCCGCATTGCGGGAACTGGGCGGTGCCCTTCATGAACAGCACGACGGGGTGCTGGGTAACGGTTTCGCGGATGAATTCTTGAACGTCGCTCATGGTGGTCTCTTGGACAGGCAAAACGGAATGGGTCAATTATAGGTACAGCCGGGAAAACCGCCCGATTACCCCGGCGCGGCGCCGGTATATCCGGCAGATGCAACAGCAAATGTCGGGCCGTGCGCTGCGCTCAGGCACCTGAGACCGGCAAACGCCCGCCCGAGATCCGCTCGATCCCCGCCAGGTCCTGGCGGCTGTGCACATCTGCGAACCCCGCCTGGCGGAGCATGTCCCGTACCTGCTCCGCCTGATCCCAGCCATGCTCCATCCAGAGCGAGCCGCCGGGTTTCAGATGGGCGCCCGCGCCTTCGACGATACGCGCCAGATCTTCCAGTCCGCCCGCGCCATCAGTCAGCGCCCCCCGCGGCTCAAAGCGCAGGTCGCCCTGGTCCAGATGCGGATCGTCGCTGGCCACATAGGGGGGATTCGACACGATCAGATCAAACCCTTCGCCGGCCGGCACCGCGTCGTACCAGCTTCCTTCCACGAAGCGCACCGCGGCCGTCAAATCCCACGCGTTGCCGGCAGCCACCGCCAGTGCGGCCGCGCTGACGTCCGACGCCATCACCCGCGCGTCGCGGCGCGCCAGGGCGATCGACACCGCGATCGCGCCGCTGCCCGTGCCCAGGTCCAGCACCATCGGCCCGGTGATGCCATCGATGCATTCCAGCGCGGTTTCCACCAGGACTTCCGTATCGGGGCGGGGAATCAGCACGTCGGGCGTCACGCGGAACCGGTGTCCCATGAATTCGCGATGACCCAGCAGGTAGGCCATGGGCTCCCCGGCCAACCGGCGCTGCGCGAGCGCCTCGTACGCCGCCGCCACCTCAGGCGCCAGCGGATCGGTGTCGTGCGCCAGCAGCCACGCGCGGGGCTTGTTCAGCACGTGCTCCAGCAGCATGCGCACTTCCAGGCGCGGCAGCCGCGCGTCGAGCAGCAGACTCTTAATCTGGGGCGCGGTCATCGCGTCGGCCTTAAATATCGTCGCCCAGCGCGGCGAGCTGCTCGGCCTGATGCTCGGCGATCAGCGCGCCGGTCAGCTCTTCGAGGTCGCCTTCCATGATCTGCTGCAGCTTGTACAGCGTCAGGTTGATGCGGTGATCGGTCACGCGGCCCTGCGGATAGTTGTAGGTGCGGATGCGCTCGGACCGGTCGCCCGTGCCGATCAGGCTCTTGCGCTCGGCCGCTTCCTTGCTCTGGCGCTCGCGCTCTTCCTTGTCCTTCAGGCGCGCGGCCAGCACCTGCATGGCCTTGTCCTTGTTGCGGTGCTGCGAACGGTCGTCCTGGCATTCCACCACCAGCCCGGTCGGCAAGTGGGTGATGCGCACGGCCGAATCGGTTTTGTTGATGTGCTGGCCGCCCGCGCCGCTGGCGCGGAACGTGTCGATGCGCAGGTCGCTGGGATTGATGACGATCTCGGACATGGCATCGGCTTCGGCCATGATGGCCACCGTGCAAGCCGACGTGTGGATGCGGCCTTGGGCCTCGGTCGCCGGCACGCGCTGCACGCGGTGCGCCCCCGATTCGAACTTCAGCCGGCCATACGCGCCGTCGCCGTCGATGCGCGCGATCACTTCCTTGTAGCCGCCCAGCTCGGACGCGCTTTCCGACATCAGTTCCACGCGCCAGCCACGCTGTTCCGCGTAGCGCGTGTACATGCGCAAGAGGTCGCCCGAGAACAGCGCGCTCTCGTCGCCGCCCGTGCCCGCGCGGATTTCCAGGAACACGCTGCGCCCGTCGTTGGGGTCGCGCGGCAGCAGCAGAAGCTGCAGCGCCGCTTCCAGCGATTCCAGCTTGACGCGCCCGGTCTTGATCTCTTCTTCGGCCATGGCCTTCATGTCGGGCTCGGACAGCATTTCCTGCGCGGTCGCGATGTCTTCCTCGGTGCGGGCGAACGCGGTAAAGGCTTCGACCACCGGTTCCAGTTCGGCGCGCTCGCGCGAAAGCTTGCGGAAGCGGTCCATGTCGGACGCGGTTTCCGGTTCGGCGAGCAGAGCATCGACCTCGATCAGGCGATGGCACAGATGCTCCAGCCGGCTGCGCATGGAAGATTTCATGAGGGGAGGACCAAAAGAGAAAACAGAGAAAGCGGGCGCCCACAAAGCGAACGCCCGCCAGGAGGCGGGGCGTGGGGCAGAGCCGCTAACGGCGGGAGTCGCGGCCGGGGAAGAGGCGCGGCATCCAGGCAAGCAGTTGCTTGCGGTCGTCGCCTTCGCTGCGGTTCAGCGCCGCAAGCGGGCCGTGCAGGTACTTTTGCGTGAGGCCGTGGGCCAGCTGCTCGAGCACGGCTTCGGGCGATTCGCCCCGCGCCAGCAGGCGGCGGGCGCGTTCCAGTTCGGCGGCGCGGACGTCTTCGGCAGCCTGGTGCAGGTCGCGGATGACGGGCACCACTTCGCGGGATTGCATCCAGTGCATGAAGCCCTGGACGCGGGTTTCGATGATGGCTTCGGCCTGCACCACCGCGGCGCGGCGCGCGTCGGTGCCGGTCTGCACCAGCCGGCCCAGGTCATCAACCGAGTACAGATAGACGTCGTCCAGACGGCCGACTTCGGGTTCGATGTCGCGCGGCACGGCCAGATCGATCATGACCATCGGGCGGTGACGGCGCAGGCGCGTAGCCCGTTCAACCATCCCCAGGCCGAGGATGGGCAGGGAGCTTGCCGTACAGGAAACGATGACGTCGAACTCGGACAGCCGCTCGGTCAGGTCGGACAGCTTCATCGTGCTGGCCGAGAAGCGGTTGGCCAGCAGTTCGGCGCGTTCGGCCGTGCGGTTGGCAACCACCATGCTGCGTGGACGTTGCGCGGCAAAGTGCGTGGCGCACAATTCGATCATTTCGCCCGCGCCGATGAACAGCGTGCGGGCCTGGTCCAGGTTGCCGAACACGCGCTCGGCAAGACGCACCGCGGCGGCGGCCATGGACACGGATTCGGCGCCGATGGCGGTTTGCGACCGGACTTCCTTGGCGACCGAGAAGGTGCGCTGGAACATCTGGTGCAGCAGCGTGCCGAGGGAACCGGCTTCGCCGGCGGCGCGCACCGCGTCCTTCATCTGGCCCACGATCTGGGTTTCGCCCAGCACCATGGAATCGAGGCCGCTTGCCACGCGGAAAGCGTGACGCACGGCGTCGTCTTGATGATGGCGATAGAGGTGCGGGCGCAGCGTGCCGGCGTCCAGGCGGTTGTGTTCAGCCAGCCAGGCGGGCAACTGATCCGCCACGTGGCCGTCGGCCGCGCAGTAGATCTCGGTGCGATTACAGGTGGACAGGATGGCGGCTTCGCGGACGGAGCCGCCGAATGCCGAACGCAAGCCTTCGAGGGCGGGCTTGACCAGATCAACGGGCATGGACACGCGTTCGCGGACCGACACCGGCGCGGACGTGTGATTCAGACCGAAGGCAAGGACAGCTACCGACATGTGTGAGGGATGGCGGAAAGCCACCCGCGGCTAAGCGTTAAGTACTGCCACTATAAGAACAATGCGTCGCAGCCCGCTTGTCGCGCGTCAAAGGCGGGAAAGCATCCGGCTGTAACAGCAAAACCGCTGACGATTATACTCCTGCGGGTTATCCCCAGGCCATTCCCGTCCCCGATCGCGGACAGTTGGCGCCCAATCGTGCCTTGCAGGCAACAGTTGACTGCTTTGCTGCCCCTGTACGCCGACATCGCGTGCCGCGTCACGAAAAAAAGCGACGCTTCCCCCGCCCGGCTGGCACAACGCCAAAAAATTGTGTATAGTTGCGGACTTCGTTGGCCTGGTAGCTCAGTCGGTAGAGCAGAGGATTGAAAATCCTTGTGTCGGTGGTTCGATTCCGCCCCAGGCCACCAAAAGAATTTCCGGGAGCTTCGGTTCCCACAAAAAGCCCAGCCTCGCGCTGGGTTTTTTGTTGATGGCGGCGCTACACGCCGCCACGTGTCCCGACATTTTGTGTATAGTGGCGGGCTTCGTTGGCCTGGTAGCTCAGTCGGTAGAGCAGAGGATTGAAAATCCTTGTGTCGGTGGTTCGATTCCGCCCCAGGCCACCAAAAGATTCAAGCATTCAGCCCCGCCCGGTATTTACTGCGGCGGGGTTTTTGCTTTCTGGCGCGCCAATCGCCGGACCCGCTTGCGGCAACTCCCCGCGCCGGCAGCGCTCGCAGCACATGCGCCATTCGCCATTCGCGAATTGCGAATGGCGACATCCATATTGCCCTTCTGGCCCGCCGCATTTCGCGATATCGTGACATGCCGCCGTTTCGCAGTCGATCCCAAGTAACCGCACGTCCGTTCCCCACCACGGAGTCGCAACATGCGCGCACGCGCACGAATCCTCTTCTGGCTGTTTGGCCTGGTACTGGGGTGGGCGCGTGTGGCGCTTGCAGCGGAAGCGCCGGCGCCTGCCGCGCCGCCCGCCGCGATCCAGATGGCCGAGATTCCGCTGCGGGCGGACACGGATTTGCGATACGCCGAGGGCGTGTTGCAGCGCGCGGCGACGGCGGATCCGTTGAGCGCGCTGATGCCGCCGCTCGACGCCATTGCCAAATCCGCCGACGAAAAGCTCTACGAATTCCAGCCGGCCCAGCTGCGCAACTTTCCCATCATGCGCCTGGAAAGCCTGGAGCGGCACTGGCTCTTTGACGTGCGGCGGCTGGCGCGCTGGCGGACCGACATGCGGCAGGCGACCGCCTGGTACGCCAGCGACGCCGCCGAGCTGCTGCGCCGGCGCACGGCCTGGCAGGCGATCAAGGACGCGCCGGGCGCGGCGGGGCTGCCTGCGGCATTGGCCGACCGCGTCGACGTGGTGATCGCGCAGTTGCTGGCGGCCAGCCAGGCGCTGTCCGTGCCGCTGTCGCGCCAGGTGGAACTGGAACAGCGGGCCAACGCGATCGAGGAACAGATCAAGGCGGGCCAGCGCCAGGTGATGGAGGCGATCAGCTATGTCGATGCGCGGCTCCTGCGGGTGGATTCGCCGCCGCTCTGGGCGTTGGACTGGTCCGGAAGATCCGACCAGGACACCATGACCCTTTTGCGCCAAGGTCTGGACATCGAGGTCCGCTTCGCGCGCGACTACGGCGCCGCCGGCGCCAGCAATCAGCGCGCGCTGCACACTTTGCAACTGCTGCTGCTGCCGCTGCTGATCTGGCTGGCCAGAAAAAGCCGCAACGCCATCCGCACCGGCGTCATGAGCGAAACCGCTGCCGGTGTGCTCGGGCGGCCCATCTCCACGTGGGTCCTGTTGTCGATGATGGGCGTGCTGGCTCTGGAGCCGGACGCGCCGTTGATGGTGCAGCAGATCGCCCTGGTGCTGGCGGCGGTGCCGGTGCTGCGCCTGCTTCCACCCGCCAGCCGCCGGCATCTCGATCATTGGCCGCGGGTCATCACCGCGCTCTTCCTGGCCGAGCGGCTGGGCTTTCTGTTCCTGGCCAACACCCTCTTCTATCGTGTGTCGACCGTAGCGGCGGCGGTGGCGGCCCTGACGGCCATTCTGTGGCTGCTGGCGCGCGGACGGCGCCAGACCTATCCGCCCGGTTCCGAGCGGCTGGTGCGCGCCTTGCGCGCCGTCGCCTGGTGCGCGGCAGCCCTGTTGTGCGTGTCGCTGGGCGCGAACCTCATCGGCAATGTGTCGTTGTCCGAGATGCTGACCAGCGGCATCATCGGCAGCGGCTACTTCGGGCTGGTGCTGTACGCGGGCGTGACCGTCATCATCACGCTGCTGCAGCTTCTGCTGGCCCGTCAGGGCATTTCGCGCTTCCGGCTGGCGCGCGAACACGCGCCGCCGCTGGTGCTGCTGCTGATCCGCCTTGTCAGTGCCGCCGCAATCGTGGGCTGGGCGGTCTACACCATGGACCGGTTCCGCGTCCTGCGCGCCACATACGCCTTCGTGACGCAGGTGCTGTCGTACACGCTGGAAGTCGGCGAAGTCTCGATCAGCCTGGGCAACATCCTGGTCTTCGCGATCTCGGTCGTGATTGCCTTCTGGGCCGCGCGCGCGGTGCGCCTCATCCTGCACGACGAGGTCCTGACCCGCATGTCGCTGCCGCGCGGCGTCGGCAACAGCATCGCCTCGCTGTCGTACTACCTGGTGCTGCTGCTGGGTTTGGGCATCGCCTTGTCGGCCGCGGGTTTCCAGACCAGCCAGCTCACCATCGTGTTCGGCGCCCTGGGCGTGGGCATCGGCTTTGGCCTGCAAGGCGTGGTGAACAACTTCGTGTCGGGCCTGATTCTGATGTTCGAGCGGCCGATCCAGCCGGGCGATGTCGTGGAGATCGGCGGCACGTCGGGCCAGGTAAGGGATATCGGCATGCGCGCTACGCGCATCAAGACGTTCGACGGCGCCGACGTGATCGTCCCGAACGGCACGCTGCTGTCCGACAAGCTGACCAACTGGACGATGCTGGACCGCAGCCGCAGGATCGAGATCAGCATCGGCCTGGCCTACGGCACCGACCCGCGGCAGGTGCTCGCGCTGCTGGACGACGTCGCACGGCAGACGCCGGGCGTGGTTACGGAGCCGGCGCCCATGGTGCTCTTCATGGGCTTTGGCGCCAGCACGCTGGATTTCAGCCTGCGCGCGTGGACCTACGACTTCGACCGGTGGATCGAGATCCGCAGCGACATGCTGGCGCGGATGTACGACGCGCTGCGGGATGCGGGCATACAGATCCCCTTTCCGCAGCGGGACCTGCATTTGCGCAGTGTTTCGGAACAAGCTGGCCGTGCGATCCAAGCGGCCTGGCCGGCCGACCCGCACGGGCCTGGCCCCGCGCGAACCGGCAGCCGGGACGGCGGCCAGCCGTCAGGGGCTTGAGCGGCCGGTTGCGCGCACGCATGAGCGCCCATGCCGCCCGGCGCGCCGGTTCACTCCCCAGCCATCACCGGCACCGTCAGCCCATTCTTCACCCGGCTCATCACCACCAGCGTCGAAAACCGCTTCACGTTGGGATTGCCCCAAAAGTGGCGCTGCGCGAACACCTCATATTCCGCCATGTCCCGCATGGTGAGCGTCAGCACGAAGTCGACCTCGCCCGTCACCGACAGGCATTGCATGATCTCGGGCGCGGTCTGCATGGCGCGCTTGAACTGGTCGAGCTTGTCGGCGCGCTCGCTTTCCAGCGACACCAGCACCACCATCGTGATCCCGCGTCCCACGGCGGCGGGGTCCACGACGGACACGTCCGCCGTCACCACCTTGGCGTCGCGCAGCCGCTTCATGCGGCGCAGGCAGGACACCGGCGACAGGTTCACGCGTTGCGCGACCTCCTGGCTGGTTCGTTGGTTGTCTTCTTGCAGGCTTTGCAGGATCTGCAGGTCGAAATCGTCTAGTTCCATGGGGCGCTCGGAACGCTTTTTAGGTGAAACATCGGGCGGGTTGCGGGTATCGGCCGATTCTAATCGTGGCCGCGACGCAAACCGTCGAGAATTCGACGGGAAACTTCATTTCGCGCCCGCCGGACGCAGGAATTATTCAAGCCGCTTGCTTACACTGGGAGCCCTCCGCCCGCGCCGCCGGGAATTTCCACGCTGCACCCTGCAATGCCGTCACTCCAGCTTTTCCTGCTGTTCCTGGCCGCCGACGCGGCCTTGAAGCTCACGCCCGGCCCCGACATGGCCCTCACGCTATCGCGCGGCATGACGCAAGGGTTTCGGCCCGCCTTCCATAGCGTGCTCGGCAACGTGGCCGCCGGATTCATCCAGGTTCCGGCCGTGGTGCTGGGCCTGGCTTCCGTGCTGCGGACCTTTCCCACGCTTTTCGTCGGCATCAAGGCGGCGGGCGGCCTGTATCTGGGATACCTGGGCATCAAGGCGATGATCCGGTGCGCGAACGCCGCCGAGGTATCGCTGGCGGCCCGGCCGGGCGACGCGCGCGACGCCTTCTGGCAGGGCTTCATCACCAACCTGCTCAATCCGAAGGTGCTGCTCTTCATGATCGCCTTCCTGCCGCAGTTCACCTCGCCAGACAATGGGCCGGTCTGGATCCAGATGCTGGTGCTGGGCATCACGATGAAGGCGCTCAGCCTGCCCTACGGCAGCTGCTTTGCGTACGGCGCGTCGCGCATCCGCGGCTGGGTCGCGCGCAATCCGTGGTTTCTGCGCGCGCAGCAGGGCATTCTGGGCGCGATCATGCTGGGGCTGGCGATCTACGTGCTGGTTTCCACGGCGATGAATCCGCAGCCCTGACCGCCCACGCCACATCCCTGACACAAGCGTTTTTGCACAAACCCCGCCTTCCATGACCGCCGCCACCTTGAACAACGGACACAACAGCGCCACGTCCACCCTGCTCCCCACCCTGTCGCTGATCGGCGCCATGGCCTCGCTGTGCGTTGGCACGTCGTTCGCGAAATCGCTGTTTCCGGAAGTGGGCGCACAAGGCACCACCGCGTATCGCATCGTCATTGGCGCCATCATCCTCTTGGCCTTCTGGCGGCCGTGGCGCTTTCCGCTGACGCGCGTCAACGCCGCGAAGATCGCCCTGTACGGCGTGACGCTGGCGTGCATGAACCTGCTGTTCTACATGGCGCTGAAAACGCTGCCGCTGGGCATTGCCATCGCCATCGAATTCACGGGACCGCTGACGCTGGCTGTGGTGCTGTCACGGCGCGCCATCGACTTTGTGTGGATCGCCTGCGCGCTGGCCGGCCTGATCCTGCTCATTCCCACCGGCCAGTCCGTCCACGACCTCGATCCGCAAGGCATCGCGTACGCGCTGGGGGCAGCGGTGTGCTGGGCGCTGTACATCATCTTCGGCAAGATGGCCGGCAACGTGCATGGCGGCCAGGCGACATCGCTGGGTCTGCTGGCGGCCGCGATGGTCGCCCTGCCCGTCGGCGCGGCGCACGCGGGCATGGCGCTGCTGGATCCCAAACTCATTCTGGCGGGCGTGGCCGTCGGCATCCTGTCCAGCGCTTTGCCCTATTCGCTGGAAATGGTGGCGCTGCGGCGGCTGCCGCAAAAGACGTTCGGCGTGTTGCTGAGCATGGAGCCGGCGATGGGCGCACTGGCCGGGGTCGTCGTGCTGAACGAACACCTGTCGCAGACGCAATGGCTGGCAATCTGCGGCATCATCGTCGCCTCCGCCGGCTGCGCCGCGACGGCGCAGCGCAGCCGCAAGGCGCCGATCCCCGCGCCGGATTGATCCGCCATCATCCAAAACCCGGCTCGCGCTGCGGCAGCGATAGCGGGTCGAAGTCTTCCCAGTGGTTGTTGCGCCAGCGGCCGTTGGCGTGCTCCACGTCGGCGCCTCCGGCATCGCGCAGAATGCGGCATGCCAGGATCTCGCGCTGCGGCCTGACCCGCACGGCGACCATGACCCCGGCCTGACGGATCTCGGCATGAGAGTCGGGATTGAAGTGGCCGTGCTGCGTGGTGCCGTGCCCCGTCACCCAAAGCGCGCCGAACAGCGACCCGAGGTACGCGCCCACACCCGCCGCGGCCAGGATTGCGGCAGTGGAGTCGCTGAGTTCCGCCGCGACGAATCCGCCGAACACCGCAAACACGGCCCCCACGCCGCCCGCGCCCAGATAGGCGCCCATGTCGGCGCGCCCCGCGTCGGGGTCGGAACGCCGGTCGCCGCCATAGGGAAAGCGGCCGTGCTCGCCGGCGGGATTGACGTAGAAGGTATGGATATCCCAGTCGGGAAAGCCGCTGGTGGCAAGGCGGCTGGCGGCGGCCTTGGCGGCTTCAAAGCCCTCGAAGCGGGCAGCTACGATCAAAGACATGGCAGTCTCCTCGCCCGCGGTCCGGGCCGGATGCGCATCGTTTCATCGTACGCCCGCGCCGCCGCCGTGCACGCCGGCGTTACACCTTGCGGCGGCTGTTACCCGGCCCTTTGCTACCCAAACCCTTCTCACCCAGCGCCGAGTCCCGTTTACGCCTTGCCCGGCAACGCGTCACCCCGGCCCCTTATTCCGCGGAAAGCCCCTTGCCTTGAATGACCGAGCCCCAGCGTTCGTGCTCCTGGCGCGCGTACGCGCGAAAGGCATCGGGCGTGCTGCCGGTCGGCTCCAGCCCCTGCAGCGTCAACTGCCTGACGACATCCGGCGATGTCAGCGCCTGGCGGATCGCCTGACTGAGCTTGTCCACGATGGGCGCGGGCGTGCCGGCCGGCGCGACCACGCCCTGCCAGGCCGCCGCCTCGAAGATCGGCCCGCCGGCCTCGGCAAACGTCGGTACGCCCGGCAGTTGCGCAGACCGTTTGGCGGACGGCAAGGCAATCGCGCGCAGCCTGCCCGCCTGGATCAGCGGCCGGGCGGCGGCCAGATCCGCCATCATGAGCGGCACGACACCCGCGGCGACATCCTGCAGCGCAGGCGGCGAGCCTTTGTACGGCACCGCCGTCGCGCGGCCGCCGACGGTTTCCATGAACAGTTCCATCGCCAGATGATGCGGACTGCCCACGCCCAGCGACGCATAGCTGCCCGGCGGCTCGCGTTTCAGATAGGTCTTCACGTCGTCCAGCGTGTGCAGGCCCGAATCAGGCGCCGCGACCAGCACGATGGGCAGCGCCACCAGCGTGGACACCGGCGTCAGTTGCTGCTGCGGATCGTAGGGCAGATCGTCGTACAGCCACGGGTTGAGCGCCAGCGTGCTCATGCCCGCGGTCAGCACCGTGTAGCCGTCCGGCTGGGCGCGCGCGGCCTCCTGCGCGGCGACGATGGTGGCGGCGCCCGGGCGGTTCTCCACCACCACCGGCTGCCCCAGCGTCTGGCCGACATGCCGGGCCACGATGCGGGTCGCCAGATCGCTGCCGCCTCCCGCGCTGAACGGCACCAGCCACCGGATGGGCCGATCGGGATAGTCGGCCGCCCACGACGCGGCCGGCATGGCCGCGGCCAGCGCCGCCGAAAACAGCATGCGCAGCACGCCCTGGAACATGACGCTCACTCCTTTTGAACTTCAAATGCGGGATTGTGGCCGATCAGGCGCGCGCGGCGCTCAGCCAGCGCAGTCCGGCCGACGTGGAACCTGCAGGACGGTACTCGCAGCCGATCCAGCCGGTGTACTGCAACTCGCGCAGCACGCCGAAAACCCAGCCGTAATCGAGTTCGCCCCGGTCCGGCTCCTGGCGCAGCGGCACGCCGGCAATCTGCAGGTGACCCACGCGCCCGGTGGGCAGGTACTCGCGCAGCTTGGCGGTGACGTCGCCTTCGACGATCTGGCAGTGATACAGGTCCATCTGCACTTTCAGGTTGGGCGCATTGACCGCCTGCACGACAGCGTGCGCGTCCTCCTGGCGATTCAGGAAATAGCCGGGGATGTCGCGCGTGTTGATCGGCTCGATCAGCAGCGTGACGCCGGCCGAGCGCGCCTCGCGAGCGGCCCAGTCGAGATTGGCGTGATAGTAGTCCAGCATCGCCTCGCGCGAGGCATCAGGCGGCGCCACGCCCGCCATCACATGCACATTGGAACAAGACAACGCGGTGGCATAACAGAGGGCCTGCTCGATGCCGGCCTGGAACTCGGCCTGCCGGCCCGGCAGCGCAGCCAGCCCGCGATCGCCCTGCGCGGTGATGCCGGGCGGCGCGTTGAACAGCACCTGCGCGACCCCGGCGGCATCCATGCGCTCGCGCACGAACGCGGCGGGCGCTTCATACGGAAACATGCATTCCACGCCCGCGTAGCCGTCGGCCGCGGCCGCCGCATAGCGGTCCAGGAACGCATGTTCCGTGTACATCATCGACAGATTGGCGGCGAACTTCAGCATGGCGGGCTCCTGGCGCGGGATGCCGCCGCGGACAGCGGCACCCGCCGAAAATAGCACAGCCCGCCGCCGCACCCAACCGGGTCAGTACGTCATGCGCACGCCCAGCAGCACGCTGCGGCCGGGCAGCGGCGCAACCGTCGAGATGAACGAGGCGTGGTTGTAAGCCAGCTTATTCAGCAGGTTGGTGCCGCGCAGGAAGACCTCGTAGCCCGTGGCGCCGTACTGGCCGCGATAGGCCACCACCGCGTTGACCATGTTGTAGCCCGGCGTGGTGTCCTCATAGGCCGCAATGTCCTTCTGCGCGAACACGCGTGCGTATTCGACGCCGCCCGACCACTCTTGCCACTTGAAGTTGCCGCGCACGCCCGCACGTCCGGCCGGAATGCGCGGCAGATTGCCGTCGCCGCCCGTGAGCTTGCCGCGCACGTAGTCGCCGAACACCGCCGCCGAGAAGATCGGCGTGAACTGGTGCCGCAGTTCGCCTTCCACGCCCGTGAATTCCGCATCCTGCTGCGTGTATTCGATCAGGCGGAAGTCCTCGTAGCGATCCAGCGTGTTGGCGTAGATGTAGTTCTTCACGCGGTTGTGGAACACGCTTGCCGAGAACGTCGTGTCGCCCGAATGCTTGCGCAGCGTCAGGTCGATGTTGTGCGACGTTTCGCGCGTCAGGTCCGGATTACCCAGTTCATACGTATTGGTGGCGATGTGGATGCCGTCCGCATACAGCTCCTGCGCGTTGGGCAGGCGCTGCGAGCGCGACAGCGACAGCGCCACGGAATACTGCGGCGCAAAGTCCCAGATCGCGGCGGCCGACAGCGACGTGCCCGACAGGCTGCTGCGCGGCGCGCCGCCCGACGGCGACACGCGCTGCCAGTCCTGACGCGCGCCCAGCTCGAAGCGCCAGTCGTTCAACTGGTATTCCTCCAGCAGGAACACGCCGTTCGAACGCGTCTTGCTCGGCGGCAGGAATGCCTCTTCGCCTTCGGCGCTGAAATCGCTGTATGCGTTCTGCAGGCCGATCACGCCGCGCCAGCCGGCGATAGGCTTGTGCTGCAGTTCCACCCGCATGTCGTAGCCCTTGTTCTTGAAACGCGTGCCGACCTCGCCGCCCTCGATCTCGTCGTGCTGGTAATCCGTCAGGCCACCGCGGAATCGGATCTTCTCGAAGCCTGCGAACGGATCCTGGTATTCGGCACGCAGGTCCATCCGGTTGCTGCGCAGCTTCACGTAGGGCACGCCGCCATGTTCGTGATCATGGTCGTGGTCGTGACCTTCCTCGCCTTCGTCCCCATGGTCGTGGTCATGGCCGCCGCAATGCAGATGCGTGCCGTGCGGATGGCAGCCTTCGTATTCGTGGTTGTGGCCGGGCAGGCCGTATTCGCTTTGCAGGTGCGTGAACGCCACGCCCACGTAGCCGCGTGGCGTGATCCACGACATGCCGACCGAGCCCTGCGTCGACTCGCTGTACGAGCCTTCCAGCTTGCCGCCGGGCCAGTCCGGCACGTCGTAGTCGCTGGTGCGGCGCTTCATGCCTTCGACGCGCACCGCGAACTGGCCCTCGCCCGCCGTGATGCCCACCGCGCCGGCGCGTTCCTTGGTGCCGGTGGCGCCGCGCAGTTCCGCTTCGGCCGCGATGCCCTTTTCCGGCACTTCGGTCGGAATCTTCTTGTCGATCACGTTCACCACGCCGCCGATCGCGCCGCCGCCGTACAGCAGCGTGGCCGGGCCGCGCAGCACTTCGATGCGGTCGGCCAGCAGCGGCTCGACGGTCACCGCATGGTCGGGCGAGATGGCCGAGGCATCCATCACTTCGGACCCATCGGACAGCACCTTCACGCGCGGCGCGGTCTGCCCGCGGATCACCGGACGGCTGGCGCCGCCGCCGAACGTGTCGCTGTTGACGCCCGGCAGGTTCTTGAGCGTTTCGCCCAGCGTGCCGTTGCGCTGCTCGATCAACGCATCGCCTTCCAGCACCGAGGCCGGCAGCGTGGTGCTGTTCAGATCCAGCCCCAGCGGATTCGCGGAGACCGTGATCGGCGCCACGGTCTGCGTGCGGGTCTCGCCTTCGGTCTGCGCCTGGGCGACGGGCGCCATCAGCATCAGCGAGCACACCAGCGGCTTCAAGGGCGCCCGGCCAACCGCTCGAACGCGCGATGCTTTGCCGCGCGCTTTCCCCATCCCCAGCTTCTTACCGTTCATCTTTACTCTCTCGGATGTTATATCATTACAAACCAGCAGGCGGATGATATAACATTTCACTACGCCTGCAGCGGCGTCCGGAAACGAAAAAGCGCGATTCCCCTGCAGGAATCGCGCTTCGATGAAGCGGTCAGTGGCGCAAACGCGCGGGCAACGACGTCCCGCGTCCATATCAACCCGCCTTGAACTCCTTGTTCCAGAACTCCAGCATCTCCGCCTTCTTCTCGGTCAATCCCTTCAGGTCGTACGCGTGCAGCAGCTTGACCTCGGCATCCGAGAAGCCCACGCGCTTCAATGCCTCGGGCAGCGACGCGTTGGTGACGGTGGGCGCGTAGCCCATCTTTTCCGCAAAGCCGATCTGGCCCTGGGGATCGAGCATGGCGTTCAGGTACGCCCACGCCGCGTCCTTGTTGCGGCTGTTCTTGGCGACGGCGGCTTCAAACGACACCGGCACCGATCCTTCCTTCGGAATCACGAAGCCCAGCGGCAGTCCGCTGTCCTTCCATTGCAGCGCACGCGCCTTCCACATGACGGCGATCGCGATTTCGCCGGACTTGAAGGCGGCCGCGACGGCTTCATTGGACGGGTAGATGCGCGGCGCGTTCGGCTTGAGCTTGGCCAGGAACCGCTTGCCGCCCTCGTAGTCCTTGGTGGTGCCGTCCGCGCCCAGTCCCACGAAGACCGAGTTGTAGAGATAAAGAATGTCGGAGAAGCCGACCTGGCCCTTCCACTTGGGATCCAGCAGCACCTGCAGCGAATCGGGCGGCGTCGGGAATTTCTCGGTGTTGTAGACCAGCGTCATCGCGCTGAAGATGTGCGGAATCGAGTACGGCGTCTTCAGCGTGTCGATCGCGTTGGCCAGGTTGGGCAGCTTCTTGACGTCCAGGGGCTCCAGCGTGCCGGAGCGCTCGGCGTCGTACATGTCGACTTCACCCAGCAGCGCCACGTCCATGCTGCCGCGGCGCGAGTTCTTTTCGGCGCGCAGCTTGGTGACGCGGCCCACGGCGTTACCCGTGTCGTAGACCACCTTCACGTCCTGCTTGGCGACGATGGGATTGATGATCTGCTGCAGCAGGTTCTGGTAGTCGCCGCCCCAGGTGCCGACCACGATTTCCTTTTCGGCGGCGTGGGCCATGCCGGGCAGCCAGCCCAGGGCGGGCGCAAGCGCCAGGCCGGAGGCGGTCTTGATGAAGCCACGGCGATTCAGGTTTTTCTCTTGCATGACAACCTCGTATCGAAAAGAACTGACGACTAGCTACGGTGCACCGCGCGGCAGGCCAGTCTGGCCGCGCAGCCTTGGATTCAACGGTGTTCAGACCAGCATGTCGACCGGCGCATGCGGCGCGGAGGCACGGATTTCCTCGGCCTCGATGTCGCGCGCAATCACGATGATCGCGTCGCGCGCATCCGGCTGCCGCGTCAGCCGCTGCGGCAGGCTGAAGGTCGAGCCGACCGACTGGATCAGGATGGGTTCTTCGCAATCGCTGACGCGCACCACGGCCTTCACCCGCAGCAGGCGGTCGCCGCACAGCCCGGCCAGGTTGTCCAGCCATTCGGAAAAATCGGTCCAGCTGATGCCGGGCTGCGCGCGCGCCGCCATCACGCGGATGCGCGGATGCGCCGCGCCCTGCCCGCCTGCCGACAGCATCCGCGCCGCCAGCCCCGCCAGGTCGGACGTGCCTTGCGACGGCGCAAACGCGGCCTGCACGGCGCGGGTACGATCGGGCTCCGCGACAACGACGGCCAGCGGATTCAGCGCCTCGGCGCGCGCGGCACGAGCGCCCAGCGCACCGGGCACGGCCGGCAGCAGATCGGTCTTGGTCAGCACGATGCGATGCGCCGCCCCGAACTGCGCCATGGCCTCGTCCATCTCGGCCAGCGCGTCGGGATCACGCGCGCAATCGTCGGTGCAGACCACCGTCAGCCGCAGGCCGCGGCTGGCCAGTTCCGGATCCGCGAGCGACGCGATGATCGGGCCGGGCCGCGACAGCCCGCTGCATTCCAGGATGACGCGTTGCAAGGGGCCTTCGCCTTCGGGGCGGGGCGCGTCCAGCAGCGCGCTCAGCGTGTAGACCAGGTCGCTACGCAGCGAGCAGCACACGCAGCCGTTGGCCATCAAGGTCATCGGCACGTTGTCGCTGTCGTTGGCCACGATGGCTCCGTCCACGCCGACCTCGCCGGCCTCGTTGACGATCACGCCGGTGTCACGCGATTCCGGATCGCGCAGGTAGTCCACCAGCAGCGTGGTCTTGCCGCTGCCCAGAAACCCGCACAACAGGAACAGGTCGATGGCCATCAGGGTGCGTCCTCGCCCGTGTCGCACGGCGATCCCGACGGTGCGCCGCCGGTCGGCGGACGCTCGCCATCCGGATCGTCGGCCCAGCTGTCGCGGACCATCGCGCGCACGTCGGCCAGCAGCTCGGCGGTGTCGTACACCACGCCCGACTTGATGGTGGTCTGCAGGCAGCGCTGCCATTCGACCTTGGCGGTGTCGTCGTTCAGCCGCATGGCGCCCGTGCCGAACAGCAGCTTGAAGTCGGTCAGCGGATTCTGGTCGTGGATCAGCAGGTCGGCGCGCTTTTGCACGTCGATGGAGCCGGTGTCGTCATCGATGCCCAGCAGCGCCGCGCTGTGCGACGTGGCCGCGCGCAAGACCTCGATGGGATGAAAGCCCGCTTCCTGCAGCAGCTCAAGTTCGCGGACGAAGCCGAATCCATAGATCTGGTAGATGAAGCCCGAATCGCTGCCCGCGCAGACGCGTCCGCCCAGGTTCTTGTATTCGTTGATGAACTGCATCCACAGCCGGTAGTTCTGCTTCCATTCGATCTCGTTGGTGGTGCTCCAGCGATACCAGTAGGCGCCGTGGCCGCCGCGCTGCGGCTGGAAGTAGCGCCACACCGCCTTCCACGTGTACTCGTCGTGCCAGTCGGCGCGGCGCGCGCGCATCAGGTCGCGGTTGGCGTCGTAGATGTTGAAGGTGGGCACAAAGGTGTGGCCCAGTTCCAGGAACTCGTCCATGACCTGCCGCCACTTGGCCGAGCCGGGCTGCGCGGCCTGCATGAAGGTCTGGCCGGCCACCGCAAAGCGGTAATACTCGTCGCTGTAGTTGTAGTCCGTCGGAAACGACTGCACGACGCGGTCTTCGAACAGCGCCTCGGGCAGGCCGTAATAGTGTTCGGAACTGGTCAGCCCCCAGCGCGCGGACTTCATCGCGTTCACGCGCGTCACCGCCATCTGCGCATGATGGCAGCCCGAGCGCAGGCCCACCTTGGCCGCCTCGTCCAGCGCCGCTTCCATGATGGCGGGCGGGGCGCCGAAGAACTTGATGCCGTCGGCGCCGCGCGCGGCCAGCTTGCGCACCCATTCGCGGCCCTGTTCGGGCGTGTGGATGGTCTTGACGCGATCGTTCACCGCCGGGAACACGGAATGCACGATCATGCGCGGCGCGGCGATCTTGTTCGCGGCGGACAGCTCGCGCTGCTCCATCGTCCAGCCCAGGCCGCCCATCGCGCCCATTTCGCGCACGGTGGTGACGCCGTGCGCCAGCCACAGCTTGTAGATGTAGTCGGCGGGCGGCACGATGCCGCTCATGGCGTGATACGGCGTGCCGATGTGCGCGTGCGCGTCCACAAAGCCCGGCGTGACGAACTTGCCGTGGCAGTCGATCTCGTGGTCGCCCGGACCGGGCCGGCGCTTGGGATCGATGGCCTTGTGCGGCGTGCCCACATTGACCAGCGCCGTGATGCGATCGTTCTCGATCACGATGTCCACCGGCCCCCAGGGCGGCGCGCCGGTGCCGTCGATGATCGTGGCCCCGCGCAGGATCAGCCGCGGAAACGGCCCCAGGCCGCGGTCGCGCGGCGCGGGCGCCGAAGGCGGATGCCAGCCCTTGGCCGCATTGACGTCACGCGACTCTTCGCCGACTTCCGACTGCGAAAACGTGGGATCGCTCATGGCTCCTAGACTCCCAGCTCGTTGTGTTCGATGACGCCGCCCTTCATGATCAGGCCGATGTGCTCGCCCTGGCCCAGCAGGCAAGACAGGTCGCGGTACGGATTGCCGTCCACCAGCAACACGTCCGCCAGTGCCCCTTCCTGGATGCGGCCCAGCTGGCCGACCTGGTTCAGCACTTCGGCGGCGGTCGTGGTGGCGCACTGGATGACCTCCTGCGCGGACAGCACCTCGCGGCGGATGCGGAATTCGTCGCTCTGCAGGCGCTGGGACGGGCCCAGCAGATCCGACCCGTAGCCGATCTTCACGCCCGCCTTCTTGTAGATCTCGAGCGAATGCAGGCCCGCGGTGCGCACCGTGGCAATCTTGGCCACGGAATCGGCCGGCAGACCGTAGTCGGCGCCTTCGTTGGCCAGCGCCTCGTAGGTCACCAGCGTCGGCACCACGAACGCGCCCTTCTCGGCCATGAAGCGCGCCACGCGCTCATCGACCAGATTGCCGTGCTCGATGGTGCGCACGCCGTTGCGGATGGCGCGCTCGATGGCGTCGGCGGTATAGGAATGCGCCATCACGTAGGTCTGGCGGCTGGCCGCCTCGTCGACGATGACGCGGATCTCTTCTTCCGAATAGCCAAAGGAGGCGATGGGATCGGTGGGCGAGGCCACGCCGCCCGAAGCCATCATCTTGATCTGGTCCGCACCCATCTGCAGTTCCTGGCGCACGGCCTTGCGCACGTCGTCGATGCCGTCGGCGACGCGACCGATATCGCCCGCACGGAAGCAGCAGCCGCAGAAGCTCATGGGACGCAGGTGATCGGAGCGCGGACGCGGATCGCCGTGACCGCCCGTCTGGCTGATGGCGCGGCCCGAGATGAACAGGCGCGGTCCCTTGACCGTGCCTTCATTGACCGCGCACTTCAGGCCCCAGCCCGCGCCGCCCGCATCGCGCACCGTGGTGAAGCCCCGGCGCAGCATGGCGGCCATGATGGGCACCGCGCGCATCATCACCAGCGCGTCCGGCAGGACGCCCTGCGTACTCAGGTTCAACTGCGTGGCCAGCACGTGCACGTGCAGGTCGATCAGACCCGGCATCAGCGTGCGGCCCGCGGCGTCGATCACGCGCGCCGAGGAAGCGCTGATCGGCTTGTCCGACACTTCCTTGATGACGCCATCCTCGACCAGCACGTGGTGCCCCTCCAGCAGGTCGGACTGCAGGGGATCGAGCAGGTTCGCATTCTTGAACAGCACAGCAGACATGAGAATTTCCTTATCGGGGTATCCAGGTCAGGACGCCATCGTCTTGATATAGCGCCGGTGAATCAGCCAGTTCGAAAAGAGGGCAATGACAAGCGTGCCGCACACCAATATGACGGCGAGCGCCGCGCCGAACGGCCAGTTCGAGGCCTTGGTGATCTGGTCGTATAGCGCGGGCGCCATCATGGTCAGCCCGGAACCGCCCAGCAGCACCGGCGTGGCGTACGCATTCATGCACAGGATGAACACCAGCATCGTGCCCGCGGCCACGCCTGGCGCGGCGATCGGCAGCACGATGCGGCGGAAGGTGGTGAAGAAGCTGGCGCCCACATTGCGCGCGGCCTCTTCCACCGACAGGTCCATGCCTTCCAGCACGCTTTGCAGCGTCAGGATCAGGTACGGCATGACTACCGCCGTGGTGCCGATCACCACCGCCGTCGGCGTGTACATCAGCGTCAGCGGCTTATCGATGATGCCCAGCCCCTGCAACACGGCGTTGACGACGCCCGCATTGCCCAGCGCCACCATCCAGCCGGCTGCGCGCACCACGTTGCCCACCATCAGCGGAAACACCAGCAGGATCACGAACAGGCTCTTGTAGCGGCTTTGCGTGCGCGCCAGGAAGTACGCCACCGGAAAGCCCAGCACCAGCGCCAGGACCGTGCACAGCGCCGCGATGCCCAGCGTGGTGAAGAAGATGTCGCGGTAGTACGGGTCGCCAAAGAACTTGGCGTAGTTCTCGAACGAGAACGCGGTCTGCATCATCTCGACCGGGTCGAAATGATTGAAGCTGTAGCGCGCCAGCTGAAGGATGGGGATCATGATGATCACCAGCACCACCAGCGAGGCCGGAAAGGCCAGCCCCGGGCCCAGCCAGCGGCTGGGGCGTCCGTCCTGCGTTGCGGTCGTCATCGCGCCTCCTATTGCGTGAAGGCGACGCAGTCGTCGGGTTCGAAGCACGCATACACGCGCTCGCCGGCGGCAGGCGGCGCGGCGCGCGTGCCGGCATTGACGATCTGGCTGATCAGGCGGTCGCCGCCATCAAGCTGCACCCGCACCTCCAGCACCGATCCCAGGTACAACGACGATTCGATGACGCCGGGCAACGCATTGCCGCCAGACGGCTGCGCTTGCAGGCGTACACGTTCCGGCCGCACGCCCACATGCGTGGCATTGCCGCCGCCCGGCGCGGCGATGCGCTGTCCGGCTTTGGTTTCGAACTGGTCGTTGGCCTGGCCGCGTCCCGTGAAGACATTCATCTTGCCCAGGAAGTCCGCGACGAACAGATTGGCGGGCCGCTCGTACAGCGTGTCGGGCGCGCCCACCTGCTGCACGATGCCGTCGTGCATGATGGCCATGCGGTCGGCAATCGCCAGCGCTTCTTCCTGATCGTGGGTCACGAACACGGTGGTCAGGCCCAGGCGCCGTTGCAACGCGCGGATTTCCTCGCGCACTTCCAGGCGCAGCTTGGCGTCCAGATTCGACAACGGTTCGTCCAGCAGGAACACCTTGGGTTCGATCGCCAACGCCCGCGCAATCGCCACGCGCTGCTGCTGGCCGCCGGACAACTGGCGCGGATAGCGGTCGCGCAGTTCCGTCATGCGCACCATGTCCAGCACGCGCCGGATCTTTGCATCGCGATCGGCCTTGGGCACCTTGTGCATTTCCAGGCCGAACGCCACGTTCTCCGCCACCGTCATGTGCGGAAACAGCGCGTAGCGCTGGAACACCATGCCGGTGTCGCGCTTGTGCACCGGCAGCCGCGTGACGTCGGTTTCACCGATGCGGATGCGCCCTGCCGTGGGCGTGATGAAGCCGGCAATCATGCGCAGCGTGGTCGTCTTGCCGCAGCCGCTGGGTCCCAGAAAGGTGACCAGTTCGCCTTCGGCAATCTCCAGGGAAAAATCCGACACCGCGACCGCCGCGCCGAACTGCTTGCGGATGTTTTCGATTGAGACCTTCGCCATTTCTTACACCACCTGACTGAGTTTCACATAGCGGTCGGTCACAAGCATGATGATGCCCAACAGCAGGATTTGCACCGAGGCCACCGACGCGATGGTCGGGTCCAGGTTGAATTCGAGGTACTGCATGATCGCGATCGGCAGCGTGGTGCGCCCCGGGCCGACCAGCGACAGGGACAGCTCCAGGTTCTCGAATGACACGACAAAACTGAACAGCGCCGCGGCGACGATGGACGGCCGCAGCATCGGCAGTGTCACCCGCATGAAGGCCTTGGGCGCGCTTGCGCCCAGGTTGCGCGCGGCTTCCTCGATGGAGCCGTCCAGCCCGGCCATGCCCGCCGTCACAAGCCGCACGGTCCACGGGATGGTGAGGCACACGTGCGCAATGACCAGGCCGCCGAACGTGCCGACCAGATCCTGATCCAGCACGTTTTCAGCGCGCAGGTAAAAGAGATAGACGGCCACGCCCGCGACAATGCCGGGGATCAGCAGCGGCGACAGCAGCAGCGTGTTGACGCCCTTGCTGCCACTGAAGCGGTAACGCGCAATGGCCACCGCCGCCAGCACGCCCATCGTCACGCCGATGAACGCGGCCACCAGCGACACTTGCAGGCTGAAGATGAAGCCGTTGGCGAACGCGGGGTTTTCCCACGCCTTGACGTACCAGGAGAGCGTGTAGCCCGATGGCGGGAAATAGAGGATGGCGTCCTTGAAAAAGCTCAGCCAGACCACCAGCACGATGGGGCTGAGCATGAACGCATACATGAGAACCACGAAAACGCGGTGCAGCCACGTGGCCCACGGGATCACGCGCAATGGCTTTTCCCGCGAGGCTGCGATGGCTGAGTCCAAAGGAGGCGCACTATGCAAATCCGGTTCCTTTCAGCAACTGCCGGCTTGGTTTGAAACTCCTCCGAAGACTCTGCGGTCTCTACGGTTAACCAAAGCATATCGACGGGTTGCTGCACCGCTCAAGTAGGGATAACCCACGTCGCGCCAAAACTCGCGGGTTATCCCTGCGGTAGCTCCGATGACGGTGCAACCCACTGCGGCGCAACGCCGCCGCAGGTGCTACCCGCCACCCGGCGCGCTGCTACCCGGCAGCCTGCAGGCCGCACACCGCTTGCAGCACCGCCACGCGGCTCTGGCCCAGCACCATGCCTTGCCAGTCTTCCTGGCCGCAGTAAAACGCGTCGCGTGTGGCCTGCAATATGTCCTGTTGCAAGGCATCGCTGGCGTCGGGATGCGCGCGCAGCCAATTGCGTCCCCGCAGCGCGTGCACCACCTCGTCCCAAGGCTTGGTGCCGAACTCCAGCGCCATCAATGTCGGTTCCGACTCGGGGCAGGCGTCGTAGATGAGACCCGCGAGATGGCCCGTGATGTCCACCGAGGCCGAGCTGCCTTGATACGGCACGGCGATGTCGCTGCCCCACCACTGCCGCGCGCGCGCCACTTCCGTGTCGTCACGCTGGCCGGCGTAGATCTTCTCGCCGTGGCCGCGCGGCCCCAGGCCCGTGTGCACGTCGATCCAGCCGATGTGCGCGTGGCGGCTGGCGTGGGTCCGCAGGATGTCGCGCAGGGTCAGCAGCGACGGCGAATGCCCCGCGCCGCCATAGAACAGGCCATCCGGATGCGTGTACTGGCCGCGCGACACCGCCTGCGTCGTGGCGGCCAAGCCGTGCGTTTCGATATGGCGGGCGATGGCCTGGCGGTTCTGATCGGTGGGCGGCCATTCCTGCGGCAACAGCAGCTCGTGGATCTCGCCATAGCCCGGATTGGCCGGGAGCGCGCGGCCGTCGAAGGGCTGGGCATTGCGGTTCAGGTCGACGTTGCCTTCGTCCGTGCGCGCAATGCACGAGAAACCGTACGGGTTCACGGCGTGCACCAGCAGCAGCGCCACGCCCGCCTGCCGAGCGCGCTCCAGCATCGGCGCGTCATCCAGCAGCGCAAGCTGGCAACCCGAACCGCAGAAGCCTTCCACGCCGTGCGTGGCCGACGTCACGATCAGGAGCCGCTGGGCGTCGGCATCGCCGATCAGCGCCACGTCGGTGGCCAGCGGCTCGCCCTGGCTGCCCACGGCCGCGATGCCGTACGACGCAACCTGCGTAGCCAGCGGCGCGGCGGCCGCCAGGAAGCGTTCGCGCGCCTGGGCGTAGCTGCTGGAAAAGTAGCGGTCAACGGATTGCATGTCAGGGCTCCTGGCTGTCGATGTCATGGCCGGTACGGTCCTGAATCCAGAACAGCACCACGGTGGAAAGCGTCACGGTGACCATCAAGTACCACGCGGGCGCCATCGGGTTGCCGGTCACGTGCAGCAGCCAGGTCACGAAGAATTGCGCAAAGCCACCGAAGACCGAGATGCCCAGACCGTACACCACGGACATGCCCGTGGTGCGCACGGCCTTCGGGAACAGTTCGGGCAGCATCGTGATGACGGGCGCGGTCTGCAGCGCCAGCAGCACGGCCAGCAGGGCGATGACCGTCATCAGCCGCCCGGTGCTGGGCGCCGACACCAGCCATTGGAAGCACGGCAGCAGCACGCAGACCGTCACGGCGCGCGACCAGAGGATCACCCGCTTGCGCCCCACGCGGTCCGCCAGCATGCCGACGAACGGCGCCAGCGCGAAACCGATCGCGCCCAGCACGACACTGGCAAACAGCGTGGACGTGGCCGGAAGGCCGAGTTCCTTGGTGGCGTAAGCCGGCATGTAGAAGCCGATGATCTGCGCGCACACCATGCCGCCGATCACGAGCAGGATGCCCTTGACGATCGTGAGCTTGTGGTCGGCAAAGGCGCGCCGCAGCGGCTGGTGGCCGGCGGCGGTGGTTCTGGCGCCGGCGGCAGGCGCGGGTTCCAGCGTTTCCTCCAGATTGCGGCGGATGTAGGCGCCCACCGGCACCGTCAGAATGCCGATCACGAACGGCACCCGCCAGCCCCAGGCCTGCATTTCTTCCTTAGTCAGCGCCGCCGTCAGGATCGCCACGGTCAGCGCGCCCAGCATCACGCCGAGCGACTGGCTGCCGAACTGCCAGCTCGAATAGAAGCCGCGCTTGCCGGGCGGCGCGTGTTCCACCAGCAGCGTGGTCGAGGCGCCGACCTCGCCGCCCGCCGCGAAGCCCTGGATCAGCCGCGCCAGCACCATCAGCACGGGTCCAAGCACGCCCATCTGCGCGTGGGTCGGCGCCACGGCGATGAGCGCACAGCCCAGGCCCATCAGCCAAAGCGTCAGCGTCATGGCCGCGCGGCGGCCGTGCCGGTCCGCGTACGAGCCGATCAGCATGCCGCCCACGGGCCGCATCAGAAAGCCCACGCCGAAGGTGGCGGTGGTCAGCAGCAACTGGCCGTAGCCGGACGCCGCGGGAAAGAAGAGCGGCCCGATGACCAGCATCAGGAACGTGAAGACGGTGAAGTCGAAGAACTCGAGCGCGTTGCCGATGGTGGTGCCGGCAATGACGCGGCGGCGCATCGACGGCGTGTACAACCCTGGGCCGCCTGCGGCGATGGCAATAGACATTGTTTTCCCCTTGATGTCCGGTGCGGGGCCGCCGGTCCGTGCGTCCGGATCGCGTTGCGCGCCCCACCGCCGTGAATATACGGATGGCGCACGATAAGCAAAAGACAGTATTTTTGTCGCGATGAGCACTTTTGCTTATAGCCCTGCCCGCCCAATCCGGAACGACTTGCCTATGAACCTGCGCCAACTCCGCGCCTTTGTGCTGATTGCCGAGCATCGCAGCATCCGTGCCGCGGCGCGGGCGCTCTTTGTCACCCAGCCCGCCGCCACCCGCAGCCTGCGGGAGCTGGAGCAGAGCGTGGGCGCGGAGCTGGTGCGCCGCAGCGTCAAGGGCGTGGAACTGACCACTTATGGGGAAGCGTTATACAAGCGCGCCGTGCTGATCCTGCAGGAAGCCCGCAAGGCGCAAGAGGAGATCGGCCAGATGCGCGACGGCGAAGGCGGAACGCTGAACCTGGCCATCAGTTCCGCGGCGCTGACGGTCCTGCCCGCCGCGCTGGCCGCGTTTCGCGCACGCATGCCGCGCGTTTCGGTGGCCTTCAATGAAGTCGCGCCGCCCTACAGCCACGAGCAGCTGGAATCCGGCCGCTACGACTTCCTGGTGCAGACCGAATACGACGGCGACATCGACGACGGGTTTGCGCGGACCACGCTGTTCACGCTGCCGCTGGCGGTGGGCGCACGCGCGGGCCATCCGCTGCGCGGTGCGCGCACGCTGGCCGAGCTGCACGATGCGCTATGGCTGCTGCCGGGCAATATTCAAGCCCCCGCGAACCTGCTGCGGCTGGCGTTCGATGCGCATGGGTTGCCGCCCCCGCGCGACGTGATTCCCTGCCAGTCCATCGCGGTGGCGCTGGCGATCATTGCGGAGAGCGACGCGCTGGGCATCTTCGTGCGCAATCTTTTCGATCATCAGTTGCTGCCGCGCGGGTTACGCATGGTCCGTCTGGATCATCCGCTGCCCGCGGCGCGCGTGTCGGTCCTGACGCGTGCCGACTCGCCCCCAACGCCGGCCGCGCAATGCTTCATGAATTGCCTCCTGGACGCGCAGGCAGCGCATGCCGACGGCACCTAGGCGAACGCGCCGATAGACCGGGTTACTATTGCCGATGGCCCCGCCGATGACGTCGAGACGGGCCTTTTTGTTTCTCCCCCCACTCCCCGTCCATGGCGTTTCCCCGACTTCCCGCTGTTCCCACCTTGACCGACACGGTCGCCAAACGTCTGCTCGCCGAGATCGACGAAGGACGCGTGCTGCCCGGTGAAAAGCTGCCCACGGAATCCGCGCTGGCCGAACAGTTTGGCGTCAGCCGCACGGTGATCCGCGAAGCCGTTTCGCGGCTGCGCCAGGATGGCGTGGTCGAAGCCCGGCAAGGCAGCGGCGTCTTCGTCACCGGGCACACCGGCAACCGGGCGCTGCGAATCGACGCGGCCGAGCTCTCGTCGCTGGAGGCCGTGCTGCATATCGTGGATCTGCGCCGCGCCCTGGAAACCGAAGTGGCGGCGCAAGCCGCCGCCAGCCGCAAGAAGCAGGACATGGTGGAGATCGACGCGGCGCTGGCTGCGATCTCGCAGGCCGTGGACAACGGCGGAGATGGCGTGAAGGAAGATGTGGCCTTTCACCGCAGCATTGCGCGCGCCACCGGCAACCCGTACTTTCTGACCACCCTTGCGTTCGTCAGCCAGTTCCTGGAAGCCGCCACACGCGTCACCCGCGGCAACGAGGCGCGCCATGCAAATCTGATGCGCGACGTATTGCAGGAACACATCGCCATCGTCGAAGCCATCCGGCGCAAGGATGTGGAAGGCGCCCGGGAAGCCGCCCGCATTCACATGGTCAATGCCGCCAAGCGGTTGAGCCAGGCACACCGCTGAGCCGGACTGAAGCGCTGTACCGGACTACACCGCCGCGGACTGCACCGCCCCGGACCGCACCGCCCCGGCCTGCACAGGCCGCTAGCGAAACGCCTTCGTGAAAAAATCCCGGCTGCCGAAGTTGCCGGACTTCAGCGCGATGCTGATGTCGGCCTGCGCAACCGGCGCATAACCGGCGCACCACGGCACGCCCGGATCGATCTGGTCGCCGATCGTGATCTGCTCCAAGCCCAGCGCCTGCACCACCGCGCCCGAGGTCTCGCCGCCGGCCACGATCAATTGCCGCACACCGCGCTCCACCAATCCGGCTGCGATGCGCGCGATTGCCGCTTCGATCATGGCGCCCGCCTGGCTCGCGCCCAGCGCGCCCTGGGTTTGCCTGACGGCGTCAGGTTGCGCCGTGGAATAGATGAGCACCGGGCCGTCCTGCATGCGCGGCTCGGCCCAGGCCAGCGCCTGCCCCGCCACGTCCTCGCCGGCGGCCAGCTTCATGGGATCCAGCGCCAGCGCGGGCCGGCCGCTTTCAATGAAGGCCGCCACCTGCGCATTCGTCGCGGCGGAGCAACTGCCCGCCACGACGGCCTGCAAGCCTTGTGCGCGCACCACGCCGGCGGAACCCGTGGCCGACAGCCCCCAGTTGCCGGGCAATCCGATGGCCACACCGGAACCGGCCGTCACCAGCGGCATGCCGTGCAGCGCCGGGCCCAGTGCCAGCAGGTCGTCGTTGGATACGGCGTCGACGATGGCGATCTCGATGCCCTGCGACATCAGTTCCTGGATGCGTTCACGAATGGCGGCGGTGCCGCGCGCGACCACGCTGTAATCGATCAAGCCCACCTTGCGCGACGTTTGCGCCGCCAGCACCCGCACGAGGTTGGGGTCGGTCATCGGCGTGAGCGGGTGATGCTGCATGCCGGATTCGTTGAGCAGCACGTCGCCCGCGAACAGATAACCCTTGAACACGGTGCGCTTGTTGTCGGGAAACGCCGGCGTCGCGATGGTGAAAGCGGTATCCAGGTTCGTCATCAGCGCATCCGTGACCGGCCCGATATTGCCCTGCGTTGTGCTGTCGAACGTGGAGCAGTACTTGAAGTAGATCTGTTCGGCCCCTTGCGCACGCAGCCACTGCAGCGCTGCGAGCGATTGCGCGATGGCCTCGTCGGGCGGCAGCGTGCGGGTCTTCAACGCGACCACCACAGCGTCCGCGTCGTCCCGCAGCGGCTCGCCCGGCGTACCGATGGTCTGCACCGTGCGCATGCCCGCGCGGACCAGATTGTTTGCCAGATCGGTGGCGCCCGTGAAATCGTCGGCGATGCAGCCCAGCTTGATCGTCATTTGGCCTCCGGCAGGGAAATGCCCGGGAAAATCTTGATCACCGCGCTGTCGTCTTCCCGGCCATGGCCGGCCGACGACGCCTGCATGAACATCTGGTGCGCGGTGGACGCGAGCGGCAGCGGGAACCGGGTATGTCTTGCGGTATCCAGCACCAGCCCCAGGTCCTTCACGAAGATGTCCACTGCGGACAACGGCGTGTAGTCGCCCGCCAGCACGTGGGGCATGCGGTTCTCGAACATCCAGCTGTTGCCCGCGCTGTGCGTGATGACCTCGTACAACGCATCGGCGTCCACGCCTTCGCGCAGGCCCAGCGCCATGGCCTCGGCAGCGGCCGCGATGTGCACGCCGGCCAGCAACTGGTTGATGATCTTGACCTTGCTTCCCGCGCCCGCGCGGTCGCCCAGCCGATAGACCTTTCCCGCCATCGATTCCAGCACTGACCCGCAAGCCTCGTACGCGGCCGCGCTGCCGGCGGTCATCATGGTCATCTGGCCGGCGGCCGCCTTGGCCGCGCCGCCGGAGATGGGCGCGTCCAGATACAGGATGCCCTGCTCGGCCAGGCGCCCTTCCAATGCCACGGACCAGTTGGGGTCCACGGTAGAGCACATGACGAATACCGACCCGGGCCGCAGCGCCGCGGCAAGGCCGCCGTCGCCGAACAGCACCGACTCGGTCTGCGGCGCGTTGACGACCACGCTGACCACGATCTCGCAGGCCTGCGCCATGTCCGCCAGGCTGGCGCACGCCACGCCGCCCTGCGCCGCGAAGGCCGCCGCGGCGTCGGCGCGAATGTCGTACACGTGGACCGCGTGCCCGGCGCGGCGCAGGCTCTGGGCAATGCCTGCGCCCATCGCGCCCAGGCCGATGACGCCAACGCGGCGCGGTGTTTGTGTGGAATTGCTCATGTCGTTCGTTGTCCGGAAGCGGGATGCAAAAGGGAAAGGCGGCGACTCAACGCTTCAGGTCGTCGGCCATGTAGGCGCGGACGATGTCGGCAAAACTGCCATCGCCCGTCAGGCCCAGGCGGGCGGCGCGCGACGTGTCCCAACGCCCCGGCCAACTGCCGACGATGCGCTCGACACGCGCGTCCGCCTGCCAGCTGATGCGGTCGGCAACCTCGTCGCCCGCGACCTCGCGCAAGGCCTGCGCCATCTCGGCCGCCGTGACTGACACGCCAGGCAGGTTGATCGGCGTCCGGTCCGCCATCGCGTCGGCATCCAGCTCGCAGCCCGCGATCAAGGCAGCGATCGCGCCACGCGGCGACAGCAGCCACAGCCGCGTGTCCGCGCCAACCGGGCACACGGCTGGTTCGCCATTCAGGGGTTCGCGGATGATGCCGCTGGCGAACGACGACGCCGCGGCGTTCGGGCGGCCGGGACGCACGCTGATGGTCGGCAGGCGCAGCACACGGCCATCAACGAACCCGCGCCGCGTGTAGTCGGCCAGCAGCAGTTCGGCGATGGCCTTCTGCGTGCCGTAGGACGATTGCGGATTGAGCGCGGTGTCGTCGCGCACCGTGTCGGGCAGATTGCCGCCATACACCGCCACGGAGCTGGTGAAAATGACGCGAGGCTTGTGGCCCAGCGCGCGGCAGGTTTCCAGCAACGCGCGCGAGGCGTCCAGATTGATGCGCATGCCCAGGTCGAAGTCCGCCTCCGCCTGTCCGCTGACAATGGCGGCCAGATGAAAAATGGCGCGCGTCTCGGTATCGATGGCTTGCCGCAGCACCGCCGGGTCGGCAATGTCGCCCTCCAGCGACCGTACGCGCGGGTCCTGCAGATCCGCCTTCACGACGTCCAGCAGATCGATTTGCGTGATGGTCTGGGGCTTGCCGCCTTCCAGCGACAGCGTGCCGCGCTCGAGCAGTTTGCGCGCCAGCCGCTGGCCCAGGAATCCGGCGCCGCCGGTGATCAGTATCTTCATGATGGAATGCTCAACGATGGGTGAGATAGGGTTGGGCCCAGCCCAGGCCTTCGGACGTTCCGGCGCGCGGGCGGTATTCGCAGCCGATCCAGCCTTGATAGCCCAACGCGTCGATACGCTGGAACAGGTACGGGTAGTTCAGTTCACCCAGATCGGGTTCGTGACGGTCTGGCACGCCCGCAATCTGGATGTGGCCAATGCCGGGCATATCGCGTTCGAGCTTCACGGCGATGTCGCCTTCGACGATCTGGCAGTGGTAGATGTCGAACTGCACCTTCAGGTTGTCCGCGCCCACGTCGTGACGAATGGCCTGCGCGTCGTCCTGCCGGTTCAGGAAAAAGCCGGGAATATCGCGCGTGTTGATGGGTTCGATCACCACGGTCACGCCAGCGGTGGCGGCCGTGCGCGCGGCAAGCGCCAGGTTCCTGACGTAGACATCCCGGTGCGCCGCGTGATCCTGGTCGGGACGGATCAGGCCTGCCATCACGTGCAGATGGCGGTTGCCCAGCACCGCGGCGTATTCCAGCGCCTGGTCCAGTCCGCGCTTGAACTCGTCTTCGCGTCCGGGCAGCGATGCGATGCCGCGCTCACCCGCCGCCCAGTCACCCGGCGGCGCATTGAACAGGGCCTGCGTCAGGCCGTGCGCATCCAGGCGCGATCGGATCTCGGCCGCCGTGAAATCGTAGGGAAACAGGAATTCCACCCCCGTGAACCCGTCATGCGCCGCGGCGGCGAAGCGCTCCAGGAAGGGATGTTCCGTGTACATCATGCTGAGGTTTGCGGCCAGGCGCGGCATGTCGGTTCCTTTGATGCTGAGGTGATTGCGGACGCCGCGCTAGCGGTTGACCAGCTTGGCCGGCGTGAACCAGACCGCGATGGCGCCAATGACGAGCACGCCCGCCAGCACGTACATGCCGGACGCAGTGGAACTGGTCAGGTCCTTCAGGTAGCCGATCATGTAGGGGCTGGCAAAGCCGGCCAGGTTGCCCACGGAGTTGACGATGGCGATGCCGGCGGCCGCGGCCGTGCCGGACAGAAACGCGGTCGGCAGCGACCAGAACAGCGGTGCGCAGGTCAGCACGCCCGCGGCCGCCATGGACAGGAACACCAGCGACACCACGGTGTTGTCGGCGAAAGAAGCCGCCGCCGAGAAGCCTACGGCGCCCGCCAGCGCCGGCACGATCAGGTGCCAGCGGCGCTCGCGCCGGCGGTCCGCGGAATGGCCCAGCAGGTTCATCACGACGATGGCGCACAGGAAGGGGATGGCGCTGAGCAGGCCGATGTTGAACGCCCCCGTCACGCCCGTGGACTTGATCAGCGTGGGCATCCAGAACGTCAAGCCATACTGGCCGGCGACGAAGGCAAAGTAGATCAGGCACATCCACCACACGCGCTTGTCGGCGAACACCGCGCGCAGCGAATGCTTCTGCGTGCCTGTCTCCTTCTGGTCCTGCTCGATCTCGCGCGTCAGCAGCTTCTTTTCGTCGTCGCTCAGCCATTTGGCGCTGGCGATGCCATTGTCCAGATACATCACCGTGACCACGCCGATCACCAGCGCCGGCACGGCCTCGATCAGGAACATCCATTGCCAGCCCTGCAAGCCGTGCATGCCATGAAAGGCCTCCATGATCCAGCCGGACAGCGGATTGCCGAAGATGCCCGCCACGGGGATGGCCGACATGAACAGCGCGATGATCTTTGCGCGGCGGTGGGCCGGGTACCAGTAGGTCAGGTACAGGATCACGCCGGGATAGAACCCGGCTTCGGCCAGCCCCAACAGGAAGCGCAGGATGTAGAAGCCCGTCGGGGTTTCGACGAACATGAACATGCCCGACAGAATGCCCCAGGTGATCATGATGCGCGCGATCCAGATGCGCGCCCCCAGCCGGTGCATCAGCAGATTGCTGGGCACTTCGAACAGGAAGTAGCCAATGAAGAAAACGCCGGCGCCCAGACCAAAAACGGTTTCACTGAAGCCCAGGTCCTGCGACATCTGCAGCTTGGCGAAGCCGACGTTGACGCGGTCCAGGTAGGCGATGACATAGCAAAGCATCAGGAACGGCACCAGCCGCCAGAACACCTTGGCATACGCGCGAGCGGTTTCGCGGGACTCGGGCGGCGACGAAGCCGCAGGCGCGGCGTGGGACGCCAGTTCCATCGGGGGCATTACCAGTCTCCATCAAGAATGCGCCGCCTTGATCCGCGCTGTCGCGGCCGGCAGGCTTTGTACGAAAAAGCGGATCAGTAGCGGGCGCCGAACGTGGCGCGCAGGGTCTCGATGGCCTCGTCCGTCAGCGGCTCGGGACGCGGCTGAGTCATCAGCCACAGGCGGGCGGTTTCTTCCAGTTCCTCGAGCGCAAACGACGCGTGGGACACCGACTTTTCCCAGACCACCGGGCCCAGCCGCTCGAACAAGGCGCCGCGCACCTGCCCCGCCACGGCGGCGACTTCGGCTGCCGCCTGCGGATCGCCCGGACGGCGATAGCCGATCAACGGGATGCGACCCACCTTCATGACTTGATAGGGCGTGATCGGCGGCAATACCTCGTCCGGACGCCACACGCCCGCGAGCGTCAGCGCGACCAGATGGGTGGAGTGCGTATGCACGATGCCACGGGAATCCGGGCTGGCGCGGTAGATGCCCTGATGCAGCAGCAAGGTCTTGGATGGCTTGCCGCCGGCGACCCAGTTGCCGTCCAGATCGACCTTGGCCAGCTCGGCGGGATCCAGCCGGCCCAGGCAGGCGTCGGTGGGTGTGATGAGCCATCCTTCGTCCAGCCGGGCGCTGATGTTTCCGGCCGCGCCGACGGTATAGCCGCGCGCATAGAGGCTTGCGCCGATGGTGCAGATTTCTTCGCGGATGCGGGCTTCTTCAGTCATGGAATGTCCCCGGGCGGCAGGGACGGGCAACGAACAGCAGACGCGGCGAAGCAGGCATGACGACGATGTCTCTTGAATAGAAGTTATCGGGTCATCATACAAATTTTGGCGATGAGCGGGTATGGGGTAAACCCGCGCACCGCCGATTACGCTTGCGCGCGATCAACGCCCGCCGCGGTCGGCGCGGCGGTGTTCATCCAGGCCGTCAAGGCCATTGCCATCAGCACCAGCAGCGATGGATACAGCATGCTCAAGTTGCGCGCCTCGCCCTCGGCGGCGAACAGCAGAAAGAGCGGCACATTGACCGCCAGCGCCATCAGCACGTGCAACCGGAACGGCGCGGGCAGCAGGCGCCAGCCGGTGACGGCCACGCCCGCGATCATCAACACCATCACGGCGCTCAGCCCTTTGGGCAGCGCGACGCCGTAGGTGCTTTCGGTGCGGAACCAGTTGCCGGGGTCCAGGAAGTAGAAGAAATTCGCGCCCGGCTGAAAACTCACCGCACCGCCCGGATTGCCGGCGTAGCGCACGCGCAGCGCCAGATACACGCAGCCGCAGACGAACACGAGCCCCGCCACGACGGTTGCAGCCTTGAGGCGCGGCAGGCTGAGCCGAAGAATGGGATACAGCGTGACGACATAGAAGAAGAACGCCTCCTTGTTCCAGGTGGCCATTGCGGCAACAACGGCCAGCAGGCCCAGCCGCCCGGCCGCGCGCACGGGGCGTTCGACCGGGATGCGCCAGGCAAGCAGAATCGCGCATGCCATGAACAGCACTTCGAAGAAGTCGTAGAAGAAGCCGCCTTCGGTCAGAAAGAACGGCAGCAGCAACGCAATGACGAGCGGCGCCGCGGTGGCGGCGGCTGCGCTGGCGCCCGCCCGCAGGCACACCGACCGCATGGCGAACAGCGAGCCGAGCAGCGCCAGGAAGGTCAGGTAATAGACGATGTGATAGCGCAGCGTCACAGGCGCCTGCATCGCTTCCGACGCGGGAAAACGCATGGCCAGTCCTGACCGGCTGTTCACACGGCGCGGGTCGGTCAGCCGCTCGGACAGTCGCTCGACGGTCGCGGCCGGCATCAGGTCTTGAATGCCATTGGCGATGGCCGGCGCGAACTGGCGGTACACGTAAGGCCGGTACGCGGTGCCGTCGACCATGGACGCCAGCGAATGCGGGCCGTGCCCGTCGTTCAGGCGCCACTTGGTATAGAACCCATTGAAGGCCGCCGCGGCGACCATGACATAGAGCATCGCCAACAGGAATCGGCGGTAGCCCACGCTATTGAAAAAACGGATCATCGGACTTCCAGGGAGACGGCCGGTTGGGGCGCGGTCTGCGGCCCCAGCCACTTTGCCAGCGCCAGCGCCAGCAGGCACAGCAGCGCCGGATACAGCATGCTCAGATTGCGCATTTCGCCGGGCGAACAAAACAACAGGAACAGCGGCACGTTGATGGCCAGCGCCAGCTTCGCGTGCCCGCGCAGGGCATCTGGCAGCCGCGGCCAGCCATTGATGGCGATGCCCGCGAACGCCAGGATGCTGAAGAGACTGAAGCCGCGCGGCAGCAGAACGCCATAGGTGTTCTCGGTAAGCAGCCAGTTACGGGGGTCAACGTAGTAGCGCAGGTTGTCCCACAGCTGGAAATCCACGGTGGAGCCGGGATTGCCCGCGTAACGCATGCGCAGCGCCAGATAGACGCAACCGCTCACCAGCAGCAGCACCGTCACGACGCCCGCCGCCGGCAGGCGCGGCAGGTTGCGCCGCAAGAGCGGGTACAGGGCGGGCGTGAAAAAGAAGAAGGCTTCCTTGTTCCACGTCGCCAGCCCCGCCAGCGCCGCCAGCGCGCAAAGCCGGACCGGCGTCTGGCGCGACGCGCCCAGCGCCAGCAGCACGGCGCTCATGATGAACAGCAGTTCGACGAAATCGTAGAAGTAGCCGCCCTCGGTCAAAAAGAACGGCACCATCATCGCCAGGACCGCAGGCGCTGCCGTCGCGGCCACCGCACCCGCCCCCGCCTGCTGCGCCACGCGGCGCATGACGAACAGCGAAGCCAACAGCGCGGCAAACGTCAGGTAGTAGACGAGGTGGTAGCGCAAGGTGACCGCCGGCAGCAGGGCCTCGGACGCCGGATAGCGCATCGCCAGACCCGAACGGCTGTTCACGCGCCGAGGTTCGGCCAGACGCTCGGACAGGCGCGCCACGGTGGCCGGCGGCAGCAACGCCTGGATGCCGTTGGCCAGCGCGGGCACGAACTGCCGATACACATACGGACGGTGGGCCGTGCCCTCGACCATCTGCGACAGCCCGAGCGCCGCATGGCCGTCGTTGAGCCGCCACTTGGTGTAGAACCCGTTCATCACAGCGGCCGCCACGACGACGTAGGCGCAGCACAGCAGGAACCCGCGATACCACGCGCTTTGAAACAGGCGTTGCATGGCTGCGCCTACTTCGAGACCAGGAAGACGCCGACGGCGATGAACGCCGCGCCCGCCATCCGCATGGCCGTGATGGTCTCCGTGCCGGACAGCAGGCCGTAGACGAACACGCCCGCGATCGCGCAAGCCACCATCAGCGGATACGCCAGCGTCAGATCGAGCTGGCGCAGCGCCAGCGCGTAGAAACCAAAGCCCAGGCCGTACGCGCCGATGGCGCCCGCATAGGGCAGCGCCTGCGTCAGCAAGGATGGCGTGGGTCCGTGGGCTGCGGCGGACCCCGCCGCCTTGAGCGCCACGCTGGCCACCACGCTGCAGGCCCCGCTGAGGATCAGCCAAAGATATGCCATGTCTACGTCCTTACCAGCAAAACCACCACCGCCACCCAGGCCAGCACCGCAAGGCGGATCTGGTTGTCGGCGAGCAGATCGCGGCCCGGCTCTTCGCCCGATCCGCCCTTGTACAGCAAGTAGATATACCGGAAGACGCCGAAGGTGACGATGGGCAGCGTGACGATCAGATGCTGCGTGCCGTGCAACGCGGCGGTGATGTCGTCCACCGTATAGAGGCCATACGCCAGCAGCGTCGTGCTGGCGGTGATGCCCACCAGGATGTCCAGCAGCTGCGGCGAATAGTGGCGCAGCACGGTGCGCGTGCTGCCTTGCGATGCCGGGGCATCGAGAGGCGCCGACGCGATCTCGGCACGCCGTTTGGCAAAACCCAGGAACAGGGTCAGCATGAAACTGCACAGCAGCATCCAGCGCGACGGGATGATGCCCACCGCAAAGGTGCCGCAAGCCAGGCGGATCATGAAGCCCGCAGCAATACAGAACACATCGACCAGCACCTTGTGCTTGAGGCTCAGGGTGTATGCAATGTTCAGGGTCAGATAGCCGGCCACGGCCAGCGCCACGGGCCAGAGCCCGCACACGAGCGGCAGGCCGAGCGCCGAGCCAAACAGCACGACGATCAGCGCGCGGGCGGCGGGCAGGCCGACCCGTCCGCTGGCAATGGCGCGCAGCCGCTTCTTGGGATGCGCCGCATCGGCGGCGCGGTCGTGATAGTCGTTCAGGACATAGACCGCGCTGGACGCGAGGCAGAACGCGACAAAGCCCACGCCCACGGCAAACACCAGCGCGGGGTTCGTCCATCCGTGGCTGAAAATCAGGCCGATCAGCACGAAGCCGTTTTTCAGCCATTGCTGCGGACGCAGCAGGGAAATCAGCGACCTCATGGTTTGACCGCCTGCCCGCGGTACCAGGCATGTTGGGCCGCGTCGATGAGCCACTGGTCGCCGCGGCTGTCGCCGTAGGCGTGCAGTTCATATTGGTCCGGACCGCCGTAGCGCTCGGTCAGGCGCCGCAACTTTTCAGGGCCCCAGCAGTTGTGTCCGTCAAAGTCGCCGGTCAGACGGCCCTGCGCATCGACCGCCATGCGCGTGCAGATGAGGTCGTCGAACCCGAGGTAGCGGGCCACGTCGTCGAGGTAGATGTCGGGCGAGGCGCTGACCAGCACGCAGCGGTCGCCGCGCTGCTGGTGCCAGCGCAGCCGCTCGATGAGCGCGGGCCGCAGCGGAATGGTGTGCACCCACGCGCGGGCGATGCGGGCCAGCTCGGTGCGCGAGCGCCCGCGCAGCGCGGCGCGGCAGAGCGACTGTTTGGCGTCTTCGTTGCTGCGTAGACGCAGCGCGAACGCCGTCAGCGCCGGCGCGGTCCGCACGAACGCCGCCAGCAAGCCGACCCACGACAGATGGGCCAGGAAGGGAATGAATGTGTCGCGCTGAGTGAGCGTGCCGTCGAAGTCGAAGGCAGCGATCACGCGCGTGGGAGCGGGAAACTGCGTTTGTGTAGCCATACTGCTATCGCGACGGAACCCGGCCGGGCCTTGCCGTCACAAACTATGCCGGAAAATGCGTCAGCGCCCAAGGCGCAAACGCGTGATGTCAGACGCAGTCTCGCCGTGCGCGCAAGCCCGCAGCGAAACATGTGCCGTTTATTTCAAAATTTTTGTAGTTGTAACACATCGGATTACAAGTCATCATAGCCCGCTCCCGATGCGGGCAAGCAGGAAAGAACCGCGTGAAATCCGCCGTTCTTCCCGCCGCTTTCAGTTTTTCCCCAGCTTCAAGGGCGCGCCGGCCCAGTGCCGGGGCGAGTCATCCCTGCTGCGCCTTGAACGCGCCTTCCTCTTCCAGCACCTGGTTGGCCACCTTGAAAGCGTCCAGGCCCGCGGGAATGCCGCAATAGACCGTGGCCTGCAGCAGGATCTCCTTGATTTCCTCGACCGTCACACCGTTGTTCAGCGCACCCTTGACGTGCAGCTTGATCTCGGCGGGCCGGTTCAGCGCCGTCAGCATGGCAAGGTTGAGCATGCTGCGCGTCTTCTTCTCGAGCCCGGGGCGGCCCCAGGTGTAGCCCCAGCACCATTCGGTCGTAATGTGCTGGAACGCCATCATAAAATCGTTGGCGCGCGCGATCGAGCCATCCACATAGTCGGCGCCGAGCACTTCACGGCGCAGTTCCAGACCTTGGTCGAACAGCGCCTGGGTTTCCGCCTGGGTTGGTGTCTGGGTTTTGGGGTCAGCGTCTGCCATGGGATGTTCCTCCGGGATGGTGGCGGCGGAAATCGAAGATCCGCCTGCGGGTGGTCGTTCGGCCGATTGTGGGCGCGCGGCATCCCGCCCGTCAAATCCGGCAGCTTCACGCAAAACGAGGAAGGGTTGATGACGCCGGCGCGCGGTTTACAGCGAATACCGGTAGTCGCAGTTCAACGTGGCTTGCAGCGGCGCCGGATAACCGCTGGCCGCCTTGCCGCCGGGACGCGGACCCAGCAGCCGGGCCTGGAACGTGCCGGCCATGTCGCCATCAGCCGTCTTTTTCACGGCCACGGTGGACGGTAACGCGTACAGCGTCAGCGCCTGTCCATCCGTCGGCGCGATCAGCGTGAACACCGACTGCGGGAAATTGGCGACGACATAACCGGGCGCCTCATCCGACGTGAACGACAGCGTGGCCGTCGCATAGGTCAGCGTCAGCGCCAGTTCTTCGGAAGACGGCGAAGGAATGTCGCCCTTCAACGCCACCTTGCCGCTCTCTGATATGCACGACAGCGATGCAGGCGCGGAGCCGGCCTGCGCGGTACCGGCCAGCAGGGCGATGGACAACAGACAGGTGGCGCGTGCAATCATGGTCACTCCTCACCGGCGCCAGCGTGGCGCACGCCGGCAAAATTTCGTCAGGAATATATCAGACGGTCATCCCCGTCTGCCACGATCCGTATAGGATGGAGCGTCGTCCATCAGAAGGAGCGTCCCCATGCCATCAATGCGACATCCTGTTCTGGCCAGCGCACTGGCCGCGGCGCTCGCCGCCGCCCTGCCCTTCGCCGCCCACGCCGAGTCCGTCACCCTGCAGGTCGAGCAGGTCACGCCCGGCGCCGATCCGCACACGAACGCGCGCGTCGTCGACATCAAGCTCAAGCCTGACAGCGTCAAGACGCTGGCGGATTTCACGCGCGAACGCGTGGGCCAGCGCGTGCAGTTCCGCGCAAACGGCATTCTGCTGTCCTCGGCCACGCTGATGAGCCCGCTGGACGGCGATAGCCTGCGCATCACCGCAGGCGAGCATGGCTTTGCGGGCAAGTCCGCCGAGGAAATCGCGCAAGGCATCATGAAGGACGGCGCGCTGACGATGGACGACGAAAACCGGTAAGCACGCCCGCCCCTTGCAGCCACAGGCTGACGCTCGCGCACGCGGCGTCAGCCTTTTGTTTTGGACAAGATGGCGCAGGCGCAACAGGTTTCAGTCATCTGTCATTAACCTTTCATTTCGGACTTCTAGTATTGCTCGTCCCCATCGGGCATCAGACCCAAAGCCAGGAGTTCAAATGAGCAAGTCCATCTCCGACAAGACCGTCCGCAATCCCAGCAAGAGCACCCCGTTCAGCGAGATTCTCGAAAAGAACATGTCCCGCCGCATGGTGATGCGCGGCGGTATCGCCGCTGCGTTCGCGACGATGACCAGCCTCGGTCTTGCCGGCTGTAATGGCAGCGACGACGATGACGACGATGCCGGCAACGGTGGCCAGAACCCCGCGCCGGAACAGCCCGGCACGGAGACGCCTCCGGCGCCGGCCCCGGTCAAGCTGGGCTTCGAGTCGCTGCCCACCTCCATGACCGACGCCTGTGTCGTGCCGGCCGGCTACATCGCCCATGTGTTTGCACCGTGGGGCACGCCGTTCAACGACAACGCGAATCCGTGGGACCGCAACGGCAACAACAGCTCGACTGACTTGCTGAACTCCACCGGCATGCACCACGACGGCATGCACTTCTTCCCGATCAACGGCAGCTCCACCGAGGGCCTGCTGGCGGTCAACCACGAATACATCGACCAGAAGGCGCTGCACCCGAACGGCGCGACCACCGTCGCCGGCAAGCGCCCCATCGAGGAAATCCGCAAGGAAATCAACGCGCACGGCGTCGCAATCCTGCACGTTCGCCTGGAGAACGGCCGCTGGACCATCGTTCACAACTCGCGCTACAACCGCCGCTTCACGTCGGCCACGCCGATGAAACTGGCCGGCCCCGTCGGCGGCACGGACTGGGTCAAGACCCCGTACTCGCCCAACGGCACGATGGTGCGCGGCACCAACAACAACTGCGGCAACGGCTACACCCCGTGGGGCACGTACATCACGGCCGAAGAAAACTGGGCCGCGTGCTTCGTGAACACCGGCACGCGTCCCGCGCACCAGCAGCGCGTCGGCGTGCCGAACGACAAGGGCCGCTACGAATGGGAAACGGGCGCCAACGACCCGCTGGAAGTCCAGGGCGAATTCGCGCGCTTCAACATCACCGAGACCGGCGCCGACTTCACGCAGGACTATCGCAACGAGGTCAACGGCTTCGGCTACCTGGTCGAAATCGATCCCTACAACGAGAACAGCATTGCCACCAAGCGCACCGCGCTCGGCCGCTTCGCGCACGAAGGCTGCGCCTACGGCCTGCCCGAAGCCGGCAAGCCGCTCGCCTTCTACAGCGGCGACGATTCGCGCTTTGAATACATCTATCGCTTCGTGTCGGAAGCCGTGTGGGATCCGAAGGACGCCGAGCGCACCGATCGTCTCGCGGTGGGCGCGAAGTACCTGGACAAGGGCACGCTGTACGTCGCGCGCTTTGACGCCGATGGCACGGGCCAATGGATCGCGCTCACCGGCACGACCGTGGGCGCCGGCGGCCGCACGCTGGCCGATGAGTTCGGCAGCCTCGAAAACATCATCATCAACACCCGCGGCGCCGCGGACTTCGTCGGCGCCACGCCGATGGACCGCCCGGAATGGACGGCCACGCACCCGACCAACGGCGACATCTACCTGACGCTGACGAACAACTCCAGCCGCAACGCCAGCCGCGGCACCAACCCGGCCAATCCGCGCCTGAACAACGTCAACGGTCACATCGTGCGCTGGCACGACGAGCCGGGCTCGACCAAGTTCAAGTGGGACATCTTCGTGTTTGGCTCCGACGCCGGCGCCGACGCCGACACCAACCGTTCCGGCCTGACCACGCTGAACCAGCTGGCCAGCCCGGACGGCATCGGCATCGACCCGCGCGGCATCCTGTGGATCCAAACCGACAACGGCATCGACGGCGGCCGCAACAACAACGTGGCCAAGGCGACCAACGACCAGATGCTGGCCGTGATTCCCGGCGCGCTGGCCGACAGCACCGGCACGGGCCCCGCCATCAACGCGACCAACCAGGCCGACCTGCGCCGCTTCTTTGTCGGCCCGAACGAAGCCGAAGTCACGGGCTTTGCCTTCACGCCGGACTACACCAGCATCTTCCTGAACATCCAGCACCCGGTGAACTGGCCGGCCTACGACACGGAAGATGCGACCACCGCCACCACGGGCGTCGTCCGCCCGCGTTCGTCGACGGTGGTGATCCGCCGTGCCGACGGCGGTCCGATCGGGGTGTGATGACAAGTCATCCGGGGTGACCCGCTCACCCTGAACGCCGAAAGACAACAGCCACCCGGATCGGGTGGCTGTTTTTCATTGGCGGGCCGCGTGAGACTGCTATCGGGCCAGCACCGCCATGCACGCCTCGAACACGCGCCCCGGATGAATCGAATTGATCGCTTTCGATCCTGCTTCCGGCACGACGTCGCGGGTGTAATCGCGCGCCCAGAACCATTCGGGATTCGATTCGTTGAACACGCCCACGTAGGGCACGCAAAGCCCCTGCGCGATATGCGAAGGGCCGCAGTCGTTGGAGACGATCAGTCGGGCGTCCTGCATCAGTGCGACCAGCTCGGCCACGGAGCGGGAGCACTCCAGGCGGAAGTCCGGCCGATTCATGTCTTTCAGGCGCTGGCGCTCGGCCGCTTCGGCCGGACCCAGGACAAACGTGAAATTGGCGGTGCCGCCCAGCCGCGCCTGCAGCAGGTCGGCCAGCGCAACATAATGATCCAGCGACCACCGCTTGAACTGCCCGGCGCCGCCGCCCGGAATCAGGACGATGTCTGCCGGCTGCACCTTGCCCGCACAGGGTCGGCCGATTTCGACGAAGCACTGGCGCGCAATCGCTTCGGGATCGTGTTCCTGCAGCGTGGCCAGCAACCGCAGGTTTGCCAGGCCGATGTATTCGCGGATGTCCTTGGCATGGGAGTGCGTCCAGACGCAATCGCCGAGCCGGCGGTTGCTGAAGCCCAGCCGCAACTTGGGCCGGCGCAGCAGGTTGATGAGCGCAAAGCGCTCGCTGGAATGATGCAGCGTCAACGACGCGCTGGCGCGTGGGGGCAGCGCCTTGACCTGATCGCCGAATGCTTCTGCGCGGACGAACTGATCCACCCATGGCAGCTGCGTATAGAAGGCCTCCACGTCAAACCGCGAGACAACGCGGACACGCTTGTCCGGCCACAGTTTCTTGACCTGGTACAGCGCAGGAAACGCCACGATCTGGTCGCCAAAGCGTGCTTTGTTACGAACGAATACGACGATGTCGGACATGGTTCCTCACCTGATGAAATCACGCAAGAAATCCTGATTTCTTGTAGAAATGCGCACAATCAGAAAACTCCGAAATCAACGCGTGGACGAGCATACCTCAGCCCGGGCAACCCGCGCCGGTGCGCGTTGCCGGCAAGGGCGTATCGCCCGACGCATTACCGGCAAATTTGCGAATCTTCTCGGCCAGCTCGGGCGTCGCTTTCTCGTAGCCGTAGCAGTAAGGCGGCGTCGGCGCCGACTCGGGGCGATAGTCCTTGAGCACCGGCTTGGCATCGCCCAGATACAGGTTGTCCTTCAACCGCAGAAAGGCCTTGAAATCGCGGGTGTAGCCGTGATCCGCCTTGCGCTTTTCATAGGCGCCGCGATCGGAGTCGCCGTTGTCCAGTGCGCTGCGTGCCGGCGCAATCGGGATGTAGCGGCAGTAGTTGACGTTGATGCCTTCCACCGTGGGGTAGAACTCGGGCTCGACGCACTTGCGCTGTGCGTCGTTGTTGAAGATGTTGCCTTCGACCAGCGCCTTGGCCTCCAGGCTGAAACTCATGCCGTAGAAGTCCCAGTTTTCGAGCAGGTTATTGAACAGGTGGAAGGTGCCGAACTGCGCGCGCGGATTGCGCTGCACGGTGTTGAAGAAATAGTTGTGATGCAGCGTCACGCGCGCAATCGAATCGCGCTCGTAGTTCTGGAAGAGATTCTTGGACGTGATGTTGTTCAGCAGCATGACCTTGTTCGAGTTGTGGAACTTCGTCCACGAGATCGTCACGTCGGTCGAGCCGTTCTTCACGTTCAGCAGGCGGTCCGACATCTGCGACAGGTCCATGTGGTCGACCCACACATCGCGGCTGTCGTTGGCCACATTCACGGCCTGCGTAAGCCGCGTGAGCCGCCCGTCGATTGTCAGATGCGTCAGGATGACGTTCTTCGCGCCGTACACGCCCAGGCCGTCGTCGATCAGGGCGACACGCTTGCCGCGGCCGTCAATGGTCGTGTTGGACGGCACGCGCAACTGCGACTTCAGCACGATCGTCATGTCGGACGCGAAGCGTATCCACGCCGGTCCCTTGCGCGCCTGTGCCAGCGCGGCGCGCAGCGTACCGGGTCCGGCGTCCTGGTCCGAAGTCACCTCGATGAACTTGCCGCCCAGACCGCCCGTGGCTTTGGCGCCATATCCTTCGCGCTGCGCCAGCAAGCTGGCTACGAACGGGCAGTGTTCATCGGGCGCCGCGCATTGCCCGCTTGCTGCCGCTGCCCCGCCATACAAGCCGGCCAGCGTCAGCAGCCACACCATCACTGTCTTTCGTAGTCGCATCGCAACCGCTCCCTCAAATTTCACGCGGACGGATCCGCCGCCGTCACATGGCGCCAGATGCCGCCGCTCAACCGCAGGTTCTCCGGCGGGCCGGCAAGATGCTCGCGCAGCCGTTCAAAGTACGCCTTTTGCCAGCGCTGCGCGTACGCGTCCGCGTCCTCGCCGGGATTGGCGGCCGGCAGCATTTCCAGCGTGTAGGCCACCTGCCCGTTCTCCCAGCGGGGCGCGTAGAACACCGACGGCACGCCCATCCGGTGCGCCAGATGCGCCGCGAATCCGGAATACGTGACGTCCTGGCCTTCGAAAGTCGTGCGCGGCGCGGCGGGATTCGCCGCGCCGTCGATGGCCAGGCACAGCACAAAGCCCGAGTTGATCGCGCGCATGCAGGCCTTGGCGACCTGCGCCTCGGTCTGGTCGGCCGTCGAGATCAGCGCCTCGGCGTAACTGCTGCGGGCGATGCTGGGCGCCGACGCCAGCCAGCGCGACGGAATGCCGACCAGTTCCAGCGCCATCAGGCCCGCATACATCGGCCCGACGTGGGCAGTGGCGACCACGACGCCGCGGCCAGCGGCAAGCAGCGGCGCGAAGAAGCGCTCGCCGGTATCCAGCTCACCCAGCATGGCCATCGCTTCTTCGACGCGCTCCTCGCGGCATTCGAGCCAGTCGAACAGCAGATGGTCGATCATGTGGCCCCATCGCGCGCGGCGTTCCCACGTCGCGCGATCGATGCTGGTGTCGCCGCGCATCGACCAGGCCCAGTCCAGCCGCGCCTGCGGAATCGGCGCGGTGTCGAGTTGTTCTTCCATGCGCGCCAACGCTTCCTGGAAGGTCTCCGGCAGCCGCGCGCCACGCTTGGCGACGTATTGCTCGAACAGCGCCTCGGCCTCTTCCTTGCGCCCGGCCTGCGACAGCGCGCCAATGGCGGACCGCTGCCACAGCAAGTTGTCCGGCGACTTCTTCAGCAGGAACATCATCTGCTCGGCCGCCGCGTCGTACTGCAAGGTGTAGCGCAGCGCGCGGGCATACAGGCCCCGCGTCTGCTCAAGATCCGGCGCCAGTTCGATGGCGCGCGCCAACGGCGCCACGGAATCCTTGTAGCGTCCGGCGCGCAGCAGGGTTTCGCCGTGCAGCGTCAGCAGCCGCACGTCATCGGGCGCGGCCTGCAGGCCGGCCTCGAAGTGCGTCAGCGCATGGGTCTTGCGATCGTCTTCGGTGCCGCGCCGCAGATGCGCCAGCCCCAGCGACGATCGCAGCGCCGCGCAATCCTGGCCCGCGCGCAGCGCGCCGTCGCCCAGACGGATTGCAGCCGCAGTGCGGCCGTCGGCCAGCAATGCGCGTACCGCCATCGTCGCCACGCGTTCATTGGGCAGCTTGTCCGGATCCAGCGACGCCGCGATGCCAGAGGCTTCGGCGACGTCCCCATTGCGCACGAAGGCCATCATCCACGCATAAGCGTCTTCGGGCGCGCTCTGCGCCAGCGGCAGGGTCGTGCGGGCGACTTCCGCCGCCTCGGGCACGCGTCCCGCCTGCACACGCATCTGGATGCGCGCGGCATGCAGCGACGCATTGCCGGGCTCGATGCCGGCGGCGGCATCGGCTTCGGCGATCGCCCTGTCCCACTGCTCCAGGCGGCCGAGCAGACTGGCGAGCAGGCGCCTGTCGTCCACCCGCGTGGGGTACACCGCGACAAGCGTTTCCAGCGCCGCGATGGCAGAGGCCAGCTTGCCCTCTTTCACGTCGGGCGAGACCAGCAGCCGCCGGACCTCGCGCCAGCCGTCCTTGGCCGGGCGCAGCGCCGGTTCCAGCGCGGCCATGCCGCTCGCCGGGTCTGCCGACGCGCGGATCTGTCCGATGACCTCGCGCAGGCGCGCCGTGGCGTCCTGCGGTTCGGCGCCGGTGTCCGGCCGGCGGCTTTCAATGACCGTATCAACCATGACGCAGCCCCCTCAACAAAGCCATCGCGACGCGAGCGATGAACATGAGCACAAATCCCAGTGCCAGCGCTTGCAACAGCAGGATGCCGGTGCGCGGGCTGCTGGGCCGATCCGTCGGCACCGGCTGCGCGATGATCGACAGATACCGCTGCAGGCGCAGCGCGTCCGTCATCGCCTGCTGGTACGACTGCTGCGCCAGCGTCAGGTTGGAATCCGCAAACACCTGGGCATTGCGCAGCGCCTCGTATTCCTTCAGTTGCTTGGCTTCCGTATTGCCGTCGCCGCTCAGGCGCTGGCGTACGGATGCAAGCCGCTTTTTCAGGGCCGCCACCTGCATCTGCGCGGGCTTGAGCATGAAATGGTCCTTGTTATCCAGCGCGCGGATCTTGTCCAGGTTGATCTGCGCGGTGCTCAGCTCGCCTTCAAGCTGGCTGGACAGGTTCAGCAGCATCGACACCGTCGCGCTGGGGTCGATGTTGCCGTGCTTGGTGCGCCACGTGGTCAGCGCATCGCGCGCCGCCAGCGCCTTTTCCTCGGCAAACTTGACCGACTCTTCGCTCACCTTCAGCTTGTCGGCAACGCCCTTCTCGTTCATCGAACTGACGAACTGCTCGGCCAGGCCGATCAGCTCCCGGGACAGCGTGGCCGCGTCTTCCGACGAGAACGCGCTGACGCGCAGCACGTCGATCTGCTCCAGCGCGTTGAACGACACGTGCACCGACGCCTGATAGGCGCGGTACAGATCGTCTTCGCTGGAATCCTCGGCCAGGCGGTTGAACGGGTCCAGCCCATCGTTCATCAGGTAGCGGCGCAGGCCGACCTTCTTGTCCAGCTGCTGCATGCTGTCGCGCGACTTCAGAAAGTCCGCAACTGCCCAGCCGTCGACGAATCCGCCGAGCATGCCGCCCGAGTTGCCCGTCGTGAGCAGGCTGGCGGCCGCGCCGCCGCCGCCCTGCTGGCCGGATGCCGACTGCACGAAGAACCGCGACTCCGCCTCATAGCGCGGCGTGGCGACGATCAACAGGTAGATCACCGCCAGCACCACCGGCACCAGCACGATCACCGCGTTGATCCAGCGATGGCGGCGGCGCTCGCGCAGGGCCGACTGCCGTTCGCGGCGGCGGCGTTCGATCTCGGATCCGCCGTCAGAACCCGAGTTGGCCTTCGTCGAAGCCGCCTCCGAGGACGTCGTCGCCTGTGCCGGAGTCGCTCCGTGATCGTCGCGGGGGATACCTGCGGAGGCACTGGTCGAGGTCGTCGTCGATGCTGAGCGCGCTTCGTTCATAGATCAAGCCTTTGAAGCAATAATCCGCCAACTGATTCTGGCGATAACTGGAAAAAATGAGTGTCCGGCCGACCAGGCGCTCTTCAAAAAGCGCCAGCCATAGCCGGGTGAAACGGCAGGGCTCGAAGGGGATGCTCCCTTCGATCACGTAGACATCGAACGCGGGCGCCAGTGCCAGCGCGAACGAAAACTCCTGCCGCACATAAAGCGGCCAATGCTCCATGGGCTTGGCCAGCATCTTCGGATCGCTGATCAGGTCCGCGACCAGTTCATACGTGGCGTCGGGGTCGATCTCGTACATTTCGCTGACGAAATCGATCATGGACAGCCCGCTGGCCTTGCCGCGGATGAAGCCCTGCCGGCCGATCGCCCACGACACATTGCCGTCGTGCTTGACGAAGCCCTGCCGCGGCGGACGCAGACAGCACAGCACGTCCACGAGCTGGCGGTGCATCTCCGGCGCGGGCGACAGCAGCGCATAGCGCCCCGCCGGGATGTCGAGCGTAGCGTTGGCCAGCAGCGGCTGCCTGCTGCCGAAGGAATAGGGTTCGTCGGTTACGCCATTGAGATGGATCATCTTTCACCCTCACATTGGCTGAACGTTGGGACGGGCCAGGCGCTCTGCCACCAGCGCGATCACCATCATGAACACCAGCGAGGTCAGGAAGTAACCCAGGCTGGCATCGTGCGACTCGTACGCATGGAAGTACGCCGAGCGCAGCAACTGCATGCCGTGCGCCAGTGGCGACCACAGCATCCACGGCCGCAATTGCTCGGGAAACTGCTCCGACACGAAGAACACCGCCGCGAAGATCTGCAGGAAGCGCTCGATGATCGGCGCCAGTCGCAGGAAGAAGTGCCAGTAGGTCGCAATCGACCCGAACAGCACCCCCATCGCCGCGCCCGCCACGCCCATCAGGACCACAAAAAGAATGAAGCCGGCCCAGCTCTTGGGCAGCGTGATGAGCCCGATCGCGTGGCCCGCGGTGATCAGCACCCCAAACACCACCACATACACCGATACGTAGATCATGGCCTGCACCAGCGCGCACATCAGCGGCGTGACGCCCTGAAAATTCAGCAGGCCGCGTGCCGAGACATACGCCGTACTGCTGCGGAACGCGATCTGACGGAACATGATCCAGGTCGTCGCGCCCAGCAGCGAGAACGTCTGCACGTCCATCCCCAGGATGTAGTGCGTGCCCATCAGGATGTACAGCGACGAAATCAGGGTCAGCAGCACGACAGGGCCGACCAGCGCCCACACCAGCGCGATGCGGCTTTCGCCGTGCATCACGCGCAGCTGGTAGATGAACATCGCCATCAGCGTGCGGCCGATCGGCCGATGGCCGGCGGTGTCCTCCGAATGCCCCTTATGCAGGGAGCGCAGCCGGTCGCGCAGGATCGCGAGATCACCCGCTTCGCTCTGCGCAACCTCGATCTCCAGCGCGATGTCATTGCGTGACGCATGGCGGCGCGCTTCACGCGCCTCGTCCTGCTTGCGACGTTCCACGCGGCGGGCATGCGCGACCGCCAGCCGCTCATCCTCGGCCACCAGCTTGGCCGGCATGTAGCCCGGCGCAAACACCTCGACGCCCGCGCGGATGTCCTGCTCCAGCAGGCGCACGATGATGCGCAGGCGCCGCCGTGAGAAGTCCGCCAGGGTCTCGTCGACCTGGCTGCGCACGATCTCGGCGTCCAGCTCCGCCTGCACGGCCTCGTACACCGCCCGCCGCGCCGCGACGGAGTCGTGCGGCTCGCCCTGCAGGCGGGCCAGCAGCGGCTTGAACAGCACGCCCGGCGGAGCCTTGGCTTCGAACAGCGCGGCCGGATCCAGCCGCCAGTTGGCGACGCCAGACCCCACCGTGTAGCTGTTGTCCTTCCGGCGCGAGCGCCAGCCCTTTATCCGATCCTCGTTGCTCATGGACGCGTTATTGGGCAACGCCGGTCGAACCGCCGCCCGAATCGCTGTCGATGGCTCGCGTGGCACTGAAGCCGGCGCTCATCGTGACGCGGAAGGCTGACAGCACCTTCTGCACCTGCGTGAACGGCGCGTCCGAGATGTAGATGGCCTGTCCTTCATGCACCGTGAACTCGCGGGCCAGCGCCACCTGCTCCGGCCGCGTGAGGTCGAACTGGTACACGACGGGCAGCAAGTCCGGCTTGCCTTCGGCCCCCGCTTGCGCGGGCGTGAACAAGAACACCGAACGCGGATCGGCCAGCTTGTCGTCCAGGCCGCGCGAGTCCGCCAGCGCGTCCAGCACGCTGTAATTGCGCTTGCTGATTTCCACGCGGCCCTGCTGGCCGGCCGCGCCCAGCACGGTCAGGAATTCCTTGGCGTCGTAGGCGGTGATCACATCGCCCGAGCGCAACAGGATGTCGTTGTTCTGGTTGCGGTAGATGTCGGCCAGCCGCACCGAGGCCACCTGGCTGTCGCGGCGCAGGCTGATGATGAGTTGTTCGGGGTTGGTCTGCACGGGCGCGGCCTGCGCCAGCGCGCTGCTCAGGCGCTGGGCGGTCTGCGTGATGGGGTACATGCCGGGCTTGGTCAGGTTGCCCTGCACCGTCACCATCTGCCCGCGCGCGTCGGCCGCGCGCGTGACGCTGACGTCGGCGCCGACCACGAGCTTGCTCAGCCGCGCCACGATGGCGTCATGCAACTGGCCGAGCGTCAGGCCCTCGGCGCGGAACTTTCCGATGATGGGGAACGTAACGTTGCCGGCACTGTCGATGTCCTGGTTACCCAGATCACTGACGCCGGACGGGTCCGCGGCGAACACGCCGAGACCACCGCGTTCCCACACTTTCACGTTGATGCCGTCACCCGGCACCAGCTTGTCGAAACCTGCCTGCGTCAGATCGCGGTAGCGCACCGGAAAGTCCGCCACATCGGGCACCCGGCTCTTTCGCGCGAGTTCGCGCGACACGGGCATCACGATGACGTCCTTGTCATCGTGAGCCCCTGTCATTTCGCTAAGCATCGGGCCGGACCGTGGGAGCTGGCAACCCGTGAGTGTCAGCGCTGCAAGCAGCAGCATGGCAAGCGTCGCATGGCGCCGCGCGCCCAGGGCCGGGACGTTCATTAGCATAGGTTCCTTCAACTTCAGCACTTTTAAAAAGAGCAACTGCCCGTCACGCCTGCATCAGGCGCTTGGGCGCAACATCAATGCGCTCGTCGTTCTCGGACTCGGTCATGGCGGGCATGCAGATGCTCATGAACTTCGTAAGCATCGCGTCCAGCGAGAACAGCTTCTGCGCCCGCTGGCGGCTATTTGCCCGCATGTCCGCATTGCTGCGCACCTGGTCCACCATGTTCAGGACCTTCTCGCAGGCCTCGTGCATGTCGGGATGATCCACGCAGCTGAGCAGGTGGCCCGTCTCGTCCTCGACAAAGCACTCTTCCGCGCCGCCGGCCGGCGTGGAAATCACCGGCACACCCAGCAACTGGGCCTCGATCAGCACATTCGGCAGGCCTTCGTAGCGCGACAACAGCACGCTGGCGTCCATCTTCGAATACCAGAAGCCCACGTGATTCGACAGCCCCACCAGCAACAGGCGCTCCAGCACGTCGTGCTCCAGCGCCAGCGCCTCGATGTTCTCGCGCAGGCGTCCGTCGCCCACGAGGAAAAAGCGCGCCTGGGGCCGTTCCTTCAGGTAAAGCGCCGCCAACTTGATGAAGAGCTGCGGACGCTTGTCCGGCTCCAGGCGGAACACGCCGCCGATCGTCTCGGTGGCGTCCTTGGTGCGCTCGTGGAAGGCTTCCCACTTGGCCTTGTCGGCGTCCGAGGCATCGGTCGCCAGATCCGGCACGCCGTTGTACAGGATGTGGAAGCGTTCCAGCGGCAGGTCCAGCCACTCGGCGTACGCTTCCGCGGCCTTGCGGCTGTTGCTCACGAACACCACGCCCGGCACGAGGGCCAGCGCCTGAAACAGCTCGGGATACTCTTCGCGGAAACGGTCTTTGCGGATGTTCGGGGGCAGGCCGCGGAACACCAGGTGGATCGTCGGCGTGCCGGCCAACAGCGCCGCCAGGGCGCCAAAGAGGCACGTGCCGTCCTGCCACAGGCTGACCACGTCGAAACGGTTGGCGCGCAGCACCGGCGCCAGGCGCGTCACGCCGTAGTGAACCGGCGGAGGCAGCTGTTCCAGCAGGCGGCCCAGGTGGCCTTCCGGCACGGACTGGTGCGCCACCGAGATGGCCGGCAGGCGGTTGATCTCCGTGACCGGAATCTGCGCCTTGATGAGCACCGGCAGGAAGAAGTCGTCCTGTTTCTTGGGCGACCCGGACGGCTCGGTGTGCTGCTTGACCAGCACCTCGACCTTCTTGGGCCGCATCAGGATGTCGGGCGGCTGCAGTTCCGGCGACGCGGCCAGGCGGGTCAGCTCGCCCGCCAGACGGGTCAGCTGGCGCTCGGCGCCGCCCGGTCCCAGGCTGCCGGTGACCAGCGCCACCGACACGGGCTTGTCCGGCGTGTTTTCGGCGATCTTGCGGTTGCGGAAGTGCAGGATCGCGTGCTTCATCGACACGATGCGCACGTCCTTGCCCGCCAGCGACTCTTCGGATTCGAAGCGCTGATAGAACGCGTAGTCACTGGCCAGCCCCTCGGCCAGTTCGGCCGCCTTGCTGCCGGGCGTCAGGTGCTTGGCCACGGGCGCGATCGCGTCCCACGCGTCGGCCAGGAGGCCGCGCTTGCGCAGGCGCTTGGCGAACTCCACGCGCATGTTGCGATCCGTGTGCTGCGAGATCAGACGCCGGAACAGCGCGTCCGACTGCTCGTGCGCGCGGATGTCGCTCAGCAGCTTCGCCCGCGCAAACAGGCGGTCCGGATTCGTCGTCTCGGCCGGCAGGTGACGGTCGACCAGCGCCATGGCTTCGTCCAGGTGCCGTTCCTTCACCAGCCGCGTCGCGCAGTAGCGCACGATCTGCAGGTCATCCGGGCACTCCTCGAGCAGCGTGGCCCACTGCTCGGCCATGCCCTCGTTCAGGCCCGCCGACTCCTGCAGGCGGAGCAGGAGGAAGCGGACCTTCGAGTCTTCCATGTGATCGCGGGCAAGCTGCTTGGCCCGCGCCAGGTTGTCCTGAGCGACTTGAACCCGCCCCGATGCCGCAACGATTTCCTCCAACTGCGCTTGAACTTGCTGAAGATCGGACTTGGCGTCCACTCGCTCGGTTATCAGAGGGGGATTCATGCTGCCTTTCTCCGGTTGATCTTCTCGATCCAGACAAGGCAGCGCTCGATGTAGTGGTCGTACTGCGCCGGGTTCTCGGAACGTTCCTGCAACTGCTTCCAGTACGGCAGAGCTTGCTCGAAGCGGTGCAGACGCATGGCGCCGACCGCGGCCAGGCGCAGGCCGATGGGATCATCCGGCACCAGCGACACGATGCGTTCGCCCAGCGCCAGGCGCTCGGTCGTGCTGGACGGTTCCAGGGCGCGCGCTTCGGCGTACAGATAGGCCAGGATGCGGCGCTTTTCGTGGTCCACTTCCGGCATGCCTGGCCACGACTGCGCGACGCGGTCCAGCAGCTTCCAAGCGGCCTGATGATCGCCGTTCGACAGGATCTCGCGAGCGCCACGGATGGCGCGCGGGCCGAGCCGGCCGAGTTGGCGTTCGGCTTCGTCCTTGGCGCTTTGATCGGCGCCCGAATGACCCAGCACATCCTTGTACGCGTCGATCGCTTCACCGAACCAGCCGCCATTGAAGGCAACGCGGGCAAAGTGCAGCTTGGCGCTGAACGGGGCGGCATCGCCGGCCGCGGCCACTTCCAGGTGACGCATCGCCGTCTTCTTGTCGCCCAGCGCGTCAGCCGCGCGGCCACGCATGGCGTGCAGTTCGGGGAAGTCCACGTTGGTGTCGATGGCCAGGTTGGTCAGGTCGATCACTTCCTTGTGGTTGCCGGCCACCAGCGCGGCACGCACGCCAAGGCGCATGGCGCGTTCGAACGCGCGCTGTGCACGGGCGCCGGCCAGCGCGTCGGGGTTGAGCAGACGATGCGCGCAGATGCGTTCGGCGGCGTCGCGCAGACGTCCTTCCTCCAGCGCGCGGTTGCCTTCTTCGGCCCACGTCGCGGACTGCGATTGCAGCCATGCGCTGATCTCTTCGTTCTCGCTCTTGCCCAGGCCGCAAGAGGCTGCCAGCGTTGCCGCGGCCATGATGCAACCGCGCCACGAGGCTTCCTTGACCAGCTCCAGCGCGTCGCCCTCTTCCAGCTTGGGCTGTTCGCCGGCCAGGTCGCGCAGTGCGTCGCGGTCGCCTGCCAGCAGGCGGTCGCGCCACAGCACGGCAAAGCCGCGGCCGTAGTTCGGGATCGCCGCGCGCACTTCGTGCACCCAGCGGATCGCCGCTTCCATGTCGCCACCCGTCTGCAGCAGGGACAGCACCGTGTCGGCCGCTTCCACCGCCATCGTGTCGGTCGGTTCGGAGATGCGGAACAGCTGCTTCCAGTTGCCCAGGCTTTCGTCCACATAGCCCAGGTGGCCGGCGGACACCGCCGCAATGCGGACGATTTCCGGCGTTTCGATCTCGTCACCCAGCAGGCCTGCGGCTAGCGAGTACGCCACGTCGTAGCGGCCCAGCTTGAACTGGTTGCGCATCAGGATCTGCTCGGCCTTGCTGCCCGAGGACAGCGCATCGGCGCTGCCCAGAAGGGCCAACGACCCCTCGTAGTCGCCCAGTTCTTCCTGAATGCGCGCGAAGAGCACCACGTGATCCGGCAGGCTGGGGTAGCGGCGCAGCACATCGCGCACGCGGCGCGAGGCTTCGCGCAGCTCGCCCGAGTCCCACAGCTTCTCGATGCGTTCGACGCTTTCTTCCGCGCCCAGCTTGGGCACCGAGACCTGCGGGGTCGAGGAGCTCATGCGCGGACGGATGAAGTTCTTGTACCAGTCGGTGTACAGGCGCTCGGCGAAGGCCGGCGTGTAGTGGGTCAGGTCCAGCCCGCCGTCTTCCATGGCGTCGGCCTGGCCCAGCTTGTTCATCAGCGGGGTCGGGTCATAGCACGGCACGCCGATGCGCTGCGCGGCGGCGGCAATGGCGGCGATCAGCTGCTGACGCTGTTCGATCGGCACGTTGTCCGGCGTGTGGGCGTTGACGTGGGTGACGAACACGACCTTGTCGCGGCCCAGCAGCTCGACGAGCTGGCGCATCTCCTGCTCGATCTCCTCGTCCGTCTGGTCGCGCTTGACGACGCGGGCGAGCAGGTCGCGGTCTTCAGCGTTCAAGCTCTTGAAGACCGGATCCTGATCCAGCTGCGCGCGGCGTTCGGCCAGGCGGTCGGCCACGGCCATCGACCAGAACGCGCGGGTGCGGGCGCGGTCGGCAAAGAATTCGCTGAAGTAGCGGACCAGGTAGTTGGACTGGATGGGGTGGCCGTCGATCGTGAGCAGCTTGCGCGAGGACAGCTCGACCATGTACAGGTCAGCCGGCTTGTGCGTGCCTTGGCGAGCCTGCTCGCCATTGGACGGACGGAAGATCAGGCGCTGCACGTCGGCCGGGATGTCGCTCTGGCTGAACATGAAGCGCGCCTGCTGGAGGGCTTCGGCGGCCGTGTGCACGAATCCGTAGTTGCGGCCGAGCTGAAGTTTGATCGGGTAGCGGCCCACGGCATCACGCAGGGGCGTGTGGATGCGGCAGGTTCCGATGGGAGCGATGGTAAATGCGGTCATTCAGGGTCTCTCCTGTATTGATGGATTACGAGCCTGAACTAGAGAGTCCAGTACAAAAGGTCGGCCGGGAGGCGCTTGGCATCCAGCACCGACTTCAAGTCGCAGACCATGCCGCCGTTCTTGACGAGCTGCGGCAGGTCTTCCCAGATGGTTTCCATGGTTTCGCGGTGCGGCACCGCCAGGATCAGGACGTCCATGTCGCGGAAGTCGCCGCGGTCGACGAGCTTGATCCCGTACTCGTGCTCCATCTGCTCCGGATCGACCATCGGATCGCACGCAACCGGCGTGATGCCGTACTGGCCAAGCGCGTGGTACAGATCGACGATCTTCGAGTTGCGGATGTCGGGCACGTTTTCCTTGAAGGTCATGCCCAGGATGCCGACGCGGGTGTTGGCATTCAGGCGGCCGTTGCGTGCAAGCTGCTGCACCAGGCGCGAGGCGACGTGCGCGGCCATGCCGTCGTTGATGCGGCGGCCGGACAGGATGACTTCAGGGTGATAGCCCAGTTCCTGGGCCTTGGACGTGAGGTAGTACGGGTCGACACCAATGCAGTGGCCGCCCACCAGTCCGGGCGTGAACTTCAGGAAGTTCCACTTGGTGCCGGCGGCCGCCAGGACCTCCGAGGTGCGGATGCCGACCAGATCGCAGATCTTGGACATCTCGTTCATGAGCGCGATGTTGATGTCGCGCTGCGTGTTCTCGAGCACCTTGGCCGCTTCGGCCACCTTGATCGAGGAGGCGCGATGTACGCCCGCGTCGATGATCTGCTCGTACACGCCGGCAATCACTTCCAGCGATTGCTCGTCCTGGCCGGACACGATCTTGACGATCTTCTCCAGCGGATGCTCCCGGTCGCCCGGGTTGATGCGCTCGGGGCTGTAGCCCAGCTTGAAGTCGACGCCGGCGCGCAGGCCGGATGCCTTCTCAAGTTCCGGGCCGCAGATTTCCTCGGTCGCGCCGGGGTGGACGGTCGACTCGAAGACCACGATGCAGCCGGGGCGCAGCACGGGGCCGATGGCCTGGCACGCCCGAACCAGCAGGGAAAAGTCGGGATTGTTTTTTTCGTCGACGGGCGTCGGGACAGCCACTACGAAAAAGTCGCAGCCTTCCAGTTCGGACAACTGGTCGGTGAACTGCATGGGGGAGGCAAGCAATACGTCGCGTTCGATCTCGCCAGTCCAGTCATCACCCTCTTTCAGCCGTGCGATTCTCCGCTTGTCCACGTCAAAGCCGATGACATCAAAGCGCCTGGAAAATGCCACTGCCACGGGCAGGCCGACATATCCAAGGCCACACACTGCGATTCTCTTTACCACGGGGGACCTCACTGTTTTCGTCGTGTCGCAGACACTAGAAATCGACGCCCCGAAGCGAGCACTTCGACATGAAATCGAAATACCCTTGCCATATAGGGGCGGACGTATTGCTAAAAATGAATTTGGCTCGGTACCCGGTTAACTATCCGGTTGGCGAGCCTGGGCATCGTAGAGGGGTCGCGCAGCAAACTTTTTTCTAAATATTTTTATTGCTGCGGAAATAAATCAGGACAACCCGTAATAAACCCGGGAAATCCCTAGAAAAATTACATTCATTACACAAACCGCAACATGAGACGGTCGTTTCATGTAATCAAATATGAAAAGACGTTTTTCTTGGTCTGGTTTAACCAAACTGAAAAATCATTATCCAGATCAGTAGCTTATTTAGTAATTGCGTCAGGCAATATAAAAAAGATGCACCAAACTGGATCAGCACGCACCATTATCAGCACGAGACATGCCTGGGTTTTCATCGGCCGGTAATAAATGGCCGGGCGGTGGACAACATGGCAGACAACAGGTGGTTGTGCGATACGCGGCGCTTCTTGCCAATGCGCTTCCTGCAATGCACTTCTTGCAGCGCACCTCTTGCATTGCACTTCTTGTAAAAACAATCCGCGCAAATGCAAAAAAGCCGGCAGCGCTTGCGCGATACCGGCTTTCAGCCAAAAGGTGTCGGGAAACACCTTCTTGAATTCTCGACCACATGAAGTGGTCGGGGCGAGAGGATTCGAACCTCCGACTCCTGCGTCCCGAACGCAGTACTCTACCAGGCTGAGCTACGCCCCGATCTTGACTACTCATTTAGCGGTGCTCAGACCCACTAAACGTTTCACTGCACTTTCTTTACTGCTTTTTCGCTTCAGGCTGCCTGATCACTCAGACCACCGGTTGGTACAACCTCAGTGAATTTCCAACCGCCTTTTTTGCTAGCGATCTCTATTCACCGCGAAAGCGCAGAATTCTAACAGAGAATTTTGAAAAGGGGAAATGGGGTAGATCGAAAGGGCTTCACGGGCCCGATCTGCCTCGGCCACGGCGGCCAGGCGGGCGTGTTCCAGCGCGTCCGTGGCCTGGATGGCGGCGGCCACGGCAGCGAAGTCGGCGTCGCCCGTCTTGATGGCGTCGCGGATCAGTTGCTGTTGTTCAGGCGTACCCACTTCCATGACACGGATCAGCGGCAGCGTGGGCTTGCCTTCGCGCAGGTCGTCGCCGACGTTCTTGCCCAGCGCGGCGGCGTCGCCGCTGTAGTCCAGGACGTCGTCGACCAGCTGGAACGCGGTGCCCACGTGGCGGCCATAGGCGGCCGCGGCGGCTTCCTGCTCGGGCGTGGCGCCCGCCAGCACGGCGCCCACCTGAGCGGCGGCTTCGAACAGCTTGGCGGTCTTGTAGCGCACCACCTGCAGGTAGCGCTCTTGCGAGACGTCCGGGTCATGCACGTTCAGAAGCTGCAGCACCTCGCCCTCGGCGATCACGGTGGTGGCTTCGGACAGGATGCTCATGATGCGCATCGAGTCGGCCTCCACCATCATCTCGAACGACCGCGAATACAGGTAGTCGCCCACCAGGACGCTGGCCGCGTTGCCGAACACGGCGTTGGCGGTTTCGCGCCCGCGGCGCAGGTCGGACTCGTCCACCACATCGTCGTGCAGCAGCGTGGCCGTGTGGATGAATTCCACGACGGCGGCCAGCAGTTGATGATGGGTGCCTTCGTAGCCCAGGGCGCGCGCCACCATCAGCACCATGGCCGGGCGCATGCGCTTGCCGCCCGCTCCAATGATGTAGTCGCCGATCGTGCGGATCAGAACCACATCGGAATTCAGCCGCTCGCGGATAACCGCATCGACGGCTTTCATATCGTCAGCTATGGGGGCAATGAGCGCGGGGAGATTCAAGACGTATCCGACAAGTGTGAAGCGAGCCGCGTGACGGCTCTTACCGCTGGGCCCGCCAGCGGTCGGCGGGGGATTCGACCGTGGATTATACGGGGAGTGCGCGGGAATTCCGGGCGCGCATGCCGCAAGCGGCAAGGCCCGGCGCCGCGGGCCCTGCCCCGGGTCGGATCCAGCGGCGGGCTCAGCGCCCGTACGGCAGCAGCCCCCGCGCGGCCAGGTTGGCGTAAAGCGCGCGCACGCCAAACGTCCAGGGCGGGATTTCGGTGGCCAGTTGCACTTCATTGACCAGTGCGCCCAGGCGTTCCGAGGCGATGACGACCCGGTCGCCGGTCACGTGGGTGAAGCCGGTGCCAGGGCCCTTGCGGTCCTTGGAGGGCGAAAACATGGTGCCCAGGAACAGCATGAAGCCGTCGGGATACTGATGGTGCGCACCAAAAGTCTGGCGCACCAGGTCCAGCGGATCGCGGCTGATTTCGCGCATGTGGCTGACACCGTCCAGCTCGAACCCGTCGGGGCCTTCGATGCGCAGCGAGACGTCGGCATCGCGCACGCTGTCCAGCGTGAAGGCGCCATCGAACAGCCGGATGAACGGACCGATGGCGCAGGACCCGTTGTTGTCCTTGGCCTTGGTCAGGAGCAGCGCGCTGCGGCCTTCGATGTCGCGCAGGTTCACGTCGTTGCCCAAGGTGGCGCCCACCACTTCACCCCGGCTGTCGACCGCCAGCACGATCTCCGGCTCGGGGTTGTTCCACTGCGATTCCGGCAGCACGCCGATCCGCGCGCCGAATCCCACCGAGGCCATGGGCGGTGTCTTGGAAAAGACTTCAGCGTCGGGGCCAATGCCCACTTCCAGATATTGCGACCACTGGCCCCGCTCGATCATTTCGGCTTTCAGGCGGATGGCTTCGGGCGATCCCGGGCGCAGCCGGGACAGATCCGAGCCGATCAGCGCCTGCATCCGCACGCGGATTTCCTCCGCGCGGCCGGCGTCGCCGCCCGCCTCTTCCTCGATCAGGCGTTCCAGCAGACTGATGGCAAAGGTGACGCCCGCTGCTTTCACGGGCTGCAGATCGCACGGCGCCAGCAGGCGCGGGCCGTCGGCGCCTTGCAGCGTGGCCGCCATGAGGGCGCGCGCATCGCCCAGGGATTCGCCCTTGGCCTCGCGCGCCACGGCCACGCGGTCGGGATGGTCCAGCAGGTCGGATACGGTCGGCGCCGTGGCGGTGATATCGATCACCTCGCCCGCACGGACAACGACCACGCTGGGTCCGCCGGCAGGATCGGGGCGCCAGACGCGGCCCACCAACAGGGCGTCGGGCAGGTCGGCGGGCAGCAGGGTGTTGTCGTTCATGGTGTCTCCTCGCGTGATGCCCGTCCGGGTGGCGGGCGCGTGATTGTTTTGCGCCGGGTTACCGTCCGGGCGTCGGTGGCACGGTCGCATGAGTGGCCGGCCGGCATGGCAGCCCGACACGCGCAATCCATGCGGCATGAGAATCCCCGCAACGCGGCACACCCATCGGCATGGCGAACCAGTCTAGGAGACTTCATTTATCATGTCCAACATCTTGCTTTTACGTCCAACCTATTGGAATCATGGCTGCCGATTACGACGTCCCCGCCATCCGCCGCACCCACGACATCCTGCGCGTGCTGTCGGGCCGCCCCACGCCGGTCAAGGCCGCCGAACTCGCGCGGGCCTGCGAGATGCCCAAGAGCACGCTGTACCTGCTGCTCGACTGCCTGGAGCAACGCCGATGGGTCGAACGCCAGGACGGCGGCTACATCATCGGACTGGAATTGATGGCGCTGGGCGCCGCCTACCTGCGGCACGATGGTCTGCAAGCGGCCTTTCACCACTCGGCCGCCGCCTTCGTGGACCGCTGCAACGAGGTCGTGCAACTGGCGGCGCTGGATGGCTTTGACGTGGTGTACCTGGCGCGGGAAGATGCGCGCCGGCCCGTGCGCCTGGTGTCGGACCTGGGCTTGCGGCTGCCCGCACATGCCTGCGCGCTGGGCAAGGCGCTGCTTGCCAGCCTGACGCCCGAAGAACTGGCCGTCCGGCTGCCCAAGACCCTGCCCCGCGTCACCGACCGCACGATCTCGGACGCCGCGCACCTGCACCGCGAGCTTGAAGAGGCCCGCCGGGAGGGTCTGGCCCAGGACCGGGAGGAAGTCGCCACCGGCCTCGTATGCTTTGCGGCCTTTGTCGGCGTGACGCCGCTGGGCAAGCGGGTCGCGGTCAGCACGTCCATCCCGACCGACCGGCTGGACGACGCCCACCGGCAAGCGGCCATGGACGGCATCCGCCGGGTGGCGCGCGACATCGCGCTGCGCGTGATCCCCGCTGTCTGAAGCCTTCACGCCACACCTAAGCCCTTAGCCTGCAACAGCTTTTTGACTTTCCAAAAGTCCCAGGCTAATATCTCGGATTCGGTCAGCAATGGCCGAATTACGTCGGTTGTTCGTGTATGCCACCTGACGCCCTGGTCAGCCCTGAATCTTCGGGCATTTGGCAAGGACGGTTCAGCAAGGCACCCTAGCCCAGCAGGGCAGGCCACACGAACGAACCCATTTACCTATTTAAGGAACACCCCATGTACGCGGTCGTAAAAACCGGTGGCAAGCAGTATCGCGTTGCCGCTGGCGAAAAACTCAAGATAGAACAGATACCGGCTGACATTGGGCAAGAAATCACCCTGGACCAAGTGCTGTCCGTGGGCGAAGGCGACCAACTGAAAGTTGGCACGCCCCTCGTCTCCGGCGCCGTGGTCAAGGCAACGGTTCTTGCGCAAGGCCGCCACGACAAGGTCAAGATCTTCAAGATGCGCCGTCGCAAGCACTATCAGAAGCGTCAGGGCCACCGTCAGAACTACACCGAAATCCGCATCGAAGCCATCACGGCTTAAGAAGCGACTCGGTACCACTTAGCAGGAGCTAAACATGGCACAGAAAAAGGGCGGCGGCTCTACGCGGAACGGACGCGACTCAGAATCGAAGCGTCTGGGCGTCAAGGCATTCGGCGGCGAACTCATTCCCGCTGGTTCGATCATCGTGCGTCAGCGCGGTACTCGCTTCCACGCTGGCGTGAACGTCGGCATGGGCAAGGACCACACCCTGTTCGCGCTGGTCGACGGCAAGGTTCAATTCGGCTTCAAGGGCGCATTGAACAAGCAGACCGTTTCGATCGTCGCTGCCGAGTAATCGGTTGGCAAGCCCGCGGACCTCACGTCCGCGGTTGCATACGATCTGGAACGCGGTCCGCCGCGTTTCCCGAACGGCAAAAGCCCTGTCGCGTGCGGCAGGGCTTTTTTGTTTGAAGGCAATTGGCGAGTAAGCTCTCGATTGCCTCCCGGCGGCTCCCTGTACGGACGCCCGCCCTCACCTACTACACGCGCAGACACCATGAAATTCGTAGACGAAGCCACCATTGAAGTGGTCGCCGGTAAAGGCGGCAATGGCGTGGCGAGCTTTCGCCGCGAAAAATTCATTCCCCGCGGCGGTCCCGACGGCGGCGACGGTGGCCGCGGCGGCACCATCTATGCGGTGGCCGATCGCAACATCAACACGCTGATCGACTTCCGCTACGCGCGCCTGCACCGCGCCAAGAACGGCGAAAACGGCCGCGGCTCGGATCAGTACGGCGCTGCCGCCCCGGACATCACCCTGCGCGTGCCGGTGGGCACGATCATCCATGACGCCGACACCGGCGAGGTCCTGTTCGACCTGAACAAGCACGAACAGAAAGTCGTGCTGGCAGCCGGCGGCCAGGGCGGCATGGGCAACATCCATTTCAAATCCAGCGTGAACCGCGCCCCCAAGCAGTGGACGCCGGGCAAGGAAGGCGAGCATCGCTACCTGCGCATGGAACTGAAAGTGCTGGCCGACGTGGGTCTGCTGGGCCTGCCCAACGCGGGCAAGTCGACGCTGATCACCCGCATTTCCAACGCCAAGCCGAAGATCGCCGACTATCCGTTCACCACGCTGCATCCCAATCTGGGCGTGGTGCGCACGTCGCCGTCGCGCAGCTTCGTCGTGGCCGACATTCCGGGGCTGATCGAAGGCGCCTCCGAAGGCGCCGGCCTTGGCCACCTGTTCCTGCGCCATCTGGCGCGCACCCGCGTGCTGCTGCACCTGGTGGACGTGTCCACGCCGGACCCGGACGCCGATCCGGTCGAGCAGGCCGTCGCGGACGCCCGCGCCATCGTCGAAGAATTGCGCCGCTATGACGCCGAACTGGCCGCCAAGCCCCGCTGGCTGATCCTGAACAAGCTGGACATGGTGCCGGACCCCGAGGACACCAAGCGCCGCTTCCTGGAACTCTACGGCTGGACGGGTCCGGTATTCGGCATCTCGGGCCTGTCGGGCGAGGGCACGCAAGACCTGATCTACGCGCTGCAGGACTACCTGGACGCCGAACGCGAAAAGGAACAGCTTGCGCAGGATCAGGCCGAAGGCACCTACGTGGCGCCGGACCCGCGCTTTGACGACACGCGCACCGACGCGGACAAGCCGGCGGCGCCGCGCGGCGGTAACGAATAAGCCATAATCGCAGTCCTTTCGATTACGCTTTTTTTCGCCGCAGCCGGCCGCCATCATGTCTGCTGAATCACCCGCCGTTTCCGTCGTCACCCACGCCCAGCGCATCGTCGCCAAAGTCGGCTCATCGCTGGTCACCAACGAAGGCCGAGGCCTGGACCGCGCCGCGGTCGCCCACTGGGCCGCGCAGATCGCCGCCCTGCACAAGCAGGGCAAGCAGATCGTGCTGGTGTCCAGCGGCGCCATCGCCGAAGGCATGGCGCGCCTGGGCTGGCGCAAGCGCCCGTCCGTCATGCACGAGCTGCAAGCCGCGGCGGCGGTGGGCCAGATGGGACTGTGCCAGGCCTACGAGGCCGCCTTCGCGGAACACGGCCTGCGCACCGCGCAGATTCTGCTGACCCACGAAGACCTGGCCGACCGTCACCGCTATCTGAACGCGCGCAGCACCCTGTTTGCGCTGCTGCGTCTGGGCGTCGTGCCCATCGTGAACGAAAACGACACGGTCGTGACCGATGAAATCCGCCTGGGCGACAACGACACGCTGGGCGCGCTGGTCACCAACCTGATCGAAGCCGACACGCTGGTCATCCTGACCGACCAACGCGGCCTGTATGACTCGGATCCGCGCAAGAATCCCCAAGCCAAATTCATTTCGCATGCCCAGGCCGGCGAACCCGCGCTGGAAGCCATGGCGGGTGGCGCGGGCAGCGGCATCGGCACCGGCGGCATGCTGACCAAGGTGCTGGCCGCCAAGCGCGCGGCGCACAGCGGCGCGCACACCGTCATCGCCTCGGGCCGCGAACGCAACGTGCTGACGCGACTGGCCCAGGGCGAGTGCATCGGCAGCGAACTGCAGGCCGTCCTGCCGGTGTGGTCGGCGCGCAAGCAATGGCTGGCCGATCACCTGCGGCTGCGCGGCCGCGTCGTGCTGGACGACGGCGCCGTGCAAGCGTTGCTGCGCGAAGGCAAGAGCCTCTTGCCCATCGGCGTGACCGACGTCGACGGCGAGTTCGGCCGCGGCGACGTCGTGGCCTGCGTGGACAGCAAGGGCGTGGAATGCGCCCGCGGCCTGATCAATTATTCGTCTGCCGACACGCGCCGCATCCTGCGCCAGCCGTCGTCGCAGATCGCGCGCATTCTGGGCAGCATGACCGAACCCGAGCTCATGCACCGGGACAACCTGGTGGTGCTGTAAGTCAGACGCCGTCCGCCACCGAAGGCGCCCTGCCCGCGCCTTCGGGCAGCAGGATGTACCCCCACCCCCGCACCGCCAATAGCGGAAGTTCGATATTGAACCGGCGCGCCTTGCTGCGCAGCCGCGACACGACGACATCCACGCGCCGCGCGCCGTCCAGGGGGTCGCGCGTTTCCGCCGGAAAGAAGTTTTCGCGATGCAGGCAGTAGCCCGGCGCATTGAACAATCGCATCAGCACGGCGCGCTCGCGCAGCGTGAGCGGCAGGCGTTGACCCGCAGGGCCCACCAGCACCCGCCCCGGCGCCACGACGCGCCACGCGCCCGGTCCGCATCGCGAACGCCGGTACAAGCTGCGCAAGAGCGCATCCCATTCCAGGGGCTCCATGCCGGCCGGCACACAGGCGTCGACGCCTGCGTCCAGCGCCGCCGCGCGCTCGGCCGCGGTGGCGCTGCCGTCCTGCCACACCACCCGGACGCCGGGCGCGGCGTGGCGCAATTGGCCGACAAGATCGGCAATGCCGGCGCGCGGGCCCTGCAGCGCAAGCAGATCCGGCGCCTGGTCAGGCAGGTGTTCCTGCAGCGCGTCCACCGATGCGAAGACGCGGGTCTCCCATTGAAACTGGCGCAGCACGGCGGCAAGACGCCACCCCGCCACATTCTCAGATGGCACGATGAACACGCTGCCCCGCTCCCACATGCGACCGCCTCAGAAGTTATCACCCTAGTGTTACTTATATCCACCAACGTGACAGACCTGCAAGCTTCAATCGCCCTGTGAAAACATTCTCAGACCGACTGAAGCATGCGCGTCTTCTTCGTGGCCACACGCAGAAGGCGCTCGCCCGTTTGGTGCGCATCTCCCAAAGTGCTATCGGCAGCTACGAAAGTGGTCTGCGGCATTCGAGCCGATCCGCGCGCAAGCTGGCGCAGGTGTTGAAGATCGAAGTCGAATGGCTGGAGACCGGCAAGGGTCCCATGGAACTTCCCCTGGAAGCCTACGACCTGAGCAATACCTTGCCAGTATCAGGCGTGTCCGACGCCGCGCCGCGCCCTGGCGGCCGGCCCCGCCCGCAGGCGCCTTGGCCCTATCCCAACATTTCGCCGTCGCAATTCGAGTCGCTGACGGCTGACGAACGGGCAATGCTCGAAGCGTTGACCCAGACCTTCATCGAAACCACATTGCTTCGCCGCGGCGTCAAGCCGCGCGGCCGCAAGATCGGCTGATTGCGATACAGGCTGGCGGTCGTCCACGCGGAACAATTCATCTGGTCCCGTTGGGTGCACACGGGGAATGCGTCGCCCCATCCAGACAAAAGCGCGGCGCAAAAAAAACCGGCTACATGAGCCGGTTTTTTTGCGCGCCCTGAATCAGGGCTTGGCGGCGGGCGCCGGCGCGGGGGCCGTGCCACCTGCCGCGGGAGCGGCGTCGCCACGGATGCGGGCGGCGATCTCGGAAGCGGCTTGAGCCGAAGGCACGCCGAATGCCAGCACGCCGCGGTTGAGCGGTTCGCCGATCAGCGGCGCGGCAACCAGTTCCTGATCGATCACCAGAGCCAGGACGCTGCCGACGTTGGCGGTGCTGACGGTGGTGAGCTTGCGCGTGCCGGCTTCAGAGAAACGCAGACCCACAAAGTTTTGGCCTTGGCGGTCCACCAGTGCGGCGGCATCGGTCAGGTCGGCGCGCGTGAGGACGGGCGTTTCCTGCAGATAGAGCTTGCCGTCCGGGAGGCTGACTTCACGCAGGCCGGCGCCGGGTTCGCGCTTGGCGAGATAGAAATCCACGCGCGCGGCGGTCGCGGGCGTGGCGGCTTGCTGGCCCGCTTGAGGCGTGGTCGCGGCGTCGGACGTCTTAGTCGGGGCGGTCTTGCAACCCGCTAGCGCCAATGTCACGACAACGAGGGCGGGCGCCAAAGTGCGTAGGTTCAGTTGCATGCTCGATTCCTTCTTAAGTGGGCTGATGCCGAACGGTAAGACTCTAAGACTGTACACGCGGCGGGTGGAAAAAAGTGTACCGAACCTGCATGACGGTGTCTGCCTAGACTGAATCCAAATGTAAAGCAGTAATACCAGCCTGCTTGAAAAGCCCTATTTACGCGGCTTGCGGCATTCCGAAGAGATTGATGAAGGCGCCGGGTCCGCTTGGCTCTATACTTCGCGTTCACGCAGGGGTACTCGTCCCGCTTCAGGGCGGCGACGTGTTGAGAGAGTCCCTTCGTACCAGTACGGATAATGCCGATGCTGGGAGCGTATTCCCGCCGCGCGTCTTCGCACGCCTGGACGGGAGTCCATCCCGATCGGCTCCAACCACTCGCTTGGAGCTTTCCATGAACGCCAATCCCAAATTCCTGGCCGCTACCGCCGAAGTCGACGCGGCGGCCGTCGCACCGCTGCCCAAATCCCGCCGCGTGTATGAAGTGGGCTCGCGCCCCGACATCCGCGTACCCTTCCGGGAAATCGAACAGGACGACACGCCGACGATGTTCGGAGGCGAGAAGAACCCGCCGCTGACGGTGTACGACTGTAGCGGCCCCTACACGGACCCCGAGGCCAAGATCGATATCCGCCGCGGCCTGCCGGAACTGCGCCGCGCCTGGATCGAGGAGCGCGGCGATACGGAGCTGCTGTCCGGTCCCACCAGCGATTACGGCAAGTCGCGTCTGACCGATCCCAAGCTGACGGCGATGCGCTTTGACCTGCAGCGCCCGCCGCGCCGCGCAAAGTCAGGCGCGAACGTGTCGCAGATGCACTACGCGCGCCGCGGCATCATCACGCCGGAAATGGAATACGTAGCGATCCGCGAAAGCCTGCGCCGCGAGCACTACCTGCAGACGCTGCGCGACAGCGGTCCCGACGGCGAGAAGATGGTCAAGCGCCTGCTGCGCCAGCATCCGGGCCAATCATTCGGCGCCTCGATTCCGGCCGCGATCACGCCGGAATTCGTGCGTGCGGAAGTGGCACGCGGCCGGGCGATCATCCCGGCCAACATCAATCATCCGGAAGTGGAACCGATGGCCATCGGCCGCAATTTCCTGGTGAAGATCAACGCGAACATCGGCAATTCCGCGGTCAGCTCGGGGATCGGCGAGGAAGTGGAGAAGATGACGTGGGCGATCCGCTGGGGCGGCGACACGGTGATGGATCTGTCCACGGGCAAGCACATCCACGAAACCCGCGAGTGGATCATCCGCAATTCGCCGGTGCCGATCGGCACGGTGCCGATCTACCAGGCGCTAGAAAAGGTGGACGGCAAGGCCGAGGACCTGACCTGGGAGATCTTCCGCGACACGCTGATCGAGCAGGCGGAGCAAGGCGTGGACTATTTCACGATCCATGCGGGCGTGCGACTGCCGTTCATTCCGATGACGGCAGACCGGATGACAGGCATCGTGTCGCGCGGCGGCTCGATCATGGCGAAGTGGTGCCTGGCGCATCACAAGGAGAGCTTCCTGTACGAACGCTTTGAAGAGATCTGCGAGATTATGAAGGCGTACGACGTGAGCTTTTCGCTGGGCGACGGCCTGCGGCCGGGCTCGGGCTATGACGCAAATGACGAGGCGCAATTCGCCGAACTGAAGACGCTGGGCGAGCTGACGCAGGTGGCCTGGAAGCACGATGTGCAGGTGATGATCGAAGGCCCTGGGCATGTGCCGATGCAGATGATCAAGGAGAACATGGACCTGCAGCTGGAACACTGCCACGAGGCGCCGTTCTATACGCTGGGTCCGCTGACGACGGACATCGCGCCTGGCTATGACCACATCACGTCGGGTATCGGCGCGGCATTGATCGGGTGGTATGGCACGGCGATGCTTTGCTACGTGACGCCGAAGGAACACCTGGGCTTGCCGAACAAGAAGGATGTGAAGGACGGCATCATCACGTACAAGATCGCGGCGCATGCGGCTGATCTTGCGAAGGGGCATCCGGGGGCTGCGATCCGCGACAACGCGCTATCGAAGGCGCGGTTCGAGTTCCGTTGGGATGATCAGTTCAACTTGGGGCTGGATCCGGATACGGCGAAGGAATTCCACGACGAAACGCTGCCGAAGGATTCGATGAAGGTGGCGCACTTCTGCTCGATGTGCGGGCCGCATTTCTGCAGCATGAAGATCACGCAGGATGTGCGGGATTATGCGGCGGCTCAGGGCGTTAGCGAGAAAGAGGCGCTGGCGAAGGGGATGCAGGAGAAGTCGGTGGAGTTTGTGCGGAAAGGAAGTGAGGTTTATCACCGGCAGTGATTTGCTGGTGTGGCTTGTGGCTTGTGGCTTGCGGCTTGCGGCTTGCGGCTTGCGGCGGATCGGGTTCTTTAGACGCCCGGCGCGTCGTGGGCCTGGGGTGGGCGGGGCTCCGATTGCGGTCCGGAGCCTTCGCTCCGGACTGCCCCGTCCTCAACCTCGTCCGCCTTCGGCTCCCTACGGTTTCCGTCGGGCGCATCTAAACGCCCCGCCCACCCCAGGCCCACGCCACACCGGGCTCTGCTGAGTGAATCTCCACGGGCACTGGGGCGAGTTGGGTTCTTTAGGTTCTTGCCCACAGCGGGGTGGGAGAGAAGCGTCTTGCGGTGCCCGCCCCCGGGCGGCCGCGCGGGCGGCCTTCGTGGGCTTACGCGTCGTCTTACGTCGTAGCGATGACGCTTCGCGTGTGGCGGCATCTGGTTGAGATACCGTCTGGCACCGTCGGTTTCGTAAGACCAAGTCGGGTGTCTGACACCGCCACATTCGTAAGACCAAGTCGGGTGCCTGACACCCACGGACTCGAATTCGTAAGACCAAGTGAGGTGTCAGACACCGCCATCGCGACGAGGTCAGACACGGGCAGCGGCGGACGATCTCGCCAAACTCAACCAGTACCGACGTTAATCGCCACTTGAACTCAAGTGCCCGATGGGCGGCGCGCGTACGGGTCGGCAGGTTGTGGCTGACCGTCGACGCGCGCCGCCCATCACGGCCCCTCCCCCGTCGGCGAGCACCATTAGCAAACCGATCCCCGCCATCGCGCAAGCGCACACCACCCCGACGTCCCACGGGACAGATGCTGGGTTGCCGCCGCCCGGGCGGCAGCAACCCGGCGGCCCCGCAGATTTCCTGCCCTGAACACAGGTCTTGCAGCGCCCCATACCAAAGACCCTAGCAGCACGGCGTCGCGGTCACCGTGGGCGCGAGCGCCGTCGATGCGCCCGAGGGAATCCGTAGGGAGCCGAAGGCGGACGAGGATGACAACGGGGCAGTCCGGAGCGAAGGCTCCGGACCGCAATCGTGGGCGATCGTGCCCACGGTGACCGCGGCGTCGGGCGACCTACGAAGATCTGATATGACCTACGAAGATCTGATGCGGCTTAAGAAGCTCTGATACGACCCACGAAGATCTGACGCAGCCTACAACAACTTCCCAGGATTCATGATCCCCGCAGGATCCATCACCTTCTTGATCTCCCGCATCAACCGCAACTCCACCGCATCCTTGCTATGCAAGAAATGCTCCCGCTTCAACTGCCCGATCCCATGCTCGGCAGAAATACTCCCGCCATAACGATTCACTTCATCCAACACCGCATCCGTGATCGCCGCCCCATGCTCAGCGACCCAGTTGCGGTCTGCGCCTGCGGGGCGGGACAGGTTGTAGTGCAGGTTGCCGTCGCCGAAGTGGCCGAAGATGAAGGGGCGGATGTCGGGGTACAGCGCGCGTACGCGGGCTTCGGCGGTCTGCATGAAGTCGGGAATGCGTTCGATCGGTAGCGACACGTCGTGCTTCAGGTGCGGGCCGTCAGCGCGTTGGGCTTCGGAGATTTCCTCGCGCAGCTTCCACAGCGTCTGCAACTGCGCCAGCGACGCCGAGACCGCGGCGTCCAGGCACAGGCCGCGTTCCAGCGCCGTGCCGATGACGTTTTCGAGCAGCGTGTTCAGGGCGGTTTCGTCCGTCGTGTCGGCCAGTTCCACCAGCACGTAGGCCGGGTAGCGCTGTTCGAACGGTTCCTGCACGCCCTCGGCGTGCGTCAGCACCAGGTCCAGGCAATCGCCGGTGAAAAATTCAAACGCCTGCAGGCGCGCGCCGCATTGTTCGAACAGGATCTCGAAGAGTTGCAGCGCTTGCGCGGGCGATTCGACGGCGGCCAGCACGACCGATCGCACGTCGGTGCGCGGGTAGAGGCGCAGCGCGACGGCGGTGATGATGCCGAGCGTGCCTTCGGAACCGATGAGCAATTGCTTGAGGTCGTAGCCGGTGTTGTCTTTGCGCAGGGTGCGCAGGCCGTGGAAGATTTCGCCGGTGGGCAGCACCGCTTCCAGGCCCAGGACCAGTTCACGCGCCATGCCATAGCGCACCACGTTCACGCCGCCGGCGTTGGTGGCGACGTTGCCGCCGATCTGGCTGGAGTCTTCGGCGGCCAGGCTGAGCGGCAGCAGGCGGCCGGCGTCCTGGGCGGCGCGGCGCAGGTTGCCGAGGATGGCGCCGGCCTCGGCAACCATGGTGTTGGCCACGGTGTCGATGGCGCGCACGGCGTTCATGCGGTCCAGGCTGATGACGACGTTGCTGGCGCCGCCATCGGGCGTGGCGCCGCCGCACAAGCCGGTGTTGCCGCCGCGCGGCACGACCGGCACGCCAGCTTCCTGGCACAAGGCAAGGCACGTGGCGACCTCGGCCGTCGTACGCGGGCGCACAACCGCCTGGGCCTGGCCGTTGTACAGGCCGCGCCAATCGGACAGCCACGGCGCGATGTCCGCCGGGTCGGTGAAGACGGTGTCGGGGCCCAGGGCTTGGACCAGCCGTTGAGAAAAGTCGGATGCGCTCATGAGATGTGGGATGCGGCGGGAGAGAGAAGATCGAGCTGCAGGCGGCCGGCGGCTTGCTGCAGGTGGCGGATGGCGGCCTGGCGGGCACGGTCCGGATCGCGGGCGCGGATGGCCTCGAACACGGCGACGTGTTCCTGGTGCACGGCGGCGGTCAGGCCGTCTTGCAGGCGGCTGTTGGACCGGGCGGTGCTGACCGCCAAGCGCAGCTGCAGGTTCAGGTATTGCAACAGGTCCTGGTAGTAGCTGTTGTGCGTGGCGGTCGCGATGGCGACGTGGAAGGCGATGTCATGTTCGACGCCGGCCTCGGGGTGGTCCAGATGGGCTTGCAGCGAGGCGAGGGCTGACGCCATGGCGTCCAGGTCCTCCGGCGTGCTGCGGACAGCCGCCAGGGCGGCTGCGCCGCCTTCAAGTTCCATGCGCAATTCGTAGACGCTGGCGAGCTTCTTGCGGTCGACCGCGATGCCGGTGGACACCTGAAAGCCTTGCGCCCCGGTGCGCGAGACGACCGTGCTGCCCGAACCCTGCCGGCTCTGGATCAGCCCTTGGGCGCGCAGGCGCTCCGTGGCTTCTCGGATGACGGCAGCGCTGACGCCATATTGCTCGGCCAGCACGCGTCCGGCCGGCAGCTTGGCGCCGACGGCGTGGACACCATCCGCGATGTCGCTGGCGAGCTGGCGGGCAACCTGCTCGGTGAGGGTGAGGCTCTTCGTCAACATGGGCGGATTATAGGCATATTTTTCAGGTTATCTGATAACTTTGTTGTTTCGTGAGGGGGTCGGTGCAACTCACCGGCGGGATCGGGAAGTGGGAACGCGTGGCGGAGTCGAAGCTGGAATGCGGCCGAACCGCGGTGGAGTTGCGTCTGGAATGCACCCGCTGCGCAACGGGCACGCCGCACGCGGCATACAGCGCTGGACCGATTCGGACCAATTCGGACAGCCGCGCTCCCTATCAAGCCGCGACGGACGCGCTCTGCAATCCTTCGCTTTCCGCGATCTGCCCGCTCTGATCCACCACGCAGCAGCGGCCGCCCTGCGCCTTGGCGCGATACAGCGCGGCATCGGCGGAGTCCAGCGCGCCCTGCGGGGTGCGGTTGGCGCCGGACAGGATCGAGATGCCGATGGACAGTCCCACGCAGACGCGGCTGCCGTCTGCCAGCGTGATGGGCTGCGAGACGTCGCGCAGCAGGTGTTCGCCCAGCCGCAGTGCGGCGGTGGCGTCGATGCCGGTGACGAGCACGATGAATTCGTCGCCGCCAATCCGCGCGGCGACGTCGTCCACGCGGAGCATGGCGCGCATGCGTTCCGCGATGGTCTTGAGCACCTGATCGCCCCCGGCGTGGCCGTGCGTGTCGTTGATGCGCTTGAAGTCGTCCATGTCCATGTAGAGCAGCGCCGCGGCGCTGTCATGGCCGCGTGCGCTGGAGCACACGCGTTCCAGCGCCGCCTGCAGGCCGGCGCGGTTGGCCAGGCCGGTCAGCGCGTCTTCGCTGGCGCGGCGATCACTGTCGCGCTCGGCCAACATGGTGGACACCAGGATGCGGTTCAGGCGGTGCGAGGCGATGACCATGCTGATCAGATAGAACGGAATCTGGATGAACACGATCGCCATGACCCATTCGCCGGTGAAGAGCGCGCCCAGGCACATGGGGCCAAGACTCAGGAAAATCATGGCGCCCACCAGGCGGGGCGCGCCGTAGTTCCGGAAGCAGATCCCGCCGGCCATGGCGCCGCAGGACACGCCAGCCAGTGTCGCGGCCAGCCAGTCGCCGTTCAACAGGGTGATGAAGACGCCATAACCCACGCTGAACGCCCAGAACAGCGCCAGCAGGATGTAGAGATCGGTGTGGGTATTGCCGCCCTTGGGGGCCGCTCGCAGCGCGGATCGGAGGATGACGACGCGCACCAGCGCGAGCACCACCTCCAGGATCAGCCACGAGATATACAGCGGTTCGGGCCGCCGCCACGCGACGACGCCCGAGATCATCAGGGTGTTGATGACCCCGCCGGCAAAAATGGGAAGCGTGCCGAACAGACTGGCGATGAGCGCCGCGCGGATGTCCGCCGGCGTGTCATGCCCGGAATGCGTCAGCCAACGTGTCAGCCGCCACTTGGGCAGGCTGAACTTCAGTCCTGTATCCACGCCGTCATGTCCATGCCCCTCTACCCGAAATCAGTAGGCTGGCTGGCGTTATAGCAGGTATTTGAAACCTTTAGTATTGTTCTTGGGTTCAATACCGACAGACTTCAGGCGTGCCCCCGGTGGCCGCAGACCGCGCATTCGGGGTCACGTTGCACGTTGACGCTGCGCCATTGCATGGTGCGCACGTCCAGCCAGAGCAAGCGGCCGGACAGGCTTTCGCCCACGCCGGACAGCAGCTTCAGGGCTTCGGCGGCCTGCATGCTGCCGATGATGCCGACCACCGGCGCGAAGACGCCCATGGTGGCGCAGTTGGCTTCCTCGACGTCGTCGGCTTCGGGAAACAGGCAGTGGTAGCACGGCGCGTTGTCGTCGCGCAGGTCATAGACGCTGACCTGGCCGTCGAACCGGATGGCCGCGCCGGAGACCAGTGGCTTGCGGTGTTGCACGCAGGCGCGGTTGATGGCGTGGCGGGTAGTGAAGTTGTCGGTGCAGTCCAGCACCAGGTCCGCCTGCGCGACGGCATCGGACAAGGCCTGGTCCTTCAGGCGCTCGACCCGGGCGTGAACGCGGGTCTGCGGATTGAAGGCGCCCAGCATGTCGCGGCCGGACTCGGCCTTGGGCCGCCCAACGCTTGCGGTGGTGTGCAGGATCTGGCGCTGCAGATTGCTGAGTTCGACGACATCGTCGTCGGCCAGCGTGATGTCGCCCACGCCGGCGGTGGCCAGGTAGAGCGCGGCGGGCGAACCCAGACCGCCCGCCCCCACGATGAGCACACGCGCCGCCAGCAGTTTTTCCTGCCCTTCGATCCCGAGTTCGTCCAGCAGGATGTGGCGGGCGTAGCGCAGCAGTTGCTCGTCGTTCATTTGTCCTTGCTGGGCTCGACTCCGGTCGGCGTGATCTTCATGCGCTGGGGCGTTCCGCCGCCGGCCTTGGCGTCAGCCTTGGCCTGGGCGCGGGCCGAGCCCTTCTGCACCGGCTTGCCGGCCAGCAAGTTCAGGGCCTGCTGAAGCTGGAAGTCGTCCTTGCCGCCGAATTCAAACACCTTGGCCGGCAGTTCCACGTTGTCCTGGTCGGCGCTGGACTTGATTTCGTTGGTGGTCTGCTGGTTGGACAGGTGACGTTGCAGGTCAGCTTCGCGCGGCAGGCGGAACAGGTCGCCGTCGGCCGTATCGGCAACGACGTAGTCCGGTTCGATGCCGGTGGCCTGAATGGAACGGCCGCTGGGCGTGAAGTAACGCGACGTGGTGAGCTTGACCGCGGTGGTTTCGGACAGCGGCAGGATCACCTGCACGGAGCCCTTGCCGAACGTGCGGTTGCCCAGCACCTTGGCGCGCTTGTGGTCCTGCAGCGCACCGGCCACGATCTCGGAGGCCGAGGCCGAACCCACGTTCACCAGCACCACCATCGGCACCGTCTTGGTCCAGGCCGGCAGGCCGGACAGGTAGTTGCTTTCGCCGCGGGCGTATTCCGACGGCGTCGCCAGGTACTTGTGGCGGGCGTCCGGCGTGCGGCCGTCCGTGGACACCACGAGCGCATCGGGCGGCAGGAACGCGCCGGAGACGCCGATGGCGCTGGTCAGGAGGCCACCCGGGTCATTGCGCAGGTCCAGCACCAGGCCCTTGGGCGGTTCCTTCGCGCCCAGCTCCTTGAGCTGGCGGGCGAGGTCGGCGCCGGTCTTTTCCTGGAACTGGGCGACGCGCACGTACGCGATGCCGTTGTCCAGCATCTTGCTGCGCACGCTACGCACCTTGATGATGTCGCGCACGATCTTCACGACGATCGGCTGCGGGCGATCGGCGCGCATGATCGTCAGGGTGATGGGCGACTTGGGCGCGCCACGCATGAGCTTGACCGCGTCGTTCAGGGTCATGCCCTTGGTGGGCGTGTCGTCGATCTTGATGATCAGGTCGCCCGCCATGACGCCGGCGCGGGCCGCGGGCGTGTCCTCGATGGGCGAGATGACCTTCACGAAGCCGTCTTCCGCGCCGACCTCGATGCCCAGGCCACCGAACTCGCCTTGCGTCGCGGTCTGCATTTCGCGGAACGCGTCGGCATCCAGGTAGGCGGAGTGGGGATCCAGGTTCGACACCATGCCGGAAATGGCATTGTCGATCAGGGTCTTGTCGTCGACGGCCTCGACGTAGTTGTTCTTGATGGCGGCAAAGACATTGCTCAGTTGCCTGAGCTCGTCCAGAGGCAGGGGGCTGCCACGCTGGGCGACCGCAGTCACGCCAACACTCAGCAACACACCAGCCACCGCACCGATGGCAATCAGACCGAAACCGCGAAACTTACGAGTGCCCATGCACACTTCCCGAATTTTGTTTTCGCCGATGGGTTTGGTAATTTACCAACGGTATTTTTCCAACGACATTCATTTACCGACAGCGTTTACGCCGATTGCATTCCAGCAAACCGGCTGCACCAGCCGTCACATCTACTGCGCCAGCCATTGGGCCGGGTCCACTGGAGCGCCACGATGGCGAATTTCAAAGTATAGGCCGGATTCCACTTGGCCGCCGGTTGCGCCCACGGTAGCAATAGTATCCCCGCCGGCCACCGCATCGCCCACCCGTTTGAGCAGACTTTGGTTGTAAGCATAGACGGTCAGGTACTGCTGGCCATGATCCACAATGATGAGGTTGCCAAAGCCGCGCAGCCAATCGGCGTAAACCACAGTACCGGGGGCCACCACCTTGACGGGCGTGCCCTCGGCCGCGCGCAGCACCACGCCGCGCCACACGCCGCCGTCCGGACGATCCACCCCGAACCTGCCCTGCACCTGGCCACGCACCGGCATGGCCAGCCCATGACGCAGGCCGTTGCCGCCGCCGACCGGCGGCGCCTTGGCGGTCTGCTGGGCCGATGCACTGCGCGTTGGAGTGGCGGGCTCTTCAACAGGTTCCGCCTTTTTGGGGGGATCCGCGGGTTTTGTTGAAGGCGGGGTATCGGCCGGGCCGCCGATGCGGGTCTGCCGCTGCTCGGCGGGACGCAGGCCGGCGGCGTCCGGGTCGGCCACGGCCACCGGGCCGCGGTTCTTCTGGGCCGCCGCTTCGACCTGTTCGCGCGCCTGGGCGGCCTCGCGGGCTTCGCTGTCGCGGCGTGCGCCGTCTTCGGCGGCCTTGCGGTCTGCCTCGGCCTTGCGGCGCGCGTCCTGCGACCGGCGTTCGGCCTCGGCGCGCTTTTTGGCCTCTTCGGCGGCGCGGCGGGCTTCTTCAGCCGCGCGGCGCGCTTCCTCGGCACGGCGGGCTTCTTCGGCGCGCTTGCGCGCTTCTTCGGCCTTGCGGGCTTCCTCGATCTGCTTGGCGATGGCCGCGTCCAGATCGGTGATCAGCCGCGACAGGCGCTGATCGTCGCGGCCGAGCTTGTTGGCCTCGGCGCGCTGGGCGGCGATCTGGCCTTCAAGCTGGGCAAGCAGGCTGGCGCGCTCTTTTTGCTGCGCGACCAGCGCGGTTTTCTGTTCGGAGGTTTCGGCGACCCCCTTTTCGATTTCGGCGCGGCGTTCGTCGGCCTGCGCCTGCAGGGCGGCCAGCCGGTCGATGTCGGTCCGCAGCGCTTTCACGGCGTCGGCCCGGGCACGGGACACGTAGTCCAGGTAGCCCAGATTGCGGCCCAGCACCTGGGGATCGTCACCCGAGAGCAGCGCCGTCCAGGGCGACAGGCCGCTGGTGTATTGGGTGCGCAGCTGGTCGGCCAGTTCGACGCGGCGCTTGGCCAGCACGGCCTCCTGCGCGGTGATCTGCTTTTCCAGCGACGCGAGATCGGCCGTCGCCTTGCGGTTGGCGTCGGCCAGTTCCTTCAGGCGCAGGTTGATGCGGGAAATCGACGATTCCGACTGCTTGAGCGCGTCGGCGGCCTCTTTGCGGGCCGCCTCGCGGTCGTCGATGTCCTTTTGCAGACTCTCGATGCGGTCGCGCAAGGCGGCCTGCTGCTTTTCGGCGTCGGACTGACGCCCGGCGAGGTCACTGGGCGCGGCGCGCGCAGGCAGCGTCCCACTGGCCAACATGACCGCCAACAACAACCCCGCCGTGCGACGCATAGAGATATCAGTCCTTCTTGGCCTTGCCCTGAGCTGCGACCGCAGCCATGGCCGCCTCGATCTCGGCGGCATCGCCCAGATAATAGTGGCGGATCGGACGCAGGTCATCATCCAGTTCGTAGACCAGCGGCTGCCCGGTCGGGATGTTCAGGTTGACGATGTCGTCGTCCGACACGTTGTCCAGGTGCTTGATGAGGGCGCGCAGGCTGTTGCCGTGGGCGGCGATCAAGACCTTGCGGCCCGAGCGGATGGCCGGGGCGATGGAGTCGTTCCAGAACGGCAGCACGCGGGCCACGGTGTCCTTCAGGCACTCGGTGGCGGGCAGCTGGTCGGCCGGGATCTTGGCGTAGCGGCTGTCAAAGCGCGGGTGGCGTTCGTCGTCCAGCGACAGCGGCTCCGGGGCGATGGCGTAGGCGCGGCGCCAGATCAGGACTTGCTCGTCGCCGTACTTGGCGGCGGTTTCGGACTTGTTCAGGCCCTGCAGGGCGCCGTAGTGGCGTTCGTTCAGGCGCCAGTTCACGCCGACCGGGGTGTACATGGCGTCCATGGCGTCCAGGGCGATCCACAGGGTGCGGATGGCGCGCTTGAGGACCGAGGTGTAGGCCAGGTCGAAGGTGAAGCCTTCTTTCTTGAGCAGTTCGCCCGCCTTGCGGGCCTGTTCGCGGCCGGTGTCGGTCAGGTCGACGTCGGTCCAGCCGGTGAAACGGTTTTCAAGATTCCACTGGCTTTCACCGTGGCGCATCAGTACGAGTTTGTGCATGGTTTGGGGCGCCCGCCGGGCGGGTTAAAGTTGGAGGATGGTTAAGGAATGCGCTCATTTTATAATTGAGTGATTTTGCCCGTGATTTTGCCCCGGCGCACCGCGTCCATGTCCTGGACGCGTCGCATCAGGGTTCGCCCCTACCCGGCTGGCCGGAAGACTTGCCCACCCGCAAGCCGACGTAGCGCCCGCCGACGTACTACAGGAAGCCTTCGTGGACCTTTTGCAATTCTTGCTCGATAAAAACAACATCTTCATCGTCGCCGTCGCCGTGGTTTCCGGGGTGATGCTGATCATTCCCGCCCTGCGCAAGGGCCGGACCGGGTCCGCCATCAGCACGACTGAAGCCATCCAGATGGTCAACCAGCGCAATGCCGTGTGGGTCGACGTGCGCCCCGTCGAGCAATTCCAGGCCGGTCATATCGCTCAGGCACGAAACGTGCCGGCAGCCGACCTCGAGCAGAAGGCCGGCTCGCTGCCCAAGAACAAGCCGCTGGTGGTGGTTTGCGACAATGGCCGCGATTCGGCCCGCGCCGCCGCCAAGCTGCGCGCCCAGGGATTCACCGACGTCGTGCCGCTGGAAGGCGGCATGCGTGCCTGGTCGGCCGCCAGCCTGCCGGTAACCCAGAAGGGTTGAAGCAGGGGGACTCGCCCCCATCTACCTATTCTTGTACCCACAGGAGCGCCCTATGAACAAAGTCGTCATGTACAGCAAGGACTATTGCCCCTATTGCTCCCGCGCCAAAGCGCTGCTCGAGCAGCGTGGCGTGGCCGACCTGGAAATCATCCAGATCGACCGCGAACCGTCCCAGCGCGATGTCATGATCGAACGCACCGGCCGGCGCACCGTCCCGCAGATCTTCATCGGCGATACCCATGTCGGCGGTTGCGACGACCTGATAGCCCTGGACCGCTCGGGTGGACTGACCCCCTTGCTGAACGGCTAATCGCCCCTTTTTGCCTCTCCCACCAACGGAAACACTCATGGCTGATCAAGACCAAAACACCCAGCAAGAAGGCGGCAACGACGCGCCCTCGTTCAATCTGCAGCGCGTCTACCTGAAAGACCTTTCGCTGGAAATGCCCAACGCGCCTCACGTGTTCCTGGAACAGGAAGCGCCGCAGGTCGAAGTAAGCATCACCGTGGGCGGCCAGCGCCTGGCCGAAACCGTGTTCGAAACCACGGTCACCGTCACCGTCACCACGCGCATCAACGACAAGGTCGTGTACCTGGTCGAAGGCACGCAAGCCGGCATCTTCGAAGCGGCCAACATCCCCGAAGAGCAACTCGACCCGCTGCTGGGCATTGTCTGCCCCACGATGCTGTACCCGTACCTGCGCGCCAACATCGCCGATGCGATCACCCGCACCTCGATGCCGCCGCTGCACCTGACCGAAGTCAACTTCCAGGCTCTGTACGAGCAACGCATCGCCGAACTGCAACAGCAGCAGGCCGCCGGCGCCAACGGTGCCGAATCGGGCATCATCCTGCCCCCCGGCGCCACCCGCCAGTAAGCACCCCGCGGCGCCCCATGAACCAACCCGCCGAGCCGCGCCTGCGCGTCGCCGTCCTGGGAGCGGGCAGTTGGGGCACCGCCCTGGCGGCGGCCGCCAGCCGCCGCCACCCCACCCAGCTCTGGGCGCGCGAAGCCGCGCAAGCGGCCGCCATGGCCGCCACCCAAGAAAATGCCCGCTATCTGCCGGGCATTTCCCTGCCCAAGACGCTGCAATATTCCTCTGATCTGGACGCCACGCTGCGCACCCTGCAGGACGACGCCGCGCGCCGTCTGATCGTGCTGGGCGTGCCCGTCGCGGGTCTCACGTCCATCTGCGAGGCGCTGTCGCAACGGCTGCCCGCACTGGGACTGCAAGACACGCCCATCGTCTGGACGTGCAAGGGCTTTGAGGCCGACACGGCCAGACTGCCCCACGAAATCATGCGCGAGGCCCTGCCCGGCGCGACCGGCGGCGCCCTGTCGGGCCCCTCGTTCGCGCGCGAAGTCGCGCAGGGCCTGCCCGTCGCCCTGACGGTCGCCAGCAGCAGCCCCGCCCTGCGCGAAGCCACCACCGCCGCCTTCCATGGCGCGGCGCTGCGCGTCTATGCCAGCACCGACCTGGTTGGCGTCGAAGTCGGCGGCGCGCTCAAGAACGTCATTGCAGTTGCCTGCGGCATTGGCGATGGCCTTGCGCTGGGAACCAATGCCCGCGCGGCCCTGATCACCCGCGGCCTGGCCGAGATGACCCGCTTTGGCGTCGCGCTGGGCGCACAGGCCGAAACCTTCGCCGGGCTGACCGGCCTAGGCGATCTGGTGCTGACCGCCACCGGCGAGCTGTCGCGCAACCGGCGCGTGGGCCTGGAGATCGGCGCGGGCCGCAAGCTGGCCGACATCCTGGCCAGTGGCATCACCGCCGAAGGCGTGCGCTGCGCCCGCGCCGCGCTGGACCGCGCCCGCGCCATCAATGTCGAATTGCCGATCACCGAAGCGGTGTGCGCCGTGCTGTTCGAAGGCGTCGCGCCCATGACCGCCGTCTCGGCCCTGCTGGCGCGGGATGCGCGCTATGAAGGACTGGGCGCCGGCTCCGGCGAGGCCATCGGCGCCGCCTAGATCGCGCCCGTCCATCCCGCTTCCACAACAAGACACGACACCCACCCCGAGGAGACATCCTTCATGACGCAAACCCGCAAGTTCCGGGTCGGCCCGCTGCTGCGTGGCCTTTGCCTGAGCCTGGCAGCCATCCTGCCCGTTGCCGCCCACGCCGACTGGCCCGAGCGCCCGATCCACATGGTCGTGCCCTTCCCGCCCGGCTCGTCGCCCGACATCCTGGCGCGCACGATTTCCGAGCCGCTGTCCCAGGCCCTGGGCCAGCCCATCGTGATCGACAACAAGCCGGGCGCCGGCGGCAACATCGGTACGCGTATGGTGTCGCAGGCCAAGCCCGACGGCTACACCCTGCTCTACACGATCAACGGCCCGCTGGTCACGGCGCCCACGCTCTATAAGAAGACACTGGGCTACGACCCGCTGACCGACCTGGAGCCGGTATCGCTGGTCGGCACCAGCCCCAACGTGCTGGTCGTGCCGGGCAACCTCAAGGTCGACAACGTCCAGGACTTCGTCAAGCTGGTCAAGGGCCGCGGCAACTCGCTGAATTACGGATCGGTCGGCCCGGGCAGCTCGGCCCACCTGGCCATGGAGATGTTCAAGGAACGCGCGGGCGTGGACCTGGCGCACATCCCGTATTCCGGCTTTCCGCAGGTCATCACCGCCATCATCGGCGGCGACGTGCAGGCTGGCTTCATGGTGCCGGCGATCGCCGTGCCGCAGGCGCGCGACGGCAAGGTCAAGCTGCTGGCCGTGACCAGCCTGCAGCCCAGTGACGCCCTGCCCGGCGTGCCCACCATGGCCTCGCAGGGCTATCCGGACTTTGAAGCCATCTCGTGGAATGCGATCCTGGCGCCGGCCGGTACGCCCACGCCGATCATTGAACGGCTCAACAGCGAACTGGCGCGCATCATCAATAGCGAGGCCGTGCGCAAGCAGCTGGCGCTGCAATACTTCACGCCGGCCCCGTCGACGCCGGAAGCCCTGACCAACCGCATCAAGAATGAAAAGGCGCGCTGGGACCAGGTGATCGACAAGCTGAAGCTGTCGCTGGACTGATCTTCAGACCGAGGGGCGGCGTCTATGCGCCCCCTTCGTAGCCCTGCTGGCGCCAGGCCTCGAACACCGTGACCGCCACGGCGTTCGACAGGTTCAGGCTGCGCTGGCCGGTGCGCATCGGCAGCCGCAGGCGCTGCTGCGGCGGAAACATCGCCTGATGCTCGTCCGACAGGCCCGCGCTTTCGCGACCAAACACGAACACATCCCCCGGCTTGAAACTGACGTCGGCCACGCTGCGCTGCGCGTGCGTGGTCAGCGCATAGATGCTGGACGCGACGGCGCCGGTGTCGTCCAGCGCCTCCTGCAGCGTGTCGTGCACGCGCACAGGCTGCCACTCGTGATAGTCCAGCCCCGCGCGCCGCATGCGGGCGTCATCCAGCTCGAACCCCAGGGGACGCACCAGATGCAGTTGCGCCCCGGTATTGGCGCACAAGCGGATGGCGTTGCCGGTGTTGGGAGGGATCTCCGGGCAGACGAGAATGACGTGGAACATGGTGCGGGCAGAGGTGGAAAGGTCCGTGGCCGGGAAGCGGCCGCGCGAGCGTGATTGTCGCCGATTTGGCGGCGGGGCCAGGAACCGCGACCCGACGGCGGTCCGGTGAAGGCGCGGATGCGGGCGCGGTTGCAAACGGCGGATGCAGGCCAGGATGCATGCGGGGGCACGGGCGGGGATGCGGGCGGGAAGCCAGGCACGATCCAGACGGCGATGCAGGCAGATCATGGCGTACGCGCGGCCACCAATACCGTCACGCTGGCCGCGCCTGCCGCCATCAGGGCAGTGGCCGCCGCGCCCACGGTACTGCCGGTGGTCATCACGTCGTCCACCACCGCCACATGACGCCCGCGAACCGGGCCGGTGCAGACAAAGAGACCCGCCGCCCCCCGCTGCCGCGCCCGCCGGCCTAGCGTGGCCTGGCGGGGCGTTTCGCGCCGCCGTGCAAGCAGGAGACGCGGCGCCGGCAGCGCCAGTTCGGCGGCCAGACTGCGCGCGATCTCGGCCGCCGGGTTCATGCCCCGCTGCCGCAGCGACGCCCGGCTGGCGGGAATGGGGACCAAGAGAAGATCGGGCGGCAGGAACCCGGTGCAGCGCCCGCAGTCGGCGGCGGTGTCAGAACCGCTTGATCCGGAAATGCCGGCGGCTTGCGCGCCGGACTGCGCCGCCGCCTCCCGCACCGCCTGCGCCATCATTCGCGCCAGCACCGGCGCCATGCTGAGCCGCAACTGCGTCTTCAGCATCAGCACCAGCGCATCGCCGGGCGGCGCATAGTCAAACGCCGTGATCGTGCGGCTGAACGCCTGCGGCTGCGCCAGACACGCCGCGCAATGCTGTCCGCCCCCTTGAAGGCGCAGCGCGCATCGCGGGCATCTTGCCAAGCCCCCCGGCGGTCCGGCCATGATGTCCGCCTGACACCCGGCGCACAGCCGCGCGCCCGCGACCCGTGCCCCGCACAACGGACAATCGCATCCCAGGCGCGACAACAACCGTCGCCCCATGTTCAGTAGGGACAATCGGAGCCTGCCGCCGGGATGGGCAATAATGTGAGCCATCCCAGATCAAACCATGCTCCGCCCCGGGAGATCCCGCGAGCGCGACCGAAATGTCCCTGCCAGAAACCGCAACGCCCCCCTCCCTGCCCCTCGTCACCGCCGACGTGCCGCGCCAGTTCGCGCGCCGCGGCGACCTGGCCGACGCCCAATTCCTTTATGGCGAAGTGGCGCGCCGCATGCTCGGCCGCCTGCAGTACATCCGCGTGCAACCGCAGGCCATGCTGGACGCCGGTTGCGGCGCCGGCGACAACCTGCCGCTGCTGCGCGAACGCTATCCCGACGCGGCCTACACCGGGCTGGACAACTGTGAGCCCTTGCTGGCGCAAGCGCGCCAGCGTCACGCGCCAGCCGGCCTGTCGGCCTGGATCGGCAAGCTGGCGCGGCGCGGCCCGGCCGCCCCCGCGTTCGTGAACGCCGATCTGGCCAACACGGGACTGCCGCCCGAATCGCTGGAACTGGTGTGGTCGAACATGGCCATGCACTGGCACCGCGAACCGCACGCCGTGCTGGCCGAATGGCGCCGCATCCTGAAAGTGGGCGGCCTGGCGATGTTTTCCTGTCTGGGACCGGCCACGCTGCGCGAATTGCGGCAGGCGCTGGCGGATGCCGGCCTGCGCACGGCCACGCCGTCCTTCGTGGACATGCACGACTTCGGCGACCTGCTGGTGGAAAACGGCTTTGCGGATCCGGTGATGGACCAGGAGATCCTGACGCTGACCTACCGCAGCCCCGAAAAGCTGCTGCAGGATGTGCGCGCCCTGGGCGGCAACCCGGCCGAAGGCCGCCGCGGCGGACTCGTGGGACGCGACTGGCGCGACCGCCTTTGCGCGGCGCTGGAAGCGCAACGCAATGCGGACGGCCTGATCGTCTTGAGTATCGAAGTGGCCTACGGCCACGCCTGGCGCGCCGCCGCGCATCGGACCGTGGCGGGCGAAACCCGCCTGTCCATCAGCGCGATCGGCGGCCGGCAGCGCGGAACCCTTTGACGACAGGGCCTGCAAAGCCGCCCTGAAAGATCGGTCTCCGAAAACAGGCCTGCATGCCGCGCCTCCGAAAGCAGGCCTGCATGCCTCGCCTGTGAAAAAGGCCCGCCAAGCGGGCCTCGCACGCACCCCTGCCGCAGCCTAGTGCAAGCGTTCCGGCACGGTCACGCCCGGCTCGGACGCGGACAGACCTTGCATGGGTTCGGACGTTGCCCGGATGCGGCGGCGAAGCACCGCGGTCGGCTCTGCCGGCGGCGCAACGGGCGCCGCCGTACCGCGCCACGCGTTCGACATGGCTTCCACCACCAGCGGCAAGTCGCGCAGGCGATGGTACTGGCTGCGCAGCCAGCGGGCGTCGTTGCCGGCGCGCATGGCGTCGTCGCGCAAGGCGGCGATCATGTCGCCCGTCCCCAGTTCCTCGGCCACCGGCATCAGACGCTGGAACAGCGCACGCATATGGTCGATCAGGCGCACGCGCTGCCCGTCGGGCGTGACGTAGCTGCCCTGCAGGCCAAAGCGGCAGGCCTGGAAGTGGTTGCTGCGATAGGACAGCCAGGCGTTGTCGCTGGGATCTTCCTCGCGCATCAGCAGCACGGACAGCGCTTGGGCAAACGCCGCCACCTGGCAGGCGCGCTCCACCGTCAGCGGCGTGTCGCAGACCCGGATTTCGACCGTGCCGAACTCGGGCTTGGGACGGATATCCCAGTACAAGTCCTTGATGCTCTCGGCCAGACCAAAAGCGCGAAGCTGGGACAGGTGGGCTTCAAACTGGTACCAGTCCTTGACCTCGGGCGGCATGTGGCCGGCCAGCGGAAAGCTGTTGACCGCATTCAGGCGCGAGCACGAGAACAGGGTGTCCACCCCCTCGCAGTACGGCGACGACGCCGTCAGCGCGATGAAGTGCGGCACGTAGGGCGAGAGTCGGCGCAGCAGCTTGATGGAATCGTCGCCGCTTTTCACGCCCAGATGGATGTGTTGGCCGAACACCGTAAATTGACGCGCCAGGTAACCGTACATTTCGGCCAGGTACTGGAAGCGCGGGGTATCCGAGATGGAGCGCTCTTGCCAGCGCATGAAGGGATGGGCGCCTCCGCCCGCCACCGACACGCCAACCGCATCCGCGGCTTCAACCAGGGCGTCGCGCATCTCGCGCATTTCGGCCAAGAGGCCCATGGGGTGCTCGTGCACCGAGGAGTTCAGTTCGATCATGGACCGCGTGATTTCGGGTTTTACGCGGTCGGCAATAGGATGGTTGGCCATTTGGGCCAACAGTTCGTCAGACGCTGCAGCAAGGTCAAAACTGCGGGGGTCGATCAGTTGCAGCTCGAGTTCGATGCCCAGGGTGTTGGGGGCCGACGAAATGAACGGGATTTGTTCCATCTCGGACTCCTTTGAATGTTTGATGAGGGTATGCGCCGTTCGACCTTGAAGCCCGGCAACCTCCCGGGGGGCACTAGACGGCGGCTTGTGAACGCATGATAGCCGCAGGTTTGTGGCAAAACGATTGAAAATCGTGACATTTGTGTGCAACATCGCGAATCATCCGGTTTTCCCCTCTAAGGAAAAGTAAGCAAGCGCTTACCGCCCAGGATTGGCGCGGGTTCTGGGCGAGCGCCCGCCGCGGAGCCAGAAAAGACGGGGATTTCCAAAGGGGACGGGATAACCCTAATTAGGGTTATCCCTGACGATTTCGGGGCGTAGCGGCGCCTATTTGCGCCAGAAGATCGGCGTGAAGAGCACCAGCACCGTCAGCAGTTCCAGCCGGCCGATCAGCATCGCAAAGGTGCAGACCCAGATCTGGAAGTCCGACAGCACCGCAAAGGTGCCCATGGGGCCCACCGGACCCAGGCCGGGCCCCGTGTTGTTCACGCTGGCGAAAACGGCCGAGAACGCCGTGATCGGGTCCAGGCCCGAGAGCAGCAGCAGGCTGGTGAACACCGCGATGGACAGGCCGTAGAACAGCATGAAGGCCAGCACGGACGACATGGTGCGGGTCTCAACCGCCCGGCCGTTGATCCGGACCGGGCTGACGGCATGCGGATGCAACATGGTGACCAGCTCATTGCGGGCCTGCTTGATCAGCAGGATGGCGCGGATCATCTTGATCCCCCCCCCCGTCGACCCCGCCGACGTCGCAAAGCCCGAGAGCAGCAGCATCGTCAGCGGCGCAAACAGCGGCCATTGGGCGAAGTCGGTATTGGCATAGCCGGTCGTGGTGGCCATGGAGATGGTGTTGAACATCCCGTAGCGCAGCGCTTCCAGCGGATCGGTGTAGACGTCCTTGATGAAGAGGTACACCGAGATGACCAGCCCGACCCCCAGCACGACGACCAGGTACGGAATGGCCTCCGGACAGCGCCAATAGGCGCGCGGACTGCGCTGGCGGAAGGCATTGAAGTGCGTGGCGAAGTTGATGCCCGCGATCAGCATGAACACCATCGCCACCATTTCGACCGCGACGGAGTCAAAGTGCGCGAAGCCGTCGTCCCAGGTGGAAAAGCCGCCCAGCCCCATGGTGGTGGCCATGTGGCACCAGGCCTCGAACCAAGACAGCCCGGCCAGCCGGTACGCGATGAAGCAGAGGATGGAGAACACGAAATAGACCGCGTACAGCGCCTTGGCCGTGCTGGCGATGCGGGGCGTCAGGCGCTCGTCTTTCATGGGCCCCGGGGTCTCGGCCCGCACCACCTGATGCCCGCCGACGCCCAGCAGCGGCAGAATGGCGACGGCCAGCACCAGGATGCCCATGCCGCCGATCCAGATCAGCGTCGCCCGCCACAGGTTGATCGACGGCGGCAAGGTGTCCAGGTTGGTCAGGACCGTGGCGCCGGTGGTGGTCAGCCCGGACATCGCCTCGAAATAGGCGCCCGTGAAGGACAGCGGCAGCCCCGCGCCATGGAAATACAGCAGCAGCGGAATGGCCGCCAGCAGCGGCAGACCTGCCCAGACGGCCGACACCAGCACGAAGCCGTCGCGCGCCCGCAATTCGCTGCGGTTGCGCCGGGTCAGCGCGGCCAGGCCGCCGCCGATGCCGACGGAAATCAGGAAGCCGTCGCGGAAGGCGTCGCGCGCCGCGTCGCCCCCCACATAGGCGATGAACAGCGGGATCAGCATGGTGAGGGCGAACATCACCATGGTGAGACCCAGGATGTACAGGGTGGCCAGGACGCGCTTCATGGAGGCTTATCCGGCCGCTCGCGGCCCACGCAAGGGGTGAACGGGGCGGCGCATCAGAAAAACGAGGCCGAAACCTGGAACAGCTTTTCCACGCGCGGCATCTGCTGGCGCGAGGGCACGAAGACGATGACGTGGTCGTCGGTTTCGATGACGGTATCGGCGTCCGGCAGGATGATTTCTTCGCCGCGCACCAGCGCGCCGATGCTGGCGCCCTTGGGCAGGCTGATCTTGCCCACCGCGCGGCCCACCACCTTGGACGTCGAGCGGTCGCCGTGGGCAATGGCCTCCAGCGCCTCGGCCACGCCCTGGCGCAGCCGGTGCACGGCCACCACGTCGCCGCGGCGCACGTGGCGCAGCAGTTCGCTCATGGTGGCCTGCGACGGCGACACGGCGATGTCGATGTGGCTGCCCTGCATGAGTTCGCCATACGCGTGGCGGTTGATCAGCGCGATCACCTTGCGCGCGCCCAACCGCTTGGCCAGCAGCGACGACATGATGTTGTCTTCGTCGTCGCTGGTCAGGGCCAGCCACGTGTCCATGTCCTCGATGTTCTCGCGCTCGAGCAGCGCCTCGTCGGTGCCGCTGCCGTGCAGGATCAGCACGCTGTCCGGAAGCTGGGTCGCCAGGTATTCGCAGCGTTTCAGGTCGTGCTCGATGATGCGCACGCTGTACTTTTCCTCGGCAAGCTGGCGCGCCAGGCGCAGGCCGATGTTGCCGCCGCCCGCAATCATGACGCGGCGCACCGCGCGCTCGGCGTCGCGCAGCTTGCGCACGGCGCGGCGTGCGTGGTCCGAATCGACAACCAGCACGACTTCGTCGCCCGGGGCGATGACGGTGCCGCTGCCCGCGCGCAGGGGACGGCCGCCGCGCAGCACGTCGATGACGCGCGCCTTCACGTCCGGCCAGACATCGCGCAGCTTATCCACGGACGAATGCGCCATCGGGCTGCCGTGCCCCACGCGTACGGTCACGACGCTGACGCGGCCTTCGGCGAATTCCACGACCTGCAGGGCCTCGGGGAACTCGATGAGGCTTTGCAGATAGGTGGTGACGCTGCGTTCGGGGCTGATGAGCGCATCGATGCAGAAGCCTTCTTCGCTCATGAGTTCCGGATGCTCGGGAAATTCAGCGGAGCGGATGCGGGCGATGCGGCGGGGGATGTTGAACAGCTGGCGCGCGATCTTGCACGCGACCATGTTGGCGGAGTCGGACGCCGCACAGGCGATGAAGAGATCGGTGTCGGCCGCGCCCGCGTTTTCCAGAACGGAAACCTGCGAGCCGTCACCCAGGACGACACGCAGGTCAAAGTGTTCTTGCAGGTATTGCAACTGGGCGGGGTCGGAATCGATGACCGTGATGTCGTTTTGCTCGGACACCAGGTTTTCCGCCACGCTGGTGCCTACGCGACCAGCGCCCATGATCAGGATCTTCATGTGCTGCGCTTGCGCGCGGACTCGATGCCCAATTGCTTGAGCTTGCGGTAGAGGTGGGTGCGTTCCAGCCCGGTACGTTCGGACACGCGCGTCATGCTGTGGCTTTCCCTGACCAGGTGGTATTCAAAGTAGATGCGCTCGAATTCGTCGCGCGCTTCGCGCAGCGGCTGGTCCAGCGAGATGCTACCCAGCTGGCCGTTGGACGTGGCGGGTACATCGTTGGCGGACACGGCAGCCAGTGCGGCGGGCGGATCCAGTTCGTCTTCCAGCGCCACGACCGGGCTGGCGACCGCAGGATTGGCGGCGGCGGGCGCCGCATGCGGCACGCGGCCACGCGCCAGGCCCGCGGCAACGGTCTTGAGCAGACGCTGCAGCGTAATGGGCTTTTCGAGGAAATCCATGGCGCCGATGCGCGTGGCTTCGACCGCCGTGTCGATGGTGGCGTGGCCGCTCATCATGATGACAGGCATGTCCAGCAAGCCTTGCGAGCCCCACTCCTTGAGCAGGCTGACGCCGTCGGTGTCGGGCATCCAGATGTCCAGCAACACCAGATCGGGACGCATGCGAAGACGGGCAGCGCGCGCTTGCGCCGCGTTTTCGGCCAGCTCGACCGTGTGTCCCTCGTCGTAAAGGATTTCCGACAACAGTTCGCGTATACCGACTTCGTCGTCAACCACCAGAATTCTGGCCATAAAGCATCCACCTATTGCGTAGCCGCATTATCCTTTTCTTGCGCGGTGGCGTCCATAGTGTCGGACCCGGGCGCGAGCCGGGTCAACAGGATGGAAATCCGCGCCCCTCCTTCCTTGCGGTTGGCAAGGTCGATACGTCCGCCATGCTCTTCCACGATCTTGCGGACGATTGCCAATCCTAACCCAGTCCCGTGGGACTTTGTGGTTACGTAGGGCTCAAATGCGCGTTGCATGACCTGCGGCGGGAAGCCGGGACCCGTGTCCGCCACCGTGAAACGCAGCGCCTGATGCGCCACACGATCAGGCTGTTCGCTGCGCATGAGCTGGGTCGTCACGCTGACGCGGCCCTGCCCGCCCAGTTCCGCGATCGCATCGCGCGCATTGGAAAGCAGGTTGTGGATCACCTGCCGGAGCTGGGTCGGATCGCCTTCGATATCGGGCAGGTCGGCGCCAAGGTTGACGTCCAGATTCAAGGCCTTTTCCGTCAGGCGCGACGGGGCGCCCTCGGGTTCCCAGCCATAGAGCGACAGCACGTCCGCCACCAGCGCGTTGAAATTGATGCGCTGCATGACGGCCGGCGGCGTACGCGCATACTCGCGGAAGTCGTCCACCATCTGCTTGAGCGACGCCACCTGGTTCACGATCGTGTTGGTGGAGCGCGCCACGATCTGCGCCTCGGCGGGCGGCAGCTTGCCTTCCAGCTTCATGGCCAGGCGCTCGGCCGAGAGCTGGATCGGGGTCAGCGGATTCTTGATTTCGTGGGCCAGGCGGCGCGCCACCTCGCCCCACGCCACGGTCCGGTTGGCGGAAATCACTTCGGTGATGTCGTCGAACACCACCAGATAACCGTTGCCGCGCCCATCGACGCGCAAGTGCGTGCCCCGCGCCAGCAAGGTCAGCGGCTGGGATGCGGTCTCGCCTTCGGTCTGGGCGGGCGCAATTTCAAATTGCTGTTGCCAGTGCTGGCGCTCGGAGCCGACCGCCGCGTGCGTGGAAAACGCCTGGCGCACGATATTCGCAAATTCCAGCATGCCGTCCGCGGTTTCAAGCGGGCGGCCGATGACCGAGCGCAGGTCCGCGCCCAGGATGGTCTGGGCGCCCTGGTTCACGGTGGTGACGCGGAACGCTTCGTCGAACACCAGCACGCCGGAAGACAGGTTGGACAGCACGCTTTCCAGATAGACGTTGGAGCGTTCGAGCTGCTGGCGGTTGCTTTCGACCATGCGGCGCGCTTCGTCGAGCTGGCGGGTCATGGCGTTGAACGACCGCGTGAGCTGGCCGACTTCGTCGCGTTCCGGCGGCTCGGGCAGGGGCCGGTAGTCGCCCACGCCCACCGCCTGCGTGCCGCCCGCCAGGCTGAGCAGCGGGCGCACCAGCCGCTTGGACAGGGACAGCGCCACCGCGATGGCGCCAAACGCGGCCAGCAGCAGGGCCAGCGTCAGCGTGATGCCATAGAGCTTGCGCAGGCCCAGCCGCGACAGCGCCAGTTCCTGGTAATCCCGGAAGCCCTGCTGCACCAGGTTGGCGTTGTGCGCGATCTGCTCGGGCACCGGCTGCAGCAGTTGCAGCCAGCGCGGCTCGGAGGCCGGACCCAGCAGGTTGTCGTAGCGGTCCGGACCGTTCAGCGGGATCACCACGCGCAGATGCAGGCCGCCTTCGGCGCCCGCGGTAACCGGATCGTCGGCTTCGGCCGCGGAATAACCGCGCGCCAACCGCAGCTGATTCATCACGGTGGAAGGCGGCATGGCCGGCAGCAACTGGCCGTACTGGCTGGTCGAAAACGCCACCATCCGGCCGCTGCCCGTGAACACCATGGCTTCCTGCACGCCGTTGGCCTCGCGCAGCCGGGTCAGCGCCAGCGTCACGCCGCTGTCGGTGCTGCGGTTCAGTTCCACGGCCATCGAGCGGGCGCGGGCGTCCAGGTCGGCCAGCAGCGAATCCAGCGCAGCGCGGCCCAGGTTCAGGCCGGCTTCCAGCGCCGTGTCCACGCGCACGTTGAACCAGGATTCGATCGAGCGCGACATGAACTGCACCGACACGGTGTAGATGAGCGCGCCGGGCACCACGCCAATCAGCGCGAAAGCCAGGGAAAAGCGCGCGGTGAGCCGCGCGCCGAACTGCCGGCGCCGGATCTGACGGGCCAGCCGCACCGTCAGCGCGACAACCCAGACAAAGAGCGCCAGCGCAAAGATGCCGTTCAGGACCAGCAGCGTGTCGTAGTAGCGCGCAAAACGCGAGGCGTTTCCGGTGGACCAGGCCAAGAGGCCCAGCAGCGCCAGGCCGCTCACGGCGCCGACCATCAGCGCCAGCCGAAGCAAAAGCCTCATGAGGGATCTTTCTCCTTGTCGCCCAACATGAACGAGAAGTCCATCCACGGCGTCGCCTGCGCCCACGAGCTGCTGTTCAGGGCGTTGACCTGAAACGGCCTGGGCAACAGCGACGTATCCAGCCGGAGGCGCAACTGCCCGTTGTATTGCGACCCCGCATCAAACTCGCCGGCCTTCGCAACCCGCCAATTGCGGATATGCCGGATGGCGCTCATGGCGTCGTCCAGCGAGGCCACCGGAAAGGACAGCTCGCCCACGCCTGCCCGCCACTGGCGGGTCAACGCGTTATAGACCACACGCCAGGTGCGCGATGTGTCCACCAGCGACTCGTCGAACCAGTACCAGCGCTCTCGGGTGATGGTCAGGTCAGCCGTGAAATACAGCGCGACGCCGCGCTGGGCGGCGTCGCGCAACTGCTGGTTCAGCTCGAATTCGATGTCCGCGTCGATTTCCAGGTTGCCGTCGCGCACCACCGGCTCCACGCGCGTCACGCGCGGCTCGGACGCGTGAGCCACACCACCCGGCGCAGTCAAAAGCACGGCAGATACCAGCAACAACCCAAGAAATACGCGCGAAATAATGGACATACGGCACCGGAACTACGTCATGCCCCTATTCTTCGGGATTCAGGACTGCTTGGCAAACAAGGCGTAGAAAAACCCGTCGTGTTGCGCCGCGGGTGTTGCATCGACCGCAACTGGCAGCAATTGGCCGGGCGCGTCCAGGCGGGTCGCGTCGGAATGGCGCTGCAGGAATTCCAGGGCCTGGCGCGTGCCTTCGATCGGGAACACCGAGCACGTCACATAGAGCAGCCGGCCGCCGGGGGCCACGGTGGACCACAGCGCGTCCAGGATCCGGGTCTGCAGGCTGGCGGTGCGGCGCAGGTCGTTTTCGCGGCGCAGCCAGCGGATGTCGGGGTGGCGCCGGACGATGCCCGACGCCGTGCACGGCACGTCCGCCAGCACGGCATCAAAGGGCTTGCCGTCCCACCACGCGTCCAGGTCGGCGGCGTCGGCCGCCTTCAGCCGGACATGGCCGCCGCCCAGGCCCAGCCGTTCCAGGTTCTGTTCGACGCGGCCAAGACGGTCGGCGTCGGCATCCAGGGCGAGCAGATCGATGTCGGCAACTTCAAGCAGGTGTGCCGTCTTGCCCCCGGGCGCCGCGCAGGCGTCCAGCACGCGCATGCCGTCGGCAGGGGCCAGCAGTTCGGCCGCGAGCTGGGCGCCCGCATCCTGCACCGACCACCAGCCCTCGGCAAACCCCGGCAACTGCGTCACCGGTTTGGGCGCGGCCAGCACCACGCCCGACTGGCCCACGGCTTCTGCCGCCAAGCCCGCCTCTTCAAAGGCGGCCAGCACCTGCTCGCGGGTGGCGCGGCGGCGGTTGACCCGCAAGGTCAGCGGGGCCGGCAGGTTGGACGCCGCCAGGATCTCGCGCCATTGCTTCGGATAGGCCACGGTAAGTTGCTTGACCCACCAGCCGGGATGATTGAATTGCGCCTCGGGGCTGTCGGCCACCGCGGCCTCCAGCGCGGCGCGTTCACGCAGGAAACGGCGCAGGCAGGCGTTGAGCATCCCCTTGTAGGACGCCAGGGCGCGCGACCCGGCGGCCGCGGTCACCGCCTGGTCGACGACCGTGTGCGGGGCGTAGACCGGCATGCCGGGCAGGGCGACGGCCGCATCGCCCTCTTCCTTGAGCAGCGTCAGCGACACCAGCAGCAGGGATTCGAACAGCACGCTGGGGTAACGCTGCACCATCTCGCGGCCGACGGCGTCCGCCCAGCCCAGGTAGCGCATCGCGTGGAACGACACGGCCTGCGTGGCCGGACGCAGCGCGCCATCGACCTCGGCCAGCGCCTCCGTGAGCGAGCGCCCGTCGAGCACGTCCTCCACCACCCCCGCGCTGGCAAGAAGAACGGAAGAAAGCGGGGGGGCCAGATTGGGGGAGTCAGAACGGGTGGACATGGTGCGAAATCAAAGAGTAAGACCGCTATGGTAGCCCGGACCTGGGCGGACGGCGGCCCGCGCGGCACACTGGCTCCCTGCCCTGGAGCCCCGTCATGACCCTCGCCACGCTGCTGCTGTTTGTCCTGGCCTCTGCCGTCGCCATCGTCACGCCCGGCCCCACCACGCTGCTCGCCATGAGCAACGGCTCGCGCCACGGCGTGCGCGCCGCCTGCTGGGGCATGGGCGGCGCGGTGCTGGCGGATCTGGTCCTGATCGGCGCAGTGGCCTGCGGCCTGGGTGTGCTGCTGGCCGCCTCCGAGGTCGCCTTCCAGATCGTCAAATGGGTGGGCGCCGCGTACCTGGCCTGGCTGGGCTGGAAACTCCTGCGTTCGGACGCGGCGCTGACGCTGCCGTCCGAACACGCCCGCGATAGCCGCCCCGCCGGTCTGTCGCTGGGCCTGCGCAGCTTCGTCGTGGCCCTGACCAATCCCAAGGCCCTGCTGTTCATGTCGGCCTTCCTTCCCCAATTCATCAACCCCACGGCTCCCCTGCCCGCCCAGTACGCCATCCTGGCCGGCGTGCTGGCGCTGCTGAACGTGGCGACGATGCTGGCCTATGCGGCGCTGGGCGCGCAGATGGTGCGCGCCTTCCGGGCAGGCGGCCTGCGCTGGCTGAACCGGATCTGCGGCGGCATGCTGATCGGACTGGCGGGCACGCTGGCGCTGTATCGCCGCACTGCGGCCTGAATCGCGGGCCCCGGTTCCACGCGGCTTTCCGTCCCCAGTTGCCAGACGGGCCCCACCATCCCGTGCTATCCCCGCCTACGGCAATGCCGTATAATCCTGCGCTGCCCCGCTATCCCCATCGGTGCGGCCGCCGGCCGAATGCCCGCCGGCGCGAATGAATGCCGCACCGCCCCCTCCCAGTGATTGAGTTATGAAGAAGGCTGTACCGCCTGCCCGGTCCGTCCGGTGGCAGGCGTCGCATATCAGCGAAGCGCGCAATCGCGTGGGCCTGCCGCAGGCGGATTTCGCGGAGTTGTTGGGAGTAAGCGTGCGCACCTTGCAGGATTGGGAGCAAGGCCGGCGCAACCCCTCCGGCGCCGCGCAGACCTTGCTGCGCGTCGCCATGCTTCATCCGGAAACGCTGCGCCACCTGTCCTCCCAGGACGCTCCGGCCTGGCCCTGAATCTTTGACGATGACCCCGCCGCACGCCGAATGCCCGTGCGCGAACCTACGGTGAATTAGATTGGAAGTTATTGAACATTCCCGCCCCGGCAAAGGCGCCGGCGCTGCCCCCAGCAACGGCAACAACGCCACGCTCGATGCCATCACGGCCGCCGCGCAAGAGGCCAACCCCGGCCGCGCGCCGCGCGTGGGCTTCGTATCGCTGGGCTGTCCGAAGGCACTGGTCGACTCCGAACGCATCCTGACCCAGTTGCGCACCGAAGGCTACGAAGTCACGCCCGAGTACAACGATGCGGACGTGGTCGTCGTCAACACCTGTGGCTTCATCGACAGCGCCAAGGCCGAATCGCTGGAAGCCATCGGCGAGGCCCTTGCCGAAAACGGCAAGGTCATCGTGACCGGCTGCATGGGCGTCGAAGAATCGGTGATCCGCGACGTGCACCCCAGCGTGCTGTCGGTGACCGGCCCTCAGCAATATGAAGAGGTCGTACGCGCCGTGCACAGCGCAGCGCCCCCGCGCACCGACCACAACCCCTACGTGGACCTGGTGCCGCCGCAGGGCGTCAAGCTCACGCCGCGCCACTACGCCTACCTGAAGATCTCCGAAGGCTGCAATCATCGCTGCAGCTTCTGCATCATCCCCTCGATGCGCGGCGACCTGGTCAGCCGTCCCGTGGGCGACGTGCTGAACGAAGCCGAGCGTCTGGTGAAGGCGGGCGTCAAAGAGCTGCTGGTGATCTCGCAGGACACCAGCGCGTACGGCGTGGACATGAAGTACCGCAGCGGCTTCTGGAACGGCCGCCCGGTCAGGACGCGCATGACCGAGCTCTGTATGGCCTTGTCTGAAATGGGCGTCTGGACGCGCCTGCACTACGTGTATCCGTACCCGCACGTAGACGAAGTGATTCCGCTGATGGCCGAGGGCAAGATCCTGCCGTACCTGGATATTCCGTTCCAGCACGCCAGCCCGCGCATCCTGAAGCTGATGAAGCGCCCGGCCTTCGAGGACAAGACGCTGGCGCGCATCAAGCGCTGGCGCGAGATCTGTCCGGACCTGACGATCCGTTCGACCTTCATCGTGGGCTTTCCCGGCGAAACCGAGGAAGACTTCCAGTACCTGCTGGACTGGATGCAGGAAGCGCAGCTCGACCGCGTGGGCTGTTTCCAGTATTCGCCCGTCGAAGGCGCGCCCGCCAACCTGCTGGACGATCCGGTGCCGGACGACGTCAAGCAGGACCGCTGGGAGCGTTTCATGGCGCTGCAGCAAACCATTTCGGCTGAGCGCCTGGCGCTCAAGGTGGGCCGCGAGATCGACGTGCTGATCGACGAGGTCGACGAAGACGGCGCCGTGGGCCGCAGCGCCGCCGACGCGCCTGAAATCGACGGCTGCGTCTACGTCAGTTCGGACAAGCCCCTGCAGCCGGGCGACATGGTGCGCGTGCGCGTCACCGACTCCGACGAATACGATCTCTGGGCCGACGTGGTCTGATCCAGGGCGTCTTCAGAACAAACGCCGTCCGGCGCATCGCGCGCCGGACGGCGTTTTGCTTTGGCGGATCAGCGCCGCGTCACTTTTCCAGGAAGTCCGACAGATCGTCGGCGTGTTCCTCTTCAACGGCCAGGATTTCTTCCAGCAGACGGCGCGTGGTCGTGTCCTGTTCGCCGATGTACTCGATCATCTGGCGATAGCTGTCGATGGCGATCCGCTCGGCGATCAGGTTTTCCTTGATCATCTCTTCCAGCGTGTTGCCTTCGACGTATTCCGAGTGGCTGCGCTCCAGCAGCCCCTTGGGCGACAGATCCGGCTCGCCGCCCAACTGCACGATACGCTCGGCCAGCTTGTCGGCGTGTTCCTGTTCCTGCGTCGCATGCTCGGCGAACTCGGCGGCGACGGGTTCGGCGTTCAGGCCGCGGGCCATGAAGTAGTGGCGCTTATAGCGCAGCACACAGACCACTTCGGTCGCCAGCGCTTCATTCAGGAGCTTCAGCACGGTTTCGCGGTCTGCGCGGTAGGTGTCCGTGATGGCGCCGGATTCGATGTCCTTGCGCGCCTTGGCGCGAATCGCCTGCACGTCCATATCGAAGGGACGTTTGGTTTGCTGCGGGGTGCGGGTTGCTTGTTCCATATCGTTAGCTCCTCTAGTCAGTGAAAGCAGCACGACGCTGGACTTCCAGTCGTTTTCGCAATATTCAGTCTACCGGCCATGCCGGAACATGCTGTGTCCAAACATTGCCCGCGCCACGCGGCCGGACCGCGCCGGCCGCAAAAAGGCTCCTGCGCAACCTTGCGTAAACTATCGGCTTCGCGAAAGGCATCGTGACGCAATCTGTAACGCGGCCGGCAATTTCCCACCGTTTTTATGACCCTGAAGAATATCTGCGTGTATTGCGGCTCCAACCCGGGCACGCGCCCGGACTACATCGAGCAGGCCCGCGTGCTGGCGCGCGAACTCGTCAAGCGCGACCTGGGCCTGGTGTACGGCGGATCGATCGTCGGCATCATGGGTGTGGTGGCCAATGAAGTGCTGGCCGGCGGCGGCCGCGTGATCGGCGTGATTCCCGAACTGCTCCTGAAGAAGGAACAGGCGCATCTGGGGCTGACGGAGCTGCACATGGTGCAGAACATGCACGAGCGCAAGGCCATGATGATGGAGAAGTCAGATGGCTTCATCGCCTTGCCCGGCGGCGCCGGCACGCTGGAAGAGTTCTTCGAGGTATGGACCTGGGCGCAGCTGGGCATGCACCAGAAGCCCTGCGGACTGCTGAACGTCGCCGGGTACTACGATGCCCTGATGCAATTCATCGACCACACCGTGGAAGAAGCATTCATCCGTCCCCAGCATCGCGACATGCTGGTGGTGGAAGAAGACCCCGCCTTGCTGCTGGATCGCTACGCCATCTACGAGCCGCCCAACGTCTCGAAATGGTTCGATCCGGTCAGAAAGCCCTGACACCGACGCTTGAGACCTGAACGGAAGCCCCCCGCAATGCCCACCGATTCGTTGTTCCCCGCCTGCACCGAGTCCGTATTGCGCGACTATTTTCACGCGAAGGACGAGAACCGCCCGCATTACATGGCCCGTGCCTTTGCGCCCGACGCCGTGCTGAAGATGGCCCTGCGTACGCAGGCCATCGCCTTTCCGCCCGAATCGCATGGCCTGGCCGCCATCACCGACACGCTGGTGCGCAAGTTCGGTCAGACCTACGACAACGTCTACACCTTTTACCTGTCGCGCCCGGACGCCGATGCGCGCCTGTCCGAGTACCACTGCGACTGGCTGGTCGGCATGACGGAAAAAGCCACCGGCAACGTGCGCGTGGGCTGTGGCCGCTACGACTGGGCGTTTCAGCCCGACCCGTATCGCGCCAAACGCCTGACCATCACGATCGAAACCATGGTCAGCCTGCCGCCCGCCAATTCGGCCGCGGTGTTCGGCTGGCTGCTGGCCCTGGACTATCCCTGGACCAGCGCGGCGCGCGTGGTCGCCGGCGCCCCGCCGCTTGAAGACCTGGCGCCGGTCGTGCACTATCTTCTTCACCCGCACGGCGTGTAGGGCTCGCGCAAGGCGCCTGTGAAACGGGCGTCCTTGACCGGCCTGCCGGCACTGGATTCAAGAATTGAAATACGACATCGCAGCCTTCGACTTTGACGGAACCCTGGCAGACACCATGCCGTGGTTCAACTCCATCCTCAACACCGTCGCGGACAAGTACAACTTCCGCCAGATCGACGCGGCCGAGCGCGAACAACTGCGCAGCCGCGACGCGATGGAGATCCTGAAGTACCTGAACATCCCGCTGTGGAAGCTGCCCGCGATCATGACGCACGTGCGCACGCTGATGCAGGACATCGACCCCAGCGTCCAGTTGTTCGACGGCATCCCCGACGCGCTGGCCCGCCTGAAGGCGAGCGGCCTGCGCCTGGCGGTGGTCAGTTCCAACTCCGTCGAGAACGTGCAGCGCGTGCTGGGCGAAGAAACCGCCGCGCTCTTTGACGACTACGAATGCGGCACCGACCTGTTCGGCAAGGCCGCCAAGATCGACCGCCTGCTCAAGCAGCACGGCACCGCGCCGGAGCGCTTTCTGCTGGTGGGCGACGAAATGCGCGACATCGATGCAGCCCGCAAGGCGGGCGTGCGCGTCGGATCGGTCGCCTGGGGCTATAACCACCCGGACGCCCTGCGGGGCCGCGGCCCCGATGAACTCTTCCTGACGGTCGAAGACCTTCCCAACGCACTGGCGTAACGCCCAGATCCCATGCACACCGATCCCGCCCACCTGATTACCGACGCCGACGCCCTGCAAGCGCTTTACGGTTCGCCCGGCGAAGCCTCCCTGAAAAAGGAGGTTGACCACGTGCATCCGCACTACCGCGCGTTCATCGAAGCCGCGCCCTTTGCGCTGCTGGCGACCGCGGGACCGGACGGGCTGGACGCCTCGCCACGCGGCGACCCCGCCGGATTCGTCGTGGTGGAAGACGAAAAGACGTTGCTCCTGCCAGACCGCCGGGGCAACAACCGCGTGGACAGCCTGCTCAACGTCATCGCCGATCCGCGGGTGGCCCTGCTGTTCCTGGTGCCGGGCGTGGGCGAGACGCTGCGCGTGAACGGCGCGGCGCGCATCAGCGTCGACCCCGCACTGCTGGCGCGCTTCGAGATGGACGGCAAGCTGCCGCGCTCCGTGCTGATCGTCGACGTGCACAAGGTCTACTTCCAGTGCTCGCGCGCGCTGCTGCGCTCGCGCCTCTGGGATCCGGACACGCAGATTCCCCGCACCGCGCTTCCCAGCGTTGGCCGGATGCTTTCCGACCTGACGTCCGGCACGTTTGACGGCGTGGCCTACGACCGCGACCTGCCCGCGCGCGTGGCCAGCTCGCTTTACTGAACTCCGAGGCGCCCATGGCACGCAACGTCGAAATCAAGGCGCGGGTCGACAGCCTGGACGCCATCGAACACCTGGCCGCGGCGCTGTCCGGCCAGGAACCGGCGTTCCTCGACCAGGACGACACCTTCTTCACGTGCGCCAATGGCCGCTTGAAACTGCGCGCCTTCGCAGATGGCTCGGGCGAGCTGATCTTCTATCAGCGCGCCGACGACAGCGGTCCCAAGGAAAGCTTCTACGTCATTTCGCCCACGGACGAACCCAACACCCTGCGCGAGGCGTTATCGCACGCCTACGGCGTGATCGGCCGCGTGAAAAAGCACCGTACGGTCTTCATGGCCGGGCGCACCCGCATCCATCTGGACCGGGTGGAAGGCCTGGGCGAATTCCTGGAACTGGAAGTGGTGCTGCGCGAGGGCGAGACCGTCGAGGCGGGAATGGAAGAAGCCCGCACGCTGATGGCCGGGCTGGGCGTCGCGCCCGAGCAGTTGCTGTCGGGCGCCTACCTGGATCTGCTGGCGGCGCGCCACAAGGGCTGATGCCTCGCGTGCCGCCGGGCGTGATCCGTCTTGAAGCAGGTTCAGGCCGGCTGCCAGCCGCGCACGAACACATCCACGGGTTGGCGCTTGCCGCCCGCCTTTTGCAGTTCAAGCAGACGTAGCACGCCCTGACCGGTGGCAATGTCGATGCCCGCCGCGTCGGCGCGCAACACGCTGCCCGGCGCGGCCATGGTGGTGGCCTCGTCCAGCGCCTGCGCACGCCAGACCTTCACCGCATCGGGCAGTCCTGGCAGGCGGATGCTGGCGCCGGGCACCGGATTGAAGGCGCGCACGCGGCGCGCCAGCAATTCGGCGGGCTGGGTGCAATCGAGCGCGGCTTCGGCCTTGTCCAGCTTGGCCGCGTAAGTCACGCCGTCTTCCGGCTGCTTGCGCGCGGTCAGGCCGCCCTTGGCCAGCGCGTCCAGCGCCGCGACGATGGCTTCGCCACCGGCCTCGGCCAGCGCGTCGTGCAACTGCGCCGCATTGGTATCGTCGGAAATCGGCACGATGCGTTCGAGCAGCATGTCGCCCGTATCCAGGCCCTCGTCCATCTGCATGATGGTGACGCCGGTGCGCGCATCGCCCGCTTCGATCGCGCGCTGGATCGGCGCCGCGCCGCGCCAGCGCGGCAAGAGGCTGGCGTGGATGTTCAGGCAGCCCAGACGCGGCAACTCCAGCACCCATTGCGGCAGGATCAATCCATACGCCGCCACCACCATGACATCGGGCGCCACGCTTTCCAGCAGGGCGCGCGCTTCGGCGGCCTCGTCGGGATAGCGGCCATCCAGGCGCAGGCTGCGCGGCTGGGCGACGGCGATGCCGGCGTCCAGCGCGGCCTGCTTGACCGGGCTGGGCGTGAGCTTCAGGCCCCGCCCCGCCGGCCGGTCCGGCTGCGTCATGACCAAGGGGATGTCGTGGCCGGCCGCCCGCAGGGCGTCGAACGCGATACGGGCGAATTCCGGGGTGCCGGCAAAAACGATGCGCATGAGGTGGACTGCTGAAGAGGTGAACGAAGGCGCGAGGGCGGGAATGGGCCGAAGTCAGGCCCCGGGATCAGGCGCGCAGCGCTTCCCGCTCCGCCTTCTTGAGCCTCGTTTTGATGCGGTTCTGCTTGAGGTTCGACAGGTATTCCACGAACACCTTGCCTTCAAGATGATCCAGCTCGTGCTGCACGCACACGGCCAGGAGGCCGTCGGCTTCGAACTCGAACGGCTTGCCGTCGATGTCCAGCGCCTTGCAGCGGATGCGCGACGCGCGTTCCACTTCGTCGTACACGCCGGGAACGGACAGACAGCCTTCTTCGTAGATCTTGTAGTCGTCGCTGCGCCAGGTGATCTCGGGATTGATCAGCGTCAGCAACTGATTGCTGTCTTCGGAAACGTCGATCACGACCACGCGCTCATGCACGTCGACCTGGGTCGCGGCCAGACCCACACCCGGCGCGTCGTACATGGTTTCGGCCATGTCGCGCACGAGTTGGCGGATGCGGTCGTCGACCTCGGCAACCGGCTTGGCCTTTTTGTGCAAGCGCGGGTCCGGGTAGCGAAGGATGGGAAGTAAAGCCATTGAATGGGGATGCCAGTAGGAATGCTTGTCCGAGAGTTTAATTCATTAGAGTCTTGATTTCTAATAGTTTTCGGCTAATTCCGGCATTGCGGACATTGCTACGGCACCCTTTTTTCTAGCATTCCGGCGACAGCTCGCTGCGCGCGTATCGATCCACCCGTCGCCCGCCGCCGCACACGACGCATGCGACACTCTCGGACCCCCGACGCGTTTTCCGCGTCCTTTTCCGCCCGTTTCATGCCGCTGACGCAATCCTCCGACGAACTCGCCGCCTGGCTGCGGTTGTCCCTCGAACCCAACATCGGTTCGGCCACCGCCTGCATGCTACTTAGCGCGCTGGGTCTGCCCGACCAGATCTACGCGCAACGCGCCACTGCGCTGTCGCGGCACGTGCCCGAAGCGCTGGCGCGCCAGCTGGCCGCGCCCATGCCGGCCGACATGGCGGAACAGGTCGAGCGCGCGCTGGAATGGGTGCAGGCGCCCGGCCGCCACATCCTCACGCTGGCCGATCCCACCTATCCGCAAAGCCTGCTGACCATCGCCGATCCGCCGATCCTGCTCTACGTCGCGGGCGACCCGGCCTATCTGCAGGGACCATCGCTGGCGGTCGTTGGCGCGCGCAACGCCACGCCCGGCGGGCAGGAAATCGCGCGTGCCTTTGCGCGGCACCTTGCCGGCGCGGGCTGGCGCGTCGTCAGCGGCCTGGCGCTGGGCATCGATGCCGCGGCGCATGAGGGCGCGCTGGATGCGGGTCCCAAGGGCGCAGGCACCGTGGCGGTCATGGGAACAGGCATCGACCGCATCTATCCGGCCAGCCACCGCGATCTGGCGCATCGCATTGCGGCGCACGGCGCGCTGGTGTCCGAGCTGCCGCTGGGCACGGGCGCACGGCCGCAACACTTTCCCAAGCGCAATCGCATCGTGGCGGGCCTGGCGCGCGGCGTGCTGGTGGTAGAGGCCGCCAAGCAGAGCGGATCGCTGATCACGGCGCGGCTTGCCGGTGAATGCGGACGCGAGGTCTTCGCCATTCCCGGCTCCATCCATTCGCCGCTGTCGCGCGGCTGCCATGCCCTGATCCGCCAGGGCGCCAAGCTGGTCGAGACGGCCATGGACATCACGGATGAATTGGGCGGCGGACCCACGCCGCCGCAGCCCGCCCGCAAGGACGCGCCCGTCGTGCTCTCCCCGCATCCCGTGCTGGACGCATTGGGCTTTGACCCGCTGCACCTGGACGCCATCCAGGCGCGCTGCGGGCTGGAAACCGCCGCCCTGCAGACGCAACTGGTTGAACTGGAATTGCAGGGCCGCATCGCCCGCCTGGATGACGGCCGCTACCAGCGTTTGCACTAGCACCGCAACGGGGCCGGATGCGATGGCGCTAATATGTTCGGCAGCGCCGCAGCCTTGTAGCGCCGGTCACCCAATACCGATACAGGAAGAGACATGGCATTGCCCTCCCGCGTGAAGATCGTCGAGGTATCGCCCCGCGATGGTCTGCAGAACGAAAAGGAATTCGTCCCCACCGACATCAAGGTGGAACTGGTCAACCGCCTCAGCGCCGCGGGCTTCCCCAATGTGGAAGCCGCGTCGTTCGTGTCGCCCAAATGGGTGCCGCAGATGGCCGACGGCGCCGACGTGATGGCGCGCATCGAGCGCCGGCCCGGCACCATCTACTCCGTGCTGACGCCGAACATGAAGGGCTTTGAAGGGGCGCTGGCCGCCCGCGCGGACGAGATCGTGATCTTCGGCGCCGCCAGCGAGGCCTTTTCGCAGAAGAACATCAATTGCTCGATCGCCGAATCCATCGCGCGCTTCGAACCCGTGGTGCAGGCGGCGCGCGAAGCCGGCATTCGCGTGCGCGGCAGCATCAGCTGCGCGCTGGGCTGTCCCTACCAGGGCGAAGTCCCCGTCGAAGCCGTGGTCGACGTGGCGCAACGCTACCTGGCGATGCAGGTCGACGAGATCGACGTGGCCGACACCATCGGCGTGGGCACGCCCAAACGCGTGCGCGAAGTCATGGCCGCAGTCACGCGCGTCGTGGACCCGGCGCGCATCTCCGGCCATTTCCACGACACCTATGGCCAGGCGCTGGCCAACATCCTGGCGGCGCTGGAAACCGACATCTCCATCTTCCACACCTCGGTGGCCGGCCTGGGGGGCTGCCCTTATGCCAAGGGCGCCACCGGCAATGTCGCGACAGAAGACGTGCTGTACATGCTGCGGGGTCTGGACATCGACACCGGCGTGGACTTCGACGCCGTGGTCGACATCGGTCAATGGATGTCGGCGCATCTGAACCGCAAGGGCTCCAGCCGCGCCGGCAACGCCATCGCCGCCAAGCGCGCGGCTTGATCTGCGCCGCATGACCCGCACCGCATGACCACGCAGAATGCCCCCTCCGCGCCCGAAGACCTCGCGGCGCTGCTCCGCGCCATCGGCCCGTTGCCCCTGGCGGGCCAGGCCTGGCCGGACTGGGTGCGCATTCTGACGTGGGTGTTGCTTGCCGTGCTGGGCGTGCAGGTCGTCACCACCGCAATCCGCGCGCCCTCGCAGCCTTTTGACACGCTCTTGGCGGTGGCCGTGGTGCTGTGCTTCGTGGCGCTGCTGTTCGTGTCGTGGCACATGCAGACATCCATCACCACGATCGACGACCGCGGCATCCGCCAGACTTGGTTCACCCGGCGCGAAGTCGCCTGGGAAGACGTGCGCTTCGCGCGGTTCGTACCCATGGTGTTTTCAAAGCGGCTCGTCGTGTTCACGCACCGTGGAAAGCCCGTGATTTTTCAGGGCGGCACGCGGGAACTGCGCGTGGCGTTCGTGAAGATCGCCCAGGTGTATCGGCGCGGCTAACCAACGCGGTTAACCAAAAAGAAATCGCCCCGAGTCCGGGGCGTTTGGTCATAGAGGGCGATCCAGCTACGCGCCGCACTGGGCGCGTAGCCAATGCCGCCAAATCATCGAATCGGCAACGCGTACATCAACCCGCCCTGCGTCCACTGCGCATTCAGGCCACGCTTGATCTTCAGCGGGCTGCCCTCGCCCACATTCCGCTCAAAACTCTCGCCGTAGTTGCCCACCTGCTTGACGATGTTGTACGCCCACTTCTCGTCCAACCCCAGGTTGGCGCCGCCACCCGGCGTCACCCCCAGGATGCGCTTGATGTTGGGGTTGGCGCTCTTGGCCTGTTCGTCCACGTTCCTGGACGTCACGCCGTATTCCTCGGCTTCGATCATGGCTGACAGCGACCAGCGCACGATGTTCAGCCACGCGTCGTCGCCCTGGCGAACGAACGGGCCCAGCGGTTCCTTGGAGATGATCTCGGGCAGCACGACATAGTCGTCGGGATTCTGCAGCTTGGAGATGCGGATCGACGCCAGACCTGACGCATCGGTCGAGAACACGTCGCAGCGGCCAGACGCGAACGCGTTGACGACCTCGTTGAAGGTCTCGATGACGACCGGCTTGTACGTCACGTTGTTGGCGCGCGCCCAGTCGGCCAGCGTGTTTTCGTTGGACGTGCCGGTCTGCAGGCAGATGGTGGCGCCGTTGATTTCCTTGGCGCTTTTCACGCCCAGCGACTTGTGCACCAGGAAGCCCTGGCCGTCGTAGAAGTTGATGCCGGCGTGGATGATGCCCAGCGCCGTGTCGCGCTGCTGCGTCACGGTGGTGTTGCGGGTCAGCACGTCGACTTCGCCGGATTGCAGCGCGGTGAAGCGTTGCTGCGAATTGAGCGGCACCACCTTGATCTTGTTCGCGTCGCCGAACACCGCAGCGGCGATGGCGCGGCACAGGTCCACGTCCAGGCCCTGCCATTTGCCTTGCGCGTCAGGGGCGGAAAAGCCTGCAAAGCCCGTGGTCGTGCCGCACGCCACGGCGCCGCGCTGTTTCACGACGTCCAGCGTCGCCGCCTGCGCGCCCTGCGCGGCTGCCATCAAGAGCGCCGCGCCCACCAACCCTTTTGCAATGTTCATGACCTGGATTCCTTTCTGCTACCGGGCGCGAAAGCGCGCCAAGGCAAGAAGCTTATAGACATGAAGCGCCCCCGCCAAATAACGAGCGCTTATTTAGGTATGCCGCCGGCGGATGCCGGCGGCCTGCGCAGAAAGGATAGCAATGCGGGGCGGGCGTGGCGCTGCGCGCCGTCAAGCCGCCAGCGAGATCGACACCGGTTCGTTGGCCTGGCACGCGTCCAGCGCGCGGCCGAGGCGGACCATGCCCTGCGCGATCTGGCTTTCGTTCATCGTGGCAAACGACATGCGCATGGCAAAGAGATCCGCCTTCGCCGGGTCGGCGTAAAACGCCTTGCCCGGCACGTAGACCACCTCGTGCTCGATCGCGTAGGGCAACAGGCGCGTGGCATCCACGTCGCCCGTCAGCCGCGCCCAGAAGAACATGCCGCCCTCGGGCTTGCTGAAAGTGATGCGCCCGTCCAGTTCCCGCGCCAGCGAGTCAGCCATGGCGGCGCAGCGCAGGCCATAGGCGGCACGGATGCGCGGCACGTGTTCGTCGTAGCGGCCGTTCGCCAGGTACTGCGCAACGATTTCCTGGATCCAGGCCGAGGACGCCATGTCGTCGGCCGCCTTGGCGCCGACGCAGCGGCGGCGGATCTCGGGCGGCGCGACCAGCCAGCCGATACGCAGCGCGGGCGCCATCGTCTTGGACATGCTGGCCATGTACACCGCCCAGTGACGGGCCTCGCCCTCTGCCAATGCCGCGATGGGCGGCACGGCTTCGCCGGCGAAGCGCAGTTCGCTGTAGGGATCGTCCTCGACGATCAGGAACCGGTGCTTGACCGCCAGTTCAAGCAAGCGCAGCCGGCGCTCACGCGTCAGGGTGGCGCCGCAGGGATTCGAGAACGAGGCGACGACGCAGACCATCTTGGGTTTCACGCGCGCGGCCAGTTCGTCCAGCGCGTCCACGTCGATGCCATCAGGGCCCGACGGCACGGTGTGCACCGTGGCGCCCGTGTAGCGCAGGGCCTGCACGGAATTCGGGAAGGCCGGCGACTCGATGATGGCGTGGTCGCCCGGTTGCAGCATCACGCGGGTCAGGAGCGCCAGCGCCTGCTGCGAGCCGCCCGTCACGACAAGTTCGGTGTCGGCATTGCAGTGCAGGCCACGCGCCGCGGACAGGCGCGCCAGCTCATGCCGCAGGCTGGCCTGGCCGTCGATGTTGGAATACTGCAGGCAGGCGCCCAGCCGGGCCGTGACCTGCGACGACGCGATCGACAAGCCGTCGACGTCGAACAATTCCTGGGCCGGATAGCCGCCGGCCAGCGAAATGGTGCCCGGACGCATGGCGTAGGGCATGAGCGATCGGATGGGCGAGGCGGGGGGATTCAGGAAAGGCGTGGCAAAGACGTATTCGGGCGCTGCACTGGACATGGCGTGGGGGCTGATTAAGAGGGAAACGTGTCGCCCGAATGGGCGGCGCCGGACGGCATAGAACTTTGAAATATAAACAAATCTCCGCAAATTCTAAGCCTGCCGATCAGACAGGGTCAACGGCGGGATTCGGGGCGGCGGATACCCGCGGGGCGGCGGGTCCGAAACCCGTCCTACACTATGGGACTTCCTGTTTTTGCCAGAGAGCTGCATGACCGCCGAAGACACCATGGCCGGGCGCCTCGCCCAGATCCAGCAACGCATCCACGAGGCCTGCGAGCGCGCGGGCCGCGCACCGGGCAGCGTGACTTTGCTGCCCGTCAGCAAGACGTTCGGCGAGGACGCCATCCGCGAGGCGATGGCGCTGGGCCTGACGCGCTTCGGCGAAAACAAGACGCAGGAGATCCGCCAGAAGGCCGCCGCGTTCGAAGACGACGGGCTGCAATGGGTGCTCATCGGCCACCTGCAGACCAACAAGGCCAAGGATGCCGCGCGCGACGCGGCGGAAGTGCAATCCCTGGACCGCGTGGAGCTGGCCGATGCCCTGCACCGCCGTCTGCAAAATGAGGGCCGCACGCTGGACGTGCTGGTGCAGGTCAAGACCTCGTCCGAGCCCAGCAAGTTCGGCATGGAGCCCGAGGAGGTCGGCCCCTTCCTGCGCCGCATTGCCTCGGAATACCCGACGCTGCGTGTGCAGGGCCTGATGACCCTGGCGGTCAATTCGCCCGATGCCGACGAAGTCCGCGCCTGCTTTCGCGCGCTGCGCGAGCTGCGTGATGGTCTGGTGCAGGAGAACATTCCCGGCGTGGCGCTGGACCGGCTGTCGATGGGCATGAGCGGCGACTTCGAACTGGCCATCGAGGAAGGCTCGACAGAGGTGCGCATCGGTTCGGCCATCTTTGGCGCGCGGCACTATCCGGATCCGCAATAACGCGGACCCACGCGCACTTGTCGCAGCGGCAATAGGCTGGCGCGTGACGATTTGAGGGGGCCCAGATCACGGGCCCCTTTTTGCGTAGGCGCAAGGCATAATAGCCACGCAAAAAATATGCGGCGCAAGTTGACGTCGATCAACACGCGGACGCCGCGCTCACGATACCCCGCACGAGGAGACACTCCATGCACAAGCACGCAAAGCGCCTGCTGGCGCTTGCCGCCCTATCGCTGGCCGCCACCGCGGCCGCCGCCCAGTCCTGGCCCACGCAACCGGTCCGCTGGATCGTTCCCTACCCCGCCGGTGGCGGCACCGACGTGGTCGCACGCACGGTGGCCAGCAGCCTGGAAAAGACGCTGGGCCAGACCATCGTGGTCGAGAACCGTCCGGGCGCCGGCACCATCATTGGCGCCACGGCCATCGCCCAGGCGGAACCGAACGGCTACCTGGTGGGCACCGCCGACTCGGGCACGCTGGCCTTCAATTCGTCGCTGTACGCCAAGCTGTCGTACGACCCCGCCAAGTTCACCTACATCGGCGGCATCGCCAAGTTCCCGCTGCTGCTGGCCGTGAACGTCAACTCGCCGTACAAGACGGTCGAAGACGTGCTCGCCGCGGCCAGGAAGGAACCCGGCAAGCTGACGTCGGCCTCCGCCGGCGCAGGCTCGCCGCATCACCTGGCGCTGGAACTGTTCAAGCAGCGCACCGGCGCCAACGTGCTGCACGTCCCGTACAAGGGCGCCGCGCCCGCCATCCAGGATCTGCTGGGCGGCCAGGTGGACATGATGTTCATCGATCTGGGTTCGGGCCTGCCCAACGTCAAGGCCGGCAAGCTGCGCGTGCTCGCCGCCGCGACGCCCGAACGCGTGACGGTGCTGCCGGATGTCCCGACGATGGCCGAACAGGGCGTCGCCAATTTCACGGCCTACGCCTGGCAAGGCTTGGTCGGCCCGGCCGGTCTGCCCGACGCGGTGGTGAAGAAGCTGTCCGCGGATCTGGACGCCACGCTCAAGTCGCCCGCGGTGTCGCAGAAGATGCTGGACATGGGCGTCATCCCCATGCCGATGTCGGCGCAGGATTTCAAGACGTATGCCGATCAGGAGCGCAGCGGCTGGGCGGACGTCATCAAGAAGGCGAACATCAAGCTGGAGTGATTGCCCCCGGCGTCATGCAGCAATGGGAAAGCCGCGGTCATCGGACCGCGGCTTTTTTCATGGGCGTGTTTGAGACGGTGTCAGACACCCGGCGGAGAGGGTCGTCAGCTTGCGACGCCATCTCAACAGGTGTCCGACACCTTGGTCGCGAATCGCGCCCTGAGGCGCAAATCACCCCGCCACGACAGGAATCTGCCGCGGCTGCGCCTCGCGCACGCGCGGAATGCGCAGCGTCAGAAGGCCCTGCTTCAGGCTCGCACTGATCTGCGCGCGGTCGAACTCCTGTCCCAACCGGAACGACCGGCGAAAGAGCGGCGCGCGCATTTCGCCCAGCACCAGCCGCAGGTCGCTGGGGGTCTCGACGGCAGCTTCGCCTTCGATCTGCAGCACGTCGGCCTCGACGTTGATGTGCAAACGTTCCTTGGACACGCCCGGCAGATCCGCAAGCAGCGTGATGCCTTCCTTGTCCTCGTAGATGTCCACGGCCGGCACGGTCACGCCGCGCCCGTCGCGCTTGTCAGACACGGCCGCTTCGGCGGGCACGGTCAGGTCTTTGCGTTCATTCATGATCGATACTCCTATGCGGTTGCGTTGGCGGGTCACTGCACGGTCACGGTGCGCGGCTTGGCCGATTCCTTACGCTTGATGGAAATGGCGAGGCAGCCGTCCGTATAGCGCGCCTGCACGTTATCGGGATCCGCGTCTGCAGGCAGCTCGATGATGCGCGTGTAGCGGCCCTGCGTACGTTCGCGCGCGTAATAGCGGGCGCCTTCGGGAAGTTCCTGCGGCTTGCGTTCACCGCTGATGGTCAGCAGGCTCTTCTCGATCGACACGTTCAGGCCTTCGGGGTCCATGCCGGGCACGAAGGCGACGACTTCGATGGAATCGCCTGACACGCCGACGTTGACGGGTGGGAAGTACGCCTGCGGCGTCGCCCGCAAGGCAGCTGGTACGCCGGCATTGCGCAGCACGCGGCCCATGTGCTCCTGGATCGCGTCGAACGCGCTGGCAAAGCCGTTATCGTTGAAAGGAAAGTTGCTCATGAAGGTCTCCTCGAACGAAAAAAGGGACCGATGCAGACGCATCACAGCCGCGACTTGCGCGACCGCAGGTCTGATCGCTTCAGTCCGAGTATGGGATCGGTTTTTGGAGTTTCAAGAGGGCTTTTCAGTCCGGCAAAACACGCGCGGCCCCCAGTCCGGCAGCGCAAAAAAAACCGCGGCCATCGCTGGCCGCGGTTTCCATCTGGCGCGTGCTGAGGCCTACACCAGGACGCGTTCGATGCCGCCTGCGTTCGCCCGGCGCACGTAGTCTTCCATCCAGCCTTCGCCCAGGATGTGGCGGGCCATCTCGACCACGATGTAGTCGGCTTCCATCTTGGTGTCGCCCTCGTAACGCGACAAGCCCTGCAGGCACGACGGGCACGAGGTCAGGACCTTCACGTCGCCCGTGAAGCCGTCGCTGCGCATCGCGGCGTCGCCCTTGAGCAGTTCTTCCTGTTTGCGGAAGCGCACCTGCGTCGAGATGTCCGGACGACTGACCGCCAACGTGCCCGACTCGCCGCAGCAGCGGTCGCTCTTGACCGCGCCATCGCCCACCAGCGCCCGCACCGTCTTCATGGGTTCCTGCAGTTTCATCGGCGTGTGGCAGGGGTCGTGGTACATGTAGCGCACGCCCTTGGCGCCTTCCAGCTTGATGCCTTTTTCCAGCAGGTATTCGTGGATGTCGATCAGCCGGCAGCCGGGGAAGATCTTTTCGAATTCATACCCGGCAAGCTGGTCGTAGCAGGTGCCGCAGCTGACCACCACGGTCTTGATGTCCAGGTAGTTCAGCGTGTTGGCCACGCGGTGGAACAGCACCCGGTTGTCGGTGATGATCTGCTCGGCCTTGTCCGTCATGCCGTTGCCGCGCTGAGGATAGCCGCAGCACAGGTAACCCGGCGGCAGCACGGTCTGCACGCCCGCATGCCAAAGCATCGCCTGCGTAGCCAGGCCCACTTGCGAGAACAGGCGCTCGGAACCGCAGCCCGGGAAGTAGAACACCGCTTCCGTGTCGGCCGTGGTGGCCTTGGGATCGCGGATGATCGGCACGTAGTTCGCGTCTTCGATGTCGAGCAGCTTGCGTGCGGCCTGCTTGGGCAGTCCGCCGGGCATCTTCTTGTTCACGAAGTGCACCACCTGCTCGCGCAGCGGCGGTTTGCCCACCGTGGCTGGCGGCTTGGCGGTCTGCTTCTTGACCAGGCCCGAGAACAGGTCGTGCGCGGCGCGCTGGACCTTGTAGCCCACGCCCACCATCGCCTTGCGGGTGGCGTTGATGGTGGCCGGATCCTTGGCGTTCAGGAAGAACATGGCGCTGGCCGTGCCCGGATTGAACGACTTGCGGCCCATGCGGCGCAGCACGGCGCGCATGTTCATCGACACGTCGCCGAAGTCGATATCGACCGGACATGGGTTGTAGCACTTGTGGCAGACGGTGCAGTGGTCGGCCACGTCCTCGAATTCTTCCCAGTGCTTGAGACTCACGCCGCGACGGGTCTGTTCTTCGTACAGGAAGGCTTCGACCAGCAGCGACGTCGCCAGGATCTTGTTGCGGGGCGAATACAACAGGTTCGCGCGCGGCACATGCGTGGCGCACACCGGCTTGCACTTGCCGCAGCGCAGGCAGTCCTTGATGGATTCCGAGATGGCGCCGATGTCGCTCTGCTGCATGATCAGCGACTCGTGGCCCATCAGGTTGAAGCTGGGCGTCCAGGCGTGGCGCAGGTCCGCGCCGGGCATGAGCTTGCCGGCATTGAAGTGGCCGTTCGGGTCCACGCGCCGCTTGTAGTCCTGGAACGGGGCCAGTTCGGCTTCGGTCAGGAACTCGTACTTGGTCAGGCCGATGCCGTGCTCGCCCGAAATCACGCCATCCAGGTCGCGGGCGATCTGCATGATGCGCTCGACGGCCGCGTGAGCCTCGCGCAGCATTTCGTAGTCGTCCGAGTTGACCGGGATGTTGGTGTGCACGTTGCCGTCGCCGGCGTGCATGTGCAGCGCGACGAACACGCGGCTCTTGAGCACGCGGGCATGGATGGCAACGAGCTCGTCGACGATTTTCTTGTACGCGGCGCCCGAGAAGGCGCGCTGCAGGCCGGCCAGCACTTCGGTCTTCCAGGAGACGCGGATGGTGCGGTCCTGCACCACGTCGAAGACGCGGGCCCCGGGTTGCGCGGCCAGGCGTGCGGTCAGCGTGGCGTGGAGCTCGCCCAGGCCAAGGCCTTCGAGTTGCGGCAGCGCATCGCCCAGCGGCAGGTCCAGGTTGTCCAGCAGCCACTGCCAGCGCTGGCGCGTGGCGGCGATCAGTTCGATGGCCTGTCGGGTACGTTCGGCCAGCACCTCGGCGCGCGTGGTCTCGATGTCGGCGTCGTCGATCTTGCCGACCGGCAGCGGCGTGCACAGGTACGCGTCAAGCTCGCCCAGCAGCTTGAGCTTGTTGCTGGTCGACAATTCGATGTTGATGCGCTCGATGTGATCCGTGTATTCGCCCATGCGGGGCAGCGGGATCACGACGTCTTCGTTGATCTTGAAGGCGTTGGTGTGACGCGCGATCGCGGCGGTGCGCGAGCGGTCCAGCCAGAATTTCTTGCGCGCCTCGGGGCTGACAGCGACAAAGCCTTCGCCGTGGCGCGTATTGGCCAGGCGCACGACTTCGCTGGCGGCCGCGGCCACTGCGTCGTCATCGTCGCCGACGATGTCGCCGATCAGGACCATCTTGGGCAGCACGCCGCGCTTGCTCTTGGTGGCGTAGCCGACCGCGCGCAGGTAGCGTTCGTCCAGATGCTCCAGGCCGGCCAGGATGGCGCCGCGCGCCTTGCCTTCGCCGTCCAGGTAGCCCTTGACCTCGACGATCGACGGGATGGCGTCGCGCGCCTGCCCGAAGAACTCCATACAGACGGTGCGCGTATGGCGCGGCATGCGGTGCAGCACCCAGCGCGCCGACGTGATGAGACCGTCGCAGCCTTCCTTCTGGATGCCGGGCAGCCCCGCCAGGAACTTGTCCGTCACGTCCTTGCCCAGGCCTTCCTTGCGGAACACGCGGCCCTGGATTTCCAGCGTTTCGGTTTTGAGCAGGCGCTCGCCGGGCTTGCCCTTGCCGTCGAACCACTTGAGCTCGAAACGGGCCACTTCCACGTCATGGATCTTGCCCATGTTGTGGTCCAGGCGCGTGACTTCCAGCCAGTTGCCGTCCGGATCGACCATGCGCCACCAGGCCAGGTTGTCCAGCGCGGTGCCCCACAGCACGGCCTTCTTGCCGCCGGCGTTCATGGCGATGTTGCCACCCACGCAGGAGGCTTCGGCGGACGTCGGGTCTACGGCGAACACGAAGCCGGCGGCCTCGGCCGCTTCGGAAACGCGCTTGGTGACCACGCCGGCGCCGGCATGGATGACCGCGACGGGCTCGGTGAGGCCGGGCAGGATACAGGACTCGACCTTGCCCAGCTTGTCGAATTTTTCGGTGTTGATGACCGCCGACTTCCAGGTCAGCGGAATGGCGCCGCCGGTGTAGCCGGTGCCGCCGCCGCGCGGCACGATGGTCAGGCCCAGTTCAATACAGGCGGTGACCAGCGCGGCGATCTCGTCCTCGGTGTCCGGCGTCAGCACCACGAAGGGGTACTCCACGCGCCAGTCGGTCGCGTCCGTGACGTGTGACACGCGCGACAGGCCGTCGAACTTGATGTTGTCGCGCGCCGTGATGCGGCCCAGCACCTTCTGCGCCTGCTTGCGCATCATGGCGGTCTGGTCGAATTCGCCCTCAAACGCCGCAATGGCGGAACGCGCCCGGGCCAGCAGACCGACGACCTTTTCGTCGCGATGCGGATCGTGGCCGGCTTCAGCGGGCGCGCTCGGATCGCGGCGCTTGTCGATTTCGCCCAGGCGGTGATGCAGCGCTTCGATGAGCTGCTTGCGGCGCTTGGGATTGTCGAGCAGGTCGTCCTGCAGATAAGGATTGCGGCGCACGACCCAGATATCGCCCAGCACTTCGTAGAGCATCCGGGCGGAACGGCCGGTGCGGCGCTCGCCGCGCAGGTCGCTCAGCAGGCTCCAGGCGTCTTCACCCAATAACCGGCCCACGATTTCGCGGTCGGAAAACGACGTGTAGTTATAGGGGATTTCGCGCAATCGCGCGGGTGCGGCGGGCGGCATCGCCCCGTTCAAGATGTGGCTGGCGAGTGGGGCGTTCATGGCGGCAAGAGGGGGCCCTTAAAAAAGTATTTTATGCCATTGTCCCGACTTGACCCCTAATAAGTCTGGCAAGGCGTCCAAAAGCGCGCCGGGGACGGCATGTACCGTCCCCGTTTAAGTCCGGCGTCAGGGCTAGATTTTCCCAGGAAAGAACCAGAGCAGCCCGGCGGTCATGAACAGATAGCGCATGAATTTGCCGATGGCCATGTAGAACACGCAGGGCCAGAACGACAGGCGCAACCAGCCGGCAACCGCGCATAGGGGATCGCCCACCGCGGGCAACCAGGACAACAGCAGCGCGGGCGGTCCCATCCGGTGCAGCCAGTCATGGGCGCGCTCGTTCCAGCGGCCACGCATGCGGCCACCCTCGGTCGCCTTGGGATGCGGATGCGGGTGCTTTTCCTTCCAGCGCTCGACCGCCTTTTCGGCGCCCAGGCCCATCGCGTAGCTGATGGCTCCGCCCACGGTGTTGCCTGCGGTGGCCACCAGGATGGCGGGCCAGAACATGTCCGGCGAAAGCTTGATGTAGCCGAACACCGCCGGCTCGGAGCCCAGGGGCAGCAGCGTCGCGGACACGAGCGAAACGGTGAAGATGGCCGACAGGCCGACTGAGGGCAATGCCAGCACGCCCAGGAGCCAATGAACTGCGGATAAGAGACTTTCTTCCATGGTTGCGGCAGTGTAGCCGCGGGAATCCCGGAAGGCGACACGCATTTCCCTGCAATAATCTTGGCCAGTCCTCACTCTTGCCTGTTGCGCGGTCCATGTCCACTGATTATCTGAAACGCATCCTGACTTCCAAGGTTTACGACGTCGCGGTCGAATCCCCGCTCGAGGCGGCGCCGCTGCTGTCGCAGCGGATGTCGAACACGATGTTGCTCAAGCGCGAAGATACCCAGGCGGTGTTCAGCTTCAAGCTGCGCGGCGCGTACAACAAGATGGCCAACCTCACGCCGGCGGCGCGCAATCGCGGCGTGATCGCGGCCTCGGCCGGCAACCACGCCCAGGGCGTTGCGCTGGCGGCCAGCCGGCTTGGCTGCCGCGCCGTGATCGTCATGCCCACGACCAGCCCGCAGGTCAAGATCGACGCCGTGCGCCGCCTGGGCGGCGAGGTCGTGCTGGCCGGTGAGAGCTTTTCGGACGCCTACGCGCATGCGCAGGTGCTGGAAAAGAAAGAGAAGCTGACCTTCGTCCATCCGTTCGACGATCCCGACGTGATCGCCGGCCAGGGCACCGTGGGCATGGAAATCCTGCGCCAGCATCCCGGCCACATCGACGCGATCTTCGTGGCGATCGGCGGCGGCGGCCTCATCGCCGGGGTGGCGGCCTACATCAAGCAGCTGCGCCCCGAGATCAAGATCATCGGCGTGCAGACCGAGGACTCCGACGCCATGCTGCGCAGCGTGCGCGCGGGCCGCCGCGTTCAGTTGAACGACGTGGGCCTGTTCTCGGACGGCACGGCGGTCAAGATGGTCGGCGCCGAGACCTTCAAGCTGGCGCGCAAATATGTGGACGACTACGTGGTGGTCAACACCGATGCGATCTGCGCCGCCATCAAGGATGTCTTCCAGGACACGCGCAGCGTGCTGGAGCCGGCCGGCGCGATGGCCGTGGCCGGCGCCAAGCAGTACGCGGCCGAACACAATCTGAAAAACAAGACGCTGGTGGCGATTGCCTGCGGCGCCAACATGAACTTCGACCGGCTGCGCTTCGTGTCCGAACGCGCCGAGGTCGGCGAAATGCGCGAAGCCGTCTTCGCGGTCACCATGCCCGAGCAGCGCGGTAGCTTCCGCCGCTTCTGCGAATTGGTGGGCGAACGCAGCGTCACCGAATTCAACTACCGCATCTCGGACGCGGACCGCGCCCACGTGTTCGTCGGCATCCAGGTGTCTTCGGCCGCAGAACCTGACAAGATCGCGGCGAATTTCCGCCGCCACGGCTTCGACACGCTGGACCTGACCCACGACGAAATGGCCAAGACCCACTTGCGCCACATGGTGGGCGGCCGTTCGGCGCTGGCGCGCAACGAACTGCTGTACCGCTTTGAATTCCCCGAGCGGCCGGGCGCGCTGATGCGCTTTCTGAATGCGATGAATCCCGACTGGAACATCAGCCTGTTCCATTACCGCAACCAGGGTGCCGACTATGGCCGCATCCTGATCGGCATCCAGGTGCCGCCGGCGGACAAGAAGCAGTTCCGCAACTTCGTGGCGGAACTGGGCTATCCGCATTGGAACGAAACCGACAACCCGGCGTACAAGCTCTTCCTGTAGCCGCTGCGCTTCAGGCGTCCTGAATGCGAGAGGGCCTCCTTGCGGCGGCCCTTCCCTTCTGTGCGCAAGGCGCGCCCGGCTGAACCCGATCTAGGGGGGGTTCGCTGTCACTCAGCGGTCCACGGAGAATGGCCCGCACATTCAGCAAGGTCCAGCCGGACGTCCTGACGCTTAGAAACGGTGGCGCAGGCCGACGGCGACAGCCGTGTCGGTCGCGTCGTGCTGGAACGCGTAGTTGTCGCCATACGAGGCGTACGCGTACAGGTTCGTGCGCTTGGTGAAGTCGTACGTGTAGCCAAGGCTGTACACGTTGAACGTTGCGTCGTCGCCCGTCAGCTTGTCGTTGCTGGCGGTGGCGCGCTGCCACGAGCCAAACACGGCGTGGCGGCCCATCGGCACGGTGGCGCCGATCATGTACGAATTGGCGCGGAAGCCATCAGCCAGCTTGAACGAACCCAGCTTGTTCATGCCGTCGGGCGTCGTGCCCATGTTCTGGCCGACGAACCAGCCGTCACGCGTCTGGCCGAAAGCCGCCGCGATCTTCACGACTTCAAAGTCGTACGAACCGCCGACGATGTATTCCTGGATGCGCGCTGCGTCCTTGCCGCCGACGCGGTCGTTGGACGGGTTGAAGCGGTCGTAGGCGGCCGCCAGATTCAGCGGGCCGTTGACGTACTGCACACCGGCGGTGATCACTCGGTTGTTGTTGCCCGTGGCAAAGCCCTTCTGCGTCGTGTCCGTGACGGTGTCGTCCGCGCTGAACGCGTAGCCGAGGCCGACCTTCAAACCGCCCAGGCTGGGGGTTTGATACAGGACCATGTTGTCCAGGCGCATCGTGTTGGCGCTGCCGAACGTCGTACCCATGTTGGCGTTGTTGTAGCTGATCGAGAACGGGTCGATCGAGCCGAAGTACTTCGACGCCAGGTTCGTCTGACGGCCGAATTCCAGACGGCCCCAAGAATCGCTGTCCAGACCAACCGTCGCTTGGCGGCCGAACAGACGGTCGTTCTGCAGCGACTTGCCGTTCAGGGGACCGAAGCCGCCTTCCAGCGTGAACACGGCGCGCAGGCCGTCGCCCAGGTCTTCCGTGCCGCGCAGGCCAAAGCGCGAACCGCTGCTCACGCCCTGAACCGCACCGATGCGGCTCTGCGAATTGCCCTTGAACTTCACTTTTTCGTAACCGAGGCCAGCATCGATCAAGCCGTACAGCGTCACGGAATCGGCGGCCTGCGCGGCGCCGGCAAAGCCGGTCAGCAACGCGACGGCCAGAAACGTCTTCTTCATTTGAATCCCCAAAATGGCGAGATGAAAGGCGCATTGCGGGGCGCCGCCGAACACCGCGGGCCCTCGCATGCCGCAACGTTGAATCGAGCGGCGATGCACTGGGCGTAGTGTCCGGCTTGTAGCAGTTCGTAGTAACCCGGATTTCGACGAACTACTTTCCATGGCTGGGATAATGACGCGAAACTGAAGGCTCGCCTTGATCCAAAAAGCTCGCTAAGGCCTTGATCTCAAATATGAATCATTGCTCGCATCAGAATGTCGCAAGATCAGATGCGGCTTTCCTTGCCCTTCCGGCCGGCAACATATGTAGTGCGGGCGGAATAGTTGTGCGGCGTAAACGCCACACTGTTTCCGCACAGATAAAAACGCGGGGCGCAAAAAAACCCCTCGGCGTCACAAGGGGTTCTTTCGGTGACCTGCGGGGCGGCGCGGCGCGCCAGCGCTGGAAATCAGCGGCCCTTGGGCGGGTAGTCCAGTTCGCCAAACGTGTATTCGCCGCGCGCTTTGGCGTCGGCCAGTTCCTGACGAACTTCTGCACGGCTCTTGCCGGCGGTCTGCGCAACGGTCTTGGGCGGGTAATCCAGTTCAGCGCTCGTCACCTGACCTGCGGCCTTGGCGCTTTGCAATTCCTGCTGAACCTGTTCGCGCGACAGGCTGGTGGTCTGTGCGACGGCGGGCGGATAGTCCAGTTCACCAAAGGTGACGGTGCCTGCGGCCTTGGCGGCTTGCAGTTCCTGCTGGACTTGTTCACGCGTCTTGCCATCGGCGTGAGCGGCGGACATGCCGACCAGGGTAGCGGTAACCATGAGTGCGGTTGCTAGGGCTTTCATTGAGATGACTCCATCCTAAACGTTGCACATCGTCTTGCGCCGGGTTGGCGGCATTCGATATGACAATTTGATTGCTGGGACGAAGTATCTGGTTATTAGGTCCTAGTAAAAACCCTTGATTTGGTGAACATATTTGCACGGATGGGACAATTGCAAGTCGTATCCGTGCGGGACACGGCATATGAACCTGCTCGCCAGACTGATGCACCATGCGCGCAGGCGTTGAGCTCATTCAGTTTCGCGCAAGCTAGGTAACGCAATCTAAACGCGGCGCGCGATGGAACTGTTGTGCAATCCGGAGAAATAGACATTTCTACTGGCGGGACAATAATTCCATTTATCATACGAATCTGCCAGAAATGGAAATTTGAGTCTCGAGGGCATTCATGGACATCCAGCTTAACGACATCGCGCTATTCGTCGAGGTCGCCAAGCGCAAGAACTTCAGCCACGCCGCCCAAGCCCTGAATATCCCGACCTCCACGCTGTCGCGCCGGGTCAGCGAGCTGGAACGCAGCGTCGGGATGCGGCTGCTCAATCGCAGCACCCGCAAGATCGACCTGACCGAAGCGGGCGCAATCTACTTTGAACGCTGCCGGCACATCGTCGAAGAGGCGCGCATCGCGCACGATCAGTTGCTGGACATGGCAGTTCAGCCCAAGGGCCGCCTGCGGATCTCGCTGCCCACCAGTCTTGCGCAGTTGTTCCTGCCCGCCGTGATCCGCGAGTTCCGCGAACAGCATCCCGATATCGAGTGCGACTTCGACCTGAGCATGCGCCCGATCGATCCCATCAGCAATCCGTTCGACCTGATCCTGCGCTTTGGGCAGCAGCCCGATTCCAGCCTCATCTCGCGCAAGATCGTGCTGATGGCGCACCAGCTCTATGCGTCGCCCGAATACCTGGCGCGCCATGGAGAACCGCGTGTGCCGGCAGACCTGACGCACCACGAATGCCTGCGCCCGACCATGCGCGAGGAGTCGTCCTTCTGGATGCTCCATTCGGGCGACAAGGTGGAACGCGTTCAGGTGTCTGGTCGCCTGTCGGCCAATAACGTGGGGATGCTGGGGCGATTGGCCGGCCAGGGTTTGGGCATCACGCCGCTGCTGGTGTTTGATGCGATGGAGCGCGCCATCAAGCAGACGGGCCTGGTGCGCGTATTGCCGGAATGGAGTCTGACTCCCCTTCCCTTGTTTGCGCTGCTGCCTTCGCGCATGCTGCCCGCCAAGACGAAGGCGTTCCTGGACTTCATCCAGCCGCGCTTGTCGGAGGCGTAACTAGCAAATGGTGCTGAAGGGCGGTGCTGAAGGACAGCACCGAAGGACGGCGCCGAGCTGCGGCGCCATCACGACAACACGGACTACGGCGTCGTGTCCGCGCCGTACTGACAGACCGTGTAAAGCGGCGTGCCGGTCGCGGCCACCTTGGCCGAGCCGCCGAGATCCGGCAGGTCGATGATGGCGGCGGCTTCCACCACGTTGGCGCCCAGGCGCTGCAGCAGCTTGATGGCCGCAAGCATGGTGCCCCCGGTGGCGATCAGATCGTCCACCAGCAGGACGCGCTGGCCCGTGCGGACCGAATCGGTATGCATCTCGACGGCGGCATTGCCGTATTCCAGCGAGTATTCCTCGGCCACCGTGCGATAGGGCAGCTTGCCCTTCTTGCGCACGGGCACGAACCCCAGATTCAGTTCATAAGCCAGCACGCTGCCCACGATGAAGCCGCGCGCGTCCACACCCGCCACCAGATCCAGGCGCTGGCGCATGTAGCGATAGACGAAGAGATCGATCAGGACACGGAACGCACGAGGGTCCTGCAGCACCGGCGTGATATCGCGGAACGTGACGCCGGGTTGGGGCCAGTCCGGAACGCTGCGGATGGTGCGCCGGATGAACTCGGCGTTGTCGGTCTGCATGGAATCGGCCCTGAAGAATTGAAGCAAGGCGAACTATAACCGCGCCGCTGCGCTTAAGCCAGGATTGCCGCGCGCGATGACATGTCATGCAATTGCCCATCGCGCAACACATGGCAACGATGCACCGCACCCTCGGGCAATGCCGCATGCGTGGCCAGCACCACGGTGCGCCCGTGTACCGCCTGCGCCAGATCCGCGAAGAACGCGGTTTCGGCCGCGGCGTCCAATCCGGCGGTCGGTTCGTCCAGCACGATGACGGCGGCAGGCGCCAGCAAGGCTCTGGCCAGACACAGGCGCCGTGCCTGCCCGGCCGACAGTTGCGAACCCGTCTCGCCGGCCCACGTGTCCAGGCCATCGGGCAGGCCGCGCACGAAATCGCCAAGCCGTGCCGCATCCAGGGCGCGCCACAACGCGGCATCGTCGGCATCGGGATCGCCGATCAACAGATTGGTGCGAAGCGTACCCAGAAACACCGGCGCGTCCTGCGACAGCAGGACGATCCGCCGATGCCAGTCCGCCTGTGCGCATTCGCGCGCATCGCGACCGCCGAACCGGACCTGCCCGCCCTGCGGATCCTCGAGCCTGAGGATCAGATGCAGCAGCGTGGACTTGCCCGCGCCGCTTGCGCCCACGATCGCCACGCGTTCGCCCGGCTCGATCCGCAGGTTGACGTCCCGCAGCACCGGCGCACTGTCGCCTGCTGCGCGGGCCGGGTACGCAAAGCGCACACCCGCCAGCTCCAACGCACCGTTTGTGGGCAGCGGGCGCGGCATCGCCGGATCCTGCATGTCGGGTTCGCTTTGCGTGATCTCGCGGATGCGCGCCGCCGCCGACATCGCGGAACCCATCCGGGATGCGCCCCGCATGATCGGGCCGGCAACCTCGAAGATGCCGATGACGGCCAGCAGCAGACCGGCCAGGAGAGGGCCTTCGATCCGTCCCGACTCAAGCCCGGCGAGACCGAACCACAGCAGCGCCAACACCGCCACACCTGCGGCCACCTGCAGGAACCATTGTCCGCGCACCGCCACCCGTGCCTGGCTGCGTCGCGCCAGAGCGCTTGCCTCGCACAGACGCTCGAAGTGCGCCAGCGTCTGCTCCTGCGCATGCAGGGCAACCATGTCCGCGTGACCCTCCACGGCGTCCAGCGTGGCCGCGCGCAATCCTGCCGCACTTTCCTGCGCCGACACGCCCGGTTTGCGCGCCGCGCGCAATAGCCACAAGGGCACCACCACGCACGCGGCCAACAGGGCCAATGCAAAAATCAGCGCCGCGGCCGGCACCCATTGCCCCAGCACGGCGGTGAGCACCGCCCCGGCTAGTATTGCGGTGGCCAGCGGCGCCAGCACAAACAGAAATACCGTATCCAGCGCATCGACGTCGTTCGTCATGCGGGCGACCAGGTCGCCGCTGCGATAACGCGAAAGCTGGCGCGGCGTCAGCCGGGTCAGCGCCGCAAACACCATGGCGCGCAGATCCGCCAGCAGGCGCAAGGTGGCGGCATGCCCGACCACGCGGTCGGCGTAGCGCGACACGATGCGCAGGAACGACAGCCCGCGCACCAGCGCGGAGGGCGCGAACAGGTTGAATACGCTGCCGGCGCCGGCCAGGAACGCGCCGGTCAGAAACCACCCCGATACGCCCAGCAACCCGACGCCGGCCGCGACGGTCGCCAGCGCACAGAACAATGCGAGTAAAAGCCCGCCTTTGCGGCGCGCGTATAAGGGCAGGAGCAACAACAGATTCTTCATGCGTCTTTCACCGTGCCATTGGCGACGCGCGCCACCCGGCCAAATCGCGCGGCCACCGCGGGCGAATGCGTCGCCAGCACCAGGGTGCGGCCAGCGGAGAACTGCAGGATCTCGTCCAGCACCCGAGCCTGCGTCGCTTCGTCCAGATGCGCGGTAGGTTCGTCCAGCAGAATCAGGCCAGGGTCCCGCAGGAACAGACGGGCCAGCGCCACGCGCTGCGCCTGTCCGCCGGACAAGCCATGGCCGCGGCTGCCCAGTGCGGTGTCCAGGCCGTGCGGCAGGTCTTGCGTGAATTCCAGCACGCAGGCGCGGCGCGCGGCGTCCTGCACCTGTGCATCCGTGGCGCCGGGCTGGCCCAGCCGGATGTTGTCGGCGATCGATCCGGCCAGCAACTGCGGCCGCTGGCCGATCAGCGCCACGCGCTGACGCAAGGCGGCTTCATCCCATTGCGCCAACGGCAAGCCATCGATGCGGATTTCGCCGCTGGCCGGCCGCAGACGGGCGATGGCCTCGATGAGCGTGGATTTTCCGACGCCGCTCGGTCCCATCAGCGCCACGTGCTCACCCGGCGCCAGGACCAGGGCAGCATTTGCGAGCACCGGCTGGCCACGGCCCGGCGCCTCGGCGCGCAGACCTTCCACGGTAACCACCGCGCCCTTGCCCGCATGCGCGGGTTGGCCGCGCAGTGCGGACGTGTCTTCGGCATCGGCTTGCGGCAGGCCGTCGAACAGGACGGCGATCTGCGTCACGGCAGCCAGCGCCGTCGCGCGGTCGTGATAGTGGGCGGCAAACTGGCGCAGCGGCGCATAGACCTCGGGCGCCATCAACAGGCAGAACAGCCCGGCCTGCAGCGTCAGTGGTGACCAGCGCACGTCCAGGAATCCCAGGTACGTCAGGCCGATGTACACCGCAACACCCGCCACGCCCAGCGCGGCGAAGAATTCCAGTACGGCCGACGACAGGAACGCGATGCGCAGCACCGACATCGTCCGCTGGCGCAGCGCATCGCTGGCCGCCACGACGGACTGCGCCTCGGCCTGCGCGCGCCCATACAGTTTCAGGGTGGACAGCCCGCGCAGGCGGTCCGCGAAAAAGCCCGACAGGCGGGCGAAGGCACGCAGGTGGCGGCGGCTGGCGCCTTGCGCCCCCCACCCCACCAGCGCCATGAACAGCGGAATCAGCGGCGCGGTAATCAATAGCACCAGACCGGCGATCACATCCACCGGCAACAGCACGACCGAGAAGGCCACCGGCAGCATTGCCGCCGCGGCCATCGCGGGCAGGTACTTCGCAAAGAAGCCATCCAGCGCCTCTACCTGGTCGACCACGGCGCTCGCCAGTTCACCCGACGCCTTGCCGCGGCTCCAGTAAGGGCCCTTCTGCACCAGGCGTTGGAACAGGGACTGGCGCACGTGGCGCTTGATGCGTTCGGACGCATCCGCGCCAGCGCGCTCGCCCGCCCACGTGATGCATGCGCGCACCAGCATCAGCCCTGCGATGGCGGCGATGCCGCCAATCAGTTCATGCCGGGGCACATGTCCCACGATGGCCGAATCGAGCACCCTGGCCAGCAGCCAGGCCTGCACGACCAGCAAAGCGCCGCTCACCAGCGGCGCGGCGGCCGCCAGCATCAGCGGAAACCGTGCCGACCGGGCCAGCCCCATCAGCCACCGCGACTGCTCGCGCGGCGGCTTCTGCAGAGACGCCGACGGGTCGTGCTCGAGGCTGCTTGCGCCGTTACTCACTCGACGTCGCGGCTGGCTTTCGGGTCATGCGTCTGACCTTCGCGCAGCTCGAACCACATCGCATTGAGAATGGCGAATGCGCACGCCAGGCCGAGGCCGAGGATCCACGAGAAATACCACATGGTGGAGGCTCCTTTATCAGTACGAGTTGGGCGTGTCGCCCACCGATTCATGGGTGACCTTGCCGCGCATGACGCGATACACCCAGCCGGTGTAGAGGGTCACGATGGGCAGGAAGATCGCTACGGCGATCACCATGATCCACAGCGTCAGGTGGCTGGACGAACCGTCCCAGATGGTCAGGCCGGCCTTCGGATTGGTCGAGGACGGCATGATGAACGGAAAGAGCGAGAAGCCCACCGTCAGGATCACGCCGGCGATCGATGCCGAGGACGACAGGAATGCCAGCATGTTGGCGCGCACGGTCAGCAGCAGCGCCGCCAGCACCGCGCCCGCCACGCCCAGCGCGGGCGCGATCCACATCCACGGCCACTTCGCGTAATTGGCCATCCAGGCGCCGGTCTGCACCGACACGGTCTTGAGCATCGGATCGGACGGCGCGGACATATCGACCGCGCTGGTGATTGCATGACCCGGCACGCCGCCCGCGACCCAGAAGCCGCCGGCCACGAACAGCACCGCCGTCAGCACCGCGCACAGACGGCCCCAGTTGCGAGCGCGCGAGGACACGGGGTCATCCGTGCGCCAGGCCAGCAGCACCGCGCCGTGCATGGCCAGCATCACCACGCTTAGCACGCCCGCAAGCAGGGCGAACGGCATGAACAGCTGGAAGAAGTGCCCTTCGTAGATCGGGCGCAGCGTCACGGCGTCGAACGTGAACGGCACGCCCAGCACGATGTTGCCCATCGCCACGCCGAACACCAGCGATGCCACGACGCCCGAGAAGCACAGCACGGCGTCCCAGCGATTGCGCCAGCGCGTGCCTTCCATCTTGCTGCGGTACTTGAAGCCCACCGGCCGCAGGATCAGCGCCAGCAGGACCAGCATCATCGCCAGATAAAAGCCGGAGAACGATGCGGCATAGAGCAAGGGCCACGCGGCAAAGATGGCGCCGCCCGCCGTGATGAGCCAGACCTGATTGCCTTCCCAGACCGGTCCCACCACGTTGATGACGATGCGGCGCTCGGCGTCGGTCTTGGCGACCACCGGCAACAGCGCCGCCACGCCCAGGTCAAAGCCGTCCATGACGGCAAAGCCGATGAGCAAGGCGCCCAGCAGCACCCACCACACCACGCGCAGCGTGCCGTAGTCAAAAGGAATTAGGGTATCCATTTGCGTTTCTCCCCTTAGGCGCGCACGGCGGCGTGGACGGGATCGGCGGCGGCATCACCCGGCGCCGGCCCGTCGGATTTCGGTCCGGCCTTGATGGCGTGCAGCATGACCTTCACGCCGATGATGAGCAGGATCGTGTACAGCACCAGGAAGATCGACAGGCTGATGACGAGGTCGGTCATGGTCAGACCCGACGCCGCGTAGTACGTGGGCAGCACGCCTTCGATCACCCAGGGCTGGCGGCCGTACTCGGCGACGAACCAGCCGCTTTCGATCGCGACCCACGGCAGCGGCAGGCTCCACAACGCCACCTTGAGCAGCGCCGGACGCTTGTCCAGGCGGCCGCGCGAGGCAAGCCAGAACGCCACGCCGAAGAACAGGATCAGGTACATGCCCACCGCGACCATGATGCGGAACGCCCAGAACAGCGGCGCCACCGTCGGCACGGTATCGATCGCGGCCTGCTTGATGTCCGCCTCGGTGACCTTGCTGACGTCTGGTTGATAGCGCTTGACCAGCAGCGCATAGCCCAGGTCCGGCCAGGTCTTGTCGAACACCATGCGGGCATCGACGTCCTTGGGATTGGCGCGGATCTTCTGCAAGGCCTCATACGCCACGAGGCCGTCGCGGATGCGGTTCTCGGCGCGCAGGATCAGGTCGTTGATGCCCAGCAGCGGCGTGGTCAGCGACCGCGTGCCGATGATGCCCATGACATAGGGAATCTCGATCGCGAAATCGTTGCGGCGCTCGGCCTGGTTCGGGATGGCGAACAGGTTGAACGACGCAGGCGCGGGCTCGGTGTGCCACATGGACTCCATGGCCGCGATCTTCATCTTCTGGTGTTCGGTGGTGAGGTAGCCGCTTTCGTCGCCCAGCACGACCACCGACAGGGCGCCGGCCAGACCGAAGCTGGCCGCCACCGCCATCGAGCGCTTGGCCAGATCGATATGACGGCCGCGCAGCAGATACCAGGCGCTGATCGACATGACGAACATGGCGCCCGCCACATAACCGGCGCTGACGGTGTGCACGAACTTGGCTTGCGCGACCGGGTTGAAGATGACCGCAGCGAAGTCGGTCATTTCCATGCGCATCGTGTCGGGGTTGAAGATCGCGCCGACCGGGTTCTGCATCCAGCCGTTGGCGATCAGGATCCACAGGGCCGAGAAGTTGGTGCCGAAGGCGACCAGCCAGGTCACGGCCAGGTGGCTGACCTTGGACATGCGGTTCCAGCCGAAGAAGAACAGGCCGACGAAGGTGGCTTCCAGGAAGAACGCCATCAGCCCTTCAAGCGCCAGCGGCGCGCCGAAAATGTCGCCGACGTAGTGGCTGTAGTAGGACCAGTTCATGCCGAACTGGAACTCCATCACCACGCCGGTGGCCACGCCCAGCGCAAAGTTGATGCCGAACAGCGTGCCCCAGAACATCGTCATCTTTTTCCAGATGGCGCGTCCGGTCATGACATACACGCTTTCCATGATGGCCAGAATGAACGACAGGCCAAGGGTGAGCGGGACAAAGATGAAATGGTAGAGCGCAGTCGCGGCGAACTGGAACCGCGAGAGATTCACGACATCGAGATCAATCATGAGGCTGCTCCCAAGGCGTCGACGCGCTGCGGCAACCGGCATGGTTCCCAGGCCGTCTGACGCGCCATATTAGGGGCGTTGCATAACAACTTCATAGAGGTTTCCTGAAAAATCGAGGCGAGACGGATCAGCCCTTGCCCCGCAATTTGCCGGCGAATCCCAGCACCTTCTGCACCTTGGAACCAAGTTTCATGAGGCTTTGGAGGGTTTCGGGCGGCAGCCGTTGAACCTCATCGAACCACCCCGTGGATAGTTCGATGAGCTCCAGCATTTCGGTCATTCGTTGTTGCGCGTAGGCCTCGTCCGCGCCGGACGGCGACTCCAGCAGCGTGTCGCGCAGGAGCGTGAGGGTGGGATCGACTTCGCGCTTGCGCTTTTCTTCCATGAGGATGCGGAAGATTTCCCAGACGTCCTTGGGAGTCTCGAAGTAGTCGCGGCGGTCGCCCACCTGATGGATCAGCTTGACCAGGCGCCAGGACTGCAGCTCTTTCAGGCCCAGGCTGACGTTCGAGCGCGAAAAGCCCAGGGCTTCGGCGATGTCGTCGGCATTGAGCGGCTGCGGCGCGAGAAAAAGCAGGGCATAGATCTGGCCGACCGTGCGATTCACGCCCCAGCGGCTGCCCATTTCACCGAAGTGCAGGACAAAACGTTCAATCTGGGGGGAAAGCGCCATGAGGATCAGCCGGTAACTCAACGACGCGCTGCACGACATATGCAGTTACGTTGATTTCAGAAATTTCTGAAATTATCGAACAAACGATGAGAAAGCGCAAACCACACTTGCCGCAGGGGCAAGGGCGCAAACCCACGTCATTCAGAGGACGCGCAGGGCAAATTAGCCGTTCAACGTGACAGCCATACAACACTTGGCGGGCGCGACGGACGGCAAAAACGCCACCGGCCGGTTGGCGGGTGGCGTTCAAGGGGGAAAGCGGGGCGTTGACGGTGGTCGTTACCCCGTCAGCGACGCAAGGATTTGGGCGATCAGCCGGCCTTGACGGTCACGGCGGCGGACACGCGCTTGGCCTTGGCCCTGGCGGCGGCAACGTCCTCGGCCACGGCCAGGCCTACGCCCATGCGGCGCTTGACGAAGGATTCGGGCTTGCCGAAGAGTCGGATGTCCGTGCCGGGCTCGGCCAGCGCCTCGGCCACGCCGTGGAAAGTCACGGCCCTGGCTTCCACGCCGCCATAGATGACGCTGCTGGCGCCCGGCTGGCGCAGGCTGGGGTCGACGGGCAGCCCCAGGAGCGCGCGGGCGTGCAGTTCGAATTCGTTCTGCACCTGGGTGATCATGGTGACCATGCCGGTGTCGTGCGGACGCGGACTGACCTCGGAGAACCAGACCTGGTCGCCGGCCACGAAGAGCTCGACGCCGAAGATGCCCAGCCCGCCCAGTTCGGACGTGACGGCCAGCGCGATGTCGCGGGCGCGCTGGAGCGCCGCGGGCGACATGGGGTGCGGCTGCCAGCTTTCGACGTAGTCGCCGTCGACCTGCTTGTGGCCGATGGGCTCGCAGTACCGGGTCTCGACCTGGCCGTCGGCGCCGCGGGCACGCACGGTCAGAAGCGTGATTTCGTAGTCGAAGCGGATGAACCCCTCGACGATGGCGCGGCCGCCCCCGACCCGGCCCCCTTCCTGGGCATAGCGCCAGGCGGAAGCGACGTCGTCGGCGCTCTTGATGACCGACTGGCCCTTGCCCGAAGACGACATGACCGGCTTGATGACGCACGGATAGCCGATGCCGCCGTCGATGGCCTGGCGCAGTTCTTCCTCGGTGTCGACGAAGCTGTACGGCGAGGTGGGCAAACCCAGGGTTTCGGCCGCCAGGCGGCGGATACCCTCGCGATTCATGGTGAGCTGGGCCGCGCGGGCCGTCGGGGTAACCCGCGCCACGCCGGCCGCTTCCAGTTCCACCAGCAGGCTGGTGGCAATGGCCTCGATTTCGGGGACAATAACGTGCGGCTGCTCCTGCTCGATGACCTGCCGCAGGGCTTGCGGGTCTGTCATCGAGACCACATGCGCCCGGTGCGCCACCTGATGGCCCGGGGCGTCCGCATACCGATCCACCGCAATGACTTCGACGCCCAGACGCTGCAGGGCGATGATGACCTCTTTGCCCAGCTCACCGGAACCCAGCAGCATGACGCGGGTGGCCAAGGGGGACAGTGGCGTGCCAAGGACGGGACTGGAAATGCTGGACATGGAGCGGGCCTGGAAGGAAAGTTTGAAAGCCGTTGAAAGACTCGCCAGCATGCCATACGCCCCTGCGCGGGGCAAACTAGCATACTGCGATTAAAATCCGCCCATGACCGACCATCCCACCTCATCGTCCGGCACCGCGCTGGCATCCGCGCGCAGAACGCTACAGATCGAAAGCCAGGGCCTGCTGGACCTGTCCGCCCGGCTGGATGACAGCTTCACGCGGGTCGTCGACCTGCTGCTTGCCTGCCGCGGCCGAGTGGTCGTCAGCGGCATCGGAAAAACGGGACACATTGCCCGCAAGATCGCCGCAACGCTGGCCTCGACCGGCACGCCTGCCTTCTTCGTACATGCCGCCGAGGCCGTCCATGGCGACCTGGGCATGATCACCCGCGACGACGTCCTCATCGCCATTTCCTATTCAGGCTCGGGCGAGGAGCTGCTGACCATCCTCCCCGTGGTGCGCCGCATGGGCGCCGGCCTGGTGGCGATCACCGGCAACCCGCAATCCGAACTGGCCCGCCAGGCCGACATCCACCTGGATGCCAGCGTGGCGCAAGAGGCCTGCCCGCTGAACCTGGCGCCCACCGCCAGCACCACGGCCGCGCTGGCACTGGGCGATGCCCTGGCCGTCGCCTGCCTGGAAGCGCGCGGATTCGGGCCGCAGGATTTTGCCCGCTCGCATCCGGGCGGCGCGCTGGGCCGCCGGCTGCTCACCCATGTGCGCGACGTCATGCGCGAGGGAACGGCCCTGCCCATCGTCACGGCGGGCACCTCGGTGTCGCAGGCCCTGGAGGTCATGTCAGCCAAGGGCATGGGCATGACGGTCGTGACCGACACGCAGCACCGCCCGCTGGGCATCTTTACCGACGGCGACTTGCGCCGTCTCATCGCGCGGCACGGCGACATCCGCAGCCTGACCGTCGAGGCCGGGATGACGCGATCGCCGCGCAGCATCCACCCTGAGGCGCTGGCCGTCGAGGCCGCCCGGCAGATGGACGAACAACGGCTCAATCACATGCTGGTGATGGACAATGACGGCGCGCTGGTCGGCGCATTGCACATGCACGATCTGATGGCCGCTAAAGTGGTATGACTATGAACCTCTCTGCTTCCCTGAATCACCCGGCCGAAGCGCTGGTGCTTGCCCGTATCCCCGCCATCGTGCGCGAACGCGCCGCGGCTGTGCGCCTGATGGTCTTTGACGTGGACGGCGTGCTGACCGACGGCAGCCTCTATTACGGCGAAGGCGGCGAACTGCAAAAGCGCTTCCACGCGCTGGACGGCCACGGGCTGCGGCTGCTGATGGAAGGCGGACTGAAAGTCGCGCTGATCACGGGCCGTTCCGGCCCCATCGTCGCGCGCCGCGCGGCCGAACTCGGTATCGCCGAAGTCATCCAGGGCGTACGCGACAAGGGCGCCGCCCTGACCGAACTTGCGCAGCGCTGCGGTGTCCAACTGAATCAAACCGGCTACATGGGCGATGACATCATCGACCTGCCGGCCTTGCAGCGCGCGGGCTTTGCCGCCAGCGTGCCCAACGCCCCCGGCTACGTCAGCCAGGCCGCGCATTGGGTTTCGACCCTGCCCGGCGGAAGCGGGGCCGTGCGCGAATGCTGCGATCTCCTGTTGGCCTCGCAAGGCCGCCTGGGCGCCTTCCTGGCTGCGCCGGGCCTGCTTGGCCCCGGGGCGATCCAGTGATTCCGCCCGTAACGAATACGCCTTCGCGGCGCACCCGATGAAAGAACGCTTTCCCTCACTGATCGCGCTGTTCCTGCTGCTGGTGCTGGTCACCAGTTCTTGGTGGGCGGCCGATTACGCGCAACGCGCCATCCAGGTGGACCCGCCGCGCCGCGTCACCCATGAAATGGATGCGTGGTCGCGCAATTTCGTGATGTTGCGCACAGATCCCACGGGCAAGCCCATCAATCGCCTGGAAGGCGAGTACATGGAACACTTCCCCGACGACGACTCGTATCACGTCACGGCGCCCCGCGCCGTGGGCCAGCGCGAGACCAATCCGATCACGGTGGCGGTGTCCAAGACGGCCGTGATGGAACAAGGCGGCAAGCGCATCGTCATGCAAGGCGACGCCCATGTGCTGCGGCAGCCCGACGCCGAGAACGACATGCTGGACGTGCGCAGCCAGCAACTCATCATCCTGCCCGATGAAGACGTGGTCTTCACCGACCTGCCTGCCACGGTCCTGAAGGGCCGCTCGCGCATGCAGGGCACGGGCATGCACTACAACAACAAGACTCGCCAATTGCAGGTTTCGGCATCGACCGACGTGGAAATTGCCGGTTCGGAAGGCAGACAGCAACGCCGCACCGAAATTCCAGCCAACAACACTGACCAGAAAAAACCATGACCGACCTTCGGACCCTCCTCGCCCCGACGACCCGCCTGATGGGCGCCGTGCTATTGACGGCCTGCGCGCTTGCGCCGGCCCACGCGGCGGAACCGAAAGCGGCCGCGCCGGCCGAAGAGCCCAGCACGCTGATCCTGTCGGACACGCTGCACTACGACGACGTGAAGAAACAAAGCGTGTTCACCGGCAACGTCAACATGACGCGCGGCCTGATGACGCTGACCTCCGACACCCTGCAGATGAACGAGGATGCCAAGGGCAACCAGTACGGCACGGCCACGGCCAACAAGGGCAAGGTCGTCACCATCCGCCAGGAGCGCCCCGAAAACTTCGAACTCATCGAAGGCAAGGGCCTGCGCGCCGAATACGACGGCACCAACAGCACGTTCGACCTGATCGGCCAGGCCATCGTGACCCGCTACGTCTGTGGGAAACCGTTCGATACCATTCGCGGCGAACGGGTACGCTACAACGAGAAGTCCGGCACTTACGAAGCGCAAGGCGGCCCGAACTCCGCCGCGGCCGGTGGACGCGTGCGTTCCTTGGCCGAACCGCGCGCCAAGCTGGACGCCGCCGTCGCCGAATGCCGCACGCAGCAGGCAGCCAAGAAAGGGCGCTGAAGCGCTTCTCCCGCAACACCAATCGCAGCCACGATGAATCAACCTTCAGTGCCGACCCCCGTGACCTCCGCCCCTTCGGGCGTCAAGCAGGGCAGCCTGCGCGCAACCGGACTGCGCAAGACCTACAACGGCCGCACCGTCGTGCAGGACGTGTCCCTGTCCGTGGTCAGCGGCGAAGTCGTCGGCCTGCTGGGCCCCAATGGCGCCGGCAAGACCACCAGCTTCTACATGATCGTCGGCCTGGTGCCGGCGGACGCCGGCCGCATTGAAATCGACGGCTCCGTCATCACCGCGATGCCCATCCACAAGCGCGCGCGCATGGGCCTGTCGTACCTGCCGCAAGACGCCTCCGTGTTCCGCCGCCTGACGGTGGAGCAGAACATCCGCGCGGTGCTTGAACTGCAAGTGGGTGCGGATGGCCGTCCGCTGTCGACCCCCAAGATCAACGAACAGATGGAATCGCTGCTCGAAGAACTGCAGATCGGGCACATCCGCAGCAACGCCGCCATCTCGCTGTCGGGCGGTGAACGCCGCCGCGTGGAAATCGCGCGCGCGCTGGCCACCAGTCCGCGTTTCATCCTGCTGGACGAACCGTTCGCCGGCGTGGATCCCATTGCGGTCATCGAAATCCAGCGCATCGTGCGCTTCCTGAAGGGCCGGGGGATCGGGGTGCTGATCACCGACCACAACGTGCGCGAAACCCTGGGCATCTGCGACCGCGCCTACATCATCAGCGAAGGCAAGGTACTGACCGACGGCCACCCCGACGAAATCGTGGGCGACCCCGCCGTTCGCCGGGTGTACCTGGGCGAACACTTCCGTATGTAACCACTGCCTGAAAGACCCCGTAACGCATAAAAATAGACCGCCATACGCCCTCGGGCTCAGCCATAAAAATGCCATGAAGTTGCGGTAGGTCAGCTTGTTTTATCGGCCCGAGTCTATACACTAGAGCTAAACGAACCCTGCTTATTGAAGGAGAACGCCTACGACCCCACCGCGCCTTTTGCGCAATTTTTTCCTCTTTTAGAAGGAGAGCACACTATGAACCTGAGCATCTGCGGTCGTCACCTCGACGTCACCCCGGCCATCCGGGAATATGTCATGAACAAACTGGCGCGAGTGCTGCGGCATTTCGATCACGTCATCGATACCCAGGTCATGCTCTCAGTAGAGCCCCTGCGGCATAGAGCCGAAATCACCATGCGTCTGAGCGGCAAGGACATTCATTGTGAAGCAACCGATGAAAACCTCTATGCAGCCATAGACCTTCTTGCTGACAAAGTCGACCGTCAGGTCATCAAGCACAAGGACAAGGTAAGGAGTCATTCAGCAGAGTCCGTGAAGCGGCAAGCGGCGACACTCTCGCCACCCCAGCAGTAACGCGCTTCATGACCGCTCACCTGAGCGACTAGCAGTACAGCGATCCCCGGATCCTGCCTAAGTCCCGGTGTCCCGCTAGACCTTGCGTCCAGCCGGGGCATCGGCAAACTCCCCTCCTGCACTACCCAATCCCCTTTGTTTCATCCGCTGCCGCCTGACGGCCCCTTCGCGTTTTCCCTGGCTTTGTCCGATACGTGCCTCTGCGGGAACCCTCCGAGGCCCAGGAATGTCCACAAGGTATCGCGATCAGACTATGCTGTCGCTCTTGTGGTCCCGCTGGCATCTCGGTCTTCCGAGGCCCGGGTCGGTTGATTGTTGCAGTGCGTCATATAACCCTATAATGCCCCGATGAATCATTTGTCGCGCATCCTCCCCGCCGGCAACGTCGTGCTCGATATGCTCGCCACGAGCAAGAAACGTGCGTTCGAACAGGCCGGTCTGCTTTTTGAAAACAACAACGGCTTGGCACGCGCCCTCGTGTTCGACAGCCTTTTTGCCCGCGAGCGCCTGGGGTCCACTGCCCTGGGTCAGGGCGTGGCCGTACCGCATGGCCGTGTGAAGGGTCTGGAGCAGGCACTGGCGGCGTTCATCCGCCTTGCCCAGCCCATCACCTTCGACGCGCCCGACGGACAGCCCGTGTCGATGCTGCTGTGCCTGCTGGTGCCTGAAAACGCCACGCAGCAGCACCTGGACATCCTGGCCGAACTTGCCCAGCTGATGTCCAACAAGGCATTGCGCGAGGCCCTGGCCACCGAGCCCGATCCGGCCATCGTCCACAAAATGCTCACGACCGGCCAACTCTGATCCCACGCGGAATCGCTGCCATGCTCACGGTGCAGGAACTCGTCGACGACAACGCCGACAAAATCCCCTTTAACTGGATCTCGGGCCAGGGCGCCGCAGACCGCGCGATTCCCGACGACGGCATGGCAGCCGCCGACCTCGTCGGCCACTTGAACCTGATTCACCCGTCGCGCATCCAGGTGTTCGGCCAGGAAGAGCTGGCGTACTACACGCGCTTCGACCTGCGCCGCCGCATGCACCACATGGACGAGCTGCTGATCGGCGGCGTGCCGGCGATTCTGCTGGCCGATGGCCTGACGCCGCCGCAAGATCTGGTCGACCAGTGCGACCAGCACCAGGTGCCGCTGCTGTCCACGCCGGTGGCCGCCGCGCAGCTCATCGACCTGTTGCGCATCTATCTCGGCAAGAAGCTCGCACCCACCACCACGGTGCACGGCGTGTTCCTCGACGTGCTGGGATTGGGCGTGCTGATCACCGGCGAATCGGGTCTGGGCAAGAGCGAACTCGCCCTTGAACTGATTTCGCGCGGCCACGGGCTGGTGGCCGATGACGCGGTCGAGTTCTCGCGCACCGCGCCCAACATGATCGAAGGCCACTGTCCGCAACTGCTGCAGAACCTGCTCGAAGTCCGCGGCCTGGGCCTGCTCGACATCCGCACGATCTTTGGCGAAACGTCGGTGCGCCGCAAGATGCGGCTCAAGCTCATCGTGCACCTGGTGCGCGCCACGGCGCAGGACAAGTTCGAGCGCCTGCCGCTGCAGGACATCACCCAGGACATGCTGGGACTGCCCGTGCGCAAGGTGATGCTGCAAGTGGCCGCGGGCCGCAACCTGGCCGTGCTGGTCGAGGCGGCGGTGCGCAACACTATCCTCAAACTGCGCGGCATCGACACGCTGGGCGAGTTCATGGAACGCCAGGCCATGGCGATCCTCCAAAGCAGCAAATGAGCCCGCAACGTCGCCCTGCGGCATCGTGAGCCTTTACGAAACCCTGGCCGACGAGATCGCCGCGTCGATTGCAAGCGGCGTCCTGCGTGCCGGCGACAAGCTGCCTTCGGTGCGCGACGCGTGCGCCGCGCGCGGCGTCAGCCCTTCCACCGTCTTCCAAGCCTATTACCTGCTAGAAGCGCGCGGCCTGATTCGCGCGCAGCCGCGCTCGGGCTACTACGTCAACGCCCCCGCCGAATCGCTGCCGCCCGAACCGGGCGCCTCGTGTCCCGACGGCGAATCCACCGAACTGGCGATGAGCGAGCGGATCTTCGACATCCTCGGCTCGGTGCGCAACCGTGACGTCACGCCGCTCGGTTCGGCCTTCCCCTCTCCGCTTCTGTTTCCGTTGCCGCGATTGGCGCAGGCCATGGTCGCGCATCTGAAGCGCCAGGATCCGCGCGACACCGTCGAAGACCTGGCGCCCGGCAATCCGCGCCTGCGCCGGCAGATCGCGCTGCGCTACCTGATCGGCGGCATCAACCTGCCCGCCACCGATATTGTCGTCACCAACGGCGCCCTGGAGGCGTTGAACCTCTGTCTGCAAGCGGTCACGCAGCCGGGCGACACCGTCATGGTCGAGGCGCCCACCTTTTATGGTGCGCTGCAGGCGCTGGAACGACTTGGCCTGAAAGCGCTGGAAGTCCCTACCCATCCGCGCACGGGCATCGACCTGGACGCGATGCAGGCTGCCATCCTGCGTCACGCACCGCGCGCCTGCTGGCTGATGACGCAATTCCAGAATCCGCTGGGCTGCCTGATGCCCGACGACCGAAAGCGGCAACTGGTCGAACTGCTTGCGCGGCACGACATTCCGCTGATCGAAGACGACGTCTATGGCGAGCTGTACTTCGGCACGACACGGCCCGTACCCGCAAAGGCGTACGACACGCGCGGACTGGTGCTGCATTGCTCGTCGTTTTCGAAATGCCTGGCGCCCGGCTATCGCATCGGATGGGCCAGCGCCGGACGCTACGCCCAACAGGTGCAACGCCTGAAATTGTCATCGACGCTGTCGGCATCGGGCCCCGCACAGGGCGCGATTGCCGAATACCTGGAACAGGGTGGCTACGACCGCCACCTGCGTCGCCTGCGCCAGACCTTGCAGGCGCAGCAGGAGCGCATGGCCGACGCCATCGCACAGGCCTTTCCCGCCGGCACGCGCGTAACGCGGCCACAGGGCGGATTCTTCCTGTGGCTGGAACTGCCCGCCGCCGTGGATGCGTTGTCGCTGCACCGCCAGGCGCTGGCGCGCGGCATTAGCGTGGCGCCTGGCCCGATCTTCTCGGCCAGCGGCCAGTTTGGAAGCGCGCTGCGTCTGAACTACGGACATCCCTGGGAAGCCGGCATCGAGGCCGCGATCCGCACGCTGGGCGATCTGGCGCACGAAGCCTGTCGCGCGGCGACCGCCGCACGCTAGCGCGCCTGTCCGGCCGCGCGCGGGACATCCGCCCGCGGCCTTCATCAGCGCTAATTCAACGTCGACGACGCCCGCGCGCGCTTTACCTCCAGCGCGCTGACCCCGCCCGCCTCGTTGCCCCAGCTATTGCGGATGTACGTCACGAGCATCGCAATGTCGTTGTCGTTCAGCACCTGGCCAAATGGCGGCATGCCGTGAGGACGCGGGTTTGCAGCCGTGGCGGGCGCGTACCCGCCGTCCAGCACCATGCGGATGGCGTTGACTGGCGACGGGGCAGTCACCGTCGGATTGCCGGCCAGCGCGGGCCACGCCGTGCCGCTGCCCTTGCCGTCCGCCTGGTGGCATTGCGCGCATTGCTGGCTGTACAGCTTGCCGCCCAGCTCCATGGCCGCGGGCGCGGGCGCGGCGGCACGCGCATCGGTTGCGGGCGGCGTGGCGGGCAGCGATTTCAGATACACGCCGATGCCCAGCGCGTCATCCTCTGTCAGGTGCTGCGTGCTTCCCAGCACGACTTCCGCCATCGGCCCGCTGACCGTCGAATGCGCCGCAATGCCGGTCTTGAGCAGCGTGGCGATGTCCTGCGCCGACCAGCGCCCCATGCCGGTCTGCATGTCGTTCGTCAGCGGCGGCGCGTACCAGTCCAGCACGGGAATCACGCCGCCGGCCAGCGCGTCGCCGCTGCGCGTGGCGCCCAGGCTGTTGCGGGGTGTGTGGCAGGCCGCGCAATGGCCCAACCCTTCGACCAGATAGCGGCCGCGATTCCATTGGACCGATTGACCGGGATCGGCTTCTTGCACTCCCGGCTTGAAATACAGCGCGCGCCATGCCGCCAGCAGCATCCGCTGGTCGTACGGAAAGGCCATCTCGGGCGGCCGGTTGGCCTGCCTGACGGGCGAAATGCTGCGCAGATAGGCATACAGCGCATCCGAATCGCTGCGCGTGACGCGCGTGTATTCGGTGTAGGGGAACGCCGGATACAGCAGCGTGCCGTCCTTCGATTTGCCGTTGTGCAGCGCCCGCCAGAAGTCGTCGGCCGTCCAGGCGCCAATGCCGGTCTCCGCGTCGGGCGTGATGTTCGGGCCGTACACCGTGCCGAACGGCGTAGGCACAGGCGTGCCGCCGGCAAACGCCTTGCCCCCTCGGCTGGTGTGGCAGGCCATGCAGTTTCCAGCCAGCGCCAGGTAGCGGCCGCGCTCGATCTGCGCCGCGCCGTCGGCCGCCGCCACGGCGGGGCCGGTGCTGGCATCGTCACGCGTGCCGAGCCAATACAACGTGCCTGCGGCCACCACGACCACCAGCAGCAGAACAACCAGGATTCTTTTCATCAGCGTCATTCGCGGCCCCGTTCAGCGTTGCGCCTGGCTGCCGCATTCCGCGGGGAGCCGGACCGAATTCGCGGCGTCGGGCACGTAGGGCTCGACGACGGGCTGCGACGACAGCCACGCCGCCAGGGCGCCGATGTCGTTGGGGGTGAGCTTGTTGGAGATGTCGGCCATGCAATCCGGCGCGGCGGCGCGGCGCAGGCCGTTCTTCCAGCCGCCGATCTGCGCGCCGATGTAGTCGCGCGGCAGACCCAGCAGGCCTGGGATCGCGGGCAGCATGCCGGACAGGGCCGCGCCGTGACAGGACGCACAGGCCGGCAGGCCGCGCGCCGCATCGCCCTCCTTGGCAAGCCGGCGACCGGCCTCCAGCGTGGCGGCGGACACGTCCGCGCGAACAGGCGCCGGATACGGCACATGCTGCTCGGAAAAGTACGCGGCCATCTCGCGCAGGTAGTCGTCGGGCAAGCCGGCCAGCAGGTGCGTCATGGGCCGGTACTGCCGCCGCCCGTCGCGAAAGTTCAGAAGCTGGTGATAGAGGTAGTCCTGCGGCTTGCCGGCCAGCCGCGGATAGTAGCCGTCGGCGCCCGCCCGGCCCTGTGCGCCGTGACAGGCGGTACAGGCCGCGACCCGGGCCGCCATGGTGTCGGGCTGCAGCGTAGGCGGCGCCGTCTGCTGCGCCAGCGTCGGCGCGGACATAAACACAACAGCCGCAGCCGCCAAAGCGCTGCGGAAGGCCCAAAACCGCGGCAGTGAAACACTACAAGAGGAAATGAGGGCTAACATCTAGGTCAAATTCCAACCCCCCGAATCGTGATGGCGGGGCGCGTAAAAGTGGAACTGCGATGGAACTGCGGCGTCTGCGGCCCCTAGCTTACGTCAGGGCATGCAGCGGGGAACAGGCGCAGATCCTGAGTTTATGGCCATATCAGATGCTATCCCGCCGGCATCGTCCTGGAAAAGCGTGCCACAATCATGTCCATGTTGAAAGTCGTCCTCGTCACCGGCATTTCCGGTTCCGGCAAATCCGTCGCGCTGCGCATGCTCGAGGACGCGAGCTACACCTGTGTCGACAATCTTCCCGTCCGTTTCCTGACCGAGTTCATTGCGCAGGCGCGCGATGACGGCATGGAACGCGTCGCCGTCGCAATCGACGTGCGCTCACCGGGTGAACTGGCCGAACTGCCCGACGTGGTCACCGCGCTGCGCGCCATGGGCACCAGCCTGCGCGTCGTCTTCCTGGATGCCAACACGGCCACGCTGGTGCAGCGCTATTCCGAATCGCGCCGCCGCCATCCGCTGACCGACCGCCTGCAACGCGGTGGCACGGCGCCGTCGCTGACCGAATGCATTGCGCTGGAAAGAGAGCTGCTGGCGCCGCTGCGCGAGCAGGAACACGTCATCGACACGTCAGAGCTGACGCCCGGCCAGCTTCGTGCCTGGATCCGCGACCTGATCAAGGCGGACCGCGCGCCGCTGGTGCTGACGTTCGAATCCTTCGCCTACAAGCGCGGCGTACCGGGCGACGCGGACCTGGTGTTCGACGTGCGCTGCTTGCCCAATCCCCATTACGACCGCAACCTGCGTCCGCTGACCGGCCGCGACGAACCCGTGGCCACGTGGCTCGCCGGGTATGAGCAGGTGGGCCTGATGATCGACGACATCGCGGGCTTCCTGAAACGCTGGCTGCCGCTGTACACGCAGGACACCCGCAACTATCTGACCGTGGCCATCGGCTGCACCGGCGGCCAGCACCGTTCGGTGTATGTCGTGGAGCAACTGGCGCTGCGCTTTGCCGACCACGACCCGCTGCTGGTGCGCCACCGCACGCAACTGCCCGACGAAACCGCATGACGCTTTCCCGCCCGCTACATTTCCTTTTCATGCTGCTGCTGGCGATCGCCGTGGCAGGCTGCTCCACCAGCGGCGGACGCAAGAAGGGCGGCTACTACAAGGACGACGGGCCGGACGCCAATCCGCCGTCGAACCTGGACCAGATCCCCGACGCGGTGCCCAAGCTGGAACCTTACGCCAGCGGCGCGAACCGGCCCTATGTCGTGTTCGGCCAGCGCTACGTACCCGACACCAGCGGCCAGGCCTACAAGAAGCGCGGCATCGCCTCGTGGTACGGCAAGAAATTCCATGGCAACTCCACGTCGATCGGCGAGACCTACGACATGTATGCCATGACCGCCGCGCACACGACGCTGCCCATCCCCAGCTACGCGCGGGTGACCAGCATGATCAACGGCAAGACGATCATCGTGCGGGTGAACGACCGCGGCCCCTTCCATAGCGACCGCATCATGGACTTGTCCTACGTCGCGGCCTACAAGCTGGGCATCATCGGCCCGGGCAGCGGACAAGTGGTCGTGGAAGCCATCCAGCCCGAAGAGATCCGTCGTCTGGCCTCGCAAGGCGCGCCTGCGGCCCCCGCGCCGGAACCGGAATCGGCCACGGGCTCCACGCCGGTCATGGCGCCGGTGACGTCCACCCCCGTGCCGTTGGCGCCCGAGCCCCTGGCGCCTGCCGCGCCCAGCCCCGCCCCGATGCGTCCGGCTGCCGGCGCCGCCACGGGCAGCGTCTACCTGCAGGTGGGCGCGTTCAGCCAGCCCGGCAACGCGCAGTCGCTGGTCAGCCGCATCAATACGCAGCTCGGCGCCGAAGGCGCGCCGCCGGCGTCGGTGGAACAGGCCAATAATCTGTACCGCGTGCGGATCGGTCCGTATCCCGATCGCCAAAGCGCGCTCAATGCCGTGCCGCTGGTGTCCGACCGGATCGGCATCCTGCCGACGATCGCGTCGCAGTAAGCGGAACGACGGCTACCAGGGCAGCTCTGCCTGCCCGTCGCACACCCGGCGCGCGTGCGCGCTGCGGCTCACATAGCGGTTGCCTTCATGCGCCAGCAGCGCCTGCTTGCGCGGCAATCCGCCGCCGAAGCCCGTCAGCGAGGTGTCCGCGCCGATCACGCGGTGACACGGAATGATGATGCTGATGGGATTGCGGCCGACCGCGCCGCCGACTGCCTGTGCGCCCTTGGGCCGGTTCACCGTGCGGGCCAGTTCGCCGTAGCTGGTGAGCGTGCCGAATTCCAGCGCGCACAACGCATGCCAGACCTGGTGCTGAAAGGTTGTCCCCACCGGGTCGAGCGTCACGTCGAACAGGCGGCGCTCGCCAGCAAACCATTCGTCAAGTTCGCGCCGCGCCTGCTCCAGGAACGGATCGCTATCGGTCAGCGTCCATCCATCCGGCGGCGGCAGCAGCGCCTGATCGGTGAACCACGCGCCGCGCAATCCCTTCGGGCTGGCCACCAGGCGCAGATCACCGAGCGGCGTGGGCATGTCGCGATAGGTCAGCCGCTCTTGCGGATCGGCAGGCTTGTTGGACACGACGGTCGAATACACCATGGCTTACTCCTGCCCCTTCTTGCGGGTCAGGGCACGGTTGTAGAGCACGTCGCGCGGCTGGCCGGTGACCTTGGCCGCGACCCGCGCGGCGTCGCGCACGGACAGCGACTCCAGCAAGGCATCCAGCAGGACGTCGTGGGCGGGATCGACGTCGTCGGATTCAGGCGCGTCCGCCTCGGCATGGACGATCAGCACGAACTCGCCCTGCTCGCGATGCGCATCGGCGGCCAGCCATGCCGCGGCCTCGCCCAGCTTGACGGTGCCGATCTCTTCGAAGCGTTTGGTCAGTTCGCGCGCGACGGTCAGTTCACGTTCCGGACCGCAGGCCTCGAGCAGGTCCGCAAAGGTGGCCGCCAGCCGGTGCGGCGATTCGAACATCACGACGGGCGCAGGCAACGCGCACCATTGGCGCAGCCAGCGCTGCCGGGCCACTGCCTTGGACGGCGCAAAGCCCGCGAAGGCGTAGGCAGGATTCTCGTCCGTGGTGACACCGCTGCCCATGAGGGCGGCGATCACGGCGCTGGGGCCGGGTACAGGCACCACCGCATAGCCGGCGGCGCGCACGGCGCGGACCACGCGAGCGCCGGGGTCGCTGACCGCGGGCGCGCCGGCATCGGACACCAAGGCCACGCGCTGGCCTTGCGCCAGTCGCTCGCAAATGGCTTGCGCCGCGGCGGCCTCGTTGTGGCGATGCGCCGCCATGAGCGGCGTGCTGACGCCCCAGGCGTCCAGCAGCGTGCGGCTGGCGCGCGTGTCCTCGGCAGCGATCACATCAGCCCGTTGCAGGGCGTGCCAGGCGCGCAGGCCCAGATCGCCAAGATTGCCGATAGGCGTGGCCACGACATACAGCGTCGAGGCGGGCCAATGCTGGCCCGCCACGCGTTCCGACACGCGGGACCAGGCATCGCCGGCAATGGGAGGTGAGACGTTTTGATTCATTGCTGCCTGCTGACACGAAAAACCATGTCAGTGTAGCCGCCTATGCCCGCTGCTTTCGGAATCCCATGACGGACGACACCCTGCGCCTGGCCTGCGAACTCGCCCTGGCGGCACGCCGCCGCGCCGCAAAACGCCGGCGGCGAACCGGGCGCACGCCTGCCGACCGCCCGCCCCCGCGCCGCTCTCCCACCCAGCGGCGCGGCGACCATCATGAAGCGGCGGCGTTGCGCCTGCTGGCGGCCCAGGGTCTGACGCTGCTGGCGCGCAACCTGGCCTGCCGCGCCGGGGAAATCGACCTCGTCATGCGCGAGGGCGACACGCTGGTCTTCGTCGAGGTCCGGGCGCGCGCCGCCAGCCGCTTCGGCGGCGCCGCCGCCAGCATCGGCCCCGAAAAACAGACGCGCCTTGCCCGCGCGGCGGCGTATTGGCTGCCCGAACTGGCCCGCCGGCACTGGGCCGGCCTGGTCCCGCCCGCCCGCTTCGACGCCGTGGTTTTCGACAACGGCGACCCCGCCTGGCTGCGCGGCGCATTCTGGCTGCCATGACCGGGCAAGTCTGGCGGGACATCCCCCCTCGCCCACGTTGCGCATGGACAGAACCGCGGCCCTGCCCCGTGAGATAATCGCGCCCATGGATATGACCTCTCGTATGACGTCGCACTTTCGCGACGCCATGGCCGCTCACGAACAAAGCATGAACGTCCTGGCCGAACCGCTGGCCGTGGCCGTGGACGTGCTGTTCGGCGCCCTGGCGAACAACGGCAAGATTCTGGCTTGCGGCAATGGCGGCTCGGCTGCCGACGCGCAGCATTTCATCGCGGAACTGGTGGGCCGCTTCGAACGCGAACGCCTGCCGCTCGCGGGCATTGCGCTCAACACCGACACCTCGATTCTCACGGCAGTCGGCAACGACTACGGCTTTGACGAAATCTATGAACGGCAGGTCAACGCCTTCGGACAGGCCGGCGACGTGCTCGTGGCCATCTCGACCAGCGGCAATTCGCCCAACGTGGTCCGCGCCATGGAAGCCGCCAGCGCGCGCGAGATGCACGTCCTGGCCCTGACCGGCAAGGGCGGCGGCGTCATGGGGGAACTCATTACCCCGATGGACGTCCATCTATGTGTTCCCAGCGATCGCACCATGCGCATCCAGGAAGTCCATATTCTGCTGCTGCACGCGCTGTGCGACGGCATCGACGCTCTTCTGCTTGGAGACACCGAATGATTCTTGACGTCAGACCCGCAGTCCGCCCGCTGATGCTTGCCGCCGCGCTATCGACCGCGGCGCTTTCGCTGACGGCCTGCGCGCCCTTGATCGTGGGCGGCGCCGCCGCCACCACGGCGGTCGTGGTCACCGACCGCCGCACGTCCGGCGTCCAGCTCGAAGACCAGAACATGGCGTTCAAGGCCCAGAGCCAGATCGCCCAGAAGCTGGGCGACACGGCCCGCGTCAACGCCATGGCCTACGGCGGCCACCTGCTGCTGACCGGCGACGTGCCCTCCGAAGAAGCCAAGAACCAGGCCACGGCCATCGCGCAAAGCGTCGAAAACGTGAAGCAGGTCATCAACCAGCTCAACGTCGGCCCCATCGCCTCGTTCGGCCAGCGCTCCAACGACACCTGGCTGACCTCCAAGGTCAAGACCGCGCTGCTCAACACCAAGTACGTGCCCTCGGGCACCATCGCGGTCACCACCGATCGCGGCGTCGTCTACCTGATGGGCAAAGTCACCCAGGCAGAAGGCGAATACGCCGCCAATGCCACCGCCGACGTCGGCGGCGTGACCAAAGTCGTCAAGCTCTTTGAAATCATCAGCCGCGAAGAAGCCATCCGTCTGTCTGGCAGCGGCTCCAAACCCGCCACCACCGAAAGCAAGGCGCCCATCGAAACCGGAACCGGTCCGGCCACCGACAACGCGGCTGGCACCGGCGGCACGAGCAGCGGCGTTGAAGCAATGCCCATCAAATGAAAAAAGCCATCGTAGCCCTCGCAGTTCTCGTGGCGGTCGGCATCGGCGCCTGGTTCGCCATGCGCCCGGCCCAGACCGCCCCCGACGTCACCTTCACCACGCTGGAAGGCAAGACCTTCTCCATGCAGGACCTGCGCGGCAAGGTCGTGCTGGTCAAATTCTGGGCAACCAGCTGTGTGACTTGCGTGAAGCAGATGCCCGACACCATCTCCGCCTACAACGAGTATGCGGACAAAGGATATGAAGCCATCGCGGTCGCCATGAACTACGACCCGCCCAACTTCGTGCTCAACTTCGCTGAAACCCGCAAGCTGCCGTTCCCGGTCGCGCTGGACACCAAGGGCGAGATCGCGCGCGCCTTCGGCGACATCCGCCTGACGCCCACGGCGTTCCTCATCGACAAAGAGGGACATATCATCAAGCGGTACCTGGGCGAATACGACAAGGCCGAGTTCCACGCCACCGTCGAAAAGGCCCTGGCCGCCGGCTGATCCGCCGCATCGGCGCAGCCCCAAGGAATCGCCCGCTGCAAGCGGGCGATTTTTTTTGGGCTTGAAGATGGCTGAAGGTGTCTGACACCCATCGGGCAAGATCGCCCAATGGATGAGCCGCCACAAGGGTGTCTGGCACCTTCCAATAAAAGGCCGCCCGTTGTTGAACGGGCGGCCAGTTTCTTACATGAAGCGCACGGATCGCAGGGTGCGGGCGGTTGCAGCCGCCCGCGCGCCGCGCATCAGAAGGCGGGAACCACTGCGCCCTTGTACTTTTCCTGGATGAAGGTCTTGACCTCCGGCGAGTGCAGCGCGTCGACCAGCTTCTTGATGCCGGGCGCGTCCTTGTTGTCGCTGCGGGTGACCAGCACGTTGGCGTACGGCGAATCGGCGCCTTCGATGAACAGGGCATCCTTGGTCGGCACCAGACCGGCTTCCAGCGCGTAGTTGGTGTTGATCAGCGCCAGGTCCACGTCGTCCAGCGCGCGCGGCAGCATGGCGGCTTCGAGTTCGCGGAACTTCAGCTTCTTGGGGTTCTCGACGACATCGGCGGCGGTCGCCAGGATGTTGGCCGGATCCTTGAGTTTGATGACGCCCTGCTTCTGCAGCAGCACCAGCGCGCGGCCGCCGTTGGACGGGTCATTGGGGATGGCGACCGTGGCGCCGTCCTTCAGGTCGGACAGGCTCTTGATCTTCTTGGAATAGCCACCGAAGGGCTCGACGTGGACCAGCGCCACCGGCACGAGCGTTGCCTTGCGATCCTTGTTGAAGCTTTCCAGGTACGGCTTGTGCTGGAAGAAGTTGGCGTCCAGTTGCTTGTCCGCCAGTTGCAAGTTGGGCTGCACGTAGTCGCTGAACACCTTGATGTCGAGCTCCACGCCTTCCTTGGCCAGCTTGGGCTTGACCACTTCCAGGATCTCGGCGTGCGGCACCTGCGTGGCGCCCACGACCACCTTTTCGGCGTGAGCCGCGTTGGCGGCAACCAGGAGGACCGACGCCGCCAGGGCGGAACGGACAAAGTTCAAACGCATGTGTTGCCTCTTTTATGATGAAAACCGGGATCGATGTCCCGCAGGTTCGGGCAGGCCCCCTTTTGCGAGACGTGCCGTTGTGAAAACGCCCCCAATTTACCTGAATGCCGGTTATTTGTCGGGCATATGGACATGGGTTTGCAGCATAAGAAACCTGTGGGGACTACAATCCGTCGTATGCTTGCGCTAGGCGCGTTCCAACCGCGTTCTTGTGCAGGCATTTTTTTAACGCCCATCAACTTTTTTGTTATTTATCTGCCGACTTAGCTGCCATGACCGACACCCCCGACCCTGCTGCCGTTTCGTCTCCCGCCGTCAAAGCCGCCGTGCTGTCCGAGGCTCTGCCGTATATCCGACGATTTCACGGCAAGACCATCGTGGTCAAGTACGGCGGCAACGCCATGACGGAAGAGCGATTGCAGCGCAGCTTCGCGCACGATGTCGTGCTGCTCAAGCTGGTGGGTCTGAACCCGGTGGTGGTCCACGGTGGTGGTCCGCAGATCGATGACGCCCTGCGCCGCATCGGCAAGCAAGGCACCTTCATCCAGGGCATGCGCGTCACCGACGCCGAGACCATGGAAGTCGTGGAATGGGTGCTGGGCGGCCAGGTCCAGCAGGACATCGTCATGATGATCAACGAGGTCGGCGGCAAGGCCGTCGGCCTGACCGGCAAGGACGGTGGTCTGATCCAGGCCCAGAAGAAGCTGATGGCCAACAAGGACAACCCGTCCGAGCCCATCGACATCGGTTTCGTCGGCGACATCACGATGGTCGAGCCGGCCGTCGTGAAGGCGCTGCAGGACGACCAGTTCATCCCCGTCATTTCGCCCATCGGCTATGGCGAGGACGGCACGGCCTACAACATCAATGCCGACGTCGTCGCCGGCAAGATGGCCGAAGTGCTGGGCGCCGAAAAGCTGCTCATGCTGACCAACACCCCGGGCGTGCTGGACAAGGGCGGCAAGCTGCTGCGCAGCCTGTCGGCCCAGACCATCGACGAGCTCTTTGCCGATGGCACGATCTCCGGCGGCATGCTGCCCAAGATCTCGTCCGCGCTGGACGCCGCCAAGAACGGCGTCAATTCGGTGCACATCGTCGACGGCCGCGTGCCGCACTGCCTGCTGCTTGAAATCCTGACCGACCAGGGCGTCGGCACGATGATCAGCTCGCACTGATGACGCACACCCCCGCAGCACGGCGCGCCGCGCGATCGTCATGATGCAAGTGCGACGCCAGTTGCTGCGGCCCGCGGTGCGGATGCGCCGCTCCCGCGGGATTGCCACAGGCGCGCCCGCGCGCCTGTGGCTGTTCGATCTGGACAATACGCTCCACGACACCTCGCACGCCATCTTCTCCAAGATCGACCACGGCATGACGATGGCGGTGGCCGAGGCGCTAAACGTGGACGTGGATGCCGCCAACCTCGTGCGCAAGCAGTACTGGAAACGCTACGGCGCCACCATGATCGGCATGGTGCGCCACCACGGCGTGGATGCCCACGAATTCCTGCATCGCAGCCACGACTTCGACGTCGCGCCGTTGATGCGCTCGGAAAAGGCGCTTGCCTACAAGCTGCGCCGCCTGCCCGGGCGCAAGGTCCTGCTGACCAACGCGCCGCTCCACTATGCGCGGTCCGTCCTGTCGCAACTGGGCATACTGCGCCAGTTCGACAGCCTGTGGGCCATCGAGCACATGCGGTTGCATGGCGAGTTCCGGCCCAAGCCCTCCGCGGCGCTGCTGCGCTACGTGCTGGCGCGCGAAGGCGTTCCCGCCCACCGCGCCGTGCTGGTCGAAGATACGTTAGCCAACCTGCGGGGCGCCCGTCTGGCTGGCCTGAAGACGGTCCACGTGTATCACCCCGGCACGCCCTTCGGCCGCGGACGCTCGCACCGCCCGGCCTACGTCGACTTGCGGGTAAACTGCGTCAGTGATTTATTGTTACGCCGACGCCCCCTGCGGGGCTGACGGCTCGCAGCATCCCCTCCACCCGTCATCCTGCGCGAAGCAGTCCCTCCCATGGCGAGCAAACCCGGCGAGCGCAAGACCCAGATTCTGCAGACTCTGGCCGAAATGCTGGAACAGCCGCACGCGTCCCGCATCACCACGGCCGCTCTGGCCGCGCGTCTGGAGGTCTCCGAAGCCGCCCTCTACCGGCACTTCGCAAGCAAGGCGCAGATGTTCGAAGGACTGATCGAGTTCATCGAAACCAGCATCTTCACGCTGGTGAACCAGATCGCCACCGCCGAGCCCTACGGATTGCCTCAAGCCCACAAGACGGTCTCCATGCTGCTGACGTTCTCGGAGCGCAACAAGGGCATGACCCGCGTGCTGACCGGCGATGCACTGGTCACGGAAGACAACCGGCTGCAGGAGCGTATCAACCACATCAACGACCGCATCGAGGCGTCGTTGAAGCAATCGCTGCGCATCGCCATCACCGACGGCGGCCTGCCGCAGGAAGCCAACATTGCCGCGCATGCCAGCCTGCTGACGCATTTGGTGCTGGGCCGCTGGCTGCGCTACGCGCAAAGCGGATGGCGCGTCACGCCCACGCTGCATCTGGACGAACAGCTGCGCCTGGCCTTGGGCTGATGCGCCCGAATTAGCGCCATTTCACGTACCAATCCCGGTTCTTTTCGTGGGTCGACCGCACGCATCGTGATCCGATTGGTTCGCGCCGATGCAACACTCGCATGCTTGCCCCGCGCGGGGGGCGACGAGCATAATGCCCAGGACGAGTTTTCCACAAGCGCTGTTCTCCACCTTCTTGACGTTCATCAATACGGGTTTTCCACAATGCCGTCACGATCATCCTGTAGCGTCGACACACCGATTTGATTGACCCCGTGCTCGCGGGCGGTGTTTCGTCAGTTTGACCTCAACCGGAGAAGGATATGGCCGCGGAAACCGCAGTCCCCGCCTCGCAAGCCCCCAAGAAAACCAAGATTCCAATCGGGCTCATCGCCGGCATCCTCGTGATGATCGGCGTTTTAATGATGCCCCTGCCCGCGGACCTGCCCGTTGCAGGCCACCGCATGCTGGCAATCCTCGCGTTCGCCGTGGTCGTGTGGATCACCGAAGCCGTGTCGTATGAAGCCAGCGCGATCATGATCACGACGCTGATGGCTTTCCTTCTGGGCACCGCGCCCACCATCAAAGACCCCAACGTTCTCTACGGCACGTCCGCCGCCATCAGCATGGCGCTGACGGGCTTTGCGAACTCGGCGCTGGCGCTCGTCACCGGCGCCTTGTTCATTGCCGCCGCCATGACATTCACCGGACTGGACCGGCGCATCGCGCTGGTAACACTGTCCAAGGTTGGCACCAGCACGCGCCGCATCCTCATCGGATGTATCGCCGTGACGATCGTGCTGAGCCTGGTCGTGCCCAGCGCCACCGCGCGCAGCGCCGCCGTGGTGCCGATCATGATGGGCGTCATCGCTGCCTTCGGCGTGGACAAGCGCTCGAACATCGCGGCCGGCATCATGATCATCGTGGCCCAGGCCACCAGCATCTGGAACGTCGGCATCCAGACCGCCGCCGCGCAGAACCTGCTGACGGTCGGCTTCATGGAAAAGATGCTGGGCGAACGCGTGGCGTGGTCGGACTGGCTGATCGCCGGCGCCCCCTGGTCGCTGATCATGTCGGCCGTGCTGATCGTCATCGTGCTCAAGCTGCTGCCGCCTGAAAGCAACAGCATCGCCGGCGGCAAGGAAGCCGTCGAGAAATCGCTGCTCGACCTGGGTCCCATGACCGGTGCGCAAAAGCGCCTGATGGCCGTGTCGGTCATGCTGCTGCTGTTCTGGTCCACCGAAGGCAAGCTGCACAAGTTCGACACCACCTCGACCACCTACTTCGGCCTCGTGCTGCTGATGCTGCCGCGCTTTGGCGTGATGACGTGGAAAGACGTGCAATCGCGTATCCCATGGGGCACGGTGATCGTGTTCGGCGTGGGTATCAGCCTGGGCACGGCGCTGCTCACGACGCAGGCTGGCCAGTGGCTGGGCAACCAGGTGGTGCTGCACACCGGCCTGGACCATCTTGGCCCCCTCGCCATCTTCGCCATCCTGGCGGCCTTCCTGATCGTCATCCACCTGGGCTTTGCCAGCGCCACCGCGCTGACCTCGGCCATGCTGCCCATCCTGATTTCGGTGCTGGCAACGCTGCCGGGCGACTTCAGCCGCCTGGGCATGACGATGCTGCTGGGCTTCGTGGTCAGCTACGGCTTCATCCTGCCCATCAACGCACCGCAGAACATGGTGTGCCTGGGCACCGAAACTTTCAACGCCAAGCAGTTCGCCAAGGTCGGCATCATCGTGACCATCGTCGGCTACCTCTTGATGCTGCTGATGGGCATGACGTACTGGCGCTGGCTGGGCTGGCTGTAAGGAGTCGTCATGAAAATCACGCTAGCCCAAGCCAACGAATACGGCAGCCGGGTGCTGATGGCACAAGGCGTGCCGGAAGACATCGCCCGCGACGTGGCCGAGCATCTGGTGGAATCCGACCGTGTTGGCTACACAAGCCACGGCCTGTCGATCCTGACGAATTACCGCCGCGTGCTGTCCGAGGGCCTGGCTCAGCCCGACGGCCGCCCCGAACTCCTCAACGACCGCGGCGCCATGCTGGCCTACGATGGCCACCACGGACTGGGTCAATACGTGGGCAAGGTGGTCATCGAAAAGGCGATCGAGCGCACGCAGGAACACGGCCAGTGCATTCTGACCCTGCGCCACAGCCATCACCTTGGCCGCATGGGCCATTTCGGTGAAATGGTGGCGGCCAAGGGGCTGATCCTGCTGGCCTTTACCAACGTGATCAACCGCTCGCCCACCGTCGCCCCGTTCGGCGGCGCGCAAGCGTGCCTGACCACGAATCCGCTGTGCTTCGCGGGCCCGTTGCCTGGCGGCCGCCCGCCGTTCATTGTGGACATGGCGACCAGCTCGATCGCGGTGAACAAGGCGCGCGTGCTGGCTGCCAAGGGTGAACAGGCGCCGCCAGGGTCGCTGATCGATGCAGAGGGCAATCCGACGACTGACCCGGGTGCGCTCTTTACCGATCCGCCTGGTGCCCTGCTGCCCTTCGGCGGCCACAAGGGCTATGCGCTGGGACTGGTGGCGGAACTGCTCGCGGGTGTGCTGTCCGGCGGCGGCACGATCCAGCCTGAACATCCGCGCATCGGGGTGGCGACCAACAACATGTTCGCGCTGCTGCTCGATCCGCAGGTGGACTTCAATACTGACTGGCGGTCGATGGAAGTCGGCGCGTTCATCGACTACCTGCATGCGTGCAAGCCGCAGCCTGGGGTTGAGTCGGTGCAGTATCCGGGTGAATACGAAGCTCGGAATCGGGCGGTCAATGCGGATTCGGTGGAATTTGATAGCCGGATCTGGGATGGGTTGACGAAGTTGGCCGTGGAGCTTGGGGTGCCTGACGCGTTGCCTTAGGGTGCTTTGGATGGCGGTGGTTAGGCTGGCATCGAGTCAGGTTCTTTAGACGCCCGCCGCAGCGGGGGCTTGGGTGCGCGGGGCTACGATTGCGGTCCGGAGCCTTCGCTCCGGACTGCCCCGTCCTCAACCTCGTCCGCCTTCGGCTCCCTTCGGTTTCCGTCGGGCGCATCTACACGCCCCGCGCACCCAAGCCCCCGCTACGACGTGCTCCAGTTGCTTCAGCTTTGCTGGCGGCGGGGCGAGTTGGGTTCTTTAGGTTCTTGCCCACGGTGGGGGGAGAGAGAAAGATCTTGCGGGGCCCGCCCCCGGCCGGCCGCGCGGGCGGCCTTTGGGGGCTTACGCGGCGTCTTGCGTCGCGGCGATGACGCTTCGCGTGTGGCTGCAATTGCTACAGGTGCCTGACGCCAGCAAACGCGTAAGACTGATTCCGGTGTTTGACACCAGCAAACTCGTAAGACCGTTTCCGGTGTCTGACACCGGCAGAAGATCGAAACCCGTCGCTCATTCCGGTGCCTAAAACCAGCTGCAAATCGCGCTAGCCTGGCCATTAATCGTCACTTGAACTCCAGTGCCCGATGGGCGGCGCGCGAACGGGTCGGGGAGTGTCATAAATTTTGTGTTTGGGGCCTAACATGTTGCTCAAGGAGCATGTATGGCTACCAAGAAAAAGACACCGCTGAGGGAACTGCCGGCGATTCCCGCCGAGCTGGTTGATCAATTCGTCAAAGGCCCGATGACCGCCGAGGCGGTGCAGGACCTGTCGATGGCGTTCAAGAAGGCGCTGATCGAACGGGCCCTTGGAGCGGAATTGGGCCACCATCTGGGCTACCCGGCGGGCGGCGAGCGCCCCGAGCAGGCCACCAATCAACGCAACGGCAAGAGCTCCAAGACGGTCCTGACCGATGATGGGCCGCTTCGGGTAGAGATCCCACGCGACCGCGATGGCAGCTTCGCCCCGATCCTGATCCCCAAGCACGAGCGCCGCTTTACCGGGTTCGACGACAAGATCATCGCCATGTACGCCCGCGGCATGACGGTGCGCGAAATCCAAGGGTTTCTGCTCGAGCAGTACGGCACGGAAGTCTCGCCGGAGTTCGTCAGCTCGGTGACCGACGCGGTGATGGACGAGGTCACCGCCTGGCAAACGCGGCCCCTGGAGACGATGTATCCGGTGGTGTTCTTCGACGCGCTGAGGGTCAAGATCCGCGAGGACGGCGTGGTGCGCAACAAGGCCGTTTACTTGGCGCTGGCGGTGTTGCCGGACGGCACGCGCGACATCCTGGGCCTGTGGATCGAGCAGACCGAGGGCGCCAAGTTCTGGATGAAGGTGTTCAACGAGCTCAAGACCCGCGGCACGCAGGACATCCTGATCGCTGTCACTGACGGTCTGAAGGGCATGGAGCAGGCGCTGAACGCGGTGTTCCCGGCCACAACGCTGCAGACATGCATCGTGCACTTGATCCGCTCCAGCCTGGAATACGCCAGCTGGAAGGAGCGCCGGACGGTGGCTGCGGCGCTGAGGCCGATCTACACGGCGGCGACCGTGGAGGCAGCGCTGGCCGCGCTCGTGCAGTTCGAGCAAGGCCCTTGGGGCCAACGCTACGCGCCGATCGCAGACGCATGGCGCCGGGCATGGGACCGTGTGATCCCGTTTTTTACGTTCCCACCGGCGATCCGCAAGGTGATTTACACCACCAATGCGATCGAGAGCATTAATGCCCAACTGCGCCGCGCGGTGAAAACGCGAGGTCACTTCCCAAGCGATGAAGCCGCCACCAAGCTACTGTGGCTGGTCCTACGCAACATCACCGGGGCCTGGGGCAGCGCCACGCACGACTGGAAGGCCGCTATGAACCAGTTCGCCGTGATTTATGCAGAACGCTTCACTGACCCGTATCGCTGAGATAGCATCAATAAGCCTGATAGAACCAACTATCAGGCTTCTAACGCCTCAAACACAAAAATACTGACACTCCCACGGGTCGGGAAGCTGTGGCTGGCGGTCGACGCGCGCCGCCCATCACCGCCACTCCCTCTTGATCGCGATGCCATCAGCACACCGATCTTCACCAGCGCGAAGCGAACATCGCGACGACGTCCCACCACCCCGATGCCGATTGCCGCCGCCCGGGCGGCAGCAATTCGGCGGCCCCGCAGATCTCCTACCCTGACCACAGGTCTTGCAGCGCCCCATACCAAAGACCCCGGCAGCACGGCGTCGCGGTCACCGTGGGCGCGAGCGCCGTCGATGCGCCCGAGGGAATCTGAAGGGAAGGCCGAAGGCCTGGACGAAGATGACGAAGGGGCAGTCCGGAGCGAAGGCTCCGGACCGCAATCGTGGGCGATCGTGCCCACGGTGACCGCGGCGTCGGGCGACCTACGAAGAACTTCTTGGCGCCAAGATCACCGACCTGCGAAGCGCCCCAGGCAACAGGAGCCAACAAATGCAGGAGATAAAAACTACGCAGCGACCAAGGAATTCGATCGGCAAACCACCATCAAGTCTTCACAGACCGATGCCGACTAATACTCATCATGATCCCAAACGCAATCCCCATCGTGAACAACGCCGTCCCCCCATAACTCATGAACGGCAACGGCACCCCCACCACGGGCAATATCCCCGTCACCATGCCTACGTTCACGAACACGTAGATGAACAGCATCATCGTCAGCGCCCCCGCCAGCAGCCGGCCGAATTGCGACGCAGCCCGGGATGCGATCGTCAGACCGCGCGCCATCATCAGGCCGTACAGCACCAGGATCGCAATACCGCCGTACAGTCCGAATTCCTCGGCGTACACGGCAAAGATGAAGTCAGTCGTGCGTTCCGGAATGAAGTCCAGGTGTGTCTGCGTTCCCTTCATGTAGCCCTTGCCGTACACGCCGCCCGAGCCCACTGCGATCATTGACTGGATCGTGTGAAAGCCCTTGCCCAGCGGATCGGAGCTGGGGTTGAGCAGTGTGCAAACCCGGTGCTTCTGGTATTCATGCAGCACCACCCAGTCCACGTCCGGCTCGCAGAGCTTATCTTCGTAATAGACCAGTGTGCCGATGGCAATGACGCCGGCCAGCATCACCGGCACCAGCAGTTTGAACGACAGTCCCGCGAAATAGATCACGAAAAAGCCCGCGCCGAACACCAGCAGCGCCGTGCCCAGGTCGGGCTGCAGCACGATCAGGCCAAAAGGTGCGGCCAGCATCGCGGCGGCGGCGAGGAAGTCGCGCACGCGGACCGCGCCTTCGTGGCGCTGGAAATACCAGGCCAGCATCATCGGCACCGCGATCTTCATCATCTCGGACGGTTGGATGCGGGTCACGCCCAGGTTCAGCCAGCGGGTTGCGCCCTTGCTGGTTTCGCCGAAGAACTCGACGCCCAGCAGCAGCACCACGCCCACCACATAGAACGGCAACGCCAGCTTCATCAGCAGCTTTGGCGGAATCAGCGCCATTGTCCACATCGCGAAGAACGCGATGATGAAGTTGCGCGACTGTTCCGCGAAGCGCCAATCCGTGCCACCGACGGCCGAGTGCATCACCGTCAGGCCCAGCGCCGCGAACATCATCAGGATCGCGAGCAGCGGCCAGTCGAAGGCCGTGAACACGCGCAGCAGAATCAGGCCAAGACGTTTCATTGTTGGCGCACCAGGTCGGAGGCGATGTCATCGACGGTCGCCATGGTGTCGGCGGGTTGGGGACGCGCGATCTTGTCCTGGCGATCCTTGGCCAGCCAGTAATCGAAGACCTTGCGCGCGACGGGGGCCGCCACGCTGGCGCCCCAGCCGGCGTTTTCGACGATCAGCGCCACGGCGATGCGCGGTTGCTCGAGCGGCGCGAAGCCCATGAACAGCGCGTGATCGCGCAGGCGTTCGTCGATCGCGCTGGCCCGGTAGTGGCCGCCACGCAGACTGAACACCTGCGCCGTGCCAGTCTTGCCGGCCGCCTGGTACGGCGTGTTGGCGAACGCGCGCCGCGCCGTGCCGGCGCGCACCACGTCGGCCATGGCGTTCTTGATGACGTCCACGTTGGCCTGCTTGAGCGGTATGCGGTAGTCCGGCGGCGCCTCGGTGGGCTTGGCCACGCCCGAGCGCGAATCGCGCACCGCGTGCACGAGGTGCGGGCGGCGGTACAAGCCGTTGTTGGCCAGCGTGGACGTGCCCTGCGCCAATTGCAGCAGCGTAAAGGCGTTGTAGCCCTGACCCACCGCCACGGAAATCGTTTCGCCCGCGTACCAGCGCTGGCGCTCCTTGTCCTTGTAGGCCGAGCGCTTCCAGTCGGTGGACGGCAGCACGCCGCGCTTCTCGCCTTCCAGGTCGATGCCGGTGATCTGGCCGAACCCGAACTGCTTGGTGAAATCGTGCAGGGCGTTCACGCCGATTTCAGGGCCGAGCGAATAGAAATAAGTGTCGGACGACACGACGATGGCCTTGTGCATGTCCGTCATGCCGTAGGCCGCGCCGCCCGCGTTGCGGAACTTCTGTCCGCCGAATTCGTAATAGCCCGGATCCGAAACCCGATCGGTCGCGCGGCGTTTGCCCAGTTCCAGCGCCGCCAGCGCCACGAAAGGCTTGTAAGTGGAGCCGATGGGATACGTGCCGTACAGGGGACGGTTGATAAGCGGATGGTCCGGCGATTCGTTCAGCATGCGCCAGTTGTCGACGTCGATGCCATCCACGAACAGGTTCGGGTCGAACGACGGCTGCGACACGAACGCCAGGACCTCGCCCGTATCCGGGTCGATGGCGACGAGTGCGCCGCGCTGGCCCTCGAAGGCCTCTTCGGCCACCTTCTGCAGGCCCATGTCGATGGACAGCATGATGTCCGAGCCCGGCACCGGATCGATGCGGCGCAGCGTGCGCATGGGCCGGCCGCCGGCGGTGACCTCGACTTCTTCGAGGCCCGTGCGGCCGTGCAGCTGCTCTTCCCAGGTCTTTTCGATGCCCTTCTTGCCGATGACCTCGGTGCCGCGGTAGTTGCCGAGCTGCCCGGCCCGGTCCAGCTCTTCGATGTCGTTGTCGGCGATGCGGCCGATGTAGCCGACCACGTGCGCGGCCGACACGCCCTGCGGGTACTCGCGCACCCAGCGGGCGCGCAGTTCGACACCGGGGAACTGGAAGGCGTGCGCGGCAAACCACGCGGCTTCGGTTTCGTTCAGATTGTTGCGCAGTTGCAGGCTGGCGTAGCGGCTGGATTCGGCCGCGCGGCGCTTGAAGCGGCGCTGGTCGGACGGGCTGATGTAGACGACTTCGGTCAGGCGCTCGAAGAGTTCGTTCATGTTGCCCGCGTGGGCCGGCACGACTTCTAGCGTGTAGGTGCGGTAATTGCGGGCCAGGACTTCGCCGTTGCGATCCAGGATCTCGCCGCGGCGCGGCGGAATCGGCACGACCGCGATGCGGTTGCGGTCGGCGCGTTCGGACAGGCCTTCGTAGCGGTCGACCTGCAGATACCAGAAACGGCCGACCAGCACGCCGAAGCAGACCAGGGCGAAGGCGCCGCCCACCCAGGCGCGCAGGCGAAAGCGCTGCTTCTGCTGCTGGCCGGTTTTCTTGAATTCAAACATGACGCAACGCCGCCGTCAGGCGGATGAGGATTCGGCGTCGTCGACACCGCGTTGCGGCAGGTGCAGCACCCAACCCGCCAGCGGCCACAACGCAGCCGTCAGCAGCACGCTGATGCCCCAGTCCCAGCCCGGCCATTTTCCGGCCAGCCACGCGTGGATGATCTGGGTGACGAAGCGCGCAATGAAGAACACAGGCAGCATGTGCATCGCCTGGCTCCAGAGGTCGAACCGTTGCAGCCGGCGATGCAGGACCACCGCGCCGTAGGCGACGAGCGTGTACGACAGCGCGTGCTCACCCAAGAGGCCGGCGTCGTGCACGTCCATCAGCACGCCGAAGAAGAAGGCCGTGAACAGACCCACGCGGCGCGGCTCGTGCACGCACCAGAAAGCGATGATGAGCAGCAGCACGTCGGGCGCGCCCTGCCACAGACGCCACGGCAGCAGCGACACCAGCCAGGCGAGCAGGACGGTGCCCCACACGAAAAAGGCATGCGCGGGACCCGACAGCCGGTCGGGATGCACGTTGCTGGGCGTGCCAAGGCGGCGCGGGGACTGCCCCGCAGCGTGTTGGTTAGTCCGATCCACCGGAATCGACCTCCTGACGGTTGGACTCGGCGCGATCCACATCCACCTGCAGAACCAGGAAATGGCGATAGCGTTCGGGGTGGGCCAGCGGTTCACATACGGCGCGCGCGAAACCGGAGGCGGTATCGCGTTCCACCGAGGTCACCTTGGCCACGGGCAGGCCGGCGGGAAAGAGGCCGCCGACGCCGCTGGTGACAATAGTATCGCCTTCCTTGATGTCGGCATTGGCCGCCAGGTAACGCACTTCCATCTTGCCGGGCGAGTTGCCGCCGAACGCAATCAGACGAAGTCCGTTGCGCAGGAGTTGCACGGGGATAGAAACCTGCTCGTCGGTGACGAGCGCCGCTTCAGCGGTCATGGGCGTCACGCGAACGATCTGGCCAACCACACCGCCTTCGTCGATGACGGGCATGCCGGGCGCCAAGCCAGCCTTGCTGCCCTTGTTGAAGACCAGGCGCTGCGTGAACGCGTTGGTGGGTTCGTACATGACTTCAACGACCACGGCGGACTGCGCCACGGTGTCGGTCACGCCAAGCAGGCGGCGAAGCTGGGAGTTTTCGGCGGCAAGCTGCGCCGCGTGGGATGCGACTTGGGCGAGTTCGATGCGCTGACGCTGCAAGGCTTCGTTTTCGCTGCGGATGAGGTTGGCCGCGTTAACCCATTCGTTGACTTGCTGGACGAGATCGCGCGGCGCCATGACGGCACGCTGGAACGGATAAAGCCCTACGGCAATCGCGCGGCGCGCCGGTTCCAGCATGCGCCATTGGGAATCCATGACGATCAGGGCCAGAGCAAGGACGACCAGAACGACCAGCCGCACCTCTGCCGGTGGGCCGCGCCTGAATAGGGGGGGAGTCCCTTGTCGTTGCATGAATCTCAGCCCGGGCGCCCGCGTCCGAGGCCCCCGCAGCGGCCGGAGCCAGAAAAAAGCGGGGCTCCGGGCTGGCGGGCAATATTAGTCGTTGATGAAGATGGCGCCCAGTTTCTCAAGGTGTTCCAGCGCCTCGCCGCAACCGCGCACGACGCAGGTCAGGGGATCGTCGGCCACCACGACCGGCAGGCCGGTTTCTTCTTGCAGCAGGCGGTCCAGGTCACGCAGGAGCGCGCCGCCACCAGTCAGGGCGATGCCCTTGTCGGTGATGTCGGCGCCCAGTTCGGGCGGCGTCTGTTCGAGCGCGATCTTGACGGCGGAAACGATCTGGTTGAGCGGATCGGTCAGCGATTCGAGGATCTCGTTGGACGAGACCGTGAAGCTGCGCGGCACGCCTTCGGCCAGATTGCGGCCCTTGACTTCGATTTCGCGGACTTCGGAACCCGGGAATGCCGAGCCGATTTCCTTCTTGATCAGTTCGGCCGTGGGTTCGCCGATCAGCATGCCGTAGTTGCGGCGGATGTAGTTGACGATGGCTTCGTCGAACTTGTCGCCGCCGACGCGCACGGAACCCTTATAGACCATGCCGCCCAGCGAGATGACGGCCACTTCCGTGGTGCCGCCGCCGATGTCGACGACCATCGAGCCGCTGGCGTCGGACACGGCCAGGCCGGCGCCAATGGCGGCGGCCATGGGTTCTTCGATCAGGAACACGTGGGAAGCGCCGGCGCCGAGCGCCGATTCACGGATGGCGCGGCGTTCAACCTGGGTGGAGCCGCAGGGTACGCAGACGATGATCCGCGGGCTGGGCGCCAGCATGTTGCGGGGGTGCACCATGCGGATGAACTGCTTGAGCATCTGTTCGGTGACCGTGAAGTCGGCAATCACGCCGTCTTTCATGGGCCGAATGGCCTCGATGTTGCCGGGAACGCGACCGAGCATCTGCTTGGCTTCGTGCCCGACGGCCTGAATGATCTTCTTGCCGTGGGGGCCGCCTTCATGACGGATTGCGACCACGGAAGGCTCATCGAGAACGATGCCCTTGCCGCGGACGTAAATCAGCGTATTGGCGGTACCTAGGTCAATCGCCATATCGCTGGAAAAATAACTGCGCAGGAATCCGAACATGGGAGCTCAGCTAAATTCTGGGGGGAATTGGGGTCAAGCCGCGGGGCGTTTGGCCCGTGAAACAACGGGTCCGCCTGTCATCACGGCGATTAAACCGTGAATCATAACTTATAATTTCCCCGGAAATAGCGCATAAATGCAGGCTATTCAAGCTTTGTAACGGGTTTGGCGTATGCATACTGCCCACTCCCGCCCCGCGGCCTTCGCTTACCGATTTTTGCAATCCCCCATGGCGCTCAACGACAAAGATGTGGCCCGCATTGCCCGGCTGGCCAGAATCGAACTGACCCCCGACCAGCGCACCGTCGCGCAGGCCGAACTCAACGGCATCCTCCACCTGATCGAACGGCTTCAGTCCGTCGATACCCAAGGCGTCGAACCCCTGGCTCATCCCCTGTCCGCGCACGAGGACATCGTATTGCGCCTGCGTGAAGACGCCGTGACCGAAGCCGGATCGGAAGCCCGCCGCCAGGAACTGCTGGCCAACGCGCCCGATGCCCAGGACGGCCTGTTCCTGGTTCCCAAGGTCCTGGATTAAGTCATGACGAAACCTGCCCTGCATACCCAATTCGAGGGGATCGCCGCGTTGCGCGCGGCCCTCGCGCAACGCGAAGTCAGCGCGGTAGACCTGGCGCAAAGCGCCCTCTCGGCCGCCGAAGCGGCCAGCGGCCTGAATTCCTTTTTACATATTGACGCCGAATTGACGCTGGCCCAGGCCCGCGCGGCCGACGCTGCACTGGCAGCCGGCACCGCGGGTCCGCTGGCCGGCATCCCGATCGCCCACAAGGACGCGTTCGTGACGCGCGGCTGGCGCACTACCGCGGGCAGCAAGATGCTCGACGGTTACGTCAGCCCGTTCGACGCGACCGTCGTGGAACGCCTGGGCGCGGCCGGCGCGGTGTCGCTGGGCAAGCTGAACTGCGACGAATTCGCCATGGGCTCTGGCAACGAGAACTCGGCATACGGCGCCGTGAAGAACCCCTGGGATCACGCCGCCGTACCCGGCGGCTCGTCGGGCGGTTCGGCCGCCGCCGTGGCCGCCCGCCTGGTCGCCGCCGCCACCGGCACCGACACCGGCGGCTCGGTCCGCCAACCCGCCGCGCTGTGCGGTGTCAGCGGCATCAAGCCCACTTACGGCACCGTGTCGCGTTACGGCATGGTGGCCTTCGGCTCCAGCCTGGACCAGGCCGGCCCGCTGGCCCCCAGCAGCCGCGACCTGCTTGAAATCCTGGACGTCATCAGCGGCTTCGATCCGCGCGACGCCACCAGCCTCGAAAAATGCGATGGCGCGGTCAACGAACCCGGCCGCGTGCGCCGCGACTTCGACGCCGCGCAGGCCCGTTTCGACGCCGCCGGCAGCCAGCCGCTCAAAGGCCTGCGCATCGGTGTGCCCGAAGAGTATTTCGGCCCCGGCCTGGCCCCCGATGTGGCCGCCGCCGTGCAGGCCGCGCTTGAGCAGTTCGAAGCGCTGGGCGCCGTGCGCGTGCCCGTCTCGCTGCCGCGCACCGAGCTGGCCATTCCGGCGTATTACGTCATCGCCCCCGCCGAAGCGTCCAGCAACCTGGCCCGCTACGACGGCGTGCGCTACGGCCATCGCGCCAAGCAGTATGGCGACCTGAACGAGATGATCAGCCGCTCGCGCGCCGAAGGCTTCGGCGACGAGGTCAAGCGCCGCATCCTGATCGGCACCTACGTGCTGTCCCACGGCTATTACGACGCCTACTACCTGCAGGCGCAGCGCCTGCGCCGCCTGATCGCGCAGGACTTCCAGCGCGCCTATGCCGACCAGTGCGACGTCATCATGGGGCCGGTGACGCCGTCGGTCGCCAAGAACATCGGCGACAACCGCGACGACCCGACCGCCGACTGGCTGGCCGACGTCTACACGCTGGGCGTCAGCCTGGCGGGCCTGCCCGCCATGTCGATCCCCTGCGGCTTCGGCGGCGAAAAACAGAATCGCCCCATCGGCCTGCAGATCATCGGCAACTACTTCGACGAAGGCCGCCTGCTGGCCATCGCCGACCGCTACCAACACGTGACGGACTGGCATCAGCGTGCCCCTGTCCAGCAAGGCTGAGAACATGAACTGGGAAATCGTCATCGGCCTGGAAACGCACACGCAGCTTTCCACGGACTCCAAGATCTTTTCGGGCAGCAGCACGCAATTCGGCGCCGCACCCAACACGCAGGCCAACGAAGTCGACCTGGCCCTGCCGGGCAGCCTGCCGGTCATGAACCGCGGCGCGGCCGAACGCGCCATCCGCTTCGGCCTGGCCGTGGGCGCCAAGATCGCCCCGCGCTCGGTTTTTGCGCGCAAGAATTACTTCTACCCTGACCTGCCCAAGGGCTACCAGATCAGCCAGTACGAGCTGCCGGTGGTGGTGGGCGGCTCGCTGTCATTCTTCGTCGGCGAAGAAGAAAAGACCGTCAACCTGACGCGCGCCCACCTTGAAGAAGACGCCGGCAAGTCCCTGCACGACGACTTCAACCTGGGCAATGGCAGCCCGGCCAGCGGCATCGACCTGAACCGCGCCGGCACCCCGCTGCTGGAAATCGTGACCGAGCCCGAAATGCGCTCGGCTGCCGAGGCCGTGGCCTACGCGCGCGCGCTGCACAGCCTGGTCGTGTGGCTCGGCATTTGCGACGGAAACATGCAGGAAGGCTCCTTCCGCTGCGATGCCAACGTGTCGGTCCGCCCCGTGGGCCAGAAGGAATTCGGCACCCGCACCGAGATCAAGAACGTCAACTCGTTCCGCTTCCTGGAACGCGCCATCACCTTTGAAGCGCGCCGCCAGATCGAGCTGATCGAGGACGGCGGCACCGTCGTCCAGGAAACGCGCCTGTACGACGCCGACCGCGACGAAACGCGCAGCATGCGCAGCAAGGAAGACGCGCACGACTACCGCTACTTCCCCGATCCCGATCTGCCCACGCTGGTGATCTCCAGCGCGTGGGTGGACGAGGTCCGCGCCGCCATGCCCGAACTGCCGGCCGCCCAGCGCGCCCGCTTCGAAACGGAATACGGCCTGCCCGCGTACGACGCCGCGCAACTGACCATCAGCCGCGATCTGGCCGCGTACTTCCAGGCGGTCGCCAACGCGCTGCCGGCCGGCCAGGCCAAGCTCGCGTCCAACTGGGTCATGGGCGAAGTCGCCGCCGTGCTCAACAAGGAAGAAAAGACCATCGCCGAATCGCCCGTCGCGGCGCCGGCGCTGGCGGCCCTGATCGGCCGCATCATCGACGGCACCATCTCCAACAAGATCGCCCGTGAAGTCTTCGGCGCCATGTGGGCTGGCGAAAACGGCGGCGATGCCGACGCCATCATCGAATCGCGCGGCCTGAAGCAGATCAGCGACACGGGCGCCATCGGCGCGATGATCGACGAGGTGCTGGCTGCCAACCCGGCCATCGTCGAGGAGTACCGCGCCGGCAAGCAGAAGGCGTTCAACTCCCTGGTCGGCCAGATCATGAAGGCCGCCCGCGGCAAGGCCAATCCGCAGCAGGTGAACGATCTGCTGAAGCAGAAGCTGGATAGTTGATGGACCGCCGGTTCTCCCCACGGAGAACCGGCGCAATATCAGACTGAATCGGGGGCCGCGGCATATTGCCGCGGCCTTTTGTTTGGCCAAGAATGATCTGGTCGATTTCGCCGGAGGCTTGGCCATGAACTACACCGAGGTCAGCAGCAACGACTTGCTGCACCGATTCACCGATTACCTGCAGGCCCTCAGCCAAGGGCAGCACTTCATCATCGCTGTCGACGGCGTGCGCCGCGCAAGGCTGACGCCCGTCCTGCCCGATACCTCACTGAACGCGCACGATGCCCTGGAGGCCATGAAGCGCCTGCATACCGCGGCTCCGGTCTCCCACGACATCATCCGCGCCTGGATCGAAGAAGGCCGGGAATGAACACCATCCGTCTGGTGCCGGACGCGTCGGTCGCCCTTGCCTGGCTGCTGTACCGCGTGGATGTCCACGAATCGCTGCTTGCCCAGCATCTGCTCGACGTCGCGCACGGCTCGCAAAACACCGTGCCTCACATCTGGCGCGTGGAAGTTGCCAATGGCGTTTTGCGTGCAGAGCGCAGCCAGCGCATTTCGCGGGCCCAGGTCGCTGCGTTCAATCAACTTCTCGACAACCTGCCCATCGCCGCCGACAACGACGATGCGGCTTCCAGCATCGCGCGCACCTGCCAGCTTGCCCGCGCCCATGGGTTGACTGCCTACGACGCCAGTTATCTCGAACTCTCGCTGCGGCAGCGCGCGTGCCTGGCCACCTTTGACCGCAAGCTGGCGGACGCGGCGCGGGCCAGCGGCGTCACCGTGTTCGGGCAACCGCACGGCGTCGCCGAACCCGTTGCGCCCTACCTATGGCAATGACGTTTTGGCAATTGCATCTTTGCAATGACAAAGGGCGGCCCATGGCCGCCCTTTGTCATTGCTTTCAGCAACGAGACGCTTACTTCACCCCGTACTTCGTCCGATACGCCAGCACGGCATCCCGGTTCTCCGCAAACGACGTATCATCCTGCAGCAGGGCCAGGATGTCGGTCAGCGAGGCAATCGCCACCACGGGGATGCCGTAGGTCTTGGCCACGTCCTGCACGGCCGAATGCGGCGACAGGGCGTCGTCCGGGCCGGCGCGTTCCATGCGGTCCATCGCGATCAGCACGGCGGCCGGTTCGGCGCCGGCGGCGCGGATGATTTCCACGGACTCGCGCACCGACGTGCCGGCCGTGATGACGTCGTCAATGATGACGACCTTGCCTTTGAGCGGAGCGCCGACCAGCGTGCCGCCTTCGCCGTGATCCTTGGCTTCCTTGCGGTTGTAGGCGAACGGCACGTCGCTGCGGCCCTGCATGTCCGGGTGGCCGGCCAGCGCCACGGCGGTGGCGGTGGACAGCGGGATGCCCTTGTACGCGGGGCCGAACAGCATGTCGAATTCGACGCCGGAATCCAGCAGCGCCTGTGCGTAGAACTGCGCCAGCTTGCCGACCGAACGGCCATTGTTGAACAGGCCTGCGTTGAAGAAATAGGGGCTGATGCGGCCCGACTTGACCTTGAAGCTGCCAAAGCGCAGAACGCCCTCGTTCAAGGCGAAACGGACGAAATCCAGGGCGGTGACGGAGGACGGGGCGGCGGGCATGCAGGGTGATCCGGTAGGTGGCAGACCCCGCATTTTATCCGCTGTCGGGGCTGTTCCAGGTGGCCGCGGCGGAGTCGGTTAAATTCCTGGCATTGTCCGCCCCCTTGCGGCCGCATTACAGGAGTTTCGCTTTGCTGCGCATCACGTCGATCAACCTCAATGGCATCCGGTCCGCCTTCAAAAAGGGCCTGCAACCGTGGATGGAAAAGCACGCCGCCGACGTGCTGTGCCTGCAGGAAATCAAGGTATCCCACGAGGACCTGACCGACGAACTGCGCCATCCGCCCGGCTACACCGGCCACTTCCACCACGCCGTGAAAAAGGGCTACAGCGGCGTGGGCATCTACCTGCGAGATGCCGCCGAGCGCGTGAACAACGGCTTTGATTGTGAAGAGTTCGATAGCGAAGGCCGCATCATCCGCGCCGACTGGAAGGATCTGTCGGTCATCAGCGCCTACCTGCCTTCCGGCTCCAGTGGCGACGAACGCCAGCAGGCGAAGTACCGCTTCCTGGACAGTTTCGGCCCGTGGATCGATGCCTTGATGCACGAGCACAAGACGACCGGCCGTGAATTCGTCATTTGCGGCGACTGGAACATCGCGCACAAGGAAATCGACCTAAAGAACTGGAAGGGCAACATGAAGAATTCGGGCTTTCTGCCCGAAGAGCGCGCGTGGCTGACGGACGTCTTCGACAAGCGCGGCTTTGTGGACGTATTCCGCACCATCGACGACCGCCCCGACCAGTACACCTGGTGGAGCAATCGCGGCCAGGCCTGGGCCAAGAACGTCGGGTGGCGCATCGACTACCAGATCGCTACTCCCGGCATCGCGGCCAAGGCGCGCAGCGTCGCCATCTACAAGGACGAACGCTTCTCGGATCACGCGCCGTTGACGATCGATTACGACTTCACTTTGCGCGCGTGATTTTTCTCAAAATAAATATAGGGACGCATTAAGGGCGCCAAGCGGGCGGCGGCGTCTTTGCGACGCTGCCGGATGCCCCGCAGCGGCGTATCAGAAGGCGCCCTGCCCTATGCCGCATAGGCGAAATTAAACGGGGACACTTCAAAAATCCCTGAATTTTCAAGCTCCCCCGTTTGATCAGCCCGGTTTCCATCCACAGGCGGTCAACACTCCGCTTTTATACGTCCCCGTTTATCGTCTGGAAAAATCTGTTTGTTATCAAGGTGATGGCGCAGTTTTTCGCTTTGCGCAGGGCAACATTTTGCCCCTACAATCCCCGCACCATACAGGTGCAGCCATGCACCAAAACAAACTGATCGCGCCCCAATTTGGCGCAATTTCCGCACCTATTCGAAGCACCCCCGAGGAGATCATGGTGAAAGTGCAGAGTCTGGACGACTTCCTGCGTGGCGTCGCCGCGCGCGACCCGCAGCAACCCGAATTCATGCAAGCCGTCCAGGAGGTGATGCTCAGCTTGTGGCCCTTCGTCGAGAAGCATCCCCACTATGCCGAGCACGCTCTGCTGGAACGCCTGGTCGAACCGGAACGCGTCATCCAGTTCCGCATCTGCTGGACCGACGATCAGGGCCGCGCCCAGGTCAACCGCGGCTTCCGCATCCAGCACAGCTCCGCAATCGGGCCCTTCAAGGGCGGCATGCGCTTTCACCCGTCGGTGAACCTGTCGATCCTGAAATTCCTCGCCTTCGAACAGACCCTGAAGAATTCGCTGACCACGCTGCCCATGGGCGGCGGCAAGGGCGGTTCCGACTTCGATCCCAAGGGCAAGTCCGACGCCGAAGTCATGCGCTTCTGCCAGGCGCTGATGATCGAGTTGTATCGCCACCTGGGTCCGGACACCGACGTGCCCGCCGGCGATATCGGCGTGGGCGCGCGTGAAGTCGGCTTCATGGCCGGCATGATGAAAAAGCTGTCCAACTCGACCGCCAGCGTCTTCACCGGCAAGGGCCTGACCTTCGGCGGCAGCCTGATCCGCCCCGAAGCCACCGGCTACGGCACCGTCTACTTCGCCGAAGAAATGCTCAAGCGCGTGGGCAAGTCGTTCGACGGCATGCGCGTGTCCGTGTCGGGCTCGGGCAACGTGGCGCAGTACGCCATCGAGAAGGCCATGGCGCTGGGCGCGCGCGTCATCACCGTGTCGGATTCGAACGGCACCGTGGTCGACGAAGCCGGCTTCAACCACGAGAAGCTTGTGGCGCTGATGCACATCAAGAATGACCTGCGCGGCCGCCTGGACACCTACGCCCGCCAGTTCGGCCTGCAGTACGAAGCCGGCAAGCGCCCGTGGCACGTGCCCGTCGACGTCGCCCTGCCCTGCGCCACGCAGAATGAGCTGGAGCTGTCGGACGCCCAGACGCTGATCAAGAACGGCGTGCTGGCGGTTGCCGAAGGCGCCAACATGCCCGCCACGCTGGACGCCGCCAAGGCCTTCATCGCCGCGCGCGTGCTGTACGCGCCGGGCAAGGCCAGCAACGCCGGCGGCGTCGCCGTGTCGGGCCTGGAAATGGCCCAGAACTCGGCCCGCCTGTCGTGGACCCGCGAGGAAGTGGACACCCGCCTGCATGCCATCATGCGCGACATCCACGAAAACTGCGTGCGCCACGGCCATTCGGAGCGCGAGTACGTGAACTACCTGGACGGCGCCAACATTGCCGGCTTCGTCAAGGTCGCGGACGCCATGCGTCAGCAAGGGCTGTATTGATCGCCGCCCGCTGAAGCGCGCGCGACAACGCGCGGGCCCGGCATGCAAAAGGCCGACTCGGATGAGTCGGCCTTTTGCATTGCGGCGATGGCGGGCCGCGGATGGGCCCGCGCCTGCGCCTTTAAAAAGCGCGCAGCCTGGCGGGGTGGCGCAAAGATCAGTGCTTCATCGCGCCGTGATCGTGGCTCATGCCGGGATTGTGCGAGGCCGGCTTGACCTTGAACTCCACCGCCACTTCGCCTGCCTTTTCGAACTTGAGCGTGGCGGGCACAGTGGCGCCATCCTTGAACGGCGCCTTCAGCTTGATGAACATGACGTGATAGCCGCCCGGGCTGAGCTTGACCTCGGTATCGGCGGGCAGCGCGATGCCGCCTTCGACCTGACGCATCTTGGAGACGCCGTTTTCGGTCTGCACGGTGTGCAGTTCGACGCGTTCGGCGGCATCCGACGAGACCGACAGCAGACGGTCCGGCGCCTTGGCATCGTTGTCGATATCCATGTACCCCGCACCGTTGGCCTGTCCGGGCGCCGAGGCGCGGACCCAGAGATCGTCGACTTCGACCTGGCCGACCTTGTAGTCCTTGGCCCACGCCGAACCGGCGGTGCACAGGCCGATCGCGGCAACAACGGCAAACTTGCGGATGTTCATGGGTGTCCTCCTGAGACGTTAGCGGCGCCTGACCAGGCTGCGGGCGGCTGACAGCACCGAGTCGGTCAAGGCTTCCATGGCCTCGGAGTTTACCCGCCAATGCTGCCAGTAGAGCGGCACGTCCTCCCACGCCCGGCCGCGCAGCAGAACGAGTTGACCGGCATCAAGATGTTCCTGCACGAGCGGCAGCGGGTTCATGGTCCAGCCCAGTCCGCCCAGCGTGGCCTGCACGAAGGCGCGCGTGGACGGCACCCACCAGACCGGCGGCTCCCACGGCGCGGGGTCGGCGATCTTGTGCGCAAACCGCGCCTGCAGCGCGTCCTTGCGGTTGAAGACCAGAACGGGCGCCTGAGCCAGCGTCTGCGCGTTGACGCCCGAGGCGAAGTAGCGCTTGTGGAAGTCCGGCGTGCAGGTGGCCACGTAGCGCATGCTGCCCAACGCGTGGATGCGGCAGCCCTGCACCGGATCGGCCAGCGTGGTCACGGCGCCCAACACGGAGCCGTTGCGCAGCAGCGCGGCCGTGTGATCCTGGTCTTCGGACAGCATGTCCAGCGTGGCGCGGGTGCGCGCCGCGAATTGCAGGGCGGCGTCGACGAACCAGGTTTCCAGGCTGTCGTGGTTGACCGCGATGGGGATGCTGGCGTGGGGCACGTCGTCGTCGGCCACGCCCAGCCGGTTCAGCGCGTCGTGTTCCAGCAAGGCGGTCTGCTCGGCCAGTTGCACCAGCACCTGTCCGTCTGCCGTGGCGGCGGCCGGCACCGTGCGTTGGACCAGCAGCCGGCCCATCCGGTCTTCCAACGCCTTGATCCGTTGCGACACCGCCGACGGCGTAACGCTGAGCGACAGCGCCGCGCGCTCGAAACTCCCTTCGCGCACCACTGCGGCCAGGGCGCGCAGGTTACCGTGATCGATTTTCATCAGATTAGAAATACTTAATATAGTGAAGGAAAATTAGCTGTATTTCATATATATGGCAAGGGAAAATGGCGCATTGCCGATCGCTCTCAGCATTCGGCCACCCATCAAAGCGCCGCCACAGGCGTTGCAGTCACAGGTATTTTTTCCATGTTTGCCACCTTGTCATCCCCCGCCTTTCTTACCGCCTGGGCCAGCGGCACGGCCACGGGCCTGGGCCTCTTTGCCGTCGTGGGCGCGCAAAGCGCGTTCATCCTGCGCCAGGGCCTCATGCGCGCGCATCTCTTGAGCGTCGTCGCCATCTGCGCGCTGATCGACGCGGTCTTCATCTTTGCCAGCGTGTCCGGCCTGCAGGCGCTGACCGCGTGGTTCCCCTGGCTGACGACCGCCGTGCTGTGGTTCGGCGTGGCGTTCCTGACCTGGTACGCCGCGCAATCCGCGCGCCGCGCCTGGACCGCCACGGGGGGTCTGGCCGCCGCCCGCGACGTGGTGCCGTCGCGCCGCGCCGCCATGCTGGGCGCGCTGGGTTTCTCGCTGCTGAACCCGCACTTCTGGCTGGACATGGTGGTGGTCGGCTCGCTGGCGCACGGCTTCGAAGACGCCCGCATGGCCTTCGCCGCCGGCGCTTTCACCGCCAGCCTGCTGTGGCTGGCGGTACTGGGCATCGGATCGCGGCTCTTTGCACCCTTCTTTGCCAGCGCGTCGGCCTGGCGCGCGCTGGACGGCATCATCGCCGTGGTCATGGCTGGTTTGGCGATCAGCCTGGCGCTGAAGGGCGTCTGAGCCTCGCCATGTACACCTCCACGTTCATCTTCGCCATAAAGCAGTTCGACGACGCATTCCACCGCCTCGACCAGCGCATCGCAGAGGCGGCGCGCGCGATGCCGGGCTACCTGGGGGAAGAATCCTGGGAAGACACCACGCGCGGGTTGTTCGCCAATGTCTATTACTGGCAATCGCTTGAAGCGTTGGACGCGCTGATCCGGCATCCGGCGCATCAGCAGGCCAAGGCCGCGCAGTCGCAATGGCTGGACGGATACCGGGTGGAGATTGCCCAGGTGCTGCGCCAGTACGGGCACGGCGTGCCCGCGCCGGCACTTTTATAATCGGCGCCTCACCACTTTCTGTCGGGCGCCGGGCCGGCCCGCCAACGCGCCATGCGTGGACCTTCGCCTTCCAAAGACGTGCGCCTGCCGCCGCTTGCCGCCATCCAGGCGTTCGAAGCGGCCGCGCGGCTGGGTTCCTTCGAGCGGGCGAGCGAAGAACTCTTCGTCACCGCCAGCGCCATCGGCAAGCGCATCGCCTCGCTGGAAACCCTGCTGGATGTCACGCTGTTCATTCGAAGCAGCCGCGGCGCGACGCTGAGCGCGGCCGGACGCGAGTACCTGGAACAGGTGCGTACGGCGCTCGATCTGCTGTCCGACGCCTCGCTGCACAAGCGCAACGAACCCAAGCTGGAAACGCTGCGCGTCGTGTCCACGCCGACATTCGCCCGGCAGGTGCTGATTCCTGCCCTGCCCGGTTTCACCGCGGCAAACCCCGGTGTCGAACTTGAAATCATGCTGTCCATTCCCTACCTGGACATCATGCCCCCCAACGCCGACGTCTGGATCCGCTTTGGCAGCGGCAAATATCCCGGCCTTCATGCGCATCCGCTCACGCACGATCCGGTGTTCGCGGTGTGCGCACCGAGTTATCAAGCGGCGCGCGGCCCGTTCAAGCGGCCCGCCGATTTGGCGCGCGCCGACCTCTTGCGTTGCCCGATGGAACCCTGGCGTCCGTGGCTGGCGGCGGCTGGCCTGGACTGGCCCGAGCCGTCGCGCGGCGTGTGGCTGGTAGACCTGGGCATGATGCTCGCCGCGGCGCGCGCCGGCCAGGGCGTGGCGCTGACTCGCCGATCGCTGGCCGCCGAGTGGCTGGACGAAGGCAAGCTCGTTCGCGTGCTGGATGTGGAGATCCCCGGCGAGTCGCAGTACTACCTGTGCACCGAAGCCACACGCACACCGGGCGGCGCGGCCCAGGCGTTTTCCCTATGGCTCGCCGAGGTCTGCAAACGCGCAGCCCAATGGCCATGCGGGCCGCAGGCCGGTCAGGAATAAATTTCCAGTTATCTGCGGAATGAATTTCCGCACGACGCCGCACCCTGATCGCTAGGATGCGGCCAGCGTGACTGCGCCCGTCCCGGAGACACGCTGTGTGGACAAGCGGAAGCGGACGCATTGCGAACGCAACACCGACGCACGCCCATCTCACCGCCCATTCCACTCACAGCATTCAGCAAGCTGAAAGGAACCTTGCATCCGCACTAGGTATTTACGCGGAAAAGCACCGCCGGGTCAGATTCGCGTAAGCGATTAAGCAGACAGTCACGACACGCAACAAAGGAGCGCGCCAACAAAACACCATCCGCCGATTGGCGCCAGCACACGGCTTTCCACGCAGTTCACCCAATTACAACGGAGACATCCATGGATTTTCGTTTGAAGCTGCTTGCAGGAACCCTTGCATTTGCCCTATCGGCCGCGTCCCACGCCGCCGACCCCATCAAGATCGGCGTGGCCGGCCCCTACACGGGCGGATCGTCCTCCATGGGCGTCAGCATGCGCGACGGCGTTCGCCTTGCCATTGAAGAGATCAACAAGAACGGCGGCGTGATGGGCCGTCAGCTCGTCGCGGTCGAACGCGATGACGAAGCCAAGAACGAGCGCGGCGTACAGATCGCGCAGGAACTGATCAACAAGGAACAGGTGACCGCCACCGTCGGCTACATCAACACCGGCGTCGCATTGGCCTCCCAACGTTTCTACCAGGACGCCAAGATCCCGGTGTTCAACAACGTGGCCACCGGCAGCGTGATCACGCATCAGTTCAAGGCGCCTGAATACCCCGACAACTACGTGTTCCGCAATGCGGCCCACGACAGCATCCAGGCCCCGATGATCGTGGAAGAAGCGATCACGCGCCGCGGCTTCAAGAAGGTCGCGATCCTGGCCGACTCCACCAACTACGGCCAGCTCGGCCGCGAGGACCTGGAAAAGGCCCTGGACGCCAAGGGCATCAAGCCGGTCGCCGTCGAGAAGTTCAACATCAAGGACGTCGACATGACGGCCCAGCTGCTCAAGGCCAAGGCCGCGGGGGCCGAAGCCGTGCTGACCTACGGTATCGGCCCGGAGCTGGCCCAGGTCGCCAACGGCATGACCAAGCTGGGCTGGAAGGTGCCGATCATCGGCAGCTGGACGCTGTCCATGGCCAACTACATCGACAACTCCGGCGCCAACGGTGAAGGCGCGCGCATGCCGCAGACCTTCATCCAGGACCCGGACACGCCCAAGCGCAAGGCGTTCATCGACGCCTACCTGGCCAAGTTCAAGCCCAAGAACAACCGCATCGATTCGCCGGTGTCGGCGGCGCAGGGCTATGACTCCATCTTCCTCTTGGCCGCGGCCATCAAGCAGGCGAACTCGACCGACGGTCCCAAGGTGCGCGAAGCACTGGAAAACCTGCAGACCCCGGTCGAGGGCGTGGTGATGACCTACAACAAGCCCTTCTCGCACGACAACCACGACGCGATCACCGCGAAGGAAGTGGTCATCGGCGAGGTCAAGGGCGGCCGGGTCATCAAGGCCAACTAAATCCCGACAAGCAGGAAGGCGGCGGCTGCCCGGCCGCCGCCGCCCGCGCCTGAAGCTTCGGGCGCGGGGCATGCAGCCGCCTGAAAACAGCGTTCTGCCCAAGGGGGTTGGGACGGAACACAGCGCCTCAAGACACACACCATGATTCTTCTACAGCTCATCTATAGCGGTATCGCGCTAGGCATGATCTATGCGGTCATTGCGTTCGGCTACCAGCTCACCTTCGCCACATCGGGCACCTTGAACTTCGGCCAGGGCGAAGCCCTGATGCTGGGTGCGCTCGTCGGCCTCACGCTCGTCGGACTGGGCGTGAACTACTGGGTCATGATTCCCATCGTCTGCATCTTCGGCTTCGCGCAGGGCGCGCTGGTCGAACGCGTGGGCGTGCGGCCCGCCATCAAGACGCGATCGGAATTCGGCTGGATCATGGCCACCATTGCGCTGGGCATCATCTTCAAGAACGTGGCCGAAAACATCTGGGGCCGCGACGACCTGCGCTTTCCCTCGCCGCTGCCCGAGGCGCCGATTCAGGTGCTGGGCGCCAACGTGCTGCCGATGGAGCTGCTGGTGGTGTTCGGCGCGCTGGGCATGATGATTCTGGTGGAAATCTTCAACCGCAAATCCATCTACGGCAAAGCCTTCGTCGCCACGTCCAACGACCGCGACGCGGCCGGCCTGATGGGCATCAACACCGGCATGGTCATCACGTTCTCGTACGCACTGTCGTCGCTGACTGCGGCGTTTGCCGGCGTACTGGTCGCGCCGCTGACGCTGACGGGCGCCACGATGGGCGCCGTGCTGGGCCTGAAGGCATTTGCCGTCGCGATCATTGGCGGCCTGTCCAGCGGGATGGGCGTCGTGGTGGGCGGGCTGATCCTGGGGATCGCCGAAACGACCACCGGTTTCTATCTATCAACGGGATACAAAGACGTGCCGGGATTGGTATTGCTGCTGCTCGTTTTGACCTTCAAGCCCGCCGGCCTGTTCGGCAAGACCGCGATCAAGAAGGTGTAAGCGATGAAACCCCTGCATCTTCTCCTATCCATCGTGGCCGTGGCCTGCCTGGCCGCCGTGCCGCTGGGCGTGACCAACACGTATTACCTGCACCTGATTGAAACCATCATGATCTATTCGATCCTGCTGTTCGGGCTCGATATCGTGGTGGGCTACACCGGCCAGGTGTCGCTGGGCCACGCCGGCTTGTTCGGCATCGGCTCGTACGTGGCCGGCGTGCTGGTCTTTCATCTGCAGATTCCCATCTGGCTGACACTGCCCGCCGCCATCGTCATCGCCGCCGCCTTTGGCGCAGTGCTGGCGCTGCCGGCGCTGCGCGTCACCGGCCCCTATCTGGCGATGGTGACGCTGGCCTTCGGCACGATCATCCAGATTCTGATCAACGAGATGACCTTCCTGACCGAAGGCCCGCTGGGCATCAAGGTCACCAAGCCGTCCATCGCCGGCCACGTGCTGACCAAGGCCGAATACTTCTGGCTGGTCGCCGCGCTGCTGGTGATCTCGCTGATCGTGGTGCACCGGATCTTGAAGTCGCACCTGGGCCGCTCTTTCGAAGCCTTGCGCGACAGCCCCATCGCATCCGACTGCATGGGCGTGTCGGTGTACCGGCACAAGGTGATCGCCTTCGTCATCAGCGCCGGCTTTGCCGGCCTGGCGGGCGCGCTGTACTCGTATTCGGAACAGTACATTTCGCCGAACACGTACAACTTCGAACTGACGATCCTGTTCCTGCTGGCCATCATCATGGGCGGCCGCAAGAGCCGCACCGGCGCGCTGCTGGGCGCCTCGATCATCGTGCTGCTGCCCAAGATGCTGGACGACATCGGCACCTTCCGCCTGATCGCGCTGGCGGTGGCGATCCTGGTGACGGTGGGCAGCGTCGTGGCCATCTCCAAGGGCCGCACCGAGCCGCGCAAGGTCGCGGTGCCGGTGATCGGCACGATCGTGCTGGCCATCTTCTCGTACTGGCTGGACGCCGTCACCGATTGGCGCCTGACCATTTTCGGCGCGATGATCCTGTTCGTCGTGTACTACCTGCCCGACGGCATCGTGGGCTTCGTTCGCAACCTGTTCTTCTCCACGCGCCGCGCGGCCCTGGCCGTCAAGAAAGACCTGGTGAAGGAACAGGACGCCGTGCCGGACGCGGTGGCGGGCAAGGGCGAGACCCTGCTCGCAGCCAAGAACTTGCTGATGCAGTTCGGCGGCCTGAAAGCCCTGAACGAGGTGGACCTGACCGTCAAGCGCGGCACCATCCACGGGCTCATCGGACCCAACGGTTCCGGCAAGAGCACGATGATGAACGTGCTGACCGGCATCTACGTGCCCACGGCCGGCGCGGTGGAGTTCGGGGGCAAGTCGCTCGTCGGCCTTCCGCCCGCGGACATCGCCGAAGCCGGCATCGCGCGCACGTTCCAGAACGTGCAACTCTTCGGCGAAATGACCGCGCTGGAGAACGTGCTGGTGGGCCTGCATCACACGTTCACGACGGGTCTGGCCGGCATCGCGCTGCGCACGCCCAAGTGGAAGACCGAGGAACAGGGCGCACGGGCACGGGCCATGGCGCTGCTGGAGTTCGTCGGCCTGGAATCGCTGGCCAGCGAAGAGGCGCGCAACCTGCCCTACGGCAAGCAGCGCCTCCTGGAGATCGCCCGCGCACTGGCGCTGGATCCGCAACTGCTGCTGCTGGACGAACCGGCGGCAGGCCTGACGGCGCCTGACATCGTGGAACTGCTGGCGATCATCCGCAAGGTGCGCGACCACGGCATCACGCTGATCCTCATCGAGCACCACATGGACGTGGTGATGGGGGTGTGCGACACGGTGTCGGTGCTGGACTTCGGCCAGAAGATCGCCGAGGGCCTGCCTAACGAAGTGCAAAGCAACGCCAAGGTGATCGAGGCGTATCTGGGCGGCGCGCCCGCCTGACGCCAAGGGGACAAGAAGATGCTATCGATCAAGAATCTGGAAGCAGGCTACGGGAAGGTGAAGGTGCTGCACGGCATCAGCATGGAAGTGCCGAAAGCCAAGGTGGTGACGTTGATCGGCTCGAACGGGGCTGGGAAGACGACGACGATGCGGGCGCTGTCGGGGATGATCCGGCCGACTGCGGGGGAGATCACGCTGGGTAGCAAGCGGATTGATGGGATGGAGTCACATCGCATCGCGCGGTTGGGGCTGGCGCATTCGCCGGAGGGGCGCCGGGTGTTTCCTACGCTGTCAGTGACCGACAATCTGCTGCTGGGTGCGTTTCCGCGTCTGACGGGTAGCCGGCCTAAGGGTGACGTTCAAGCTGATCTGGGGCGGGCGATGGATCTGTTCCCTCGGCTGAAGGAACGGCGGGATCAGCTGGCGGGGACGCTGTCAGGCGGTGAGCAGCAGATGCTGGCGATGGCGCGTGCGGTGATGTTGAATCCGGAATTGGTGCTGCTGGACGAGCCTTCGATGGGACTGGCGCCGATTCTGGTTGAAGAGGTGTTCCGGATCATTGCGCGGCTCAAGGAGGAAGGCGTGACGATGCTGCTGGTGGAGCAGTTCGCGGCGGCGGCGTTGAATGTGGCGGATTATGGGTATGTGCTGGAAAACGGGCGGATTTCTGTGCATGGGAGTGCGGAGAAGTTGAAGCATGATCCGGCTGTGGTGGCGGCTTATTTGGGTGGGGGGCATTGAGGGTGACGATTGGTCGGCTAGCGGTGAGGTGGGTTCTTTAGACGCCCGCCGCAGCGGGGGCCTGGGTGCGCGGGGCTACGATTGCGGTCCGGAGCCTTCGCTCCGGACTGCCCCGTCCTCATCCTCGTTGCCGCCTACGGCGGCTGCCTTCGGATTCCGTCGGGCGCATCTACACGCCCCGCGCACCCAGGCCCCCGCTGCGACGGGCTCGTGTGGTTTCAGCTTTACCGGCGGCGGGGTGAGTCGAGTTCTTTAGGTTCTTGCCCACGGTGGGGGGAGAGAGAAAGATCTTGCGGGGCCCGCCCGCGGCGGCCGCGCGGGCGGCCTTCGGGGGCTTACGCGGCGTCTTGCGTCGGAGCGATGACGCTTCGCGTGTGGCTGCGATGTGGTCGGGTTCTTGCCTATGTCAACGTTGGGTGTCTGACACTGACGAGCGTCATTCGCAAGCCGCTCTCCGCAAGCGCGCAAGCGCACGCCGCACCGACGACCCACGGCTCCGATGCCGATTGCCGCCGCCCGGGCGGCAGCAATTCGGCGGCCTCGCAGATCTCCTACCCTGAACACAGGTCTTGAAGCGCCGCGTACCAAAGACCCTCGTAGCACGGCGTCGCGGTCACCGTGGGCGCGAGCGCCGTCGATGCGCCCGACGGAATCCGTAGGAGTCGCCGCAGGCGAGGACGAGGATGAGGAAGGGGGAGTCCGGAGCGAAGGCTCCGGACCGCAATCGTGGGCGATCGTGCCCACGGTGACCGCGGCGTCGGGCGACCTACGAAGAGCTTCGTGGCGCGGCAAAAGGAAATGGGCCTCGCAGGCATCCGACCAAATCAGTCTTCACCTGCGAGGCCCACTCTCACGTCACATTGATCAATGCGACGTCACCCTCAGATGATCGTCAACGTCACATCAATGTTGCCGCGCGTTGCGTTCGAGTACGGGCACACGATGTGTGCGGCCGCGACCAGCTTTTCGGCCTCAGCGCGGTCCAAGCCCGGCAGCGAGATCTTCAGTTCCGCTTCGATGCCAAAACCCGTCGGAATCGCGCCGATGCCGACGATGCCGTTTACCGACACGTCCGCCGGGATCGCGATCTTGTCGCGGTTGGCGACGAACTTCATGGCGCCCAGGAAGCAGGCCGAGTAGCCGACGGCGAACAGTTGTTCCGGGTTCGTGCCTGCTGCGCCGGCGCCGCCCAGTTCGCGGGGGGTGGTCAGCTTGACGTCAAGGTTGCCGTCGTCGCTGACGCCACGGCCTTCACGGCCTCCGGTGGCGGTGGCGTTGGCGCGGTAGAGGACTTTTTCGATCGACATGGTGTGGTTCCTTTGAATGAAAGTTTGTACTGCTTGCCTTACGGGACCCTTCCCGGGTTGGCGGTCAACGATGAACTTGCGACTTGCTTAAGAGTTTAAATCGTGAACAACAATATCGTGCGCTATTTATAAAACCGGATGATGACAGTCATCACCCACAACCTCAAAGACTTCCGGCCAGCTTCTCCCGCAGCGCGTGCAGCATCTTCGTCATGCCCTGCGCTTCGTCCAGCGAACACTGCGCTGCCGCGCCAACCGCGTGCGGCACCGCTTCGGCCTTTTCGCGCAGATCGCGGCCCTGTTTCGTCAGACCCACGATCACCTGGCGCTCGTCGCTCACGGCGCGCTTGCGCGTCACCAGGCCCGCGGCCTCCAGGCGTTTAAGCAGCGGCGTCAGCGTGGCCGAATCCAGAAACAGGCGGCTGCCGATATCCGTCACCGTAATTTCGTCGCCTTCCCACAGCACCAGCATCACCAGGTATTGCGGGTACGTCAGGTCCAGCCCGCTCAGCAGTTTGCGGTACACCTTGTTCATCGCCAGCGAGGTCGAGTACAAGGCGAAGCACAACTGGCTGTCCAGCAGCAGCGGATTGAATGCGGCTTTGGTCTTGTTTCGGGATTTCATGGTGCGATATTAAATAGCGCGCGATTTATCGTCAACACTTTTTTTAGGTCCTGATAACGATTACGCCGCCTGCTCCGCTTCCACCGCGCCGCGGTCCGAGCCGTATTGCTTCAGCCCGTCCAGGTCCAGCACCCGAACCGCCCCGTATTCCACGTTCAGCAGCCCCGCCTCCTCCAGCTTGCGCAGCGCCTGGTTCGCACGCTGGCGTGACACCCGGGCCAGATAGCCGACTTCTTCCTGTGTAATCGTCAGTCGCATCCCCATGCCCGGATACAGCAAAGGGTTGAAGAGCTCGGCCAGACAGCGGGCCACGCGCGCATCGGGATCGAGCAGACGGTCGTACTCCGCCTTGCCGATGAACTGCGCCACGCGCTCGTTCAATTGATGCAGCAGATACCGGTTGAACGGAATACTGGTATCCAGCAACCAGTCGAACGTCGTGCCCGGCAGGCGCGCCACCACTGAATCGCGCAGCGCCACGATGTCGTACTTGCGGACCTCGCGTTTCAGCAGCGAGCCCTCGCCGATCCAGCCCCCGGCGGGCACGCCCGTCAGCGATGCGACCTTGCCTTCCGAATTGCCCACCGACACCTTCACCAGTCCCGCCAGTACGCCGATCCAAGCCTGGGCGAGTTCGCCTTTGCGCTCTATGATCGATCCGGCAACGACCTGCTGCACGGAAAGGTCCCGCTCCACGCGCGCTTGCTGTTCGGCGTTGAGCACGCGGAACCAGGCGGCGGCGAGTTGCAGGGAGTCGGATAGCTGCATCGGGAATACCCTAAAAGGCCCTTGAATGTCGCGATGGTGACAGTTGGTAGCAACCCAACCTTATACCTTAACTCCTGCCGTAAATCTAAAACCAACTGGTCAAGCACACCGCCGCAACCGCCGCTTCCATTGCAGGCACTGCGCGCGATGCGCCCAAACCGGAGGAGACAACGTGGCACATTCATCGCCCGCATCTGCACAGGTGCCGGCGGCGCCGGACACCTTTCCGGCGCTGCTGCTCGCGCATGCCAACGTTCGTGGGTCGCGGCCCGCGATACGAGAGAAAGACCTGGGGATCTGGCAAACCCTGACCTGGTCCGAAGTGGCGGAGCATGTCCGTCACGTCGCGCAGGGTCTTGCATCGCTCGGCATTCAGCCCGGCATGCACATCGCCGTCATCGGTGAAAACCGCCCGCGTCTCTATATGGCCATGATGGCCGCGCAATCGCTCGGCGCCATTCCGGTTCCGCTCTATCAGGACGCGGTCGCGCAGGAAATGGTTTACGTGCTGCAGGATGCGGAGATCAGCGTTGCGATCGTCGAGGACCAGGAGCAGGTCGACAAGATGATCGAAGTGCGCGAACAGTGCCCGGCGCTCAAGCATGTCGTGTTCGACGACCCGCGCGGCCTGCGCCATTACGCCGATCCCATGCTGCTGTCGTATGAGCAACTGGAAGCGCTGGGCAGCGAATATGCCGCCAAGCATCCCGACTTCTACGCGCGCGCCGTCGCTGCCGTGCAGCCGCACGACGCCGCGGCCATGTTCTATACGTCCGGCACGACGGGCAAACCGAAGGGCGTGGTGCTGACGCACCATGCGCTCATCGACCGCGCGCGCGCCGTGTCGGAAATGGAAAAGCTGACCGACCAGGAAGACGTGCTGGCCTATCTGCCGCCCGCCTGGATCGGGCAGAACATGTTCTCGTACACGCAGTTGCTGGTCACGGGCTTCACGGTGAATCATCCCGAGTCGCCCGACACCGTGTCGATCGACATGCGCGATATCGGCCCCACCTATTACTTCGCGCCGCCGCGCGTGCTGGAAGGTCTGCTGACCCATGTGATGATCCGCATGGAGGACGCGGGCTATCTCAAGCGCAAGCTGTTCGCGGCGTGCATGAAGCTGGCGCGCCGCGTTGGCACGAAGATCCTGGACGGTGAATCCGTCAACGCCTGGGACCGCATGCGCTACGCGGTGGGCAACGTGCTGATCTACGGTCCGCTGCGCAACGCGCTGGGCATGAGCCGCGTGCGCGTGGCGTACACGGCCGGCGAAGCCATCGGTCCGGACCTCTTTGTGTTCTACCGCTCCATCGGCATCAACCTGAAGCAGCTGTACGGCTCCACCGAAACCTCGGTGTTCGTCTGCGTGCAGCCCGATGGCCAGGTTCGCGACGACACCGTCGGACCGCCGGTGGCGGGCGTGGAGATTCGCGTGGCCGACAACGGCGAGATCCTGGTCAAGAGCCCGGGGCTCTTCAAGGAGTACTACCGCAATCCCGACGCCACGGCCGAAGCGCGCAGCGCCGACGGCTGGTTCCACACGGGCGACGCGGGCTATCTGGATACCGACGGTCAGCTCAAGATCATCGATCGCGCCAAGGACGTGGGCAAGCTGGCCAACGGCAGCCTGTTTGCGCCCAAGTACATCGAGAACAAGCTCAAGTTCTTCCAGCACATCAAGGAAGCGGTGGCGTTCGGCGCCAACCGCGAAGACGTTTGCGCGTTCATCAATATCGACCTGGAAGCCGTGGGCAACTGGGCCGAACGCCGCGGTTTGCCCTATGCCGGCTACACCGACCTGGCGGGCAAGGACGAGGTCTATCAGCTGATCGCCGAGTGCGTCGAGCAGGTCAACGCGGATCTCGCGACCGATCCGAAGCTGGCTGCGTCGCAGGTCAGCCGTTTCCTGATCCTGCACAAGGAACTGGACCCGGACGACGACGAGCTGACCCGCACGCGCAAGGTGCGCCGCGCCTTCATCGCGCAGAAGTACGGCGTGCTGATCGACGCGCTCTTTGGCGGCAAGCAGTCGCAGTTCATCGAGACCGAAGTGAAATTCGAAGACGGACGCACCGGCAAGATTTCGGCGGATCTGCGGATCCATCCGGTCAAGACGTTTCCCGCCATCACCGCCCGAGCCGCGTAAAGAACATGAGCCATAACGACCGCGACCAGCGTATCGGCGATGTCATGCTGGACATGCAGAACATCTCCCTGTCTTTCGGCGGCGTGAAGGCGCTGACCGATATTTCCTTCAACGTGCGCGAGCACGAGATCCGCGCCATCATCGGACCCAACGGCGCGGGGAAGAGCTCGATGCTCAACGTCATCAATGGCGTGTACACGCCGCAGCAAGGCGGCATCGCATTCCGCGGCGAGCGGTTTTCGCGCATGAACCCGCGCCGCGCCGCTGAAATGGGCATCGCGCGCACGTTCCAGAACCTGGCGCTGTTCAAGGGCATGAGCGTTCTGGACAACATCATGACGGGCCGCAACCTGCGCATGAAGAGTGGCCTGCTGGCGCAGGCGTTCCGCCTGGGGCCGGCCGAGCGCGAAGAGATGCAGCACCGCGAGTTTGTCGAGAACATCATCGACTTCCTGGAAATCCAGGCCTATCGCAAGACGCCGGTGGGCCGTCTGCCTTACGGCCTGCAAAAGCGCGTCGACCTGGGTCGCGCGCTGGCGATGGAGCCGCGCCTGCTGCTGCTGGACGAGCCGATGGCCGGGATGAACATCGAGGAAAAGCAGGACATGAGCCGCTTCATCCTGGATGTGAACGATGAGTTCGGCACGACCATCGTGCTGATCGAGCACGACATGGGCGTGGTCATGGACATCTCGGATCGCGTCGTGGTGCTGGACTACGGCAAGAAGATCGGCGACGGCAAACCCGACGAAGTTCGGGCGAATGAAGACGTCATCCGCGCCTATCTCGGCGTGTCGCACTAAGCCGGACAACCAAGGCGGAAAGACATGGGATTTTTTCTAGAGACCTTATTCGGCGGCCTGATGAGCGGCATGTTGTACGCGCTGATCGGCCTGGGCTTCGTGCTGATCTTCAAGGCGTCCGGCGTCTTCAACTTCGCACAGGGCGCGATGGTGCTGGTGGCGGCGCTGTCTATGGCGCGCTTCTCGGAATGGCTGCCGCGCTGGCTGGGCTTTGACAACATGATCCTGGCCAACGTGCTGGCGTTCATTGTCAGCGCCATCGTGATGTTCCTGCTGGCGGTGGCGATCGAACGCTTCGTGCTGCGCCACCTGGTCAACCAGGAAGCCACGACGCTGCTGATGGCCACGCTGGGCATCAGCTATTTCCTGGACGGCCTCGGCCAGATCACGTTCGGCAGCTCGGTCTACTCCATCAACGTCGGCATGCCCAAGGATCCGCTGATGATCCTGGACTCGGTGTTCGAAGGGGGGCTGCTCATCAACCTTGAAGACCTGACCGCGGCGGTCATTGCCGCGCTGCTGGTGGCGACGCTGGCGCTGTTCTTCCAATACACCTCGACTGGCCGCGCGCTGCGGGCCGTGGCCGACGACCACCAGGCCGCGCAGTCGATCGGCATTCCGCTGAACCGCATCTGGGTGATCGTGTGGAGCGTGGCCGGGCTGGTGGCGCTGGTGGCGGGGATCATCTGGGGATCGAAGTTCGGCGTGCAGTTCACGCTGTCCACCGCCGCGCTGCGCGCGCTGCCGGTGGTGATCCTGGGGGGGTTGACGTCGGTGCCTGGCGCCATTCTGGGCGGCCTCATCATCGGCGTGGGGGAAAAGCTGTCCGAGGTCTATCTGGGGTCGCTGGTGGGAGGCGGCATCGAAATCTGGTTCGCCTACGTGCTGGCGCTGGTGTTCCTGCTGTTCCGTCCGCAAGGGCTGTTCGGCGAGAAGATCATCGACCGCGTCTAAGCCTGCGTCACCGAGGATAAAAAATGTTCTATCGCGAAAACGGCCAATTCAAGACCAGCTATCGCGCTGACCAGCAGATCTTCCCGATCCGCCAGGACCGCGTCTTCATCTGGCTGCTGATGGCGGTGGCGTTCATCGTCGTTCCAGCCATGGCCAGCGACTACCTGCTGCGCGCCATCCTGATTCCGTTCCTGATCCTGGCGCTGGCCGCCGTGGGCCTGAACATCCTGGTCGGGTACTGCGGACAGATCTCGCTGGGCACAGGCGCCTTCATGGCGGTGGGTGCGTATGCGGCCTGGAACTTCGGCGTGCGCTTTCCCGGCATGCCGCTCGTGGTGCAAATCTTGTTGGGCGGCTGCTTTGCCACCATCGTCGGCGTGATCTTCGGCATCCCCAGTTTGCGCATCCGCGGCCTGTATCTGGCGGTGGCAACGCTGGCGGCGCAGTTCTTCGTGGACTGGGCGTTCCTGCGCATCCCCTTCTTCACCAACTATTCGTCCTCGGGCAGCGTGTCGGTGCCGCCGCTCACGGCCTTTGGCCTGCCGGTGCAAAGCGCCATGGAGAAGTACCTGTTCGTGCTGATCCTGGTTGTCATCTTCAGCTTGCTGGCCAAGAACCTGGTGCGCGGCGCCATCGGCCGCCAGTGGATGGCGATCCGCGACATGGACGTGGCGGCATCGGTCATCGGCATCCGGCCCATGTACGCCAAGCTGACGGCGTTCGCGGTCAGTTCGTTCATCGTGGGCGTGGCCGGCGCGCTGTGGGGTTATATCCACCTGGGCTCCTGGGAGCCGCTGGCGTTCGACCTGGGCCGTTCGTTCCAGCTGCTGTTCATGGTCATCATCGGCGGGCTGGGCTCGATCATCGGCAGCTTCTTCGGCGCAGCGTTCATCGTGCTGGTGCCCGTGGCACTGGCGAACATCCCGCACATGCTGGGTCTGCCGCTGTCGGTGGACACCGCCGCGCACATCGAGCACATGGTGTTCGGCGCGCTGATCGTGTTCTTCCTGATCGCCGAGCCGCACGGCCTGGCGCGGCTGTGGAGCATCGGCAAGGAGAAGCTGCGGATCTGGCCGTTCCCCCACTGATCTTTTTTCGTTTTGATTTCCGCGGGTCCCACGCGGCACGACCGCGCTGGACCACCGCCCCGAATACCCGGCTCAAGACCGGGCCAATCCCGGTGTCCCAGGGTTGAACCGACCCAAGCACCACGCAGGAGGTAAATGGAGATGAAGCGTCTTAACCTGAAGTTGGCGGCAGCCTTGATGGCCGCAGCCGGCGCCGCAGGCGCCGTGGCCACGCCGGCAATGGCGGCCGAAGAGCAGTTCGTTCCGTTGCTGGTGTATCGCACGGGATCGTTCGCGCCGCTGGGCATTCCCTGGGCCGACGGCAAGCTGGATTACCTGAAGCTCGTCAACGAACGCGATGGCGGCGTGAACGGCGTCAAGATCACGTACGAAGAATGCGAGACCGCCTACGCCACGGACCGCGGCGTGGAGTGCTACGAGCGCCTGAAGGGCAAGGGGACGGGCGCCTCGGGCTTCGATACCCAGTCCACCGGCATCACCTTCGCGGTCAGCGACAAAGCCATCATCGACAAGGTGCCCGTGGAAACCATGGGCTACGGCCTGTCGCAATCGGTGGACGGCAGTGTGTTCGAGTGGAACTTCCCGCTCCTGGGCACGTACTGGACTGCCGCCGACGTGATGATCCAGGACATCGCCAAGAAAGAAGGCGGCATGGACAAGCTCAAGGGCAAGAAGATCGCGCTGGTCTACCACGACTCGCCGTACGGCAAGGAGCCGATCCCGCTCTTGCAGAAGCGCGCGGCCAAGGAAGGCTTTGAGCTGCTGCTGTATCCGGTGACGGCGCCGGGCGTGGAGCAGAAGTCCACCTGGCTGCAGATCCGCCAGGCGCGTCCGAATTATGTGCTGCTGTGGAGCGCGGGCATCATGACGCCCACCGCCATCCGCGAAGCGCAGGCCAGCGGCTATCCGCGCGACAAGATGTACGCGATCTGGTGGGCAGGGTCGGAAGGCGACGTGAAGGATCTGGGCGATGTCGCCAAGGGCTACAACGCCATCACGATCCACAACAGCGGCGCCGACAGCGACAAGGTCTACGACGATCTGAAGAAGTACGTCTACGACAAGGGCCAGGGCGCGGACAAGACCGGCAAGACCACGCTGGGCACCATCGCCCACACGCGCGGCATGATGATCTCGATGCTGCAGGTGGAAGCGATCCGCGCCGCGCAGGAGAAGTACGGCAAGGGCAAGGCGCTGACGCCCGAGCAGGTGCGCTGGGGCTTCGAGAATCTTGACCTGACCCAGGAAAAGCTCGACAAGCTGGGCTTTGGCCAGATCATGCGTCCGGTCAAGACCTCGTGCGCCAACCACAAGGGCGACGACTGGGCCCGCATCGTGCAGTGGGACGGTTCCAAGTTCAAGGTCGTTTCCGACTGGTATCAGGCCGACAAGACGATCCTGGACCCGATGGTCAAGGAATCGGCGGCCAAGTACGCCAAGGAAAAGAACATCACGCCGCGCAAGTGCGAGTGATGCTTCTGGAGCACCCGCGGCCCCGCGCCGCGGGTGCGCAACGCAAGTTGATATGAACCGGCGGCCGGCTTTCCGGCCGGCCGCCGCCACGCCGCAGGAAGGTTTATGAACGACGCCAATATTGCCGCCGCCGACGCCCCCCAGGTGCTGCTCGATGTGAACGGCATCGAGGTGATCTACAACCACGTGATCCTGGTGCTCAAGGGAGTGTCCCTGCAGGTGCCCGAAGGCAGGATCGTGGCGCTGCTGGGCGCGAACGGCGCCGGCAAGACCACGACGCTGCGCGCGATCTCGAACCTGCTCAAGGGCGAGCGCGGCGACGTCACGAAGGGCCACATCCAGTACCGCGGCCAGCGTATCGAACGCCTGACTCCCGCCGAACTGGTCAAGCGCGGCGTCGTGCAGGTGATGGAAGGCCGGCATTGCTTTGCCCACCTCACCATCGAGGAAAACCTGCTGACGGGCGCCTATACGCGCAGCATGAGCCGGGGCGACACCACCGCCGCGCTGGAGCGGGTCTACCAGTATTTCCCACGCCTGAAGCAGCGCCGCACCAGCCAGTCCGGCTACACCTCGGGTGGCGAGCAGCAGATGACCGCGATCGGCCGCGCGCTGATGGCCAACCCCAACATGATCCTGCTCGATGAGCCGTCGATGGGTCTGGCGCCGCAGATCGTCGAAGAGATCTTCGAGATCGTGCGCGACCTGAACCAGCGCGAGCGCGTGAGCTTCCTGCTTGCCGAGCAGAACACCAACATCGCGCTGCGCTACGCCGATTACGGCTACATCCTGGAAAACGGGCGCGTGATGATGGACGGCGCGGCCGCCGACCTGGCGCAGAACGAGGACGTAAAGGAGTTCTACCTGGGCATTTCCAGCGGCGAACGCAAGAGTTTCCGAGACAACAAGTTCTACCGCCGCCGCAAACGCTGGCTGGCCTGATTCCCGACGCGGGCAAGCCAGCGCTTGCCGCATGGCGCCGGCAACGGCGCCGCCAACCGGCACACGAGAAGGTGCGATTCCATGTCCGAGTTTTTCGATGACCGCGAAACCCGCGCGCCCGAGCAACGCGAGCGCGATCTGATGGCCGCCCTGCCCGGGGCGATTGCGCGGGCCATTGCGCGCGCGCCGGCCATTGCCGAGCAACTGCGCGGCGTGGACCCCGCCACGATCACCTCGCGCGAGGCGCTGGCCCGGCTGCCGGTCCTGCGCAAGCATGAACTGCTGGAACGCCAGCAGCACAGCCGCGACGACGGCGCGCGGCCCGCCGGTCCCGAGAAAGCCTTCGGCGGGTTCTCGGCCATCGGCTGGGGCGAAGCGATGCGCGTGTTCGCCTCGCCCGGTCCGATCTATGAACCGGAGAGCGCGCGGTCGGATTACTGGCGCTTCGCGCGCGCCCTGTACGCGGCGGGCTTTCGCGCCGGCGAACTGGCCTACAACTGCTTTTCGTACCACTTCACGCCGGCCGGCTCGATGATGGAAACGGCCGCCCACGCCGTGGGCTGCACCGTGTTTCCCGGCGGCACCGGGCAGACCGAGCAGCAGGTTCGCGCGATTCAGGACCTGGCGCCCAGCGGCTACACCGGCACGCCGAGCTTCCTGAAGATCATTCTTGAGAAATCAGACGAACTGGGCGTGAAGCTCGATTCGCTGCGGCGCGCACTGGTCTCCGGCGAAGCCTTTCCGCCGTCGCTGCGCGACTGGCTGGCGGCGCGCGGCATCGACGGCTACCAGGCCTACGGCAGCGCCGACCTGGGCATGATCGCGTTCGAGACGCCCGCGCGGGAAGGACTTGTGGTGGGCGAGGACATCATTGTCGAGATCGTGCGCCCAGGCACCGGCGAACCCGTGCCGGCAGGCGAAGTCGGCGAGGTCGTGGTGACCACGTTGAATCCGGATTACCCGCTGGTGCGCTTTGGCACCGGCGATCTGTCGGCGGTGATGTCCGGCATCTCGCCGTGCGGACGCACCAACACGCGCATCAAGGGCTGGATGGGACGCGCCGACCAGACCACCAAGGTGCGCGGCATGTTCGTGCATCCGTCGCAGGTGGCGGACGTGGCGCGGCGGCACCCTGAGATCCTGCGCGCGCGGCTGGTCATCAGCGGCAGCACCGGTTCGGACCGCATGGTGCTAAAGGTGGAGTCGCGCGAGCAGAACGACGAGCTGGCCCGCCGCATTGCCGATTCAGCGCGCGACGTGACCAAGCTTCGCGCAGACGTGGAATGGGTGGCCGAAGGCGGCCTGCCGAACGACGGCAAGGTCATCGACGACATCCGGACGTACGAATAGGCGATTCGACGCGAGTGCAAGCGCGAGGGCAAGCGTGCGGGCAAGCGGCCGCTACGCGCGCGGTCCGGTTGCGTCGCCGTCGCGGCGCCCAGCCCGCGTGATGTACGCGTGGATGCCCATGCCAGCGAGCATCGCCCCCGCAAACACCGCTGCGTCGCCGATGCCGGCCGCGGCAGCGACGAGCGCCGGGCCGGGGCAGAAGCCCGCCAGCCCCCACCCCACGCCAAACGCCAGGCTGCCGGCGGCCAGACGCGCGTCGAGCCGGGTGGCTTGCGGCCAGCGCATGGGCTCGCCGGACAAGCTGGCCCGGCGACGCCGCAACAGCGCATAACCGACACTGGTCGCCAGCACGGCGCCGCCCATCACCAATGCCAGGGTAGGATTCCACAACCCGGCCAAATCCAGAAAGCCCAGCACACGCGCCGGGTCCGCCAGGCCCGATATGAGCAGGCCCAGTCCGAAGACAAGCCCGGCGGCGAAGGCGTAGAGCGCGGCCATGATCAGACGCCCGCCACGTGCCGCAGCACGTAGACCGTAGCAAAACCCGCAGCCATGAAGATCAGCGTCGCCACGAGCGACCGGCGCGAGCCGCGCGACAGGCCGCACACGCCGTGTCCGCTGGTGCATCCAGACGCATAGCGCGTGCCAATGCCGACCAGCAGGCCGGCGACGATAAGGCGCGGCGTGCTGGCCTCCACCGTGATGGAAGGCAGTTCGGAAAAGAGGCGGAACAGCCAGGGCGCCGCGCACAGCCCCAGCAGGAAGGCGATGCGCCAGCCGCCGCCGCGCTCGGGCGCCAGCAACCCGCCCACGATGCCGCTGATGCCCGCGATGCGTCCCGCGCCCAGCATCAGCAGCACCGCGCCGGCGCCGATCAGCAGGCCGCCCGCCGTGCCGGCGGCCGGGGTGAAGGCGGACCAGTCCACGTTCACTTGAGTGACTCCATAGCGCGTCCGCAGTACAAACTGGATAGCGTTTTCATCACCTGGCTGACCTCGAAGCTGGCCATCTGGTAATAGACGTATTTGCCCTCGCGCCGCGTCGCGACCAGACCCTCGTCGCGCAGCACACCAAGCTGTTGCGAGAGCGTCGGCTGGCGGATGCCGGTCAGCGATTCCAGCTCGCCGACGTTGCGTTCATTCTGGACCAGCTGACACAAGAGCAGCAAGCGGTCTTCGTTGGCCAGCGCCTTAAGCAGCGCGCAGGCCTGGGTGGCGGACTCGCGCAGGACGGCGACTTCGCAATCGGTAAGGGGAGCGTTCATGACGAGGTGTTGGACACGTGGGGGATAGCGGCGTCATTATATTTATGAATAAACTATGCGCAAATATTATTTATCTTCGTAAATTGACCTGATCGGGCCGCCCGTGCGGCCTTCACGCGAGCCCTCATGACCCCGCATATCCAGGCCTTCTTCGACACCGTTACTGCGACCATCACCTACGTCGTCCACGAACCCGCGCCCGGCGGCGCGTGCGCCATCATCGATTCGGTGCTGGACTACGATCCCAAGTCCGGCCGCAGCAGCACCGCCAGCGCCGATCGCGTGGCCGATTACGTGCGCGAACGCAGCCTGCGGACCGTCTGGCTGCTGGAAACCCATGCCCACGCCGATCATCTGTCGGCGGCGCCCTACCTGCAACGGCAACTCGGCGGCGTCATCGCCATCGGCCAGAGCATCCGCACCGTGCAGGGCGTCTTCAAGACCATCCTGAACCTGGAGCCGGAGTTCCAGCTCGACGGCTCGCAGTTCGGCCATCTGTTCGCCGATGGCGAGACCTTTCAGATTGGTTCGCTGACCGCCACGGCCATCCACGTGCCCGGCCATACGCCGGCCGACATGGCCTATCTGATCGGCGATGCGGCATTCGTGGGCGACACGCTTTTCATGCCGGACGTGGGCACGGCGCGCTGCGATTTTCCCGGTGGCGACGCGCATCTGCTGTATCAGTCGATCCAACGGCTGCTGAGCCTGCCAGACGACACGCGGCTCTACATGTGCCACGACTATCCGCCCGCGGGCCGCGAGGCCGCCTGGCAAACCACCGTGGCCGAACAGCGCCGCGGCAACATCCACGTGCGCGACGGCATTACCGAGGACGAATTCGTCGCCATGCGCACGCGGCGCGATGCCACGCTGTCGATGCCCACGCTGATCCTGCCGGCGATCCAGGTGAACATCCGCGCGGGCCATTTCCCGCCCCCCGAAGACAACGGCGTGCGCTATCTCAAGATTCCCGTCAACGCGCTCTGACCCCCGGCCGCGGCGCACTTGCGCCGCGCGGCCTTATCCCGCAAGATCGCCCGATCGCAGCCACCCGATCCGACGCGCATCCATGTTTGCCGAAGCCGAAGCCGACCCCATCCTGTCCAAAGACGAATTCAAGGCGCTCGAAACGCGGCTGCGCGTCGCGTTGCTCAATGCGCAGTACGAACGGCTGCGGCAGGCCGACAAGACGCTTCTGATCGTCGTGGCCGGCATCGATGGCGCCGGCAAGGGTGCGACGATCAACCTGCTGAACGAATGGATGGACCCCCGCCACATCCGCACGCTGGCCTACGGGCCGCGCGAAGGCGACGAGCTCGAGCGCCCACCGCTGTGGCGCTACTGGCGCGATCTGCCGCCCAAGGGCAGCACGGGCATCGTGTTCGGGTCCTGGTATACGCCGCTCGTCATTGAAGCCGTGCGCAAGAAGCCCAACGCGGACGCGATCGAGGCGCACTCGGCGGCGATCATGCGCTTTGAGACCATGCTGGCCGCCGAAGGCGTGCAGATCATCAAGCTGTGGTTCCACCTGTCCGCCAAGGCACAGAAGACGCGTGCACAGCGCCTGCTGGCCAACCCCGATACGGCCTGGCAGGTCAGTCCGGTCGACATGAAGGTCAACAAGCGGTTCGACCGTATCCGGGCAGGCGCCCAAGTCGTCCTCAATCACACGGACTGCGGCCATGCGCCGTGGGTGGTGATTCCCAGCGCCGACGAAAACATGCGCGCCGCCCGCACGGCCGAGGCGGTGCTCGGCGCGCTGCGCCGGCGCGGGGTGCCCCGCCTGCCGCCCGCTTTCGTGGCGCACTCCAGCACGACGCGCATCGTGGACCGGCTGGGCAAGCTGGACTACGACGCCAAGGTGGACAAGGAAGACTACGAGACCGAACTCGGCCTGCTGCAAGGCCGGCTGGCGCGCGCCGCCCGGTCCGACAAGTTCAGGAATCGCTCCCTGATCCTGGTGTTCGAGGGGCAGGACGCCGCCGGCAAGGGTGGCGCCATCCGCCGCGTCACACACGCGCTGGATATCCGGCAAGTCGACATCACGCCGATATCCGCGCCCACGACCGAAGAGTTGGCCCGGCCCTATCTGTGGCGTTTCTGGCGCTGCATTCCCAGCCATGGCCGCATCGGCATCTTCGACCGCTCGTGGTACGGCCGCGTGCTGGTCGAGCGCGTCGAAAAGCTGATACCGCCCGCCCGGTGGCGCCGCGCGTATGCCGAGATCAACGACTTCGAGGAACAGCTTGCCGCCAGCGGCGCGCTGGTGCTGAAGTTCTGGCTGGCCGTCACGCCCGACGAGCAGCTCAAGCGTTTTCACGAGCGCGAGAAATCGCCGTTCAAAAACTTCAAGATCACGCCCGACGACTGGCGCAACCGCGACAAGTGGAAAGAATACGCGGCGGCAGCCAACGAGATGATGACGCGCACCGACGTGGCCCACGCGCCGTGGCATCTGGTGTCGGCCAACGACAAGCGTTACGCTCGCCTGCAGGTGCTGCGGCATATCGTCGACGCCATGGAAACCCAACTCTGAAGACCCCAGGAGGCCTTGCGCCATGAGTACCGCAGAAATCCGTCCCATCGTCGCCACCGACTTCGACGCCTGGCTGCCCCTGTGGAAGGGCTACCAGGACTTCTACCGCGTCAGCATCGACGACGCCGTCACGCGCAACACCTGGGCGCGCTTCCTGGACCCCGCCGAGCCCATGCACGCGGCGCTGGTCTATGAAAGCGGCCGCGCTGTCGGCATGGTGCACTGGATCTTCCATCGCTCCACCTGGACCGCCGGCGACTACTGCTACCTGCAGGACCTTTATGTGGACCAGGACGCGCGCGGCACGGGCGCGGGCCGCAAGTTGATCGAACACGTCTACGCCGAAGCCGCCGCGGCCAACTGCGCTCGCGTCTATTGGCTGACACACGAAACCAACGCGACCGCCATGCAGCTCTACGACCGGATTGCCGACCGTTCCGGCTTCATCCAGTACCGCAAGGTGATGGCTTGAGCGCGCGCGATCCCAACTGTCCGCTGTGCCAGGAAGACGGCGGCACGCTGCTGTGGCGCGGGCCGCACCTGCGCATCATCGAGGTCGACGACGCCGACTATCCGGGCTTCACGCGCGTGATCTGGAACGGTCACCTGGCCGAGATGACCAGCTTGTCCACGCATGGCCGCGACCTGCTGATGCGGGCGGTGTATGTGGTGGAGGAAACGCAGCAGGCGATCCTGACGCCGGACAAGATCAACCTGGCGTCGCTGGGCAACATGGTGCCGCACCTGCATTGGCACGTGATCCCGCGCTGGCGCGGCGACCGGCATTTTCCGGATCCGATCTGGGCGGCGCCGCGCATCGCGCCGGGCGCTGAGCCGGATTCCTGGAAGGACCGGCAGGCGCAGGTGCAAGCGCTGCTGCCTCGCTACCGCGACCGGCTGGTGGAAGCCATGAATGCGTTGCTATGGCATTGAGCCTGCGTGGGCGTTGAGGCTGTCAGGGCAATGAGCCGCCAGGCGCCACGGCCGCAGTCCCGCGCCGCTCCCCCAGCCAGCGTGCGTACGCCGATTCGACCAATTGCGCGGTGCGATCCGCGCTGAACAGACCCTGCCCGCGGATGAATTCGCGGCCCGCCTCGCCCATGCGGCGTCTGCGTTCGGGATCGGCCAGCAGGCTTTCCAGCGCCGCGGCCAGCGCAGCCGGGTCTCGCGGCGGCACCAGTAGCCCGGTCACGCCGGCCTGCATGGTTTCCGGCACGCCGCCCACGTCGGTGCCGATCACCGGCACCCCCATGGCGGCCGCCTCGACGAACGCCGTACCAAAGGCTTCGCGGTGGGTCGGCAACGCAAACACGTCGAACGCCTGCAATACGTTGCCGATGTCATGACGCCGGCCCAGGAAATGCACGCGCGATGCGAGGCCCAGGGATTGCACCTGCGCCTTCAGGCGCTCGAACACCGGCATGCCATCTCCGGCCAGCACCAGGTGGGCATGCGGAAACGTGGCCACAACCTGGTGGAAGGCGTCGATCAGGTCCGCGTGCCCCTTTTCCGCACGCATCACGGCCACGCAACCCACCACGAGCGCGTCGTCAGGCAGCCCGAGTTCTTGCCGGACAGAGCCCTGGCCATCGCTTTCGGGCAGGACGATCGGGGAATGGATAGTGGCGATGGACTGCGGCGCCGCGCCGCCATCCAGCAGCTGGCGGTGCACGTGCCGGCTCACCGCGATGACGCGGTGGGCCAGCCACGTGTAGGCGTACAGCGAGTTGATCGGCTTGGCCAGGTGGCGGGTGCGCACAATGAGCGGCGTGCGCGCCAGGCGCGCGCCCATCGCGGCCCGCACCGTGTCGCTGCGGCTGTGGGTGTTGACTACGTCGAACCGGCCACGAGCCGCCACGCGCCGCACGAATGCCACGCTGCGCATGAAATTCACAGGGCCGTCCATGTTGATGGTGTGCACGGTGAACCCGGCGTCGCGCAGGCGCTGCGTCAGTTCGGCGTGCGGCTGGCACACGGCTTCCAGGTGATGGCCGCGCTCGCGCATGGCGACCATCTCCTTATAGATGCAGAATTCCTGTCCGCCGAACGCCGTAGCCGCCTCCGTATGCAGAATGCGCAGGCGGCCGGCGGTAACGGGCGAGGGATGCAGGTCTGAAGGGTTGCGTGGCGGCATGACGGCGAAGGGCGCCAGGCGGCCTGGCGAAGCCACGACAGAATCGTGGGTTCAAAAAAGGCCGACGGTGTCGGCCTGTAATAGGGTTGTTACATAGAGGTTAAGTGAATGTAATCGACAAACCGCTGGCGCGACAAGCCGGTCGGATTCGCGGTGCTGCGCGCCGCCGGTGCGCAGCGTCAAACTTCCGGTACGCCGTGATCCGGCGCGTCGCAGGCGTTGCAGTAGACTGGCCGCACCGTCAGTTGCAGGAGCCGGCATGAAATCGTCCAACATCATCGTGCAGCGTGTCTATGAAGGCACCGGTCCGGAAGGTCACTACCTTGCCCTGGTCGACCGCATGTGGCCACGCGGACTGCGCCGCGCAGACCTTGGCCTGGACGAATGGGCCCGCGACATCGCCCCCAGCGCCGAACTGTGCAAATGGTTCAGCCACATCGAGGACCGCTGGGATGACTTCCGCGCCAAGTATCTGGCTGAACTCGCCACCCCAGCGCAGCAATCGCGCATGGCGGCGTTGCTGGACGCGGCGGGGGATCGCCCCCTGACCTTGCTTTTCGGCGCGCGCAATACCGAGCACAACCAGGCGGTGGTGTTGCGCGACGCGCTTCTCGACTACGCCCGACATCACCGCAAACGCGCAGCCTGATCCAGCCGTCCCCGCGCCGCGATCCGCCTGCGCTTCCGTCTTTACCCCCTTTACCCTTATGCCCAGCCGATGGCGCGCGCCCCGCGCGCCCGAGCCTATCCCAGAGGAATTCCATGTCTTTCAGTTCCGATGCCTGGACCCGCAACGCCGCGCTCTATGAGAAGACGCGCGACATGCCGTTCAACCGCGAGTTGGCCAGCGGCCAGCTCGCCGAGGACGCGTTCAAGCACTACATGATCCAGGACGCGCACTATCTGGTGGCGTTCGGACGCGCGCTCGCCATCGCCGCCGCCAAGGCCGGCGATGCCGATGGCGTGGTGCAGTTTGCCGAGGCCGCCAAGGGCGCCGTCGTCGCCGAGCGCAGCCTGCACGCCGGGTTCATGCAGCAGTTCGGTATCGACGCCGCTACCTTCGAAGCCACGCCGCTGACGCCGGCGAGCCATCACTACACCAGCTTCCTGATTGCCACCGCCTGGAGCGCGCCCTATCCGGTCGTCCTGGCCGCCCTGCTGCCCTGCTTCTGGATCTACGCCGAGATCGGGCGCGACATCCACGCACGCGCCGTGCGGCCCAATCCGTATGCGGCCTGGATCGACACCTACGCCGGCGACGATTTCCACGCGCTGGTCCGCGCCGTGATCGCCACCGTGGATCGTGCGGCGGAGACGGCGTCGCCGCAGACCCTGGCCGCGATGCACCAGGCCTACACGCACGCCGCCCAGCTTGAATGGATGTTCTGGGATTCGGCGCACCGTCAGGCTGGCTGGCCAGTCTGATTGGGAAGGCGGTCTGATCGCACAAGCGGGCCAATCCGGCTGACCGGGCTGTGCCAAAATCGCGCCCATGCCGATCGACAACCGCCTCACATCCAACGCCCTGGCCGCCCAGGCCGCGCAACTGCCTGCCGCGTGGCAGGCCGCCCTGTCCGCCGACCCTGCCGTCGCCGCCGCGCTGGCTGCCGCCACCGCCCATGTGGAGGCGCGCCTCGCACAAGGCGCCGTGGTGTACCCCGCCACGCCCTTCCGCGCGCTGCATGGCCTGGCGCCGTCGGACGTGCGCGTCGTGATCCTGGGCCAGGATCCCTACCATGGCCCCGGCCAGGCGCAGGGCCTGGCGTTTTCGGTGCCGGACGATTGCAAGCGCCCGCCCAGCCTGCGCAACATCTTCAACGAGATTGCGCGCGACTATCCGGCGCTGAGCGTCCCGGCGGGCAACGATCTGAGCCCCTGGGCCGACCAAGGTGTGCTGCTGCTCAATACGGCGCTCACGGTCGAAGACGGCCAGCCCGCCTCGCACGCGAAGCGCGGCTGGGAAACGGTGACGGATGCGCTGATCGCGCACGTGGCACGCGATCCCTCGCCCAAGGTCTTCATGCTGTGGGGCGCCCACGCGCAGGCCAAGCGGCTGTTGCTTCCGCCCGACAGTGGTCATCTCGTCCTGATGTCCAACCATCCATCCCCGCTATCCGCCCGCCGGCCGCCTGTGCCCTTCCTCGGATGCGGCCATTTCCGGGCCACCAACACCTGGCTGCAGGACCAAGGGAAAAACCCTATTGATTGGGGACTGGACAAAAAAATAATTCCATTGCAGGGCGAATTCGGGTTATGATCGCCGCACTGCACAAAACGAGTTCGGCATTTACCGCCTTGATTTAGCGGAATTTTTTGCAGACTGCCGGGAAGCCTATCCCCGGCCTCATGCCGAACTATCATCGATTCCTGACCCCTTTCCTTTCGCCCTGCGTTCCATCAGTACAAGAGAACGCGCCACGCGCATGGTTGATCCGGTCGGCACGATGCTCCATCAACCGTCGCCTGGATCCGGCCGCCTAATCCCCTGGCCCGACCAAGCACTGCGTCGCATTGATTGCGGCAAGGGAAAGTAATGTCTTTCGATACCCTGGGTCTCGCGCCCGCCCTGTTGTCGGCCGTTCAAGAAGCTGGCTTCACCACCCCCACCTCCGTTCAAGCCGCCGCCATTCCGCAAGCACTGGCCGGCCACGACCTGATGGTGTCCTCGCAGACCGGCAGCGGCAAGACCGCCGCCTTCATGCTGCCCGCCCTGCACCGCATCGCCCAGATGCCCGCCAACAAGGGCGTCGGCGTGCAAGTGCTGGTGCTGACCCCGACCCGCGAACTGGCCCTGCAAGTCACGGAAGCCACCGCCACCTACGGCCGCAAGCTGGCCGACCTGCGCACCGCGACCGTCGTGGGCGGCATGCCCTACGGCGCGCAACTGAAGGCACTGTCGCGCCGCGTTGACGTGCTGGTCGCCACCCCGGGCCGCCTGATCGACCACCTGCAATCGGGCCGCGTCAAGCTGAACACCGTGCACACGCTGGTGCTGGACGAAGCCGATCGCATGCTGGACATGGGCTTCATTGAAGATATCGAGACCATCGTCGAGCGCCTGCCCGAAGGCCGCCAGACGCTGCTGTTCTCGGCCACGCTGGACGGCACCGTCGCCAAGCTGGCCTCGCGCATGATGCGCGAGCCGCAGCGCATCGAGATCGCCGGCGCCAAGGAAAAGCACACCAACATCACGCAAAGCCTGCTGTACGCGGACGATGCCAGCCACAAGATGCAACTGCTGGATCACGTACTGCGCGACGCCTCGCTGGATCAAGCCATCGTCTTCACGTCGACCAAGCGCGGCGCGGACGACCTGGCCGACCGCCTGGCCGACCAAGGCTTTGCCGCCGCTGCCCTGCACGGCGACATGAACCAGCGCCAACGCACCCGCACGCTGTCGCAACTGCAACGCGGCCAGCTGCGCATCCTGGTTGCCACCGACGTGGCAGCCCGCGGCATCGACGTGCAAGGCATCAGCCACGCCGTCAACTTCGATCTGCCGATGCAAGCCGAAGACTACGTGCACCGCATCGGCCGCACGGGCCGCGCTGGCCGCAACGGTCTGGCCTTCACGCTGGCCACGCACTCCGAGCGCCACAAGGTCCGCCGCATCGAGCACTACATCGGCCAGTCCATCACCCCTGAAGTGATCGCCGGCCTGGAACCCAAGCGCACCCCGCGTCCGTCCACCGGCGGCGGCGGCGGTGGCAAGCCGTATGGCAAGCCTTTCGGCAAGCGTCCCGGCGGTTTCGGCGGTTCGCGCCATTCGGGCGGCTTTGCAGGTAACCGCGACGGCGCGCCGCGCGATGGCGCACCGCGTGAAGGCCGTTCGTTCGGCGGCCCGCGTGGCGAGTTCAAGCCGCGCGACGGCGGCTACCAAGGCAACCGTTCGTTCGACGACCGCCCGTTTGGCGACCGCCCGCAGCGTTCCTTCGGTGACCGTCCCAGCTTCGGCGATCGTCCCCAGCGCGAAGGCGGCTACCAGGGCAATCGTCCCTTCGGCGACCGTCCTCAGCGTGAAGGCGGCTTCCGCGGCGGCGACCGCGATTCGCGTCCCAGCTTCGGCGACCGTCCCAGCTATGGCGACCGTCCGCAGCGCGATGCCCGCCCGTTCAGCGAGCGTGCCCCGCGTGAAGGCGGCTTCCGTGGTGGCGATCGCGACGCGCGCCCCAGCTTTGGCGACCGTCCCAGCTTCGGCGACCGTCCGCAGCGCGAAGGCGGCTTCCGCGGCGGTGATCGCCCCGAAGGCGGTTTCCGTGGCAAGCCCTCGTTCGACAAGCGTCCTGGCGGCCCCGCCAAGCGTTTCGGCAAGTCGAACGATCGCCGCGGCTGATCCCCACGCCTGATTCAAAAAAGCCCCGCGGCCATGCCGTGGGGTTTTTTTTTGGGAAAATGCCGGTTTACCCACGTCTCTGCCGCCCATGCAACGCCCCGCCCCCGCCAATCTGCCCCCCCTTTCCCCCGCCGCGCGTGAGCACAGCGACGCCGCCGCCGCCCACCTGCGCGCCGCGATCGCGTCCAACGGCGGCTGGCTGCCGTTCGATCACTGGATGGCGGAAGCCTTGTATGCCCCCGGGCTGGGCTATTACGCGGCAGGCAACGTCAAGCTGGCCGATGCAGACGACGGCGGCAAGACGCCAGCCGGCGACTTCGTGACCGCACCACAGCTCACGCCGCTGTTTGCGCACACGCTCGCGCGCCAGGCGGCCGAGGTGCTGCGCCAGACCGGCACGCACGACGTGCTGGAGTTCGGCGCCGGCACCGGCGCGCTGGCCGAAGGCGTGCTGCATGAACTGGATGCGCTGGGCCTGGCCGACACGCGCTACTGGATCCTGGAAGTGTCGGCGGACCTGCGCGCCCGCCAGGCCGAACGGCTGGCGCCTTTTGGCGACAGGGTGCAGTGGCTGGATGCGCTACCGAACGCGTTTTCGGGCTGCGTGCTGGCCAACGAGGTGCTGGACGCGATGCCCGTGTCGCTCTTTGCCTGGAGCGAAGCGGGTCAGGTGCAGGAACGCGGCGTGACGGTGGATGCAAACGCCGGGTTCACGTGGGAAGATCGGCCGGCCCCGGCGGCCCTGGCCACCGCCGTTGCGGCGCGCATGCCCGCGCTGCCCGGCTATGTGTCCGAAATCAATCTGCAGGGCGAGGCGTGGATCGCTGCGATGGGCAGTTGGCTCGAGCGCGGCGCGGCCTTGCTGGTGGACTATGGCTTTCCGCGCAGCGAGTACTACCATCCGCAGCGCGCGGGCGGCACGCTGATGTGCCACCTGCGCCACCATGCGCATGGCGACCCCTTCACCGCGCCGGGCCTGCAGGACATCACCGCGCACGTGGACTTCACCGCGATGGCGGAAGCCGCCCTTGAGGCGGGCATGCAGGTGCTGGGCTACACCTCGCAGGCCCGCTTTCTGATGAACGCCGGCTTGATGGAGCTGCTGGCCGGGCTGGACCCGTCCGATGCCCAGGCCTACGCGCAGGCGGTCGCGCCCGTGCAGAAGCTGCTGTCGGAGGCCGAGATGGGCGAGTTGTTCAAGGTGCTGGCCATCGGCCGCGGCATGACGGCGCCGCTGTCCGGGTTTTCACGCGGCGACCGGCTGGGCAAGCTGTAAGCGACGAGTAGTGGCCGACTGCGCTGAGCGGCTGCGGCGAGTAACTGCGGGGAGTAACTGCGACGAGTACTGCAGCAAGCGGCTGCGATGTGCAATTGCGGCAAGCGCCGCAGCGGCCGGCCGAATCAGCCCGCCTGCAGATCCACCAAACGCGCCAATCGCGCCTGACGCACGCTTTCCTTGATGCGCGCCGGCTCGCCCGCGCACGCCTTCGCGATGGCGCCCGCATCCACGCCGCGCACCGCCGCCACCCGTTCCTGCCAGGCGGACAGATCCACCGCGCGCAACACGGCCGCGGCATCCAGCAATTCAAAAAAGCGTTCCGGTTTGCGCAAGGCATCGGCGCGCTCCATCAGCGCAAGTTGCGCATCGGCGCCGTCCGGCATGCCGTCCAATGCATCGAGCGCGTCCAGCACATCAGGCAGCAACCGCGCATAGTCGTTGCATTCCGTGGGCACGCGCATCCGGCGGCCGAGCGCCTCGCGCTCGGGCGTCAGGCGGCACATCAGGGCGTAGCGGCTTGCCAGCGGCAAGCCCTGCTGCGCGGCGCGGTCGACCTGCGGCCCTACTTCCTCCACGCCCAGCAGTTCCGGCATCACGCGCGCCAGCGCGCCGGATTCGGCTAGCACGCCCAGCATGCGCGAAGGCGTTTGCGCCATCAGGCCGCGCGACAGTTCCTTCCAGACGCGCTCGGCCACCAGCGCATCGGCCTCGCCAGCCGCCACCATGCGCCGGCACAACGTCATCGTTTCCGGCGCCACGCTGAAATCGCCAAAGCGCGCCGCAAAGCGGGCGAGGCGCAGGATGCGCACGGGGTCTTCCTCGAACGCCTCGCCCACGTGCCGAAAGACGCGGGCGCGCAGGTCGTCGGCGCCGTTCAGCGGGTCGACGAGCTGTCCATTCTCGTCCTGCGCAATCGCGTTGACCGTGAGGTCGCGGCGACGCAGGTCTTCCTCCAACGTGACGTCCGTGCCCGTATAAAAAGTGAAGCCCTTGTAGCCTCGCCCCGACTTGCGTTCGGTGCGGGCCAGCGCGTATTCCTCTTTCGTGCGGGGATGCAGGAAGACGGGAAAATCGCCGCCGACCGGGATGAAGCCGCGGCGCGTCATGTCCTCGGGCGTGGCGCCCACCACGACCCAATCGTGATCGCCAGCCGGCAGGCCCAGCAGCGCGTCGCGCACGGCGCCGCCGACGATGTAGGCGCGCAGGCCCTCGGTGGCCGGGTCCCGCGTCATTGCGCCGCGGCGGTTTCAGTGCCGACCGGCACGATGTTGCCCAGGCGTTCCTTCAGCGATTGCGGCTGGCCGGTGAACATCGCCGCGTAGTACGTGGCGTTGGACATCACGTTCTTGACGTACGTGCGCGTTTCGGTGAACGGGATGGTCTCGGCAAAGATGGCGCCTTCAACCGGATGCGTGAACGTCGAGCGCCAGTTGCGCGGCCGGCCCGGACCGGCGTTGTAGCCCGCGCTGGCCAGCATCTGCGAGCCGTTCAGGTCGCGCAGCACGATGTTCAGGTAGTTGGTGCCCAGTTCGGTATTGGTGTCGAAGTCGTTGACGCTGCCCGGCGTGAAGTCGCTCATGCCGATCTTGCCGGCGACCCACTTGGCCGTGGCGGGCATGAGCTGCATCAGGCCCGATGCGCCCACGTGCGAGCGCGCATCCATGATGAAGCGCGATTCCTGGCGGATCAGCCCGTACACCCACGCCGGATCCAGCGCGATGGCGTTGGCCTTGGCGGTGACGCGGCCCTCGAACGGCGCGATGAAGCGCTGGCTGAAGTCGAATTCCTTTTCCGTGCGGTCCGACGTGTTGACCACGCGGTCGTAGATGTTTTCGGCGCGGGCCAGTTCGGCGGCCGCCATGAGCTGACGGTCGTTCATGCCGCGCAGCGTGAAGTTCCATTCCGGCACGGCCTCGGCACGCCAGCCCAGACGGAACAGCAGCACGGCGCGCTGCAGGCCCGGATTGGCGCGCGCCTCGGCGATCTCGCGGTCGCTGATGGGCGCCGGACGCGGCGGCACGTTGATGCGCCGGCCAAGTTCTTCGGCCGCGAGCTGGCCGTAGAAATCGAAGCGGTCGGAGATGCTGGCATAGGCGGCGTGGGCCTTTTCCTTTTGGCCTTGCGCGGCCTGGCCGCGGGCCTTCCAGTACACCCACGCGGTCTCGGCCTGCTGCGAGGCCGGCATCTCGTCGATGGATTCGATGACCCACTTCCAGTCGATCTTGGGCTGGCGCAGCGCCGCGCGCACCTTCCAGGCGGCGTTGTATTCCGTCATGCGGATATGGCCGGCCTCGCGGTACCAGTCGTTGGCGCGGCTGTCCAAGCCCAGCGCGGCGGCCAGCGCGTACTGCCCCCGCACCCAGGCCAGGTTCTGCTTGGACATCGACTTGGCCCATTCGCGGCGCAGATAGGAATCGGCGACGCTGACGTCCGACCGCGCCAGGCGGGCCAGCGCGATCGTGACCAGTTCCTTTTCGTTGCGGCCCACCGGCATGCGGTCCTGACGCGTGAGCCACTTCATGGGGTCCTTCATCAGGACGTCGTAGGTCTTCACGTCTCGCGGCTCGAACATGTACTGCACGAACTTGCGCGCGTCGGTGGTCTTGTTGGCCTCGATGGCGTCGCGCAGCTGCGGTTCAAGCTGCTCCCAGCCCAGGATGCCGTCGGCCACCAGCTGGTCGTACAGCGCCCAGCACGCGCTGCCGGGCGCGAAGACGGCCATCGCCTGCGCGGCGGTGGCGCGCTGGCCGGTCATGTGCTTGGCGTCAAGAATGGCGCATTCGATCTGCGCGTTGCTGTTCTTCACGGGCGCCAGCTTGCGCACGGTTTCGAAGTCGCCGCTGCGCGCGGCAGCCAGCAGCCAGTCGCCGCGCAGGCGGTCGGCCAGGTAGGCGTCGCCATTGCTGTTGATGAACTGCTGCAGGGCCGCGACGGGACGGCCCGAGGCGGGCGGCGTCCAGAGCTGGTAGCGCAGCAGCCAGTATTCGGGGTACATGCCCAGCGGATCGCCCTTGGCCTGCGGCACGAGCACGCCCAGAACGGACCACTGCTTGCGGCTCATGGCCTCGCGGGCGGCGACCACGGCGGCCAGCGCGGGGGTTTCGGCAGTAGGCGGCAAGCCCGCCAGCGCCACGGGCGGCACCGCGATCATCGGCTGGGCGGCCTGCACGGTGGGCTGGGGCTGAGGATTGACGGCGGCGCTGCGCTGCTGCGCATCAACGGGCGCACAGGCGGCGGTGAACAGCGCCACCAGCGGGAGAAAGCGGTGCAACCCGCGGTACAGCCCGGAGCGGGCGTCGGCGGCTTGGGACGAGGATTTCTGATACCGTGGTGGCTGCTGGGCGCCTGTCTCTCGACGCACCCGCATGCTGAGCCTACGCAAGTTCGTCTTCAGCATGTTTGCCTTCATCTTCAACCCCCCGGTTACAGCCACAGCATGACTACGCAAAATACTCAAGAGGATACCGCAGTCCAGGAGCGCACGCGATTGCGAAAATTGCGCGCCGACCTGCCGGAAGACCAGCGCAGCCGGGGCGCTTTGCTCATGCGCGCGCGCCTGTTCACATGGCTGAACGTCGCCCGCGACCAGGCCGTGCAGGCGGGCAATCCGGCCCCCACAACCGTCGCCGCGTTCTGGCCCATGGCCGACGAACCCGATCTGCGCCCCCTGCTGACGCAATGGAGCGAGGCCGGCATGACCGTCGCCCTGCCCGTGGTGCGCGAGCGCAACGCGCCGCTCGCGTTCCTGCCCTGGACACCCGAGGCCGAGCTGCGCGCCGGCCCCTACGGCATCCAGGAGCCGGTGGCCGGTCCCGAACTGCTGCCTGATGTCGTTCTGGTGCCCACCCTCGGTTACACGGAACAGGGCGACCGCCTGGGCTATGGCGGCGGCTACTACGACCGCACGCTCGCCGCCCTGCGCGAACGCGGCCACGCGTTCACCGCCATCGGCATCGCCTGGAGCTGCGGTGAGCTGGAGCCGGGATACGTCCCCGCCGCGCACGACGTCCGGCTGGACGCGGTCCTGACCCAGGACGGCTGGGTGCCGCACGCCCCGCTTGAGGAAGGCAAGACAGGCGGATCGGTCCTGCATTCGTATCGGATGAACTGACACGCCGGTCTGCGGGTGCAACCAACGCACCCGTCTGATGCGCCCCCCCTGACGCACCCGTCGGCGCACCCGGCGACGCACCAGCCTGACGCATCAGCAGCTTCGCGAGGGCGCACCAGCGTGGTGCGCCTTCCAACGCCCCCGCGCCCGCCGTGGCGCGGCCCGTCCCCCGATCTCCGCGTCGTCCGCCGTGGGGATGGCAATTCCCCCGTCCGCAGCGCATATTGACTCCGTGGCGCCCGCCTGCCGCCATACCTGGCATGCGGGTTGCTTGTAGATATGCATCTGCACCGGAGGAGCCATGATGGACAGACCCGCCCGCCCATCCGCCTATGACGAAATGCGCGACGGCGAAAACCGCATCCGCGCCCACTATCAGGCATTCGAGCGCTGGCACAACGAGCAGTCGGCCGAGGCCATGTCCGTGCGCCGGCTCGAGGCCGACCTGAGCTTTCGCCGCGTCGGCATCACGTTCTCGGTGGCGGGCGACGCCGCCGGCACCGAACGCCTCATCCCTTTCGACCTGATCCCCCGCATCATCCCCGCCGACGAATGGCGGCTCCTGGAGGCAGGCCTGAAACAGCGAGTGCGTGCGCTGAACCTGTTCATCCGCGACATCTATCACGGCCACGACATCGTGCGCGCCGGCATCGTGCCGGCCGAGCAGGTCTTCCTGAACGCGCAATACCGCCCCGAGATGCAGGACGTCGACGTGGCCGAAGACATCTACTGCCACATCGCCGGCGTGGACATCGTGCGGGCGGGCGCCGGCGAGTTCTATGTGCTGGAGGACAACCTTCGCGTGCCGTCGGGCGTGTCGTACATGCTGGAAAACCGCAAGATGTCGATGCGGCTCATGCCCGACGCCTTCGGCCGCATCAAGGTCGAACCGGTGGCCCACTACCCCGACCTGCTGCTGGACAACCTGCGCGAGGTCGCGCCGCACGGCGGCGACGACCCCACCGTGGTGGTGCTGACGCCGGGCATGTACAACTCGGCGTACTTCGAGCACGCGTTCCTGGCGCAGCAGATGGGCGTGGAACTGGTCGAAGGCCAGGACCTGTTCGTCGAACAGAACACCGTCTACATGCGCACCACGCGTGGGCCGCGCAAGGTGGACGTGATCTACCGCCGGCTGGACGACGATTTTCTGGATCCGCTGGCGTTTCGCGCCGATTCCGCGCTGGGCGTGCCGGGCCTCTTGTCGGTGTATCGCGCCGGCCGCGTCACGCTGGCCAACGCCATCGGCACCGGCATCGCCGACGACAAATCCACGTACCTGTACGTGCCCGACATGATCCGCTTCTACCTGGGCGAGGAACCCATCCTGTCGAATGTGCCCACCTGGCGCTGCGGCCGGCCGGACGAACTGTCGCACGTGCTGGCCAACATGCACGAACTGGTGGTCAAGGAAGTGCACGGCGCGGGCGGCTACGGCATGCTGGTCGGGCCGTCCGCCTCGCGCGCCGACGTGGACGCGTTCAGGGACCGCGTACGCGCCAACCCCGGCAACTACATCGCGCAGCCCACGCTGGCGCTGTCGACCACGCCGACCTACGTGGAATCGGGCGTTGCGCCGCGCCACGTGGACCTGCGTCCGTACGTGCTGTGCGGCAAGGAGATCCGCACCGTGCCGGGCGGCCTGTGCCGCGTGGCGCTGACCGAGGGCTCGCTGGTGGTCAACAGCAGCCAGGGCGGCGGCACGAAGGACACCTGGGTGCTGGAGGACTGACCATGCTGAGCCGAACCGCCGACAACCTGTTCTGGATGTGCCGCTACACCGAGCGCGCCGAAAACACCGCCCGCATGCTGGACGTGAACCTGCAGATGTCGCTGCTGCCGCAGGACACGCACACGCGCGAAGGCTCGTGGCTGGGCGTGCTGCGCATTTCCGAGCTGCAGGGCCTGTACCAAAGCAAATACGCCTCCATATCGCCGCACGACGTGCTGCAGTACATGGTGCGCGATCCGGAAAATTCGTCATCGATCTATGCCTGCATGCGCGCCGCTCGCGAAAACGCGCGCGCGGTGCGCGGCAGCCTGACGACCGAAGTCTGGGAAACCTACAACACCACCTGGCTTGAACTCCTCAAGCACCTGCACACCGGCCTGCTGGAGCGCAATCCGGGCGAGTTCTTCGAGTGGGTGAAGTTCCGCTCGCATCTGGCGCGCGGCGTCACGATCGCCACCATGCTGGAAGACGAGGCGCTGTACTTCATGCGCATCGGCATGCATCTGGAACGCGCCGACAACACCGCGCGCATGCTGGACGTGAAGTTCCATGAACGCGGCGGCGCGGGCGCGCAGGACAGCCGTGCGGAACCGGCCGGCGCGGCCGCCGTGCAAAGCGAGTTCTATCGCTGGTCGGCGCTGCTCAGCTCCGTGTCCGGCCTGGAGATCTACCGCAAGGTGTACCGTGATGTCATCACGCCCGACCGCGTGGCCGAACTGCTGATCCTGCATGGCGACATGCCGCGATCGCTGCTGGCCGCGATGCGGGCGGTGGCCGGCGACCTGGCGCGCGTCTCGAATCAGCGCTCCACGGAAACCGAGCGCCGCGCGGGCATGCTTTGTGCGGAGCTGCAGTACGGGCGCGTCGAAGACATACTGGCGAGCGGACTGCACCGCTACCTGGATCGCTTCCTGGACCGCATCAACGACCTGGGCAACCGGATCAGCCAGGACTTCCTGGTGCCGCTGTCGGCCTAACACGGGAGAGGCAATGAAGCAGATCATCACGCACGTCACGCATTACCGCTACACGGCGCCGGTCAACTACAGCATCCAGACCCTGCGCCTGACGCCGCGCGACGACGAGCATCAGCGCGTGCTGCGCTGGCACATCGAGGCCCCCGGCGAACTGGACAAGCAGGTCGACGCCTACGGCAACATCACGCATACCCTGACGCTGAACCAGCCGCACAGCGACATCGAACTGCGCGTCTCCGGCCAGGTGCTGGTGGCGCCGCTGACGCGCGGCGTGCTGGGCAGCGAAGACAGCCGCCTGCCGGTGCACGCCTATTGCGTGCCGACGCGGCTGACGCAGGCGGATGAAACGATTCTGGCCTTTGCGCGGGCAGTGTTGCCGAATGGACTGTCGACGTCGGACGACATCCTGAAACTGGCGGCGGCGATCCACGGACGCGTGGCCTACGTGCCCGGCACCACGGACGTGACGACCGCCGCCGATCAGGTGCTGGCCCTGGGCCTTGGCGTGTGCCAGGACCACGCCCACCTCTTCCTGGCCTGCGTGCGCGGCCTGGCGGTGCCGGCGCGGTACGTCAGCGGTTACCTGTACACCACCGCCGAGCATGCGGCCAGCCATGCATGGGCGGACGTCTGGCTGCCCGACGTGGGCTGGACCAGCGTGGACATCACCAACAACCAGTTCGCCTCGGAATGTCATTGCCGGCTGGCGGTGGGCCGGGACTACGACTCGGCCTCGCCCGTGCGGGGCGTGCGCACCGGCGGCGGGGAGGAATCGATGGAAATCAGCGTCCAGGTCCAGGCCGGCGCGCAGCAGTAGCCGGCAGCAATAAGCCGCCGCAGTATGCCGTTACATCCGCCCCGCCGCGCCGCAATACAATGCGAGGTGGTTTTTCCCTCTTTCCGATCATGACCTACTGCGTAGCCGCCCGCCTCGACGCCGGCCTGGTGTTTCTCTCCGACTCCCGCACCAATGCGGGCGTCGACCAGATCAGCGTCTTTCGCAAAATGACCGTTTTCGAACTGCCGGGCGAGCGCGTCATGGTCCTGATGACCTCCGGCAATCTGGCGGTCAGCCAGGCCGTGCTGAACGTGCTGACCCGTCAGCGCGAAGAAGGCGCCGACACCCTCTGGAACGCGCCCGACATGTTCGCGGCCACGCGGCTGGTGGGCGCGGCGGTGCGCGAGGTCTACCGCAGCGAGGCCGCCGCCCTGCACGAGCAGGGCGTGGATTTCAACGTCAGCATGATCTTCGGCGGCCAGATCGGCACCGAACAATGCCGCCTGTTCCAGGTGTATTCGGCGGGCAACTTCATCGAGGCCGGCCAGGAATGCCCCTATTTCCAGATCGGCGAGGCCAAGTACGGCAAGCCCATCCTGGATCGCGTGCTGCAGCCGGACACCTCGCTGGACGAGGCCGCCAAGTGCGCGCTGATCTCCATGGATTCCACGCTGCGCTCCAATATCTCGGTCGGCGTGCCACTGGACCTGCTTGTGTATAGCGCCAACTCGTTGCGCGTGACGCACTTTGCCAGCATCGACGAACACAACGAATACTTCCGCATGATCCGCGGCACCTGGGGTGAACGCCTGCGCCAGGTCTTTGCGGAAATCCCGGATCCGTCGTGGACCAATCCCGACGCCCCCGGCTCACTGGTGCCGCCGTCGCGCGTGCACCAGCCGCTGCGCATGGAGCCCGTCAACACCGCCCACGCCCCCTACGTGACGCCGCAGGTGCTGGCCGAAGAGCCGGGCAAGGACCAGCCCAACTGAGGCGGTTCGGGCGCAACACAGGGCGGGCGTCCATCCTTCAGCGGCCCTCACCGTTCAACGACTCCGACACATCAGCGCCGCTCGAACTTCGGCGCGCGCTTTTCTTCAAACGCCTTGCGGCCTTCCTTGGCGTCGGCCGTGGCAAAGCAGATCGCCTGCAGATCGCGCTCGTACTCCACGGCCTTCTCCAGCGGCATCGACAGCGCGGCGCGCAGATTGACGCGGGCCGTCTCGGCCGCGATGGGCGCGCGCGAGGCGATGGTGGCGGCGAGCGCCTGCGCGCGCTCGCGCAGTTGTTCTTGCGGCACCACCTCGCTCACCAGGCCCCAGGCCAGCGCCTGCTCGGCGCGGATGGGGTCGCCGGTCAGCACCATCAGTGCGGCGTTGCTCGGGCCGATCGCATGGACAAGCTGCGCCGTCATGCCGCCGCCGCCGATCCAGCCCAGCTTGATCTCTGGCGCGCCCAGGCGCGCGTTGTCGGCGGCGATGCGGATATCGCAGGCCAATGCCATCTCCAGGCCGCCGCCGAACGTGTAGCCGTTGATCGCGGCCACCGTGGGCTTTTTCAACATGCGCACGCAGTCGCAGTAGTCGAGCCGGTTGCGAAAATCCCAGGGCGTCGCGTAGCGGTCCAGCTCGGTGATGTCCGAGCCGGCGCAGAAGGCCTTGGGACCCGCACCGGTCAGGATCACCGCGCGCACCTGCGCGTCGGTATTGCATTGCTCCACCGCCGCAATCAGCAAATCGGCCATCTCGGGCGTCATCGCGTTCAGCTTCTCTGGGCGGTTGAGTTCGATGATGGCGACATGGCCATCGATACTGAGATTGACGAGTGCGCTCACGTCGACATCCTTATTGCGGAGTGCTTGGGGTGGCGGCCAGGCTGGCCTCGAAACGCTCGGTCAGGCCGCGCGCCAATGCATGGGACGATGCGCCGGCGGCGACGCCATCGCGCAGGAACTGCGAGGCCTCGCTCTGAAAGGCGATGTAGCCGTCGTGCCGCGGCCGGATCGAGGCCGCTTCCAGCGTGCGGGCCGTATTGGCGTAGAAGTTGCCGCTCGCCGCATTCACGTTTGCATCGGCCCAGCTGCCCCGATGGCTGGGCTGTCCGTCATGCTGCGGGATGAAGCGGCTTTGGGTCTCGGCTGCCAGCAACCACAACAGATGCGCGCGTAGCTCTGGTCCCACGATGCAGCGCCGCGATATCGCAATGCCGGTGCCGCCCAGGATCGACCCGGGCCGGCCAGCGTCGGCCTGGGGCGCGTCACGGAACGTGAGCGGCTTGGCGACGGCGGCGGTGGCGTAATTCACGTAGCCATAGACCAGCGGGCAGAGCGTGATGTCGTCGCGCGCGCTCATGTGACCAAGCAAGGCGATCGGGTTGTACGCCAGGGCGTGCGCGGGCGTGCGCCGCGCCAGCTCAGTGAGCACATCGCACGCGCCGGCGAGCGTCGCTTCGTCGTGCCAGGCGCCGTGCGGCCGCAGGTCGGTGTCGGGCGCGATGGCGGCGGCGATCGACAGCAGCGACAGAAACGGATGCGGTCCCCCCCAGCTGAGCGCGACGGAGCCGCTGCGTTGCGACAGCGTCATTACCTCATCCCATGTGCGCGGCGCGGGGCCGTCGAGCCGATCCGCGCGCGTGGCCATCACCTGCGTCGCAGCGTCCAGCGGCAGCGCCCATTGACGGTCGGCCATGCGATAGCTGTCGTACGACAGTCCGATGCTGTCGCGTGCGATCCGCGCCAGCTCGTCGGGCGCGAACACGGTGTCCAGCGGCTGCAGGCAATCGTGCGCCAGGGCTTCGCCCAGATGCGGATGATCCAGCACCACCAGGTCATAGCGGGCGCAGAGCTCGGCAATCGGCGCCGACTCGAACCCCTCGAGCGACTGCTTGTCCCAGTGCACCAGCGGCGTGTGGGCGGTCGCCGCGTGCAGCGCATTGAAGCCGCGCGGGTGATCCCAGGTCAGGCCACGATAGGGTAGCTGGCTCATTCCGAGGCTCCACGCAACACCGCGCCCGAGGCCGCATGTGCGGCGATCTCGTTGTCGCTGAAGCCAAAATCACGAAGCACTTCGTCGGTGTGCTGACCGGTGAGCGGCGCACCGCGCACCACCTGGCTCGGCGTCTTGGAGAAGCGGATCGGAAAGCCCGGCGTCTTGATCCGGCCTTCGGTCGGATGGTCGTATTCGACGAACGTGCCGTTGTGCGCGATCTGCGGATCGTCGACCAGATCGGCATAGCCATACACGGGGCTGCACCAGATGCCGGCGGCATCCAGTTTGGCGAACCAGTCGGCGGTCGAAGCCTTGGCCAGCGTATCGCGCACCAGCGCGTAGATCTCGTCGCGCTTCTCCCAACCGTCGCGTTCGGTGTACGCCGCCAGGCGCGGCTCTTCGGTCACGCGCGCCAGCACCTTCATGTCGGGCATGGCCAGCGCCAGATAGCCGTCCGTCGTCGCGAAGGTGCCATAGGGCGCGCGGATGTACACGTGGGCATGCGGCTCGGCGCTGCGCACCTGCGGCTTGTGCCCCACGGTAAACACCGAGAGCTCCTGCATCTGGATCGTGGTGATCGCATCCAGCATGTTGACCTCGACCTTCTGGCCCTCGCCGGTGCGCTCGCGGTGCAGCAGCGCGGCCAGTACGCCTTCGAAGGCGCAGTACGCGGTGACGGCGTCGACCACATACTGGCCCGCCGCACGCGGCGCTTCGCCGGCCTGGCCCGACGACAGCATCGCGCCAGACATCGCCTGCAACAGCAGATCCTGCCCGGGGCGCGTGGCATAGGGACCGTCTTCGCCGAAGCCCGACATCGATACATAAATCAGGCGCGGGTTCAGGGCCGACAGGGTCTCGTAATCCACGCCCAGGCGGCCGGCCACACCAGGCCGATAGTTCTGGATGAACACATCGGCCTGCGCCGCGAGCTTCTGGATGATCTCCTTGCCGCCGGCGCTCTTCAGATCGATCGCCAGCGAACGCTTGTTGCGGTTCAGCGAAAGAAACGACACGTTGATCTTGTTGCCCGTGATGCCGCCGGCGGGCGCGTGCCGCTGCCATTCGCCGGTGGGCGGCTCGATCTTGATCACGTCGGCGCCCAGGTCGCCCAGGCGCTGCGCCGCGAACGGCCCCGCCATGGCGATGGAGCAGTCCAGAACCTTGTAGCCAGAAAGAATGCTCATTGCTTCTACCCTTTGCGTGGCGCCGATGCGCCTCAGTGCATGACCCAGCCGCCGTCCACCGCCAGCGTCTGTCCGGAAATGAAACCCGCCTCGTCCGAGGCCAGGAACAAGATGGCCGCGGCGATGTCGCCGGCGTGCCCCCGGCGCTTGACCGATTGGCGTTCGAGCACCATCCGGTTGTAGCCCTCGGGATCGGGATGGATTTTCTCGGCGTCGGTCGGAAAGGCGCCCGGCGAAATGGCGTTGACCGTGATGCCCCACTTGCCGAACTCGCGGGCGAAGGCGCGCGTGGCCCCTACCATCGCGCCCTTGGACTGCACGTAGGGCAGCAGGTTTTCCCAACCGCCCGATAGGGTGATCGACGAGATGTTGATCACGCGGCCCCACTGCTGTTCGCGCATGCCCGGCAGTGCCGCGCGCACGATCTGCACGGCGGCCTCCACGTTGACACGGTGCACGCGCGCCAGCTCGGCATCGCTGTATTCCTCGAACGGGCGCGACGGATAGATGGCCGCGTTATTGATGACCACGTCGATCGTGCCCTCGGCCGTCAGCCGCTCAAGGTGCGATTGCAGCGCGCTGGCGTCGGCAAGGTCGGCCTGCAGGATCTGAAGCTGGCCGGCCAACTGTGCCGGCACGGTGCTGCGCAAGCGATCGATATGCCCGGCGTGGTTGTCCAGCGCAATCACACGTGCGCCCGCTTCCAGCAGCGCAATCGTGGTGTCCACGCCAAAGCCGCCCGCGGCGCCCGTGTACAGCACGCGGCGGCCTTGCAACGAGAAGCGCGCGCTCACGTGCGCCCCGCGATGGGCGTAAAGCGTCCCGACAACGGCGGATAGTCGGTCTCGGGCTGCACCGCGATTGCGCGGATACGAGCTTCGCAGGCCGCGATGTCGGCGGCCGAGCCCAGCACGCTGAACGTGGTGTCGTAGCGGCGCTCGTCGCCATGCTCGAGCCAGATGAGCTCGTTGCGCTCGCGCGCCGCGCCCTGGCCCAGCACATGGTTGGTGGAGGGCTCGATGCCCATTGCATACTGGCCGGATTGCAGGTTCTGCCATTGGTACTGGCAGGGGAATTGATGCTTGTAGGTGCTGACCTGCATGCCCAGGCCCAACGCATCGTTCACCAGGGCGACCGGCACGCTGCCGTCGGCCGCGGCCGCCATCTCGTGCTGCCACACCTGCTCATGAAAGCCCAGCTGCGGCGCCGGCATGCGGCGGTAGCCCACGCCCTGCTTGCGGTAGTCCTGCTCGTGCGCGGCCCACACCACCTCGCGGATCGGCGCCAGATAGCGCGAGTCTGCATCCAGAACCGGATAGCCCAGGTTGATGTGATAGCAGAGCATGTGCGGCGTGCGGTAGAAGCCGCGATTCACGACACGGTCCGACAGCCTGATGTCGTTGGTGCCCACCTCGATCTCGATGCGGCGGTGCAGCTCGAGATGCTCGCCGAACACGGTGCCCTGGCTCACCACGCCTTCGGCCCACAGCACGCAGCGATCGCCATCCCAGCGTTCGCCGTAACCCGTCAGCCGCGCGGGAATGGTGCCGACGCGGCCATGGATGGATTGCTTGGCCGTCTTGCGCGGGCCGTACACATAGTTGTCGGCCGGTGCGTCGTACATGAACAGGATGTGGTCCAGCCCGCAGGTGATCATGAGGCCCGAGAACGAGCGCATCCAGCCCAATCCGCCCTCGCCTTCGTAGTCATGCAGGCCGGGATGGCGAAAGCCCGACGGCGATTGCCATCCCATGGCCATACCGCGATATTCGCAGTCGGCGATGTCCATCGCCCGATCCACCAGCACCGTAAAACGCAGGCCCGTGCCGCTGCGGAACTCCAGCATGCGGATACCGCGCTCCAGCCCGTCGTCCAGCGTCATCAGGCGTACGCCGGCAAACTGCGCAAGCTGTCCGGTGCGCGCCTCTACGTCGCGGCGCGTCATCCAGGTTCCGTAAATGTCAGGCATGAGTTCTCCCTGGCGGATGCGCGGGCGCGCGTCCACCGGTGTCGGTGTTCGGAATCGTGTTCAAGAGGCGCGCCGCGGACGCTGTTCGTTGATGGCTTCGCGGCGCGCCGGTGCTGCTTGGGGCGCCGGCCTACAGACCGTTCGCGCGCAGCCGCTCGTCGAGGAATTGCTTGGCGCGCGGCACGTCGTCTTCGGTCAGGTGTTCGATGATGATGGGAATGTTGGGGTGCTTCTTGGCCAGGCGCTGCAGGTACAGGTCGTAATTGAGCGCGCCCAGGCCCGGCGCCGGCAACTCGATCTCCCCTACCCCACGGAACGTATGGCTTTCCGCCGCGCTGTCGTCACCGATGTCGCTGTGCTTTTCCGACTTGTCATCGCCCGAACGCTTCACGTCCTTGGCATGCGCGATGCAGATCTTGTCGGAGAGCGCGTCAAAAACCTGATTGAGCGTGCGGTCCATCTGGTCAATGTTGTGCGCTTCGAAGAAGTTCGTCGGGTCCATCAGAAGGCCCAGGCCCGGGTGGTCTACTTCGGCGAACATGCGCAGCGTTTCCTCGACCGATCCCACTACGTTGTTCACGTAGGTCTCCAGCAGGAACACCGCCCCATGGTCGTAGGCATGCTGCGACAGCTCGGCGATCACCGCGCGGCACTGGTCCCAGCCTTCCTCGGTCTTGTTCTTGGGGTGATGCACCCAGTCGCTTTCTGTGTCGAACGTGCCGGTTTCCGAGATCACGTAAGGCGAGCCCAACTGGCGTGCGTGCGTGAGGATCTCTTTCAGATAACCGTTGCGGCGTTGGCGCTCGGCGGGATCGGGATGCACGATGTTGGTGTAGGCCGAGATGCAGGACACCGGCAGGTTGTAGTTGCGGAAGGTGTCGCGGATCTGCGTGCATTTCTGCGCGGTCAGTTGCCCCGGGCCCAGCTCCATATCCTTGAAATGCAGGTCCAGCTGCACGGTGTTGAAGCCGTGCGAGCGGATCACCTTGGCGGTGCGCTCCAGCTCATAGGGAAAGTAGCCCGAGAAGATTCCGGTCTGGATCATGATGGTTGTCTCCGTCTGTTTTTCTGTCTGGTTATTCAACAGCCGGCAGCCGTACCGTGCGGCCTTCGGCGATGGACGTGTACGCGGCCTCGACCAGCGCCATCGTGCGTACGTTGTCGGTCACGCTCAACGCAGGCTCGGTGCCGCTGGCCAGCGCGTACTGCAACTGCTCCATCACGCCGATGAAGGCATGCGGAAACCACATCGTGTCCCACGTGGGCGTCACCCAACGCCCGTCGGTATGGCCATTGGCCGCGCGCGAGGCGTAGCTCAGGGTCGACGGCTCGCCGGTGGGCCAGCCGATGGTGCCGCGCGCGACGCCCTCGGTGCCTTCCACGCGCCAGCGGATGTGCTGGTCGTCGGGGTATCCCTCGGCCCGCGGACCCGACCACACGTCTTCGAGCGACAGCGCGAGCAGGCCGTTGCCAAAGCGCAGCGTGGTGCTCACCAGCCCATCCTGATGCGCGAACTCGGTGCGCGGATCGGGACGGGTGATGCTGGTGATCTCGGTGGGCTCGCCAAACAGATAGCGCAGGGCATCGAGGTGATGCACGCTCATGTTCGAGAGCGTCAGACGGTCGTAGCCGCGCAGGAAATCCTGCCAGTGCGGGATTGCGTGCATGTCTATCTGCGCAAACACCGGCGTGCCCAGCACGCCCTGGTCGAGCAGCTGCTTGAGCGTGCGCATCGACTGGTCGTAGCGCATGTTCTGGTTCACCGACAGGATCTTGCCGGCGGCCCGGGCCTCGTCGCGCAGGGCGCGGGCTTCATCCAGCGACAGCGCGAGGGGCTTCTGCGCCAGCACGCCGCGCACGTGCGGGGCGCGCAATGCGGCGCGGATCAGCGCGGGCTGCTGGTCGGGCGGATACGCGATGTCCACGATCTCGATCTGCGGATCCGCGATCAGGGCCAGGGGGTCGTCATGCACACACGGGATGCCATAGCGTTCAGCAACCGCGGCCGCTTTGCTGCGGGTGCGTGACGCGATCGCCGCCACGGTGAAGCCGGCCTGCTGATAGGCCGCCAGATGGCACTCGGCCATGATCATGCCGGCGCCGATGCAGCCGATGCGAAAGCGCCGTTCGCGGACGGGGGGGTCGGGCACCAAGGTAGGGTTCGACATGTGCTCCTCCTGCCGGCCTGGTATGCACTGTCGACTGCCTGGCATCCTGCCGTGCTGTGTTTGATGTATTGAGCCGCGATATTCACATCAAAACAATCAGGGGTAAAGACGGTGGGCGCTCATAGGGCCGCGGCGTTACCTTTTTGATCTCGAATGATTGCAAATGATGGCTTATGATGGCCGCGCTGCCATCGTCCTGATGGTGTATTGAGAGCCTGATACCCCATGCGCCCCACCATTTCCCTCATTGCCCGTGAAGCCGGCATGTCCACCGCCACGGTGGACCGGGTCCTGAACGACCGGGACGGCGTGCGCGGCAAGACGCGCGACCGCGTGCTAGCGATTGCCAATCGCCTGGGCTACTTCGTCCCGGGCGCCGAGGTCGCCAGTCAGGACGTGCGGGTCGATTTCGTCTTGCCCGCCGGCACCAACAGCTTCATGACCGCGCTGGGCCGGCACCTGCTCGAAGAAGCCGCCGCCCGCCCCGACGTGCAGGCCCGCCTGCATCTGATCGAGGGATTCGACGCCAACAAGCTCGCGAAAAAGCTCTACGAGCTGCGCGAGCAGACGCAGGCGGTTGGCCTGGTCGGGCTGGACCATCCTCAGGTGCGCGACGCCATCATGGCGCTGCGCGACAGCGGCGTGCACGTGAGCACCCTGGTGTCGGACATTCCGATCTCGGCGCGCCTGGGGTACGTGGGCATCGATAACCGCGCCGCAGGCCGCCTGGCCGCGCTGTTGCTGGGCCGATTTCTGCCGCAGCACACCGAACGCAAGGTCGCGGTGTTCGTGGGGTCATTGGCCTATCGCGGCCACGAAGAGCGCGAGATGGGCTTTCGCTCGCTGCTGAGCGAAGAGTTTCCGCACCTGCGCATCGCCCACACGCTCGAGATCGGCGACGACCGCGACCGCGCCTTTGCCGTCACGCAGGATCTGCTGCGCACAGACCCGCCGCACGCGATCTACAACATCGGCGCGGGCAATCAGGGCATCGCGCGGGCGCTGAAGGAGGCGCGGCCGGCCGAGGCGTGGGCGGCCGACGCGTGGCCGGACGCGGCCCGGCCGGTCGCGGCCCGGCCGAACGCGGCCCGCCCGGACAAGGCGTCCTCCGCCCCTCGCATCGTCTTCGTCGGCCACGACCTCACCGAAGCCACGCGCCGCCTGCTGCTCGATCGCACGATGGACGCCGTGATCGACCAGAATCCGCGCGTCGAGGCACGGGAGATCGTGAAGCTCCTGGTGGCGGCCGTGAAGGGCGCACCGGAACCCAGCTACCTGCCGCGGCTGCAGGTGATCTTCAGGGAAAACATTCCGGAGCCGTGATGGCCCGGCGCGGGCCCGGTCTGGAACCCGTGCGCGCGGTTCGCACCAGCCCGGGCCCAGGCAAGATCCAGCCCATCCGAGGCACTACACGCACGCTTTTTAGCGCTTCTGCCGGCAAGTCCACGTAAACCCTCCTTTCCGCGCGCCGAAGCCCGGCTTGCGAAACCGCGAATTCCCAACCTCGCCCTTGTCGCGCCACACTGCCGATGCCTGCCCGCCATGCGCGGCATCGCGGGCCAAGAGACTACAAGGAGCGAGACATGTCCCACCGATACGCGCGCGCCCTCAAGCGTGCAGCCTGGCCCATGCTGGCCCTGTCGTGCCTGGCCTTTGGCAATGCCGGCGCGCAGGGAACCTACCCGAATCACCCGATTTCGCTGGTCGTGCCGTTTGCCGCGGGCGGTCCCACCGACGTCGTGGCCCGCAGCCTGGGCGCCTCCATGGCCAAGACGCTGGGCCAGAGCATCGTCATCGAAAACCGCACCGGCGCCGGCGGCACGCTGGCCTCGCAACACGTGGCGCGCGCCGCACCCGACGGCTACACCTTCCTGATCCACCACAACGGCATGGCGACGGCTCCGGCGCTGTACCGCAAGCTGTCGTTCAATCCGCTGACCGACTTCTCGTATGTCGGCCAGGTTGCCGACGTGCCCATGACCCTGCTTGGCCGAAAGGACCTGCCGGCCGACGGCATGGCCAACTTCATCAAGTACGCCAAGGAGAACGGCAACAAGATCAACCTGGCCAACGCCGGCTTGGGCGCCGTGTCGCAGCTGTGCGGCATGCTGCTGCAGGAGTCGCTGGGCGTGCAGTTCACGACGGTCCCCTACGCGGGCACCGCGCCGGCCATGACCGCGCTGCTGGGCGGACAGGTGGACGTGCTGTGCGACCAGACAACGCAGACCATCCCGCAGATCAAGGCCGAACGCGTCAAGCTGTACGGCGTCACCACGCTGGACCGCATCAAGGCGCTCCCGGACGCCCCCACGCTGAAGGAAGGCGGCCTGAAGGACTTCGAGGTGAAGGTGTGGCACGGCGTCTATGCGCCGAAGGGCACCCCGCCCGAGGCGATCGACAAGTTCAACGCCGCGCTGCGCACCGCGCTGAAGGACCCGGCATTCACGCAGAAGATGGCCGAACTGGGCGCCGAAATCGTGCCCGAGGCCAAGCAGACGCCCGAGGGTCTGCAGACGTGGCTGAAGTCTGAAGTAGACAAGTGGGGCGGGGTGATTCGGAAGGCGGGTGTGTACGCGGATTGATGCGTGCGGGGCGCCCTACGGTGACCCGGTCTCTGGCGCGGACAGCGCGCGCCAACAAAAAAGGCCGGCGGATATCGCCGGCCTTTCTGCCTTGCACGGGCCGCGAGCCCGCTGCCTTTGAAGCTTTACACCGTAAGTTCCTTCCAGATCGCCAGCGGCGCTTCAGAACTGTTCAGCGTGTAGAAGTGCACGCCGGGCGCGCCGTTGTCCAGCAGGGTCTGGCACAGCTCGGTCACCACATCCACGCCAAACGCGCGGATGGAGGCCTTGTCGTCGCCGAATTCGGCCAGGCGCAGGCGGATCCAGCGCGGCACTTCGGCGCCGCACATTTCCGAGAACCGCAGCAGCTGCGTGTGGTTCGTGATGGGCATGATGCCCGGCACGATCGGCACGTTCACGCCCTTGGCGCGGGCGCGGTCGACGAAGTCGAAATAGGCGTCGGCGTTGAAGAAATACTGCGTGATGGCGGCATCGGCGCCGGCCTTCACCTTGGTCACGAAATGGTCCACGTCGGCCGACGGATTGGCGGCCTGGGGGTGCATTTCGGGATAGGCGGCCACTTCGATGTGGAACCAGTCGCCGGTTTCTTCGCGGATGAACGACACCAGTTCATTGGCGTAGCGCAGTTCGCCCGCGTCGCCGCCCATGCCCGACGGCAGGTCGCCGCGCAGGGCCACCACGCGCCGCACGCCCTCGTTCTTGTAGGCCTGCAGGATGTCGCGCAGATCCTGGCGCGACGCGCCCACGCACGACAAGTGCGGCGCCGCATCGCAGCCCAGATTGCGCAGCGTGCGCACCGCGTCGGCCGTGCCGGCGCGCGTGGAACCGCCCGCGCCGAACGTCACGCTGACGTACTTGGGCTGGATGGCCAGCATCTGCTTGGCCGCACGCACCAGACGCTCTTGGCCGGCCAGATCACGCGGAGGAAAGAATTCCAGACTAAAAGCAGGAGAGTTCGATTCGGACATATCAGTATTTTTATGGCGCCATGCGCCGCATTCAGCAGGTGCCCCACCCGCGGGGTGCCGCGGATCCGGCTCCGCCGGTCCGCAGGCACGCCCCTGGGGGAAGCGCGCAGCGCTCGGGGGGGCCCTCTACCTCTACGGGATCAGCTTGGTCAGGAGACCGGAAATGATGCTGTAGAGGATGGCGCCGCCCACGGCCCACCAGAACCCGTTGACCTGGAAGCCCTTGAGCACGGAGCCCACGAACCAGAACAGCAAGGCGTTGATGACGATGAGGAAGAGCCCAAGGGTAACGATCGTGATGGGCAGCGTCAGCAGCACCAGGACCGGCTTGACCAGCATGTTCACCAGACCCAGCACCAGCGCGGCGATCAGCGCCGAACCGAAACTGGCCACCGTGATGCCGGGCAGCAGGTAGGCAACGGCCAGCAAGGCCACTGCGTTCAGGATCCAGACGAGTATCAGTGTCACCATGTTCGAACTCCTGTATTGACGCTCCGCGGACCCGTCGGCGCCGGGCGGCGACGGGCGTGACCCGCAGACCGGAAAACCCGCGCCGACATGGCGCGGAATTTTCCTATTGTGCTACATCCATCAATAGCGGTAGTGGTTGGGCTTGTAGGGGCCTTCGACCGGCACGCTGATGTAGTCGGCTTGGTCCTTGCGCAGGGTCGTCAGCTTGACACCCAGCTTCTTCAGATGCAGGCGGGCGACCTTCTCGTCCAGGTGCTTGGGCAGCACGTAGACTTCGCCGGACTTGTAGGCGTCGTTGCGCGTGAACAGTTCGATCTGGGCGATCGTCTGGTTGGCGAACGAGGACGACATCACGAACGAGGGGTGGCCGGTGGCGCAGCCCAGGTTCACGAGACGGCCCTGCGCCAGCAGGATGATGCGCTTGCCGTCCGGGAAGATGACGTGGTCGACCTGCGGCTTGATCTCTTCCCACTGGCAATCGGCCAGGGCAGCGACGTCGATTTCGTTGTCGAAGTGGCCGATGTTGCAGACGATGGCCTGGTCTTTCATGGCGTTCATGTGCTCACGCGTGATCACATGGTAGTTGCCGGTGGCGGTGACGAAGATGTCGCCGTGGGCGGCGGCTTCTTCCATCGTGACGACCTTGAAGCCTTCCATGGCGGCCTGCAGGGCGCAGATCGGGTCGATTTCGGTGACCCACACTTGCGCGCGCAGCGCGACCAGCGCCTGGGCGCAGCCCTTGCCCACGTCGCCGTAGCCGGCCACAACCGCGATCTTGCCGGCGACCATGACGTCGGTGGCGCGCTTGATGCCGTCAACCAGCGATTCGCGGCAGCCGTACAGGTTGTCGAACTTGGACTTGGTGACCGAGTCGTTGACGTTGATGGCGGCAAAGGCCAGCTCGCCCTTTTGCGACATCTGGTACAGGCGATGCACGCCGGTGGTGGTTTCTTCGGTCACGCCCTTGATCAGCGCCAGGCGGGTCGAGTACCACTTGGGATCGCGCTTCAGGGTTTCCTTGATGGCGGCGAACAGGATGCGCTCTTCGTCGCTGCCCGGGTTGGCCAGGACCGAGATGTCCTTTTCAGCCTTGGTGCCCAGATGCAGCATCAACGTGGCATCGCCGCCGTCGTCGAGGATCATGTTGGCGTTCTGGCCATTGGGCCATTCGAAGATCTTGTGGGTGTACTGCCAGTACTCTTCCAGCGTCTCGCCCTTGACGGCGAAGACCGGGGTGCCGGACGCGGCGATGGCGGCGGCGGCGTGGTCCTGCGTGGAGAAGATGTTGCACGAAGCCCAGCGCACTTCGGCGCCAAGGGCCACCAGCGTTTCGATCAGCACGCCGGTCTGGATGGTCATGTGCAGGCTGCCGGCGATGCGCGCGCCCTTGAGCGGCTGCGATGCTGCGAATTCCTCGCGGATGGCCATCAGGCCGGGCATTTCGGTTTCGGCGATGGCCAGTTCGCGGCGGCCCCAGCCAGCCAGCGACATGTCGGCGACGAGGTAGTCGGAAAAGGATTTATCAGTCACAGCGTTCATGGTGTGTAGGCTCCACGTGAAATACGAACGGCGCACGAGATGGCCGGACAACGCGAATACACCACGACAGTCGAGTGCTCGCCTTTCCCGCCATACGCGACAAAGGTGAGCGCCGTTGCTGTAGCGACGCGCGGGGCGCGGCGCTTGAACAAGGATTCCTGAGCCTGGCGAGCCGGGGTCCGCATGGGTAAGACACATGGGGGACCGCAGGGTCGTCGCAACGCTCCTCAGGATTGCCGGGCATTGTACAAGGTTGGCGCGCCGCGCGGCTAGTAAATCCGCGCGGCGCGTGTGTTTCAGGTGGTGGTCGCCCAGTCGGTGGCTGCCCCGCGCGAATCGCCCTGGGTCAGCGGCACCAGTGCGTCCAGCAGGTCCGAAGCGACCGAATCCCAGCTGCGGGTCAGCGCCCGCGCGCGCACCGCGTCCCGGTGCAGCGGCAGCGCGGCCAGGCAGGCCCGCTTCAGATCGTCGTCCAGCCTGCCCGTCACGCCCTCCTCGACCACAGCAAGCGGCGCCTCGCTGCGAAAGGCCGCCACCGGCGTGCCGCAGGCCATGGCCTCCAGCATCACCAGCCCGAAGGTGTCGGTCAGGCTGGGAAATACGAACACGTCGGCCGCCGCGTAAAAGCCGGGCAGCGCACCGTCCTGCTGCATGCCCAGGAAGACCGCGTCCGGAAAACGCTTCTTCAGGCGGGCCTCGTCAGGTCCTGCGCCCACCACCACCTTGCTGCCCGGCAGATCCAGGGACAGGAAGGCATCCAGGTTCTTTTCCTTGGCCACGCGGCCCACGCTCAGCCAGACCGGCCGGGGCAGGTCCTGGAACGCCTGGCTGGCCGAGGGCTGGAACTTGCGCGGATCGACCCCGCGCGACCAGACGCGCAGATTCGTCAGGCCCCGTCGCACCAGGATGTCGCGCACCGTGGGCGTGGGTACCAGCACGCATTGCGACGGCCGGTGGAACCAGCGCAGGTAGCGCCACGGCAGCGCGGCAGGAATGCCCATGCGCGCCTGCAGGTAGTCCGGAAACATGGTGTGGAACGACGTGGTGAAGCGCCATCCCCGCCGCATCGCCATGCGCCGGGCGGCCAGACCCAGCGGCCCTTCCGTGGCGATGTGCAGCGCGTCGGGGATGGTGTCGCCCAGGATGCGGCGCAGTTGCCGACCGGGTTGCAGGCACAGCCGCAGATCGGGTTCAGAGGGCGCGGGGATGGTTCGGCTGCCCTCGGGGCTGACCACGATCAGCTCGTGGCCCCAGTCGCTGAGGATCTGCCGCATGGTCGACCAGGTGCGGACGACGCCGTTGACTTGCGGATGCCAGGCATCCGTGACGAGAACGATGCGCATGATGGAGCCGGAAGTGGGCAATGGCGCTATTCAGCCTGCGCCATGTGACAACCCCAAGACGGGGACGCAAGCGCGGCTTCGCGTCTTTAACGTGGCTTCAATGGGGATGGCGGCGCGGTCGTGCCCAGGCGCGGCGGCGCGTCAGTGCGCAGCGCGTCAGTTGTTGCGCCGCGGATACCCTTGCGACTTGATGCGGATCCAGACTTCGCGCTTTTCTTCTTCCGACATGAACACCCAGTTGGCGACTTCCATGGCGGTGCGGCCGCAGCCCCGGCAGATGTCGTCGAACAGCGTGGAGCACACCGCCACGCAGGGTGAATCCGACGCTTTGAAGGCGCGCTGGGCGTCCTCGGCGTCGGGCAATTCGGAAAGATCGGCGAAGTAACGATTCATGGGCCGAAGGTTAACACCAGGGGTGCGTCCCTTTTTGGATAGCCCTATCGCCTGCCGAGGCTTGATTGACAGGCGGTGCGCCCCCGTCCCTTCATCGCCAGCCGAAGAAATTTCTGGCTTCGGCCAGCACCGCGTCCGGCGTTTCCTCGGCCAGATAGTGCGCGCCGGGCAGCGGGCCGCCGGTCACGTCGTCGGCCACCGCGCGCCACAGGGCCAGCACATCGAAGTTTCGGCCCACGGCGCCGCGCTCGCCCCACATCGCGCGCACCGGCATGCGTAGGCGCTCGCCCGCCGCGCGGCCGGCCTTGTCGTGGTCCAGGTCGATCGTGGCGGACGCGCGGTAGTCTTCGCAAATGCCGGTTGCCCAGCCGGGTTGGCGCGCGGCGCGTACGTATTCGGCCATGGCCTCAGCCGAAAAATGCGCCAGTCCGCCCGGCCGACCGCCCATCACGGACCGCAGATAGAAGACGGGATCGTGCTCGATCATCGTTTCCGGCGCCGGCGCCGGCTGGATCAGCCAGAACCAGTGGAAATAGGCCTGCGCAAAAGCGCGCGTCGTGCCTTCATACATATCCAGCGTGGGCGCGATGTCCAGCAGCATCATGCGCGAGACGGCCTCGGGGTGGTCCAGCGCCAGTCGGTGCGCGACGCGCGCGCCGCGGTCATGCGCCAGGATCTCGAAATGGTCATGGCCCAGACCGCGCATCAGCGCCACCATGTCTGCCGCCATGGTGCGCTTCGAATGCGCGGCGTGGTCGGCACTGGCAGCGGGCTTCTCGCTGTCGCCATAGCCGCGCAGGTCGGCAGCCACGCAAGTCCGATGACGCGTCAGTTCGGGCCAGACGCGGTGCCAGATGGCGTGGGTCTGCGGATGGCCGTGCAACAGCAAGAGGGGCGGACCCGAGCCGTCGATGCGCGCGGCGATCTCCACGCCGTTGGCCCGAAAGCGCCGCACCTGCAGGTCGAAAAAGGCGGTCATCTGCGTCATCTCCTTTTGTTGTCGCGCACGTCACGCGCTAGGCGGCGTCCAGCCGGTCGCGCACCTGACGCGCCACGTCCTTCATCCACGGAAAGCGCGCCCAATGGCGGGCTTCAAAACGCTCGACCTCGGGCAGTTGCTGCAGCGTTGCACCCACCATGTCCTGTCCCTGCGCGAACATGTGCCGATGCCGCGCCGGCAGGTCAAAGTGTGCGGTCCAGCCGTCGGCCGCGCACACCTGCCCGGCCATCACGTCGATGCTGACGCGGTTTGCGCCAGCCGCCGTATTGGACACCTTCGAGAGCAAGGCGTCGACCTCGGCCGGTGGCAACGTCACCAGCAAGAGGCCGTTGTTGAGCGCGTTGAAGTAGAAGATTTCGCCGAAGCTGGACGCGATCACCGCCCGGATGCCGAACTGCTGCAAGCCCCAGACGGCGTGCTCGCGGCTGGAACCGCAGCCGAAGTTGGGCCCCGCCACCAGAATGGACGTGCCCGCGTACGCAGGCTGGTTCAGCACGCAGTCCGGCCGCGGCGCGCCCGCTTCGTCAAAGCGCAGGTCGTAGAGCAGACCCTTGTCCAGCCCCGCCTTGTCGATGATGCGCAGGAACTGCTTGGGCATGATCTGGTCGGTGTCCAGATTGGAATACGGCAGCGGCGCGGCCACGCCTTCGGTCATGGCATTCATTTGGCGTCTCCCCAGGTGCGCACGTCGACGATACGGCCCGCCAGCGCAGCCGCTGCGGCCATTGCGGGACTCATCAGGTGCGTGCGCCCTGCCCGCCCCTGGCGTCCCTCGAAATTGCGGTTCGTGGTGGACGCGCAGCGCTCGCCGGGGCGCAACACGTCGTCGTTCATGGCCAGGCACATCGAGCAGCCGGACTGGCGCCATTCGAAGCCGGCCGCGATCAGGTCGGCGGCCAGCCCTTCGGCTTCGGCCTGCGCGCGCACTGCGCCAGAACCGGGCACCACCATCGCCCGCACCCCCGCCGCCACCTTTTTGCCGCGCGCCAGATCGGCCACGACACGCAGGTCTTCGATGCGGCCGTTGGTACAGGAACCGATGAAGACGCGGTCGATCGGCACGCCCGCGATGGGCGCGCCCGCGGCCAGGCCGATGTAGTCCATGGCTTTTTCCAGCGCCAGCCGGGCCAGCGCGTCGGGCTCGTCCCGCGGATCCGGCACGGCGCCATCGACCGGCATTGCCTGATCGGGGCTCGTGCCCCACGTCACAAACGGCGCGATGCGGCCCGCGTCGAACGCGTGTTCCACATCGAAGCGCGCGTCGTCGTCCGAGCGCAGCGTGGCCCACCAGGCGCGCGCGTCGTCCAGCATGGCGCCGCGCAGCTGCGGCGCGTGCGCCGTGACGTAGGCGTCGGTGACGGCGTCCGGCGCGATCAGCGCGGCGCGCGCGCCGGCTTCGACCGTCATGTTGCACAGGGTCATGCGCGCTTCGGCCGACAGTGCGGCCACCGCCTCGCCGCAGAACTCCACGGCATGGCCGCGCGCGCCCTGCGCGCCGATGCGATGCACGATGTAGATCACCAGATCCTTGGCCGACACATGCGCCGGCAGCGCGCCGTCGATGCGAATCCGCATGTTGCGCGCCACGCGGTACACCAGCGTCTGCGTTGCCAGAATGTGCTCGACCTCGCTGGTGCCGATGCCAAAGCCCAGCGCGCCCAACGCGCCGTACGTGGTGGTGTGGCTGTCGCCGCACAGCACCACCATGCCGGGCAGGATCATGCCGTGTTCCGGCGCGATGACGTGCTCGATGCCTTGCAGCGGATCGGTCGTGTCAAAGAGCGCGATGCGCTGCGTATCGCAATTGCGCTTCAGGTTCAGCGCCTGCCGCGACGACGCATCGTCCGCAATCACGCGCAGCGCGGAAGGCACAGGATGCGTGGGGATGATGTGGTCCACCACCGCCATCTGCTGGCCCGGGCGCAATACGTCGCGGCCCCGCGCGGCCAGGCCGCTGAAGGCCTGCGGACTGGTGTACTCGTTCATGATGTGCAGGTCGACGTAAAGCAGCACGTGCTCCGCATCGATCCGGGCCACTTCATGGCTGGCCACCAGTTTGTCGTAAAGCGTCATGCCGGGCATGTCTGTGCTTCCTTGCTTGAAAGAGGCGCCCGCGGTGCGCGCGGGCGGGTAATGCGGCCGGCGGTATTGCCGCCGGCTATTGCGGGTGCATCCTGCGCGTTCAGTTCGCCTCGATGCCGGCTTCCTTGACGATGCCGGACCAGCGCGTCATTTCGGCAGCCACCATCGCGTCGGTCTTGTCCGGCGTGGTGATCAGCGGTTCAAACCCCTCCCGCTGCATGCGTTGCGTCAGCGCGTCCGTTTTCAACGCCTGCCCCAGCTTCGCGTTCAGCGTGTCGATCACCGCCTGCGGCGTGCCGGCCGGCGCGCTGACGACGAACCAGGTGTTGAATTCATAGCCAGGCAGACCAGACTCGGCGATGGTCGGCACGTCGGGCAGCAGCGGCGAGCGCTTTGTGCCGGTCACCCCGAGCGCGCGCAGCTTCTTGCCGTCGACCTGCGGTTTGGCGGCGGAAAGCACCGGAAAACTCATCTGCACCTGGCCGCTGATCGTGTCGAGCATGGCCGGGCCGCCGCCCTTGTACGGCACGTGCATGATCTGCGTCTTGGATACGGACTTGAAGAGCTCCGCGGCCATGTGGAACGTGCTGCCGGTACCGGCCGAGCCAAAGCTCAGTTCGTTCGCGGGACGCGCACGCACGTACGTCAGCAGCTCGCTCACCGACGCGACGGGCAACGAATTGGTGACCGTCAGCACGTGCTGGGACGTGCCCACCGTTCCCACCGAGCGCAGATCCTTCGCGGTGTCGAATGGCATGTTCTTGAAGAGCGCCGGATTGATCGCCAGCGACATGGTGTTGATGCCCAGCGTATAGCCGTTGGGTTCTGCGCGCGCCACGGCCGACATGCCGATGTTGCCGGACGCGCCGGCGCGGTTTTCGACGATCACGCTCTGCCCCAGTTCCTTTGCCCACGCGTCGGCGATCAGGCGGGCCGCGATATCCACGCTGCCGCCCGGCGCGAACGGCACGATCAGCGTCACCGCGCGTTCGGGAAAGGCATTGCTGGCCGCGGCGGCATGGGCCCAACAGGATGCGGCAACGGCCGCGCACAATGCGCCGGCCAATCTGGCTATCTTCATTTCGGGTCTCCTCGTGTGGCCGCGTGGCGCGGCTCTGTATCGGTGAACCCAGTGTATAGGCCGGTTTCGTTCTTATAATTCGTTGAATTTATAAATCTTTATTAAATTCAATTTATAAATCGCCATGGACGCGCTCTCCGATCTCGCCTTCTTCTCGCTAGTGGTCAAGCACGGCAACCTCTCGGCCACGGCGCGGGAACTGGGGCTGACGCCGCCCGCGATCAGCACCCGGCTGGCCAAGCTGGAGCAGCGGCTGGGCGTGCGTTTGCTGAACCGCACCACGCGACGTGTCAGCGTCACGCAGGAAGGCGAGCTGTACTTGGCCGAAGGCGCGCGCATCCTGGCCGATCTGCAGGCGCTGGAACGGTCGGTGTCCAGTGCCCGCGCCCAACCGCAGGGGCTTCTGCGCCTGAACGCGACGTTCGGCTTTGGACGCGCGCACATCGTGCCCGCCGTTTCGGATTTCTGCAGGCAGTTTCCCGACGTGGAAGTGCAGATGCGCCTGACCGACAGGCCGCTCAATCTGATCGAGGAAGGCTTTGACGTGGCGGTGCGCTTCGGCGACCTGCCGGACGCGCGACTGACGGCGCGCAGGATCGCCTCAAACCGGCGCCTGCTGTGCGCGTCGCCGCGCTACCTGGAGATTCATGGCGAGCCGCGCGCCCCCGGCGACCTGCAGCGCCACCGCTGCATCGTCGTGCGCGAGAACGACGTGGCCTACGGCACCTGGCGGCTGGAATCCGGCGCGCGCGCGGAAACGGTGAAGGTGCGCGGCCCGGTCAGTTCAAACGACGGCCAGAGCGCGCTGGAATGGGCGCTGGACGGCCACGGCATTGTCATGCGGTCCGAATGGGAAACGGCGGCGCACCTGCGCGCGGGGCGGTTGCAAGAAGTGCTGACCGACTGGCGCACGCCGCCCGCGGATATTCACGCGCTGTACCCGGAACGCCTGAACCTGCCGGCCAAGACGCTGGCGTTCGTGGACTTCCTGTCGCGACGCTTTGCGCGCCGCCTGCGGGCGCCCGGCTCCGACGCCGCCGTGTGGTGAGGCCTCAGATCTCGTCGATGGCCGTGCTGGCCGGCGCGTTCTTTTCCGCGTCGATGGCGTAACGGTCTCGCGTCCGCACGTAAAAGCTGGCGCCAAACCGGCCCACCGGAAAGTAATCCTGCAGGCGCACGCGCCACGTCTCCGTGTCGATCAAGCCATCGCGCGCATGCAGCCAGCGCACCTGGCCGATGAAGATCTGGCGGCTGGCGGTCTCCATGGTCTCGAACAGCGTGCATTCGAACGCGACGGGCGCCTGCACGATGCGCGGCGGCGCGACGCGGTGGCTGGGCGCGGCGTCCAGACCCGCGTGCGCCAGTTCGCTGACATCGGAGGGCAGGCGGTCGCCGCAGCGGTGCATCTTTTCGGCCATGGCTTCGTCGGTCAGGTGAACGACGAACTCGCGGTCGCGCGCGATGTTGACCGCGGTGTCCTTCAGCCCGCCGTCTTCCAGGCGGTTGATGCTGACCATCACGATGGGCGGGTCCTCGCCCAGCATGTTGAACATGCTGAACGGCGCGGCGTTGACCACGCCGGTCTCGGACAGCGTCGTGATTAGCGCGATCGGACGGGGCACGATCAGGCTGGCCATCAGCTTGTAGCGCTGATATTCGGTGATAGCGTCGAAGTCGATTTCCATGTCAGGCCAGTCCCAGCATCTGGGCAAGTGTTTGCGCGGGCTGCGGGCGCTCAAGGCTGATGCGCCGCTCCAGGTCCGCCAGGTGGTTGTCGTTGGTCCGCACGGCTTCGGCTACGTCGCCGCGCTCCATCATGTCCACGATCAGCACGTGCTCGCCGTGTTCGCAGGCGGCGTTGCCGGGCGGCTCGTACAGCGCCACGATGAGCGAGCAGCGCGAGACCAGCTCGGCCAGGTAGCCGTGCAGGATGGTGTTGCCGGACAGTTCGCCCAGCCGCACGTGAAACGCGCTGGCCTGCCGTGCCCAGGCCGGTTGCCCGGCGCGGTGCAGCAGCGCATGCTCGTCACGCAACTGCTTGCGCAGCGAGGCGTAGTCGGCGCGCGTGGCGCGGGCCGCGGCCAACGGCAGCAAGGCCGCCTCCAGCGCGCGGCGCGCCTGGAAGATCTGGCGGGTGTCCTCGGGCGTGGGTTCGGCCACCACCGCGCCGCGGTTGTGGTGCAGGTCCACGACGTGCTCGTGCGCCAGCCGCTGCAACGCCTTGCGCGCCACCGATCGCGATACGCCGAACAGGTCGCAGATCGCGGCCTCGGGCAGCTTGGTGCCAGGCGTCAGGCGCTGGCTCATCACGCTTTCGTAGACCGCTTCGCAGATGCGGCGTTCCATGTCGGCGTCGGGCAGGACGTCATCGTCCGCGGCGGGCTTGGGGGGCTTGGACCGCGCGGCGGCGGCGCGGCGGGATTGGGTTGGACTTGGCACTGCGGCTCCTAAACGATCACACCCGGCGGCAAGCCGTCCACATGCCGGCAGATCTCGCCTGGCGTGGTGAACCAGATCTCGCCACGGTCACGGGCGGCGGCCAGTGGCGCCAGCGCGCGCCGCAGGTGACGCAACCGGTATGGCTGGCCCACGATGTAGGGATGCAGCGCAATGCCCATGACCAGCGGCTGGCGAACCGCCTGCGCGCGCATCTCCTCGAACTGGTCAAGGATCATATCGGCAAAATCGCGCGCATCCATCTTGCGGCCCATGATCATCGGAATGTCGTTGAGCTCCTGCGGATACGGAATGGCCCACAGGTCGCCCGCGCGGGTGCGCATACGCATGGGCTGGTCGTCGTGGCACCAATTCAGGGTGTAGCGGTAGCCCGCCTCGGCCAGCAGGTCGGGCGTGGCGTGGCTTTCCGAAATCCACGGCGACAGCCAGCCCGCCGGCTCGCTGCCCGCGTGCCGCAGGATGCGATCGCGGCAGTGCGCGAGCAGCGCGCGTTCCTCGTCCTCGGGCAATCCGCCCTGCCGGTGCGCGTTGCTGTAGCCATGTCCGATGAGCTCGTCGCCGCGCGCCAGGAAGGCGTCCACCAGATCGGGGCAATGCTCATACAGCGCGGTGTTGATCAGCACGCCGGCCGGCAGGCGCAGCTCGTCAAAGAGTTCCAGGCAGCGCCACGCGCCCACGCGGTTGCCGTATTCGCGCCAGGCGTAGTTCAGGACGTCCGGATGGGGCGACGCCGGGCCAAGTTCCGCGCCCAGTCCTTCCCCGAACGCGAAGTGCTCGATGTTGAAGCCCAGGTACACGGCCAGGCGCGCGCCGTTCGGCCACGAATAGTCGGCGCGGCCCGCGATGGCGCGGTACGGGAAGCGGCCGTGGCAGGCCAGCGGTTGCGGCGTCCAGGCGGCGTTGCCGTCGCGCCCCGGTTTAGTGCTTGGAAGCGAGGATGGATTCATTTTGGTGCAAATCCTGAAGCATGATTGTGAACAAAATCGCTGCGGTTTTGGCGACAAAATCCTGACATCGGTGTGCACATATCCCGTCTGCGCTGCCCGCGCCCAGCGGCGGCGGGGCGAAAACGGCAAGCAGCAATGAACGCGGATCAGGTGGCATGGATCTTGCATAAGGGAACGAAGCAGCACTTAACCCCATGCAAGATTCATTCCACTTTTTCAGGAGTGTCCCGATGACCCCGACCCGTCGTTCCTTCATGCGCCACGCGGCCGCCGCCGCGCTTTTCGCCGCGGGCCTTGCCTCGCAGCCGGCGCTGGCAGCGGACCCGATCAAGATCGGTCTGATCACCGCGCTGTCCGGGGAGTCGGCGCGCGCCGGCGAAGCGCTGACCCGCGGCATCACCGTCGCCATTGACGAGATCAACGCGCGCGGCGGCTTGTTGGACGGCCGCCAGGTCGTGCTGGTGCGCCGCGACGACGAAGGCAATCCTGCCAAGGGCATGGCCGCCGCGCGCGAGCTGATCTACAAGGAAAAGGTCGCCGTGCTGTTCGGCGGCCTGGACACGCCGGTCTCGATGGCCATCGTTCCCATCGTGAACCAGGAGAAGGTGCCGTTCATGGGGCCGTGGGCCGCGGGCACCGCCATCACGCAGAACAAGGGCAATCCCAACTTCGTGTTCCGCGTGTCGGCGATGGACGAGATCGTCGACAGCGCGATGGTTCAGTACGCGCAGAAGACGTTCCAGAGCGCCAAGCCCGGCATGATCCTGGTGAACAACCCCTGGGGCGAATCCAACGAGAAAGGCTTGAACGCCGCGTTGGCCACCGCCAAGATCACGCCCGCCGGCGTCGAAAAATTCCAGCCCAACGATCTGGACATCGTGCCGCAACTGAGCCGCCTGAAGGCCGCCGGCGCCGACACGCTGTTCCTGGTCGGCAACGTGGGGCCGTCCGCGCAGGTGGTGAAGTCGCTGGACCGCATGGGTTGGAAGGTGCCGATCGTGTCGCATTGGGGCCCGGCCGGCGGCCGCTTTACGGAACTGGCCGGTCCCAACGCCAAGAACGTGCACTTCGTGCAGACCTACAGCTTCTTCGGCAAGCAGGGGCCGGTGGGCGACAAGGTGATGCAGGCGCTCAAGACCAAGTATTCCGACATCAAGGGTCCGCAGGACATCACCCCGGCCGTTGGCGTGGCCAACGCGTACGACGGCATGCAGCTTGCCGCGCTGGCCATCGCGCAGGCCGGCTCGACCGATGGCGACGCGGTGCGCCAGGGGTTCTACAAGATCGGCAAGTACGAAGGCCTGATCAAGACGTATGAGCAGCCCTTCACGCCGGCCTCGCACGATGCGCTGCGTGAGGACGACTACGTGTGGACGCAGTTCATCGACAACCGCATCCTGCCCGTCAAGGGCGTGCAGTAAAGCGGCCAGACGCCGCGGGAGACGCGCATGTTGTTGATGTCCGCCATCGTCAGCGGCCTGGGACTGGGAAGCATGTACGGGCTGATGGCCCTGGGCTTTTACCTGACCTATGCCGTGTCCGGCACAGTGAACTTCGCCCAGGGCAGTTCCATGATGCTGGGCGCCGTGCTGACCTACACGTTCGCCCAGATGCTGGGCTGGCCGCTGGCCGTGGCGCTGCTGTTTGCGCTGGCGCTCTGCGCGCTGTACGGCCTGGTCGTGGAGCGGCTGGCAGTGCGGCCGTTTGCCAGCCGCGGCTCCAATGCGTGGCTCATGTCCACAGTGGCGCTGGGCATCGTGCTGGACAACGTGGTCATGTTCACGTTTGGCAAGGAGCCGCGCAGCCTGCCCTCTCCGCTGGCGCAATCGCCGCTGGAGATCGGCGGGCTGGGCCTGGGCATCTATCCGCTGCAACTGCTGATCCCGGTGGTGGGTCTGGCGCTGGCGGCTGCGCTACACACCTTGTCGCGCCGCACGCGCTGGGGGGTGGCGCTGCTGGCCGTGGTGCAGAACCCGAACGCGGCGCGGCTGATGGGCATTCCCGTGCGCCACGCCATCATGGCCGCCTTCGCGGTGTCCACGCTGTTTGCGGGCGTGGCCGGCGCGCTGGTCGCGCCGCTCTTTAACGTGCAGGCGGACATGGGCACGCTGTTCGGTTTGAAGGCCTATGTGGTCGCCATCCTGGGCGGCATCACCAGCGCGTGGGGCGTGATGATTGCGGGCCTGCTGTTTGGCGTGGTCGAAGCGCTGATCACCGTGGCGCTGGGCTCCGGGTATACGCAGATCATCAGCTTCACGCTGGTGATCGTCATGTTGGCCGTGCTGCCCAATGGCCTGTTCGGGCGCGCCGATGTGAGGAAGGTCTGATGAACAAGCAATCCGCAATGCGCTGGCTGCCGCCGGCGCTGTATGCCCTGCTGGCCGTGGCGGCGCTGATACTGGCCGCCACCGTCAACGGCTACTACGTTTTCGTGCTGGGCAATGTGGCGCTGCTGGCGCTGGCCGGCATCGGCCTGAACGTGCTGCTGGGTCTGACCGGCCAGATGTCGTTCGGCCACGCGGGCTTTTATGCCATCGGCGCGTACACCGTCGCGATCCTGACCGGCCAGGCCGAATGGAGCTTCTGGCTGGCGTGGCCGGCCGCCGCGCTGGTGTGTGGCGCGTTCGGCCTGCTGCTCGCCGTGCCCGCGCTGCGCGTGAAAGGCCCGTATCTGGCGATGATCACCATCGCCTTCGGCTTCATCGTGGAACACGCGCTGATCGAAGGCGGCTCGGTCACGGGCGGGCAGAACGGCCTGATGGGCATTGTGCAGCCCGCTATCGGCAGCCTGGGCGGCGACCGCGGCGTGGCCATGCTGGCCATCGTGGCGGTGTTTGCCGCGCTGATCGGCTATGCGCTGCTGTCGCGCGGCGCGTGGGGCGCGGCCATGCGCGCGGTCAAGGACAGCGAGACAGCAAGCGAATCCATCGGCATCAATCCGCTGGTGGTCAAAGCGGTGGCCTTCATGGTGTCGGCCGCGGTGGTCGGCCTGGCGGGAGGGCTGTATGCGCCGCTCACGGGCATGATCACGCCGCACAACTTCAATTTCATGCAGTCCATTCTTTTCGTGCTGGCGGTGACCATCGGCGGCGCGGGCTCGCTGGCCGGGCCGCTGCTGGGTGCGGTGGTGGTGGGCCTGCTGCCCGAAGTGCTGTCCAGCCTGGAGGAATACCGGCTGCTGTTCTTCGGCGCCTTCCTGCTGGTGGTGCTATGGGCCGCGCCCGAAGGCGCCGCCGGGCTGCTGGCGCGCTGGCGGCGGCGCGCGCAGACGCAAGGGCTTGCGCCGCGCCACGGCGCGTTGCCTGCGACCGCGCGTGCGCGCCGCACGTTGCAGGCCGACGCGCTCACCATGACCTTCGGCGGCGTGCGCGCCGTGCAGGCCGTGTCGTTCACGGTGCCGCCCGGTGCGGTGACGGCGCTGATCGGCCCCAACGGCGCGGGCAAGTCCACCGTCATCAACATGCTGAGCGGCTATTACCAACCGACCAGCGGCCGCGTGGCGCTGGGCGATGCGCCGCTGGCCGCGCTGCCCGCGCATCGCGTGGCGCGCAGCGGCATTGCACGCACCTACCAGACCTCGCAGCTCTTCGACACGCTGAGCGTCGAAGACAACGTCGCGCTGGGCATGCTGCGCGGACGGTTGGGCGGGCTGCTGGCGTCGCGCCGCTACCTGGCGCCCGACGTGCGCGAACGCGCGCGCGCCCTGCTCGCGTTCTGCGGCTACGAAGGCGCGCTGGACATTCCCGCGGCCGACCTGCCGCACGTGGACCGGCGGCTGGTGGAGATTGCGCGCGCGCTGGCCACCGATGCCGACGTGCTGCTGATGGACGAGCCCGCAGCGGGCCTGTCGCGCGAGGACAAGACGCGGCTTGCCGGGCTGCTGCGGCGCATTGCCGAGGCGGGCGCGGGCGTGCTGCTGGTCGAGCACGACATGACGCTGGTGATGGGCGTGTCCGACCACATCGTGGCGATCGACGCCGGACGCGAACTGGCGCAGGGCAGCGTCGCCGCGATCCAGCAATCGCCGGAAGTGCGGCAGGCCTATCTGGGCGACGAGGCCGCGCGCCGGGCGCCCGCCGCGCGGCGCAGGCCGGCGGGCGAGGCGCTGCCGCCCGAGGTGCTGGGTGTGGGCAATCTCACGACCGGCTACGGCGCCAATCCCGTGCTGCACGGCATCGACCTGCAGGTCAGGCAAGGCGAGATGGTGGCGCTGCTGGGCGCGAACGGCGCGGGCAAGTCCACGCTGATGCGCACGCTCGCCGGGTTGCACCGGCCCGCGCAGGGCGGCATGCACCTGCAGGGTCAGGAGCTGCACGGTCTGGCCGCTGATCGCATCGTGGCGCGCGGCCTGGTGCTGGTGCCGGAAGGACGCCAGGTGTTTCCCGGACTGAGCGTGCTGGACAACATCCGCCTGGGCGCCTTCCTGCATCCGCAGGATCGTGAGGCGCGTGTCGAGGAAATGCTGACGCGCTTTCCGCGGCTGCGCGAACGGCTGCACCAGCGCGCGGGGTTGCTGTCGGGCGGTGAACAACAGATGCTGGCGATCGCGCGCGGCCTGATGGCCAAGCCCGTGATCCTACTGCTGGACGAGCCGTCGCTGGGCCTGGCTCCCAAGATCATCGACGAGCTGTTCGATGCGCTGGACCGGCTGCGCAAGGAGTCGATGACCATCCTGCTGGTGGACCAGATGGCGGCGCTGGCGCTGTCGCTGGCCGACCGCGCGTACGTGCTGGAATCCGGCCGGGTCGCCGCGCACGGCGCCGCCGAAGACATCGCGAAGGACGGCGCGCTGGCGCGCGCGTATCTCGGGGCGTAGCGGGCCCGGAGAACCTGGGCGGCCGCCTGGAAATGTGGCCGCCGAAAGGGTCTGAAGGGTCTGAAGGGTCTGAAGGGTCTGAAGGGCCGAAGGGCCGAAGGGCCGAAGGCGCCCCCCCGTGAACATCACGCGGCGTCCGCCCCCAGCCGCGCGCCCGCGCGCACGATGCCGCAGCGTTTGTGCGCGCGCATGACCACGCCGACTTCGCTGTTCAGCACGCCGTCCAGCTCGCCCAGCCGCCGCGTCACCACGTCCCACAGATGCAGGCTGTCGCGGCACAGCACGTGCCAGAAGAGCTGCGATGCGCCGCTGGTGCCGAACAGGCAGCGGGTATTCGGGTCGAGCGCCAGATGCGCGGCCAGCGCGTCCACGGTTTGCGGGCGCACCTGCACCGAGATCACCGCTTCCACCGGAAATCCGACCAGCGCCGGCTCGACTTCCACGCGAAAGCTCAGCGCCCGGCGCTCCACCAGGTTCTGCAGCAGGCGATGCGCGGTGGGTTCGCTGACACCGGATCGCTCGGCCAGTTCCGCCAGGCTGGCGCGGCCGTCGCGCATCAGGTGCGACACCATGCGCTGCTCGGGATCGGTCAGCGCGGCTGGCGGGGACAGCAGCGGCGCGTCCGCATCGCCTTCAGACGTCGGCTGAATCCGCCACTGGCCCGCGCGCCGGAACGGCCGAAGCACCAGCCGCGCCTCCACGTGCTCCACCCCGTCGATGGACGGCAGCACGTGGGTCACGACGTCCGGCATATCGGCCGCGTCGGCCAGCGTCAGCTCGGCCATCAGATCGGCGGAACCGGCCAGCGTCACCACGAGCTGGCTGATGTCCAGCTTCGCGAGTTGGTCGGCCACGTCCGGCACCCGGCCAGACCGGCAGCGCACCCAGGCATGCAACACCACGCCGCGGCCGGTGGCCAGCGGGTCCGGTTCCGCGATGACGCGCAGCGCGTCCGCGTCCATCAGGCGCTTGATGCGCCGCGCGACGGTTCGCTCGGCGATGCCGGTCGCCGCGCCCAGCTCGCGCCAGGACGCGCGAGGCTGCGCCTGCAGCGCGACGAGGCACGCGAGATCCGTGTCGTCCAACGCGGCGCTTAGGGAATTACCCTTACTTGACGTGACCATATCCATTAATCTAACGTTCGCGCATTGATAAAAACACAAAATTTACTGGTCTATTTGACCAAAAAACAAAACACAATTTGAGGACGTCATGAGCAGCACATCCGCAACCTTGCGCGCGGCGCAAGGCGCAAGCGCCCCGCCCGTTTCGCGCGGCCGCACGATTCTGGCCGGTAGTGTAGGCAATGCGGTGGAATGGTTCGATTGGACCATCTACGCGTCGTTCGCCATTTTCTTTTCCAGCCAGTTCTTCCCGCCCGGCAACGAAACCACTGCCCTGCTTGCGACGTTCGGCATCTTCGCGGTGGGCTTCTTCATGCGTCCGGTGGGCGGATGGGTGCTCGGCATCTTCTCCGACCGCTACGGCCGCAAGGCCGCGCTGGGCCTGACGATCCTGATGATGGCGGGCGGCTCGCTCATCATCGCCATCACGCCGACCTACGCCACCATCGGCATCGCTGCGCCGCTGCTGCTGACCGCCGCGCGCCTGCTGCAAGGCCTGTCGCTGGGCGGAGAGTATGCCTCGGCCACGACCTTCCTGGCGGAAATGGCGCCGCCGAACAAGCGCGGCTTCTATTCCAGCTTCGTCTTCTTCAGCGCCGCCGTCGGCATCCTGGCCGCCTCGGCCGTGGGCTGGATCCTGACCACCGTTCTTACCAAGGCCGAAATGGCCGAGTGGGGCTGGCGCATCCCGTTCCTCTTGGGCGCGCTGGGCGGCCTGGCCGGCATGTGGATCCGCCGTGCCATCCCGGAAACCGAAGCCTTCTCGCACGCCAAGAAGGCCGGCATCGAAAAGCAGCCCCTGCGCACGCTGCTGCGCGACCATCCGCGCGAAGTGCTGCGCATCGTGGGCTTCTCGGTGCTGACCACGTTCGCGTTCTACATCTTCGTTGCCTACGTGCCCACCTACGCCATCCGGCAGGTTGGCGCCGACCCCAAGACCGCGTTTGCGGCCAACACCGTCGCGCTGATCGTATTCATGCTGGTGCAGCCGCTGTTCGGCATGCTGGCCGATCGCATCGGCCGCAAGCCCCAACTGATCTTCTTTGCCGCCGGCTACCTGATCTTCTTCTATCCGGTCATGACCACGCTCGGGCCGTCATTCGGTTCGATCCTGGCCGTCGAACTGTTCGGTTTGGTGCTCTACGCGATGTACACCGCGATCGCCCCGGCCATCATGTCCGAGCAGTTTCCCACCAGCGTGCGCGCCGTCGGCATCGGCACGCCGTACAACCTGGTCGTCGCGCTGCTGGGCGGCACCACGCCCTACCTGCTGACCTGGCTGCAAAGCAAGGGCATGGAGCGCTGGTTCTTCTATTACGTGCTGGCGGGCGCCGTGATCACGCTGATCACCTTCATCCGCATGCCCGAGACGAAAGGCCAGGTCCTGAAATAGACCAGCCCCGGTAGGCCATCCCGCCCAGCCATCCCGATCAGATCGCTTTCCGGTCCCGCCGAGGACCGGAAGGCTTTTTCCATTTCGACGAGACACATGCCCGCCCAAGACACCACTCTGCATTTCCAGGACGCCCGCCAGCTTGCCCGCGCCATCCGCGAGCGCAAGCTCCGGTCGCGCGACCTTACCCTGTATTTCCTCGACCGCATCGAGCGCGGCGCCGCACTGGCCGCCTACAGCGTGGTCACGGCCGAGCGCGCGCTGGCGCAGGCTGAGGCGGCAGACCGTTTGCTGGACGCCGGCATCACTCTGGGCCCGCTGCATGGCGTGCCGGTCGCGGTGAAGGACAGCGTGCAGTGGGAAGGCACGCCGTGCACCGGCGGCTCGCAGGCGCGCGCCGGCGTCGTCAGCACGGAAACCGCCGCGGCAACGCGCGGGCTGGCGGCGCAAGGCATGGTGATCCTGGGCAAGACGCGCATGACGGAGTTCGCGTTCGGGCTGTCGGGACAGAACCCGACGCAGGGCACCGCCCGCAATCCGTGGGACGCAACGGTCGCGCGCGCGCCGGGTGGCTCGTCCAGCGGCGCGGGCGTGGCGGTCGCGGCCGGTCTGGCGCCGCTGGCGCTGGGCGGCGACACCGGCGGCTCGGTGCGCGCGCCGGCGGCGTTGAATGGCGTGGTCGGCTACAAGCCGTCCTCCGGCCTTATCAGCCGCGCGGGCTGCCTGCCGCTGTCCGACACGCTGGACGTGCTGGGCCCGATCGCGCGCAGCGTGGGCGACGCCCGCCTCCTGACCCAACTGCTGGCCGCCCCGGACGTCGATGACGGCGCCACGCTGGCGCTGCCGGCCGCCCGCTTCACCAGCCTGCGTCACACCGCCGCGCGCCAGCCGGGCGCCGTCGCCGTACTGGCGCCGCAGGCCTGGCCGGCCCCGCTGACCGACGAGGCGCTGCAAACCTGGCACGCGGCGCAGGGACGCCTGGCCGAGGCTGGCTTCACGCCCACCGCCTGGCACCCGCCCGCCTCGCTGTCGTTTGCGCGCATGGCGGAAGACAACTCGCTGGTGCTGGCGTACGAGGCCTTCCGCTATTTCGGCGCTTTGGCCGAAGACGCCTCGCAACCGTTGTGGGACGTGGTGCGCGCGCGCATCGCCGCTGGCGGCCGGATCACGCAAGCCAGCTACGAGGCCGCGGTGCTGCGCCGCCAGGCCGACATAGCGGCTTTCGAAACAGCGATGCGGGGCGTTGACGCCCTGCTCATGCCCGCCAGCGATCAGGCCGCTCAGGCGCTGGACGCGCAGGACACGCGCCACGCCGGCCTGGGCAAGCTGCTGCGCCCGGCCAACTTCCTGGGCGCGGCGGCCGTTGCACTGCCGGCGGGCCTGGACATGGACGGCATGCCGTGCGCCGTGCAACTGCTGGCGCCCGCAGGCGGTGACGCCGCGCTGCTGGACTGCGCAGCGGCGCTGGAAACGGTGCTGTCTCCAACGCCGCTGCATCCGGATCTGTCGGCCTGGGGTCTTTGACGCCGCGCGCAGCCACGGCAGAAGCCCGGCCCGGCCGGCGCGCGCCGTGAATCAAGAACCCCGTTCATCGGCGGCACAAAACGAAAAAGCGCCCAATCGGGCGCTTTTCGTTATCCGCATCGCGGATCCTGGATCGCGTCAGGCGGACTTCTTCAGTTCCTGGACCTTGTCCGTGGCTTCCCACGAGAACTCGGGCTCGGAGCGGCCGAAGTGGCCATAGGCGGCGGTCTTGGTGTAGATCGGGCGCAGCAGGTCCAGCATGTTCACGATGCCCTTCGGACGCAGGTCGAAGTGCTCGCGCACCAGCTTGGCGATCTGGTCGTCGGGGATGACGCCGGTGCCTTCCGTGTAGACGGTGATGTTGATGGGTTCGGCCACGCCGATGGCGTAGCTGACCTGCACCTGGCACTGGCGCGCCAGACCGGCGGCCACGATGTTCTTGGCCACGTAACGGGCGGCGTAGGCGGCCGAACGGTCGACCTTGGACGGATCCTTGCCCGAGAACGCGCCGCCGCCGTGCGGGCAAGCGCCGCCGTAGGTGTCGACGATGATCTTGCGGCCGGTCAGGCCGCAATCGCCTTGCGGGCCGCCGATGACGAAGCGGCCGGTCGGGTTGACCAGGAACTTGGTCTTGGGCGTGATCAGGCCTTCGGGGAAGCTGGGCTTGATGATGTCTTCGATGACCGCTTCGCGGATGGTCTCTTGCGAGACTTCGGGCGCGTGCTGGGTCGACAGCACCACGGTGTCGACTTCGGCGGGACGGCCGTCGACGTAGCGGAACGTGACCTGCGACTTGGCGTCCGGACGCAGCCAGCCCAGGCGGCCGTCCTTGCGCAGTTCGCTCTGGCGCTGCACCAGGCGGTGCGCGTACCAGATCGGCGCGGGCATCAGGTCGGGGGTTTCGTCGCAGGCGTAGCCGAACATCAAGCCTTGATCGCCGGCGCCCTGGTTCAGGTAGTCTTCCGAGCTGCGGTCCACGCCCTGCGCGATGTCGGGCGACTGCTTGTCGTAGGCGACGAGCACCGCGCAACCCTTGTAGTCGATGCCGTACTCGGTGTTGTCGTAACCGATGCGGCGGATCGTGTCGCGCGCGACCTGGATGTAGTCGACGTTGGCGGTGGTGGTGATTTCGCCAGCCAGCACGACGAGACCGGTGTTGCACAGCGTTTCGGCTGCGACACGCGCGTTCGGGTCTTGCGTGAAGATGGCGTCGAGGATCGAATCGGAGATCTGGTCGGCAACCTTGTCGGGGTGCCCTTCGGAGACGGATTCGGAAGTGAAGAGAAAATCGTTGTTGGCCACAGATGCGTCCTTATTGTCCGGTCTTGCCGGCGCATAGGTTCTCGAGGCGCGTTGCACCCCGGTCTGCAATGCAATGCCAACTGGGCGCGACGCTTTAGCGGATTTGGCGCAGGCTGCGCGAAGCGCAGTACCCTTGCCGTCGCCCCGCAAGTTGTCGGTTAACTCGGCGACTGGGCGCATTTTAAGCGAAAATGCCGTTCTTATGCTTGTTGCCGGGGTGTATCCATATGCCTCGATCAGCCGTACTACCCTGCCCGATTTCAACCTTTTGACGCATGTTGCTGCCTCTGTTCCGACTTTTTGCCGCCCTGCCGCTCCCCGTCGCGCATGCGATCGGAAGGTTCGCGGGACGCGCCATCTACGCCTTGCCGGGCAAGTACCGGCGGCGCCTGCAGGCCAATGCGGCGCAGGCGGGCTACCCCGGCGCGGCGTTCGCCCGGCGCGCGGCGGCCGAAGCCGGCGCAATGATTCTCGAGAATCCCCGCGTCTGGTTCCGCAACCAGGAAAGCCTGGCGCAGGTGGTGTCCGACGATGACGACGTGGTCGCCGCCGCCCGCGCCGAGAACCGCGGCATCCTGTTCCTGACGCCGCACCTGGGCTGCTTTGAGATCACCGCGCGCTACCTGGCCCGCCAGATGCCCATGACGGTGATGTTCCGCCCCCCGCGCAAGGAAGCGCTGGCGCCCTTGCTGGAAACGGCGCGCAACAGCTCGGCCGTCAATGCGGTGCCCGCCAACATGCAGGGCGTGCGGGAGTTCGTGCGCGCGCTGCGACGCGGCGAATCCGTCGGCATGCTGCCCGACCAGGCGCCCAGCGTGGGCGACGGCGTGTGGGTGCCGTTCTTCGGGCGCCTGGCCTACACCATGACGCTGCCCGGCAAGCTTGCATCGCAGACCAACGTCCCCATCATCCTTACGGCCGGCGAACGCCTGCCCAAGGGCCGAGGCTGGCGCATCCACTACGTGCGCGTGCCCGAGCCGCTGCCCGCCGAGCCCGAGGCCCAGGCCGCCCTCATCAACGCCGCGATGGAAACGCTGATCCGCCGCTGCCCCGACCAGTACCTCTGGAGCTACAACCGCTACAAGACTCCGCGCGGCGCCACCCCGGCACCCGACGCTGAACCGGCGCCCCCGACCGCTTGAACCCTGGCTTATCCCGCCGTCCGGTCTCCATCCACATCCATGAACGATAGAAAAACGCGCACGCTGGTTACCCTGCTGAAATGGTTCGGCCGCATCAAGCCGTCGACGCGCCTGCGCATCGGCGCGGTGTTGGGCTGGCTGGCGCCGCGGCTGGCCAAGTCGCGCGCGCGCATCGTCCGCCGCAATCTTGAACTGAGCTTTCCCGACCAGCCCGAGGCCGTGCGTGAACAGTGGGTGGCCGATCACTTCCGCGCGCTGGCGCAATCCATTGTCGACCGCGGCGTGCTGTGGTACGGCACGCCCGAGGCCATCAAAGAGATGGTCACGCAGACCGGCGCCGACCGCATCAACGCGCTGACGGCCGAGGGCCGCTCGGTCATCCTGCTTGCGCCCCACTTCATCGCGCTGGACGCCGCCGCCACCCGCCTGACCATGGAAGTGCCCAGCGCGGCCACCATGTATACGCCGCAAAGCGACCCGCACATCGACGCCGTCGTGGCCGCCGGGCGCGCGCGCTTCAATGAAGTATTCCTGGTCAGCCGCAAGGACGGCGTGCGCGACCTGATCCGGCACCTGCGCGCCCCGCGCCCGGTCTACTACCTGCCCGACATGGACTTCGGCCGGCAGGGCTCGGTCTTCGTGCCGTTTTTCGGTGTGCCCGCCGCCACGCTGCTCGCCACAGCGCAGCTCGCCCAGAAATGGAACGCCGCCGTCCTGCCTATCGTGGGGTTCTGGAATCCTGACACCGGCAAGTACCATGTCGACGTGCTGCCGCCACTTGACGACTTTCCGGGCGACGACACGCTGGAAGCGGCCACCGCCCGCCTGAACCGCGAACTCGAATCCTGGGTGCGCCGCTGCCCCAGCCAGTATTACTGGGTGCACCGCCGCTTCAAGACACGCCCCGAAGGCGAAGCCAAGCTGTACTGAACCGCGGCGCGCACTCGCCGCACCGCGAGAATGGGGGATAATCCGCAGATGAACTGGAACTTCACCAAAATGCACGGCGCGGGCAACGATTTCGTTGTGCTCGACGGGGTCCGCCAGACCATCGAGATGACGCCCGAACGCGCGCGCGCCCTCGGCGACCGCCACTTCGGCGTCGGCGCCGACCAGATCCTGCTGGTCGAACGCGCCACGCGGCCGGACGCCGACTTCCGCTACCGCATTTTCAATTCCGACGGATCCGAGGTCGAGCACTGCGGCAATGGCGCCCGCTGCTTCGTGCGCTTCGTGCACGAGCAAGGCCTGTCCGACCGCAATCCGCTTCGCGCCGAGATCGCCACCGGCATCCTCGTCCTGGACGAAGGCGACGACGAGCAGGTCACCGTGGAAATGGGCAGCACCCGCTTCGATCCGGCCGCACTGCCCTTCGACACCACCGGCCTGCCTTCCGTCACGCAGGGCCAGGACACCCTCTGGGAACTGGACCTCGACGCCCCCGCCGGATTTCCCCGCACGGTCACTCTGTCCGCCGTCGCCATCAGCAACCCGCACGCCGTGCAGGTCGTCGACAACGTCGACACCGCGCCCGTCGCCGTGCTGGGGCCGCTGATCGAAACCCATCCGCGCTTTGCGCGCCGCGTCAACGCCGGCTTCATGCAGGTTGTCGACCGCAACAACATCCGCCTGCGCGTCTTCGAGCGCGGTGTCGGCGAAACACTGGCCTGCGGCACGGGCGCCTGCGCCGCCGTCGCGGCCGGCATCCGCCGCGGCCTGCTCGATTCGCCCGTGCGCGTACAAGCGCTCGGCGGCGTGCTGACCGTCGCCTGGAACGGCGAACAACTCCGCATGACCGGCCCGGCCGAATCCGTCTTCACGGGCCAGGTCGACATCGACAAGCTCGTCTTTTCCATGGCGCTGAACCGATAACTCTATGACCGATACCGCTTTCACCGCCCAGGACATCGCAACCTTCCTGCAAGAGAACCCCGGCTTCTTCGACGAACACGCCGAAGTCTTCGCCACCCTGCAGGTGCCGCATCCGCACGGTTCGCGCGCCATCTCGCTGGGCGAACGCCAGATCCTCACGCTGCGCGAGCGCACCCGCGAACTCGAATGGCGCCTGAACGAACTGGTCCGCAACGCCACCGCCAACGAGACCATCGGTTCGCACGTGGCCAAGTGGTGCTGCCGCCTGCTGTCCGAATGCGATCCGCAACTGGTGCCCGGCGAAATCGCGCTGGGCCTGGCCGAACAGTTCGAACTGAACCACGTGGCGCTGCGCCTGTGGAACCTGTCTGACCTGCCCGATCACGGCTACGGCGAGCCCGTATCCGATGACGTGCGCACCTTCACCGACAGCCTGAAAACACCTTATGTCGGCGCCGACACCGCCTTCGAAGCAGTGGCGTGGCTGGACGCCAAGCCCAAGTCGCTGGCGCTGGTTCCCCTGCGCCTTGAAGCCGACGGCGCGGCCGTGGGCCTGCTGGTGCTGGGTTCAGATGACCCGGAACGTTTCACGCCGGAAATGGGCACGACGTTTCTTGAATCCGTCGGCCAGCTGGCGTCGGCGGCTTTGCACCGGTTGAATCCGGCCTCGCCCAAGGCGTAGGGCTGCCGGGGCGGACAAGGACAACGCGATGCAGAACGCCGAGCAGAATGCGGAGCAAGAAGCCGAGCAAGTAACCGAGCAAGCCAACAATCCGCCCCCGCTGCCGGATCCGATGCGCGCCTGGCTGCGCCATCTGGAGACCAACCGCCGGTACTCGCCCCATACGCTGGACGGCTACCGGCGCGAACTGCATTTTCTGCGCGAACTGGCCGACAAGGCCGGTCTGCCGCTCGACAAGCTTGGCAACGGCCACATCCGGCAGTTCGTCGCGCGCCTGCACGCGCAGGGCCGCGGTCCGCGCAGTCTCGCCCGCACACTCGCGGCGTGGCGCGGTTTCTATCAATGGTGGGCGCCGGCCGTCGAACTGGCCGGCAATCCCGTCGCGGGCGTACGCGCGCCCAAAGCGCCCCGTGGCCTGCCCAAGGCCTTGTCGGTCGAACAGACCCAGGCTCTGCTGGAAAGCGCGCCGGCACAGGTCGCCACCGAACCGGCCGCGCTGCGCGACCAGGCCATGTTCGAGCTGTTGTATTCCAGCGGACTGCGGCTGTCGGAATTGGTGGGACTGGACCTGCGCTACGAGCGCACCACCGATTACGAGTCGCGCGGCTGGCTGAATCTGGATGATGCCGAAGTCGTGGTGCTGGGCAAGGGCGGTAAACGCCGCTCAGTGCCGGTCGGTCAGCAGGCCCTGGCCGCGCTGCGCAAGTGGATCGAGGTGCGTCCGCAGCTTGCGCTGCCCTCGCCGCCGCCCGCAGACGCGGCCGCGTTATTCCTGGGCGCCCGCGGACGCCGCATTTCACCCCGCGTGGTGCAGTTGCAGCTTGCGCGCATCGCGCAGACGGCGGGCGTGCCCACGCATGTGCACCCCCACGTGCTGCGCCACAGTTTCGCCAGCCACGTCCTGCAATCCGCGCAAGACCTGCGCGCCGTGCAGGAGATGCTGGGCCACGCGAACATCTCGACCACGCAGATCTACACGCGGCTGGATTTCCAGCATCTGGCCAAGGCCTACGACCAGGCCCATCCGCGCGCTGGGCGCAAATCCTGACCTTTCTTGGCGGGGCGCTCGTCCAGCCTGATCAAACGCCCGGCCCGCACGCGAGCATCGCCTACCCGCCCGCGGCCAACATGCCGCCCAGCAGCATCACGCCCAGCAGCAACACCGCCATTGCGGCCAGCGCCTCGACCGCATAGCGCAGCCGCGCCGCGCCAGCGCCGGACAGGCGGCTGCCCAGACGCGTCGCGGCGCTCCCGGCCGCGACAGCCAGGCAAGCCAACGCCGCCACGGTCAGCCCCGTGCCCAAACCCATCGCCAGCGCCGATGCGACGCCGGCAAGAAGGAAATTCTGCGACAACGCGAACACCAGCACGATCAACGCGCCGCTGCAGGGCCGCAGGCCCACCGCGAAAATCGCCGACCACGCGCGGCGCCAGTTCATCGGACCGGCAACCTGTTCCGGCGCGGGTACGTGCGCGTGTCGGCAACCGCAGTCGAGGTCATGGTGATGATCGTGGTGATGCGCTTGGACCTGAACCTGCGGATTGCCGTACGCATGCTTGTGCGCGTGTTCGTGATCATGCCGGTGCTCGTGTACGTCCTCGTGTACGTGCTCATGCCCATGCGCATGTTCGTGCGCGTGTTCGTGCACATGCACCGGCGCATCTGCATGGTCATGCGCTGCATGTTCACGCGCCCCAGCCCGCCGCAGCAACGGCCTCACCGCCTTGACCCACACCAGCCACACGCCCAACAGCGTCACCAACGCATACGACGCCAGCTCCAGCCAGCGTGTCGCTTCGTTCATCGTCGCCGCCGTCGCGTTGAAGATCAACGCCAGCACCGCCACCATCACGATCGCCACCAGCGCCTGGATCAGCGAAGACGCCAAAGCCAGCAGCGCACCGTTGCGCGCCGTCTGGCGATTGGCCAGGACGTACGACGAAATCACCGCTTTGCCATGGCCCGGCCCCAGCGCATGAAAGACGCCGTAGGCGAACGACAGGCCGACCAAGGCCCACGCTGCGCCGCCGTCCGCCTGCCAGGCACGGACAGCGCCCGTCAGTTGCCGGTAGAAATGCGACTGCCAGACAGACACGCTGCCAAAAAAACTGGACAGCCAGCCGGGACCGGCAAGGCCGCTCCCGCTTTCCGGCACGCCAAAGGGATGCGTGCCTTGCGCGGCCGCAATCGACAGCCCACCGAGCATCAGCAGGACGATCGCCAGCGCGCGCGCGCAGCGGCTCACGGGCATCGCACCTCGATGCGGTGCGTGAGTCCCTTGGTAATGGCGAACAGTTCGTCGGGCAAGGCGTCCGGGTCGGCCGGGATCGCGGCCAGTTCCTGCATGGTTTTCCAATCCAGTTCCTTGGGCTTGCGGTAGTCGGCCTTGCAGGCCGCGCCTTGCGGACCGCCGAGCGACACCGCCCCCTTCTCTTCAAATGCGTAGGCCACGAAATAGGTGGGGTCGTAGATGTCCACTTGCGCGCCGCCCGCGCCCGGCGCGACGGGCTTGTCCAGCGGCAGCGTGAAGGACAGCGTCAGCCGTGTGGTCTTGGGGTTCCAGTCAACGCGGGCGTCGCGAGGCGCGGCGAATGCCGCGGTCTTGCCATCAACGGTGACGCGCGTGAAGTAATGCGAGATCGGCTCGCCCAGCGCCTTCATCCAATCCTGCGCCATGCCTTTCAGGGTGTCGGCGGGAAGCGTCCCGTCCTTGGCCTTTTTCAGCCCCTGCGTCGCGTAGGCGCCGAACATTTCGTCGAACAGCCACACCTGCCGCACGGCGGTGATGCGCTGTTCGGCATCGACGTCGATCTGCGCGCGCGCATCGATCCACATGTGCGGGTGCGCGCTGGCGGCGCCCGCCGCCAGCAGCGCCGCCACGGCGCTCAGGGTTGCAAGGCCGCGGCAAGCTGGCGTGCGTTCCATTCAAACATTTCCAGGTAGGTGGCGCCCGGCTGTCCAGGCTTGGACAGGGCATCGGAGTAGAGCGTACCACCCACCTTTGCGCCGGTCTCGCGCGCGATCTGCTGGACCAGCTTGGGACTGCTGATGTTCTCGACGAACACCGCGGGCACCTTGTCGCGCCGCACCTGTTCGATGATCGCGGCCACCTCGCGCGCCGACGGCTCGGCGTCGGTCGACACGCCCATTGCGGGGATGAACGTCACGCCATACGCGTCGCCGAAATAGCCGAACGCATCGTGCGAGGTGACGACCTTGCGGCGATCGGCGCCGATGGCGCCAAAGGTCTTGCGCACGGTGGCGTCCAGCGTCTGCAGCTTGGCGATGTAGGCGTCGGCGCGTTGGCGATACGCCTGCGCATGCGCGGGATCCGCGGCGGCCAGGCCGTCGGCCACGTTGCGCGCGTAGATCACGCCGTTCGCCAGGCTCTGCCAGGCATGCGGGTCGGCGTCGCCATGGTGATGGTGATGGCCGGGCTTGTGGTCGTGGTCATCGTCATGGTCATGGTCGTGGTCATCGCCGTGCTTGTGATCGTGTCCGTCCTTGTGATCATGATCGTGATCAGCCCCGTGCGCGTGCCCATCGCCATGCCCCGCGAACTTGCGGGGCGTCACGCCCTTGGACGCCGTCACCGTCTGTCCGGCGAATCCGGACGCCTTCGTCAGCTTGGGCAGCCAGGTCTCGAAGTCCAGGCCGTTCACCACCAGCACGCGCGCATCCGCGAGCTTTTTCGCATCGCCCGGCGTGGGTTCGTACCCGTGCGCATCACCGTCAGGCCCGACCAGCGTCGTCAGGCTGATGTCGGCGCCGCCCACTTCCCGCACGATGTCGCCCAGGATGGAAAAGCTGGCCACCACTTTCAGCGGCTCGGCCGCCTGCGCGGTTCCCAGGACGGCCGACAGGCAGACGCCCGCCATGGCCAGCAGTGCGCGGCGGCGTGCCGGCAGAATCGAACGCATGGTCAATCTCCTTATGAAGTCTCAGGCAGGGCGCGCGCGGCGCGTTGCCCGCAGCAGCCCGCCTTGCGGGCCGCCCACGATGGAAAACAGATAGCAGGCGCCGGCCGCCAGGATGATCGCGGGCGAGGCCGGCACGTCGAAGTGGTACGAGACCAGCAGCCCGGCCACCGAAGACGCCACGCCGATCGCCGCCGACAGCGGAATCTGACGGGCCGCGCTGCGCACCCAGAACCGCGCCGCGGCGGCCGGCAGCATCATGATGCCTACCACCATCAGCGTGCCCAGCACCTGAAAGCCCGCCACCAGATTCACCACGACCAGCACCAGAAAGCCCATGTGCACCACGCCGCCCATGCCGCCGCTGGCGCGCAGGAATCCCGGGTCCAGGCATTCGGCAACCAGCAGCCGGTAGATGGCCGCCAGCACAAGCAAGGTCACGCTGGCCGTGGCGGTCACAAGCAGCAACGCCGCGTCGTCCAGGCCCAGCACCGTGCCGAACAGCACGTGCAGCAGGTCCATGTTGGAGCCGCGCAGGGACACCAGCAGCACGCCCAGCCCCAGCGATATCAGGTAGAAGGCGGCAAAGCTCGCGTCCTCGCGCAGCGGCGTCAGCCGGGCCACCAGCCCCGCCAGCAATGCCACGGCCAGTCCAGTCGCAATGCCGCCCAGCATCATCGCGCCGAGCGACAGGCCGGCCATCAGAAAGCCCACCGCCACACCCGGCAGAATGGCGTGCGACATCGCATCGCCCATCAGGCTCATGCGCCGAAGCACCAGAAAGACACCCAGGGGCGCGGCGCCCAGCGACAGCGCGCAAGCACCCGCAAGCGCGCGCCGCATGAAACCGTAGTCGAGGAACGGCGATACCACCCAATCCACGAGCGTCATGCCCAAGCTCCCGCGTGGCGTTGGCGCGCCGTCTTCAGATGCGCCTCGGTCAAGGTGGCGGTGGTGTCGCCCCAGGCCACCACTGAACCGGACAACAGCAGGCTTTCCGGAAAGTGATCGCGCACCAGGTCCAGATCGTGCAGCACCGCGATCACGGTGCGGCCCTGTCCATGCAGGCCGCACAACAGCGCCATCAGTTCCTCGGCGGTGTGGCTGTCCACGGCCGCAAAGGGTTCGTCCAGCAACAGCACCGGCGCATCCTGCACCAGCATCCGCGCAAACAGGGCGCGCTGCATCTGCCCCCCCGACAGCGTATCCACGCCGAGGCCCGCGCAATCAGCCAGGCCCACGGTTTCCAGTGCGTGCATGCACCGGTCCAGCTCGTCGTTGCTGAACGCGCGCCATGCGCCGACCCGGCGCCACGCCCCCATGGCCGCCAGGTCCAGCACCGTCGTCGGAAACGAGCGGTCCAGTTCCGCCGCCTGCGGCAGCCACGCCAACGCCGATCGTCCGGCGCCCTGGATGCGCACGCTGCCGGTCATGGGTCGCAGCACGCCCATGATGCCCTTGATGAGCGTCGACTTGCCCGCGCCGTTGGGTCCGACCACGGCCGTCATGCCGCCGGGCGCGAAGCTGCCCGAAACCGCGCGCAACGCCGCGCGCCCATGCCAGCCGAACGATGCGTCGACCAGCTCGACCGTGATGGGCGCCGCGTTCATCGCGGCCACCAGTCCAGCGCCCAGCCGGTCAACGCCCACAGCGCGATGCCGGCCATCAGGGCGTAAGCCATGCGGCGCCAGGCGGAAACGAGAAACGCGGAACGGGGCGGCGAGCCCCGGCCGGGCGCGGCGCCGGGCCGCGAGGGCAGGAGCGAGAAATGGGACATGGCAGGCAATACCGGAATTCGGCAACGACGGGAAAGCGGCAACCGCAGCAACAACATACGACCCAGCGTCAGTTTTATTATGTTATATCATAACTAAACCATGACGGCTTTAGGGCCGGTTCCCGCACGCGGGGGTTTTCTGCTACCTTCCAGGCATCTCGCGCGCGCGTCGCGCGCGCTTCCCATTCAGATAAAGCCCGCCATGTCCGCTCCGTCCCGTCCACCCCGCAACGACAGCGTTGGCGCTCAGCTCAGCGTCGCCGAAACGCTGTGCGCGCAGCGCGGACGCCGCCTGACCCCCATCCGCCGCAAGGTCCTCGAACTGTTGCTGCGCCATGGCCGCAGCCTCAAGGCCTACGAGCTGCTGGACGCCATGCGCGCCGTCCACCCGGGCGCTGCGCCGCCCACGGTATACCGCGCCCTGGACTTCCTGATGGACGAAGGCCTCATTCACCGCCTGGACGCCGTCAATGCCTGGAGCGCCTGCCACGACGCCGGCGGCGCCCCGCATGACCTGCTCGTCGTCTGTACCGGTTGCGGCGCCGTCGCTGAAGTCTCCGACCCGGCCATGAGCCGTCAGTTGGCCGAACGCGTTGCCCAGACGGGCTATGCGCTGGCCACGCATGAAACCGAAATCCGCGCGCTGTGCCCGCAGTGCCAGAAGACCCAGCCGGCCGACGCGGGTCATCACCATCATCACCACTGATCGGGCGGGCGCCCCTGAGGCGTTTCATCCATTGGGTGCGCCTCATCCTTGGATTGGCCTTATCCCGGGCACCTCTCATCCTTTGATGAGCCCCATTTCGAGCCGCATCTCATCCTTAGGATGCGCCCCATCGGCCGCGCCATTTCAAGCCCGCCCGCTCCCGGGCCGCCGGCTCGCCCTTGAATTCAGGCAAACCGCCCCAAAATAGAGGTATCGCCCGATACTTGACGGCGATCGGCTGCCATCTGGCGGCCACGGCCCCCCGGGTTGGCCCGGGGTTTGCCCCCTGCCCCCGACTGTGCTGTAATCCTGCGTCCGGCCGCTATCGGTGGCTCTCGCAGCCTGTGGCAGACATCAATCGGCAGGGACTGAAAACCCCGTCAGGCGCTGTGTTTCACGCCCTGACATCACGCTAGCAGCTTCGCCATGAACACCCCGCGCAGTTTGGACAAAATGGTTCCCGTCACCATCCTCACCGGCTTCCTCGGTGCGGGCAAGACCACCCTGCTCAAACGCATCCTGACCGAATTCCATGGCCGCCGCGTCGCCGTCATCGAAAACGAGTTCGGACCCGAAAGCATCGACAACGACCTGCTCGTGCAGGACAGCGACGAAGAAATCATCGAGCTGTCCAACGGTTGCGTCTGCTGCACGGTGCGCGGCGACCTGATGCGTACCCTGTCCGAGCTGCGCGCCAAGCGCGAAGCCGGCGAACTCACTTTTGAACGCGTCATCCTCGAAACCACCGGCATGGCCAACCCCGGCCCCGTGTGCCAGACGTTCTTCATGGATGACGACATCGCCGAGTACTACCGCCTGGACGCGGTGGTCACCGTGGTCGATGCCAAGCACGGCATGTCCACGCTCGACGAACAGCCCGAAGCCCAAAAGCAGGTCGGTTTCGCCGACCGCATCCTGATCTCGAAGAAAGACCTGGTCAACGAAGTCGACTACGAAGCGCTGCGCCACCGTCTGGTTCACATGAACCCGCGCGCACCGATCACCGCCGTCAACTTCGGCGACGTCGACCTCAAGTCCATCATCGACATCAGCGGCTTCAACCTGAATTCCATTCTGGACATCGACCCGGAGTTCCTGGCCGATGAGCATCCGGACGCCGCGCACAACCATGCCCACGGGCACGATCACGACCATGATCACGGCCACGGCCATGACCACGATCACGATCATGACCACGACGGCGAATGCGGCGCGCACTGCAATCATGCCCACCATCACCACCCCAAGCACGACGACGAAATCGGCGCGTTCGTGTTCCGTTCCAACAAGCCGTTCGATCCCGCGCGCCTTGAGGAATTCCTGGGCGGCGTCGTGCAGGTCTATGGTCCCGACCTGATGCGCTACAAGGGCATCCTGTACATGAAGGGCATCAACCGCCGCATGTTGTTCCAGGGTGTGCACATGATGATGGGCGCCGAACCCGGCAAGCCGTGGACCGCGGCCGAAAAACCGTCCACCAAGATGGTGTTCATCGGACGTAAGCTGCCCCAGGAGATTTTTACCCGGGGCTTGGAGCAGTGCCTGGCGGGGTAATCCCCATTCCTGCGTGACGCGATGCGACGAAGGCAGTACTGTGAGGTACGGATAGCGTAGGCAACAAGTAACACGGACCGGGACGGACGCCCGCGCCAGGATCGATTCATAGTGGAGTGTTTACATGGCTACCAAGGCAGCAACCAAAAAATCAAGTAAGTCGACGAGCGATACGGCGATTGATCTGCCCAGCGAAAAGGAATTGCTGGCCATGCCCGAGTCGGACTACATGAACGACCGCCAACTGGCGTTCTTCAAGGAACGGCTCAAACAACTCGAGCAGGACATTCTGGCCAACGCCGGCGAGACCACCGAGCACCTGCGTGAAACGCAATTCGTGCCGGATCCCGCCGACCGCGCCACCATCGAGGAAGAGCACGCCCTGGAACTGCGCACCCGCGACCGCGAGCGCAAGCTGCTCAAGAAGGTGCAGCAATCCATCGCCCGCATCGATAGCGGCGAATATGGCTGGTGTGAAGAAACGGGCGAGCCCATCGGCATCCCCCGTCTGCTCGCCCGCCCCACGGCCACCCTGTCGCTCGAAGCGCAGGAACGCCGTGAAATGCGTCAAAAGCTGTACGGCGACTGATCCGTCCCGCTTCCGCTCCGTCCCTGAAAGGCCATGCCGGTTAACCGCATGGCCTTTTTTCTACTTGATATCCCGGCGACCGCCCCCAGCTAAAACTTTCAACGGAAGGAACGCATGGAACAATTTCACGCCACCACCATCGTGTGTGTGCGCCGCGGCAACCGCGTCGCGCTGGGCGGCGATGGCCAGGTCACCCTGGGCAACATCGTCATCAAGGGCACTGCCCGCAAGATCCGCCGCCTGTACCACGACAAGATTCTCGCTGGCTTCGCCGGCGCCACCGCCGATGCGTTCACGCTGCAGGAACGCTTCGAAGCCAAGCTAGAAAAGCACCAGGGCAACCTGATGCGCGCCGCGGTCGAACTGACCCGCGACTGGCGTACCGACCGCGTCCTGCGACGCCTGGAAGCCATGCTGATCGTGGCCGATGCCGAACACACGCTGGTTCTCACCGGCAACGGCGACGTGCTGGAACCCGAGCACGGCCTGGCTGCCATCGGCTCCGGCGGCGCGTACGCGCAATCGGCCGCGTTGGCCCTGCTGCGCAACACCGACCTCCCGCCCGAGACGATCGTCAAGCAATCGCTCGAGATCGCCGGCGACCTGTGCATCTACACCAACCAGAACCACGTCATCGAAACGCTGGGCGACTGACGCCTGCCGCGCGGCGCACCCTGCGCCGCGGCGCCCTCCCAGCCCGCCCTAGCTTCAAGGATCCGCCCTCATGTCCGCATCCAACATGACGCCCGGAGAGATCGTCTCCGAACTCGACAAGTACATCGTCGGCCAGAACCGCGCCAAGCGCGCGGTCGCGGTGGCACTGCGCAACCGCTGGCGCCGCCAGCAGGTCGCCGAACCTCTGCGCCACGAAATCCATCCCAAGAACATTCTGATGATCGGCCCGACCGGCGTCGGCAAGACCGAGATCGCCCGCCGCCTGGCAAAGCTGGCCAACGCGCCGTTCATCAAGATCGAAGCTACCAAGTTCACCGAGGTCGGCTACGTGGGCCGCGACGTGGACACCATCATCCGCGACCTGACCGAATACTCCATCAAGCAGACCCGCGAACTGGAAATGCGCCGCGTGCGCACCCAGGCCGAGGACGCCGCCGAAGACCGCATCCTGGACGCCCTGGTTCCGCCGCCCCGCGGCGCCTCGGGTGAGCCCCAGCGCGGCGAGGACAACAGCGCCCGCCAGACGTTCCGGAAGCGCCTGCGCGAAGGCCTGATCGACGATCTGGAAATCGAGATCGAAGTCGCGCAGACCGTGCCGCAAATGGACGTCATGACCCCCCCCGGCATGGAAGAAATGGCCGAGCAGTTGCGCGGCATGTTCGCGGGCATGGCGCGCGACAAGAAAAAGCCCAAGAAAATGAAGGTGCGCGAAGCCTTCAAGCTCATCGTCGACGAAGAAGCCGCCAAGCGCGTCAACGAAGAAGACCTGCGCAGCGTTGCGATCAACAACGTCGAGCAGAACGGCATCGTCTTCCTGGACGAAATCGACAAGATCGCCGCCCGCCAGGAGTCCGGCGGCGCGGATGTCTCGCGCCAAGGCGTGCAGCGCGACCTGCTGCCGCTGGTTGAAGGCACCACCGTCAACACGCGTTACGGCATGGTCCGCACCGACCACATCCTGTTCATCGCGTCCGGCGCCTTCCACCTGTCGCGTCCGTCCGACCTGATCCCCGAGTTGCAGGGCCGCTTCCCGATCCGCGTCGAACTCGAATCCCTCACCGCCCAGGACTTCGTGCGCATTCTGTCCGACACGGATGCGTCGCTGACCAAGCAGTACACGGCGCTGATGGCGACCGAGGACGTCGAACTCGAATTCACCGACGAAGGCGTGCGCCGCCTGGCGGAACTGGCCTTCGAGGTCAACGAAACCACCGAGAACATCGGCGCCCGCCGTCTGTACACCGTGATGGAAAAGCTGCTGGACGAGCTTTCCTTTGACGCCACGTCCAGCCAGGACAAGCACGTCAAGATCGACGCCGCCTACGTCAACTCGCAACTGGCCGAAGCTGCCAGCAGCCAGGACCTCGCCCGCTACGTGCTCTGACGCCCCGGGCTCCCGCCGCAGACGCAAAAAAACCCCGCCGCAACGCTTTGCGGCGGGGTTTTTTCTTTGGGACAGCGTCAGTTCGTGATCGCCGTCACCACGTACTTGCCATCCTTGCGCGTAGCGGTAAACCGCACCTTGTCGCCCGCCTTGATATTGGCCAGCAACGCCGGATCGGCCTGGTAGACCAGCGACATCGCCGGCAGGTCCAGCGCCTTGATGGCATCGTGCTTTATCGTTACCTTGCCCGCCGCGGCGTCCACGCGCCGCACCTCGCCCGTGGCATCGGCCTGCTGCGCAAAAGCGACTGGCGTCGCGAGCGACACGACAGCCATTGCGGTGGCAACGGCCATGGGCGTTGCGTACTTGCGGTTAAAACCCATATGTAACCTCCCTATGCGATCCAAGCGGCCGGGGCGCCTAAGGCGTTCCTGCCGCTTTTTACAGTGCTAGGATACTGCGCGAATGCAACCATTCCGCCGCCAGTGCGCAACAATCCTGACGGTTGTTTGCGGGGCGGCTCTGCTTGCGGGCTGCGCTTACCGTCGGAAGCAAGCCTCCAACTCTTCTCACTCAATCAAAAAACCATGGCCAACCGCTTATCCGTCATTGCCACCCGCACCGGCGACGATGGCACCACCGGGCTCGGGGACGGATCCCGAATCCCCAAGGACGCCCCGCGCATCGCCGCCCTGGGCGATGTGGACGAACTGAACAGCGTCATCGGCCTGCTGCTCACTGAAACCCTGCCGGACGACGTGTCCGCCGACCTGCTCACCATCCAGCACGACCTCTTCGACATGGGCGCGGAGCTTTGCATCCCCGGCCATGCCGCGATCACCCAAGAGCAGGTTGCTTATCTGGATGCGCGGCTCGCGCACTACAACGCGGCGCTGCCGCCGCTGCGCGAGTTCATCCTGCCTGGGGGCTCGCGGCCGGCGGCGGTGGCGCATATGGCGCGCACGGTGGCCCGGCGGGCTGAGCGTGCGGTGGTGGCACTCGCGGAGGTGGAAAGCGTGAATGCGCCGGTCCGGCAGTACCTGAATCGGCTGTCGGATCTCCTGTTCGTGGTGGCGCGCTTCCTCAATAAGGCGACTGGTAAAGGGGACATATTTTGGACCAGCCCAGTCGCCCGTAAGGCCACGTAACTCCTGCGTGAATTTGCAAGGGCAAAATTGTGGCCTCTTTCTATGCCGTTGTGACCACCTCGTTTTGACAAACGCTTTGTTTCACTTGTTTGAAGGCGTCATGACAGTTGCGGCATAATTGAGGGTTAACGAGCGGGTTCGCGCACCGCGCTCATCGCTCAAGGACTATATAAGAATGAGTATTATTGTTACCGGCGGAGCGGGCTTTATCGGCTCCAACTTCGTACTCGACTGGTTCCTGGAATCCAATGAGCCCGTTGTGACGTTGGATAAGCTCACCTATGCGGGCAACCCGGACAACCTCGCTACGCTTAAAGGCAATCCCGCTCACAAGCTGGTTCAGGGAGACATCGGCGACTTTGAACTCGTCAGCCAACTGCTCACAGAGCACAAGCCGCGCGCCGTCCTCAATTTCGCCGCGGAATCGCACGTGGATCGCTCGATCCACGGTCCGGGCGAGTTCATTCAGACCAACATCGTTGGCACCTTCCAGCTGCTCGAAAGCGTGCGCGCGTACTGGAATGCGCTTCCCGACGATGATCGCGCGGCGTTCCGCTTCCTGCACGTCTCCACCGATGAAGTCTACGGCTCGTTGAAAAAGGACGATCCCGCCTTCAACGAGACCAACCGGTACGAGCCCAACAGCCCCTATTCGGCCAGCAAGGCAGCCAGTGATCACCTAGTTCGCGCGTATCACCATACCTACGGCCTGCCCGTGCTCACGACCAATTGCTCCAACAATTATGGTCCGTACCATTTCCCCGAAAAGCTGATCCCGCTCGTGATCCACAATGCGCTGGCTGGCAAACCGTTGCCTATCTACGGCAACGGCCAGCAGATCCGCGATTGGCTGTACGTGAAGGACCACTGCGCAGCGATCCGCCGGGTGCTGGCCGACGGCAAGCTGGGCGAAACCTACAACGTAGGGGGCTGGAACGAAAAGGCCAACCTCGACGTCGTCCACACGCTTTGCTCGCTACTCGACGAGCTCAGCCCTCGTGCCGATGGTCAGCCGTATAAGAACCAGATAACGTTCGTCAAGGACCGGCCGGGTCACGATCAGCGATACGCCATTGATGCGTCGCGCCTGGAGCGGGAATTGGGATGGAAGCCGGCGGAAACCTTCGAATCCGGCATTCGCAAAACCGTTGAATGGTATTTGGCTAACCAGGATTGGGTCGCGAACATCACCAGCGGCGCTTATCGCGACTGGGTGAACACCCAGTACGACGGCTGAATGTGCCAACGGCTTGCGCTCCACCCGGATCGCGGCCTCCTGCAATCATGAGCGCTTCCCCAATTTACTTCCCGTACCCATTCGTTGAGCAGTGGGCAACAGCGTTTCCCTTCAATCGCATTCTCTCGGGGATGGCACGATGAGCCAGAACGTCGCTATCCTCCTCTGCACCTATCAAGGTGGCCAGTACCTTGCAGAACAGTTGGATTCCTTCGCCTCACAATCGCACCGGGAATGGAGCGTTTGGGTATCGGACGACGGTTCCCAGGACAACACGCAAGAGGTGCTCAAATCGTACCAACAGGCTTGGGGACCAGAACGCCTTTTTGTCCGCGCGGGACCACGCAAGGGCTTTGCCGCGAACTTCCTGTCTCTTGTCTGCCGCGACGAAATCGCTGCTGATTATTACGCAATGTCGGACCAAGACGACATATGGCATGCTGACAAGCTTGAACGGGCTGTCCGCTGGCTCAAAACTGTCCCCGATGACGTCCCGGCGCTATATTGCACCAGGACCGAGCTGGTGGACGAAGCAGGCGGAAAACTTGGATACTCGCCCTTGTTCACGCGCCCGCCGTCCTTCAAGAACGCCTTGGTGCAGAACGTGGCAGGCGGCAATACCATGGTCTTCAACAACGCCGCACGCGAGTTGTTGAAGTCGGCCGGCGCCGACGTTAAGGTTGCAGCCCACGATTGGTGGGTGTACATCGTGGTGAGCGGATGCGGCGGCCAGGTGTTCTACGACCCCATCCCTTCATTGCTTTATCGGCAACATGCGGAGAATTTGATCGGCGCCAACACCGGCTTTGGCGCACGCCTTCAACGGATTGGCAAGCTGTTCAAGGGCCACTTGAAGGCATGGACAGACCAGCACATCGTTGCCATGCGGCCCATCATTTCCAGCCTGTCGCACGACAGCTCGTCCACCTTCGAGCGGTTCACCTTGGCGCGTCAACGCAGTTTGATCCCTCGCGTCTTCGGAATATGGCGATCTGGGATCTATCGACAGACTCCGCTCGGCAACCTCGGGCTGCTGATCGCAGCGATTCTCAATAGGATCTAGGCTCGTTATGAAGATTCTTCTATTGGGCAAGACCGGACAAGTCGGAAGTGAGCTGCATCGCACCCTGCTCCCGCTCGGTGAGTTGATCACGTTAAGCCGCGCAGAGGCGGATCTTGAAGTTCCGGCAAGTCTGATCGATGTGTTGGCAGCGCATTCACCGGACGTGATCGTGAATGCGGCTGCCTATACCGCGGTTGACAAGGCGGAATCAAATACGCAAACGGCGCATGCAATCAATGCAGAGTCTGTGGCGGTGATCGCTCAATACGCAAGATCACGCGGCGCGTTGCTGGTGCATTACTCCACTGATTACGTTTTTGACGGCGCCAAAACCGCAGCCTATGAACCCTCGGATATTACCAATCCGCTAAGCGTCTACGGTCGCACGAAACGCCAAGGCGAAGAGGCCATTGTGGCCAGCGGCTGCCCGTTCCTGATTCTTCGGACGAGCTGGGTGTTCTCAGCGCATGGAAGCAATTTCGTCAAGACAATACTGCGCTTGGCGAAGGAGCGCGACGAGTTGCGCATCGTCGCGGATCAGCACGGCGCACCCACGTCGGCGGAATTGATCGCCGACGTAACCGCGCTGGCTATTGCGGGATTTCGCCAGGGGCTGTGCAAGAGCGGCATCTATCATCTGACCGCCGCCGGCCGAACCACATGGCACGGCTTTGCGCGCCATATCGTGTCCCGCGCAACCGCGAACGGCGCGGCAATCAAGGCAAACTCCGAGAAGATTCATCCGATTCCCACGGACGATTACCCCCTGCCGGCACCCCGCCCCAAAAATTCCTGCCTGGACACGTCCGCGCTGAGCGAAGCGTTGCTACTACAGTTTCCCGACTGGACCGTTCATGTGAACCGAACCGTGGATCAATTGACTACATCGATGGAGTATCCCCTATGAACCGCAAAGGCATCATTCTGGCCGGAGGCTCCGGCACGCGATTGCACCCGGCCACGCTGGCCATTAGTAAACAGCTATTGCCGGTTTACGACAAGCCAATGATCTATTACCCGCTCAGCACTTTGATGCTGACGGGAATTCAAGACATCTTGATTATCTCGACGCCGCAAGACATTCCGAGATTCCAGCAACTTTTGGGTTCCGGGGAGCAGTGGGGCCTTAACCTTCAATATGCGGTCCAGCCCTCCCCAGACGGATTGGCGCAAGCGTTCATTATCGGTGAATCGTTTCTCGACAACTCGCCTTCGGCGCTTGTACTCGGGGACAACATTTACTACGGCCATGACTTCGCAAGCTTGCTGAGCAGCGCCAACGAGCGAACGACGGGCGCCAGCGTATTTGCTTACCATGTCCACGACCCAGAACGGTACGGCGTGGCGGAATTCGACTCCGAGGGAAAAGTTCTCTCCATTGAGGAAAAACCTAAGACGCCAAAGTCGAATTACGCGGTGACCGGTCTGTACTTCTATGACAACCAGGTCGTCGACATCGCGAAACGCATAAAGCCATCCCCGCGCGGCGAACTTGAAATTACCGATGTGAATCGCGTCTACCTGCAGCAAGGAAATCTCTCCGTGGAAATCATGGGTCGGGGATATGCCTGGCTGGATACCGGTACCCATGAATCCTTGTTGGAAGCAAGTCAATTCATCGCGACTTTGGAGAATCGCCAAGGTCTGAAAGTGGCATGCCCCGAAGAGATCGCCTATCGCCAGGGATGGATCACTGCCGAGCAACTGGATGGATTGGCTACGCCCCTCCAAAAGACCGGCTATGGCCAATACCTGAAGCGCCTCCTCCTCGAAAGGATCTACTGATGAGAGTTTCCTCTCTAGAAATTCCAGAAGTTAAGGTTATTGAACCCAGGATTTTCCAGGACGCGCGCGGATATTTCTTTGAGAGTTTCAATCATCGTCAATTCGAGACGGTCATTGGCCAGAGGGTCGAGTTCGTTCAGGACAATCAGTCCCTGTCCATGAAGAATGTCTTGCGGGGACTTCACTATCAAATCGAAAATACCCAGGGAAAACTCCTGAGGGTCATATCAGGTGAAGTGTTTGACGTCGCAGTTGACATTCGCAGATCGTCGCCGACATTTGGCCAGTGGGTCGGAGAGAATTTGTCTGCGGATAACAAGCGGCAATTATGGATCCCGCCAGGGTTCGCTCACGGGTTTCTGGTCCTGTCCGACTCGGCGGAAGTTTTGTACAAGACTACGGACTATTACGCGCCCCAGCATGAACGCTGCATCGCGTGGAACGACGAATCGCTAAATATACGATGGCCGCTTGGCGCCCCCCCGATACTGTCGAAATCCGACGAGCTGGGTAAGCCTTTAATAACCGCGGAACTATTTAAATGAGTTCAATCTTCGTGACCGGCGGCGCAGGCTACATCGGCACCCACACGTGCTTGGAATTGTTGCGGGCCGGCCATAAGGTTTTTGTTTACGACAATCTGTCGAATAGCAGCCGTCTGGGACTTGAACGTGTTGAGCGTATTGCCAACGCGGATATCCAATTCATGGAAGGCGACATTCGCGACGCAAGTGCGTTGACGCGCGCACTTCAGGAAAGCCAATGCGATTCGGTGATCCATTTTGCGGGATTGAAAGCTGTCGGCGAATCCGTTACGAATCCCTTGACTTACTACCATAACAACGTTGTGGGCACCTTTACACTGCTGACTGCGATGCAGACCATCGGCGTGAAAAAGCTGGTTTTCAGCTCTTCGGCCACTGTCTATGGTGAACCGGTATCATTGCCCATTGATGAAGCGCATTCTTTATCGGCAACCAATCCGTATGGCCGCACCAAACTGATCGCTGAAGACATGCTGCGTGATCACTTTCGAGCGTCACCGGATTGGAACGTAACCATTCTGCGTTATTTCAATCCTGTCGGTGCCCACGAAAGCGGCTTGATCGGTGAAGACCCAAAGGATACGCCGAACAATTTGATGCCATATATTGCTCAGGTGGCGATCGGGCTTCGCGAGAAATTGAATATCTGGGGCAACGATTATCCCACCCCTGACGGAACAGGCGTGCGTGATTACATACACGTCGTTGACCTCGCGATTGGGCACGTAAAGGCAATTGAAAGGGCGGCGCCGCCGCAATGCATCGAGTTGAATCTCGGAACCGGCCGTGGTTATAGCGTCCTGGAGGTCCTGCGCGCGTTTGAGCAGGCGAGCGGCAAGACCATCGCGTACGAATTTTTACCTCGAAGACCTGGTGACGTCGCCGCTTGCTACGCCAGCACCCGCCATGCCGAGTCAATACTGCAATGGCGCGCCGAACGAAACTTGGCAGCCATGTGCGAAGACCACTGGCGCTGGCAGCATCGCAACCCTGCCGGGTACGCTTCAAACAACGATTTCGCGAGTGAAAATGCAACGGAATAGCGGCTCCCCGGCTTCACTGACCAAGAGTCTTTGGAGCAATCGCGGCCTGATCAAAGCTCTGGTTAAGCGGGACGTGCTTGGCCGGTACAAAGGATCCTTCCTCGGGATCGTTTGGTCCTTTTTCAATCCGGTGTTCATGCTGCTCGTGTACACATTCATGTTCAGCGTGGTGTTCAAAGCCCGTTGGCCTGGCGGAAGCGAATCAAAAACTCAGTTCGCGATAATTTTGTTTGCGGGTCTGATGGTGTTCAACCTGTTTGCCGAAGTGATCAACAGAGCGCCAAGTCTCATCCTGTCGAATACGAACTACGTCAAAAAGGTGATATTTCCCCTGGAAATTCTGCCTGTCGTCGCCCTAGGCGCTGCGCTCTTTCATTTTCTGATCAGCATGAGCGTCTGGTTGCTGTTCTATCTTATTTTTCTAGGCATACCGCCAGCAACCGCACTCCTTTTACCCATAATCTTGTTCCCACTGCTGCTTTTCACCCTTGGGATAACCTGGATTTTGGCGTCCCTAGGCGTTTTTCTGCGTGATGTGGGACAGGTGATTAGCATCCTGACCATGGCCCTGATGTTTCTATCCCCGATCTTCTACCCGATCTCCGCGCTGCCTGCACAGTATCAGGAGTTCATGGTGATGAATCCAATGACTCCTGTGGTCGAAGCGGTTCGAAACGCCCTGATCTGGGGCAAGGCTCCCGACTGGTTGCTCTACAGCGGTTACACGCTAATAGCTGCCATGATCGCGTGGCTGGGATTTGCATGGTTTCAAAAAATGCGAAAGGGATTTGCTGATGTCCTCTGATACTGCAATCACGGTTGAGAACCTTAGCAAGTGCTATCAAATCTATTCCTCGCCGCGGGATAGGCTGAAGCAGTTTTTCATCCCTCATCTGCAACGCGCGGTGGGAAAGCCGCCGAGCCATTACTTCAACGAGTTCTGGGCACTTCGAGACGTATCGTTCGAGGTTAAGAAGGGCGAAAGTGTGGGCATTCTTGGACGTAATGGATCCGGCAAATCCACTCTTTTGCAGATGATCTGCGGCACGCTTTCCCCAACGGCGGGCAGCGTTCAAACGACCGGCCGTATTGCTGCGTTGCTCGAACTGGGCTCTGGTTTCAATCCTGAGTTTTCTGGTCGAGAGAACGTTTACATGAATGGAGCCCTGCTTGGACTAACCAGCCAACAGATAGATGAAAGATTCGATGCCATCGCCTCGTTCGCGGATATCGGTCAGTTTATCGATCAGCCCGTCAAGACCTATTCGAGCGGCATGTTGATTCGGTTGGCTTTCGCCGTTCAGGTTCAAGTCGAGCCCGATATCCTCGTCGTTGACGAAGCGCTGGCTGTGGGCGACGCGCTTTTCCAAAAGCGATGTTTCCGGCGCATCGAGAAGCTGGTAGCCGATGGAACGACTTTGCTTTTTGTGTCTCACGACCAGGAAAGCGTTCGGACGCTCACCAGTCGCGCCCTCCTCCTCAAGCAAGGTCGGACCGTCACCTGGGGCAAGTCGTCGGACGTGGTCCTGGAGTACCGACGGCAGCTGCACGACGAAGAATCGTCGTACTTCACGGCAGCCACGAAACAACTCGCGGCCAAGGCCCAGGCTGCGGTGACGCCTGCAGCGACGGGAGATGGCTCCGATCGATCCGACGAGCAAGCCCATACCTCGCCTGCGGAGACGGCACGCTCCGACAAGCTTACGTTTGGGGATGGCGAGGTCAGAATCGTCAAAGTGGAGACATTGAATGGCGAGGGGCAAGAGTCGACTGTGTTCTTCCCGGGCGACGCGCTTCGCATTCGGATTTCGTGCGAGGTCTTAAGTCCCATTTCCAACCTGAATGTTGGCGTGAGAATCAGGAACAAGGAAGGCATCAAGATTTACTCTTGGGGCACACTTAATCAAGACATGCGGTTAAGAAATTCGGCCGCCAGCACTCCACTATTCTGGGACCAGAAGTTCTCCGCGGGCGAGACATTTGCGGTTGAACTGTCGTGTGACTCACCGTTGGGGATGAATCTGTATGAGATTCAGGCAACAGTAACGTTTGAAGAAACGCCGGACTACATGGGACAACGCATGTTGCATTGGATCGACGAAGCCGCTTTCTTCCAAATTTTGATGAATCGCGATGAAAACTTCTTTGGTGGGGTCGCGGATTTGAGGATGAATGCATCGTGGTAAATAAGATTTCACCCCACTCGGAAGTACCCGACCGCGAGCCGACCGTACTTGGCGGAATTGAGCGTGTAATCCGTACATGCGGAATGTCGAAGATATTATGCCTTGGCCGGTCCAGTTCAGCTCATGTGACGGCACTGCTGAAACACGGTGTGGATGCTGTCGGCTTTAGCGAGTCCACGGCGACGGCGCAGGGCGCCGACGGTCAGATAACTGGCGGGAACTTGTCTGGATCGGTCACTCAGTTGCCGTTTCAGGACGCCGAATTCGGCACCGTTCTCATCGTCGACTGCCTGGAGTACGTGCATACTGGGAAAGTCGAGCAGGCACTATCCGAAATTCGCCGCGTGGCGCAGCGTTATGTCTGGTTGCAGGTGGCAACGACTGCGGCCGCGCAGGATCCCGCGCGCTTGACCGTTCAAGATCGCGCATGGTGGGAACGCCTTTGCTTCGAAGCCGGTTTCCGGAAGCATCCAGCCTACTACGCTGTGAATGATTATGAAAGCCTGAATAGTGACGGCGCTTCGATCTGCATATTGTTGGAACGCATGCCCGCAGCAGCTGAAGCCGCATATCCGCTGTCATCGCTGGATGAAGAGCGCAGTCTGCACATGGATATGTTTCGAGACACGGGCACTCGATCAGATGCTCACGTCGGACGATATCATTTCGCCTCCAAATACATCAGGCCCGGTGATGTAGTTCTCGATGCCGCGTGTGGACTCGGGTACGGCACGTATACTTTGAAAGGCCTGACGGCAGCGTCGTCCTTCAGGGGTATCGACGGTAGCACTTCCGCAATCGATTATGCCAACGCCTGCTATAGCGTAGACCAGACCATTACCTTTTCGGAAGGCTTTCTACCCGAATGCCTGTTCGACATCCCGGACAACAGCGTGGACGTTGTCGTTTGCTTTGAAACGTTGGAACACGTGGAGCGTCCGGCTGACCTCTTGAAGGAGTTTCGCCGCATTCTGACTCCTGGAGGCAGAATCATATCGAGCGTTCCCAATGACTGGAGTGACGAGACGGGAGAAGATCCCAACCCGTATCATTTCCACGTTTACGATATTCCGAAATTCACCTCCCAGATGGAAGGCTGTTTCGAAATCGAACATCTGTTCGGCCAGACTGCAGACAGGGTGAAACTAGCAAACGGACGATGCGAATGGGAAAGGCGCCCGCGTCAGCTTCGCGAAATTGCCCTCGACGAAACAGAGGGCGTCGAATCTGAATGGCTGTTGGCGATTGCCGCCAAATCCCCAATCGGAGGTGAGGACGTCCCGTACGTTGACAAGGGTTACACCTCTGAAGAGCGGGTAACGACGGGGAATGCCTTGGCATTTTCTCGAGATTACGAAAATCCATGGCTGATTCGAAGCCTGGTTGCTCTGGGTTCTCGGACATCCAATGGTCGTCTGCGTGAAAAGTGGGCCCGCCAAACGTTGATCAAGGCCTCGTCGGATAGCCCCGATGCGGGAGCAGCCCTTTGTATACTCGCGTATCTGGCTCTGAATCGAGAAATCGTCCTTGACGATGCTGATGGCGAAGCAATCAAACGATACATCGCCGATGGACAAGCGTCGAGCAACCCAAGCGTCCTGCGCTGGCAAGTTTCCCTTGCGTACGTTCAAGGGCTGCTTTCGCTGAGCGTTGGCGACCGCAACGGTGCGAAAGAATATCTTCGATGGGTGCTTGATGCGGACGTGGCAAGCTTCAGCGTTACGTTGTTGACTAAGCCCGCCCAGGCTGGATATTTGCTCGGGCTATTGGAAGCTGTGGACGGCGACCTCGCCGCGGCTCGCCAGACTTGGCGGCAAACCGCTGTGGACGTACAAGGTGCCATGGCGCAGTACTTTTCCGCGCCTCATCTAACACCCGCGCCGTTCGTCCTGCGCGAAACGGCGGCCGCGATGTTGTTCTGTGGCCGAATACTGGCTGCGGACAAGCATTCGGACAGCCTGAACTCAGCGCCTGCGGCCTTCTTCGATAATGCAGCAAACGACTACTTGTCCGAGATCGAGCGCTTGACCGCGCTCGCTCTCAAGTTTGAATACCAGCTTGTCGCAGAATCTCGGGAGAATGGTCGTGCGCTAGCGTCGCAGGCCCACCAGTTGGCCGAGATTCAAAAGTATGTGGTTGCTTTGGAGCAAAGCCGCAACGAGCAGAAGCTACAGATGGCCGAGCTGCGCCAATATATTTCCGACCTTGAAGAAAACCAGTCCAGGCTGACGCAAGAATTACAGAAACGATAGGCTGCGCAACTCTAGCGGCGGCGAATGTTTTACTTTTTTCGAGCGTCTCGGGTTCGATGTAGACGGGAACATTCATAATAATAGGATTAACCATAAATGAAGAGTCTAAACGTTTGGATTGTGACGTCCGAATTCCCACCCATGTACGGCGGCGGAATTAGCACCTACTGCCGCGAAGCTGGCATGGCATGGGCTGAGTCCGGGCATTCGGTTACCGTGTTTACGCGGGCGAACCCTGGACAAACTGAAATCAGCGAAGAATCGCTGCAAGAACGGTTTGGGCTCGTTCGCGTTCCAGTCGTGGCTGCTCCGAAATTGCAGGCTGCACTCGGTTACTGGCATTTGATGTCTTATTGCATCGCCGACGAAATCATCCGTCGAATCAAGACATCGGGAATAACGCCCGACATGATCGAGGTTCAGGACTATGGCGCAATGGCGTATTTCCTGTTAAAGCGAAAGCTGGCTGGCGCGCCTGAATTGACTTCGACCCGTATCGTCATCTATTCCCATACGCCCGTTTTCGAGCTCGCCCAGGTCAACCAGGAACCGTCATATCTCTTTCCCAATTACTGGTTGGGCCAGTGCGAGAAATTTTGCCTGCGGGCGGCCGATGCTGTGCTTAGCCCCTCTGAGTTCCTGAAAGGGAAGATTCAGCAGCATACTGACAAACCCATCGAAGTCATCCCCTACCCGCACTTTCAAACTGCATCTGAACCGTCTGGCAAAGGGGAAGACGTCCCGGAGTTTGACTGCATTTATCTGGGAAGACTGGAATACCGTAAAGGTGTAGTGCAACTTCTAAGCGCTTTCAAGACGCTTTGGGAGGCCGGGCACAAGATTCGCCTGCGCATGGTGGGGGGTGATACCCATTGGTCGCCCAAGCAGATCAGTATGAAGACATATATCCAAAACAGATATTCGTCTTTCATCGATCAGGGCCTGCTCACCTTGTCTGAGCCAGTTCCCACGGACCAACTCCCTGCGATTTTTGCTTCGGCCCGAGTCGTTGTGGTGCCGTCGATATACGAAAACTATCCATATGTCTGCATGCAGGCCATGGAACTGGGAATGCCCGTCGTCGTCTCGAAGTCCGGAGGGCAGGCCGAGATGGTTGGGTCCGACTCATCCTGCGGCTGGGTGTTCGATTGGGACCAACCCAACAGCTTTCAGGACACCATTCAGCAAGCGCTGGCAAGTTCACCCGCGGAATTGAAGACAATTGGCTCCAACGGCCAGCTAAGAATCCGGGATGTTTGCTCGGTACCGAACTTCATTCAGAACCGGACACAGCATCTGGCTCGCACGATCGCGCTCTCTGACTCCCAACCCGCGAAGTATCCGTTTGCGCATGAGGACGTCAAGGTGGATCGCATTGCTCCCGTTGCACAAGACGTTTCGGGCAGTGTGTCAGGGCGAATTTCCGTCGTTATACCCTTCTACAACCTGGCCGCGTTCCTTCCCGACACACTGGCCAGCGTGGCAGCCAGCGACTATGCGGATATCGAGATCGTCATTGTGAATGACGGTAGTACCGATTCCGATGCAATTAAGCTGCTGGGGCAACTGCGTCAGACGAGTCCACATCTTCGCATTCTGGACATAGAGAATGGCGGCCTGGCCAACGCGCGCAACGTGGGCGCTCGGGCGGCCACAGGAGAATACGTTGCCTTCTTGGACGCTGACGACTGCGTCATGCCCACGTATTACTCGCAGTGCGCGCACATCCTGAAGAAGTTTGACAACGTTTCCTTTGTTTATTCCTGGCTAAATTACTTTGGTGAGAGTGAAGGCTATTGGCTCAACTTCGACACTGAGTTCCCCTACTTTCTGGCCGCCAACATGCTCGCTGCGTTCCAGGTTGTGCGGAAGAAGGATTTCCTGGAAGCCGGCATCAATGATCAAGAAATGATGTTTGGAATGGAAGATTTTGAGGCATGGCTGCGGATGGCCAGCCTCGGGTACAAGGGAGTTTCCATTCCTGAGCCGCTCGTGAACTATCGTGTGCGACACAATTCCATGGCTCGGCAGTTCCGGCGGAGCACCGTTCTCTATATGTACGAGCAGATGGCCAAGAAAAACCCAGCCATCTATCAACGGTTTGGCGATGAGCTCTTCATGCTGATGAATGCGAACGGCCCCGGGTACCTCTGGAACAACCCCACCATGACGTACCCAAGCATTGGCTACATCGGGGATGGCGCGATCACTGCCGCGGAAAGCACGGCCGTTGCAACTGAATTCAGTGCTGGCGATTTGATGCGCCTGAAAGCTCTCGCATCGAGGCCGTTCATGGCAAAAATCATAAGGCTGGTACTTTCTTTCAAGGCCGACAAATGGTTCAAACGATGACCGATAACGCAACGCCCCTACGTTGCCTCGTCCTCGGTGGGCGCGGGTTCGTAGGGTCCCATCTTGTCGATGGGCTGCTCGCGGCGGGACACCGCGTTCGTAGCTTTGGACGCCTGCATACCGGCCATCACAAACCTCGTGAGAATCTCGAATATTTCGACGGAAATTTTGAAAATTCGGATGACGTGAGATCAGCGTTGGAAGGCTGCGATGTTTGCTATCACCTGATATCCACGACGTTGCCGAAGTCGTCGAATGGCGATCCTTGCTACGACATCGAAAGCAATTTGATTGGCAGCGTTCGACTGCTCACCGCGGCCGTCAGCGAGGGTGTAAAAAAGGTAATCTTCACCTCGTCGGGCGGCACGGTGTACGGAAATCCTCGGTATACCCCTATACCAGAGAGCCATCCCACCGATCCCATTTGTTCCTATGGAATCACCAAACTCGCTATTGAGAAGTACCTGGAGATGTTCCGGACCCTGCACGGGTTGGAGTACCAGGTCCTGCGTTTGGCGAATCCTTATGGGGAAAGACAGCTGACGCGAGGCAATCAAGGAGCCATTGCGATCTTTCTGGGAAAGATCATGAGAGGAGAGAGCGTGGATATTTGGGGCGACGGGTCGTCGGTTCGGGACTATCTGCATATTTCAGACGTCACACGCGCGCTAATTCGTTGCATCGAGCCGGGGCGTACCGAGGAGCGCGTTTTAAATATCGGCTCCGGGATAGGCGTCTCGGTAAATGAGCTACTGGATTCGATAGAAGCGGTCGTTGACCGGCCTGCAGAACGGAAGTATCTACCAGCCCGCGCATTCGATGTTCCCTCGAATGTGCTGGACATATCAGCGGCGCACCGTTCGCTCGACTGGTCGCCTCAAGTCGGCTTTACCGTGGGCATATCACGGTTTTACCGCTGGCTTTCGAATAACCCCCACGCTCTCTAAGCGCGCAGGGCAAGCAAACACGACTGTCACATGGGGCTGGACCAAATTCAATTTATATTTGGACCTGGGCGTCTCCAGGCGATTAAACTTGTGCTGCAAGACAAGTGAACCGCATTCGCGTCAAAATGCATAAAATCGATATATTGGACAGACCGGGATTTAGGCGCGCTTTTGCAAATAATGGCGCGCCTTATATATTGCTGGTCGCGGTCCTTGTAATTTCTGCCATCTGTTTTGGACCGGGTATCGTCATGTCGGATACCATGACCAGATGGGCGGGCGCCTACACCGTTATCGGCAAGCTTGATATTCCGTGGGGCCTGGAACTTTGGCTGGCCCCGACGATGACGTGGTTTATGGTGCCATTTGCCGCTACGGAATTTGGTCCACCGTTATTTCTTATCGCACAAATCGCCTACTTAATGCTCGGGGGAGCGGCATGGATTCGTTTCTCCTCATGCCAGCGCCCATGGTGGGTCGGTTTCGTGTTTATGATTCCACTTATTTTCACTTACGCAAGCTTCATCGTCCCGGACGTTTGGACGCTAGCCGCGATCTTGGTCACCGTCGGTTGTTTTCAAGCGCTTGAGACATCAAGACGCACGCTTCCGCTTATCATCTTTTTTTTCTCTTGCATCGTTCTATTCGGTTTCCGCCAGAATTCGCTCGTCCTTGTGCCATTCATTTGGTTTTTCATCTGGCGACTCCGGCAAGTGACAAAAAGGGTAAAGGCAGGTATGTTCGCCATTACTGTTCTCGCCCTTTCTACGATAGCGCTGGTGCCCCCCTTTGTGGGATTCGTCGGTCCAGATAGTTCGGCGTCCGCACCTGCTTGGGAACTGGCTGGGGCAATCAGGATAGCGAAGGAAAACGGTATTCCCTTAGATTCAACATTGTCGCTCGAAGGTTTTGGTGACACGGAACTTGCCGCCAGTCGCCACTCATTTGTAACCATAAATCCCCTTATTTGGGGGAGCGACGCTGCAATTCCGACGATGGCCATAATGAACCAGTCAGCAGAGATAAAGTCTCGATGGCTGCAGATGATAATTAAGCACCCCATCATATACATTAAGACCAAACTCAGGATCTACGAATGCATGATGGGCCTTTGTGAAGGCGACATAATTGGAAGAACGACTTGCATGAAGCCGTGGCCTCAGTTGGAGGGACTCCTTCGCACATGTGACGGTTCTGGATCAAGTTCGAAGGTTTTAACAGCGGTAAATAAGATTCAGGAAACGACAGGCATACTATTCCTTCCCATAATTTGGATCCCGCTATCCGCCGCAATAATGTTTCTCAGTTGGAATACATATAGCCGGCACGATCGGATCTTGATCATTCTGGCAGCAGCATATTTTGGAAGCTTCTTTGTACTCAATCAAGCGGCGACGTTCAGATATTTCGTGCCAACGTATGTGGTGTTTGCAGCATATCAAGCCCGGTTTTTTCTTTCCTTACCCCGGACGTTAATGCGACGAAAGCACGGGTGATTGAATACGACATGACCAGTGGTCTTGCAATGGCAAATCCTGGTCCAACTATGATTTGAAAACTTCGCGTCGCGATGATGAGCAAACGATGCTTGCGCCGTTTCATATCGTACTAGTTTTATATGGAATCTAATGGCCGAAAACGCCATACGCAAACGTATGTCCGAACGCCTCGCTAGCCGTGAGAAACTCGGGCCTTGCCTGCTGCTAGCCGCGGTGCTCGCTCTGTCTTTTCTGGTCTTCGAGCCTGGCATCTCAATGTCAGATACCTTGGCTAGGTGGGCCGGCGCCTACACGATAGTCGGGAAACTCGAGATCCCCTGGGGATTTGAACTTTGGTTGGCCCCAACGATGACCTGGTTTATGGTCCCGTTCGCGGCAACTGAGTTCGCAGGGCCATACTTCCATGCCGCTCAAGTTTTTTGGCTGCTTTTGGGCGGCATTTCTTGGATCTATTTCACTTCCAGTGCCCGCCCGTGGTGGGTGGCAGTACCTTTCATGATCCCGTTGGTCTTTGCCTATACGAGTTTCATCGTGCCGGATGTCTGGACGCTCACTGCGATTTTAGGGATTGTCGGCTCCCTATATGCATTAGAACGGTCGGCTCGTGTATTAGTAATATTCGTGTTTCCGCTATCTTGCGTGATCCTATTCGGCTTCAGACAGAATTCACTGGTGCTCCTGCCATTTGTGTGGTTGTTTATTGCAAAGCTGCAGAACGGATCAAAGGCCCTAAAATTTGCTCTGGCGGCAACGACTTTGGCGGCCTTGGGCGTCATCAACTGGGTCCCTTCCACGATCGGCTTCCAAGGTGCCACTAGTTCTGCAGCTGCGCCAGCGTGGGAACTCCTCGGAGCTATCAGTGTAGCGCGCGAGATTGGCATGGAACTGGACCCGGCGGTTACCTTTGACGGCATCGCCGACACGACCAAAGCCGTGGAAGAACACTCATTCGTCACGATTGACACCGTTCTTTGGGGTGAGAACGCAGCGATTCCGACGACGGCAATCATGGCTCACGCGGACGAAATCAAAAGCAGGTGGTTTCGGCTGATTCTCAGGCACCCCATGTTATATCTGCGGACGAAGGTGAGAATCTATAAATGTATGCTCGGATTGTGCCAAGGATACCTCCAGACCCGAATCGCATGCGTGAAGCCGTGGCCGGTGCTGCAGGATAACCTAGACACGTGTGTGCCCGACTCCAACGCCGCCAACGTGCTCAACAAGCTGAACCGTATTCAGGGGCCGGCACAAGCCGTACTGCTGCCAATTTTTTGGCTGCCCCTCTCTATCGTTGTTTTTTTCTTCGCATGGCGTGGGTATGGCCCGCACGACAGAATGGTGATCTGTCTGGCGACAGCGTACCTCGGTAGCTTCTTTCTGCTGAACCAAGCAGCATCGTTCCGATATCTACTCCCGACCTACGTAGTGTTCACCGCATACCAGATTCGGTTTCTACTCGAACTTCCATCAAGATTCAGAACGCGACATTCGTGAGCGGTGAGAGTACTTAGATTTTTCCTGGAAAATACTTCACCGATAGACCCGCCACAAGCCGTCTGATCGTTTACACGCGCGTTTCGAAGCATCGCCCCAGGAATGACACCCTTTTTCACCACATGAGTTAGCAGCGATCGAATTAAATGGCTTGAGGGCGAGGGCTTGCTACGGCAAGCCGTTGAACAAATCGCGCTTTTTAAAGAAAACGCCTATAAGCTTTTTGCAGATCGCATTTGTTGTGGTGGCCACAATCAATATTGAGGATAATCCGCCAGCCAAAGCACTCCAATACAAGTAGCGAAAATCGGAGGCTGGCGCAACAACAATATATGGAAAAATATAGAGCAGACCAGATGCGGATACCATAGCGACAACGAGGCCAACTCTCGCAGGCGACAAGATGGTTAATCCGATCAACAATTGGAGCGTGAGCAGAATAAGCCAGAACCAACCAACATATAGAAATGATCCGTTTGACCATGCCAGGATGCTGGAGACAACCGTCTTTGCACTTGTCGCGCCGGGGAAGCGATAATCAGAAACGTCTGGAACCCTTTTCTCGCCAGCGAAGTGCGTTTGCAGAATCAGACTGCGATCTTTATAGCTTTGAGGCCGCTCGTAGGCGTAATAACCTTCGCTCATTAGAAAATTAAAGACGGCAAATCGATGCTTCAAGTAGGCTGAAGGCTCATTGGAGATCGCATTCAACCAGCTAGCACGCAACTCGGCCTGAAAGCCAGCATCGGTGTTACGCGGCAACAAGGATGGCAAACCATCTAGACGACGCATTATAAGATTGTTTGCATTTCCCCATAAAATGGATTTAGCGTAGCCCTCGGCCACTTTATCCATACTATACCCAGGCGCCCTCTTTATATATTCTGGAAAATAGTCCACGCCACTTATGCTGGAAATTCCTGCAATATCATATAATTCTAAATACTGAATTGGATATCGCTTTTGCGCTTTGATATAGCCATATGATAAGACATGCACAGCTACAGCCACTGCCACTAGAATAAATATCGAGGCGATCGCAGAATATACCATCGTAGTGCGTTGCGAGAATCCGGGCTTGCGCTGCGTCAGGATCGTCCAAGACAACATCAATATAACGGGGAAAATCGCAAGTATTCCGTTCGTTCTCACGCCAAACGCGTAGGCCACTAGGCATACAGCTGCGATAGCTCTGAACGCCGATATGCGCTGTTGCATAAATGCCAGACTCACAAGTCCGCAAGCTAGAAACAGCGAAAATGAAAAGCCTACATCCTTCCACAACACCCCCGAAAAATTTATAACAATGGGAGTTGCGAGAAAGAGCGCAATAAAAGGGGTCCAGACGCCTAGTCGTGAAATCTCAAGAATCCTGGCCCAAAAAGCCGCGGCTATAGATAGCAGCAGCAGATGCAATATCAATAGAGATTCGACACTTCCCGTCGCTTCAATTAGTTGGGCCCACACCCACGCCATGAGCGGTGGGTGCCAATCCCAATAATTTTCGGACATCGCTTCGCGCAGCTGATCCGCGGAATCGTTGGAAAAAACTCCTGGATAAAATGCCGCAAGCGTCAGATACGCCGCCATCAAAAGAAGCAGGAAGAATATCCAGCGATGAAGACCACGCCAATTGAGCAGAACGATCGCTGCTGCCAGCGCGAATCCAAGAAGAACAAACGACAACAATATGACCGGATACGTCAGCCCACCTTTGTAACTCGATCCCGGTACGACAATGACGTCTCTGATTTCATTCCGCTCAGAATAGAGGTCAACGATTTTCTCGTTGTTCTCCCATTTTAATTTGACAATTCCTGAATACGGGTTCGTCGCAAACTGCATCCGAGTGGGGCCCTTGAATTTCAAGGACGCGATCCCAGGCTGCATTAGATAGGAAATATAAATTCCGTCGCGCTGCACCCACGAAGAATCCATTTCAAAGCTGTCCCACGGAATTCTCGTATTTTCACCAATTTCAAATGCCCCGCGAAACCAAACCTCGGCACCATTTGAATTCGCGTCCTTTTTTCCAGTGGCATGGATCTCAACGCTGGTGACCGCCCCCGCGCCGGTCGGTCCAAGAAAACCAAAGCTGATCAGGGCGTGACCTAGAGCCCCGCAAAGTGCACCGAGAAACACCGCATGCAAGAAAAATAGAATGCTGGTTCGCAACAGGTCAACATTGAGCTGTTCGATTGCGCGATTCCAAAAGGAAACCATACCACCTAGTTCTTCGGTGAATAATAGTTCATACACGCTCTGACCAGAACTGCCAACACAGACAGATTGCCCTTGACGCTGGATATCTTTGTCGGAATCTCTCCTTTGGGATAGCGTCGTATCGTCGGAAGTTCGAGGCAGCGATAACCCACTTTTGGTACACGATAGGATAGATACGCCAGCAGCTCATAGGTCATGAACACATCCCGAAACGGCGCAACGCTGGGGTCCAGCAGCATTCGTCTGCTGTAGGCTCGGAAACCCTGGGTCGTATCCGTCCATTTAAAGCCCGAAAATAGGCTCAGCATAGGAGCATGGATATACCGTATAGCGAAATGTCGGGACATCGGCGTATTTTCTGCCACTCCCCCCGCGATAAAACGCGAGCCTTGGACAAAATCCACGCCTTGTTTCAAAGCTTCAATGAAACGCGGTATCGCTTCAGGATCGTCCTTATCGTTCCCGTCGATGGTGATGATCCCTTCATAGCCTTGATCGAGCGCGAAAGCATATACACAGCGTAATTGGGCGCTCAACTTGCCGGGCCCAGTTTTAACTAACAGGCCTTTGACTTCATAATTTTGCAGGGATTCCAGGTCCAGCGAGTTATCGGTACTACCCCCATCGACGATGACGATGTCTGCAATATTATGAATCTGGAGGGCGGCCATTCTCGTCAACAGACGCTTGATCCGGTCCCCCTCGTTAATAACAGGAATGGCGACGCACCAAGGATGCCTGCAGCCGCTCCATAGGGCCGTTAGAAATGCCGGTACCTGCCAACCCGCCCGCGATTCTGGTGAGACATTGAAGTTCATGTTGCTGTTGCCTTTAGCCCACCCGGGCCGTTATTAGGGCGACACCCGCGATCACCATTGCAATACCGAGTGCAGTGGTCCAGGGAAACGGCTCTCGAAATATCGCTGCCGAGCACACGGCCACCGTTGCGATCGCACCCGCCGTCAGTACCGGGTGGGCCACATTGAGCGGCAGGCGGGCCAACGCAGCTGCATAAAGCAGGAAAGCCATTCCATATAGTGCGAGGCCGAGCCAAAAAGGCCAGTTTTGCAACGCGGCCATTGGCTCGCTGGGTGTCGGAAATTTGCGAGGCGGCGTCATCGCTATCTTGACCAGGACGCTGGCGGAGGCGTTTGCTGCAATGCCAAGAATCAAGACAAGCCACTTCATCCGCGAACCTCAGCAGCCTCGTCCCGGTAGTGCCGTACTGCCACGGCCAGTGCCCGCCCGATGGATGTCACGTGCGCTTCACTCTTGGTGGCCAGCATCTCGATGGAGACGACATGATTGGGCAAATATTTATTCAGAGCTGCGGCGACCTTGGCGTGATCCACTCCCCCATCACCCAGCGGTAGCAACTCTGGCTCGCTCGCATGGACGTGGTAAACATGGGATGCGCAATTTTGAAGGACTGTGGCTGGGTCTTCGCCATTGATGGCGAGCGCGCCCGTATCCAATTGCATTCCAATAGCTTGATGATCAACCAAGCGGACGACTTCCAGCGTTTCACCGCTAGAAGTCATAAAGTTGGCGCCGTAGCACGTCGGATTGGGCTCCAGGCAGATCCGCACACCATGGAAATGAGCGATGTCTCCAAGCCGTCTGAAAAAGGCCACCGCGGTGTCCATGGTTTCTTGATCGTCAAGTGCGGAACGGTCTCTGTTCTTCGGTGAACCGAAAACAATTCGTTTGGCGCCTAGGCCGGCGCCTATCCGACATACCGCCCCAAGATGACTGAGCATCGCGTCCTGCGATTCACGCGCGCCGAATAGATTCAAGCCGGTGGTGCCAAATAGCAAAGCCTGCATGCCCGTGAGTTCAATCCCGCGATCAGCCCACCACGTTCTTACGCGAGCGATGTCCTTGTCGGATGCCCTCCCGGGTTCCGCGAAATACTTGCCCGGAGCGACATCGATAGCATCAACCGCGTGCCGTTGTAGCAACGCCGCCACCAATTCGTCTTCACTGATATCCCAGGCGATATTGGAGATGGCCAGCCTCAAGATTTCACCCCCGAATCGGTCTTTAACGCAAGTGGCTCGGACTGCGCATATGCCCTGATTGCCTGAATCGTTTCACGAGCACCATACTGATAGAGACCCGCACTCCCAAAAGTCGCGGCGTGGATTGTCCGCATATCGTAGGTGGCCGGCGTCCCGGGCAGCACCTGGTCAAACAGCTTCCCGAAGCCCTCCTTGGACACCTCGGCCACGCTGACAGGTTCTGCAGTGAGGTGAAGGAGTTTCACGCCGGCCTTAAGCGCTGTTTGGATGTCGTACCAGAGGTTCACCATGGGGTAAAACTGGAATACTCCACGGCTCTCGATGGCGTTCAGGTTATTCGTGTTCAGAAAATCATAAACAACGTTCTTGCGAAGCCCCGGGCCCACAAGCCCAGGTAGGCGCACAATAAGATGAGCCGGAAAGTGGTGCTCAACAAATTTCTCGAGCAATCGGCGATGCAGACCATATGCATGTAGCCCCGATTCCACCACGGGCGTCGCTTCGTCCACCCCTATCGGCTCTTTAAATACGTCGACCGTGCTTATCAAAACAAACGTTTTGCATTGGATGGTTTTCAGGTGCGCGATCAGTCCCTCGATCTTTCGCAAATCGGCCTCGGGCTCTCGATTGGCGATCCACTTCTGAGCCGGAGCGCCAGCACACACCACTGTATCGAACGACTGCCCCTCGATGGTGGCGATGTTTGTGGAACGAAAACACGCATCAAAGGACGCCTGTTTGAGAAGCGTGGATCCGACGAAGCCCGAATATCCGATTAACGCATTATTCATCTCGATACTCCAAATATGGCGCTCTCGGCGATTGCCGTAGAAGGGAAAGCCTCGGCATCCAGTTTTTCGAGAACGTCGTATATGTTGTCAACTTTTCCGCCCAGCACAGAATAGCAGCCGGGAAGTTCCGAGTGCTTTTCGAACAAGATTGGCCTCCCGTCGTCACCCTCGTTCTTCATCAGGACAGTCTTGATCTCGAACAACGATTCAACGTATGTAGCTTCGAGCACCGCAGGCAGATATCTCCCTACATCCCGAACCATGCGCTCCACTCGCGTGGCGCGTTCGTAGCGCTCTAGCCTGTCGTAAGGATTGATACCTTGTTCATCGTTCCAATGCATGTGGGGCGTATAACGCACATGTGAAAGCGTATGCAATCCTCGCGCCGGAAAGGGCATCATCGAGAAGAATGGACCGTCCATGACCGTGATGCCCAGACCCTCGAGTTCGGGTGGGGCCTTCATCAATGCCATCTCCGTTATTTCCTGTTTGAGACGCGTCCTGGTGCCGGGAAAATCCCCCGTGAACTGATTCAGTCCGCTGTATGTGCAGTTGAAGACATACTGGGAACTTAGAAACGTTTCAGCGCCATCTGCGCGCGTCATTGCCACCTTCAGGTCACCCTTTGGTCCCTTGGATACTGAGGTCACTTGGGTCTGAAGATGGACATGCACGCCACAGTGCTCCAGCTCTCTCGTCGCCCAACTTGCCAATTTGGTCGAGTCAAAAGCGTATTCACGGACCAGAAATACATCCTCGATTAAGTTTGGCTCGAACAAGGCTCGAAGCGACGACTCCGCAGGCTGAATGCTTGCGCCAATCTCACGGCAAAATCGTTCAAATTGTTTGGCAGTGACCTTGGAGTTGCGGCGCGCGATAGCATAAAGCTTAGTAAAATCTTGAGTTACCGCCTCGGGCCAGTCCCGGACAAATTTTGGCAGATTAACGCGGCTCCGATACGCCGTCGTGAAACTGCGCGGATAATGGTACCCGTTGTGAACGCGAGCTTGATTATTATACGAAGCACGCTTCAGCAGTGCGGATTCTCGCTCCACCAGCACGATACGCTTGAATCCGCGCTGCTTCGCCAAATATATGGCAATGGCAGCTCCGTAGAATCCGCCACCTACAACGATGGCATCTTGTTTATCGTCTATGGTTGGCATTTAGCGATCCGCTCGGACCCATCGTCCGACGCGCCTACCGGAGTGGTTCTAATCTCCTCGATATTCAACTTTTCACGCCTGGTCATACGAGCGCTCGTAAATTCCTGCCCAACATGATAAAGCGGCCCTTCATTTGACAGGCTAACCATTTGCAGGATGTATTCGCCAAGTACCAGAAGGACCAAAGAGATAAGGAAGAACATCCCTGATTGCTGGAGCGACAGGCTAATCCAGCCAGGCGCAACGTCGGGCTTCAGCAATCCAACAACGAGAACGTAGATGGAATATAAAAGATTCGCGACAGCGCCAAATAACGATAATGAGGTAACGATACGCATCGGCGCACGCGTACTGGACACCATCAACCGCATTCCTCGGTCCACACTTTCGCCCAGTCGCTTGGTGTGCGCAACCTTCGGTTCTGCGCTGTAATTCAAGTTAACACGCGCGAATCCTCCAGTTGCCGGGAGATGCCGATACGTCATCGCCGGTTGAGAATGTTGAAGAATAAAGTTAACGACTCGTTTACTCAAAACTCTATATTGGGGCGCTTCTTTGGCGAGATGAATGCCGTTGAAGCGCTTATATAGCCCGTTGAACACGGCATACGACAATCGATAGGCGACCGACTGAGGGACCTTTCGCTGATTATTGGCAAACACCACGTCGGCGCCGCTGACTGCCTTTTCAAGCATTTCCGGCAGAAATTCCACACTGTCGGCCAAGGGATCAATAACGGCAACGAAATCGCCCAGTGCATTTTCCAGGCCAACCCATGACGCAGTGTCTGCGTCGACCTCCTTGGTCAACGCATATATTTGCAAATTAGGAAGACCGCGTTCCCCCGTAAGCGTTTTAAGCACGGAAACGCTGTCGTCGCTGGAGGCGTTATCGACGATAATAATTTCATAGTCACTAACCAGCGACGCAATGCAGGACGCAGCATTGGTTAGTATTTTTTCAAGATCGTTCGAACGGTTCCGCACCACGAAAACGATCGACATGAAAATGGGAAAAAAGGCCATCAATACCCCATTGAACGCTACTACCAAATTGGCTTGCACCAATAATTGGAAACCGCGGGAATTTTACCTTACCTGATAGCCGAAAGTGCCTCGCCAGTAGAAACATAAGCGGCGTATTAAGCAATTAATTTACCAATTTCATCCTCGGAGTGGATCGGATTTGATACGACAAATATCGTGATTGACCCAGCCGACGATGTTGCCCTGTTTAACGGATCAGGTGACCTGTAAATGAATCGAAGCGGTGGCTGGCCGACGCTGCATTGAACAGTTCGCCCGATGTCAACGACCTTCCCGGCTGCGTGCTGGTGCGCAGCGATGAGCAATGACTCATGCAAACATGCATTGACGCGTCGTAAAGGCGCGGTTTACGAGTCAAGTTGACTTAGTCACTTCCTCGAAGCGCGCCCGATGTGAAGTCGGATGCAGTCCAAGCGCACAGCACCATGCCTCAACCTATTGGCAAACGGCTCCACGTTCCGACTAAAACTGCCGTTCAAAACGATCTTAACGGGCGGATCAGTTCACCCCAGCCGCATGCGCCTGCTCATCCGCGTGGTACGAAGACCGCACCATCGCACCCACCGCCGCATGCGAGAACCCCATCGCGTAAGCCTCACGCTCGAACATTGCGAACGTGTCCGGATGCACATACCGCAGCACCGGCAGGTGGTGTTCCGACGGCTGCAGATATTGGCCGATCGTCAGCATATCGACATTGTGGTCACGCATATCCCGCATCACCTGCAGGATTTCCTCGTCGGTCTCGCCCAGGCCCAGCATCAGGCCGGACTTGGTGGGCACTTCCGGGTGCAGCTTCTTGAACTCGGCCAGCAGCTTCAGCGAGTGCATGTAGTCCGAACCCGGACGTGCCTGCTTGTACAGGCGCGGCACGGTTTCCAGGTTGTGGTTCATGACGTCCGGGGGACCCGCGTTCAGGATGGTCAGCGCGCGGTCCAGGCGGCCGCGGAAGTCGGGGACCAGCACCTCGATGCGGGTGGTGGGCGACAGTTCGCGGATATGCGTGATGCAGTCCACGAAGTGGCCGGCGCCGCCGTCGCGCAGGTCGTCGCGGTCGACCGAGGTGATCACCACGTAGGACAGCTTCATGGCGGCGATGGTGCGCGCCAGGTTTTCGGGCTCTTTGGTGTCCAGCGGGTCAGGCCGGCCGTGGCCCACGTCACAGAACGGGCAGCGGCGCGTGCACTTGTCGCCCATGATCATGAACGTGGCCGTGCCCTTGCCGAAGCACTCGCCGATGTTCGGGCACGAGGCCTCTTCACAGACCGTGTGCAGGTTGTGTTCGCGCAGGATGCGCTTGATGTCGTAGAAGCGTGAACCGGGCGCGGCGGCCTTCACGCGGATCCATTCGGGCTTCTTCAGGCGCTCGGCCGGAATGATCTTGATGGGAATGCGCGCCGTCTTGGCCTGCGATTTCTGCTTTTGCGTCGGGTCGTAGACCGCCTCCGCGGGCGCGGCGGTGGATTCGTTCGAGGGCACAGGAGACTCGGCGAGCGTGGACATGGGACACCTTCGTGACCGGCGCGCAAAACGGCCGGGTCTGGGAGAAAACAGGCATTTTACCCTTCGCGGCCCGATCCGATGCGGGAACGTCCGGCGGCCCGGGGAGCCGCTGCAGTATGTCCGGCGCCCCCAACAGCCCTGGGTTATCGTCTGGCCTGACGCATTTCCAGCCTTTGCCATGCCTTCCCTGCCCTTGCCCGCCCCAATCGCCGTGATTGCCGCCCGTCTCGATGCCGGCCCGACCGCCCGCGCTTTGCAGGCCTGCAGTGAACGCGTCGCGTCAGCGGGTTACTACCTGTCCGTCGGCCCCTGGCACGAGCCCGCCGGCCTCGCCCTGCTGGACGGGCTGCGACCGGCGGCGGCCCTGGTGATTGGTCCCGTGGACACGCCCGCCCTGCGCACCGCCCTCAGCGCGCTGGAGGTCCCCATCGTCGAAACCTGGATCGCCTGCCCGCAGACGCTGGACAGCGCGGTCGCCATCGACAACGCCGAAGCCGGCCGCATGGCGGCCCGGCATCTGGCCGAAAAGCGCCATCCGCGCGTCGCCTGCATCAGCGCCGACACGCCCTGGGAGCGTGCCCGCCGCGAGGGCTTCATCAGCAGCGCGGCCGCGTTGGGACTGGAACTGGTTGCGGACATCGTCCAACCGGAAGTCCAGCACATGAACGACGGGCGCATGGCGTTCCTGCGCCTGTTGGCCACCAATACGATCTTCGATGCGGTGTTCTGCACGTCCGACCTGCTGGCGGCCGCCGCCGTGTCGGAGGCGCACAACCGCGATCTGCAGGTACCGCAGGATCTGGCGGTGCTGGGGTTCTCGGACGACGGCAGCGCGGTGCAGTGGGTGCAGGGCCTGACCACGCTGGGCGTGGACGCCGCCGAGCTGGGCCGGCGGGCCGGTCAGCTGTTGCTGGACCGGCTGGACGGCGAACGAGGCGCCGGGCAGCACGACATGATGGAAGTGGTGTTCGATGCGCGCCTGAGCACCTGAGGCGCGTGAGGCTGGTCTACGCTTCGTACAGCGCCGGAAAGCCGCAGTCCTGCAGCATGCCGTTGGCTTCCTTCAAAAATGCGGGCGTCGCGGTTTCCGGGACGCGGACCAGCCATTGCACGGCTTCCTCTTTCTTGCCTTGCAACAGCAGCATCCGACCCAGGTGGAACATGCCGCGGAAGTCGCCGCCCTCGGCGCAGCGCTGGTAGCAGTCAAACGCGCGTTCCAGGTCTTGCGGGACCACGTCGCCGGCCTCGTGATAACGGCCCACGACGCCGATCGACTTCACGTGGCCGGCCTGCGCGGCCTGCTGGTACAGCGCCAACGCCGCAGCCTGGTTCTGCGTCACGCCGCCCCGGCCCGTGCGCAGCATATGGGCGTAGTTGTACAGCCCCCAATCCAGACCCGTGTCGGCGGCGCGGCGAAACCAGTACGCCGCGACCGTATCGTCGGCCGCCACGCCCCAGCCGTTTTCATAGCAGCGTCCCACCATGTTGATGGCCATGGGGTGATCAGCGTGCGCGGCGCGCTTGAACCAGGCCAGTCCCTCCGCGGGCTGGCGCTCGACGCCCACGCCGTCCAGCAGCATCTGTCCGTAGATGGTCTGCGCCTCGGTCAGCCCCAGGTCGGCGGCGGCGCGGATCCATGCGGCGTATTCCTCTGGCGGTCCGGATTCGCGCAGACGGGCAAGCTGTTCGGGCGTGGTGGCGGCGACCTCGGCCGCGGTGTAGGTCTTCAATTTGTGTTCCTTCGGCGTTGCCAGGCGTGCGCAAGATTCTGCGCCAGCGCATCGCCCGTCTCGGTGGGCGTGCGCCGCACCCCACAGGCCGCCATGTCGACGGTGCGCAAGCCTTCGTAACCACAGGGATTGATGCCCAGGAACGGCGCCAGATCCATCTCGACGTTCAGCGACACGCCATGGTACGCGCGGCCGTTGCGGATCTTGATGCCCAGCGCGGCGATCTTGGCCAGCTCGCCGCCTTCGGGATGCGGCACATAGACGCCCGGCGCGCCGGGCTTGCGACAGGCCCCGTCCACACCCAACTGCTCGAGCGTGTCGATGACGGCCGATTCCAGCAGCGCCACGTATTCCTTCACGTACATGTCAGCGCGGCGCAGGTCGAACAGCGCGTAGGCCATGACCTGGCCGGGGCCGTGATAAGTCACCTGGCCACCGCGGTCGCAATGCACGATGGGAATGTTGCCGGGATTGAGCACGTGTTCCGGCAGGCCCGCCTGGCCCAGCGTGTAGATCGGCGGATGCTCGCACAGCCAGATTTCATCCGGCGTGTTGTCGTCGCGCTGGCTGGTGTACGCCTGCATGTCCTGCCAGACCGGCAGATAGTCCGCCGGCCGCGCGAGCCACTTGATCACAGCGGTCTTGCCTTACAGGACGATGGACACCATGGGGTGGCCATGCAGCGCCCGGTACAGCGCATCCAGTTGCTCGCGCGAGGTGGCGCGCACCGTGAAGGTCAGGCCGAGGTAGTTGCCGCCCTTGCTGGGGCGCATTTCCACCGTCGCGGCGTCGAACCCGGGATCGAACTGCAGCACGACCTCGGTCAGCGTCTGCGCAAACTCGGGATGCTGCTTGCCCATGACCTTGATGGGAAAGTCGCTGGGATATTCGATCAAAGAATCTTCGGGCGGAATGTTCATGATGTGCCTAAAAAGAGTTGCCCCTGAATGTTCTTATATGGGGGCAAGCGGCGTGCCGGCAAGTGCCGGCGGGCGCCGTTGGGGCGGACGGCCGGCCCGCATGCATTGCAGGCAGGCCGCCCCGCGCCAGGACTACAGCGCGGCGATGCGGGCATCATAACCCGCACGCAATTGCTCAAAAACAGGGCCGGGCTTGCCCATACCCACGGGTTTGCCGTCCAGCGACACGATGGGCAGCACTTCCTTGGTAGCGGACGACAGCATCAGCTCGTCGGCCTGCTCCACCTCTTCTTGCGAGATCCGGCGCGACTCGAACGGGATGCCGGCCTCGGCGGCCAGTTCGCCCATCAGGCCGTAGCGGATGCCTTCGAGGATCAGGTTGTTCTTGGGCGGGGCCAGCAGCTTGCCGCCGGAGACCACCCAGATATTGGTGGACGCGCCTTCCGTCAGGTAGCCGTCGCGGAACTGCAGGACCTCGTCGACGTGGGCGTCCACGGCCTGCTGCTTGGCCAGCACGTTGCCCAGCAAGGACACGGACTTGATCTCGCAGTGCAGCCAGCGCTCGTCAGGGATGCTGATGGCGGACAGGCCTTGTTCGCGCTGCGCGGCAGGCGGCGGGGACCAGGGCGCGATCATACCGAACACCGTGGGCGTGACGGCCGGCATGGGGAACGGATGGTCGCGCTTGGCCACGCCGCGCGTCACCTGCAGGTAGACGATGCAGGTGTCGAGGTTGGAGCGGTCGAGCAGCTGCTGGATCAGGTCGATCCACCCGCTGCGGTCGAACGGCGGCGCGATGCGCAAGGCAGCCAGGCTGCGATCAAGGCGGTCGAGGTGTTCGGCCATGCGGAACGCATTGCCTTGGTACACGGGGACGACTTCGTAGATGCCGTCGCCGAAAATGAAGCCGCGGTCCAGGACGGAGACCTTGGCCTCGTCCACGCGCAGGAATTCACCGTTGAGATACACCTGGCTTTCGCCCGGCACGCCCGGAATCATGAGGCACTCCTGAATTTGAAATGGAACAGGGACGAGCCGCGCGGCTCGCCCCCGAAGAATGCAAAACGGGCGTTTCGCGCACGAAACGCCCGCTGCTAGCTTACACCCGCGGCTGCGGCCGCGGGGCGCCGATTTACTGGAACCAGCGCTTGACGGTATCGACCATGCGGCCAAAGAAGCCGGCACGTTCGACGGCGTCCTGTACCACCAGCGGTTCGGTGCGCAGCACCTTGCCATCCAGCGTGAATTGCAGCGTGCCGACCTGCTGGCCCTTGGCCAGCGGGGCGATGAGCGGATCGGTGCGCTGCGCGACCGGCTTCAATTCACCCGCCTTGCCGCGCGGCACGGCGATGGACACCGGGTTGGGCGGACCGAGCTTGACGTTTTCGGCGGTGCCTTCCCAGACGCGGGCGTCGATGCCGGGCTGGCTCTTGTCGAACAGCTTGACCGTGTCGAAGTTCTGGAAGCTCCAGTTCAGGAGCTTGAGGCTTTCTTCGGCGCGCGTCGCTTCGCTGTCGGTGCCCACCACGACCACCAGGATGCGGCGATCCCCGCGCACGGCCGTCGACACCAGGCAGTAGCCGGCCGAATCCGTGTGACCGGTCTTCATGCCGTCCACCGACGGGTCGGCCCACAGCAGGCGGTTGCGGTTGGGCTGCGTGATCTTGTTGTAGGTGTAGCTCTTCTGCTTGTAGTAGTGGAAGAAGTCCGGGTGATCGGTGATCAGGTGCGCGGACAGCGTGGCCAGATCGCGCGTGGAGGTCATGTGCTGCGGATCCGGCAGACCCGTGGCATTCATGAAGTGCGTGTTCTTCATGCCCAGGCGATCGGCCTCCTGGTTCATCAGCGCGGCAAACGCGGACTCGCTGCCGCCCACGGCTTCGGCCAGCGCCACCGAGGCGTCGTTGCCCGACTGCACGATCATGCCCTGGTTCAGTTCGTCCACCGTGACCGGCTTGCGCGGTTCGATGAACATGCGCGAGCCGCCCGTGCGCCAGGCGTGCTCGGACACCGGCACGGTCTGCTCGAGCGTCAGGCGCTTTTCTTCCAGTGCGTTGAACACGACGTAGGCAGTCATGATCTTGGTGAGCGAGGCCGGCTCGACCTTCATGTCGGGATTCGAAGCGGCCAGCGTCTGGCCGCTGTTCACGTCGACGACGATCCAGGCCTTGGCCGCGATGGTGGGCGCCGGGACGGCCGAGACGTCGCCGACGGGCACCGCGCCGGTCGGCGACGGAGCCGGTGCCGTCGCGGCCGGCGCGGCGGCGGGTGCGGCTGGCGCCTGCTGCGCCCAAGCTGGCAGGGAGGCCGCCAGCATCGCTGACAACACCGCGCCTGAAATGATGCGACGGGTAAAGACAACGGGGGATTGAGCGGAGTGAGGCAATTTCTTCATCGGCAACGTGGGTCCAGGAATGACGCCCGCCGGCGCGGGGCAAGTGGCTGACAATTATAGGCAGTCGATCAGACCCATCCCGGCCGCGTGGGGTTCCCTGCGCGCCTAAAACATGCAACCTGATGCAACCTGCGAACTGCCAGGAGGCCGGATCAGTCCAGCGCAACCTTCAAACGGGCCTGCACCAGCTGGCGCAGCACGAGCAGCTTGCCGTGGAAGAAATGCGACGCGCCCGGCACCACCACCACCGGGATCGAGCGCGGCCGCGCCCAGTCCATGGCTTCAGATAGCGGCACCACTTCGTCTTCTTCGCCGTGCACCATCAGCGTGTCGTCCGGCACCTGCACCTCGTGCGACTGGAAGCGGTTGACGGCCGGCCCCATCAGCATTAGCGCCGACGGCAGCACGGCCTCGCCCGCATCGGCCAGCGCGGCGTAGGTTTGCGCGGCGACGGCGGTGCCGAACGAGAAGCCCGCCAGCACCCACGGCGCCTGCGCCAGTTCGGGATGCAGTTCGCGCATCTGCGTAACCACGGCCAGCATGTCCTGCGTTTCGCCGACGGACTTGTCGAACGTGCCTTCCGATTGGCCGACGCCGCGGAAGTTGGGGCGCACCGCCACCAGGCCGTGCTGCACGCAGGCGCGCGACAGGGTTGTGACCACCTTGTTCTCGCGCGCGCCGCCCTGCAGCGGATGCGGATGCAACACCAGCGCCCAGCCGCGCGGCGTGTCGGCGGGCCAGTCGATGGCGCAATCGATGCGGCCGGCGGCGCCGGTGAAAGCGTGGGTTTCAGTGCGTGCGGACATGGCGGGACTCAGCGTGCGGAAAAAAGAAACGATGTTAACCGCCCGGCCGGCCCGGCGAAATGCCGGTTGACCGCAACCGGCGCGCAGCGGCGCGAGCCGACGCTCACTTTCCGCGCGAGGCGGCTGCGGCGGGCGGCCGCAAGGTGGCGGCAAGCCATTGCGCGAGCTGGTCGCTCGCCTCGTCGGTGGCTTGGCGCAGCGCCGCGACGCCCCCTTCGGCATCCTGCGTGGGCGCGGGCGCGGCCACCAGAATGCGCTTCTGGTCTACGACGTTGCGTCCATCCAGCAGCACCGCCTGCAGCAGGACGCGCCCCTGGCTCGACTGGCCGTCTTCGGAGAAAACCTGCTCGAACTGCGCCAGCGAGACCTGCAACTGCGGTGTCTGCAACGTGACGCGGTCGCTCAGCACCGCGCCTTGGCGCGACAGGCGATCGGTGATGCGCTGCCGGACGAGGTCCGCCGGCGACGCAGCCCAGCGGTACGTGGCATAGGAACGCGGCGCGGCGCTGTCGCCCACGCGCCAGATCATGCCGGTGTCGGTCAGGCCGGGTGCCGACTGGAACGTCAGTGCGATCGGATCGCGGGCCGGCAAGGCAGGCACGGGCCGCGCATCCAGCCCCAGGTCGAACAGCGTGGGCGGCGCGTCCACGCGGCCGATGCCGCATCCGGCAAGGGCCAGGGTCAGAATCAGAATGGCGCTGCGCATCTTCATGAGGTCTATCTCCGGAATCCGGCAAAACCGGGTTCGCCGGGTCCCGGCGCGATGGGCGGGGGACCGAACAGGAACGATTGCGGCGTGTTGTCCACACGGCGCAGGGTGATGGCGGCGCCACGCGCGGCCGTGCTGACGTCGTTCGCCATGGTGGTGAAGGCCGGGAGCGTCTCGCCATCCAGCCGCGCGGCGGCCAGGGCGATGTCGTTCAGGCTGCGCGTGGCCACCGCCAGCGGGCCGTCTGGCGCATTCAGGCGCGCCAGCGACTGGCGGGCCTGCTGGGCTAGGTCGCCGATCTCGCGCGCGGCGCGATCGGCCTGGCGCGAGGTGCTGTTCAGCGAATCCATCAGCGGGCCCAGCTTGGCCAGCGTGGGCGCGAGGTCACGGCTGGCTTCCTTCAGGGACAGCGAGATGTCGTTGGCATTCTGCAGGCTGGCCGTGAGCGCCTGCACGTTCTGTTCGCTCAGCACGCGCTTCAATTGTTCGGTTGCGACTTCGACGTTGGAGATCAACTGGTCGCCACGCTTCTCGATGCGGTCCAGAAAGCCCGGGCGCAGCGGAATGGCTGCCGGATGCTCGGCGGTGGACGTCAGGCGCTTGAGCGACGAGCCGTCGTCGCGCAGGTCCACGTTGGCCATACCGGTCACGCCCTGCACGCCAAGTTCCGCCCACGTCGATTCGGTGATCGGCGTGTTGGGCGCCACGCCGATGCGGATGCGCACCTGCCCGGGCTTGTTGGGATTGAGCGCCAAGGACTGCACGCGGCCCACGGGCACGCCCTGGTAGCGCACGGCCGACTGTGGATTCAGGCCCGTGACGGCCGTGGCCGAAATGATTTCGTATGGCTGCAGTTGCGTCCGGTCGCGGCCGATCCAGATGGCCGTCAGCGTCGCGGCAGCCAGCAGGACCAGCGTGAAGATACCGGCCATGAGCGCATGACTACGGTTTTCCATGGTGCATTCCCTTCGGTGCCAGGTCTCCCAGCGCGCGCAGACCGCGCTCGCCCAGGAAGAATGTATGTATGAACGGGTGATCGAACTTCAGGACTTCAGGCACCGTGTCGCAAATGATCACCCGCTTCTCGGCCAGCACGGCCACGCGCGTGGCCAGCGCCAGCAGCGTGTCCAGGTCGTGCGTCACCATGACGACGGTAAAGCCAAGCTGCCGGTGCAGGCTGCGCACCAGGTCCACGAATTCGTCGGACCGCAGCGGATCGAGCCCGGCCGTGGGCTCATCAAGGAACAGCAATTCCGGGTCCAGCGATAGCGCGCGCGCCAGCGCTACGCGCTTGACCATGCCGCCCGACAGGTCCGACGGGCGCTTGTCCGCATCGCGCGACGACAGGCCCACCATGGCCAGCCGGCACATGACGACGTCGCGCACCAAGTCTTCCGGCACCGTGCGCAGTTCGCGCAGCGGCAGCGCCACATTGTCGAACACCGACAGCGCCGAGAACAGCGCGCCCGCCTGAAACAGCATGCCCCAGCGGTATGACAGGCGCCGGCGCTCTCCCGCCGTCAATTCCGACAGCGTGTGACCCAGCACCTTCACGGTGCCCGCCGCCGGCACGTCCAGTCCGATGATCTGCCGCAGCAGCACCGTCTTGCCCGTGCCTGAACCGCCGACCAGCACCAGGATCTCGCCCGGAAACACCGTCAGGTCCAGATTGTCGTGCACGACATGGTCGCCGAACGCGGTTCGCAGGCCGCGCACGGTAATGACCGGCTCGACGGTCACGCCCTCTTCGGTGAACAGCCGATTCTGCGTGGCGTTGTTCATCAGATGCCCACCGAACTGAAAATGACCGCGTACACCGCATCCAGCAGAATCACGCCCGTGATCGACGTAACCACCGACGTAGTGGTGCCGCGGCCAAGGCTTTCGGTGTTGGGTTGGATGCGCAGGCCGAAATGGCAGGCGATGAGCGCAATCAGGATGCCGAAGGTCACGCCCTTCAGCATGCCGATCCAGTAATTGGTCAGCGTGATCGCATCAGGCAGCGACTGCAGGAACCACTGCGCGGACACGCCCAGTTGCGCCTGCGCCGCCAGCATGCCGCCCAACAGCGCCATCGCGCTGGTCCACAGCACCAGCAGCGGCATCGTGATCGCCAGCGCCACCACGCGCGGCAGGATCAGCCGCTGGCCGTGCGAAATGCCCATGACCAGCATGGCGTCCAGTTCCTGTGTGACCCGCATCACGCCGATCTGCGCCGTGATCGCAGACCCCGAACGCCCGGCCACCAGAATGGCTGCCAGCACGGGGCCCAGCTCGCGCACGATGGACACGCCCAGAAGACGCACGATGAAGCGGTCGGCGCCAAACATCTGAAGCTGCTGCGCCGACAGGTAGGACAGCACCACACCAATAAGAAAGCCCACCAGCGCCGTGATGCCCAGCGCCTGCGCGCCAGTCCGGTACACCTGCGCGGAAATCTCGCGCCACGGTCCCAGCCAGGGCCGGCGCAGCATGGCGCCCACGTCCAGCACCAGCTGGCCCAGCATGATGAGCAGCGCCTTGCCGTTCTCGGCGGCCCGCAGGATCGCACCACCCGTGGCGCGCACCCATGTCCAGGTTTCGGGCTTGGCGGCGGGCGCGGGCGTCTCGCCCTTGTTCATCGCCAGCGCGTTGAAGACGTCCTGCTGCCCCGCGCCCCAGCGCACGCGCTCGGGCAGCTTTTCACCCCACGCCTGCCAGATGATCAGCGCGCCGATCGTGTCCAGCCGATGGATCGCGTGCATGTCCCAGCGCGCGCCTTCCTTGGCCGCCCGCGCGAGCGCAGCGCGTCTGCGTTCCACTTCGCCCGACTCGGCCAGCGCCAGGACGCTCCAGTCGCCGCCGACGTGGCAGACCCCGCCTTCATGGCGGAAAGGCGCGGCGGCGGTCGCAAGCAATGCGGAATGCGGCATGTCGTCGGGGTGCGGATGCAAAAATGTATCGCCAATCATAAACGCAGGGGGCTGCGGCCGCGAGCGCGGCCCGCGTGCCCTACAATCGCGGCCATGCCCGCCCCCGTTTGCCCCATCGACCTCCCCGCCCCGGAAACGCTTGCCCGGACGCTGGCGCAGCGCCTGCCCGCCTTCCAGGACGTCACCTGGACCGGCAGCACCGGATCGACCAATGCCGACCTGCTCGCGCGCGCGCGCACCGGTGCCGGCGCGGGCAAGCCCTGGCTGCTGGGCACGCATCAGCAGGACGCCGGCCGCGGCCGCGCGGGCCGCCCGTGGCAGAACCGCTCGGGCTCCACGCTGATGTTCTCGTGCGCCTTTGACGTGCACCTGCCCGCCATGCAGCTGGCGGCACTATCGCCGCTTGCCGGCGTGGCCGCCTGCGAAGCGCTGCGCACCGTCGCCGGGCCGGGTTCGCATGGCCTGTGCATGAAATGGCCCAACGACATTCAATGGCACGACGCCAAGCTGGCGGGCATCCTTGTCGAGACTACCCGCAATCCGGGCGGCCGCGACACCGGCTACACCGTGGTGATCGGCATGGGCGTCAATCTTGCCGATGCGGCCGAACTGTCGGTGGCGCTGGGCCGCGAGATTGCGGACTGGACGCAGGTGCAGGCCGGCGCAGAGCGCGCCGCCGTGGCCGCAGACCTGATCTGCGCCAGCGCCGCGGCGTGGCACGAGGCGGTCCGCACACTTGAACGCGACGGCTTCGGCGCATTCCGGCAGCGCTTCGACCAGGTGGACGCGCTGGCGGGCCGCAAGGTGAACGTGCTGGACAAGGGCGCTATTCTTTTAAGCGGCACCGCCTGTGGCGTGGACGAGCAAGGCCGCCTGCTGGTGCAAACGCCCGAGGGCGCCACACCGATCTCGGTCGGTGAAATTTCGATTCGACGCCAAGCATGATTATTCTCATCGACTCCGGCAACAGCCGCCTCAAAGTGGGTTGGCTGGACGCCACCAATCCGGACATGCCGCGCGAGCCCGCGGCCGTCGCCTTCGACGGCCTGGACCTGAACGCGCTGGATGACTGGCTTGCCGCCCTGCCCCGGCCGCCGCGGCGCGCGCTGGGCGTGAATGTCGCTGGCGCGGCCCGCGGCGACGCCATCGCGACCATCCTGCAAAAGCACGGCTGCACCGTCAACTGGTCGCCATCGCAGGCAACGACGCTGGGCCTGGTCAACAGCTATCGCACGCCCACGCAGCTGGGCGCCGACCGCTGGGCCTCGCTGCTCGGCGTGCTGTCGCGCCTGCCCGGCACCCACCCGCCGTTCGTGCTGGCCAGCTTCGGCACCGCCACCACCATCGACACCGTCGGACCGGACAACGTCTTTGCGGGCGGCCTGATCCTGCCCGGCCCGGCCATGATGCGCACGTCGCTTGCCCACGGCACGGCCAACCTGCCCATCGCCAACGGCCAGGTCGTGCCCTATCCCACGGACACGCACGAGGCCATCGCCTCCGGCATCGCCGCTGCGCAGGCCGGCGCGGTCGTGCGCCAATGGCTGGCGGGCCGCCAGCGCTACGGCCAGACCCCGCAGATCTACGCGGCCGGCGGCGGCTGGCCCGAAGTGCACCAGGAAATCGAACGGCTGCTAGCCGACGCGGGCGGGGCATTCGGCGCCACGCCGGTTCCCGTTTACCTGGACCACCCGGTCCTGGACGGATTGGCCGCCGTAGCGCGCGCCACCTTGAACACCACTCCCTGACGAAGGTCCGGCATGCGCGTGCTCTTCATCCTGATCCTGTTGGCGAATCTGGGCGTCTATGCGCTGGGACAAGGCTGGCTGGGCGCCCGGCCCGAAGACGAAGGCCGCGATGGGCGGCGATTCAGCCAGGAATTGAATCCGGGCGCGGTGACGTTGGCGCCGCGTAAAACGCCTTAACGGCCCGGCGACGCTCCGTCCAGCCAGGGTCCCAACGCATCCATCGTCCGTCCGGTGGCGCCCGCATGCTGGTCGAACCAAGCCCGCGCGGCCTTGCTCGCCAGCTGCCTGCGCGGCGTGTCCCGCAGCAGCGCGATTGCCGCGTGCACTGCCTGCGCCGGATCCTCGGCGCGCAGCGCGGCGCCGGCCTCGATGGCGTCTTCCGCCGCCTGCTTGAAATTGAACGTGTGCGGCCCGACGATGACGGGCACGCCCGCCGCGCAGGCTTCGATCAGGTTCTGGCCACCCAGCGGCGCAAAGCTGCCCGCCACGATCGCTACATCCGAAGCTGCGTAATAAAACGCCATCTCGCCCAGCGAATCCCCAAGCAGCACGGCGGCGTCCGGTGGCGCAAGCGTGCCTTCCGAACGGCGCACAAAACCGACTTTCGCGTCCGACAGCAGGCGCGCAGCTTCTTCAAAGCGCTGGGGATGACGTGGGATCAACAAAAAAAGCGGCGCGCCCGGCGCTGCGGCCTGACGCTTGATCGCCTCGATGAACGGCGCGTCCTCGCCCTCGCGCGTGCTGGCAACCGCAACCACCTGGCGCCCGAGCTGTGCCCGCCACGCGCGTCCCGCCTCTACCTGAGCGGGCGGCAGCACCAGATCGAACTTGAGGTTGCCGGTCACGACGGCCGCCGGCGCACCCGCCTCGGCCAGCCGCCCGGCATCCTCCGCCGTCTGCGCCAACACCATGTCCAGCCCGGCCAGGGCCTCGCGCATCACGCTGCCCATCCGGCGCGCCTGGCGCAGCGACGACGCGGAATAACGCGCGCTGACCAGCGCCATGGGCACCCGTGCCTGCCGCGCAGCGGCCAGCAGGTTCGGCCAGATCTCGCGTTCCATCAAGAGGCCGCAGCGCGGCCGGTGCGCCGCCAGGAAGCGGCGGGTCGCGCCCGGAAAATCGTAGGGCAGCCAGACCTGCCGCAGTTGCCCCCGCGCGATGGCATCCTGGAACAGGCGCTCGCCCTCCGCGCGGCCGGTCGCCGTCGTGTGCGTGAGCAACACCGGCAGGCCGCGCGCCAGCAGTGCGTTCAAGAGCGGCAGGGCGGCTCGCGTCTCGCCCAGACTGACGGCATGCATCCAGACCGGGTTGTCCGGCAGCACGGTGGCCGGATCAGGGCGCCCAAAGCGTTCGGGAGAGAAGATTTCCCAGCGGCCCCCGGCGCGCTTGGCGCGGCGGGCCATCCATAGCCAGATCAGCGGCGCGAGCGCCCGAAGCCCCAGCGTGTAGACGCCGCGGTTCATGTCACTGCGCGGCGAGCGCCTGCTCGACCGACGCCATGACGGCCTCGCGCGACGGCGAGGCGCCGCGGTCGCCGAGGCTGGCGGTGTAGTTGGACCCGACCAGGGGGGTGCGCACGGGCGTGGAAGCCCGGTAGATGCCGATCGTGGGACGGCCCAGCGCGGCTGAGAGGTGCGTCAGGCCGCTGTCCAGGCCCACCATCAGGCGGGCGCCGGCCAGCAGCTTGGCCACGGCGGACAGATCCATGCGGGGCATGACCTCGGCCCCCTCCATGCCGGCCACCAGCAGCTGGGCGCGCTCGGCTTCCTGTTCGTTGCCGGCCAGCAGCTTCAACGTGCAGCCGGCCTCGCGCAGGCGGCGGAACACCACGCGCCAGTCTTCCTCGGGCCAGAGTTTGTCGTCACGGCTGGCCGACGGCATGATCACCGCATAGCCGCGGTCAGTGTCCAGATGATGCAGCCGCGGCAGCTCGGCGGCGTTCAGACCGCCGCTGCCGACTTCAACGACCGGCTCGGGTGCCTGGGTCGCCTGGCGCGCAAACGCCTGCAAGCCGAAATCGGGCAAGCCGGCGTGCTGATAGCCGAACGTCAGCCCGGCCAGCTTGCGCTGACGGATCACCGCGGGCTGCCAGAACTCGACGCGATGACGCACGTTGTAGAACAGCGAGGCCAGCGGCTCGCGCGCGGACCGCCAGTCCAGCCCATGCTTGACGCCCTGCGTCTGACGCACCAGCCACGCCGATTTCAGCAGGGCCTGCATGTCCAGGACCACGTCGTAGCGCACTGCCCGCAGGCGCTCGCGCAGCGCGCGCCGCTCGGCGCGCACTTGGGCAGACCACCACGACTTACGCCAGCGCCGATGCGCGACCTTGATGATTTCGTTGACGGCGGGATGCCACGACGGGATCTCGGCGAAGGCTTCCTCGACGACCCAGTCGATCTGCGCGTCCGGCACGTGCCGGGCGATATCCGTGATCGCAGGCAGCATGTGGACGAGGTCGCCCAGGGAGGACGTGCGAACGATGAGAATTCGTGTGGGCATGGACAAGGATTGGTGCAGGGAGCCGCGCTCGACCCGATGAGAGCAGACACCGATCAACGCAGCCGGAACTTTACATCAACAATGGCAATTGCTGCGCACGCCAGCGCATCCTTTGTCGTGCCGTTCCGGGCAAGCTGCGGCAGACACCAAATCGGGATTATGACCGCTTCTTTTTCTTCAAGATCATCCACTTTGGCATTCGGAACAAAACTAGGCGGCGGTACAACACGACATACGTCGTCGAGAAAACACCCGTAAACAGCATCAGCAGCCAGGGATTCTGCCAAAAAAGCACCGCGGGGATAACTGCCAGCGACGAGAGCAGCCACAGGTACGGCGACGTCATTGAATTACGTTGCGTCTGATGCCGCATTTCACGCGAACCGATGGCCCAGCGGACCAGGCGTTTGTAGATCAGCATATGCAAGTGCACGCCATCCGGCGCGCCTGGCGAGCGCCCCCGGAGGAATTTCTTGCGGTAGATGGAGAAGAGCGTCTCGAACACCGGATAGATGCACAACAGCAGGGGGAACCAGGCGGAGACGTAGGGATGCCGCGCGAGCATCAATACGGACAGTTCACCGATGATGAATCCGAGGAGATATGCGCCACCATCACCAAGGAAAATATGGCCGTGCGGAAAATTCCAGACCAGGAAGCCGATGACGGCGCCCAAGGTGCTCAAGGCAACAATTAGAAGGAAGCGGTCACCCAGGTAAAACGATACGTACGCAAAACCGGCCAATATCATTGCGGACACCACGGCGGCCAAGCCGTTATATCCGTCGATAATATTTATCGCATTGGCGGCGCCGCCGATGGCGACGGAAGTAAATACCAGCGAAATCACCCCGAATTGCAGCAGCCAGTCCACGCCGATAATGTCGACACGCGTCACTTCAGCGCCCAGTAGATAAAACGCTGCAGCACCCGAGAGCATCGCAAGTCCCAGCCGGACAAGCACGCGCACCCGTTTGGTCAGGTCCTCGGCAAACCCGCCCAAAAAAGCAGGCATGCCTGCCGCGATCAACAGAACAAAACTCGGAAGCACATCGGGTTCGCGCACGGCGACCAATGCACAGGTCACACCGGAAGCGACGAGCAGGGACAAGCCACCGATGCGCGGCACTGGGGCCGCATGGTACTTCTGCACTCCTTCCAGGTCGTGATCGGCCGTCAGACCAAGGTGCCAGGAGCGGTAGCGAACGATCAGCAAGGTCGAAATGAGCGAAACCAGGAACGCTACGAGTACGTACAGCATGGAAGGGCGCCTAAAAAGTTAGGCGGATTGTAGCGTCAGACGCATTTGTGTAATGAACATAAGATCGGCAGGTTTACAAATGGACGGATACGTTGTTCCAAAAATTAAATGGGGCACGCATCGACAACAGCCAAACGGCTAAACTGCGGACCTTTTCCGAACGGCAAGAAAAGTTCGGATGATGATTCCGGTCATCCGCTGCCTCGATTCCAGCATCAAGACGTATTCTCGAAAATATGCATCCTTTCAAGCCCGCTGAACACGCAAGCCTGCTGCAACTGCCCGAATGGAAGGCATTTTCCGAAGCCGTCCTGGAAGGCGCGTTTTGCACTGACGCGCTGCGCCTCGTGCAGGCTGCCGACCTGACCGTTGACTTGAGCGCGCATGTCGACTCGCCCGCCGCGCGGCAGACCGGCGCCGCCCTGCTCCACGCACGCGGCTTCGACACCGCGCGCAAGGCCTTGCTGGCGGGCGAGCCTGTCAACATGACCGAGGATCGGGCTGCGTGGCACACGATGCTGCGCGCGCGTCAGCCTATCGCGGAAGTCGCCCACGAACACCAGCGCGTGCGCGACTTCGTGCAGGACGCTGATGCGCACGGCAAATGGAAGTCCATCATCCATATCGGCATCGGCGGCAGTGACTGGGGCGTGCGCCTGGCCACAGACGCGTGCGGTGGCTACGGCTGCCGCCGTGACCTCAAGTTCGTCGCCAATATCGACGGCCACGCGATCGAGGACGCAGTCCTGGGCATGGACCCCCGTGAAACGCTCGTGGTGGTGACGTCCAAGTCGTTCACGACGGCCGAGACGCTGGCGAACCTGCGGCGCGCGGTGCAGTGGCTGGCCGATGCGGGCATAGAGAATCCTTACGACCATGTGGTCGCCATCACTGCCAAGCCGGCGGCGGCGGCCAAGATCGGCATTCCCGAAAACCAGACCTTCCAATTCTGGGACTGGGTGGGGGGCCGCTACTCGCTTTGGTCGGCTGTCGGCCTGCCGGTTGCGCTGGCCGTGGGCCTGGACGTGATCGAGGGCATCCGCGCCGGCGCCGCCGCGATGGACGATCACTTCGCCCAGGCCGACATCGCCGACAACGCCCCGGTGCAGCTCGCGCTGGCCGGCATCGCCAACCGCAGCGTGCTCGGCTACGGCTCACTGAGCATTGCCGCCTACGACGCCCGCCTGCAATACCTGGCCCCCTATCTGCAGCAGCTCGACATGGAGTCGCTCGGCAAATCCGTGGATATTGCCGGCCGGCCCGTGGGCGTGCCCACCGGTCCTTCGGTGTGGGGCATGCCGGGCACGGACGGGCAGCACACGTTCTTCCAGTGGCTGCACCAAGGCACGGACGGCGCGGCGGTCGATTTCATCATGTGCCGCGAAGCCGACCATCAATGGGTCGAGGAACACGCCATGCTGCTGGCCAATTGCCTCGCGCAGCGCCAGACGTTGCTGCGGGGCACATCGATCGACGCGGATGAGGCGGCGCTGAAGGCGCAAGGTATGCCGGAAGCCGATGCGCAATGGCTTGCCCGCCACCGCCACCATCAGGGCGGCCGGCCCTCGACGTTGATCGTGCTTCCACGCCTGACGCCCGAGGCGCTCGGCGCCTTGCTCGCGCTTTACGAGCACAAGGTCTTCGTGCAAGCGCTGGTCTGGGGCATCAACCCCTTCGATCAATGGGGTGTCGAAGCCGGCAAGAAGATGGCCAGCGGCATCCTGCGCGAACTCCATGGCGAACCGCAGGCGCCGTCGCACGACCAATCCACTCGGCACTGGATCTCGCTGCTGGCAGGCGACCGGCAGGACCGCGACAACCACTATTGACCGCTTGGCCTGGCAGGGTTTTGTCCCCGAGATAGCCAAACCCGCCTTTTGGGCACAGAATGCACATAAAGCGTTTCTACAAGGAGACAGCCATGCGCATTGCCGATGCCCAATGGATTCCTTCGACGCAGCACCAGACATGGGATGCGTTGACCGACCCGCGAGTGTTACAGAAATGCATTCCCGGGTGTGTCGAAGTCGCCATGCGCAGCCCGACCGAATATGCGGTCACGCTGCGCGCCAAGATCGCCGGCATCGACACCGACTACGAAGGCGAGATCCTGCTCTCCGACATGAACGCCCCCGACAGCTGCACGCTGGTGTTCGAAGGCAAGGGGCGCGCCGCCTGCCTGGCGATCGGCACGGCGCAGATCAATCTGACCACCAAGGACCAAGGCACCCGCGTGGCCTACACGGTGGCCGGCATGGCGGGCGGCAAGCTGGGCGAATGCGGAGAAGGCGTTCTCTTGAAGGCCGGCGAGAAGATCATCGAGAAGTTCTTCGCTTCCTTCATCGACCACATGGCGGCACAGCCGCGGATCGCGCCCCCTCCCCCGCCTCCCGAACCAGAAGCGCGCGGCCTTTCGAATTCACGCTGGTCCTGGATGCTGGTCGTGCTGGTCATCGCGGTTTTCTGGGGATACCACACGTTTTACAAGTGATAACCCTAGGGTGCCGGTGATATCCTTGACGGCATGAATCCGCCGCCGACGCCCCCGCAGCCAGCCACTGATCCCACACGCTCACGTCGGGACCTGCTGATGGCGATGGCAGGCGTGTCGGCCACCGTGGTGCTTGCCGCCCTGGATTCCACCATCATCAGCACCACCCTGCCACGCGTGGCCGAGGCGCTGAACGGCATGGCGCTCTACGCCTGGGTCGGCACGGGCTATCTGCTGGCCACTGCGGCCTCCATCCTGATCTTCGGCCGGCTGGGCGACATGTTCGGCCGCAAGCCCTTGATGCTGGTGTCGGTGCTGATCATCGCGCTGGGCTCCATCGCCTGCGGCCTGGCGCAATCCATGACCCAACTCATCGTGTTCCGCACCCTGCAGGGGGTGGGCGGCGGCATGATGATCGCCACGGCATTCGCCGCGCCCGCGGATCTGTTTCCCGACGCCAAGCAGCGGGTCAGATGGATGGCGCTGGTGTCCGCGGCCTTTGCCATGGCCAGCGGCATCGGCCCGGTGCTGGGCGGGGCGGCCACGCAGGCGTTGGGGTGGCGCGCGGCGTTCTTCATCACGCCGATCGCGGCGGCGGCCGCCTTCTTCCTGTTGGCGCGCTATTTCCCGCGCATCCGGCCCATTCACGACGGCAGCCGCAAGATCGACTGGGTGGGCGCCATTCTGCTCGTGCTGGCCGTGGGCGCGCCGCTGGCCGCGCTGGAGCTTGCTTTCGCCAGCGGCGAACACGCGCACCCGATGCTCGGCCTGACGCTGGCGCTGGTCGGCGCTGCCGCCATTGCCATCCTGATTCCGACCGAACGCCGCGTGAAGTCGCCGATCTTCCCGCTGCGCGTGCTGTCCGGCCGCGACCCGCGCCTCTTGAACGTGGCAGCAATGATGGTGGGCGCGGTGATGTTCATCCTGATCTTCTACAGCCCGCTGCTGTTGCAGCAGGTGCTGGGCTACACGCCCAGCCAGGCGGGCCTGCTGCTGACGCCGCTCGTGGCCGCGATCTCGGTCGGCAGCATCATCAACGGCCGCATGTTTCCCAAGCAGACCGAGCCGCAGCGGCTGATGGTGTTCGGCGGCGGCCTGCTGGCCGCAGGTTCGCTGATGGTGCTGCTGATTTCACCGGGCACGTCGGCGTGGTGGATCCTGTCCGCCTTTTTCGTCAACGGCTGCGCGCTGGGCTTTCTGTTGCCCAACCTGACGCTCTTCATGCAGATGCTGAGCGAGCGGCGCGACGTGGGCGTGGCCTCGGCGCTGGTGCAGACCACGCGCGCCATCGGCAGCGCGCTGGGCACTGCCGTGGTCGGCATTCTGATTTCGCACAGCACGGTGCTTTCCGGCGTGCGGACCGGGCTGATCCTGTGTATCGTCCTGTCCCTGACCTGCGCGCTGCTGGCGCACCGGGTGAAGATGAAGAATCTGGTCACGAACCGGAAATAAGGCGTACGCCCGAGACAAATCATGCGTCAACGCAATCTGATGGATTTGCTGCTTCTGGCCGCCGTCTGGGGCGGCTCTTTTCTGTTCATGCGCGTGGCGGTCAAGGAGTTCGGACCCATCGCACTGATCGAGCTGCGCGTCGGACTTGCCGCCCTGTTCTTGCTGCCGGCCGCGATGTGGCGCGGCAAGCTGCCGATCATCGGACGCCACTGGAAGGCGTTGCTGGTGGTCGGCACCCTCAATGCCGCCGTGCCCTTTCTGCTTTACGCCTATGCCGCACAGTCCCTGGGCGCCGGCTTCCTGTCGGTGGCCAATGCGGTGACGCCCGTGTGGGGCGCCGTTGTGGGGTGGCTGTGGCTCAAGGACAGGCTCCCGTGGATGCGGTCGCTGGGGCTGTTCATCGGCTTGATCGGCATCGTCGTGCTGGTCTGGGACAAGCTGAATTTCCAGGATGGCGGCACAGGCCCCGCCGTCCTCGCTGCCGTATCGGCGCCGGTCTTCTACGGCATCGCGGCCAACTGGACAAAGCGTTTCCTGACAGGTGTGGACGCGCTGGCAAGCGCCACGGGCAGCATGATCGCCGCGTCGCTCGTGCTGTTGCCGCTGGCCATTCCGGCTTGGCCGGAGACGCCGGCATCGGCGCCCGCGTGGATCTCCACCATACTGCTGGCGGTGGTCTGCACCGGTGCGGCTTACATCATCTTCTTCCGGCTGATCGCCAATGTGGGTCCCACTGCGGCCGTGAGCGTGACGTTCCTCGTGCCGATATTCGGCGTGGTCTGGGGCGCAACGCTGCTGGATGAAGCCGTGACGCCGTCCATCGCGATTGGCGCGGCCATCATCCTGGTGGGAACGGCGCTGGCGCTGGGGCTTCTCAAACCCCGTACTTGAGCACCCGCGTTCAGTACTTGTCCGACGTGCCCGTGAACGCCACGCCGATCCGCAGCAACGCATAAGACGCCGCATCGATCCACCGCCGCACGAAACCCCGGCGCTGGTAATCCAGCGGCCGGATGAAGCGTCCGCCCTCGCGGATGGCGGTTTCCAGGCGCTCCTGCAGGTCCCAGGCGAACGGCTGGCTGTCGACCACGACATTGGCCTCGCGCGCCAGCAGCAGGCTGAAGGGGTCGAGGTTCGATGACCCCACCGTCGCCACGTTGTCGATCACCGCGACCTTCGCGTGCAGGTAGCTCGGCATGTACTCGTAGATCTCGATGCCGTCGCGCAGCAGCTTGTCATACAGCGAACGCGTGGCGTGATACTGCATCCGGTATTCGACCTTGCCCTGCAACAGCAGCCGCACGCGCACGCCGCGGGCGGCGGCCTTGGCCAGCGCGCGGCGAAAGCGCACGCCCGGAAAGAAGTAGGCATTGGCGATCAGGATGTCGCGCCGCGCGCGCGAGATGCCGAACAGATAGGCACGCTCGAATGTCCTGCGAAAGCGCAGGTTGTCGCGCAGCACCAGCGCGGCGCGCAGCATGCCGCCAGGCGGCGCAGGAACATCGCGCGGCTTGAGCAGCTGCAACCGATGCCAGTCGCGCGGATGGCGCCGCAGGCGCGCCCAGTTCAGGCGCACCCACAGGAGATCCTGCGCATGGGCCGCCTGCGTGACGAGCGGGCCCTCGACCTGCACGGCGAAGTCGAAACGCGGACCGGTCAGGCCGTCGGTGGGATCCAGGTCATCGTAGTCGTCGATGACGTTGATGCCGCCGATGAAGGCCATGCGGCCATCGATGATGGTGACCTTGCGATGCAGGCGCCGCAGGCGGCTGCGCGATGGCACGAAACGCGCAAACCAGCGCGGCTCGGGCCGGAAGATGCGGCACTGCGCGCCCGCATTGGTCAGCGCAACGCGCACGCGCTCTCCGTGCAACGCGCTGCCAAAGCCATCCAGGACCACGCGTACCTTGACGCCGCGACGCGCGGCCGCCGACAGGCACTCCAGCACCTTCGTGCCGGTGCGGTCGAGCATGAAGATGTAGGTTTCCAGGTGCACGCTGACCGTGGCCGCGTCGATCGCCGCGCACAGCGCGGGAAAGAAGTCGGCGCCGTTCTGGAGCAGACGGATATCGTTGCCCTGCACCCACTCCAGCCTGTCCTGCTCGTCCTTCACGGGAGTTCCAGCTCCGCGAGCAAGGGCGAATGATCGGACAGCTTGGCCCACTCGCGGCCGCGCAGCACCCGGGCGCTGCGCACGGCAAAGCCCCGCTGGTAGATGCGGTCCAGGCGGAACCACGGGAACACGGCGGGAAACGTGCGCGGCGGCGGCGCCAGCAGCCGGGAGCTGCCGTCCATGCCGAGCTGGTTGTTGCGCTCCATGACCGAGACGCCGCTGCTGGGCAAACCGCGCAGGGCGTTGGACAGCCGCTTGACCGAGTCGCGCAGGCGCGGCAGGTCGCCGCCATGGCTGCGCGGGGCGTGCGAAAACACTTCGTACAGCCCAAGCTGCTGCACGAACATGGGCGCCAGCCGGTCATTCCAGTCGTTGAAATCGCCGGCGATCAGGATGGGCTCGCCGTCGGGCACCATGCGCTTGATGCGCTCGGTCAGCGCCAGGATCTGGCGGCTGCGGCTGCCGGCAAAGAGGCCCAGATGCACCACGAAGCAATGCACCGCCCGATCGCCCACATCGATGCGCGCGTGCAGCAGCCCGCGTTGCTCGAGGCGATGGTCGGAGATGTCGAGATTTTCGTGGTCGAGGATGGGATAACGCGACAGCAGCGCGTTGCCGTGGTCGGTGGCGTGACGGATGGCGTTGCGGCCATAGGCCACATCCAGCCGCAATGCCGCGGCCAGGGATTCGTGCTGGGCGTCGAGCAGCGACTTCTGCTCGTTGCGGCCCTGGACCTCCTGCAGGAAGACCAGGTCGGGGCGCAGGCCATACAGGCCCAGGCGAAGTTCATTCAGGGAGTCGCGCCGGCCTAGTGCCGAACGGCCCTTGTGTATGTTGTAGCTGACGACTCGGATGAGCGACATGGAAGCAATGGCGCCTTTCAAATCTTGGGAACCACCGGCCGGGTCCCGGTAGGTCCTCTGGCCAGCCGCCGCCGTGTTTGGCGGCGTTAGCCAGATTACTCCATTTCAGCCGGGCATTCCCATCTTTGCGGCATGCGGTCACGCCAGACTGACTGATCAGACACTTGAAACCTGCTCATGATTCGGGCGTGGCGCCCAGTGCGGATCGTGCTTCAAGCAGACCGCCGCGGATCCGGCGCTGCCGGTCCGCCAGCGGCCCCCGTGAAGAAGGCCGCCGGGGGGGAGCGCCAACGGCGCTCCGGCGCTTTACGCCTTTTCGACGTTGCGCAGGCGGATGTGCAGCTCGCGCAGTTGCTTCTCGTCGACTTCCGACGGCGCTTGCGTCAGGAGGTCCTGGGCGCGCTGCGTCTTCGGGAAGGCGATCACGTCGCGGATCGATTCGGCGCCGGTCATCATCGTGACGATGCGGTCCAGGCCGAAGGCGATGCCGCCGTGCGGAGGCGCGCCGTACTGCAGCGCGTCCAGCAGGTAGCCGAACTTCTCGCGGGCTTCCTCGGCGCCGATCTTCAGCGCGCGGAACACCTTGCTCTGCACTTCCTCGCGGTGGATACGGACCGAGCCGCCGCCGATTTCCCAGCCGTTCAGGACCATGTCGTAGGCCTTGGCGAACGCCTTGCTGGGATCGGATTCCAGGAAGTCTTCGTGGCCGTCCTTGGGGCTGGTGAACGGGTGGTGGGCAGCGGTGTAGCGGCCGTCTTCCTCGTCGTATTCGAACATCGGGAAGTCCACCACCCACAGCGGCTTCCAGCCGGCCGTGAACAGACCCGTCTTCTTGCCGAACTCGCTGTGGCCGATCTTCACGCGCAGCGCGCCGATGGCGTCGTTGACGACCTTCTCGCGGTCCGCGCCAAAGAAGATGATGTCGCCGTCCTGGGCGCCGGTGCGCTTGACCAGTTCGGCCAGGGCGGCGTCGTGCAGGTTCTTGACGATGGGCGATTGCAGGCCGTCGCGGCCCTTGGCCACTTCGTTGACCTTGATGTAGGCCAGGCCCTTGGCGCCGTAGATGCCGACGAACTGGGTGTAGGCGTCGATCTCGCTGCGCGACATTTCGGCGCCACCGGGCACGCGCAGGGCGACCACGCGGCTGCCGGGCGCCGTAGCGGCGGCGGCAAACACCTTGAAGTCCACGTCGCGCATGACGTCGGTGATATCGGTGAACTCGAGCTGCACACGCAGATCGGGCTTGTCCGAGCCGTAGCGGCGCATCGCTTCGGTCCACGGCATGATCGGGAACGGCGACGGCAGGTCGACGCCCTGCACCACCTTGAACACGTGGCGGATCAGGTTTTCGAAGATTTCACGGATTTCGAATTCGTTCAGGAACGAGGTTTCGCAATCGATCTGGGTGAATTCCGGCTGACGGTCGGCGCGCAGGTCTTCGTCGCGGAAGCACTTGGTGATCTGGTAGTAGCGGTCAAAGCCCGAGACCATCAGCATCTGCTTGAAGAGCTGCGGCGATTGCGGCAGCGCGAAGAAGTGGCCGGCGTTGACACGCGAGGGCACCAGGTAGTCGCGCGCGCCTTCCGGCGTGCTCTTGGCCAGCATCGGCGTTTCGATGTCGATGAAGCCCAGCTCGTCCAGGAACTTGCGGGTTTCGATGGACACGCGGTAGCGCAGCATCAGGTTGCGCTGCATCTGCGGACGGCGCAGGTCCAGCACGCGGTGCGTCAGGCGGGTGGTTTCCGACAGGTTGTCGTCATCCAGCTGGAACGGCGGCGTGACCGACGCGTTCAGGATCTCGACTTCCTTGCAGAGCACTTCGATTTCGCCGGAGGCCAGTTCAGCGTTGGCCGTGCCGGCCGGACGCTCGCGCACCAGGCCGGTGACGCGGACGCAGAATTCATTGCGCAGGCGCTCGGCGGTGGCGAAGGCGGCGTTGTCCGGATCGAACACGATCTGCGCCAGGCCCGCGCGGTCGCGCAGGTCGATGAAGATGACCCCGCCGTGGTCGCGGCGGCGGTTCACCCAGCCGTACAGGGTGACGGTCTGGCCGAGATGGTCACGGCAAACCTGGCCGGTGTAGCAGGTACGCATGCGGGATGACTCCGTTTTGTGCTTGGTGTGTAAGGGTTACGAATCGGCGCGGGGTGCGTCCTGCACGCCCGGCGCCGGAGAGAGCGCAGCCGGCCGGACCACGGGCGTTGCCCCCGGGACCGGGGCGACCACGCCCATGGAAACGATGTACTTCAAGGCCGCGTCCACGCTCATCTGAAGGTCGACGACCTCGGCGCGAGGCACCATCAGGAAAAAGCCGGATGTGGGGTTGGGGGTCGTCGGCACGTACAGGCTGATGTGGTCGCCAGGCAGGCTGGCGGCCACTTCACCGCTGGGCGTGCCGGTGACGAAAGCGATGGTCCAGGCGCCTGCCCGCGGATACTGCACCAGCACCGCGCGGCGAAACGCCTGGCCGTTGGGGGCAAGCACGGTATCGCTGACCTGCTTGACCGAGTTGTAGATGGAACGCACGAGCGGGATGCGGCCCAGCAGGCTTTCCCACTGGTCGACCATGGTGCGGCCGATCAGGTTGGCGGCGAACACGCCCGTCAGAAGCACCACCACGATCACGAGGGCGAAGCGGAAACCGGGAATGTCCAGTCCGAACAGCGATTCGGACGACAGGAAGCCGGGCACGAACCCTTCAAGGGTGGCGACCAGCAGTCCCAGTACCCACACCGTGATGACCAGGGGAACCCAGATCAGCAGCCCGGTGATGAAATACTTCTTGATGACGCGCATCCGCATCGCGATGCGCTCTAGGAAGCGGCGCTGCCGGCAGCAGGCGTCGCCGGGGCGGGGGCTGCGGCAGGCGCGGCAGCCGGCGCGGCGGCGGGCGTGGCGCTTTCAGCGGAGGCCGGGGCGGCGCCCGGGCTGCTGCTGTTGGCGCCGCTGCTGCTGTTGCCGCTGCCGTTGTTACGGAAGTCCGTGACATACCAGCCGGAGCCCTTGAGCTGGAATCCAGCCGCGGTCACCTGCTTGGAAAACGTGCTTTGGCCGCATTCGGGGCAAACCGAAAGCGGCGCGTCGGAAATCTTCTGCAAGACGTCTTTGGCATGGCCGCAGGCGCTGCACTTATAGGCGTAGATGGGCATCGAGGGCTCCCAGGCGCAAGCCCGGCATATCAAATTCCGCCTGCTGCCGCGCGCGGGCGCAAGGCTCGGCGGCTGGGCAAGGCCGGAAAAATACGGGAAAGTCTTGAATTTTAGCGGTTTTTCATAAAGCGTCGGTGTCCGCCCCACCCTGCCGGCCGCAAGCCGGCGCCCGGGGCACGGCCTCCCCGGTGCGGGCGGCCTTTCCCTACACGGGCAGCAGGAACATCACGGCGGCCACCAGGGTCGGTCCCAGGGCGCACAGGAACAGGCGCCCGGACGAAATGCTGCCATCCGGGAAATGGTTCTTCAGGATCGCGAAACCGGCCGGATTGGGCGCGTTGGCGATCACCGTCAACCCGCCGCCCGTGACCGCGCCAGCCACCAGCATGTAGCGCCAGGCCTCGCTGGTGCCTTCCACGAGCGACCCCAGATAGGTGAGCGCCGCGTTGTCGGTGATGGCCGTCAGGGCCGTCGCGCCCCAGAACAGGACGAAGGGCTCCAGCCCGCCAAGCAGTCCCTGCAGCCACCACTTCTGTAATCCACCCAGCACCACGAGACCGGCCAGGAAGAAGCCGACCATCAGGCCCTCCTTGATCATCAGGCGGTCCTGGTGCCGCTTGTAGGCCTCGGAAAAGCCGATGAACATCATCAAAAGGCCCAGGAAGATGGCCGGATGGTGCGCGGTCAGCACGATGGCGACCAGAAACACCAGATGCACCAGGATCACGATGGCGGGCACCGGCGCGCGCTTGCCGGCGCCCTCCGGCGCATCGACGCCGCCGCGCGTGCCCACCGCGCCTTCGAGCAGCGCCTTGCGGCAGATGAACGTCAGCAGGCCCGCATTCAGGCACACCGCCAGCGCCGCGCGCCAGCCGAAGTGCTGCAGCATGAAGGCCGAATCCCAGCCGAACGTGCCCGCCACCATCAGGACGGGCGGCGCGGCGTAGGAGGTCAGCACGCCGCCGATGGACACGTTCACGAACAGCACGCCCAGCGTCAGATACTTGAACCCGGCCCGGCCGCTGCTGCGAAAGTACGCGTCGCGCAGCAGGATGGCGGCCAGCGTCATCGCGGCGGGTTCGGTGATGAACGAGCCGCCCAGCGGCACCAGGGCCATCACCACGAAAAAGGTCGAGAGCTCGCGCGGCATGGGCAGCGCCCGCGCCACGATGCGGACCAGCAACCCCACCAGCTCAAGAATCGGCCGGCTGGCCGCCACCACCATGATGACAAAGACGAACAGCGGCTCCGTGAAGTTGCGCGTGTCCATGTAATCGATGGCGGCCGACGGTCCGGCCAGCGCGGCCATGGTCACGATCAGCGCAAAGGCCCACACGCCGAAGACGGCCTCGACCTCGGAAAACAGATGCCAGAAGCCCGCGTGCGGCCCGCCCCGATGCGCCAGGCGCGCAAAGAAGGGAACCGAAAAGGTGTGGAGGACCGCCACGGCAAACAGGATGGTGGCGATGACCTCTAGCGTCTGGGGCATTTGCGGCAATTCCTATGACGCCCGGCGGAGGGGTGTTCCGGCGGGCTTGTCGGACAAGCGTCGCAATATAGCCCAGCGGCTGGCCGGTGTAACGCAGGGTCAACACTGATCCCTGCCGCCTTTTCTACGCGATCGGGGCCGGCGGTTCGGCGCCCGCCTGGGCCGCCTTCATCTCCATCAGCAGGCTGTGCAGCATCTCGGTGGACAGGCCGTGCAGCACCAGCCGGTAGCCTGCACGCAGCGTAGACATCGGCACCAGCGGATGGCTGTTGTTGACCAGGATCAGGTGCTGCGGCGCGCCCAGCAGCTTGGCCGCATAGATGCCCACGGTCTCATCGAGCTGCAGCGAATTGGCCGCGCGCCAGAAGTCGTTGTCGGTCAGCAGCAGTTGATACAGCGGCGTGAACAGCTCGATGGCGCTTTGCAGGTCCAGGAAGTTCAGCTTGCCTTGCGGCATGTCCTCCAGCCGGATCGGCGGGTCGCGCAGCATGGAAAAGTCCACGGTCTGCGGCGCATGCATCTCCACGCCCGCATCCCGCAGCGCCTGGTTCAGCCGGATGACGAAGTTGAAGAGATTCAGGTCGTGCTTGACGAACAGATCGTCCTTCAGGTCGTCGATCGTCATCGGCTCGAGCGGCGTCGTGGTGATCGGCACCGGCGAGTTCGCCGCGATGAACGCCAGCGCCTGCGCCCCCAGATGAAAATGCCGCAGGATCAGCCAGTTGGCCTCGGGCGACACGAACCGCTTCAAGCCCCATGCCAGGATGCGGTGCAGCACCCGGGAATGCGACCAGCGGCGCGGCAGGAACGTCTTGACGATCTGGATCAGGATGATGAAGGCCCGCGCAAGCGGCCGCAGGAACGGCAACAGGTACTGGCGCGACGCGCAGCTGGAATCCGTCAGCCAGGCCTTCTTGACCTTGTCCGGCAGCGGCGTGCTGCGGTCCAGGTACAACGCGAGCCAGGGGCTGGGATCCGCCGGATCGTGCTCCCGGGCAAGGAATTCGGGCTCCTTGTTCATGCCGCGTCCGCCTCCATCACGTGATGAAACTGCATCAGGTAAAGCGCCGCCGTGCGGCGCGCGGTGTCAACGATGCGCTGCTCGGCGCGGCCGTCCTCGTCGCAATCGAGCGCCAGTTCCACGGCCGACAGCCAGCGCGCCAGATGGTGTTCATCGTTGTGACCGTGGTATTCCAGGAAGCGGAAGGCGTCGGGCGGCAGCTTCAGGCTGGCCTTGAGCAGCGGCAGCAGCGCCGGCACGATGCGCTGCCCCGTGCCTTCGATGATGTAGATGGCGCCCAAAAGACCGATCGGATCGCGCGTGGCGGCCAGGCTGTGCAGGTAGGCATTGAGCGCCTCGCCGCCGGGATTGCGGCGCAGGGCATCAATGCTGTCCACCGTGCCGCCCGCGGTGCGGTAGTCGTCGAACAATATCTGGAAGTCGTTCTGCTCTTCGCCCGCGTGCATGTCGATCAGCGCGGCCAGCGGCGCGTATTGCTCGGTCAGCGACGCAGCGCCTTCGCGCATCCACTTGCTGCCTTCGCGCACCTGCGGAATCCAGTTCTCCATCCACGTCAGGTAATCCGTGGTCTGGAATTGGCGGTTGCGCAGGCGGCGGACCACCGGCGTGCGCCACACGCGCGAGCGGTAGTCGTGCCAGATCGCCGCGAGTTCGGTCAGAAGCTGGCCCAGGCCTTGCGGCGCCATGTCGGGATCGTGCGGCGGCGCGATAGCGTCGGCGTCGGCGGACGCCGCGTCTTCGCGCGCAGCGGCGCCCGGCGTAGCGACGCCCGACACGCCTGCGGCCACCGTCGGCTGGGCGTGCACCGCTTCGGCTTCCAGCAGCATGTAGGCCGCCATGAAGCGCCCGGACTCGGGGATGTAGCAGAAGATCTGTTCGCCCGGCTTGACCTCCCGCGTTTCCAGGAACTCGGCCAGCATGATCATGATGGAGGCAGCGCCCGTGTTGCCGCGCCACGCCAGGTTGCTGAACCAGCGCTCGCGCGGGATCACCAGGCCGGCCTTCTCCATCAGGTCTTCCACGACCGGGATGAATTTTTCCGATGAGTAATGGCACAGGAAGTGATCGACCTGGTCCGGATCCACCCAGCCGTCGCGCACCAGCTTGGCGTACTCGTGAATGCCGATGTCGAACAGATGCGGCAACAGGCGGATGTCCTGGCGCAGCGACAACGCGCCATCGGCCTCGGCCTCGTTCCAGGACGGGTAGTCCAGATGCCCCTTGCTCCGGTCGGCCGACAGCCCCAACTGCATGCACACCGGATAGTCGCCGGAGAACGAGCGCTGATGCACCCACTTCAAGCGCAGGCGCACGCCCTGCGACGCGCCGGGCAGCGGCCGCTGGCCATTTCCCAGCAGCACCGCGCCGGCGCCGTCCGACAGCATCCAGCGCAGGAAATGCGCGTCGAAGTCGGCGTCGTAGCCGCGCGCAGCGAAGCGCGAGCGCTTGAACAGGCGCGACGGCAGTTCGCTGGCCACGGCCAGCGCGCTGGCATGCGCGCCCAACTCGACGCCTTGCGCGGCCGCCTGGATCGCCGACACGCCCGCGGCGCAGATGCCATGCACTGACAGCGTCTCCATCGGCGGCGCGGCCAGCTCGCCCTGGATCATGTTGGAATAGCCCGGCATCAGCGCATCGCCGCCGGACGAACCGCTGGCCAGCATCGACACGGCCGACAGGTCGGTGTCATGGCGCCGCAGGCAATCGCGAATTGCGTTGGCTGCAAGCTGCGCATTCGAGAACACGGTCGCGCCATCCCGATCGATCGCGTAGTAGCGTTGCTTGATGCCGTTCTCGGCCAGGATGCGGCTCTTGATCCGGCTGGACATGCGGTTCAGCGGCGCGATGTAGTCGTCCATGGCTTCGTTGGACACGGGCTCGCCCGGCATGAAATAGCCGGCGCTCTCCAGGTAGACACGATGAAACGCAATGGGCATGACGGATCTCTGGTTGGGAAATGGGGGTGTACGGCGCTAGCGGAGGTGCTCGGGCGCCATGCAGGAACGGCTGCGAAAGCGCGGCACGAAAGCGCCCAGCACGAAGGTGCGGAACATATAGGGCACCAGGCCGCGCTCGTTCAATTCAGCACGCACGCGGCTGCGGTAGTAGTCACGATGCAGGCCGGTCAGCTCGGACCAGTGCGCGCGCGGATGCTCGTGGTGCGCGGTGTGCAGGCCGATGTTGAACAGCAGCGGATTGACCAGCCCCTCGAAATTGCGCGCGTAGTTCAGGCCCGCAACGTGCCGCGGTCCGCCGTCCGCATGCGCGTGCTGCAGATAATTGGTGGCCAGCAGCCAATGCAGGCCGTGCAGCTGCGGCACGATCACGAACACCAGCGCCTTGACCGGGTTCACCGCGATCAGCCCGGCCCACAGGCCCAGCCACGCGCCGTACTGCGCCATGCAATAGCGAAAGGCGCCCGGCCAGTGTCTGCGCAGCCGGCCCAGCCACGCGAAAAACAGGGGATACAGCACCCAGGCCGCTTGCACGGGATGGATGACGTAGCCCCACAAATGGTTGGTGTCGCCGCCAAACCGGTACGTGCGCGCCACATCGCGCTCGCCATGCTTGTAGCGGTGATGATTGGCCACATGGGCCGGATAGAACACGAACGTCGGATGGCCCTGCAGCAGCGTGATCCAGAAGTCGGTGATGCGGTTGGCCCAGCGGCCGCGCCACATCCGGATGTGCGTGTGGTTGTGATGGATGACGCCGATGCCCAGCGTCAGAAACAGCATCAGCGCATAGGCCGGCCACCAGAACCCGTTGAACCACTGCCAGGCCGCCAGCAGGGGCAGCGCAGCCAGATAGGTCAGGCTCTGCCAGTCCCGCCGGTTGCGCAGCGTGGGCAGCGCACGCCGCGGGCCGCTCTGGCCATTCGGGCCGATCCTTGCCGCCACTATGCGGAGCCTCGCAGGCCGGCGCCGGACTCACGCTGCCGATAGGCTTCCAGCTGTCGCTCGGCGGCTTCCGCCCCCAGCCGCGTGCGGAACAGGCGATCCATGAAGGTGAACTGGAAGCCGTAGTTGCCGTTGTAGCAGGCGTGGTGCAGATGGTGCCGGCGGCTGGCGGCGAACCAGTGCGCGTACGAGACCTTGGGAAAGAAATCGTAGTTGGCGTGACCGATGCAATTGAAGAACAGGCTAAAGAGCGGCACCGACAACAACGACCAGAAGCTGAAATCGTGCACCACCATCGGCAGCAGGATCACGTTGCCCAGCATCAGCGCCTCGATGGGATGAAAGCTGTATGTCGAGAACGGCGTGGTCACGACCGAGCGGTGATGGGGCAGGTGAAAGCGGCGCAAGAGCCGCGTGTGCAGCAGCCGGTGGTTGATCCAGAAATGCACGTCGTTCCAGGCCACCAGCGCCAAAATTTCCAGCACGATCTGCTGCCAGCTCGCGTCCGGGTCCAGACGCGCCCACCCTAATTGCAGAAGGCCCCACGGAAAGATCATGCCGGTGCCGAACAACAGGATCGACAGCCCTGACTGCGCCAGCTCGCGGCGCAACTGGCCCGGCGCGAGCGGCCGTGGATCGAGCGGCCGGCCCAGCCCCAGGGCCGGCAGGATGTGCCGGGTCAGCAACCAGGTGGCCGCGCCAAAGACCAGGTAGATGCCGCCGAAGAAGAGCAGCCCCGCCAGCATGACCTGCCAGGCGGACAAGGCTTCAAAAGCTTGGCCCATGAAGGTTTTATGTCACCCCGAAGAATGGCCGCATCATAAGCAATCCGTCAGCTTCCCGGTAGGCGATTTATTACCAATTGAATCCGGACGCCACAAAGCGCTCACGCCGCGCGCAGGGTGACGCCTTGCGCTGGAAACTGGCGGTCCAGCGCGTCCACGGCGGCGCCCAAGCGCGCCGCGAGGGCTTCACTGGCCGGCAGCATGGGCAGGCGCAGTTCGTTCGACAGCAGCCCCTGCCGCGCTAGCTCCGCCTTCAGCGGACCGGGATTGGGCTCGCCGAACACCAGCTGGATCACCGGCGCCAGCGCATGGAACAGCGATCGGGCTTCGTCCAGCCGCTGCGCCCGCACCGCGCGGTGCATCGTCACGAAGAGATCGGGGCGCACGTGCGCGGCCGCGGCGATCATGCCGGTGGCGCCCAGGCACATCGCGGACAGCGATTGCAGATCTTCGCCGGCCAGGACGTTCATCTGCCCATCGCTGATCAGCGCCACCGTCTTGTCCAGCGAGCCGCCGCAATCCTTGATGGCGGCGATGTTGGGATGCGCGGCCAGCGCCCGCAGCGTGGACGTCTCCAGCGTGGTGCCGGTCCGGTACGGAATGTCGTAGAGCACCAGCGGAAAGCGCGAGGCATCGGCCAGGCAGCGAAAGTAGGCCGCGGCCCCTTCCTGGCCCGCCCGCACGTAGTACGGCGCGGGCGCCAGGATGCCGGCCAGGGGACGCGTGCCAAACGCCGTCAGCCGATGCAGCACGTGACCCTGATGATTGCCCGCCAGCCCCATCATGATGGGCAGGTCGCCCGCCTCGGTCAGCACCGTATCCAGCACGGCAAGCTGTTCGGCATCGTCCAGCGCCGCGGCCTCGCCCGTGCTGCCGCAAACGACCAGCCCGTCCACACCTGCGGCCACGTAGTGGCGCACCAGGCGGCGCAGCGCCCCGCCGTCGACATGGCCGCCGGAAAACGGCGTGACCAGCGGCACCCAGACGCCCTGGAACAGAGATTGTTGAGATTGCATGAGAACACTCCTTCGTATGGACCGTTGGGGGACCGTACAGAAGTGCTCGGGAGGTCAGGGGGTGCGCGCGGAGGCGCCAAAGCGCCGCCAGGAGGCCGCTGTTCCGTCGCCCATCTGACGGAACAGCATGCTCCGGTCAGATGAGCGGCTGTTTTTTGGATTTCAGGCCGGCGGCAGCCAGCACCACGCCAAGGGCGCGGAGGTGGCTAGCAGTCTGGTGGGCCTGATGAATCATGGATGAGCGGGACGCGATATGCGGCGGATGCAGAAATCTACCGGGCGGGCGCGGCGGTGTCAACGCGGCGGCGCGCCGTACTGCCGGCCGCGCCGCAGGCAGGCGTTCAGCTGAGCGTCGCCAGGAACACCGCGCACAGCGCCTCCATGCCCTTGCGGTCGTCTTCGTCGAACCGGTCGGGCACGGGGCTGTCCACGTCCCACACGCCGATCAGTTCGCCCTTGTGCACCAACGGCACCACGATTTCCGAACGCGAGGCCGCGTCGCAGGCGATGTGGCCGGGAAAGGCATGCACGTCCGGCACGAGCTGCGTCTGACGCTGGCTGGCGGCCGCGCCGCACACGCCGCGATTGAGCGGAATGCGCACGCACGCGGGCTTGCCCTGGAACGGGCCCAGGACCAGTTCCGCGCCGTCGAAGAAATAAAAGCCCACCCAATTCAGGTCGGGCAGTGCCTGGAACGCCAGCGCGCTCAGGTTGGCGGCGTTGGCGATGCGGTCGGGTTCGCCTTCCAGCAGCGCGCGCGCCTGCATGGTCAGTTCGGCATACAGGGCGGCCTTGGAATCGGCGACGATGGGAGCGGCTTCGAACATGAAAATGTAACTGTACTGGCGGTTATCGATGCAGGTGATTTTAGGGGTTCCACCCGATAAAAGGGCCGGGCTGTTACCGTGTGGGACAATACTTTGTTGTCAAACGCATCAACCGACCCACCCTTCTTGATCAAGAAGCACTCCATGGACAAGCCCCTCGAACCTGCGTTTTCCTTTTCGGAACGCGCCCTGCAACTCACCAGCTCCGCCATCCGCGAGATTCTCAAGGTAACCGAGCGCCCCGAAGTCATTTCGTTCGCAGGCGGCCTGCCCGCGCCCGGCGGCTTCCCGGTAGAAGTGGTGCGTGCGGCATTCGACAAGGTCCTGTCCACCAACGGCCGCGCGGCACTGCAATACGGTCCCACCGAAGGTTACGCGCCCCTGCGCAAGTGGGTGGCCGATGACCTGACCGCCTCCGGCGCCGACATCGCCCCCGACCAGGTCCTGATCGTGTCCGGCTCGCAGCAGGCGCTGGATCTGCTGGGCAAGGTGCTGATCGACAAGGACAGCAAGGTCCTGGTCGAAGACCCCAGCTACCTGGGCGCACTGCAATCGTTCAGCCTGTACCAGCCGAACTTCGTGCCCGTGCCCACCGACGAAGGCGGCCTGATCCCCGAAGCCATCACGCCCGAACTGGCTGACGGCGCCCGCTTCCTGTACGCCCTGCCCAACTTCCAGAACCCGACCGGCCGCACGCTCAACCTGGAGCGCCGCATCGCGCTGGTCAAGCGCGCCGCCGAACTGGGCCTGACCATCGTCGAGGACGATCCCTACGGCGAACTGCGCTACGCCGGCGAGCCGCAGCCCGGCCTGATCGCGCTTGCCAAGGAATACGGCGCGAACGTCGTGCGTCTGGGCACGTTCTCGAAGGTGCTGGCCCCGGGCCTGCGCCTGGGCTACATCGCTGGCGGCCGCGCGCTCATCAACAAGCTGGTGCAGGCCAAGCAGGCAACCGACCTGCACACGCCCACGCTGACCCAGATGGCCGTGTACGAGATCGTCAAGGACGGCTTCCTGGCCGAGCACCTGCCGAACGTGCGCGAGATCTACCGCGCCCAGGGCAGCTGCATGCTGGACGCCATCCAGAAGGAATTCCCGTCCACCGTCACCTGGACCAAGCCGGAAGGCGGCATGTTCATCTGGCTGACGCTGCCCGAGCACATCGACAGCACCAAGCTGCTCGAAAAGGCCATCGCGCAGAACGTGGCCTTCGTGCCCGGCGCGCCGTTCTACAGCGGCGAAGGCAAGCGCAACACGCTGCGCCTCAGTTTCGCCACCGTGCCGGAAGACAAGATCCGCACCGGCATCGCCATCCTGGGCAAGCTGCTGAAGGCGGAATGACAACGTCCGCCGTCGTCCCTTGAAGGGGCGGCGCGGATGCCTTGATGACCGATCGGCCGGGCGCGATGCCCGGCCGTTGTTTTATGCTGTCGGCTTTCCCGACCACTTGTGACCGTGACAGTGAGCGCTTCGCAACAATCCCCCGCCGATCTCAGTGACATCGTCTTCACCGACTGGGTCGAACGCTGGCTGCCGAAGTCGTGGCGGCCCTACGCGCGGCTGTGCCGCCTGGATCGCCCTATCGGCACCTGGCTGACCCTGCTGCCGGCCATTGCCGCGCTGGTCCAGGCCGCGGGCGGCCTGCCCGACCTGCAACGCCTTATCGTCTTCTCGCTGGGCGCCCTGCTGATGCGCGGCATCGGCTGCACCGTCAACGACATGTGCGACCGCGATTTCGACAAGCACGTCGAGCGCACGCGCTTCCGTCCGCTGACCAGCGGCCAGCTGTCGATGAAGAACGCCGTGTGGTTTCTCCTGGGCCAGTTGCTGGTCTGCGGGTCGCTGCTGTTCTTCCTGAACGACATGAGCCGCTGGCTGGCGGTGGCCGTGCTGCCCTTCGTCTTCATCTATCCGCTGTGCAAGCGCGTCACCTACTGGCCGCAGGTCGTGCTGGGCATCTGCTTCAACTGGGGCATGCTGATGGCCTGGTCGGACACGCAGAACCACGTGCCGCTCGCCGCCATCGCCATGTGGCTGGGCGCGGTGCTGTGGCAGGTGGGCTACGACAGCATCTATGCCTACGTCGACGTGCGCGACGACCGCAGCGTCGGCCTGCACTCGACCGCGATGCGCTTCGGCGACCAGGGCAAGCTCTGGATTGGCGGGTTCTACGCAGGCACCGTGCTGCTGTGGGCCTGGGGCGGTTATGCCATCGGCCTGTCGTGGGCCTATCAGGTCGGCATGGTCGCTGTGGCCGCGCATCTGGCCTGGCAGTTGAAGGTGTTCGACATCCAGCATCCCCACCGCAATTTCATGCTGTTCCGCGCCAACCTGTGGCTGGGCGCATTGCTGGTTGCCGCGGCATTGGCGGGCACGTTGATCCGCTGATGCGGCGCGGATGAAGCGGCGCGGAAGCGCGACATGGCGACGTCTGCGCGTCCCGCGCTTTCGAGCCGCACTTTTGGGCCGCACTTTTGGGCCGCACTTTCGGGCGGTAATTCCGGGCGGTGCCAGGCGGCACTTCCGGGCCGTGCATTTGCGGGATTGACGGCCTCAGGCGATGATGGGCCTTCCGCCCCACGTCACGGAGTCACCGCATGCCTGCAATGATCAAATCCCTGACCACCGCCGCCGCCGTGTGCGCCCTCTTCGCCACGCTGCCCGCACAAGCCGCCACCGATTGCGCCCCGCTGCGCGGTTGCGCCGCCAAGTTCTGCCACATCGAAAACGACATTGCCGCCGCGCAGGCGCAGAACAACTCGCGCCGCGAGGCGGGCCTGCGCAAGGCATTGTCCGAAGCCAAGGCAAGCTGCACCGACAGCCGCCTGCAGTCGCAGCGCGAGGCCGACGTGCGCGAGAAGCAATCCAAAGTGGCCGAACGCCAGCAAGAGCTGACAGAGGCGAAAGCCAAGGGCAAGCAGGACAAGATCGACAAGGCCCAACGCAAGCTTGAAGAAGCACAGGCCGAATACAACGACGCGTTGGCCGACCTGAACCGCTGACCTGACGTGCCCGCGAGCCAGGGCGTCGCGCGCGCTGGCCGCCGCTTATCTCCCACTCTCCTGCGGCCGCTACCTCGCCGCGCCCCCTCCGATGTCTGCCTCTGCCTGCCCCGAGCCGGCCGCGCGCCCACTCCTCCAGTCGTCCTCCCATTCGCCGTCGAGCCGACCTCCAAGGCCGGGAAATCTGACGCGTCACACAATGGAAATATCGCCACCCATGGCGCCAACATGGACAATCCAAACCGATTAGCCATGATTTTGGAAAGATGTTTTCAGGTAATAAGGGTTTATCCCAGGGTTGTTTAGGCACAGAATGCCTCTCATCGGGACACAGCAAGCGAGCCCCAGGCAGTCAGGCCTGGGGCTCGAATCCCAAGCTCACAAGACTCGGAGGTCTGCCATGAAAACCCTTGCTACCGCACTGATGCTGTCCATGTCCGTTCTGGCTGCCGGCGCTCAAGCCGCCGAAGCCGACCAAGCCCCCACCCGCGCTCAAGTTCAAGCCGAGCTGCAACAAGCCAAGGTTTCGGGCCAATACACGTTCGGCGAAGAAGGCTACCCCGCCCCCATCGCTCAACACTCCAGCCTGACCTCGCAGCAAGTTCAAGCCGACCTGGCCCAGGCCAAGAACGCCGGCCAAGTGACCTTCGGCAACATGGACTACCCGCCCGTCGCCGCCTCGGCCTCCGCCACGTCGCTGAGCCGCGCCCAAGTCGAATCGCAACTGGCACAAGCCAAGACCGAAGGCCTGGTGACCTTCGGCAACCTGGACTATCCCCCCCACCTGGGCAGCTGATCCACGGGCCACGCCGGCCGTGAATCGCTACCAGGCAGCCCTCTGGCCACAAGCCAGAGGGCTTTTTCTTTGACGCTTCGACCACTTCAACGGTCATATCGACGCGACTTGCAGCCGATTCGACGGTTTAGCCGCTACAAATCGACAGCACTCCCGCATAGGATGGGGCCACTTCCCTTCCCTCTCATTTTGCAGGAGCCGCACCATGTCCACGCACACCAAGCCCATCGTTCTGCTGGGCGCCGGAAAAATCGGTTTTGCGATCGCGCTGATGCTGGAACGCAGCGGCGATTATTCCGTCCTCGTCGCGGACCAGGACGCCAGCCGGCTGGCCGTGCTTGCCGAACTGGGCTGCGAAACGCGCCAGGTTAGCGACGATGCCGGCGTGGCCCGCTGCATCGAAGGCGCCTACGCGGTGGTCAATGCGCTGCCCTTTCATCGCGCGATCGCAGTGGCGGGCCTGTGCGCCAAGGCCGGCGTACATTACTTCGACCTGACCGAAGACGTGGCCAGCACGCACGCGATCCAGGCGCTGGCCCATGACACCGGCAGCGTGCTGATGCCGCAATGCGGCCTGGCGCCCGGCTTCATCGGCATCGTCGGCAACGCGCTGGCGCGCCGCTTCGACACCTTGCTCGATCTGCGCATGCGCGTCGGCGCACTGCCGCGCTATCCGTCCAACAGCCTGCGCTACAACCTGACGTGGAGCACCGAAGGGCTGATCAACGAATACTGCAATCCCTGCGAGGCGATCGTGGACGGCCAACTGACCAGCGTGCCCGCACTGGAAGGCTACGAAACCTTTGCGCTGGACGGCGTGGAGTACGAAGCCTTCAACACCTCCGGCGGCCTGGGCACCTTGCCCGCGACGCTGCTGGGCCGCGCGCGCAACGTCGATTACAAGTCAGTGCGCTATCCCGGTCATTGCAACATCATGAAGCTGCTGCTCAATGACCTGCGCCTGCGCGACCGCCGCGACCTGCTCAAGGACATCTTCGAGTCGGCCATCCCCACTACCGAACAGGACGTGATCGTGATCCAGGCATCGGCGTCCGGCTACCGCCACGGCCGTCTGGAAGAAGAGTCGTATCCGATTCGTGTCTTCGGCGCGGAAGTCGACGGCCACCGCCTGAGCGCAATCCAGTTGTCCACGGCCGCAGGCATTTGCGCGGCCCTAGATCTGGTGGCGCACGGCGTTCTGCCGCAGCAGGGCTTCGTGGGGCAAGAGGCGATTGGCCTTGAGGCATTGCTCAACAACCGATTCGGCCGCATTTACGCGGGCAAACCGCTGGCGCTGGCCGGGTGCGCGGTGGCCGATCGCTGAGTCCGTCATCACGGCCGTCATCACAGCCGGCCTCGTCGCCGCCAGCGCGCGGCGCTACGTCCAGCCTTCCAGACGCAGCGTCGCGCGCACCAGGCGCTGCTCTTCCTGCTCGATATCCGACAGGCTCTGGCGCACGCTGTCGACATGATCGGCCGCGGCCTTGCGCGCCTGCTCTGGCTGGCGCCCGATCACCGCGTTGAACAGCCGCGTGTGCTGGCGGTCGATCTGGCGCTTCTCGGGCTCGCGGTGGTACAGGTTGTTCACGCACGCGAACACCGATCCCAGCAGCAGATCCGTCAGCGATTGCAGCGTATGCACCAGCACAGGGTTGTGCGAGGCCTCGCAGATCGCCAGATGAAAGGCGTGGTCCAGATGCGCGTGGGTGGCGGTGTCAGTGGCGGCGCCCTGCGCGGACACCATCTCGTCATACCGGCGCCGGATCATGATGAAATCGGCCTCGGTCCCGCGGATGGCGGCCAGCCGTGCCGATTCGGCCTCCAGCAGCGACCGCACTTCAAGCAGGTCATACAGCGTGCGGGGCTGCGAATTGAACAGGTGCATCAGCGGCCCGGCGTCCACCTTCGAGATGCGCGCAACGAACGAGCCCTTGCCCTGCGCCGTGTGAATGATCTCGCGGGCGCGCAGCAGCTTCAGGCCCTCGCGCAGCGCCGTGCGCGACACGCCCAGCTTTTCGGTCAGGCGCCGCTCGGACGGCAGGGCCTGGCCCGCCTTGAGGACGCCGTCCAGAATCAGACGCTCGATCCGTTCGGCGACTTCATCGGCCACCTGACGGGGCTTTTCTTCAGTTTCCGCGTGCATGCATTCTCCGCGACCAGTGGTATGACCATGCGCGGTCGGCGCTCTCGCGGATCGGCCTTTCCTTGGTAAGTGGCTGATATCAAACCATAAAAATTTATATTCCGCCCGGGGTGCGCCGCACAAACTGGTATGACCAGCGGGTTTCCGTATGGACATCGGCGCGGTCGCGGACGATGATGTCAGCACCCTCACCCGGCGCGCCGCGCCGGTCAGCCTGACTCAACGCCAGAGAACCGCATGACTCAACGCATCCAGCACCACGGCCTGCAAGTGGCGGCCAATCTCAGCCAATTCATTGAACAGGAAGCGCTGCCCGGTTCCGGCCTGGAGGCCGACGACTTCTGGCAAGGCTTCGCGGCCCTGGTGCACGATCTGGCGCCGAAGAACCGGGCCTTGCTCGCCGAACGCGATCGCCTGCAGGCCGAACTTGATGCCTGGCATCGCGCCCATCCCGGTCCCATCACGGATCCCGCCGCCTACCGCAAGTTCCTCGAAGGCATCGGCTACCTGCTGCCGCAGCCTGCCACCGTGCGCGCCACCACCGACAACGTGGACACCGAGATCTCGCAGCAGGCCGGCCCGCAGCTCGTCGTGCCGATGTCCAATCCGCGTTATGCGCTGAACGCCGCCAACGCGCGCTGGGGCAGCCTGTACGACGCCCTGTACGGCACCGACGCCATCCCTGCCACGCCCGGCGACACGGGCCGCGGCTACAACCCGGAACGTGGCGCCGCCGTCATCGCCCGCGCGCGCAGCTTCCTGGACACCGCGGCGCCGCTCGCGCAGGGCTCGCATGCGGATGCCAAGGGCTACACGGTCGAAGGCGGCCAGCTTCGCGTGGCGCTTGCCACGGGCGCGACCGGACTGAAGACGGGCACGCAATTCGTCGGCTACCAAGGCGACGCGTCCGCTCCCACCGCGATCCTGCTCAAGAACAACGGCCTGCATTTCGAAATCCAGATCGACCGCGCCAGCACCATCGGCGCCACCGATGCGGCGGGTGTGAAAGACGTGGTGGTCGAGGCCGCGCTCACCACGATCATGGACTGCGAAGACTCGGTCGCGGCCGTCGACGGCGACGACAAGGTGCAGATCTACCGCAACTGGCTTGGCCTGATGAAGGGCGACCTGACCGAGGACGTCACCAAGGGCGGCAAGACCTTCACCCGCAAGCTCAACGCCGACCGCAACTACACGCGGCCGGACGGCTCGGCGCTGACGCTGCATGGCCGCTCGCTCATGTTCGTGCGCAACGTGGGTCACCTGATGACCAACCCGGCCGTGCTGGATCGCGACGGCCAGGAAATCCCCGAAGGCATTCTCGATGCCGTCGTCACCAGCCTGGCCGCGGTGCAGGACCGCAAGCACAAGCTCAATTCGCGCACGGGCTCCGTCTACATCGTGAAGCCAAAGATGCACGGCCCCGCCGAAGCCGCATTCGCCAGCGAACTCTTCGACCGCGTCGAAGACCTGATCCGCGTGCCGCGCAACACGCTGAAGATGGGCATCATGGACGAAGAGCGCCGCACCAGCGTCAACCTCAAGGCCTGCATCGAAGCTGCCGCCTCGCGCGTCGCCTTCATCAACACCGGCTTTCTGGACCGCACTGGCGATGAGATGCACTCCGGCATGGAAGCCGGTCCCATGCTGCGCAAGGGCGACATGAAGTCCAGCGCGTGGATCACCGCTTACGAACGCAACAACGTGCTGGTGGGCCTGGACGCCGGCCTGCGCGGCCGCGCTCAGATCGGCAAGGGCATGTGGGCCATGCCCGACCTGATGGCCGCCATGCTCGAACAAAAGATCGCGCATCCCAAGGCCGGCGCCAATACCGCCTGGGTGCCTTCGCCCACCGCTGCCACGCTGCATGCGCTGCATTACCACCAGGTCGACGTGCAGGCGGTCCAGCAGGAACTCGAACGCACGAAACTCGACAGCGTGCGCGACGACCTGCTCAATGGCCTGCTCACGGTGCCGGTCGGCGATCCCGCCAAGTGGTCCGCCGCCGACATCCAGCAGGAACTGGACAACAATGTGCAGGGCATTCTTGGCTACGTGGTGCGGTGGATCGACCAGGGCGTGGGCTGCTCGAAGGTGCCCGATATCCACAACGTGGGGCTGATGGAAGACCGCGCCACGCTGCGCATTTCCAGCCAGCACATCGCCAACTGGCTGCGTCACGGCATCACGAACCGCGATCAGGTCACCGAGACCTTCAAGCGCATGGCCAAGGTCGTCGACGGCCAGAACGCGGGCGACCCGCTCTACCAGCCGATGGCTGGCAACTTCGACACATCGCTGGCATTCAAGGCCGCGTGCGCCCTGGTGTTCGAAGGCCTGACCCAGCCCAACGGCTACACCGAGCCGCTGCTGCACAAGTACCGCCTGGAGTACAAGGCGGCGCGCGACTGATTCAGCGCCACGCTTGACCAAAGCCGGACGGCAATGCCGTCCGGCTTTTTTTTTCGGGTTTGGGTTTGGATCCGGGCGGGGGGTGTCTTGCTGCCTCATCCCTCCCTGATTAAAAACCTCTTGATTTTCGCACGATCGTGCTAAATTCCCGCCATGACAGCAAAAACCGAGAAAAGCGAACTCACCTTCGCGGCCATCGTGAACACGGCGCTCGACATGGCCGCCGCGCAAGGCATGGAAAGCCTCTCGCTGGGCCAGGTCGCCAAGCGGCTCGGCATCAGCAAGAGCGGCGTCTTCTCGCGCGTCGGCTCGCTCGAAGCCCTGCAGCAGGCGGTGCTGGACGAATACGACCGGCGCTTTGTCGAAGCGGTCTTCACGCCTGCCATGGCCTACCCGCGCGGTCTGCCGCGCTTGAACGCGCTGGTGTCGCTGTGGATCGACCGCGCCAGCAATGTCGAAACGCTGACCGGCTGCATCTACGTGGCCGGCGCGTTTGAATACGACGATGTCGACTCGCCGCTGCGCGCGGTGCTGGAACACAACCTGAAGCGCTGGCGGGCCGCGATGGTGCGCACGGTGAACCAGGCGCTCGAAGCCGGCCACTTGCGCCCCGACACAGACCCGCAACAGCTCGTGTTCGAGGTCTACAGCCTGATGATCGGCCTGATGCACGACGCGCGGTTCCTGCGTGACCCGAAGGCGCACGAACGCGTGAAGGCCGGCTACGAGCGTCTTATCTCTACGTATCGCAGCTTCAAGTACATCGAGTAATCCCCGAAGCCGGCGTTGTGCCGGCTTTACTTTCGCTTAATTTCGCACGACCGTGCGAATATTGACAGGAGCAGGCCATGTGGATTCTTATTCCGTTAGGCGCGTTAGGCGTATCGTCCATCCTTTGGCGCCAATGGCGCTTGCTGCTGCGCCAGTTGCCCGACCGCGCCGAACACCTCGTGCTGTTCTAAGACCCCGCCTCCCCACCATGCCGCGCACCATTCACCTGCTGATCGTCGACCCGCAAAACGATTTCTGCGACTTGCCCGAGTCGTACCGGCCCCTCGACCCGCTGACCGGCCTGGCGGTTGCGCCCGCGCTGCCCATCGCTGGCGCCCACGCAGACATGCAGCGGCTGGCGCGGTTCATCGACGCCACGGCCCCCGTGCTCTCGTCGATCACGGTTACGCTGGATTCGCATCATCGTCTGGACATTGCGCACCCCACATTCTGGCGCGCGGGCAATGGCGACCCGGTCGCGCCCTTCACGCCGATCACGGCGGCGCAATTGCGCGCCGGCGAATTCGTGCCGCGCCATGACGACGACCTGCCGCGCACGCTCAACTACCTGGATGAACTCGAAGCGCGGGGCCGCTACACCCTGATGGCGTGGCCGGTGCATTGCGAGATCGGCACGTGGGGTCATAACGTGCATCCCGACGTGCGCGCCGCGTATGGTCGTTGGGAAGAAGAGCGCCAGTTCATCGTGCGCAAGGTGCCCAAGGGCGCCAACCCCTGGACCGAACACTACAGCGCGCTGATGGCCGAGGTGCCCGACGCCGACGATCCGCGCAGCCAGCTCAACCGCGGCTTGCTGGACTCGCTGGACCGCGCCGATCTGATCCTGATCGCGGGCGAGGCCGGCAGCCACTGCGTCAAGGCCACCGTCGAACACCTGGCCGAGCACCTGCCCGGCGGCAACCTGTCGCGCATCGTGCTGCTGACGGACTGCATGAGTCCCGTCGCGGGCTTTGCGAACGCACAGTCGAGCTTTCTGCAACGCATGCGGGATCTCGGCGTGCAGGAACGTACCAGCACCGACATGGCGCGCGCGCTGGCGTAAGATGGCGACGCGCAGTCGGCGCGCCCAAACACAACGGCCGCCTGCATCAGCAAGGCGGCCGTGAAACGGTGAACAGCGAAGTCAGCGCGTGGCGTTCAGGCGCCGTGGCCCGTCTTGCCTTCGCATTCAACGTAAAGCGCGCTGATCGCTTCGCACAACGCGGGCGGCTGCTGGAACAGGCGCGACACCAGCAAACAGCCCTGGATCGTCGCGAACACCGCCCGCCCCGCTGCTTCGGGCGTCCCGGAAAACTTCAGCGTACCCTGCGCCGCGCCTTCGGCCAGCACGCGGGCCAGCCACGCTTCGTGCGCGCGGAAGAATCCCTGCAGCGCGCCGCGGACCCGTTCCGACAAACTCATCACGTCGGCGGCCAACATGCCGCCCAGACAGAGTTCACCGGAACCGCAGGCGGCGGATTCCATCATCGACAGATATTTTTCAAGCTGCGCCTGCGCCGGCTGCGCGGTGTCGATCCCGCGCACCGCGCCAAGTGCGCGCGTGCTGTAGGCCTCGACCGCTTCGTACAGCAGGTCGTCCTTGCCTGGAAAGTAGTAATGGATGCTGGACGTCTTGACGCCCACATGCTCAGCCAGGTCGCGGTAGCTGAAGCCGTTGCATCCGCGCATGCGGATCAGCTTCTCGGCGTGCGCCAGAAGCAGTTCGCGAGTGGTATTGGAAGTCGGGGTATCCATGGCGGCATATTACCTACTAATAGATCGGTTCGTCATTGGGAGGGTCCCTGATCGGCAGTTACCGAGCGGGCCATTCCATGTTACCGACCGTGCCAGCGGACTCCGGCCGGGACAAGAATCCCGCCCCCGGGGTCCGCTTTGATTGCCATCTGCTTCAGCCTTGCACGGGCGGGTAGTCGAGTTCACCGCCGTCGGTCAGGCCTTGGGCGCGGGCGGCTGCCAGTTCCTGCTTGACCTGAGCGCGCGTCTTGTCGCCAGCGTGGGCAAAGGCGGTGGCGGCGTAGCCTTCTTCACCTGACACCAGTTCGCCATTGGCGCGGGCGGCGGCGAGTTCTTGCTGCACCTGAGCGCGGGTCACCGTGCTTTGGGTGTTCAGTTCGGGCGGATAGTCCAGTTCGCCGGCTTGGGCAGCGCCGATGAAGGAAGCGGAAAGGATCAGGGCGGAAATGAGGGTCTTCATGAGAAATCTCCAGATTGGTTGAGTTGCTGCAGTTGCTGCGAGGTTGTCGGTTAAGGCTATCTATCTATAGATAGAGGCGTGGTCGAAAAAATCAGCCTTGAACGGGCGGGTAGTCCAGTTCGCCACCGTCGGTCAGACCTTGAGCGCGGGCAGCAGCCAGTTCTTGCTTGACCTGAGCGCGCGTCTTGTCGCTGGTGAAAGCGATCGGGGCAGCGGCGTAGCCTTCTTCACCGAATGCCAGTTCACCGTTGACGCGGGCGGCGGCCAGTTCTTGCTGCACTTGAGCGCGGGTCACCGTGCTTTGGGTGTTCAGCTCGGGCGGATAGTCCAGTTCGCCAGCTTGGGCAGCGCCGATGAAGGAAGCGGAAAGGATCAGGGCGGAAATGAGGGTCTTCATGAGAAATCTCCAGATTGGTTGAGTTGCTGCAGTTGCTGCGAGGTTGTCGGTTAAGGCTATCTATCTATAGATAGAGGCGTGGTCGAAAAAATCAGCCTTGAACGGGCGGGTAGTCCAGTTCGCCGCCGTCGGTCAGGCCTTGAGCGCGGGCAGCAGCCAGTTCTTGCTTGACCTGAGCGCGGGTCTTGTCGCTGGTGAAGGCGATCGGGGCGGCGGCGTAGCCTTCTTCACCGAATGCCAGTTCACCGTTGACGCGGGCGGCGGCCAGTTCTTGCTGCACTTGAGCGCGGGTCACCGTGCTTTGGGTGTTCAGCTCGGGCGGATAGTCCAGTTCGCCAGCTTGGGCAGCGCCGATGAAGGAAGCGGAAAGAATCAGGGCGGATACGAGGGTCTTCATGGTCAATCTCCAGTTTTAGATGCAGTATGCGTTTCAGTTAGCTATCTACTTGTAGGTAGATGTCGAGGGAAATAAAAAAGCGGTCCTACTGTATTTCTGATTTCGGCGCGGGGCGGTTTGTTGTTTGCGCTGCGTCGATGGGATGAATCTTACCTACTACTAGATAGACGACGCAAGCGGGTAAAGTGAAACAATTTATGTCGCGATGCAGGCCAACCACATCGGATGCGGCGTGACGGCCTGAATCAGTGCAGTACTGCGGTTCCCGCTGGCGCGGCCAACGGGACCGCCGTCGCCGGCAATCAAGCGGACAGCGCCTGCATCACCGCGTACAGATCGGACTTGCCCTCAAAGCCGATGCCCGGCAGATCCGGCATCGTGACGTAGCCGGCCTCCACCTTCACCCCATCCGGAAAGCCGCCAAAAGGCTGGAACAGATCCGGGTAGCTCTCATTACCGCCCAGACCCAGACCCGCCGCGATGTTCAGCGACATCTGATGCCCGCCATGCGGCACGCAGCGGCTCGCGGACCAGCCATGCTGACGCAGCATCGCGAGCGTGCGCAGATACTCCACCAACCCATAGCTGAGCGCGCAATCGAACTGCAGATAATCGCGGTCGGCGCGCATGCCGCCATAGCGGATCAGGTTGCGCGCATCCTGCATCGAGAAGAGGTTTTCGCCCGTGGCCATGGGCTTGTCGTAGTAATTACGCAGCGTCGCCTGCAGCTCGAAGTCGAGCGGATCGCCCGGCTCCTCGTACCAGAACAGGTCGTACTGCGACAGCGCCTTGGCGTAGGCAATCGCCGTGTCCAGGTCGAACCGCCCGTTCGCATCCACAGCCAGCTTCTGGCCGTCCTGCAGCACGCTCAGCACCGAGTCGATCCGGCGAAGGTCCTCGTCCAGCGACGCGCCGCCGATCTTCTTTTTCACGACCGTGTAGCCGCGATCGAGATAGCTGCGCATTTCGTCTTTAAGCGCGGCGTGGTCCTGCCCTGGGTGGTAGTAGCCGCCGGCCGCGTACACAAACACCCGCCGGTCCGGCTGGCCATTGCCGTAACGTTCGGCCAGCAACTGGAAAAGCGGCTTGCCTTCGATTTTTGCGACCGCATCCCACACGGCCATGTCGATGGTGCCGATCGCCACCGACCGCTCACCGTGACCGCCGGGCTTCTCGTTCTTGAACATCGCGTCCCAGACCTTGTGCGGATCCAGGTTGCGCCCCGTGGCGTCCACCAGCGTGTCCGGGTCTGCTTCCAGCACGCGCGGGATGAATCGCTCGCGCATGAGCTTGCCCTGTCCATAGCGGCCATTCGAATTGAAGCCGTACCCGACCACCGGCTTACCGTCGCGGATCACGTCGGTGATCACGGCGACCAGGCTCAGCGTCATCTTGCTGAAGTCGATGTAGGCGTTGCGGATGGGCGAGCTGATGGGCAGGGTCTGCTCGCGGATGTCGACGATTCTCATGGCTTGTCTCCGGTTGGGTCGCATCGGGAATCAATAGATTAGTGGCGCATCCCTGCCCTAGAATTCACCCAAGTTCATTTGATTATTTACTTTCAGTGAAAGCCGACCTCGCCTCCGAGCTGCAGTTCTTCGTGCTGATCGCCCGGCTGGGCAGCCTGTCCGCGGCTGCGCGGCAACTGGATCTGACGCCACCGGCGGCCACCAAACGACTGGCGCTGATGGAAAAGCGCCTGGGCGTGCGGCTGGTCAATCGCACCACGCGCAGCATCAGCCTGACCAACGAAGGCGAGACCTACCTGGCCTATGCGACCCGGATCCTGGCGGACCTGCGCGAGATGGAAGATGTGGTGTCCAGCAGCAGCGCCCAGCCGCGCGGCCTGATCCGCGTCAACGCCACGTTGGGATTCGGCCGCACGACCATCGCGCCGCTGGTCTCCGACTTTGCGAAGCGCTACCCGCAGGTGCAGGTTGAACTGGAGGTCACGGACCGGCCCGTCGACCTGGTGGAAGGCGCATTCGACCTGGCCATCCGCTTCGGCGAACTGCCCGACAAGCGCCTAGCCGCCCGGCGCATCATGACCAACCGGCGCTTTTTGTGCGCGTCGCCCCGCTACCTGAAGGCGCACGGCACGCCGGCAACACTGGCCGACCTGGCGCATCACCAGTGCATTCTTCACCGGCAAAACGACGAGGCGCACGGCGTCTGGCGGTTCACGCACAAAGGCCGCGTCGAAGTGGTGAAGGTGGAAGGCGGGCTATCCAGCAATGACGGCGACATCGTGCTGGGCTGGGCCCTGGACGGCCACGGCATCCTCATCCGGTCGGAATGGGATCTGGCCAAATATCTGGAAAGCGGCAGGTTGCGGGTGGTGCTGCCCGACTTCGCGTTGCCGTCGGCGGACCTGTTCGTCTATTACCCGCAGCGCCGCAACCAGACGGCTCGCACGCGGGCGTTTATCGATTTTCTGGTTGAGGCATTTCAGCCAGGTCCTGCAAAGGAAATCGCTGGCGCGGACCGTCCCTAGCCCTTGAGGCGCGCCTGCGTCGCCCCGTGTTCCCCAAAAGCAAAACCCCGGCCTTCCATTGAAAGCCGGGGTCTTGAACATACCTAACGCGGGGCGACGCTTAGAACGGAATATCGTCGTCCATGTCGGCCAGGTTGGCGCCGCTGCTGGCCGGGGCCGCTGCGGGAGCCGGGCGCTGCTGAGGCGCCGGGCGCTGGGCCGGAGCAGCGCGCTGCTGGCGCGGCGCGTCGTCGTAGCCGCCGCCACCGTAGTTGCCGCCACCACCGCCGCCGCCGTCTTCGCGGCCGCCCAGCATTTGCATCTGGTCAGCGACGACTTCGGTGCTGTAGCGGTCCGCGCCGGTGTCCTTGTCTTGCCACTTGCGCGTCTTCAGGCGGCCTTCGATGTAGACCGAGCGGCCCTTCTTCAGGTATTCGCCGGCGATTTCAGCCAGGCGGTTGTACATGACGACGCGGTGCCATTCCGTTTCTTCGCGCTTTTCGCCGCTGGCCTTGTCCTTCCAGGACGAGGTCGTGGCGATCGACATGTTGCAGATTGCCGCCCCGTCGGGGCTGTAGCGGACTTCCGGGTCGCGACCCAGATTGCCCACGAGTATGACTTTGTTAACCGATGCCATGCCGATGTCCCTCTGTTGTTGACAGCCTGCGACTTGCGTTGCCGCGAGCGCGCCGGCAACAACATAAAAAAGCGATGTTGAAGACCGGCTTCATGAAACTCGCCGGTCATCGAAGCGATGACCGGCGATGCCCAGGTGAAGCCTGTGTTGATGCGTATTATCGACGAAAGCGCCCGCCGCGCCAAACGGGATCGGTGACAAATCGATCACCGCAGGCAAACCATTTCGGCGCTGTTGGACGCCGTTCGGGGCCAGATCCGCGACTTTCCAAAGCCTGCGGGAAAGCCCGCAACGGTCAGGCCAGGGGCCGCAGCGCCCAGGTGACCGCCAGCCACACGGCCGACAGGATTGCCGCGCCGATGAACACGGCGCTGGCGCCCGAATGCCCCGCCAGCCAGCCACCCAGCGCGCCCCCGGCGAACAGACCCGCGGCCTGCGCGGTGTTGTAGAAGCCCAGCGCCAATCCCTTGTAGGCCTGCGGCGCCACGCGCGAGACCAGCGACGGTTGCAGCGCCTCCAGCACATTGAAGGCGACGAAGAATCCGGTCAGCGCGATGGCCAGCGTGTAAAAGCCGTGGCTGGCGGCCGGCAGCAGCGCGCACACCAGCACCAGGCCGGCCACCGACGCGCGCAGCGCGCCGCGGTGCGCCCGGCGCTTTTCGGCCACGAAGACCACTGGCACCATCAGCACGAACGACACCAGGATGACCGGCAGGTAGACCTTCCACAGGTCGCGCGCGTCCAGTCCGCCGACCTTGGCCAGCAGCGCCGGCACCACGACAAACAGCGATACCTGGATCAGATGCAGGACAAAGACGCCAAAATTCAGCCGCAACAGGTCGCGATGGGTCAGGACCTCGCGCGGCTTGGCCGCCTGCATCGTGCGGGCCTGCGTGCGAGGCACCACGGGCACCACGAAGCGCGCCACGGCCAGGCAGACGACGCCCAGGCAGGCGATGGTCCAGAACAGGCCCGACAGCCCCCACCAGCCCACCAGCACCGGCGACAGCACCAGGGACACGGCGAACGACAATCCGATCGATGCGCCCACCATCGCCATCGCGCGCGTGCGCACCTCGTCGCGGGTGGCGTCGGCCAGCCAGGCGGTGACCGCGGCGGAAATGGCGCCGGCGCCCTGGATGGCACGGCCTATGGTGATCCAGAAGACGTCCGTCGCCTGCGCACAGACGATGCTGCCGGCGATAAACAGCAACAACCCGAAGATCACCACCGGACGGCGCCCCCAGCGATCGGACGCCAGACCGAAGGGAATCTGCATGAACGCCTGGGTCAGGCCGTACATGCCCAGCGCCAGCCCCACGCGGGCAGGATCGTCGCCGCCCGGCATGCCGCTTGCGGCAACGGCAAAAACCGGCAGCAACAGGAACAGCCCCAGCATCCGCGCGGCGAACAGGCCGGCCAGGGCCACGCTGGCGCGGCGCTCGGAGGGGGTCAATTTCAGTTTTTTATCTGCCGGCATGCGGAAATTTCAACGATGACTAGGGCGGCGCGCATGCTTCTCATGTCATACGCTCACGGTCTGATGCTTGCGGTGCGGCGCCGGCCTCGGGCCAGTCCAACCGGATGAACGGCCTTGAACGCGAGAGGATTCGGCGCGCTATAGTACCAAGTTGGCCTTTGAAATCGCTTAAATGCGCCCAAAGGGTGCGCGGGATCAAAGGCGTCATCGACGACGCAACTGGACGTTACCCATACCGACGTGACCATACGCATCCGGGGTGCTCGCACCCACAATCTCAAGAACGTCTCGCTGGACCTGCCGCGCCACAAGCTGGTGGTCGTCACTGGCCTGTCCGGGTCCGGCAAATCCTCGCTGGCATTCGACACGCTGTACGCGGAAGGCCAGCGGCGCTACGTGGAAAGCCTTTCGGCCTACGCCCGCCAGTTCCTGCAACTGATGGACAAGCCGGATGTGGATCTCATCGAGGGCCTGTCTCCGGCCATCTCGATCGAACAGAAGGCCGCGGGACACAACCCGCGCTCCACGGTCGGCACCATCACCGAAATCCACGACTACCTGCGCCTGCTCTACGCGCGGGTCGGCACGCCCTACTGCCCCGACCACGGCCTGCCGCTGCAGGCCCAGAGCGTCAGCCAGATGGTGGACGCGGTGCTGGGCTGGACGCCCGAGACGCGGCTGGCGGTGCTGGCGCCCATTGCGCGCGGCAAGAAAGGCAGCTTCGAGGACGAATGCGCCAGCCTGCAGGCGCAGGGCTACGTTCGACTGCGCGTCGATGGCCAATTGGTGGAAATCGACGGCATGGCGCCGCTGAAGAAGACCGAGAAGCACGATATCGACGTCGTCATCGACCGCCTGCGCATCAAGCCCGAAAGCAAGCAGCGCCTGGCCGAAAGCTTCGAGACGGCGCTGCAGCTCGCCGAAGGCCGTGCCCTGGCGCTGGACATGGACAGCGAGCGCGAACAGGTCTTCTCCAGCCGCTACGCCTGCCCGGTGTGCAGCCACAGCCTGCCCGAACTCGAACCGCGCCTGTTCAGCTTCAACAACCCGATGGGCGCCTGCCCCAGTTGCGACGGCATCGGACAGGTCGGCTTCTTCGATCCCAAGCGGGTCGTCGCCTTTCCGGAACTCAGCCTGGCCGCCGGCGCGATCCGCGGCTGGGATCGCCGCAATGCCTTCACGCACTCGCTGCTGACCAGCCTGGCCGCGCATTACGAATTCGACATCGAGGCGCCCTTCGAGGACCTGCCCGAAGCGTTGCGCGACAAGGTCCTGTACGGATCCGGCGAGGAAGAGATCTCGTTCCTGTACTTGAACGAAAAAGGCCGCAGCACCGTCAAGCGCCACACCTTCGAGGGCGTCATCCCGAATTTGGAGCGCCGCTGGCGCGAAACGGACTCGGCGACGGTGCGCGAGGAACTGGGCAAGTACCGCAACATCAAGACCTGCCCCGACTGCGCCGGCTCGCGCCTGCGCCCCGAAGCGCGCAATGTGCTGATCGGCCATGACCCGCGCGGCGGGGAACGCCACGGCCAGGCCATCTATGAAGTCGAGGCCATGCCGCTGTCCAGCTGCCTGGACTGGTTCCGCAACCTGAACCTGACGGGCGCCAAGCAGGAGATCGCGCAGCGCATCGTGCGCGAGATCGAGGCCCGGCTGAGCTTCCTGAACAACGTCGGCCTGAACTACCTGTCGCTGGACCGCAGCGCGGACACGATCTCCGGCGGCGAGGCACAGCGCATCCGGCTGGCCAGCCAGATCGGCTCGGGCCTGACGGGCGTGATGTACGTGCTGGACGAGCCCTCCATCGGCCTGCACCAGCGCGACAACGACCGCCTGATCGGCACGCTGCAGCACCTGCGCGATCTCGGCAACAGCGTCATTGTGGTCGAGCATGACGAGGACATGATCCGCATGGCCGACTGGGTCGTGGACATGGGACCGGGCGCGGGCGAGCACGGCGGCGAAGTCGTCGCTCAGGGCGATCCCGAGACCGTGCAGCGCGATCCCAATTCGCTGACCGGCCAATACCTGAGCGGCGCGCGCGCCATCGCCATCCCGAAGCGCCGCCCTGTCGACGACGAACTGCCGTGGCTGACGCTCACCGGCGCCACCGGCAACAACCTCAAGAACGTCGACCTGCACGTGCCCGCCGGCCGCCTCGTCTGCGTGACCGGCGTGTCCGGTTCGGGCAAGTCCACGCTCATCAACGACACGCTGGCGGTGGCCGTGTCGCGCCAACTGCATCACGCGCAGAGCGAGCCCGCCCCCTACGTGTCGATGCAGGGGCTGGAGAACTTCGACAAGATCATCAGCGTGGATCAAAGCCCCATCGGGCGCACGCCGCGCAGCAATCCCGCCACGTACACGGGGCTGTTCACGCCGATCCGCGAACTCTTCGCCGGCGTGCCGGAAGCGCGCACGCGCGGCTATGACCCGGGGCGGTTCAGTTTCAACGTGAAGGGCGGCCGCTGCGAAGCCTGCCAGGGCGACGGCGTGGTCAAGGTCGAGATGCACTTTCTGCCCGACATGTACGTGCCCTGCGACGTCTGTCACGGCAAGCGCTACAACCGCGAGACGCTCGAAATCCGCTACCGCGGCCGCAACATCAGCGAAGTGCTGGACCTGACGGTGGAGCAGGCGCTCGAATATTTCGAATCGGTGCCTGCCATCTCGCGCAAGCTGCATACGCTGATCGACGTGGGTCTGTCGTACATCCGCCTGGGGCAAAGCGCGACCACGCTGTCCGGCGGCGAGGCGCAGCGCGTGAAGCTTTCGCAGGAGCTGTCGCGCCGCAGCACCGGGCGCACGCTGTACATCCTGGACGAGCCGACGACCGGCCTGCATTTCCGCGACATCGAACTGCTGCTTCAGGTGCTCAATCAGTTGGTGGACGCCGGCAACACGGTGCTCATCATCGAGCACAACCTGGACGTCATCAAGACGGCCGACTGGCTTATCGACATGGGTCCTGAAGGCGGCGACGGCGGCGGCAGGGTCGTGGCGCAAGGCACGCCGGAAATCGTGGCAGCAACGCAGGCCAGCCATACCGGCCAGTATCTGGGCAAGCTTTTGCGCCGCAAGCCGGGCGACTGAACACCCCCACTCCATCCAATGGGAAAGCCAGCATGTACACCCTGATCATCGGCAACAAGAACTACTCGTCCTGGTCCATGCGTCCGTGGATCGCGCTGCGCGCCGCGGGCATCGCGTTCACGGAGCAGAAGGTCGGCCTGTTCACCGAGGAATTTTCCAAGCGTGTCGCGGCGGTGTCGCCCGCCGGCCTGGTGCCCGTGCTGCTGGACGGCGATTTCGCCGTGTGGGATTCGCTGGCCATCTGCGAGTACGCCGCCGAGCGTCATCCGGAGGCCGCCTTGTGGCCGAAAGATGCCAAGGCCCGTGCCCGCGCGCGATCGCTGGCCGCGCAGATGCACAGCGGTTTCGGCGCGCTGCGCCAAGCCATGCCGATGAATGTCGAAGCCGATTTGCCGGGCATCGACTTCCCCGACGCGGCGCTCGCGGACGTCGCGCGCGTGCAGGCCATCTGGCAGGAAACGCGTGTGCAGTTCGGCCAGGGCGGCCCGTTTCTTTTTGGGCGGTTTTCCATTGCCGACGCCTTCTTTGCGCCGGTGGTCTCGCGTTTCAAGACCTACAACATCGCCGCGGCAGGTCCGGTGCGCGAGTACATGGACGCTGTCCTGGCGCTGCCGGCTATGCGGGAATGGACGCGGGACGCGCTGGCCGAAGCGACCTTCGTCGAGGCCGACGAGCCCTACCGCAAGCAGCGCTGACAGCGGAACCCTACGCCATGTCGAACAGCCGCTTGTGTTCGCGGATGGCGTAGCGGTCGGTCATGCCGGCGATATAGTCCGAAATGGCGCGCGCCTGTTCGTTGAACTGCGCGCGGCGGTAATCGGGCGGCAGCAGACGCGGATCATCCAGGAACACCGCAAACAGCTCGCGCACGATGCGCCGCGCCTTGCGCGTCATGCGCAGCACGCGATAGTGGCGGTACAGGTTGTCGAACAGGAATTTCTTCAGCGTGTCGGCTTCGCGGCGGATCTCGTCGGAGAACCCCGCCAGCGGCGGCGAGCGGCGCACATCGTCCGCGCTGGCCGGCGCCGCGTCGCGGATGCGCGCCAGCGACGTGTGGGTCAGGTCGACGATCAGCGTATTGATCATGCGGCGTATCGTTTCAGCAACTGCGCGCCGCGGCGCCAGACCGGGATAGCGGTCCACCACGTACGCATGGTGGCGCTCGAAGATCGACACTTCCTTCAGCTGATCCAGCGTGATGAGCCCGGACCGCAGGCCGTCGTCCACGTCGTGGTTGTTATAGGCGATCTCGTCAGCCAGGTTGGCAAGCTGCGCCTCCAGCGACGGCTGCGTGCGGTTCAGAAACCGTTCGCCGACATCTCCCAGCACCCGTGCATGGGCCACCGAACAATGCTTGAGAATGCCCTCCCGCGTCTCGAAACACAGGTTCAGGCCATTGAAGTCGGCATAGCGCTCTTCAAGCTCATCCACCACCCGCAGGCTTTGCAGGTTGTGTTCAAAGCCGCCCGCCTCCGGCGCCAGTTCGCGCATGCAGGCGTTCAGCTCGTCCTGGCCGGCATGGCCGAACGGCGTGTGCCCCAGGTCGTGCGCCAGCGAAATGGCTTCGGTCAGGTCTTCGGACAGCCCCATGCTGCGCGCCAGCGTGCGCGCGATCTGCGCCACTTCCAGGCTGTGCGTAAGGCGTGTGCGGAACAGGTCGCCTTCATGATTGACGAAGACCTGCGTCTTGTATTCCAGCCGCCGGAAGGCGCTGGAATGGACGATGCGATCCCGGTCGCGCTGGAATTCCGTGCGGTTCTCGGGTGGCGGCTCGGCATGCGCCCGGCCGCGCGATCGGGACGGGTGAGAAGCATAGGAAGCCAGTTCATTCATCTGCAACACCGTCCTTTACTACGTTTACTGGGTAGTTCGTGCCAGCACGGCGCGCACCGCGTCGTCGGGGGCCGGCCGCATCAGGGCTTCACCGATGCGTGTCATGAGCACGTAGCGGATCGAGCCGCCTTCGGTCTTCTTGTCCACCTGCATCAGGTCCAACCAACGGTCGGCGCCCAGGTCCGGCGCGACGGTCGGGCAGCCGATGGCCTGGACCAGCGCGCGAACGCGTTCGACGTCGGCGGGATCAAAGCCGGCCACATCGGCCGACAGCTCAGCGGCTTGCACCATGCCGCAGCCCACGGCCTCGCCGTGCAGCCAGGCGCCGTAGCCCAGGCCCGATTCGATGGCATGGCCGAACGTATGACCCAGGTTCAGGATGGCGCGCAGCCCGGATTCCCGCTCGTCCTTGCCCACCACCTGCGCCTTCAGCTCGCACGAGCGGCGGATGGCATACGTGACGGCCTCCGGGTCCAGGGCGCGCAGTTTTTGCGCATTGTCCTCGCACCAGCGCCAGAATTCCGGATCCAGGATGAGGCCGTACTTGATGACCTCGGCCAGGCCTGCCGAGACCTCGCGCGCCGGCAGGGTGCCCAGCACGTCGGTATCGATCTCGACCGCGATCGGCTGGTAGAAGGCGCCGATCATGTTCTTGCCCAGCGGGTGGTTCACGGCCGTCTTGCCGCCCACCGAGGAGTCGACCTGCGCCAGCAGCGTGGTGGGCACCTGCAGAAAACGCACGCCGCGCATGTACACGGCCGCGGCAAAACCCGTCATGTCGCCAATGACGCCGCCGCCCAGCGCCACCAGGACGCAGCGCCGGTCCAGTCGATTGCCCAGCAGCGCGTCGAAGATCAGGTTGAGCGACTGCCAGTCCTTATAGGCCTCGCCGTCGGGCAGCTCGATGCGCAGCACCCGCTTGCCCGTGCGCGCCAGCGCGGCTTCGGCGCGTTCGGCATACAGGGCCGCCACGGTCGGATTGGTGACCACCGCAATCGCGGTGGCGTCCGCGGGAATGCATTGATCCAGGGAGTCCAGACGGCCCGGTCCGATGTGGATCGGATAGCTTCCGCCCGGAGTTTCAACGTCAACAACGTTCATATGCGCTTCTCGAATGCTTGTAATTGCGGCAGCAGCGCCTTGACCAGGGTGTGGATGGGCATTGACCCCGTTTCCACCACCAGGTCGGCGACTTCCTTGTATAGGGGCTCGCGCCGGGTCATCAGGTCGCGAAGGGTGCCGCGCGGGTCGGCGGTGGCCAGGAGGGGCCGATTGCGGTCGCGGCAGGTCCGGCGGAACAATTCGTCCACGCTGGCGCGCAGATAGACGACGATGCCGCGCTCGTGCAGAAGCTGCCGGTTCCCGGCGTCCAGGATGGCGCCGCCGCCCGTTGCAAGAATTATGTTGCGCCGTTGGGTACACTCTTCCAAGGCGGCGGACTCTCGGCGACGAAAACCGGCTTCGCCCTCGATTTCGAAGATTACCGGCACCCGCACGCCGCAACGCGCCTCGAGCTCATGATCCAGATCCATAAAGTCGCGCCCCAGCGCGCGCGCCAGGCTACGGCCTATGGTTGTCTTGCCCGCGCCCATCATTCCGACCAAAAATACCGGCAGGTCGTGCGGCAACGACGCGGTCTTGCCCGAGCACTCGACGGCGCAGGGCTGGCTTTCAGGCGCGGCGTCGGCGCGCGCCGGGTCCGGGGCTGCCTCCGGACATGAGTTAGCGGCAAAGTTCATGGCGGCATTATCACATTTGCCGCAGTTGCCCGCGCACCACACTGACCTATTTTGTTACAGAAACCGATCCGCCACGATGAGGCGGGACCGGAGATACCCGTAAAATCGCCGCGATGAGCAAGCCCCAGAATTCCTCCAAGAAAGACAAGCCCGCCAGCAGCGGCTCCCCGATACTGCGGTTCTTCGTTAAAACCGGCATCCTTTTCGCCGGCCTGTTCCTGTGCGGCGTCCTGCTCGCGGGCATGGCGCTGGCGCTCGCGTGGCCCAACCTGCCCGACCTGAACGCCATGACGGACTACCGTCCGCGGGTGCCGCTGCGCGTGTACACCGCAGACCGCGTCCTCATCGGCGAGTTCGGCGAAGAACGCCGCAACGTGCTGCGCTTCAACGAAATCCCGGACGTCATGAAATCGGCGGTCCTGGCGGCCGAGGACGACCGCTTCTATCAGCACGGCGGGATCGACTGGATGGGCGTGGTGCGGGCCGGCCTGACCAACCTGATCAACATGTCCAAGACGCAGGGCGCCAGCACGATCACGATGCAGGTCGCACGCAACTTCTACCTGTCGTCCGAAAAGACCTATTCACGCAAGTTCTACGAACTGCTGCTGACCTTCAAGATTGAATCCGAGCTCACCAAGGACCAGATCCTCGAGCTCTACATGAACCAGATCTACCTGGGCCATCGCGCCTACGGGTTTGCGGCCGCGTCGCGCACGTATTTCGGCAAGCCGCTGTCCGAAATTACGCCGGCCGAAGCCGCCATGCTGGCCGGCATCCCCAAGGCCCCCTCGCGCTTCAACCCCATTGCCAACCGCCCCCGCGCCGAACTCCGCCAGCGCTACGTGCTGGGCCGCATGCACTCGCTGGGCTACCTGACCGAACCCGAATACAAGCAGGCGATGGCGCAGCCCATCGTCATGAAGTCCGCCGAAGGCACCCCGGCCGGCGGCTATTCCATCCATGGCGAATACGTGGCCGAGCTGGCGCGCCAGCTCCTCTACAACGTGTACCAGGACAACGTCTATTCGCGCGGCATCAACATCTACACGACCGTGCAGTCCAAGGACCAGGAAGCCGCCTACCGCGCCGTGCGCGAAGGCGTGCTGGAATACACGCGCCGCGCGCCCTACCCCGGCCCGGAAGAACAGCTGGACCTGCCCGCCGGCACCGAGAACAATCCCGCCGCGCTGGACGAGTTCCTGGATGGCGTGTTCGACAAGTTCCCCGACAGCGGCGACCTGCTGACCGCGGTCGTGCTGTCGGCCAGCCCCACCGAAGTGAAGCTGGCGCGCAGCTCGCGCGAAGTCATCACCGTGACGGACAAGAAGGTGCTGGGTGTCGTGGCCCGCGCGCTGAACGACAAGGCCAAGCCCGAACAGCGCATCAAGCGCGGCTCCGTGGTCTACATCCGCAAGTTCGGCGACAACTGGGAAATCATCAACCTGCCGTCGGTGCAGGCAGCCTTCGTGGCGCTGTCGCCGCAGGACGGCGCCATCCGTGCCATGGTCGGCGGCTTCGATTTCTACCGCGGCAACTTCAACCGCGTGACACAGGCATGGCGCCAGCCGGGCTCGAACATCAAGCCCTTCATCTACGCCGCCTCGCTGGAACGCGGCCTGACGCCGGGCACGCAGATCTCGGACCAGCCGTTCGAACTGACCGCCGCGCAAACCGGCTCGAAGGCCTGGAATCCCAAGAACTACGGGAACCAGTACGAGCCCATGCTGACGCTGCGCCAAGGCCTGTACAAGTCCAAGAACATGGTGTCGATCCGCATCCTGCAGGCCATCGGCCCGCAGTACGCGCAGGATTACCTGACCCGCTTCGGCTTTGACAAGGCGCGCCAGCCCGCCGTGCTGCCGCTGGCGCTGGGCGCAGGTTCGGTCACGCCGCTGCAACTGGCCGGCGCCTTCTCGGTGTTCGCCAACGGCGGCTACCGCGTCACGCCTTATCTCATCGACCGTGTCACCGACAGCAGCGGCAAGGTCATCATGCAATCCAAGCCGGTTGTGGCCGGCGACGCGGCAGCCCGCGCCATCGACCCGCGCACCGCCTGGGTCATGGACGACATCCTGCGCGGCGTCACCACGTACGGCACCGCGGCGCGCGCCCGGGCGCTCCTCAAGCGCGGCGACATCGCCGGCAAGACGGGCACGACCAACGAATCCGTGGACGCCTGGTTCTCGGGCTACACGCCGACGCTGGCGGCAACCGCCTGGCTGGGCTTTGACCAGCCCAAGTCGCTGGGTTCGCGCGAAACCGGCGGTGGCGTCGCCATGCCGATCTGGGTGGACTACATGCAGAGCGTGCTGAAGGGCGTGCCGGAAGAAAAGCAGCGTCCGCGTCCGGACGGTCTGCTCGTCGAAAACGGCGAGTTCTACTTCTCGGAGTTTCCGCCGGGACAAGCCGTGGCGCGCCTCGGACTGCCCGAAGCCGACACGCTGGGTGAATTCCTGAATGGCCTGAGCAGCAGCTCCAGCGAGGACACCCGGATCAAGGTCGCGCCGGGCGTGGGGACGCAAACCACCACGCCCTGGTCGCAGAAGATTCCTTTCTGATGCAAAAAGGCCGGCCCACTGGGCCGGCCTTTTTTACAGCCGTATCGTCACGGGGACGCCGGCGGCAGCGGAGCAGATCTGAGACAGGGCGTCCGGCAGCTGCGGTCCTCCCCGGGTATCGTTCCAGTGCTGGCCATCAAAGCGGTAGTGGAAGCCGCCGCTGCGCGCGGCGACCCACAGCTCCTGCATGGCGGCCTGGCTGTTCACCACGACGTGGGTGTTGTCCTCGAAAACCATGGTCAGCACATTGCCGCTGCGGCTGGTTTCGACATCGACGTCGAGCGAAGCCGCCCAGTCATCGGCCTGGCTTTCGATGCTGTCCAGCACCTGGTCGATCAACGCAAGAAATTCGGTTTCGGTCATAATCGAGCCTGCAAGAATTACGGAGTTCCCAGTGTTCCAATTGGCATACAGCCGCATGGCTCTTCGCATTGTAGCCACGCTCATGGCGACCGGCATCGTGGCGGCCTGCGGGTACAAGGGGCCGCTCTACATGCCGCCGCCCCCTGAAGGCAAGGCGCCGGCCAGCACGCAGCAGACCGCGCCGCCGACGCAGATCCCTCCTGCCCCGGCCCTCCCATGACGCCTCCGTTCCCGACCCCGCCAGAATTGGCCGGCCATCCCTACTTCCAGTACCGCAATAATGTGTTGTACGCCGAAGATGTGCCGCTTGACCATCTGGCCGAACGGTTGGGAACGCCCCTTTACGTCTACTCCCGCGCGGCACTGAAAGCCGCGTGGCAATCCTATTGCAGCGCCATCGGGCAACGCCCCGTGCTCGTCTGCTACGGCATGAAGGCCAACTCCAACCTGGCTGTGCTGGGCGAGTTCGCGCGGTTGGGCGCCGGTTTTGACATCGTGTCGGGTGGCGAATTGCATCGGGCGCTCGCCGCGGGCGCCGATGCCTCCCGCATCGTGTTTTCGGGCGTAGGCAAGCAAGCCTGGGAAATGCGCGATGCCCTGCACGCCGGCGTAAAGTGCTTCAACGTCGAATCGGTCGACGAACTGCACCGCCTGTCCGACGTCGCGGCACACATGGGCCTGCGCGCCCCCGTGTCGCTGCGCGTGAACCCGGACGTCGACGCCCGCACGCACCCGTACATCTCGACCGGCCTGAAGGAAAACAAATTCGGCATCGCCATCGGCGACGCGCTCGAGGCCTACCGCACTGCGCAGTCGCTGCCTGGTCTTCAGATCGTCGGCGTGGACTGCCACATCGGCTCGCAGCTCACCGACATCAGTCCCTACTTCGATGCCCTCGAAAAGCTGCTGGACCTGATCGAAAGCCTGCAACAGGCGGGCATCGCTATCGAACACCTGGACCTGGGCGGTGGACTGGGCATCCGCTACCTGGACGAGACGCCGCCTTCGCCCCGCGCCCTGCTCGACCGCGTTTTTGAACGGTTGAACGCGCGCGGCCAAGGTCATCTGCAACTGGTGCTGGAACCGGGACGCTCGCTCGTCGGCAACGCCGGCGTACTGCTCACCACCGTCCAGTACATCAAGCATGCCGAAGCCCGCAATTTCGCTATCGTCGACGCAGCCATGAACGACCTGCTGCGCCCGGCGCTCTATGACGCGTTCCATGGCGTGCAACCGCTGCACCCGCGCGCCGGCGACCCCGCCGAATACGACCTCGTCGGCCCTGTGTGCGAAAGCGCCGACTGGCTGGCAAAGCAGCGCCTGCTGACCATCCGCCAGGGCGACGTGCTGGCGGTGGAATCGGCCGGCGCCTACGGCATGACCATGGCCAGCAACTACAACTCGCGCGGGCGCCCGGCCGAGGTCATGGTCGACGGCGACAAATACTATGTCGTGCGCCAGCGCGAAACCCTCGCGGACCAGCTTCGCGGCGAATCGCTGCTACCCTGAACCGGCGTCGCGCAAAAGACAAAGGCCCCTGCATGCAGGGGCCTTCGTTCGTCTGCCGGGATATTCGCGGCGTTAAAGCTGGCCGTACGAGTGCAGGCCCGACAGGAACATGTTCACGCCCAGGAACGCAAACCCCGTGATCAACAGGCCTATCAGCGCCCAGTAGGCAGCCATCGCGCCACGCAGGCCCTTGATAAGCCGCATGTGCAGCCAAGCCGCGTAATTCAGCCAGACGATCAGCGCCCAGGTTTCCTTCGGGTCCCACTGCCAGTACGCGCCCCACGCGTCGGCGGCCCACAGCGCCCCCAAAATGGTGGCCACCGTGAAGAAGGCGAACCCGATCGCGATGGCGCGATACATGATGTCGTCCAGCACTTCCAGCGAGGGTAGCGCCTCCGCGATGCGGCGGCGGCCCAGAAGAATGGCGCCCACGATCACCGCGCCCACGCCGAAGTACAGCATCCAGGTGGCCGACAGGCCATCGGTGCGGAACACCATCGGCTCGGCGCATAGCAACACGCCCAGGATGAACAGCGGCGCCAGCTTGGCCCACGACGTGGTCTGACCGTGCTGCTTGACCAGGTACGCAAAGCCCACCATCGCCGCCAGCGAGAACGTGCCGTAGCCGATGAAATTGGCGGGCACGTGCAGTTTCATCCACCAGCTTTTTAGCGCGGGCACCAGCGGCTGGATCTGTCCCGCGTCGCGCGTGAACGAATACCAGAGCAGGAACACGACGGCCGAGGTGACCACCAGCATCACGAAGCCGCCCAGCGCGCGCGTGGCGTACTTGCGTTCGTAGTACAGATAGAACAGCGCCGTGATGAGGCAAAACAGCACGAAGACTTCATACAGGTTGCTGACCGGGATATGACCCAGGTCCGGACCCATCAGATGGCCCTCGCGCCAGCGCACGAGCAGACCCGTGACGCCAGCAAACACCGCGCCCCAATTCAGCGCCGTGCCCAGCCAGGCAGCCGTCGGGCTGAAAAGGCCGATCCAGTAGCACACCATCGACAGCGCAAACAGCGCGCTCATCCAAAGAATGGCGGACTGCGAAGAAAACAGAAACTTCAGGAAGAACACCTGCTCGGCGCGGGCGAGGTCGGTGCCATAGAGCATCAGCGCCAGGCCCGACGAGATCGCACAGGCGATCATCAGCCGGCGCAGCGGCCGCCACAGCCAGCCCAGCCAGGCCACCGCGGGCACCGTGCCGCACAGGATGATCTTCTCGTAGTAGTCCATCGCGTGCCCGTAGCGGGTCAGCGCGAATCCCGCGCCCGCTGCCAGCAGCAAAAAGAAGACGATGTCGGTCCAGTCGGGCTTGCCGCGTTGCGCGCGGCTGTCGCCGGTTTCGGATAAGGCGTCCTGCCAGAGCGTTTCAGGCGACGGGGGTTGCGTGGTGGTCGTCGTGGACATAAATAACCTCAGGACCCTTTTTTCTGGCGCAGCAGCGCCTGCTTGAAGCGTTCAAACTCTTGATTGAAGTCAAGTGTACGCTTCTGAGACGTCATGGCCGCCAGGACGCTGCTGCCGCCGCCTTGCGGCTTGACCCAGATCCAGACACGACGATCGCGAATGTAGAACATGGAGAACACGCCCAGGACCAGCAGCAGGCTGCCCAGGTAGACCGTGTTTTTGCCCGGCGTGCGGCTGACCTGGAACACGCTGGCCTGCACGTGATTGAAGTCGGCCAGCGACAGGAACACCGGCGCGGGATAGACGGTCAGGTCGGACAGCGCCGCCACTGCCAGGCGCGACCACACCGCCGCACGTTCGCCCTCCTGGCCCTCGACGGGCACGGGCGGCTGACCCGCGCGTTCGCGCGCGATGGCGCGCAATTCGTTCATGCTGGCGCCGATCAGGCGGATCACGACATCGGCCGCGCGCTCAAGATCCGGGGCCGGCGTATTGGCTTGCAGGAAAGCCGCGACGGCCTGCAGGCCGCCGGCGGCAAAGGTGTCCAGCGCGCGCTCTGCCGCGGTTTCCAGCGGTTGGCGGTCCGCGCCCGATGGGCTGTTGCGTTCGGCAAAGCGGCGGGCGGCTTCCTTGCGCGCGGCCGGATCGGCCAGGGTGGCGCGCAGGCGCATGAATTCAGCGATGGTGCTGTCGTCGTCGGCCGGAATGCGCAGATAGCGGAACGGCTCGGACGCGTTGTTGCGCACGCCGGCCAGGAACACGGCCGCGCCGTCCAGCTCGACGGGCAGCATGTAGTTCTGGAATTCGTGCGCCTGGCCCGCATCGTCGATCAGCTTGTACTCGACGCTGGGCCCGACGTTGCGCAGGTTCTCGTTCTTCTTGCCGGCAGCGCTGCCGGCAACCGATGCCACGTGTTCCGCAAAGCTCTGGTCGGCGCCCTTGGGGTCGCCCCGGGTCAGGTCCTCGACGTTGATGGGACGCATGGCCGTGATCTCGATGCCCATGCTGCGCGGGCCCTTGGCCGTCTGCGCGGTGAGCTCGCTGGTCTTGCCGACCGTGCCATCGACCGAGAACGTGGCGTCGTTGGCGCCCACCAGCGGATAGCCCTTGAGCGCGACCGTGCTGCCGCCATCGTCAAAGCTGGATTGATAGACCGTCATGCCCTTGAAGCGCAGCGGTTCGTTGACCTCGATGGTGGAATCGAAGGTCTTGCCGGTGTCCGGGTCCGTGACCTCGACTTCGCTGGCGAAGCGGCTGGGCATACCGGTGGAGTAATAGTCGACGACGAACTTCTTGAGCTTGAGCGTGAAGGGCATCGGCTGCACCAGGGCGCCGTCACCCACCATCACGACCGCGGTGCTGGCCTGGCCGCCCTCGGGCACGAGGACGCTGGCGCGAAAGCTCGGGTTGTTGACCGACAGGCGGCCGCTTTCCGGCACTTCGGAGATCAGCATGTTGTCGACGATGGGCTGCTTGCCGCCGAACATGACCTGCAGGCGCACCGGCAACTCGCTGTCGAGCAGGCCGCCGATACAGATGATGACCATGGCCGCGTGGGCAAACACATAACCCAGGCGGTTCGCGCTGCCCTTCTTGGCGGCCAGCAGGACGCCATCCTGGTCCTCGCGCACGCGCACCGCATACCCCATGCGGCCCAGCAGCGCCTTCAGGCCGGTCACGGTCTGCGGCACGCCGGTGGGCTCGGTGGTTTCCACGCGATGCGGGAATGCGCGCAAGCTGCCCTCGCGCACGTGCTCGCGGAACGACCGGGCGTCGCGCAGCATCTTGGGCGCATTGCGGATCAGGCACACCGAGGTCGACACGACCAGAAAGCCCATGATCAGCAGGAACCACCAGCTGTTGTAGACGTGCCAGATGGAGAACTTGTCGAACACTTCAAACCAGAACGGGCCGAACTGGTCGATGTAGTTGTTGGACGAGCGGTTCTGCTGCAGCACCGTTCCTACGAGGCTGGCCACGCAGATGAACATCAGCAGGCTGACGGCAAAACGCATCGAACCCAGAAGTTCAAAGAGATCGCCTGGCAGGCTGCGCAAAGAGGGGCGGGAGTGGGTTCGAGTCGAATTCATGAAAAAAGGGGGGCCGCGCTATCGGCTACCCCCCTCATAGACAGTGCATGACGGAACGAGGTTCCGGCACGCGCAAGTTGCATCAACGCGGACCGGCCGCGCACGTTGCGGCCGATCGTTTACCGAAGGCCGGCCGCGTAATCCGACACCGCCTTGATGTCGGCGTCCGACATGCGGTCCGCGATGGCATGCATGACGTCGTTCTTGCGGTCGCCGCTACGGAAAAGCTTCAGTTGCTCTTCGATGTACACGGGGAACTGGCCCGACAGACGGGGGTACTGACCGGGAATCCCGGCGCCATTGGCAGAATGGCATGCCGCGCAAGCCGGGACGTTGCGGTCTGGCAAACCGCCACGCCAGATCTTTTGACCTAGCTCAACCAGGTTCTCATGGCCAGCCGTGGCGGGCTCTTTGAGCGGCTGCGTTGCCAGGTACAGCGCGATGTTCTGCATGTCGGCCGGCGTCAGGTTCTGCACCATGACGGTCATGGGGCTGGGATTGCCGCCCGGGCCGTTGCGAACAGGCGCTTTGGCGCCTTCCTTCACCTTGAAGTCGGCAAGCTGCTTGGCCAGGTATTCGTGCGGCTGCGCGGCCAGGTTCGGGTTCACCGGAATGGTGCTGTTACCCGCCGCGCCGTGACAGGAGGCACAGGCAATGATGCCGCGGGCCGCGTCGCCTTGGTCAAACAGCTGACCGCCCTTGGCGGCATCTGGTTTGGCCGGGCCCGCAGCGCCATTGGCGGCGAAACTCGTAGCAGAGAGGGCGGAGGCGCCGAGCAACAGCCCGCTCGCAACCAACATCCGGGACAGCACACGCTTCATGAAGACCTCGACGATCACATCGATCAAGGCGCAAAAAGGCGCCCACGCCTGCCCGCACTCGCAGTAAAACCGTATCGAACCTGTTTTGCTTGTCCTGCTTGCGATCTTTCTGCGAAGCTGCGTCAGCGCTGCCCGAAAGGGGCTTTTATCGGCTGGATGACAGCTAAACAGTAAGCAAAAAAGACGGCTCCGCGCACGGGGACCACTGTAGCAAACGCCGGATTATACAATAGGGCTCGAAACCAACCGTATCGAAAGCCATCCGTGTCCCTCCTACATCGCGCCTCCTTCCTCACTTCCGCGGCTCGCCTCGACCAGTTGCCGCCCGCCGGCGCTCCCGAGGTCTGCTTTGTCGGCCGCTCCAACGCCGGCAAGTCCACGTCCATCAACGTGCTGTGCAACCAGCGCCGTCTTGCGTTCTCCAGCAAGACGCCGGGCCGCACGCGCCTGATCAACATGTTCGGCCTGCCGGACCCGCTGGACCCGGAAGCCCACATCGGCTATCTGGTCGACCTGCCCGGCTACGGCTATGCATCCGTGGCCCGCAACGAGAAGGAAAAGTGGGCGGACATCCTGGGCGGCTACCTGCGCGACCGTGAATCGCTCGTCGGCATCGTGCTGCTCATCGACATCCGCCGCGGCGTGACCGAACTGGACCGGCGCCTGGCGAACTTCATTGCACCCACCGGCCGCCCGGTGCTGGCGCTGCTGACCAAGGCCGACAAGCTGCCGTACGGTCAGCGCATGCGCACCGTGTTCTCGGTCCGCAAGGATCTGGCCGACATCGGCGCGCTGCACACGATTCCCTTCTCGGCGCCCGAGCGCATCGGCCTGGAAGAAGCCGGCGCCCACATCGAAAATTGGATTTCCCCCAAGGTCGTACCATGAACCCGCAGATCATCACCCCAGAGTTTCCGGTTTCCCGCCCCCGCCGCCTGCGCCGCGACGACTTCACCCGCCGTCTGGTGCGCGAGAACGCACTGACGGTCAATGACCTGATCTACCCCGTCTTCGTGGCCGAAGGCTCCGGCCTGCGGCAGGCTGTGGCCTCGCTGCCCGGCGTGGTCCGCTATTCGCTGGACACGCTGCTGCCCGTGGCCGAAGAATGCGTGGCGCTGGGCATCCCCGTGCTGTCGCTGTTTCCCGCCATCGACCCGTCGCTGAAGACCCCGGACGGCATCGAAGCCACCAACCCCGACGGCCTGATCCCGCGCGTGGTCCGCGAGCTGAAGTCGCGTTTCCCGGAACTGGGCGTGCTGTGCGATGTGGCTCTGGACCCGTACACCAGCCACGGCCAGGACGGCGTCATCGACGCGGACGGCTACGTCGTCAACGAACCCACCGTCGAGATCCTGGTCAAGCAGGCGCTCACGCAGGCCGAAGCCGGCGTCGACATGGTCGCCCCCAGCGACATGATGGACGGCCGCATCGGCGCGGTGCGTCGCGCGCTCGAGGCCAATGGCCACATCCATACGCGCATCATGGCGTATTCGGCCAAGTACGCCAGCGCGTTCTACGGCCCCTTCCGCGATGCCGTGGGCTCGGCCACCAATCTGGGCAAGTCCAACAAGATGGCCTACCAGATGGATCCGGGCAACATCGACGAGGCGCTGCGTGAAGTGGCCGGCGACCTGCAGGAAGGCGCCGACATGGTGATGGTCAAGCCGGGCATGCCTTACCTGGACGTGCTGCGCCGGGTCAAGGACACGTTCCGCGTGCCGACCTTCGCCTACCAGGTCAGCGGCGAATACGCCATGATCAAGGCGGCCGCCGCCAATGGCTGGCTGGATCACGACAAGGTCATGATGGAAGCGCTGCTGGCCTTCAAGCGCGCCGGCGCCGACGGCATCCTGACGTACTTCGCCATCGAAGCGGCCAAGCTGCTGAAAAGCCAGCGCTAGAAAGACCTCCGGGCGCGGCGGCTTTGGCCGTCTGCGCTCGGCGCCACCCGCCGGCCAGGACGCCGGCAATCCCCGCCATCAAGCCTTTGCGGCGGCCGCCCGCGCCGGCTGCGCGCCGCGGCGCAGTCCCAGCCACGTCCCGCCCAACACACAGCCCAGACCGACGACATGCGTCAGCGTGACGTGCTCGTCCACGAACAGGGCCGCGAACAGCAGCCCGAAGATCGGCAGCCAGTTCACGAACAGCGCGGCGCGGCTGATCCCCAGCCGCGCGATGCCCGCGTTCCACACGATGTTGCTGATACCGGACGCGACCACCGCCGAAAACATCAGCACCGCCCAAGGCCACCATGCCATCTGCCACGTCTCAGTGTGGTACGAGGACGGCGTCAGCGCGGCATGTCCCACCAGCATCACGCCGCCGGCCAGGTACATGTACCAGAGCATCCCCAGCGGATCCATCATGCGTGACATCCGCTGGATGACGAGGCCGCCAAACACGAACACCAGCACGGCCACGAACACCACAGCATCGCCCCAGCCGGTCAACCCGAGCTGCGCGCCGCTGCCCACCACCACCATGCCGACGCCCAGGAGGCCGAGCAGCGCGCCGGCAATGCGGGTCACCGTGAGTTTTTCACGGTAGAAGATGGCGGCAAGAAAGGCGGACAGCAACGGGCTGGTGGCCATGATCAGCGTGCCATTGGCCGCCGACGACACTCGCAAACCCGACACCAACGCCACCTGGTGCGCATACACCACCAGAAAGCCGGCAAGCGCCACCCAGCCCAGCTGCGCGCTACCCAACTTCGGGATACGGCCGCCGCGCGCCTTGATGATGAGGGTGACGGTAATGAACGCAATGACGATCCGAACGGCGGCGAGCGCCTGGATGTCCATGTGCTGGGTCAGATACTTGATGGAGACGATGTTCAGGCCCCACGTGGCCATGACGAACATCAATTGAAGATAAATCAGACCGTTCCGGTCCTGACTTGCATCAACGGTGGGGGACGTCACGGCGCCGGCCTGGAGGGAGTGGGATGCGCCGCGCGGGCAGCGAAGCGATCATGGTATATCGCGCCCTTTCTTGATTCAACGCAAGCATCGTTGCGTTGCGCGCATCAGACGCTGGCGCATGCCCCGCCGCCAGCGTGCTCGTCCCTCAACGCACGAGCACGCGGTCCAGCGATTCCGTGAAGCGCTTTGCGTCCTGAAAGCCCACTACGCGCGCATCCGCGATTTCCTTACCGCCCGGCTCGAAGAACATGATGCCCGGCGGGCCGAACAGCCGGAAGCGCTTGAGCAGCGCGCGGTCGTCGGCATTGTTCGCGGTCACATCCGCCTGCACCAGCACCATGCCCGCCATGCGCTGCGCGACGCCCGGATCCGTGAAGGTGAAGCGCTCCATCTCGCGGCACGACACGCACCAGTCCGCATAGAAGTCCAGCATCACCGGCCGGGTGCTTTGCGCCAGCAGCGCGTCCAGCTCGGCATTGCTGCGCACACGCGTGAAATGGACCTCGCCCGCCGCGGCGGCGCCGGCAGCCGGCGCATCGCCGCGCGCGGCCAAGTGCGACAGCGGCTGCAGCACGTCGCGCCCGCCACTGGCCGCACCGACGAGCCACGCCGCGGCCGCCAGGGCAAGCAACAGGCCCAGGCCCTTGCCGAACATGCGTCCGGCGCCCGCGCCTTGCGGCAAGGCGTCGAAGGCGCGCAGCATCACGGCCGACACGACAGCCAGGAACGCCCACCCCGTCATCTGGACCCAGGTGGGCACGACGGGAATCAGCATCCACCACGCGGTCGCCAGCAGCAGCATGCCGAACAGCCGCTTGACGCCGTCCATCCACGGTCCGGCCTTGGGCAGCAAGGCGGACGACGACGCACCGACGATCAACAGCGGCACGCCCATCCCCCATGCCATCGCAAACAGCGCCGATCCGCCCAGGACCACGTCCCCGGTCTGCGAGATATACAGCAAGGCGCCGGCCAGCGGCGCGGCCACGCACGGGCCGACGATCAGCGCCGACAAGGCGCCCATGACCAGGGCGCCGGTGTAGCGTCCGCCCGGCACGCGCGACGAGCGCTCGGACAGCATCGCCTGCACACCCGACGGCATCTGGAACGTGAAGACATCGAACATCGCCAGCGCCAGCACGGTCAGCAGGATGGCAAAGAGGGTCAGGATCCACGGCGTCTGCAACCAGGCCGCGAGCCCCGCGCCGCTCAGGCCGGCAGCCACGCCCAGCGCGGTGTACACCACCGACATGCCCAGCACGTAGGTGGCGGCCAAAGCCAATCCGCGTCCGCGGCTAGGCCGCTCCTGCTGCGCGCCGCCCAGCACGATGGACGACAGGATGGGGATCATGGGCAGCACGCAGGGCGTGAAAGCCAGCAAGAGGCCCAGCACCAGAAACACGCCCGCCGTCTTGATCCATCCCAGGCCACCCAGCGCGTCGGCCAGGCCCGTGTCTCCGGCATTGACCAGCGCGGACAAGCCGCCAGAAGCCGCTTGCGGCGCCAACGCCCCGCCAAGCCCCGTGCCCGCCACCGTATATCCACCTGCCACGGGCGTGAGCTTCACGGTGCTGTCCATCGGCGGATAGCATAGGCCGGCATCCGCGCAGCCCTGGCCCGTCAGCGTCAGCGTGAACGGCTGTCCGCCGGCTCCCACCGGGACGCGGATCGTCACGTCCTCGTGGAAGACCTCCATGTCCTTTTCAAAGGTCGGGTCATACTTGACCTCGCCCTTGGGATAAACGGCCTCGCCCAACGTGGTGGCATCGGCGGGGCTGATGGCAATGGCGAAGCGCTCGCGGTACATGTAATAGCCGGGCGCGACCTTGTAGTGCAGCTCCAGCGTGTCCGCGGACGCCATCTTGGCGCTGAACACGAACGCCTTTTCAGGCTCCAGGAACTCGGTATCCGCGCGCGCGGCAGCCTGCCATCCGAACAACAGGATGGTCATCGCCAGCAGCATCAGGCAGTGCCTGAAAAAGGGGGAGGTCGCGCTCTCGGCGCGTCCGCGCGCGCCGACCGTACCGGCAAGTTGCAACATCAGTTTCTCTTGTTCTGCGTAATGGCCGTCTGCTCGCGCACCCAGTCCAGGTATGGCGCTGCGCCGGCGATGACCGGCAGCACGATGATCTCGGGAACGTCGTAGGGATGCATTTTCGACAAGGCCTGCACGACGGCGGCATGCCGCGCGTAGGTCGTCTTGATCTGGATGGGGATCTCTTCCGTCCCTTCGACCTCTCCGTTCCACAGGTAGATGGACAACCCGGGCGCGCCGAGGTTCACGCACGCGGCCAGTCCGTCTTCGACGAGCACGTGCGCAATGCGTTTGGCCAGCAACAGGTCCGGCGCATTGCTGATGACCAGCACGACGTCGTCATCGCGCAACATGGAGCCTCCTTGGGATACCCGCGTGGGATGTAACTCGCGGTATTTTATCGGTATTGCGGCCACCTTCCCGGAACCGCCGCGCGCCAGGCCGCCGCGCCGCCCTCTTACACGCCGAGGCAAGCATGTCCGACAACTGCCTGTTCTGCCGCATCGCCCGTCACGAGATTCCCGCGCACGTCATCCACGAAGACGATCGCCTGCTGGCCTTCCTCGACATCCAGCCCGTGCGCCCCGGGCACACGCTCATCATTCCCAAGCAGCACTATCCCTATTACGAAGACATGCCGGCCGACCTGGCCGCCAGCATCGTCAACCTGGGCCAGCGGCTGGGCCGCCAGATGAAACGCCTGTACGGCGTCGAGCGCGTGGGATTTGCGTTCACGGGCATCCATGTCGCGCACGCGCACGCCCATGTCGTTCCGATGCATCACCCGCAGGACGTGACGTCCACGCAGTACATCGAGCAGCAGGACCTGACTTTCAGGATGCCGCCTCAGCCGCCCCAGGATGTGTTGGCCGCCACAGCCGCGGAGCTTCGGGGGCAGTTGCGCGGCGGGCGCGAACGCGAGGATGGGGGCAACGCCTGATCGGTGGATTCGCGCCTCATCGCGAATCGCAGCGCGCCATCGCGGTGCCAAAAAAAAACAAGGGCGGGTCCGAAGACCCGCCCTTGTCGCTTATCTAGCTGCCGAATTTACTCGGCGCTGTCCTCAGCGGCTTCATCGACTTCCGGACGGTCAACCAGTTCCATGAAAGCCATGGGAGCGTTGTCGCCTTGACGGAAGCCCATCTTCAGCACGCGGGTGTAGCCGCCGTTACGGGCCGCGTAGCGCGGGCCGATTTCGGCAAACAGCTTCACAACCGCATCGCGATCGCGCAGACGGGCAAAAGCCAGACGCTTGTTCGCGAGCGTGGGCTCCTTGCCCAGCGTGATCAGGGGTTCGATGACGCGGCGCAATTCTTTCGCCTTCGGCAGCGTGGTCTTGATGGCTTCGTGGGTGATCAACGAAACGGCCATGTTGCGGAACATGGCAAGACGGTGACTGCTGGTGCGGTTGAGCTTACGCAAGCCATTACCGTGACGCATGATAAGTTTCCTTTGAATCTAAAGAAGGCGTTTCCGCCATCGGGTTGCCGGCTCTTCTATCAGCCTGCAATCAGGCTGCGGTCCGGTAGAAAACGGGGCATTTTACGACGATTTCGCAAACTGCCCGACCGCGAGGCCGGGCGCTGCGGGAGACGCCCCTTTTCAGGGGCGGCGCCCTTTCAAGATTTACGGACGCTCCAGGCCCAGGGGCGGCCAGTTCTCGAGCTTCATGCCGAGGGTCAGGCCACGTGCAGCCAGCACTTCCTTGATCTCGTTGAGCGACTTGCGACCCAGGTTCGGGGTCTTGAGCAGCTCGTTTTCGGTACGCTGGATCAGGTCGCCGATGTAGTAGATGTTTTCGGCCTTCAGGCAGTTGGCCGAACGCACCGTCAGCTCCAGGTCGTCGACCGGACGCAGCAGCACCGGGTCGATCTGCGGCGTGCCGCGGACCGGGGCTTCGTACGAATCGCCAGCGCCTTCCAGGGCGGCGAAGACCGAGATCTGGTCCATCAGGATGCGGGCCGACTGGCGCACCGCTTCCTCGGGCGAGATCACGCCGTTGGTTTCGATGTCCAGGACCAGCTTGTCCAGGTCGGTGCGTTGTTCAACGCGGGCGCTTTCAACGGCGTAGCTCACGCGGCGGACCGGGCTGAACGAAGCGTCCAGAACGATGCGGCCGATGGTGTGGGTGCGGTCTTCCGACAGCGCGCGCACGTTGCCCGGCACGTAGCCGCGGCCCTTTTCGACCTTGATCTGCATTTCCAGCTTGCCTGCTTCCGTCAGGTTGCAGATGGCGTGGCCGGGGTTGATGATCTCGACGTCGTGCGGCAGCTCGATGTCGCTGGCCAGCACCGTGCCGGCGCCGGACTTGCGCAGAACCAGCGTCACTTCGTCGCGGTTGTGCAGCTTGAAGACCACGCCCTTCAGGTTCAGCAGGATGTCGACGACATCTTCGCGAACGCCCGGGATAGTCGAGTATTCGTGCACCACGCCCGTCATCTGGACTTCGGTCGGCGCGTAGCCGGTCATCGAAGACAGCAGGATGCGGCGCAGGGCGTTGCCCAGCGTGTGACCGTAGCCACGCTCGAACGGCTCCATCACGATCTTGGCATGGTGCGTGCCGACCGGTTCGACTTCAATGGAGCGCGGCTTCAGGAAACCTTGAGTGGACATTTACTGTGTTCCTTTTCAATACCCTCGGCTCGTTACACCGATAAGGCTGATGGACAGGGTGAGACTTGATGCTCAAATCATGGGCGGCGCAAAAACGCTGCCCGATACTTACCGCAAAGCCCGCTCCACCAAATGGCGAAAGCGGGCTGCTGCGGGACTTGCTAACGGGCCAACCGGGTCGCGTGACCAGCTTGCCAGCACCTTGCGAAGGAGGCGCCGGCAGGCGTGATTAACGCGAGTACAGTTCGACGACCATCGATTCGTTGATGTCGCGAGCGACGTCAGCGCGATCGGGGGCCGACTTGAACGTGCCGGTCAGCTTGGCCGCGTCGACTTCCACCCACTGGGGGATGCCGATGCTGGTGGCCAGGTCGAGCGATTCCTTGATACGGCCTTGCTTCTTGGCCTTTTCACGAACCGAGACGACGTCGCCAGCCTTGACCAGCATCGAAGCGATGTCAGCCGTGTGGCCGTTCAGTTCGATGGCGCGGTGGCTCACCAGCTGGCGAGCTTCGGCGCGCGTCGAGCCGAAGCCCATGCGGTAGACGACGTTGTCCAGACGCGATTCCAGCAGCTGGATCAGCGTTTCGCCGGTGTTGCCACGGCGACGCTCGGCTTCAGCGAAGTACTTGCGGAATTGCTTTTCCAGCACGCCGTACATGCGCTTCAGCTTTTGCTTTTCGCGCAGCTGCAGGCCGTAGTCGGAAGTGCGGGCACCCGAAGTGCGGCCGTGTTGGCCAGGCTTGGAATCCAGCTTGCACTTGGAATCCAGCGAGCGGCGGGCGCTCTTCAGGAACAGGTCAGTACCCTCGCGGCGCGAGAGCTTGCATTTGGGTCCAATATAACGTGCCATGTGGATTCCCTTTAGATACGACGACGCTTCGGCGGACGGCAGCCGTTGTGCGGAACGGGCGTGATGTCGGCGATGGACGAAATCTTGATGCCCAGCGCGTTCAGCGCACGGACCGACGACTCGCGGCCAGGACCGGGGCCCTTGATGCGGACTTCCAGCGTCTTGATGCCGTACTCGAGCGCAACGCGGCCAGCCGTTTCAGCGGCAACCTGCGCGGCAAACGGGGTCGACTTGCGCGAACCCTTGAAGCCAGCACCGCCCGACGTGGCCCACGACAGTGCGTTGCCCTGACGATCGGTGATGGTGATGATGGTGTTGTTGAACGAAGCGTGAACGTGCGCGATGCCGTCCGAGACGTTCTTCTTGACCTTTTTGCGCACGCGCGAAGCGCCGCTGGTGGAAGCTTTCGCCATAATCCTGTTCCTCGATTATTTCTTCAGGGACGCAGCAGCACGACGCGGGCCCTTGCGGGTCCGGGCGTTGGTGCGAGTGCGCTGGCCGCGCACGGGCAAACCGCGCTTGTGACGCATACCGCGGTAGGTTCCCAGGTCGATCAAACGCTTGATCGAGAGCTGTACTTCACGACGCAGGTCGCCTTCAACCGTGAACAAACCAACATGTTCGCGGACGCGTTCCAATTCAGCGTCGCTCAGATCCTTGACCTTTTTGTCAAAGGGTACGTTTGCCGCTTCGCAAATCTTGCGAGCGCGCGTACGACCGATGCCAAAAATGGCGGTCAGGCCGATCTCGGCGTGCTGTTGCGGCGGAATGTTAATGCCAGCAATACGGGCCATGACTGTTCCTTGAATAAATCCGTTGCGTAGTCGCTAACCCGAGTTAGCCTTGACGCTGCTTGTGACGCGGGTCGGTGCAGATAACGCGCACCACGCCGTGACGTTTGATAACTTTGCAGTTGCGGCAGATCCGCTTAACCGATGCCATTACTTTCATGGTTGACTCCTAATTTTCCGTAATCCGGTTTCGCTCACTTGGAGCGGAAAACAATCCTGGCTCGCGTCAGGTCATAGGGCGTGAGCTCCACTGTGACCTTGTCACCCGGCAGGATCCGGATGTAATGCATACGCATCTTGCCGGAAATATGGCCCAACACCACGTGGCCGTTTTCGAGCTTGACGCGAAATGTCGCGTTCGGGAGGTTCTCAAGAACCTCACCTTGCATCTGAATGACGTCGTCCTTGGACATTCTTTTGCTTACCGCATCGGCAAACCCGCGCCCTTGAAGTTGGCCTTCTTGAGCAACGAGTCGTACTGGTGAGACATCATGTAGGCCTGAACCTGCGCCATGAAATCCATCGTCACCACCACAATGATCAACAGAGACGTACCACCGAAGTAGAAGGGAACGTTCCAGCGCATCACCAAGAATTCCGGCAACAGGCACACCAACGTGATGTAGATGGCACCTGCGAGCGTCAAACGCATCAGGATCTTGTCGATGTAGCGCGCCGTTTGCTCGCCCGGACGGATGCCCGGAACAAACGCACCACTCTTCTTCAGGTTGTCCGCCGTTTCGCGGCTGTTGAAAACCAGAGCCGTGTAGAAAAAGCAGAAGAAAATAATCGCGACCGAGTACAGCGTGATGTAGAGCGGTTGACGAGGCGACAGGGCCGCAGCCAGGTCGCTAAGCCAGCGCATGTTCTCGCTGCTGGAGAACCAGCTCGTGATCGTGGCCGGGAACAGAATGATCGACGACGCGAAGATCGGCGGAATCACCCCTGCCATGTTCAGCTTCAGCGGCAAATGCGAGCTTTGACCACCGTAGACCTTGTTGCCGACCTGACGCTTGGCGTAGTTCACCGTGATCTTGCGCTGTCCGCGTTCCACGAACACCACAAAAGCGGTAACCAGCACCACCAGAGCCACGATGAACAGTGCCGAAAGCACAGACATCGCGTTGGTGCGGACCAGGTCCAACAGTGCAGCCAGCGCCGCGGGAAGACCCGCCACGATACCTGCGAAGATCAGGATGGAAATCCCGTTGCCCAGACCGCGTTCCGTGATCTGCTCACCCAGCCACATGACGAACATGGTGCCAGTGACCAGAGTCACGACGGTCGTGAAGCGGAACAGCATGCCCGGATCGATCACCAGTCCCTGCTGAGACTCCAACGCCACCGAAATGCCCACGGCTTGCACCAGCGCCAGCACGACCGTGCCGTAGCGGGTGTATTGGGTAATCTTCCGACGGCCGGATTCGCCCTCTTTCTTGAGCGCTTCCAGCGACGGCACCACCACCGACATCAACTGCATGATGATGGATGCCGAAATGTACGGCATGATCCCCAGGGCAAAAATCGAGAAACGCGAGAGCGCTCCGCCCGAGAACATGTTGAACAGGCCCAGGATCCCGCCCTGGTTCTGACGGAACAAGTCCGCCAGCGCGTCCGGGTTGATACCCGGAACCGGGATGTGTGTACCCAAACGGTAAACCACCAGGGCGAGCACCAGGAACACCAGACGGCGCTTCAGATCGCCGTATCGTGCTCCGGATTTGCCCAATGCCTGCGCGTTAGCCACTCGTCACCTCTGATCAAGCAAGCGAGCCGCCCGCGGCTTCGATGGCGGCGCGAGCGCCGGCCGTCGCGGTAATGCCCTTGAGCACGACCTTGCGCGAGAGTTCACCAGACTTGATGACCTTGGCGTAACGAACCGCCTGGCCAATCACGCCGGCCGCCTTCAGCGCTTGCACATCGATGTCATCGATGGGCAGGGCCTGGAGGTCCGACAAGAGAACTTGTGCATACAGGTGTTGACCCAGCGGGGTGAAACCACGCTTGGGCAGGCGACGTTGCAGCGGCATTTGACCGCCTTCGAAGCCAACCTTGTGGAAACCGCCCGAGCGCGACTTCTGACCCTTGTGACCACGGCCGGCGGTCTTACCCAGACCCGAACCGATGCCACGGCCGACGCGGCGCTTGGCGTGCTTGGAGCCCTCGGCGGGCTTCAGCGTATTAAGTTGCATATCCGACATGGTGATTCCTTAGGCTTCCGAGACGGAAACGAGATAATCCACCTTACGGATCATCCCACGCACCTCGGGCGTATCGACCAGCACGCGGCTGCTGTTGATGCGGCCCAAGCCCAAACCGCGAACCGTATCACGGTGCGATTGCTTGGTACCGATCACCGAGCGCACGAGGGTCACTTTGATCTGCTTCTGAGCCATGATTTACCCCAGGATCTCTTCGACCGTCTTGCCGCGCTTGGCAGCAACATCGGCCGGGGTCAGGGAGGCGCGCAGGCCGTTCAACGTGGCGCGAACCATGTTGTAGGGGTTGCTCGAGCCCAGGCTCTTGGCAACCACGTTACGCACACCCATCACTTCGAAAATAGCGCGCATCGGGCCGCCGGCGATAACGCCAGTACCTTCAGCAGCGGGCGAAATCAGCACGGTAGCGGCGCCATGCTTGCCGACCACGGTGTGGTGCAGCGTGCCGTTCTTCAGAGCGACCTTGAACATGCCGCGACGGGCCTGTTCCATAGCCTTCTGAACGGACACCGGCACTTCACGCGCCTTGCCCTTACCCATGCCGATGCGGCCATCGCCATCGCCAACCACGGTCAGCGCGGCAAAGCTCATGGTGCGACCACCCTTGACCACTTTGCTCACGCGGTTGACCGCGATCATCTTTTCGCGGAGGCCGTCATCGTTCTCTTTTTCCGCGGCGTTCTTGCCTTGTACTTTAGCCATTTGACAGATCCTCGCTTAGAACTTCAGGCCGGCTTCACGCGCGGCATCGGCCAGCGCCTTGACGCGGCCATGGTAACGAAAGCCCGAGCGATCGAAAGCGACCAGTTCGATACCGGCAGCCTTGGCCTTTTCGGCCACGCGCTTGCCAACCAGCGTCGCAGCGGCTTTGTTGCCACCCTGACCGGTTTGGCCGGCCAGTTGCGCACGCACTTCGGCTTCCACCGTCGAGGCGCTGACCAGAACGCGATCGCCTTCCGGCGAAATGATGTTGGCGTAGATGTGCTGGTTCGAGCGGAAAATCGAGAGGCGATGAACGCGCAGCTCGTTGATCTTCCGGCGAGTCGGAACCGCACGACGCAAACGGGAAACTTTTTTGTCCATGATTCGTCCTTGCGTGCGCCGTTATTTCTTCTTGGTTTCTTTGATGACGACGCGTTCGTCCGAGTAACGCACGCCCTTGCCCTTGTAGGGTTCGGGTTCGCGGTACGCGCGGATTTCAGCGGCCACCTGACCGACGACTTGCTTGTTGGAGCCCTTGATGACGATTTCCGTCTGGGTGGGGCATTCGGCCTTGATACCGGCCGGCAACTGATGCAAAACGTCGTGCGAGAAACCGAGCTGCAGCTTAACGGCGTCGCCTTGAACCGAGGCGCGGTAACCCACGCCGACCAGGTTCAGCTTGCGCTCGAATCCCTTGCTCACGCCGTTGACCATGTTGGCCACGAGCGCGCGCACGGTGCCCGACATGGCGTTGGCGTGACGGGAATCGTTGGCAGCGGCAAACGTGAGCTTGCCACCGTCCAGCGAGATCGTGACGTCGCCAGTCAGGGGTTGGGTCAGGGAGCCCAGCGGGCCCTTGACAGTGATCTGATCCTGCTTGATGTCAGCTTCGACACCCTTGGGCAGTTCGACCGGATACTTAGCGATACGTGACATTCGAATTTCTCCTTAGGCCACGTAGCACAGCACTTCGCCGCCGACGCCGTTGGCGCGAGCCTTACGGTCGGTCATGACGCCGCGCGAGGTCGAAACGATAGCCACGCCCAGCCCGTTCATGACCTGAGGAATGCTGGTACGGCCCTTGTAGATACGCAGACCAGGGCGCGAGACGCGTTCGATGCGCTCGATGACCGGACGGCCAGCGTAGTACTTCAGGGTGATCTCGAGCTCAGGCTTGGCCTGGGTGCCCTTGATTTCAAAGCTGTCGATGTAGCCTTCGTCTTTCAGCACAGCGGCAATGGCCGCCTTCAGCTTCGAGGAGGGCATGCTCACCGTAACTTTGTCCACTTGCTGCGCATTGCGAATGCGGGTCAGCATATCGGCGATGGGATCGCTCATGCTCATATTGTTTCTCCTACCAGCTGGCCTTGGTGATGCCGGGGATTTCACCCTTCATCGCCATTTCACGCAGTTTGTGGCGCGTCAGGCCGAACTTGCGGAACACGCCGCGAGGACGACCGGTGACCACGCAGCGGTTGCGTTGACGCGTCGGGTTGGCATTGCGCGGCAGCTGTTGCAGCTTGAGCCGAGCTTGGTAACGTTCTTCGTCGGTCTTCGACTGGTCGTCGATGATCGCCTTCAACTCAGCGCGCTTGGCAGCGAACTTGTCAGCCAGCTTGGCGCGCTTGATGTCGCGATTGATGAGGGAAAGTTTAGCCACGTCATCAGCCCCTTAGTTACGGAACGGGAAGCTGAAGGCCGTCAACAGCGCCTTGGCTTCTTCGTCGGTCTTGGCGGAGGTGGTGATGCTGATGTTCAGCCCACGCAGCGCGTCGATCTTGTCGTACTCGATTTCGGGGAAAATGATCTGCTCTTTCACCCCGATGTTGTAGTTGCCACGGCCGTCGAACGCACGACCCGAGATACCGCGGAAGTCGCGCACGCGAGGCAGCGCAACCGCCACCAGGCGATCCAGGAATTCGTACATGCGTTGACCACGCAGCGTGACCATGCAACCAATCGGGTAGTTTTCGCGGATCTTGAAACCGGCGATAGCCTTCTTGGTCTTCGTCACGACGGGCTTCTGGCCGGCGATCTTGGTCAGATCCGACACAGCGTGCTCGATGACTTTCTTGTCGGAGACCGCTTCCGAGACACCCATGTTCAGGGTGATCTTGGTGATGCGCGGCACTTCCATTGCGCTCTTGTAGCCAAACTTGGCCTGCAGGTCGCCAGCGACCTTGCTCTTGTAGAAATCTTGCAAACGAGACATGTCTATCGCCCCTTACGCCTTGGCGCCGACAACGGCACCATTGGAACGGAACACGCGGACCTTGCGACCTTCGACTTCTTGAACGCCCACGCGGTCGCCACGACCGGTTGCGGGGTTGAAGAGCGCCACATTCGAGATGTGGATCGGCATGGTCTTTTCGACAATCCCGCCCGGGTTGTTAGCCATCGGGTTGGCTTTCACGTGCTTCTTGGCAACGTTGACGCCTTCGACCAGAACGTGGTCGGCGCCAACGCGGGCCAGCACCGTGCCACGACGCTTCTTGTCGCGGCCGGTCAGGACGATGACTTCGTCGCCTTTACGAATGTTGTTCATCGTAGGGCTCCTTACAGCACTTCCGGGGCCAGCGACACGATCTTCATGAACTTCTCGGTACGCAGTTCACGCGTAACGGGTCCGAAGATGCGGGTGCCGATAGGCTCCAGCTTGGCGTTGAGCAACACGGCGGCATTGCCACCGAAACGAATCAGCGAACCGTCTTTACGGCGCACGCCCTTGGCGGTACGAACCACCACGGCATTGTAAATTTCGCCTTTCTTGACGCGTCCGCGCGGAGCCGCATCTTTGACGCTCACCTTGATGATGTCGCCGATACCGGCATAACGGCGCTTGGAGCCACCGAGCACCTTAATGCACATGACATGACGCGCACCAGTGTTATCGGCCACGTCCAGCGTGGTCTGCATTTGGATCATGATTTTTCCTGTTCCAACTTAACTGGAAATACGGTTTTCCCAACAAGGGAACACTGCAATTCCTGCCAGTTTTGGTCCCGTCAGGTCAGCCGCCCTGCTTTTTTGTCGGCAAGTCCGTACTACTGGACCAGCAACTGGTGGCAACGCAACGACCCTGGGTTGAAATCCTGCGGGTATTCCCCCCGACGCGCTCACCTAACCTTCGGCTAAGTGAATCGACAATCTGGGAAAGCTGATAATTCTAACGTGGTTAATTTTTGAGCGCAAGCACTTTGTTGGGATTGCGCACAAAAGACCACGCCCCCTGTCAAGGGGGTCGGTTTGTCGGGCCATCCGCCCCTATTTCTGGCGGTAGTAGCCCTTCTCCCAGGCGTCATGATTTGCCTTGCCGCGACGGATTTCGTCCGTGAACGGCGCGGCCATGAGCACAAGGCGATTTAGCCATTTTACAGGAGCTCGGCAGGGACGCTCGAAATCCACGAAAAGCACGGCTCTGACGCCGCCGGTGTCATTGTGCACCTCGTGGGGATACAGGTCGTCAAAGACCACCGCCTGTCCTTCGCGCCAGCTATAGCGCTGGCCGCCGACTTCTATCCAGCAGCGTTCGGGCGGGTCGGGGACGACCAGGCCGAGGTGCAGGCGCAGCACGCCGTTGTATGGCCCCGTGTGCAGCGGGATGCGCTTGCCGGCTTCGAGGATGGAGAAGAAGGCGGTGCGCAGGCCCGGGATGTCCTGCAGGGCGCGCGCGGTGGACGGACATCGGGCAAGGTTGCGTTCAGAGCGCAGGCCATAGCCCAGGAAGACGAACGTCTTCCATCGGTCGTCGGAGGTGATCATGCCCACATCCGGGGAGAGTTCGTGGAAGGCCGGAAGCGCCTGGCGGTCGGCCAGCAGGCTCATCAGTTCGGCCCGAATGGCAGGCGCCCGCGCTTCGAGGGTGGCAACCCACGGGAACTGGCTGTTCTGGAATATCGGCTTGTCGCCGACCAGCGAGGCCTGCGCAATGCGCTGACGCAGCCAGTCAATGAAGCGGAAAACAACCCGCGAATAGAGGCTGGGCTTGGCGGCCGGACGCGCATCGATGGGTTGCACGATGGATATACGGATGACAGCCGAAGATTCCTCATTTTTGTCCACGGCGATGCGCTTGTCCACGGTGGCACGCGTGCCGGCACTTGGCACGCCAATGGACCCAAGCCCGCGGCGGGGATTGGCTCCTTCCACTGCGGGGAAGCTGGTTTAGACTGCCGTGGGCGACAGCGGTCGCTCTCGCCCTTGGCTACCCATTCCTATTACGCAAGGAACGACAGGCATGTATGAACAGTTGGCGCTGTATATCGACGGCGAATTCGTCGCCGGCGAGGGCAGGCGCACCCAGGACGTCATCAACCCCGCCACGCTCGAGGTGCTGGGCCAGCTGCCTCACGCCACGCAAGCCGATCTAGACCGCGCCCTTGCCGCTGCCCAGCGCGCCTTCGAATCGTGGAAGAAGTCCTCGCCCATGGACCGCTCGGCGATCCTGCGCAAGGTCGCCACGCTGTCGCGAGAGCGCGCCCAGGAGATCGGCCGCAACATGACGCTGGATCAGGGCAAGCCGCTGGCCGAAGCCGTGGGCGAAGTCACCTCCTGCGCGGAACATGCCGACTGGCACGCTGAGGAATGCCGCCGCATTTACGGACGCGTCATCCAGCCGCGCAATCCGGATGTGCGCCAGATCGTGGTGCGCGAACCCATCGGCGTCTGCGCCGCCTTCACGCCCTGGAACTTCCCGTACAACCAAGCCATCCGCAAGATCGCCGCCGCCATTGGCGCCGGCTGCACGGTCGTGCTCAAGGGTCCCGAGGACTCGCCCAGCGCGGTCATGGCGATTGCGCGCATGTTCCACGATGCGGGTCTGCCCAAGGGCTGCCTGAACATCGTCTGGGGCGAACCCGCCACCATCTCCGATTACCTGATCCGTTCGCCGATCGTGCGCAAGGTGTCGTTCACCGGCTCCGTTCCGGTCGGCAAGCAGCTTGCGGCGCTGGCAGGCGCGCACATGAAACGCGTCACCATGGAACTGGGCGGCCACTCGCCCGTGCTGGTGTTCGACGACGCGGACATCGACCGTGCCGCCGAGATGCTGGCCAAGTTCAAGGTGCGCAACGCGGGCCAGGTCTGCGTATCGCCCACCCGCTTCTACGTGCAGGACGGCGCGTACGAGCAGTTCCTGGCGCGGTTCTCTGAGGTCCTCAAGAACATCAAGGTCGGCGACGGCCTGGAAGCCGGCACCGAGATGGGGCCGCTGGCGCATGAACGCCGCGTGCCCGCCATGAGCGCCTTTATCGACGACGCCAAGAAGCACGGCGCCAAGGTGGTGGTGGGCGGCGGTCCGCTGGACCGCAAGGGCTTCTTCTTTGCGCCGACCGTGGTCACGGAACTGCCCGACAACGCCATGCTGATGACCGAAGAGCCGTTCGGCCCCGTGGCGCCCGTCGTCCGTTTCAAAGACACTGACGAGGTGCTGCGCCGCGCCAACAGCCTTCCCTTCGGCCTGTCCTCGTACGTGTTCACGAATTCGCTGAAGACCGCGACCAAAGTGTCCAACGGCCTGGAAGCCGGCATGGTCAACATCAATCACTTCGGCAGCGCCCTGGCCGAGACCCCATTTGGCGGCATCAAGGACAGCGGCATCGGCAGCGAAGGCGGCACGGAGACCTTCGAGGGCTATCTGGTCACCAAGTTCATCACGCACGTCTGATCCTGCGGCCATCGCAAAGCAAAGCCCCGCACCTGGCGTGCGGGGCTTTTTTTTGTCTGTCGTGTGGCGCGGACCGGTCAGGGATTCATGACGCTGTCATGCGGCTCAGTGAGCATTGGGCCCGCTTACAAGCAGCTGACCCCAGCAGCTGACCCAAATCGCTTAACCGCGGCTGCCGCTTCCGCATGGCCAACGCCCATGCGCGACCGCCGCCGCACTGACCCGTGGATTCCGCCCTCGATGACGCTTCGCCCTTCCCGCCCCGTCCGCGCCGCAGCCTCCCTGCTGCTCGTTGCCCTGCTCGCCGCTTGCGGCGGCGACAAGGACGACGACAACACGCCACCGCCCGTCGCCGAGACGCCGCCACCGGCCGAAACGCCCGCGCAGCCGCCCACCCCCGTGCAGGTCGCGTTCATGCCCGACATCCACTTTCACGACGTCTACGCGGACTTCAAGGACGGCTCGTTCCCCGGCATCCCCAACCCGAAAGCGGGCGACAACGCGACCATCCGCACGATGTACGCGCAGCTGACGTCCACGCGCCTCTTCAACGAAAACTACTTCGCTTTCCTGGCCGCGCTGGACGACGCCGTGAAACGCGGCGTGAAGTACATCGCACTGCCGGGCGACTTCTCGGACGACGGCCAGCCTGTGCACATGCGCGGCCTGGTCAAGATCATGGACGACTATTCGAAGAAGCACGGCATCCAGTTCTTTGCCGCGCCCGGCAACCATGACCCCAACCGCCCCTTCAACCAGCCCGCGGGCAAGGGCGACTACCTTGGCCTGGATCCGGTAACGGGCGCGATCGGCTTTTCGCAGCCGATCTACAGCCGCGGCGCGAACGTATGCAACACCGCCTACAGCGGCGACTGGACGCGCATCGGCAACACCTATTGCACCGAGGAAGTGCTGCACATGGGCTACTCGGGCATTACGACCGCGCTCGAGCAGCATGGCTTCATGCCGCAGCCGCAGAACGTGTATTACGAAACCCCGTACAGCACCTACAAGTACGAAGACTACGATTACGCGACGGCGGTTTCGCAAGCCAACTGGATCAACCGTCAGTACGAGATCTGCGCCGAAGGCACCGGCGGTCCGAACAAGCCGCAGAACTACACGCTGTGCAAGATGGTGCCCGACACGTCGTACGTGGTCGAGCCCGTCGAGGGCGTGTGGCTGGTGGGCCTGGATGCCAACGTCTACGTGCCGACGGGTCCGGGCGCCAACGACTTCACCGGCTCGGGTGACCAGGGCTACAACAAGATGCTGACCCACAAGGCGCACGTCATCACGTGGCTGACCGACGTGGTGGCGCGCGGCAAGGCGCAGGGCAAGCAGGTCATCGCCTTCAGCCACTTTCCGATGTCCGAGTTCTTCAATGGCGCGTCCGACGACATCGAAGCGCTGCTGGGCGCGAACAAGATGCAGATGATCCGCCGTCCCGCGGAGAACACCACGCGCGCGCTGGCCGAGACCGGTTTGAAGGTGCACGTGGGCGGCCACATGCACTTCAACGACATGGCGCTGCGCAACTACGGCGGCGACCACGCGCTCTTCAACATCCAGGCGCCCTCCATGGCCGCCTATGTGCCCGCGTACAAGCTCATGACGCTGCAGAGCGCCGATGAGATCGAAGTGCAGACCATCCGACTGGACAAGGTGCCGCGCTTCGATGAGCTGTTCGACCTGTACCGCGCGGAAAACGCCTACACCGTGCCGCCGCGCTGGGACGTCTCCATCCTGGACGCCAAGGACTACGGCGATTTCACCTACCGCTACATGAGCGAACTGGTGCGCCTGCGCCTGCTGAACGACGACTGGCGCTGCGAGATGCGCGAGCTGGTCAAGAGCCCGCTGACGGGCGCCGACCTGCTGGCGTTGTCGCAACTGCAGACGACGGTCACGCTCAAGGAATTGGCGAACACCGGCGATCAGAACAATCTGACGCCCGCGTTCTTTGCATGCCTGTCTGACGGTGGCGGCAGCAGCGCCAGCAATCCGGCCTATGCCGCGGATGCCGCGAACGCGCAATCGCGCGCGCAAGCCTTGGCCCAGGCCAACGGCATGCAACTGGCGGACTTCGCGCAGTGGACGGCGCTGGAGATGGCCGGGGACTTCGTGCGCCTGGCCAATGCCGGCGACCTCGCGTTTACCGATATCCCGGCGCAGCGCGCCAGCCAGTACAAGCTGCTGGCTCAAGCACTGAACCAGACCAACGCCGCCGTGCAGATGAACGGCAACAACGTCAGCGACGCCAACACGCCCGCAGACCTGTTCAAGGCGCGCTTCAAGCCGCTGATGGCGATCATGCTCAAGCTCGCCAACGGTGCGCCGTCCGAGCACATCCGCCTGGACCTGACGACCAACAGCATCGTCAACCTGTCCAACCAGCCTTCGCCGTTCTAAGCCTGATTCGAAGGTTCCGAAAGGCCAACGGCCCGCTGATCAAGCGGGCCGTTTTTGTTTGGCGGCATTGCCTGGCGCGCAACGTTCCGCGTTCACGCCTACAAGGCGCGCCCGCCCGCGCGCAGGTCCCGCGGCGTCATGCCGAAGCGCTGCTTGAACAGCCGGCTGAAATGCGAAGGATGAGAGAAACCCACCTGATACGCCAGCTCGGCGATGCCGCGATGGCGGTGCCGCACGTCCAGCAGCAGTTCGCGGCACCGGTCCAGCCGCTGCTCGAAAATGAACGACTCCACCGACAACCCGCCCGCGCGCAGGATGCGGTGCAGATACGCGACCGAGACCCCACAGCCCTGCGCCACCCGCGCGGGCGACAGATCCGGATCGGCGAGATGCTGGCGGATATAGGCCAGCACACGCGCTCTGTGCGCCACTGTGACGCTGCTGTCCGCCTCCGAAACCTGTCCCTGTCCCGGCTGCACCAGGAAGAGCACGATGAGGTCGATCAGACGCTCGCCCAGTTCGGCGGCCTCGGTCTCGGACCAGCCGTCCATGCCTTTGAACAGGTGATCCATGTAGCCGGCCAGCAGCGCGCCGCGGGGCGACCCGTCGTCGGTGCGCAGCTTGTAGAAGGCGCCGATGCGTGAGTCCCGCTGCGACAGTGCGCTGCGCGGGAACGAGACGCTCAGGCTGCGGTAGCCCGCCGCGCCGTTCGCGGTTGCCTGATACGGCAGGCTCTGGTTCATCAGATACACGCAACCCGGTTCCACCTGGAATTCCCGGCCCGCTTGTCGCACTGCCAGCGGACCGGCCAGCGGCAGGCCAAAGGTGTAGAACTCCTGATCCAGCCGCGACACGTTGCCCGGCGTGCGTTCCAGCCGCTGGCCCTGGTAATGCAGATCGTTGAATTGAAGGCTGGCGCGTCGCGCATAGCGGACATGGCCCGCGAAATGACCGGGTTTGCCGCCATGCACCTCGAACGGCCCGAAAGCATCGGCCAGCGCGGCGCGCCACGCATCGCGCCGGTCGGCGCCGGCGCTGGCCGAAATGGCGAATTCCGTATCTGGCATGGCACGGTCTCCTGGGGGCTGCGCAAATTGATCTTGCGTCTACATATTGTTGACTCACCCTGCTGTGGGGTGGCCGGCGCATTGTGGGCGCGCTTGCCGCAAGTCTATATTCAGCCCGATAAGCACACAACCTGGACAAACCGGGAGGAGACGCATGGACGAGGCAGGGTCGGCAACCGCGCGCCATACGCCGGCGTCGCGCTATCTGCGCTGCGCAGGGCGCGAGTTGCACTACACGGACTGGGGCGCTTCTGACGCGCCGCCCATCATCATGTGGCATGGCCTGGCCCGCACCGGCCGAGACTTTGACGAGCTGGCGCAGGCACTGGCCGGCGACTACCGCGTGATCTGTCCCGACGCGATCGGGCGCGGCCTATCGCAATGGAGCCCCGATCCGGTCGCCGAGTACCGGCTCGACTTCTACGCCACGTTGGCGCGCGCCCTGCTGGACGGCCTGTCGCTGGCGCGCGTGCGCTGGGTGGGAACGTCCATGGGCGGCGCGACCGGCATGCATGCGGCCGCGACCACGTTGCGCGATCGCATTTCGCACCTGGTCGTCAACGACATCGGACCGGAACTGCCGCAGCCTGCCATCGAGCGCATCCTGGCCTATGCCGGCAACCCGCCGGCCTTCGACACGGTGACGGAACTCGAAGCCTGGCTGCGCGCCGCCTACAAACCCTATGGCTGGCAGAGCGACGATCAGTGGCGCCGGATGGCGGAAACGTCGGTGCGCCGGCTGCCCGACGGCCGCGTCACCGCCCATTACGATCCGGCCATCGTCGGGCAGTTCAGCCATCACCCGAACGACTATGACCGGTGGGCCGGCTACGACACGCTGCGCATGCCGACGTTGCTTTTGCGCGGCGCCGAATCGGACCTGCTGCTGCCCGACGTTGCGCACGCCATGACGCAGCGCGGCCCCCGCGCACAGCGCATCGACTTTCCCGATTGCGGGCACGCCCCCGCGCTGAACGTGCCCGCCCAGATCGAACCCATCCGTCAATTTCTCGCCAGGCCGGACGACACGGCCGCGCGCGCCCACTGACACCAGGAGACTTCCATGAAACGCATTCTGCTCGCCGCCATGGCCAGCCTGTGCATGAGTTCCGCGCTGGCGGCAAAGGACTTCGTTGTCGCCCATGTCTATGACAAGACCGGCCCGCTTGAGGCTTACGCCAAGCAGACCCAGAACGGGCTGATGCTGGGGCTGGAATACGCCACGCAGGGCACCATGACGGTGGCCGGGCGCAAGATCCGCGTCATCGAGAAAGACAACCAGGGCAAGCCCGACGTGGCCCGCGCGCAACTCGCGTCCGCCTATGCCGACGACAACGCCGACATCGCCGTCGGTCCGACGTCGTCGGGCGTGGCGCTGGCCATGCTGCCGATCGCGGAGGAATACGAAAAGATCCTGCTGGTGGAGCCGGCGGTGGCCGATTCCATTACCGGCGAGAAGTGGAACAAGTACATCTTCCGCACCGGCCGCAACTCCTCGCAGGACGCCATCGCGAACGCCGTGGCGTTCGACCAGGAAGGCACGTCGATCGCCATGCTGGCGCAGGACTATGCCTTTGGCCGCGACGGCGTAAAAGCCTTCAAGGGCGCGCTCAAGAACGCCAAGATCGTGCACGAGGAATACCTGCCGGCCAACGCGACCGACTTCACGGCCGGCGCGCAGCGGCTCTTCGACGCGCTGAAGGACAAGCCCGGCCGCAAGATCATCTTCATCCTGTGGGCAGGCGCCGGCAATCCGTTCAAGATCGCCGACCTTGACCCCAAACGCTACGGCATCGAGATCGCCACGGGCGGCAACACGCTGACCGCCATGACGCCGCTCAAATCCCTGGCGGGCATGGAAGGCGCCACGTATTACTACTACGGCATCCCCAAGAACCCGGTCAATGATTGGCTCGTGGCCGAGCATCAGAAGCGTTTCGGCCAACCGCCTGATTTCTTCACCGCGGGCGGCATGGCGTCGGGCATTGCGATCGTTGCCGCGTTGAACAAAACCGGCGGCGATTCAGATACCGACAAGCTCATCAAGGCGATGGAAGGCATGAGCTTCGATACGCCCAAAGGCAAGATGACCTTCCGGCCCGAGGATCACCAGGCCATGCAGTCGATGTACCACTTCCGGATCAAGAACGATCCCTCGGTGCCGTGGGCAGTCCAGGACCTGGTCAAGGAAATCACGCCGGACCAGATGGCCGTGCCTATCCAGAATAAGCGCTGATTCCCGCCGCTCATGCTTGAGACCCATTCGCTCACCGTTCGCTTCGGCGGTCATGTGGCGGTCAATGATGTCAGTTGCGCCTACGCGCCCGGCACCTTGACCGCCATCGTCGGCCCGAACGGCGCCGGCAAGACGACATACTTCAATCTGATTTCGGGGCAGTTGCGCGCCAGTGCCGGCACCGTGACATTGAACGGACGCGATCTGACCACGCTGTCCGCGCCGGCCCGCATGCACGCGGGGCTAGGCCGCGCATTTCAGCTGACGCAGCTATTCCCCCGGCTGAGCGTTCACGAAAACGTGCGGCTTGCCCTGCAGTCTCGGCAACAGGGCATGGGTTGGCGCCACATCCGATTCTGGCGCACGTGGCGCGACGATCACGGTCTCATGGAGCGTGCCGATGCCCTGCTCGCACGCACACGGCTGACCGCCCGCCGCGACCAACCCGCCGCCGACCTGCCCCACGGCGACCAGCGCAAGCTGGAGATCGCCATGCTTATCGCGCTGGAGCCTTCGGTGTTCATGTTCGACGAACCTACCGCCGGCATGAGCGTGGATGACGTGCCCGTCGTGCTGGACCTCATCCGCGAGCTGAAGGCCGACGCGTCCAAGACCATTCTGCTCGTCGAGCACAAGATGGATGTCGTGCGCGAGCTGGCGGACCGCATCGTCGTGCTGCACAACGGGCGGCTGATGGCCGACGGCGATCCGGCCACCGTAATTGCCTCGCCCATCGTGCAGCAGGCCTACCTGGGCATCAGCGCGCAGGAGGCGGCATGACGGCGCAACCGCTTCTGGAATTGAAGGACGTGCACACGCACATCGGCGCGTATCACATCCTGCACGGCGTGAACCTGTCGGTGCCGGCATCGGCGGTCACCATGCTGCTCGGGCGCAATGGCGCGGGCAAGACGACGACGCTGCGCACCATCATGGGATTGTGGCGCGCATCGCAGGGCCAGATCTGCCTGGACGCCAAGCCGATCGGTGGGCCCGGCACGCGCACGTCACCACCCGACATGGCGCGCATGGGCATGGCTTATGTGCCCGAGAACATGGGCATCTTCGGCGACCTGTCCGTGAAGGAGAACATCCTGCTCGCGGCACGCCTTGCCAGAAATGCCGCGCAACTGGACACCGCCCGGCTGGAATGGATCTTCGGGTTCTTTCCGGCGTTGAAGAAGTTCTGGCTGCACCCCGCCGGCAAACTGTCGGGCGGGCAGAAGCAGATGCTGGCGATGGCGCGCGCGATCATCGAGCCGCGGCGCCTGCTGCTGGTGGACGAACCCAGCAAGGGTCTGGCGCCGGCCATCATCCAGAACATGATCGACGCGTTCATCGAACTCAAGCAGTCCAGCACCACCATCCTGCTGGTCGAGCAAAACTTCAACTTTGCCCGCCGCGTTGGCGACTACGCGGCAATCATGGACAACGGCCAGGTCGTGCACGCAGGCGCCATGGCCGACCTGGCCGCGGACGAGGCGCTGCAGAGACGCCTTTTGGGCCTGTCACTGGGAAGCCACCAATGAGCACGCTGGACATCGAAGCGCCGCTGCCGCGCGCACGCGCCGACCTCATGCCTGTGCTGCTGGTGCTGGCGCTGGCGGTCATCGCATTGCCCCTGGTCGGGTCGTTTTCCACCTGGGTCACGCTGACTTTCGCCGGGCTGGCGATGGGCATGATCATCTTCATCGTGGCGTCGGGCATGACGCTCGTCTTCGGCCTGATGGACGTGCTCAATTTCGGCCACGGCCTGTTCATTGCCATCGGCGCCTACATGGCGGCCACCGTGCTGGGTTCCATGACTGACTGGACGCAGTCCGGCAGCCTGTGGACCAATCTGGTCGCCGTGCTGCCAGCCTTGATCGTGGGCATGCTGGTGGCGGGCGCCGTGGGCCTGGCATTTGAGCGCGTGATCGTGCGGCCGGTCTACGGCCAGCATCTGAAGCAGATCCTCATCACGATGGGCGGCATGATCATCGGCGAAGAAATCATCAAGATGATGTGGGGACCGCAAACGATCACGTTGCCGTTGCCCGAATCCCTGCGCGGCGCGTTCCTGCTGGGCGACGCCGCCATCGAGAAGTATCGCGTGGTGGCGCTGGTGGTCGGCCTGATCGTGCTGGGCGGCATGCTGTGGGTGTTGAACCGCACCAAGCTTGGCCTGCTGATCCGCGCCGGCGTCGAAGACCGTGAGATGGTCGAAAGCCTGGGCTACCGGATCCGGCATCTGTTTGTCGGGGTGTTCGTTGCCGGGTCGATGCTGGCCGGATTGGGCGGCGTGTTGTGGGGGATGTACCAGCAATCCATCGTGCCGCAGTTGGGCGCGCAGGTAAACGTGCTGATCTTCATCGTCATCATGATCGGCGGCCTGGGCTCCACGGTGGGCTGCCTGATCGGCGCGCTGCTGGTCGGGCTGATGGCCAACTACACCGGCTTTCTGATGCCGAAGGCCGCCCTCTTCTCGAACATCGCGCTGATGGTCGCCATTTTGCTGTGGCGCCCGCAAGGCGTGTACCCCGTCACGAACCGCTAGGAGCCGCCGACATGTCGTTTCGCCTGCTTTCCGGCGATCCTCCGCGCAGCGCGATCCTGGCGCTGCTGCTCATGGCAATCGTGGCCGCGCTGGCCGCAGCGCCCTTCCTGTTTCCCGGCCCCAAGGCATTGGCCGTCGCGGCGAAGATCCTCGTCTTCATCGTTCTGGTTGCCAGCTACGACCTGCTGCTGGGATACACGGGCATCGTCAGCTTCGCGCACACCATGTTCTTTGGCATCGGCGCGTACGGCGTGGCGATCGCCAGCATACGCATGGAACCCGGCTGGACGGCGGTGTTTGCCGGGACCGCGGCCGGACTGGCCGTGTCGCTCGCCTTCGCCTTGCTGATCGGCCTGGCCAGTCTGCGCGTGCGCGCCATTTTCTACGCGATGATCACCTTGGCCGTCGCTGCGGCGTTTCAGACGCTGGTGTCGCAGTTGTCGGAATTGACCGGTGGCGAGGATGGCCTGAACTTCAAGGTTCCGCAGATGTTGCGACCGGCGTTCCGTCCGCTTTCCGAACCCCTGTTTGGCGTCACAGTCGACGGACGGATCATCACTTACTACCTGATCGCGGCGGTCTGCGTGGTGCTCTTCCTGATGTTGATGCGCATCGTGAATTCGCCATTCGGCCGCGTGCTGCAGGCGATTCGCGAGAATCCTTTCCGCGCCGAAGCGATCGGCTACCGCACGGTGCTTTACCGCAGCCTGTCGAACCTGCTTGCGGCGGCGTTCGCGACGCTGGCGGGCGCGCTTTACGCGCTTTGGATGCGCTACAACGGCCCGGACACGACGTTGTCGTTCGAGATCATGCTCAACATCCTGCTGATGGTCGTGATCGGCGGAATGGGCACCATGTACGGCGCAGTGGTCGGTGCGAGCCTGTTCGTGTTCGCGCAGAGCTATCTGCAGGACGGCTTGCATGCCGTGCATGAGGTCGTGGCGGGCATCCCCCCGCTGGCCCTGCTGTTCGAGCCGGACCGCTGGCTGCTCTGGCTCGGAATTCTGTTCGTGCTGTCGGTGTATTACTTTCCGACTGGCGTCGCCGGACGGCTGCGGGAGTTTGCTCGGCGCCCATAGGCAGTGCCGCGGAACAACATCGAGTTCCGCGCGTCTGTCGTCCGGCCTAAGGCCCTGGGCTAGCGTCCGCTCTGCCTGAGCGCATCGGCACCACGCCTCAACTCATCGACGCGCCGCTGCATGTCGTCCACGCTGCGCTGCGTCTGAGTGCTGGTGCGATTCAGTTGAGAACCCGACGGCGTGGGCATCAAGGGCGGCATGGTCATCTGACCGCCGGGGATCAGCGGAATCATGGCCGGTGGGTGCGGATCCGCATTTGGCGGCGGGGCGTTCAGCACGCGCTCCAATACCTTCAGCTGGTCTCGCTGCGCCTGCAATGCGCGTTCCTGGTCCAGCAAACCCTGCTCGTCTTCGTCTTCGGTACCGAAGATGGCGGCATGATCTTTGGATCTTCCATCCAATTGAACCCGCGGATCCGGCCCGGCATTGAGCAGTTGCTTGCCGAGCGTCGTCGTATCCGTCGGCGGTGGCGTGGAACCGCGCGCCGCAGGCGGTGCACCCTCGGTTGCGTTCGCGCCACGTACGCCGGCAGTGGAGCTTGGCAACATCGGAGCGGGAAACGTGCCGGCAATGGCAGCCTCGCCCGCACCAGGCGCGGCGCTGCCGGCGGACGGCATGGGCGCGCCTCGCTCCTGCGCGAACGCGGCGCCGGCGGCCATTGCCATCAAGCACGCGATGGCGACGGCAAGCCCGGCTGATTTGCGGACGATGACCATGCTTCCCTACAGAATTCCCAAATGCGAGACATAAAAAAACGGCAAGGGTTTTGGCCCTTGCCGTTTTATATCAGAACGGCGAACCGTTCCGAGGTGCAGCTTTCACTTAGATAATACGTGCGGCTTCAACCAGACGCACCACACGCCACGACTTCGAGCGCGAGATGGGACGGCCTTCAGCGATTTCAACCGTATCGCCTTCGTTGTACTGGTTCGATTCATCGTGCGCCTTGTACTTCGCGGAACGCATGATGATCTTGCCAAAGATGGGGTGCTTGACGCGGCGCTCAACCAGAACGACGACAGTCTTGTCCATCTTGTTGCTGACGACCTTGCCAACCAGCGTGCGCTGGCGCTTGGCCACTTGGGTGTTTTGAGTTTCGCTCATCTTTATTTCCCTGCCTTCTCGGTCAGCAAGGTGCGGACGCGAGCGATGTCGCGGCGCACGTTGCGCAGCTGGCTGGTGTTGGCCAGTTGCTGCGTGGCTTTCTGCATGCGCAGACCGAATTGGGCCTTCAGCAGGCTTTCGAGCTCTTTGCCGAGCTCGGCGGCGTCTTTCGAACGGAGTTCGCTAGCTTTCATGTTAGTACTCCTTAAGCACCGATATGACGCGCGACGAACGTGGTCGAAATCGGCAGCTTGGCAGCGGCCAGGCGGAAAGCTTCACGCGCGAGCTCTTCGCTAACCCCTTCCATTTCGTAGAGCACCTTGCCGGGCTGGATTTCAGCAACCCAGTACTCCGGGTTGCCCTTACCGTTACCCATACGGACTTCGGCAGGCTTCTGCGAGATGGGCTTATCCGGGAAAATGCGAATCCAGATACGGCCGCCACGCTTGATGTGACGATTGATGGCGCGACGAGCAGCTTCGATCTGACGGGCGGTCAGACGGCCACGGCCGGTAGCCTTCAGGCCGAACTCGCCGAACGACACGTGGGTGCCACGAGTCGCCAGACCGGTGTTGCGGCCCTTCTGCTCTTTGCGATACTTTCTGCGGGAGGGTTGCAGCATGGTTATTCTCCTTCAGGCGCCGGAGCAGCGTCCGCCTTGCGGGGAGCGCGGCCACGACCACCCGGACGACCGGTGCGAGCACCGTCCGGACGATCACCACGCGGAGCGCGGCGCGGACGACGTTCTTCTTCACGCGGGGCTGCGGTTTCCGGCGGCAATTCGCCGTTGGCCAGCATGTCGCCCTTGTAGACCCAGACCTTGATGCCGATCACGCCGTACGTGGTGTGGGCTTCCGAGGTGCCGTAGTCGATGTTGGCCTTGAGGGTGTGCAGCGGCACACGGCCTTCGCGATACCACTCGGTGCGAGCAATTTCGATACCGTTCAGACGGCCCGAGCTCATGATCTTGATGCCTTGGGCACCCAGACGCATGGCGTTCTGCATCGCGCGCTTCATGGCGCGGCGGAACATGATGCGCTTCTCGAGCTGTTGCGAGATCGAGTCGGCGATCAGTTGAGCATCGGTTTCCGGCTTGCGGATTTCTTCGATGTTGACGTGCACGGGCACGCCCATCAGACGCTGCAGATCAGCCTTCAGGCTTTCGATGTCCTCGCCGCGCTTGCCGATCACCACGCCCGGACGAGCCGAGTAGACGGTGATGCGGGCATTCTTGGCGGGACGCTCGATGATCACGCGACCAACGGAGGCGCTCTTGAGCTTCTTCTTCAGGTACTCGCGAACGCGAATGTCTTCGGCCAGCATCGAGCCGAAGGCCTTGTCGTCGGCGAACCAACGCGAGGACCAATTACGGGTGACCGCGAGACGGAACCCAGTGGGGTGAATTTTCTGACCCATCGTGACTCCTTAAGCTCCGACCTTGACCGTGATGTGGCAGGTCTGCTTCTCGATACGGTTGCCGCGGCCCTTGGCGCGAGCGGAGAAGCGCTTCATCGACTGAGCCTTGTCCACGAAGATCGTGGTGACTTTCAGTTCGTCGATGTCGGCGCCGTCGTTGTGCTCGGCGTTGGCGATGGCGGACTCGACAGCCTTCTTCAGGATGACGGCAGCCTTCTTCGGCGAGAAGGTGAGGATTTCCAGCGCACGGCCGACCTTCTGGCCACGGATCAGGTCCGCAACCAAACGGGTCTTCTGAGCGGAGATGTGAACCCCACGGATAATGGCAGTAGTTTCCATCGCTTACCTCTTCGCCTTCTTGTCCGCGGCGTGACCCTTGAACGTACGGGTCAGCGCGAACTCGCCCAGCTTGTGACCGACCATGTTCTCGTTGATATAAACGGGAACATGCTGCTTGCCGTTGTGCACAGCGATCGTCAGACCGATGAACTCGGGCAGGATCGTGGAACGACGCGACCAGGTCTTGATCGGCTTCTTGTCTTTGCCCGCGACGGCCGTGTCCACCTTTTTGATCAGGTGAGCATCGACAAACGGGCCTTTCTTGATCGAACGTGACATAGTGTTCGCCTCTTACTTGCGCTTGCGCCGTTGGACGATCATATTGTTCGTCCGCTTGTTGCGACGGGTCTTGTAACCCTTCGACGGAGTGCCCCACGGGCTGACCGGCTCGCGTGCTTCACCGGTACGGCCTTCGCCGCCACCGTGCGGGTGATCCACCGGGTTCATGGCAACGCCACGAACGGTCGGGCGGACACCGCGCCAACGCATTGCACCGGCCTTGCCGATTTGGCGCAGGCTGTGTTCTTCGTTACCGACTTCACCGATGGTGGCGCGGCATTCGATGTGCACACGGCGGACTTCACCCGAGCGCAGACGCACCTGAGCGTAGATGCCTTCGCGAGCCAGCAGGACGGCGGAAGCGCCAGCCGAGCGGACCATCTGGGCACCCTTGCCGGGGAGCATTTCGACGCAGTGGATCGTCGTACCGACCGGGATGTTGCGGATCGGCAGCGTGTTGCCAGCGCGGATCGGAGCATCGGTGCCCGACAGCACGGTCGCACCGACTTCCAGGCCACGGGGAGCGATGATGTAACGACGTTCGCCGTCGGCGTAGCACAGCAGAGCGATGTGCGCCGTACGGTTGGGGTCATATTCCAGACGCTCGACCTTTGCCGGGATGCCGTCCTTATCGCGACGGAAGTCGACGATACGGTAGTGCTGCTTGTGACCACCGCCACGATGACGGATCGTGATGTGACCGTTGTTGTTACGGCCAGAACCACGGGTCTTCTTTTCGAGCAGCGGCGCGTAGGGCTCACCCTTGTGCAGGTTCGGGCTGACAACCTTCACCATGCCACGGCGGCCTGCCGAAGTCGGCTTAACTTTTACGAGGGCCATTTACTTCACCTCCGCAAAGTCGATTTCCTGGCCGTCCTTGAGCGAGACGTAAGCCTTGCGCTCATTACGGCGACGGCCAACGAATCGGCCAAAGCGCTTGACTTTGCCCTTACGGTTGAGGACCTGCACGGACTCGACCTGCACCTTGAAGAGCAGTTCGACGGCAGCCTTGATTTCCGGCTTGGTAGCGTCAGCCACGACACGGAAAGCGACTTGCTGATTCTTCTCAGCGACGAACGTGGCCTTTTCGGTCACGATCGGAGCCAGAATGACTTGCATCAAGCGTTCAGCGTTCATCCCAGCATCTCCTCGAGTTGAGCGATGGCCGGCTTGGTGATCAGCACTTTCTTGTAGTGGACCAGCGACAACGGATCGGCATAACGGGGCTCGACAACGGCAACGTGCGGCAGGTTGCGGGTGGCGAGGTAAACATTTTCATCGACGCTGTCGGTGATGATCAGGACCGAGTCCAGGCCCAGGCTCTTCAGCTTTGCAGCGGCAGCCTTGGTCTTGGGCGATTCCAGATCAAACGATTCAACGACGGCGATGCGGTCTTCGCGAGCGAGCTGCGACAGGATCGAACGGATCCCGGCGCGGTACATCTTCTTGTTGACCTTCTGGCTGAAGTTCTCTTCGGGCGAGTTCGGGAAAGTCCGACCACCACCACGCCACAGCGGCGACGAAGTCATACCAGCGCGAGCGCGGCCGGTACCCTTTTGACGCCAGGGCTTCTTGGTGGAGTGCTTGACTTCCGTACGGTCCTTCTGAGCACGATTGCCGGAACGCGCGTTGGCTTGGAAAGCCACGACGATCTGGTGAATCAGCGCTTCGTTGAAGTCACGGCCGAAGATCGTGTCCGGCGCGCTGAACGTAGCAGCGGCCTGACCTTGGTCGTTCAGGAGCTTGAGATCCATTTACTTACGCTCCCTTCTTGGCCGGGGCCTTGATGGCCGGGCGCACAACGATGTCGGCGCCAGCGTGGCCGGGGACAGCGCCCTTGACCAGCAGCAGGCCGCGCTCAACGTCAACGCGAACGACGTCGAGGTTTTGAACGGTGCGGGTGACGTCACCCAGGTGACCGGCCATGCGCTTACCCGGGAAAATGCGGCCCGGATCTTGTGCTTGACCAATCGAGCCCGGAACGCGGTGCGAACGGGAGTTACCGTGCGACGCGCGCTGCGAACCGAAGTTGTGACGCTTGATGGTACCGGCGAAGCCTTTACCAATGGTCGTGCCCGTGACGTCGACCTGTTGGCCGGCTTCGAACACGGATTCCACGGCGATCACGGAACCGGCCGCAAATTCAGCGGCGCGAGCGGGATCAAGGCGGAATTCTTTGAGGATGCTACCGGCTTCAGCGCCGGCCTTGGCGTAGTGGCCCGTTTGCGGCTGAGCCACACGCGAGGCACGACGAGTGCCATAAGCCACCTGGATGGCGGCGTAGCCGTCGGTTTCCAGCGACTTAACTTGGGTCACGCGGTTGTTGGACACGTCCAGCACGGTCACCGGGATGGATTCACCTTCCTCGGTAAAAATGCGGGTCATGCCGACCTTGCGACCCACCAGCCCCAGCCGGTGAGCGGCGGGCGTGGGTGTCGAATTCGACATCGTTTTCTCCATTCCCGACTGCGATTGGTCGGGGCTAATCAGGCAAAAGGTAACGGCCTTTGCCCTACGACTATGTTCAACCTGGACTAGGCGCAGCGCCCTCAAACAGCAAGGTGGCCTGGGCTTTGTCCATAGTTAGACTTGCCACAAAATGGCAAGCTTCGCATATTAGCATGTTTTTTCTAAGCGGCACAAGCACTTAGCGGATTCAAGCCATGCCTCGGTGGGCATTTTTGCCACGGTTTGCGCGGCCTGGCGGGCACGCTGCCTTCCAGCGTCGTTTGAGCAGGTAGTGAGCACATGCTTACATGCTGGTCCGGGCCGGAACGCCAAAACAAAATGGCCGCAATCCCGAGGGAGTGCGGCCATTTTTTTTACGAACCTGCCGGCGAAGGTAGCAGGCCCGGAGCGTCTTACTGCAGCGCGATTTCGACGTCGACGCCGGCCGGCAGGTCCAGACGCATCAGGGCGTCAACGGTCTTGTCGGTGGGATCAACGATGTCCATCAGGCGCTGATGGGTACGGATTTCGAACTGGTCACGCGACGTCTTGTTGACGTGCGGCGAACGCAGAACGTCGTAGCGACGGATACGCGTGGGCAGCGGCACCGGACCGCGGACGACAGCGCCCGTGCGCTTGGCGGTGTCGACGATTTCGGCGGCCGATTGATCGATCAGCTTGTAATCGAAGGCTTTCAAGCGGATGCGGATCTTTTGGTTTTTCATGGCGTTTCCTAAAGAACGAGACGCGAGGGCGGGATCACGCCCTCGCTGGTTGGGTGCTGCTTAATAGATCCGAATTACTTCAGGATCTTGGCGACGACGCCGGCGCCGACGGTACGACCGCCTTCACGGATGGCGAAACGCAGACCTTCTTCCATGGCGATCGGGGCCAGCAGCTTGACGGTCATCGTCACGTTGTCGCCCGGCAGAACCATTTCCTTGTCGGCCGGCAGGTCGATCGTGCCGGTCACGTCCGTCGTGCGGAAGTAGAACTGGGGACGATAGCCGTTGAAGAACGGGGTGTGGCGTCCGCCTTCTTCCTTGGACAGGATGTACACCTCGGACGTGAAGTCCGTGTGCGGGGTGATCGAGCCCGGCTTGGCCAGAACTTGACCGCGCTGGACGTCTTCACGCTTGGTGCCGCGCAGCAGGATGCCCACGTTGTCGCCGGCTTGACCTTGGTCCAGCAGCTTGCGGAACATTTCCACGCCCGTGCAGGTCGTCTTGACCGTCGGAACGATACCGACGATTTCGATTTCTTCGCCGACCTTGATGATGCCGCGTTCGATACGGCCGGTCACCACGGTGCCGCGCCCCGAGATCGAGAACACGTCTTCCACGGGCATCAGGAACGCGCCGTCGATGGCACGCTCAGGCGTCGGGATGTACGAATCCAGCGCAGCAGCCAGCGACAGGATGGCCTGTTCGCCCAGTTCGCCCTTGTCGCCTTCCAGCGCCAGCTTGGCCGAACCCTTGACGATCGGGGTGTCGTCGCCCGGGAAGTCGTACTTGGACAGCAGTTCGCGAACTTCCATTTCCACCAGCTCGAGCAGCTCGGCGTCGTCAACCATGTCAGCCTTGTTCAGGAAGACGATGATGTACGGCACGCCAACCTGGCGGCTCAGCAGGATGTGCTCACGCGTTTGCGGCATGGGGCCGTCAGCGGCCGACACGACCAGGATCGCGCCGTCCATCTGGGCGGCGCCCGTGATCATGTTCTTGACGTAGTCAGCGTGGCCCGGGCAGTCAACGTGCGCGTAGTGACGCGTTTCCGTTTCGTACTCGACGTGAGCCGTGTTGATCGTGATGCCGCGGGCCTTTTCTTCAGGAGCTGCATCGATCTGGTCGTAGCCCTTGGCTTCGCCGCCGAACTTGGTCGACAGAACGGTCGTGATCGCCGCCGTCAACGTCGTTTTGCCGTGGTCAACGTGACCAATCGTACCCACGTTCACGTGCGGCTTGGTACGTTCAAACTTGCCTTTTGCCATGATCTCTATCCTTTGACTTTCAAGGAAACTTGATTTCTGCCGGGGCCGTCCGGATGGACGGACCCGGCAAGGGTTATTTACTTGGCCCGAGCGGCGATGACTTCGTCAGCGACGTTCTTGGGAGCCTCGGAGTAATGCTTGAATTCCATCGTGTACGTAGCACGGCCTTGCGTCAGCGAACGCAGGTTCGTGGCGTAACCGAACATCTCGGCCAGGGGCACTTCAGCCTTGATGGTCTTGCCACCGCCAACCATGTCGTCCATGCCTTGGACCATGCCGCGACGCGAGGACAGATCGCCCATCACGGTGCCAGCGTAGTCTTCCGGCGTTTCGACTTCGACGGCCATCATCGGTTCCAGCAGCACGGGGCTAGCCTTGCGCATGCCTTCCTTGAATGCCATCGAACCGGCCATCTTGAACGCGTTTTCGTTCGAGTCGACGTCGTGGTACGAACCGAAGAACAGCGTGACCTTGACGTCCACGACCGGGTAGCCGGCCAGGATGCCCGAAGGCAGCGTTTCCTGGATGCCCTTGTCCACCGCGGGGATGTATTCGCGAGGAACCACACCGCCCTTGATGGCGTCCACGAATTCGTAGCCGCCGCCAGGAGCCAGGGGCTCGACCTTCAGGACAACGTGACCGTACTGACCACGACCGCCCGACTGCTTGACGAACTTGCCTTCGACTTCTTCGCAGACCTTGCGGATGGTTTCGCGGTAGGCCACTTGCGGCTTGCCGACGTTGGCTTCCACGCCGAATTCGCGCTTCATGCGGTCGACCAGAATTTCCAGGTGGAGCTCGCCCATGCCGGAAATGATGGTTTGGCCGGATTCTTCGTCGCTGCGCACGCGGAACGACGGATCTTCCTGAGCCAGACGCGACAGCGCCAGACCCATCTTTTCCTGGTCAGCCTTCGACTTGGGTTCGACGGCCTGCGAAATCACGGGCTCCGGGAAAATCATGCGTTCGAGCAGGATGTGGGAGTCGATGTCGCACAGCGTTTCGCCGGTGGTCACGTCCTTCAGGCCGACCACGGCGGCGATGTCGCCTGCCAACACTTCCTTGATTTCTTCGCGGTTGTTCGCGTGCATCTGCAGAATGCGGCCGATACGTTCCTTCTTGCCCTTGATGGGGTTGTAGACCGTATCGCCCGACTTCAGGACGCCCGAGTACACACGCACGAAGGTCAATTGACCCACGAACGGATCGCTCATCAGCTTGAATGCCAGGGCCGAGAACTTCTCGGTGTCGTCGGCATTGCGCTTGATGGCGTTGCCATCGTCGTCCTGACCGTCGACCGGGGGGATGTCCACGGGCGAAGGCAGGTAGTCGATGACCGCGTCCAGCATGCGCTGCACGCCCTTGTTCTTGAAGGCGGTGCCGCACAGCATCGGCTGGATTTCGCCAGCGATGGTGCGTTGACGGATGGCCAGGTTGATTTCGGCTTCTTCCAAGGAACCCGTTTCCAGGTACTTGTTCATCAGCTCTTCCGACGACTCAGCGGCGGCTTCAACCAGCTTTTCACGCCATTCGTTCGCCAGACCTTCCAGCTCGGCCGGAACGTCCTTGTAGTCGAACTTGGTGCCTTGGCTGGCTTCGTCCCAAATGATCGCCTTCATCTTGACCAGGTCGACCACGCCTTGGAACGTGTCTTCGGCGCCAATGGGAATGACGATCGGCACGGGATTGGCGCGCAGGCGGTTCTTCAGCTGGTCATAGACCTTGAAGAAGTTGGCGCCGGTGCGGTCCATCTTGTTGACGAAGGCCAGACGCGGCACGCCGTACTTGTTGGCTTGACGCCACACGGTTTCGGACTGGGGCTGAACACCGCCCACCGCGCAGTAGACCATGCAAGCACCATCCAGGACGCGCATGGAACGTTCCACCTCGATGGTGAAGTCCACGTGTCCCGGGGTGTCGATGATGTTGATGCGGTGCTCGGGGTAGTTGCCGGCCATGCCACGCCAAAACGCCGTCGTAGCAGCCGACGTAATGGTGATGCCACGCTCTTGCTCTTGCTCCATCCAGTCCATGGTGGCTGCGCCATCATGCACTTCGCCAATCTTGTGATTGACGCCGGTGTAGAACAGGATACGTTCGGTCGTGGTGGTCTTCCCTGCATCGATGTGCGCAGAGATACCAATGTTGCGATAGCGCTCGATCGGGGTTTTGCGGGCCATGGTGGATTAGTCCTTAAATTACCAGCGGAAATGGCTGAAGGCCTTGTTGGCCTCTGCCATCTTGTGCGTGTCTTCGCGCTTCTTCATCGCGGCGCCACGACCTTCGGAGGCGTCGATCAGTTCGCCAGCAAGACGCAGATCCATCGACTTCTCGCCACGCTTCTTGGCGGCTTCACGGAGCCAACGCATAGCCAGGGCCAGGCGGCGCACGGGGCGCACTTCAACCGGCACTTGGTAGTTGGCACCGCCAACGCGGCGGCTCTTGACTTCGACGATCGGCTTGATGTTGTTGATCGCCAGGCTGAAAACCTCGATCGGCTCTTTGCCGGTCTTGGTGGCGACTTGCTCGAGGGCGCCGTAAACGATGCGCTCGGCGACGGCCTTCTTGCCGTCCAGCATGACGACGTTCATGAACTTGGCGAGCTCGACGCTGCCGAACTTGGGATCGGGCAGAATCTCGCGCTTGGGTACTTCGCGACGACGGGGCATTGTTGCTTCCTTGTGTCTGTTCAGTTGAACCGTGTTTCGTTACACGGCCATGGCCGTCCATTGGGACGACCCCTTACGTGCCGCGCACCTTCCCATCATCTGGACGGCGCGGTCGCACTTCCCGGGTGACGGACTTCCGTCACGTGGGGGTACTGCCGACTTGCTATTAAGCCTTCTTCGGGCGCTTGGCGCCGTACTTCGAGCGGGCTTGCTTACGGTCCTTGACGCCTTGCAGGTCAAGGGAACCGCGCACGATGTGATAACGCACACCGGGCAAGTCCTTCACACGGCCGCCACGCACCAGAACCACCGAGTGCTCTTGCAGGTTGTGGCCTTCACCGCCGATGTACGAAATGACTTCGTAACCGTTGGTCAGACGCACTTTGGCAACCTTACGCAGAGCGGAGTTCGGCTTCTTGGGGGTGGTGGTGTACACGCGAGTGCACACGCCGCGGCGTTGCGGGCAGTTTTCGAGCGCGGGGCTCTTGCTTTTGATGATGCTGACTTCGCGCGGCTTGCGCACGAGTTGGCTAATGGTAGGCATGACCTTTGAAATCCCTTTTACGTACCACTGGTAAGTACTTACGTACTCGTCTCCTGGAGCGGGTGAGCTTTCGGAGAAGGCAGTTCGCGCAAAACCGCCTCAAACGTTCAAATACGTAAAAGAGCGGGCTTGCCAACAAACCATGACAAACGCACAAAATCGGGTGCAGCCAGAAAAACAGTTGGTGCTAGCTGGGCCAAGGACAAAGGTTCGTGACGCGCCTTTGGGCCCTGATCCTGAACTGTCTGCCTGAGCGTGCGGATTTTGCGCGCGAAATAAAGCAGTAAGCCCTTTAGCATAACTGAGATCAAGGGCTACTGTCAAAGTTTTTTGTAAGTGTCGCGCAGCGGCGAGTTGGCGCGAAAAGCGGGGCATTTGAGCGCCGCTGGCGAAAATTGGGGCCACGTAGCGGGCAGATCGAGGACCGGCAAGTGCGGCCGGCCGTGACGCCCTATCCGGGCAATCCCTGCCCTCCGGCATGGATCCGCGGAGTGTACAGCGTGCGCGTTTAGCGGTCTGTAAAAAGATAGCCGCTGCCGTATACCGTGCGGATCGGCAACACCACGCCTGCCTGTTCGGCCTTGCGCCGCAGCCGGCTGACGATAACGTCGATGCTGCGCGCGCTGCTGGCTCGTGCAGCGCCCCCCTCCACCTGCAATTCGTTCCCCAGGGCTTCCCGGTCGACCGCCTTTCCCGCCACGTTCAGCAGGGCGCGAACGATGAGGCGCTCGTTGGCGGACAGCGACAGCGTGACGCCATTCGGGGCGGCCAGCGTCCAGCCCTGGTCGTGGAGCTCCCAGCGGCCGCTGCCGGCGTCCTGCGGCTCGGCGGGATCGGCGGCCGCCGGCAGGCGGCGCGCCAGCGCCAGCAAGATGCAGACGAGTTCCCGAGGATCCTGGGGATCGGGCAGGCAGGCATCGGCGCCGCTCTGCAGGCAGCGCAAGCGGCTGTCCACCGGCATGCCCTTGCCGACAACCACGATGCCCAGCGGTGCGGAGCCATGCAGCCGCGCAATGAGGGCGTAACCGATTTCGCCCGACGCGCCGATGTCCAGAACCACGGCGTCGTGGTGGCCGCTGCTGAGCAGGCCGAACAATTCCAACGAGGTCGAGCACCCGCGAGCCGAGATGCCGGCCTGCAACAGCGTGGACACGGACGAACCGCGCACGGTTTCGTCCGGTGACATCACAAGTATGCGCAATTGATTCATATCTGTTCCGGTCTGCATTCCCTCCCCTTGCACCGCCTGCTGTGCCGCGGCTGGTGACATCGTTGGAACAGTTTGGCTTCGCCCTATGCAACAACTCCAGTCAAGATTCGTCAACTTTGCAATGTTTGACAGTTCTTGCCATAACGTAGCCGCCGAAGGGTTTTCCCGAGTTATCATTCGTTTACATAAATCTCCCCTTCGTTTTGCTAGGTCGCCACACGCGCGCCTGCGCAGCCAACTTTCGCGAGAACTCGTCTAATGAAAATCGCGTCGCTGGAAGACGACCTGGACCAGGCTCGGCGCATCCAGCAAGTTCTGACCGCCGCCGGCTATGCTTGCACCAGCTATCACCAGAGCCGGGATCTGCTCGCCGCCCTTCGCACTGAAACGTATGACCTGGTGCTGCTGGACTGGCACCTGCCCGACATCGACGGCGACGACGTCGTCCGCTGGCTGCGCACACACATCGGCGCGCGCATTCCCGTGATTTTCCTGACCAACCGGTCGGCCGAGGATGATCTGGTCGAAGGCCTGCGTGCAGGCGCGGACGACTACATCGTCAAGCCGATGCGTCCGCTCGAGCTTCTGGCACGGGTCGCGGCGCTGCTGCGCCGCAGCCAGATCGCCGAGTCCGTCGACCAGACCATTGAAGTCGCGCGGTATCGGGTCGACCCCGCGGCGCGCGCCATTTCGCTGGACGACGTCGCGATTTCGCTGGCCCCGAAGGAATTCGAGCTGGCGCTGCTGTTCTTTCGCAATGTCGGCCGGCTCATGTCGCGCGACGTGCTCGCCGAGTGCGTCTGGAACCGCGAAATCCCCGCCACCTCGCGCACGTTGGATACGCACCTGTCGAACATCCGGCAGAAGCTGCAGCTCCGTCCGCAGCACGGCGTGCGCCTGACCTCCTCTTATGCGCTTGGCTACCGGCTCGAACTGGTCAGCCCGTCCGACGACGGCCAGAACCTCTCGCCGTAACGGCGTCGCCCGAATCCCTGGAGAATCGTTTGCCATGAGCCGCTTCCGCGCGCTTTCTCTGCTTGTCCTGGCTTCCTGCATGATGCTGGCCGCCCCCGCGCACAGCCAGCCCGCCGGCGCATTGGGCGACGACTTCATCCATCGCGTGCGCCAGGGCGAGACGCTGATCGAACTGGCCACGCAGTACACACGCAACCAAGGCAACTGGAACCGGTTGCAGACGCTCAACAAGGTCACCATCCCGGAACTGCTGCCAATCGGGCTGGAACTGCACATCCCGCTGGCGATGATTCCGGTGCGCGACGCGCAGGCGCAGGTCGTGCACGTCAGCGGTCAGGCCAGCCTGAATGGCAAGTCCGTGCAGCCCGGAACGCCCGTGTCCGAAGGCAGCACGCTGGAAACCGCCCCCAACGGTTTCGTCACCCTGCAGCTTGCCGACGGATCGCGGCTCACGTTGCCGTCCAACGGCGCGGTGGACCTCACACGCCTGCGCCAGTTCGAAGGCACTGCGCTGACGGATTCGGTGATCAATGTGCGGCGCGGCAGCGTGGAATCCAGCGTCGCGCCAGCGGGCCAGGGCGTGGGCCGTTTCGAGATCCGCACGCCGGTCGCCGTGACGGGCGTGCGCGGCACGCGATTCCGCGTGCAGAGCAGCGCGCAAGGCGTCCATAGCGAAGTCCTGGAAGGCAGCGTGCGCTTGCAGGCGCACGCGCCCGGCGATTCGCCCGCCAAGCCGGTCGCGGTGGCGCAAGGTTACGGCGCCGCGGTGGGCGCCGACGGCGCCATGTCCGCCCTGCGTCCGCTGCTCGCCGCGCCGCAATTGGGCGATCCGGTACGCGCCGGCGGCACGTGGTCGGTGCCGTTTGCGCCGGTCCAAGGGGCGCAAAGCTATCTGGTTCGCGTCTCGCGCGATGCCGATGGCGCGCTGCCCGTGTCGTCCGCCAGCTTTCCCGCCAACGACATCCGCTTTTCCGCGCCGGGCCCCGGCACGTTCTACGTGTCGGTGCGCGCCGTCGATGCGCTTGGCCTGCACGGGGCTGATTCGGTCCGATCCTTCGAGGGCGCGAACATGTTGATGACGTCGTACGGCCTTGGCGTTGGCAGCGGCTCTGGCGGGCTTGTGACGCTGACCGCGTACTAGGACAGGCGCCATGGCCGCCCCCGCCGACTCGCTCGACCGGTCCTGGCGGTCCGGATTGTGGCTGACGTTGGCGTTGGCGGCGCTGGCCGCTTTCCTGGGCACTTTCAACGGGCTCGGCCGTCTTGATCAGGTCTTCTACGACCGCGCGGTGATGATGACGGGCCGTCCGGCTGATCCGGACATCCTGGTCGTGGCGATCGACGACGCGAGCATCGACGCGCTGGGACGCTGGCCGTGGCGGCGTGCCATCCACGCGGCCTTGCTCGACCGGCTGACGGGCGCGCGGGCTGTGGGGGTGGATCTCATCTTTGCCGAGCCAGACAAGATCAATGCCGCAGACGATGCCATCCTGGCGGACAGCATCCGGCGCAACGCGCACACCGTGCTGCCCGTGGTTCTGGACCGTCTGAAAAACCCGACGGCCATCGGCCTGCCGATCCCCGAATTGGCGCAGGCATCGGCCTCCACCGGCTTCATCAATGCAGTCATCGACCCGGACGGCGTCGTGCGCGAAGCCGCCCTCACCGCGCAATTTGCCGGCGACCGCAGAAATCATCTGGCCATCTCGATGCTCGAGGTCGGCGGCGAAGCTGATCGCGCCCAACGGTTGCTCAAGCGTGCAAACGCCGACGGACGGATCCTGATCCCGTACGCAGGCCCGCCCGGCCACGTGCGGACCGTCTCCTATCTTTCGGTGCTGCGGGGCGATTGGACGCCCGAGGAGCTGCGCGGCAAGTACGTGCTGGTGGGCGCCTGGGCGACGGGCCTGGGCGACGAATATCCGACGCCGGTGTCGCACGACGTCAGCGGCATATCGGGCGTGGAGATCATCGCCAACGTTCTGCAGGCCGCGCGGGACGACATCGCCTTCCAGCGGCCGCCTGCCTGGTGGAGCGCGCTTTTCGCGCTATTGCCGGTGTTGCTCGCCAGCCTGGCCTTGTGGCGCCTGTCGCCCAAGAAGGCGCTGCTGGTCAGCCTTGCGCTGCTGGCCGCCATCCCGCTTGCATCGTGGCTGCTGCTTGCCCAGGCCTATCTGTGGTTTGCACCGACCGCAGCGTTGGCAGGCGTGGCCTTGTGCTATCCGCTCTGGAGCTGGCGCAATCAGGAAGCCGCGCTGCGCTATATGGATACGGAACTGCAACGCCTGCAGCGCGAATACCCCCCGATCCTGAACGAAGCCCGCGTGCAGCTTGCCAATCCCAATGCGTCGCTGGAGAGCCGGGTCGGCGAACTTCGGCGTGCGCTGGCGCGAGTGCGCAACCTGCGGCGGTTCCTGGCTGACGGGCTGGACGGCATGCCGGATGCGACGTTGGTGTTCGACCAGGAAGGCCGCATGCGATTCCGCAACCAGGCCGCCATCCTGTTCTTCCAGCGGCTTGGCATCCGTCCGCCTCGGATCGGCCGGCCGGCAGCGCACCTGCTGGAACATACCCTCGCCGACGAGGCGGCGCGGACACGCGTGGCAGAGGCATTAAGCGGCCGTCCGCCCGCCGACGCCGCCTCGCCTTGGAGCGCGGACGTCGAAGTGCGCGACCGCGCCGGCCGCGACCTGATCCTGAAATGCGCCCCTATCCACACGGCCGAGGGCCAGTTCGCAGGCACGGTCGCCACGCTGACCGACATCTCAAGCATTCGCCAGGCCGAGCGTCAACGCGAAGAAACGCTGCGCTTCATCTCGCACGACATGCGCGCGCCGCAAAGCTCGATCCTTGCGTTGGTGGAGCTATCGCGGGAAGGCGGGCAGCAGGAAGTGCGGCCCGACACGCTCGAGCGCATTGCGATGCTGGCCAATCGCACGCTCACGCTGGTCGATGACTTCGTGCATCTGACACGTGCCGAATCGATGCCGATCAGCACCATCGAGCTGGATCTGGGCAGTTTGCTGCAGGACGCCGTCGACGATCTCTGGCCGTCTGCCAACAAACGCGGCATCGCATTGGAGACCCGGATGCCGCTCCCGGTTGCCTACACCCGCGGCGAACAGACGCTGCTGATACGCGCGCTCTGCAATCTGGTCGACAACGCCATCAAGTACAGCGCCAGCGGCACGCGGATCGAATGCGGCATTGATGAACAGCCCAGCTTCTGGCGCGTGCGCATCAAGGATCAAGGCCAGGGAATCGCGGCCCAGGACGTAGCCCGGTTGTTCGAACCGTTTGCGCGAGTGGGCGTTGAAACGCGGGGGGATGTGGGCGGTGCCGGGTTGGGACTGGCTTTCGTGCACACCGTCGCCAAACGGCATGGCGGGCGCATCGAGGTGCAGAGTGAACCGGGCGTCGGCTCCGAGTTCATCCTGCACCTGCCGAAGGTGTAGTCCGCCTTATTTACTGGAAGGTGTGCGAGATGACCGCCGGCTTGCCCGGCTTGACCTCGAGCGTCATGCGCAACGGCGGCAGGTCGGCGTTGCGCACGACCACCTGGTACTTGCCCGGAATCAGCTTGAGGTCCTTCACGGGCGGGCTGATGCCGCGCGCCACGCCGTTGATCCAGACTTCACCCCATGGACGGATGTCCAGCCGCACGGTGACCGGCACCGGCTTGGGCTTGGGCGCTTCTTCAGTCGCGGCGGGAGGCGCCGGTCCCTGCACTTCGGGGGTTGGCGGCGCCTCGGCGGTACTCGCCGGATTTGACTGCGCCCCCGCGGATGAGGCGGCGGCCGTCGCGGCAGACCCGGCGGCGGCTGGCTGGCCGGATGCGGCGCCGCTGGCCGTCAACGACGGCAGATCCGCAGGCGCCTGGGTGGCCGCTGGCGCCGGCGGTGGCGCGGGCGGCGGAGTCTGCGGCAACGGATGCACGACGGGCGGATTCGGCTGCACGACTTCCGAGCGCGTGATGAGGGCGTTGGGCGTACCCTTGCCCCACTGAAACCACGCGTAGACGCCTGCGCCGATGAGCGCCAGGATCAACAGCCAGAACAGCAACGGTCCCCGCCGGCGGGCGGGCTCGCGCCGTTCCGGCAAACCCGCCATGGGCGCGACCTTGGCCACTTCGTCCAATTCGTCTTCGGGCGCTTCGGGTTCGTCGTAGGCCGCAACGCCCAGCAGGCTGGCCAGCTCTGCCAACGACTGCGGCCGCGCCTTGGTGTCCATCGACATTCCGGCATCGATGACACGCAGGAATTCCTGGCTGTACTTGGGCAGCCCCATGTCCGCCAGCGCTTCGTATTCGTCGTGGGCGCGGCGTTCCGGCGCCGGCGGCGGCCGACTGCCGATCACCAGGGCGTACGCCACCGCGCATAGGGAGTAGATGTCCGACCAGGGGCCGCGCGGCCATTCCATTGAATCGGTGTACAGCTCGAACGGCGCGAAGCCGGCGGCCGGCGTCCGGCTGGAACGGCGCGACCGCGCCACCGCCAGTTCGGGCAGCAGATGCGCGCGCGCGTTCTCGTCCATGCCGACGGTTTCGAGCGAAATGTCGCCACAGATTTCGCCCTGCGCATGCAGTGCGACGAGAGACGGCAGAAGGTCCGAGAGAAGCCGCTTGATGCGCGACTCCGGCACCCCGCCTGCCGCGCTGGCGGCAATGGCGCTCAACGGGCGCAGGGCCAACGGCGCGGCGCCGGAAAAGGGGCCACGCGGCGTCAACAAGCCGGCGGGAGTAGACATCATCGAAGCTGCGCGTGCGCGCCAAAACGGGTTCAGGGGCTATTTAGGCGGAATATTATCCAATCCGCAAGGTCAGGACATTGCCGAAAATGTCCGAGCGCATCAGGCTGTGGCACGATAGCGTACTGCGTCATCACCCTACATCTTTGGAAGCCATGAAAATTCGCATCCTGAGCAGTCTGCTTGGCGTATCGGCCCTCCTGGCCGGTTGCGCGGGCATCTCTAAACCGAAACCCGAGAGCCCTCCGACGGCCGAAGCCCTGGCCGAGCTGCAGCAGGTGCGCGACCAATACAGTGCCGGTCAATATGGCGAAGTCATCCGCGGCGTTGCCCGGTCCGATACCCTGGCCAACTCGTCCAAAGCAGTACGCATAGAGGCCTATAAGCTTCAGGCGTTCAGCTATTGCGTGACGCGTTATACCCAGCTTTGCGAGGACAGCTTCGCGCGTATCCTGGTGCTGGATCCGGCATTTGAACTCGCCCCCGCCGAAGCCGGTCATCCGGTCTGGGGACCGGTCTTCCAGCGCGCCCGCGCGCAGGCCGCCAGGTAGTCCTGCCGCACCCGTTCTTTTCGCAAGCAAAAAGGCCGCTGATTCGCATCAGCGGCCTTTTTTATTTTCAGGCTTCCACCGCAGCCTCGCGGTGGAACCTGTCCAGACGATCCGCTTATTCGGCGGCGTCGTCGGTACCCACGTCGGAAGCAGGCGTCTCGGCGTCCGAACCCACCGTGACCGGTGCGTCTTCGAACGGGTTGGCCTGCTGGCGAGCGGCTTCGCGTTCCGCCGCCTCCAGCTGTTCCTTGTCGCGGCGTGCATGGTGGTAAGCCAGGCCGGTACCCGCCGGGATGAGGCGGCCGACGATGACGTTTTCCTTCAAGCCACGCAGGTCGTCGCGCTTGCCCATGATGGCGGCTTCGGTCAGGACACGGGTGGTCTCCTGGAACGAAGCAGCCGAGATGAACGAGTCGGTCGACAGCGAGGCCTTCGTGATACCCAGCAGCACGTTGTCGTACGTAGCCGGACGCAGGTCGGCAGCCGTGACGCGGTCGTTTTCGTTCAACAGCTCGGAGCGCTCGACCTGCTCGCCCGGGATGAACTCGGTGTCGCCCGCGTCAACGATGTTCACACGGCGCAGCATCTGACGAACAATCACTTCGATGTGCTTGTCGTTGATCTTCACGCCCTGCAGACGGTAAACGTCCTGCACTTCGTCGACGATGTACGTCGCCAGCTTCTCGATGCCTTGCAGGCGCAGGATGTCGTGGGGATCGGCCGGGCCGTCCACGATCATTTCGCCCTTGTTCACCACCTGGCCGTCGTGCACCAGCACCTGCTTTTCCTTCGGAATCAGGAACTCGTGGCTCACGCCTTCCAGGTCGGTGATGACCAGACGCTGCTTGCCCTTGGTGTCCTTGCCGAACGAAACCGTACCGGTGACGTCGGCGAGCATGCCGGCGTCCTTCGGCGAACGGGCTTCGAACAGTTCGGCCACACGCGGCAGACCGCCGGTAATGTCGCGGGTCTTTTGCGATTCTTGCGGAATACGCGCCAGAACTTCACCGACGGCAACCTGCTGGCCGTCACGCACCGTGATCAGCGCACCCACCGGGAACGAGATGTTCACCGAGTGATCGGTGCCGGCGATCTTGACGTCTTCGCCATTCTCGTTGACCAGCTTGATCTGCGGACGCATGACGATCTTGCCGCCACGGGTCTTCGGCGTGATGACGACGAGCGTCGACAGGCCGGTGACTTCGTCCACCTGCTTGGCAACGGTCACGCCTTCTTCGATGTTCTCGAAGCGGACGGCGCCGCCGTATTCGGACACGATCGGACGGGTCAGCGGATCCCACGTTGCCAGGCGCGCGCCAGCCTTCACGGCTTCGCCATCGCCCACCAGCACGGTCGCGCCGTACGGGATCTTGTGACGTTCGCGTTCGCGGCCGTTGTCGTCGAAGATCGCCAGTTCGCCCGAGCGCGAGATCGCGACACGTTCGCCCTTGGCGTTCGTGACGTAGCGCATCGTGCTGGCAAAACCGACGGTACCGGTCGACTTGGTTTCCACCGCGCTGGCCAGGGCCGAACGCGACGCCGCGCCACCGATGTGGAACGTACGCATCGTGAGCTGCGTGCCCGGTTCACCGATGGACTGGGCAGCGATAACGCCAACTGCCTCGCCCTGGTTGACCGGCGAACCACGACCCAGGTCGCGGCCGTAGCAGTGCGCGCACAGACCATGACGCGTTTCGCAGGTCAGCGGCGTGCGGACCTTGACTTCGTCCACGCCGATGCGGTCGATGGTGTCGACCAGATCTTCGTCCAGCAGGGTGCCGGCGACGATGGCCGTTTCCTGCGTGTCCGGGTTGACGATGTCCACGGCAGCGACGCGGCCGAGGATACGGTCGCGCAGCGGTTCGATGACTTCACCGCCTTCGACCAGGGCCTTCATGTTGTAGCCCTGCGACGTGCCGCAGTCGTCTTCGGTAATGACCAGATCCTGCGTCACGTCGACCAGACGACGGGTCAGGTAACCCGAGTTCGCGGTCTTCAGTGCCGTATCGGCCAGACCCTTACGCGCACCGTGAGTGGAAATGAAGTACTGGAGTACGTTCAGGCCTTCACGGAAGTTTGCGGTAATGGGCGTTTCGATAATCGAGCCGTCCGGCTTGGCCATCAGGCCGCGCATACCGGCCAGCTGGCGGATCTGGGCAGCCGAACCGCGGGCGCCCGAGTCAGCCATCATGTAGATGGAGTTGAAGGACTCCTGGCGCACTTCCTCGCCGTGACGGTTGATCACGGGCTCGGTGGCCAGTTGTTCCATCATCGCCTTGCCGACCTTGTCGCCAGCCTTGCCCCAGATGTCCACAACGTTGTTGTAGCGCTCTTGGGACGTGACCAGACCCGACGAGTACTGCTTGTCGATTTCCTTCACTTCGCGGCTGGCTTCGGCCAGGATGCCTTCCTTGGCGGTCGGGATCAGCATGTCGCCCATGGCGATCGAGATACCGCCGCGCGTGGCCAGGCGGAAGCCCGACTGCATCAGCTTGTCGGCGAAGATCACCGTGTCGCGCAGGCCGCAGCGGCGGAACGACTGGTTGATCAGACGCGAGATTTCCTTCTTCTTCAGCGCCTTGTTCAGGACGGTGAAGGGCAGGCCCTTGGGCAGGATCTCGGACAGCAGCGCGCGGCCGACCGTCGTCTCGTGACGGCGGATGACCGGTTGCCATTCGCCGTTCTCGTCGCGCTCATGTTCCTTCAGGCGCACGGTGATGCGGCTTTGCAGCTCGACTTCGTTGTTGTCGTAGGCGCGCTGGACTTCAGCGACGTCCATGAAGAAGATGCCTTCGCCACGGCCGTTGATGCGCTCGCGGGTCGTGTAGTACAGACCCAGCACGATGTCTTGCGACGGCACGATCGACGGTTCGCCGTTGGCCGGGAACAGCACGTTGTTGGACGCGAGCATCAGCGTGCGCGCTTCCAGCTGGGCTTCCAGCGACAGCGGCACGTGAACGGCCATCTGGTCACCGTCGAAGTCGGCGTTGAACGCCGCGCAAACCAGCGGGTGCAGCTGGATGGCCTTGCCTTCGATCAGCACCGGCTCGAACGCCTGGATGCCCAGACGGTGCAGCGTCGGCGCACGGTTCAGCATGACCGGGTGTTCGCGGATGACTTCTTCCAGGATGTCCCAGACCACCGGTTCCTGGCTTTCGACCAGTTTCTTGGCAGCCTTGATGGTCGTGGCCAGGCCCATCATCTCCAGACGATTGAAGATGAACGGCTTGAACAGTTCCAGGGCCATCAGCTTGGGCAGACCGCACTGATGCAGCTTGAGCTGCGGACCCACCACGATGACCGAACGGCCCGAGTAGTCGACGCGCTTGCCCAGCAGGTTCTGACGGAAACGACCGCTCTTGCCCTTGATCATGTCGGCCAGGGACTTGAGCTGGCGCTTGTTGGCGCCCGTCATGGCCTTGCCACGGCGGCCGTTGTCCAGCAGCGAGTCGACTGCTTCCTGCAGCATGCGCTTTTCGTTGCGCAGGATGATTTCAGGCGCCTTGAGCTCGAGCAGACGCTTCAGACGGTTGTTGCGGTTGATGACGCGGCGGTACAGGTCGTTCAGGTCGGAGGTCGCGAAGCGGCCGCCGTCCAGCGGCACCAGCGGACGCAGGTCCGGCGGCAGCACGGGCAGCACTTCCATGACCATCCACTCGGCCTTGATGCCAGACTTCTGGAAGCCTTCCAGCACCTTCAGGCGCTTGGAGATCTTCTTGATCTTGGCTTCCGAGCTGGTGGCCTTCAGTTCGCCGCGCAGCGTTTCCACTTCGCGGTCGATGTCGATGGTGCGCAGCAGTTCGCGCACGGCTTCGGCGCCCATCAGGGCACGGAAGTCGTCGCCGTATTCCTCGGTCTTGGCCAGGAAATCGTCGTCCGACATGATCTGGCCGCGCTTGAGCGGCGTCATGCCGGGTTCGATCACGCACCAGGCTTCGAAGTACAGCACGCGTTCGATGTCGCGCAGGGTCATGTCGAGCACCATGCCCAGACGCGACGGCAGGCTCTTCAGGAACCAGATGTGCGCGACGGGGCTGGCCAGCTCGATGTGGCCCATGCGTTCACGGCGAACCTTGGCGACGGTGACTTCAACGCCGCACTTTTCGCAGATCACGCCACGGTGCTTCAGGCGCTTGTACTTGCCGCACAGGCACTCGTAGTCTTTGATCGGGCCAAAGATCTTGGAGCAGAACAGGCCGTCACGCTCGGGCTTGAACGTGCGGTAGTTGATCGTCTCGGGCTTGCGGACTTCGCCGTAGGACCACGAACGGATCTTCTCGGGCGAGGCGATGCCGATCTTGATGGCATCGAACTGCTCGTCTTGAGAGACTTGCTTAAAGAGGTCGAGTAGCGCTTTCATTAGTTACGCTCCAAATCCATGTCCAGGGCCAACGAGCGGATTTCCTTGACCAGAACGTTGAACGATTCCGGCATGCCGGCGTCGATCACGTGGTCGCCCTTGACGATGTTCTCGTAAACCTTGGTACGACCGTTGATGTCGTCCGACTTCACCGTCAGCATTTCCTGCAGGGTGTAGGCGGCGCCGTATGCTTCCAGCGCCCACACTTCCATTTCCCCGAAACGCTGGCCGCCGAACTGCGCCTTGCCGCCCAGCGGCTGCTGGGTCACGAGCGAGTACGGGCCGGTGGAACGGGCGTGCATCTTGTCGTCGACCAAGTGGTGCAGCTTCAGGTAGTGCATGTAGCCGACAGTCACGGGGCGCTCGAATTGCTCGCCCGTGCGGCCGTCGAACAGCCATGCCTGCGTACGCGAAGGCGTCAGCGCCATGCGCTCGGCGACGTCATCCGGATAGGCCAGTTCCAGCATCTTGGTGATTTCCTCTTCGGTCGCGCCGTCGAAGACGGGCGTCGCGAACGGCACGCCGTTCTTGAGGTTCTGGGCCATCTCCATGACTTCGTCATCGGTCAGTTCGTCGATGCGCGCGCCGGAGCCGGTCGTGTTGTAGACCTTGTCCAGATAAGCGCGGACGTTCTTGACCTGCGCCGTGCGCTCGTCACGCAGCATGTCGGCGATGCGATGGCCAACACCCTTGGCAGCCCAGCCCAAGTGAACTTCCAGCACCTGGCCGACGTTCATCCGCGAGGGCACGCCCAGCGGGTTCAGAACGATGTCGGCCGGCGTGCCGTCAGCCATGTGGGGCATGTCTTCCACCGGGGTGATGCGCGAGACCACACCCTTGTTGCCGTGACGACCTGCCATCTTGTCGCCAGGCTGCAGACGACGCTTCACGGCCAGGTAGACCTTGATCATCTTCAGCACGCCCGGGGGCAGCTCGTCGCCTTGCGTCAGCTTCTTGCGCTTCTCTTCGAAGGCCAGATCGAACTGGTGACGCTTCTGCTCGAGCGATTCCTTGGCCTGTTCCAGCACGACAGCGTGCGGCTCATCGGCCAGACGGATGTCGAACCACTGCCAGCGATCCAGGTCGGCCAGGTAGGCCTTGGTGATCGTCGCGCCCTTGGCCAGCTTGCGCGGGCCGCCGTTGACGGTCTTGTTGACCAGCATCTTTTCGATACGGTCAAACTGGTCGTTTTCAACGATGCGCAGCTGGTCGTTCAGGTCCTGGCGATAGCGGCGCAGTTCATCGTCGATGATGGACTGAGCGCGCTTGTCGCGCACGATGCCTTCACGCGTGAACACCTGCACGTCGATCACGGTGCCGGTCATGCCCGAAGGCACGCGCAGCGAGGTGTCCTTAACGTCGGACGCCTTTTCACCGAAGATGGCGCGCAGCAGCTTTTCTTCCGGCGTCAGCTGGGTTTCGCCCTTGGGCGTGACCTTGCCGACCAGCACGTCGTCGGCGCTGACTTCGGCGCCGATGTAGGTGATGCCGGAATCGTCCAGACGGTTCAACTGCGTTTCAGCCAGGTTGCTGATGTCGCGGGTGATTTCTTCCGGTCCGAGCTTCGTGTCGCGAGCGACAACCGTCAGTTCCTCGATGTGCACCGAGGTGTAGCGGTCATCCGCCACGACCTTTTCGGAGATCAGGATCGAGTCTTCGAAGTTGTAGCCGTTCCAGGGCATGAACGCGATCAGCATGTTCTGACCCAGGGCGAGTTCGCCCAGGTCGGTCGATGCGCCGTCAGCCAGCACGTCGCCCTTGGCAACGCGGTCGCCACGCTTGACGATCGGACGCTGGTTGATGTTCGTGTTCTGGTTGGAACGCGTGTACTTGATCAGGTTGTAGATGTCGACGCCCACTTCGCCGGCGACGTTTTCTTCGTCGTTCACGCGAATCACGACGCGCTCGGCGTCGACGTGGTCGACCAGACCGCCACGCAGCGCCTGCACGGTGGTGCCCGAGTCAACGGCCACGGTGCGCTCGATACCCGTACCCACGACCGGCTTTTCCGGGCGCAGGCAAGGCACGGCCTGACGTTGCATGTTGGCGCCCATCAGTGCGCGGTTCGCGTCGTCGTGCTCGAGGAACGGAATCAGCGAGGCAGCGACCGACACGATCTGCGACGGAGCAACGTCCATGTAGTGCACGTTGGCCGGGGCGGTCAGCATCGTTTCGCCAGCTTCACGGCAGGCGACCAGGTCGTCAACGAAACGGCCTTCTTCGTCGAGCGCGGCGTTGGCCTGCGCGATGACGTAGTGGCTTTCTTCGATGGCCGACAGGTAGTCGATCTGGTCGCTGACGCGGCCATCGACAATCTTGCGGTAAGGCGTTTCCAGGAAGCCGTACTCGTTCAAGCGAGCGTACAGCGCCATGGAGTTGATCAGACCGATGTTCGGGCCTTCCGGCGTTTCGATCGGGCAGACGCGGCCGTAGTGGGTCGGGTGCACGTCGCGGACTTCAAAGCCGGCGCGCTCGCGGGTCAGACCGCCCGGGCCCAGTGCGGAAACACGACGCTTGTGCGTGATTTCCGACAGCGGGTTGGTCTGGTCCATGAACTGCGAGAGCTGGCTCGAACCGAAGAACTCCTTGATGGCAGCCGAGATCGGCTTGGAGTTGATCAGGTCGTGCGGCATCAGGTTTTCCGTCTCGGCCTGGCCCAGACGTTCCTTGACGGCGCGCTCGACGCGCACGAGACCGGCGCGGAACTGGTTTTCGGCCAGTTCGCCCACGCAACGCACGCGGCGGTTGCCCAAGTGATCGATGTCATCGATCTGGCCACGGCCGTTACGCAGCTCAACCAGCACCTTGATGGTTTCAAGGATGTCTTCGTTGGTCAGCGTCATCGGACCGGTGATGTCCTCACCACGGCCCAGACGGCTGTTGACCTTCATGCGGCCGACGCGCGACAGGTCGTATGTCTCTTCGCTGTAGAACAGACGCTGGAACAGCGCTTCCACCGCTTCTTCGGTGGGCGGCTCGCCAGGACGCATCATGCGGTAGATGGCAACGCGCGCGGCCATCTGGTCGGCGGTTTCATCGGTACGCAGCGTTTGCGAGATGTAGGGACCGCGGTCCAGGTCGTTGGTGTACAGCGCCTGGAAATCGTGCACGTTGGCGGCGCGCAGGGCGCCCAGCACGCTTTCCGTGATCTCGTCGTTGGCGTTGGCGATGACTTCGCCGGTGTCTTCATCGACGATGTTCTTGGCCAGCACGCGGCCGTACAGGAAATCTTCCGGCACGGAGATGCGCTGGATGCCGCCGGCAGCCAGGTCGCGCAGGTGCTTGGCGTTGATGCGTTTGTCTTTTTCGACGATCACCTTGCCCGAACGGTCGGCGATGTCGAAACGGGCCATTTCGCCCTTCCAGCGCTCAGGCACGAATTCCATCATCGCGCCTTCGCTCTTCAGTTCGAAGTTGTCGAAGTCGAAGAAGTTGGCCAGGATGGATTCCGGCGTCATGCCGATGGCCTTGCACAGGATCGTGACAGGCATCTTGCGACGGCGATCGACGCGGAAGAACAGGACGTCCTTCGGGTCGAATTCGAAGTCCAGCCACGAGCCGCGGTAAGGAATCACGCGGGCCGAGAACAGGAGCTTGCCCGAGCTGTGCGTCTTGCCGCGGTCGTGTTCGAAGAACACGCCCGGCGAACGGTGCAGCTGCGAAACGATGACACGCTCCGTGCCGTTGATGACGAAGGAACCCGTGCCCGTCATGAGCGGAATTTCGCCCATGTAGACTTCCTGTTCCTTCACTTCCTTCACGGTGGGCTTGCTGACTTCGCGGTCAAGCAGCACCAGGCGGACCTTGGCTCGCAGGGGCGAGGCATAGGTCAGGCCACGTTGCTGACATTCCTTGACATCGAACACCGGTTCGCCGAGCACGTAGCTCACGAACTCCAAGCGCGCCATACCGTTGTGACTAACGATCGGGAAAATCGACGAGAACGCCGCCTGCAAACCGTCGGCTACGCGTTCGGACGGGGCGGTATCCGCCTGCAGGAAAGTTAGGTAGGATTGAAGCTGAGTCGCCAAAAGGAAGGGAACGTTTTGAACGTCTTCACGCTTGGCGAAGCTTTTGCGGATGCGCTTTTTTTCGGTGTACGAGTAAGGCATGAGCACTCCGACTCGAGGTTGCATGGGCCGTCAACCACGGCCCCAGGTGATACGACTCCAGGAAACCCCACTGAATGGGCATACCCTCAGTAGGGGTTTCCTGGAAACGCAAAAGCCCGGGGACTGCAAACTGTGCTGTCCCCGGGCAGTTGACGCAGGTCTTACTTGACTTCGACCTTGGCGCCAGCTTCTTCCAGCTTCTTCTTGGCGGCTTCGGCGTCAGCCTTGGCCACAGCTTCCTTGACGGGCTTCGGAGCGCCGTCGACCAGGTCCTTGGCTTCCTTCAGACCCAGACCGGTCAGCTCGCGCACGGCCTTGATGACGCTGACCTTGTTCGCGCCGGCTTCTTGCAGGACGACGGTGAACTCGGTTTGCTCTTCAGCAGCGGCGGCAGCGCCACCAGCGGCGGGAGCAGCAACAGCGACGGCAGCGGCAGCAGCCGACACGCCGAACTTCTCTTCCATTTCCTTGATCAGCTCGGACAGCTCGAGCACGGTCATGCCAGCGATGGCGTCAAGGATTTCAGCTTTGTTAAGTGCCATTTTTCAGAACTCCAAATATTTTGGTAATGCCAGGGTTTGGGTGTCGCTTCGTCGTTCAGCGAATTCCGGACAGCAGGGCGATTAGGCCGCTGCCTTCTGGTCGCGCACGGCAGCGAGGCCACGGGCGAACTTGGTCGGAACTTCGTTGAGCGTACGCACGAATTGCGCGATGGGGGCTTGCATGGTGCCAAGCAGCTTCGACAGCAACTCTTCGCGCGAGGGCATGGTGGCCAGAGCCTTCACACCTTCTTGGTTCAGCAAGTTGTTGGGCAGAGCGCCCGCCTTGATGACCAGCTTGTCGTTGCTTTTCGCGAAGCCAGCGATGACCTTGGCCGCCGCGACCGGATCGGTGCTGATGCCATAGATCAGCGGACCGGTCAGTTGCTCAGCCAACGGCTCGAAAGCCGTGCCGGCAACAGCACGACGGGCCAGCGAGTTCTTCAGAACACGCAGATACACGCCCGATTCACGCGCAGTTTTGCGCAGTACGGTGACAGAGGCGACGTCCAGACCACGGTACTCAGCGATAACAATCGATTGGGCCTTGGCGACTTCCGCCGAGACTTCCTCGATTACCACCGCTTTCTCTTGACGATTGAGACTCACGGTTTGAACACTCCATCAAAAGACGCCTGGGGCCGGAGCCTTGCGCGTCAACCGAATGCGGCGCCTGGACGAGTTCTTCGGGTAAAGAAATCTTCCTGGGGACGCCGTCTACGCTGGATCCGGACTATGCGAGCTCCGGGATTAAGCGGGGCAGCGGCGATGCTGCTTTCCTTGCGGAAGGAAGAATCCCTTCCACTGCCCTGCTCCAGCGGTCTTTGACAGCAACATCCGGAGGGGTCCGGATGCAGCCCAAAGTACGTTTACTGCTGTTGGCTTAGTTGGAAGCCGACAGCGAGGCAATTTCCACACGCGCACCGCCGCCCATCGTGGACGAAACGGCGAGCTTGCGCAGGTAAATGCCCTTGGCAGCTGCGGGACGCGCCTTTTGCAGGGCGTCGACCAGAGCGGCCAGGTTGGTTTGCAGCTGTTCCACGCCGAACGACGCACGGCCGATCGTCGCGTGGATGATGCCGGCCTTGTCGGTACGGTACTGAACCTGACCGGCCTTGGCGTTCTTGACAGCGGTTGCGACGTCGGGGGTCACGGTGCCGACCTTCGGGTTCGGCATCAGGCCGCGCGGGCCCAGGATCTGACCCAGGGCGCCGACGACACGCATCGTGTCGGGCGAGGCGATGACGACGTCAAAGTCCATTTGACCGGCCTTGATGCTGTCAGCCAGGTCGTCCAGACCAACGATGTCAGCGCCAGCAGCCTTGGCGGCTTCAGCCTTGTCGCCTTGGGCGAACACGGCGACGCGAACCGACTTGCCGGTGCCGGCGGGCAGCACAACCGAACCGCGGACCAGTTGGTCCGACTTCTTCGGGTCGATGCCGAGTTGCACGGCCACGTCAATGGATTCATTGAACTTGGCGACGGCGGTTTCCTTGACCAGGGTCAGGGCTTCAGCGACCGGGTACAGCTTGGTGCGGTCGATCTTTTGTGCAATAGCGGCGGCGCGCTTGGACAACTTTGCCATGATTAGATCCCCTCAACCGTGATGCCCATGCTGCGGGCGCTGCCAGCGATCGTGCGCACTGCGGCTTCCAGATCGGCGGCGGTCAGGTCGGGACCCTTGGCCTTGGCGATTTCTTCAGCTTGTGCGCGCGTCAGCGTGCCGACCTTGTCGGTATGCGGCTTGGGCGAACCCTTTTGCACGCCAGCGGCCTTCTTGATGAGGACCGTCGCGGGCGGGGTCTTCATGATGAAGGTGAAGCTCTTGTCCGCGAAGGCGGTGATCACCACCGGAATCGGCAGACCAGGCTCCATGCCTTGGGTCTTGGCGTTGAACGCCTTGCAGAATTCCATGATGTTCAGGCCACGCTGACCCAGAGCCGGGCCAATCGGGGGGGAGGGGTTAGCCTTACCAGCCGGCACTTGCAGCTTGATAAAGCCGACGATCTTCTTCGCCATGCTTTGCTCCTTGCGGGTTATATCGCCCTGGCCTGTGCGGACGGGGCTCCCCGGGGGTTAATTTCAGGTCTTTTCGACCTGGCTGAAATCGAGCTCGACGGGCGTGGCGCGACCAAAAATGGTGACGGACACACGAACCTTGCTCTTTTCGTAGTTGACTTCTTCGACGTTGCCGTTGAAGTCCGCAAACGGACCTTCCTTGACCCGAACCATCTCGCCCACTTCGAACAGGATCTTGGGGCGGGGTTTCTCGACGCCCTCTTCCATCTGGGAGAGGATCTTTTCGACTTCCTTTTCGGAAATCGGGGTCGGACGATTGCCCGAGCCGCCCAAAAAGCCGGTGACTCGGTTGGTGTTCTTGACCAAATGCCACGTTTCGTCGGTCAGGTCCATTTCAACCAGGACGTAACCGGGGAAAATGCGGCGCTCGGTAATCGACTTCTGACCGCCCTTGACCTCGACGACTTCTTCGGAGGGCACAAGAATGCGGCCAAAAGACGTTTGCAGGCCCGCGCGCTCGATGCGCTCGTTCAGGGCCTTGTGTACGCTTTTTTCCATGCCGGAGTACACATGGACGACATACCAACGCTTACTCATTTGCCGTCCTTATTTCCAGCCCAGCAGCAGGCCGTAGAGAATCCATTCGATGCCCTTGTCGAGCACCCACATGAAAATGCCCATGACCGCGACAAACGCAAAAACGATACCCGTCATCTGGGTCGTTTCCTTGCGAGTGGGCCACGCGACACGCTTGACTTCGTTGTAGGACTCGCTGGCAAAGCTCAGGGTACGGCGACCGGGTTCGCTGAACCAGGCGATCGCAGCTGCGATCACGAGGCCGCCGACGAACACACCGATACGAGCGGGCATCGGCTGTGCGCTAAGCACGGAAAACCCGACGATGCCAGCAATAACGACGAGAACCGCCAGCCCGAGCTTGACCCGGTCGGCGGTACTGGTTACGGTTTCAACGCTGGTATTAGACATATTGCGACGCGAGCCGCCGTGAATGCGTAACTCGCGATGATCTCCCGCGGGTTTATCCTGGCGGTGGCAGGGGCAGTAGGAATCGAACCTACAACCTTCGGTTTTGGAGACCGACGCTCTGCCAATTGAGCTATGCCCCTAAACACATCAAACTCTTGTTCCGCCTGCATCGGCTCGCGGAACCATACATAGTACTACTTTTACAGCAAAGATGGATAGAGGGGCATGAATGCCCACCCTACCCATCCGGGTATTGCTTACTTCAGGATCTTGGCGACGACGCCGGCGCCGACGGTACGACCGCCTTCACGGATGGCGAAACGCAGACCTTCTTCCATGGCGATCGGGGCCAGCAGCTTGACGGTCATCGTCACGTTGTCGCCCGGCAGAACCATTTCCTTGTCGGCCGGCAGGTCGATCGTGCCGGTCACGTCCGTCGTGCGGAAGTAGAACTGGGGACGATAGCCGTTGAAGAACGGGGTGTGGCGGCCGCCTTCTTCCTTGGACAGGATGTACACCTCGGACGTGAAGTCCGTGTGCGGGGTGATCGAGCCCGGCTTGGCCAGAACTTGACCGCGCTGGACGTCTTCACGCTTGGTGCCGCGCAGCAGGATGCCCACGTTGTCGCCGGCTTGACCTTGGTCCAGCAGCTTGCGGAACATTTCCACGCCCGTGCAGGTCGTCTTGACCGTCGGAACGATACCGACGATTTCGATTTCTTCGCCGACCTTGATGATGCCGCGTTCGATACGGCCGGTCACCACGGTGCCGCGACCCGAGATCGAGAACACGTCTTCAACGGGCATCAGGAACGCGCCGTCGATGGCACGCTCAGGCGTCGGGATGTACGAATCCAGCGCAGCAGCCAGCGACAGGATGGCCTGTTCGCCCAGTTCGCCCTTGTCGCCTTCCAGCGCCAGCTTGGCCGAACCCTTGACGATCGGGGTGTCGTCGCCCGGGAAGTCGTACTTGGACAGCAGTTCGCGAACTTCCATTTCCACCAGCTCGAGCAGCTCGGCGTCGTCAACCATGTCAGCCTTGTTCAGGAAGACGATGATGTACGGCACGCCAACCTGGCGGCTCAGCAGGATGTGCTCACGCGTTTGCGGCATGGGGCCGTCAGCGGCCGACACGACCAGGATCGCGCCGTCCATCTGGGCAGCGCCCGTGATCATGTTCTTGACGTAGTCAGCGTGGCCCGGGCAGTCAACGTGCGCGTAGTGACGCGTTTCCGTTTCGTACTCGACGTGGGCCGTGTTGATCGTGATGCCGCGGGCCTTTTCTTCAGGAGCTGCATCGATCTGGTCGTAGCCCTTGGCTTCGCCGCCGAACTTGGTCGACAGAACGGTCGTGATCGCCGCCGTCAACGTCGTTTTGCCGTGGTCAACGTGACCAATCGTACCCACGTTCACGTGCGGCTTGGTACGTTCAAACTTGCCTTTTGCCATGGCTGACTCCTGACCTGGATTGCGCTTCTGACTGAAGAAAAGAATTTGGAATTTGTGGTGCCCATGGCGCGGATCGAACGCGCGACCTCTCCCTTACCAAGGGAGTGCTCTACCACTGAGCCACATGGGCATTTAAAAATCTTGGAGCGGGTGAAGGGAATCGAACCCTCGTCGTAAGCTTGGAAGGCTTCTGCTCTACCATTGAGCTACACCCGCGGCAAACCCTTTCACCTTCTCGCTTCCCAACCCTTCGAAACGTAGGCCCTTTAAACTTTGCCGCCTTCTTTGCGAAGGCCGCCCAGTTTTTCGGGCCTTACATTGCAAATCCAGGCTAACCGCGCCTGGATTTAGGTATGGGTCTCTGGTGGAGGAGGTTGGATTCGAACCAACGTAGGCGCAAGGCCAACAGATTTACAGTCTGCCCCCTTTAACCACTCGGGCACCCCTCCAGCGGAGAACTTGAGATTATGAACACTTTCAAATCCGCTGTCAAACCATTCGGACGAAGAATTCAAAATTTCAGTTCCACCTCCGCCGCGTTTCCGCGCAGAGGGGGCGAAGCTTACAGGTTTCCGCGAATTGCTGCACGGAAAAGCTGAGAATATTTTTCTGCGGAGAAATTTACCGGGTTGGTTCCGGCGGACGGATCCTGGCTCGCCATGTGCCCTACCCGCTCGGCCTGGGCATCGTCCAAGCCGATTTCCGCCAGCGTGTGGGGGATGCCGACTGCCTGGCGCAGCCCCAGCACCCACTCAAGCACCGCCCCGGGTCCCTGCTGCGGCAGGCCGAGGTAGCGAGCGAGCGCTTCAAGACGCGGCGCGACCGCATGCTCGTTGGCTTTCAAGACATAAGGCATGAGGATGGCGTTGAGCATCCCGTGGTGTGCGTCATACAGCGCGCCAAGCGGATGTGCGAGCGCGTGCATCGCGCCCAGGCCGCGCTGAAACGCGGTGGCGCCCATACATGAGGCGGTAAACATCTGCTGACGCGCCTGCAGGTCGGCGCCATCGGCGACGGCCTGCGGCAGATACTCCTTGATGAGGCGCATGCCTTCGAGAGCGATGCCGGCCGCCATGGGATGAAAGACCGGCGAACAATAGGCCTCGAGATTGTGCGATAGCGCATCCATGCCCGTGGCAGCCGTGATTTTCGGCGGCAGGCCGACCGTGAGTTCGGCGTCCAGGATCACGATGGACGGCAGCATGCGGGCGTGGAAGATGATGCGCTTTACTTGCGCGGCCTCATCGGTGATGACGGAGGCGCGCCCGACTTCGGAACCCGTGCCCGCGGTGGTGGGCGCGGCCACGACGGGCGCCATGGCGGCGGCATTGACGCGCAGGTGGTTGTCGCCGATGTCTTCGAAGTCCCATAGGGGCCGGTCCTGCCCGGCCATCAATGCAATGGCCTTTGCCGCATCAAGCGCGGAGCCGCCGCCGAATGCGATCACACCATCATGTTGCCCTCGCCTGAACGCAGCCACGCCGTCATCGACGTTGCGACCGGTCGGATTGCCCTTGATGTCGTGGAACACCACGCAATTCAGCTCTGCATCGCGGCATGCGCTTACCGCGTCGCGAACCATGGGCAACGCAGCGAGCCCTGGATCCGTCACGAGCAATGGGCGTGTCATGCCGAGCTCGCGGCAATAGCCCGCAAGCTCCTTGATGCGCCCGGGGCCTGCCTTGATGTTGGTGGGATAGTTCCAGTTGACGGCGGGGACGGTCATGATGCGAATCCTGATGGCGCGGCGTCAGAGGCTGCGCAGATGAAAAGACTTGGGCTGCGTGAGCTGTTCGTATCCGACGGCCGACAAGGACACGCCCCGTCCCGATTGTTTGACGCCCGTCCACGCCAGCGCCGGATCGAGGTAGTCGCAGCGGTTCATGAAGAACGTGCCGGTGCGCAGCTGCCTGCCGATACGCAACGCGGCGGCTTCGTCCTGCGTATAGGCCGCGGCGGTCAATCCATACGGACTGTCGTTCATCAGCGCAATGGCTTGATCGTCGCTGTCGACCGGCATGATGCCAACCACCGGACCAAAGCATTCGTCGCTCATGATGCGCATCCGGTGGTCAACCTGAGTCAGTAAAGCGGGCGCCACATAACACGAGCTTTTGCTCATAGATGAGCCTTCACTCGCATTTTTGAAATGCGAGTGATCAATCAGATTTACCGCACCTGAACTGACCGCCTGTTCGATGACGTCGAGAATCTCTGCCGCCGCGCGGGCACGCACAACGGGACCAAGCGTCGTGTCCGGCTGCAGCGGATTGCCCAGCACGTAGCGGTGCGTCAAGGCAACAGCGCGCTCGACAAACGCGTCATGTACGCCGCGCGCCACGTAAATGCGCTGGATGCCGCAACAGGACTGGCCGGCATTGAAGAAAGCGCCGTCGACCAAAGACTCTGCCGCCGCGTCAAGGTCGGCGTCTTCTCGCACATAGGCCGGATCGTTTCCGCCCAACTCCAGCCCGACGCCGATGAAGCGGCCCGCCGCACTTTTCTCGACGACGCGCCCTCCCCGCACCGAGCCGGTAAAGGACACATGGCCGATCTCGGGAGCGCAAATCAGCCGCTGGGTGATGTCGTGGCTGGCGTGCAGGTATTGAAAGACGCCTCTCGGCGCCCCCGCGTCTCGAAACGCGCGATCGATGAGTTCCGCGCACAGCGGCGTCTGGTCCGAATGCTTGAGGATGACGGTGTTGCCCGCCATCAACGCGGGCACGATGCTGTTCACCGCGGTCAGCAAGGGATAGTTCCACGGCGCGATGGTGAGCGCCACGCCGATGGGCTCGCGGCTGATGAAACGTGTGAAGCCGGCTTGCGCGGGCGCGGCGATGGGTGCGAGCGCTGTTTCCGCGATGTCGATCATGTGACGCGCCCGGGCCGCAAAGCCGTCCACCTCGCCGGGCGCGTGGCGCAACGGGCGGCCCATCTGGATGGTGATGGCGCGCGCGATCTCATCCTTGGCCGCCACGAAATGCGCCACGGCGGCCTCGACGATGCGCCCCCGCGCGGTGATGCCGAGCGCGTGCCATTCCGGCTGCGCGCCCTGTGCGTTGGCCAGCGCCTGCGCGATCTGCGCATCGCTGGCATATGCGCGGCGGACGACCTCGCGTCCGTCTATCGGGCTGATGGTGATCAGTTCGTCGGTCATGGCGGCCCTGGTGGCGATGAACAGTTCAGATGATTTCGAAGTAGCGCGCCAACTCCCAATCGGTCACATGGCGCCGGAACTGCCGCTCTTCCCACTCGCGCGTCGCGGCATAGTGCTCGACGAACGCGTCGCCAAACAGCTGACGCGCCGCTTCAGATGCGCGGAGACGCTGCGCGGCCTCCCACAAGGTGGTGGGCAGATGCAGATGCGCCGGAAACTCCTGCGTGTAGGCGTTGCCCTGCACCATCGGCTCGGGCGTCAGTCCCTGTTCGATGCCGTGCAACCCGGACGCCAGCGCCGCGGCCAGGGCCAGATAGGGATTGGCGTCGGCCGAGCCGATGCGCACTTCGACGCGCTGCGATTTGTCGCTGCCCGGAATGAGCCGCAGCGCCGTCGTCCTGTTTTCCATGCCCCAGGTGGCGTCCAGCGGGGCCCAGTAGCCGGGCACCAGGCGCGAATAGCTGTTGATGGTCTGCGCGTACAACGCGGTGAACTCGGGCAGATAGTGCTGCACACCCGCCATGAAGGCGGCCTGCGTGCTGCTGACCCCATGCGGCTGCGACTCGTCGAAGAAGGCCGATCGATCCGTGTCGTGGTGGCGCAGCGACAGATGGATGTGGCCGCTCTGTCCGGGATGCTCGTGCGACCACTTCGCCATGAAGGTAGCCATCAGTCCGTTCTGCTGCGCGAGCGCCTTGGTGAAGGTCTTGAACAGAAATGCCTTGTCGGCCGCGGCCGCCGCCCGGTCCACGGCAAGCGCCGCTTCCAGCACGCCCGGGCCGGTTTCGGTGTGGAGGCCTTCGATGGGCATGTCCATGCGTTCGCACAGGTCGAGCAGCTTGCGGTAGAAGTCTCCCTCGACCGTGCTGCGCAGCACCGAGTATCCGAAATTGCCCGGCGTCCAATTCTCCATGTTGCGGTAGTGCTTTGCGCGGACCGAGTGCGGTGTCTCGCGGAACATGAAGAACTCATATTCCAGTGCGGCGTAGACGTCATAGCCCATGTCCGCGGCGCGATCGATCACGCGGTGCAGCAGGCGGCGCGGGCAGATGGCGGCGGCATCGCCTTCGAATTCGGCCAGGAACAGCAGCATGTCCTCGCCGCCGGGGCCTTGCTCCAAAGGAAGCCGCCGCGCGCTCTGCGGCACGATCCGCATTTTTGCATCGGGGTATGCCGTGTGCCAGCCGGTGTAGCGAGTGTTGTCGTAGAGCTGGTCGTCGAGGTCCCATCCAAGGACCACGTCGCAAAACGCGAGGCCGGATCGCAATGCGCCCAGAAACTTGTCGCGCCGCAGGTACTTGCCCAGCATGACGCCGTCAACGTCGGACAGGCCCACCTTGATATGCGAGAGCGGGCTGGATTGGACCAGCCGCTCTGCGTCTTCCAGCGTTGCTACCCCTAGTGCGTGCATGCTTGTTCACCTTGTGGCTGAAGCGTTGCGCGGGACTGCACGTTTTTCCAGTCTAGTCACGATGCCACATGTTGGCAAACGTGCCGTGCCCTGTAATTGAACGGCATCCCTGCTGGCTCGCCCTGCACACACACGCCGCTCCCCGGGGTTTCCCTAGGGTGCGCAAACGCGTTCAGTCCAGCGACACGCCCGCCGTCTTCACCATTTCGGCCCAGTACGCGGTGTCCTGCTGCAGCCGGCTCTTGAAGGCGTCCGGCGCGCTGCCGACGGGTTGGCTTCCGCCGCTGTTGATCTTGGCGATCACGGCGGGCGACTTCATGGCGCGGTCCACGGCCTGCGCCAGGTACGCAACGCGCTCGGGCGGCGTGCCGGCGGGTGCGAAGAGGCCGTACCAGTCGTCGGCGGTGATGCCTTCAAGTCCGGCCTGCTTCAACGTGGGTGCGCGCTTGAACACGCCGACGCCGTCGCCATGGCTCATGGCGAGGATCTGCAGTTTTCCGGCGGCCACCATAGGCTCGGCCGATGCAGGTGACGTGATCAGCATGTCGACGGTACCGCCCAGGAGATCCGTCACGGCGGGCGCGGCGCCGCGGTACGGCACATGCACCAGCTTGACGTCGGCCTTCTTGGACACCAGCGCGCCCATCAGGTGGCTCATCGTGCCGTTGCCGGGCGTGGCATACGTAATGACACCCGGCTGCTTGCGTGCCGCTGCCAGATAGGCGTCCAGCGTCTTGTACGGCCCGTCCGCGCGCGACACGAGCACGAGCGGCGCCGAGGTGATCTGCGAGATCGGCACGAAGTCCTTGAGCGGATCGAAGCCCACATTCTTGTACAAGCGCGGATTGACGGCCATGACACTGGTCTGCGACATCACGAGCGTGTAGCCGTCGGGCTTGGCGCGCGAGACCTGCGCGGTGCCGACGTTGCCGCCCGCCCCCGAACGGTTCTCGACCACCACGCTCTGGCCCGTGATGGCGCCCAGTTCCTGCGCGATCAGACGCGCAACGCCGTCGTTGCCGCCGCCGGGAGGAAACGGCGAGACCACGGTGATGGCCTGCTTCGGATAGTCCGCCAACGGCGCTGGCGCCTGCGCGTGCGCCGTGACGCTCCACAACAAGCCGGCCATCGCGGCGGCGGCGGTCTTGCAAGCGTGCAATGCGTGTTGCTTCATCTGGATTTCCCCTTGAGTTGGCGGCCGGATACTCGACCGTCCTTTGCATTCCGGTTCGCCATGAACCGTCCGCACCCCGCCGGCAAAGGCCGCCGGGGCGTACTGATCAGGTTGAAGCGTGGGTATCGCCGCGCGTGTCGGCGCGGCGGCGGGCGTCAGCCGGCCGGCGCCCCGGGGAACCGGTAGGTGGCACGTTCCCGCTCGTCGATCTGCTTGACGAGGTTGGTTTCCCAGGCCAGGTACTGTCGCGCCGCCGCTTTGTTGCCGTCGTGGCGGTCATGCACGAAAAAGAGGTAGTCGATGCAGTCGCTGTCGGGTGGGTCGGCGGGCGTGGATTCCAGCGCAATCCCTTGCGCGGTCCAGCTTTCGGGCGTGCCCGTGTTCGCCTTGACGTCTGAAACGCCCAATGCGCGAAGATCGTTCGCCGCCCAGGCCGCCAGTGCGGCGTCCTCGGCCAGCAGGATGACGGGACGTGCGGGATCGAGGGTCAGCCGTTCCAGACGCGGCCGGATCGACCAGCGCGCGCCGGCGACGTGGCGCGCCCGATACCGCATGCTGGGGCGGATATCGATCGCCTGCGCGCCGTGCGCGAGCGCGTCCGCAAGCTGCGTATCGGACAACACGGTGATTGGCGGCACCAGCGCCGCGGCCACGTCGTTCCGCAGCGACGCGTCGCTTCCTTCTTCAAGTGTGCAAGCGTCCCAGCCCATCTGCCGCAACCAGCTCGCGACGACTGGGGCGCGCACGCCTTCCGCATCGAACACGACGATGCGTGCGCCGCGCACGGCGATGTACTGGTCCGTCGCCTGGATAAGCTGGCCGCCCGGTGCGTGCTGCGCGCCCGGCAGCGAGCCTTGCGCGAATTCCTCGGCGCTGCGCACATCGCACAGGAACGTCGTGCGCGCGGAATCGCCTAGCCAGGCCTGTACCTGCGCCGCGTTTGCCGACGGCACGCCATGGCGCCGGGCGAGCTGCGCGGAGCGCTGCGCCAGCGCCGGAACGTCGTCCTGCGGAACGTCGTCGGCATAGCGGCGGCGCGCGCCGTGCTCGAGCTGCAGATCTTCGAGGTACCAGCCTTGCGTGCCGTTTTCGAGCGCGTAGACGGGATTGGGAACGCCAAGATTGATCAGCGTCTGCGCGCCGATAATGCTGCGGGTGCGGCCGGCGCAGTTGATCACGATGGTGGTGTCCGGCCGCGTCGCGAGCGTATGAGCGCGCAGCGCCAGTTCGCCGTTGGGGCAGCAGATGCCGCCCGGGATGCTCATCTTCTGGTATTCCGCAAACGGACGGCCATCCAGCACGATCAGGTCGTCGCCGCGGCGTTGACGTTCGGCCAGTTCGCGGGCGCCGATGCGGGGGGTGTGGAAAACCTCTTCGGCCAGTTCGCCGAAGGTCTTGCTGGGCACGTTGACGCCCGCGAATGCCGCGTAGCCATCACGCTGCCACTGCGCCAGCCCGCCCGCCAATCGGTGCACGTTGGTGTAGCCCAACGCGGCCAGTGCGCGCGCGGCACGCGCCGCGGTGTCGTCATCGCCGCCGTTGTCGTAGACGACAACGCGCACGCCACGGCGCGGCGCAAGACGCACGATGTCGATTTCGAGCCTGCTGTACGGCACCGGCGCGGCGTAAAAGAGATGGGACTCGCCATACTGGCCATGTTCGCGCACGTCCAGCAGCGCGATCTCGCCGCCATCGTGCAGCCACTGCTTGAGCATATGCGAATCGACGCTGGCGGATTGTTGGTTGTGAGAGGACTGCATCATGAGATTCGGAGGGAGCGAAGGGGTTGGGTCAGCGCGGCAAGACCGCGTTCCAGGTCGGCGATGAGGTCGTCAGGATCTTCCAGGCCGATATGCAGGCGCAGCATGGGACCGCTGGCCTGATAGCCGGGAAGCGATCGCGAGTTCTGCAGAAAGACCGGAATCACCAGGCTTTCGAAGCCGCCCCACGATGCGCCGATGCCAAAGAGCTGAAGGCTGTCGATAAGCCTTTCGGCATCGGCCTCGGTGTAGGCGTCCGACAGTTCGATCGTCAGGAGGCCATTGGCGCCATTGCAATCGCGCCGCCAGATGGCGTGGGAGGGATCGCCCGGCAAGGCGGGATTCAAGACGCGCGAGACTTCGGGCCGCGCCTGCAACCACTGCGAGATCTGCAGCGCGCTGCGCGCGTGCTGCGTCATGCGCAACGGCAGCGTGCGCATGCCGCGCAGCACCAGGTAAGCGTCGTCGGCCCCAACCGTCTGGCCGAAGTCGATCGTTGCGCGTTCCAGTGCACGCCAAGCACGATCGTTGGTGATGACCGCGCCCATCATCACGTCGGCATGGCCGCCGAGGTATTTGGTGGCGGCCAGGATGGAAATGTCGGCGCCCAATGCGAGCGGTTTTTGCAGCAAACCGGACGCCCACGTGTTATCCACAGCCAGCCAGCAGCCGTGTTTTTTTGCAGTTGTGGATAACTCGGTGAGGTCCGGCATCTCGTACGTCAGGGACCCGGGCGACTCGGCGTAGATCATGCGGGTATTGGGCCGGATCAGCGGCTCGATGCCCTGGCCGTCGGGGCGGTAGTACGTGAATTCGATGCCCAGGCGCGTCAGGTGTTCGGCGCAGAACCGGCGCACCGGCTCGTAGACGGCATCGGTCAGCAGTACGTGATCGCCCGCGCGAAGATAGGCGAGCAGCACAGTGGCGATCGCGGCCTGCCCCGTGGGGTACAGCTTGGCGCGATAGCCCACTTCCAGTTCGATCAGCGCATCTTCCAATGCGTGCGTGCTGTCGGTGCCGCGCGCGCCGTAGGATGGCAGGCGCTCCTGTTCGCGGCGCGCCCGCGTATCGCGCCACGCCTGCACACTGTCAAAGACATATGTGCTGGCGCGCGTGACCGGGGTATTGACCCAGCCTTGATGAGGACGTCCCGCGCGCAGCAGGCGCGTTGCGGACCGGAAGGGTTTGCTCATGATCAGCGCCGCGTCTGCACGCCGATGGGCATGATCTTGCAGGTGCCGGTCTCCAGGTCGAAGCCCAGGCGTTGGTCCAAAGTTTCCAGCGCGCGCCCGTACATGTGCAGGTGGCGGATGACGCTGTCGCCCTGGATCTCCACGGCGTGGATGTCTTCGGGCATCAAGGCGATGCCGCTGCCGGGGCCGACGACGACGGTGTCGACCTTTTCCAGCTTGCCGACGCCGGGTTGCGAGCCGTCGTCGATGCGGTCGTACACGTAGTTGTATTCCACGCCCTCGACCGCGGCGATACACGCCCAGGTGGTGTGGTTGTGCGGCACGATCTTCTTGCCCGGGTGCATCACGTTCAGATAAAGCGCGTAGCTCTTGTCGGCGTCCTCGGCGATGAGGTAACGGGCCTGGCGTTCGTCGCCTTCAGGCGGCGGGTAGCGGTCGGCGCCCCACCACGCGGTGTTGCCGGCCAGGGCAACCAGCTCGTCCAGGACAGATTGCAGGCTGTCGCGGTTCAGGCCCTTATTTCCTACAGTTTTTTTAATATTTTCGACCGCGCTATCGATGCCGGCCTGTTGAGGATGTGCAGTGCTCACGTCGACGTTCCCTCTTGTTTCATGAGTTATTGCACTCACTGTATCGCCGGGTTCACGCGTCAACAATTTAAATTGCTTGAACATTCCATTAGGGCTGCTAATGTGTCGGGTTATCCCTGAACCCATTTTCAACGCCCTGATGCGGAACCTTGACCTTGACCTGCTACGCACGCTGACGGCAATCGCCCAGCATGAAACATTCTCGGAAGCCGCCAACCGGCTGCACAAGACGCAGTCGGCCATCACGCAGCAGATGCAGCGGCTCGAGTCCATGATCGGCCTGCCCCTATTTGAAAAGCAGGGCCGCAACAAGGTGCTGTCTTCCCACGGCCGGCGGCTGGTCGAATACGCGCGGCACATGCTGGCCATCAATGACGAAGCGTTGCGGGCGCTGCAGGCCGGGCCGTTGGAAGGCGATCTGCGATTGGGTGCACCGCTGGACGTGGCGGACACGATCCTGCCGACGCTGCTGACGCACATCGCACGCGTCGCGCCCCGCGTGAAACTGGAGATCCGGGTGGATCGCAGCCCTTTCCTGATGGACGCGCTGCGCGCCGGTGAAATCGATCTGACTATCTCAACGCGCTTTGACCAGGACTTCGAGGGCGTGGCGTTGCGCACGTCGCCGACGGTATGGTTGGCGTCCGCAGATTACGTGCACGATGCCCACTCACCCGTACCCCTGGTGCTGGCGGACGAGCCCAGCATCTTCCGCCGGCTGGCGCTCAATGCACTGGAGCAGGCGCAGGTGCGCTGGCACACGAACTACGTGGCGCCGAATCTGGTGGGGATCAAGGCGGCGCTACGCGCGGGCCTGGGGGTGACGGCGCGCAGCGTGGAACTGCTGGGGCCGGAGATGCGGGTGCTGGGAGAAAAGGAAGGACTGCCACCGCTGCCGGATGTGACGTACTTCCTGTGGATAAGGCGTGATCTCATCAATCCGCTGACGCGGCAGGTGTACGACATGCTGCGGACCAACCTGGGGCTTGCGCAGCAAGGCGCCGCGACGGCCTAGCCGCCGCGGTCCATGGTTCAGTAACGGTCGAAGATCTGCTGCAGGGCAGTCGGATCGCGCGTGACCGTCAGGGCGAGCATCAGCAGGATGCACGCCTTCTGGGGGTTCAGGTCGCGCGCCGCGACAAAACCCAAGGCGGCGTCGTCGACTTCGACATCGCGCGCCACGAATCCGCTGCCGGTGCGGCTGGACCGCACGACCGCCACGCCATCGTCCGCCGCGCGGCGCAGGCCTTCGATGGCCAGGTCGGTGGCGTTGCCATCGCCCACTCCCGCCAGCACGATGCCGTCAGCCGCGCTGGCTAGAAAATCGATCAGATCGGCCTGCAGGTTGGCGTACGCGTAGACGATGTCGACACGCGGCCAGCCGGTCTTTTCCAGCAATGCGAGTGAAAACTCGCTTTGCTCGCCGAACGTGGTGGCGTTGCGCGAATAGAAATTGGGCACGCCGCCGTGCATGACGCCGGCGCGGCCGCGATTGGGCGACGAGAAGGCGCACAGACCCGCGCTGGCGATCTTCTGGATTTCGCGGGCGTAGTGGATGTCTTCGTTCATGACGACGAGCGGCCCGCGGCCGCGCGCGTCGGGGTGACGCGCCAGCGCCACCGCGTTATACAGGTTGGCCGGGCCTTCGGCGCCAAGCGCCGTGGCCGGACGCATCGCGCCGACCAACACGACGGCCTTGTCATGGCGGTTGACCAGGCTGAGGAAATACGCGGTTTCCTCGAGCGTGTCCGTGCCGTGGGTGATGACGATGCCGGCCACCGAGGGGTCCTGGCAAAGCGTGTCCACGCGCTGCGCCAGTGTGCGCCAGACGTCGTGCGTCATGTTCTGGCTGCCGACGTTGGCCACTTGTTCGGCGCGGATTTCGGCGATGCCGGCAAGCTGCGGCACCGCACCAAGCAGATCGTTCACGGAAAACGTGCCGGCCTTGTAGCCCGCGGACGTGGCGTCGGCCTGGGCCCCTGCGATCGTGCCGCCCGTTGCGAGCACCGCAATGACGGGCAATGCGCGTTCAGGCATCCACGGCTCCGGAAAGGCCTTGGCGTTCGAGGAGCGAGTTCAGGTGCTCCCAGCCGTGGAAATCGATGACGATCTGCCCCTTTTCCTTGGCACCCACTTTCAGCGCGACGCGCGTGCCCAGGTGGTCGGACAGTGCTTCTTCAAGACGCGTCAGGTCGCGCGACACGCCGTTGGTTTTCTTCTTGGGCGAGGCCGACGCTTCGGCCTCCTTGGCGGTCTTTGCGACGAGCTTTTCAGCTTCGCGCACCGACAGGCGGCGCGCGATGATGAGGTTGGCAAGCTGGATCTGCGTAGCCGCGTCAACGGCAAGCAGCGCGCGGGCATGGCCCATATCGACGTCGCCGGCCAGCAGCATGGTCTGCACGGGCGCGGCCAGGTTCAGCAGACGCAGCAGATTGCTGGTGGCGGAGCGCGATCGGCCGATGGCCTGCGCGGCCTGTTCGTGCGTCAGGCCGAACTCATCGAGCAGACGGCGCACGCCGTGCGCTTCTTCCAGCGGATTCAGGTCTTCGCGCTGGATGTTTTCGATCAGCGCCATGACGGCCGCGTTTTCGTCGGCGACCTCGCGCACCAGCACCGGCACTTCCTTCAGGCCGGCAAGCTGCGCGGCGCGAAAGCGCCGTTCACCCGCGATGATCTCGTAATACCCGGGCGCGTCGCCCAGCGCACGCACGAGAATCGGCTGCATGATGCCTTGCGTGCGAATTGATTCGGCCAGCTCGCCCAGGGCCCCCTCGTCCATGCGCGTGCGCGGCTGATACTTGCCGGCGCGCATCTTCGAGATGGGCAGGGTGGACGGCGGACCCTCGGGCTTGGCGACAGCCTTGCCGATGTTGTCGATGGCGGGCGCATCGGCGCCCAGCAAGGCGTCCAGTCCGCGACCCAATCCCTTGGGTTTCTTGGTGGCCATAATTAAATCCTCTTTCCTTCTGTCTTTGTATCCTGAGCGCCAGGCTCAGGTGTCCGCCTGCTCGGCGGGCAGGCGGTACCAATACGCGTAACAGTCTTTGAATCCGTAGCGGGCGTACAGCGTCCGCGCCGCGGTGTTTTCCGGCTCGACCTGCAGGTAGGCCGTCCTGGCGCCGCCGGCGGCCCCTTCGGCCAGCAAATGCTCCATCAGGACGGCGGCGTAGCCTTTGCGCCGATGTCCAGGATGGGTAACGATGTCGAACAGGCCGAGCAAGTCACCTTCGCGCACGGCCATGCCCGCGACAACCACCTGCCCTGCCGCGTCGGTGGCAAGCACCGGCTGCTTATCCACAGCCAGGCCTTGCAGGCGAGTCTGATGTTCTTCGATGTGCGCGGCTGACGAGCCGCGCAGCGCCCCGACCGCCGCTGCGAAGCGCTCGGCATCGACCATGCTGAAATGCAGATCGCTCCTGACGCTTGCGCGCGGAGCGAGCGGCGTGCTCATGACGCGAGTCTCACCGGTATAGATATAGCCGCGGGCCTCCAGGTCGGCGTCGAGCGAAAAATCGGGGCCGATGGAGGTGATGCGCAGCACCATGGGCAAACCCTGGCGCGCATACAACGATGAACAATACGCCAGCCGCTCATCCAAAGGACGTGTGGATAACCCCAGCACATTGACGCTGCGTACCCGCTTGGCCGGCGATTGGGCGAAACGCACCAGCCAGCCATCATAGATCACCTGCGCGCCGACGGCGGTGGCATTGAGCGCCGCGTCTTCCAGCCGCACGCGCAGCGCATCACGCACGTCGGCGGGCGGCGTGCAGAGGGCTGTCTGGGGCGGAAAAAAGAGCGCGGCGTCGGACATGGGGGACGGCTAGTTCAGGTCCTTCCTGACGCGCTCTATCATTTCGGCGCCGAATGAAATGTAGGCCTGCGCGCCGCGTGACGCACGGTCATACACGACGCCCGGCATCCCGTAACTGGGTGCTTCGGCCAGACGCACGTTGCGCGGCACGACGGTCTTGAAAACCTTGTCGCCGAAGTGCGATTCGAGTTGCGCGGACACCTGCTGTTGCAGCGTCATGCGCGGGTCGAACATCACGCGCAGCAAGCCGATGACGCGCAGGTCGTCGTTGATGTTTCGATGCACGCGCTTGATGGTGTTGACGAGGTCGGACAAGCCTTCGAGCGCGAAGTATTCGCACTGCATCGGAATGATGACGCCGTGCGCGGCAGCCAGACCGTTGAGGGTAAGCAGGGACAACGTGGGCGGGCAGTCGATGAGCACGAAGTCGTACTGGGTCGCGACGGTGTCGATGGCGGCCTTCAGTTGGCGCTCGCGCTGTTCCATCTGCACCAGATCGATCTCGGCGCCGGATAGTTCACGGTTGGCGGGCAGCACGTCGTAACCGCCGGACTCCGACTTCACGCGTGACTGTTCAATGGAGGATTCGCCGATCAACACCTGGTACAGGTTGGACTCCAGCGAATTCTTGTCGATGCCGCTACCCATCGTGGCATTGCCCTGCGGGTCCAGGTCCACCAGCAGCACGCGCTGATTGTGCGTGGCAAGGCCCGCCGCCAGATTGATGGCGGTCGTCGTCTTGCCCACTCCGCCCTTTTGATTGGCAATGCAGAAGACGCGGGCGGATGTGCTGGGGGGTATGTTCTTCATAGGGTTCCTTGACTGCGGCGCATCCAGATCAGGCAGCGTTCTGCTTGCAGCTCCGGGACCTGGAGCGGCTGAATATGGTCGACTTGCCATTCCCCGCGCGCGTGCAGCGCCTGGATTTCTTCTTCGGGGAGCTTGCCCTTCATGGCGACGAGGGTACCATTCTTGGCTACGTGGCGACCCGCGAGTTGCGCAAAATCATCCAATGATGCAAACGCTCGCGACGTCACGATGTTGCACTCGGCAGGATCGATCGTTTCGATGCGCGCATGCTGCGATTGCAGGTTGGGCAGACCCAACGCGCCGCTCATCTGACGCACGAACGCGGTCTTCTTTTCGACAGCGTCAACGCAGGTCACGGACCACTGGGGCCGCATGATGGCCAGAACGACGCCAGGCAGCCCGCCGCCCGAGCCGACGTCGTAGACCTTGGCCGGCGCATCGGGCGCAGCCAGCGCCTCGCTAAAGGGCTTTACGGCCGCAAGGCTATCGAACAGATGCTGCACAAGCATCTGCTGCGGATCGCGGATGGCGGTCAGGTTGTACGTGCGATTCCAGCGCTGCATCTGCGCCAGGTAATTGAGCAGTTTGGCGATGGCGCCGTCATCGGCGGTCACGCCCAGCTGCTCGCATGCGCGAGTGAGTCGGCCGGCCATGTCGATGCCGGCCTGATTGGCGGGCGCGCTCATGCCGCTTGCTTGCGCGAGCCGTAATGCAGGCGCTTCAGGTGAATGAGCAGGAGCGAAATGGCAGCCGGCGTGACACCGGAAATGCGCGCGGCCTGGCCGATCGTTTCCGGACGATGCGTCTTGAGTTTCTGGCGCACTTCGAAGGACAGGCTGGTCACGGCGTCGTAGTCGACGTCCGCCGGGATCGGCTGCTGTTCATGGGCGATGTGCTTTTGCACTTCGTCCTGCTGGCGCGCGATATAGCCGGCGTACTTGACCTGGATCTCGACCTGCTCCGAGAGCACGTCGTCGTCGACAACGCCCGGGCCGGCCAGCAACGTGCCGTCCGCGCTCTGGGCGGCCATCAAGGCTTCGTAGGTCACGTTCGGCCGTTTCAACAGATCTGCTAGTGAGTACTCACGTTCAATCGCCTTGCCAAGCAGCGGTTCAGCCACCTCGGCCGGCAGCAGACGCGGATTGACCCACGAAGACTTCAGGCGTTCGACTTCGGCAGCGACTGCGTCGCGCTTACGGTTGAACGCATCCCACCGCGCATTGTCGACAATACCGAGCTGGCGGCCGATTTCGGTCAGGCGCAGATCGGCATTATCTTCGCGCAGGCTGAGGCGGTATTCGGCGCGAGACGTGAACATGCGGTACGGCTCGGTAACGCCGCGCGTGACCAGATCATCGACGAGCACACCAAGGTACGCTTCGTCGCGGCGCGGTGTCCACTGCTCGCGGTCCTGAGACTTCAGTGCGGCATTGACGCCAGCCAGCAGCCCCTGGGCCGCGGCTTCTTCGTAGCCGGTGGTGCCGTTGATCTGCCCGGCGAAGTAAAGCCCTTCAATGGCCTTGGTTTCCAGCGTGCTCTTGAGTCCACGTGGATCAAAGTAGTCGTATTCGATGGCGTAGCCGGGCCGCATGATGTGCGCGTTTTCAAGGCCGGGCAGCGAATGAATCAGATCCAGCTGCACATCGAACGGCAGGCTGGTCGACACGCCGTTGGGATAGACCTCGTGCGTGTCCAGCCCTTCCGGTTCCAGGAAGACCTGGTGCGACTGCTTGTCGGCAAACCGATGGATCTTGTCCTCGATGGACGGGCAATAGCGAGGACCCACGCCCTCGATGACGCCGCTATACATCGGCGAGCGATCGAGGCCGCCACGGATGATGTCGTGGGTGCGCGCGTTCGTATGAGTGATCCAGCACGGCAGCTGGCGCGGGTGCATGGCCACGTGGCCCATGTACGAGAACACGGGGACCGGGTCCAAGTCGCCGGGCTGTTCTTCCAGGATGGCGTAATTGATCGTGCGTCCATCGATGCGCGGCGGCGTGCCGGTTTTGAGGCGGCCTTGGGGAAGCTGCAGTTCCTTCAAGCGCTGGCCCAACGAAATCGCGGGCGGATCACCAGCGCGACCACCCGAGTAGTTCTGCAGGCCCACGTGGATCAGACCATTCAAAAACGTACCGGCGGTCAGCACTACCGTCTTGGCACGGAACTTCAGCCCAACTTGCGTGACGGCGCCGACGACACGATCACCCTCCACCATCAAGTCTTCGACAGCCTGCTGGAACAACCAAAGGTTCGGTTGATTCTCGAGGCGTCCGCGGATGGCTTTGCGGTACAGGACACGATCAGCCTGCGCCCGCGTTGCGCGAACGGCCGGACCTTTCGATCCGTTCAAGATGCGGAACTGGATGCCGGCCTCGTCGGTTGCCAGAGCCATGGCCCCGCCCAGCGCGTCCACCTCTTTGACGAGGTGACCCTTGCCGATTCCGCCGATGGACGGATTGCAAGACATTTGGCCAAGGGTCTCGATGTTGTGCGTGAGCAGCAGCGTCTGCGCACCGGTACGGGCAGCAGCCAGTGCCGCCTCGGTGCCGGCGTGGCCGCCACCGACGACAATGACATCGAATTCGCGGGGATAGTCCATGATGGGGGGAGGTAAAGAAGAGAGCGATCGGCGCTCATTATAGAGGCAGGGGTTGCATGTTTCACGTGAAACATGCGGGCTGGTTGTTTTATGTGATGTTTGAAGCGCGGTGGCTCGGGGGGATTTGATCCTTAGCGTGGGGTAGCCAGGAATATCGGCATTTGCCGGTGTTTATCGGAGTGTTCCACGTGAAACACTTGGGTCGTTTGTCGACTGAGTACGAGGCTCCAGTCGGTAACACGTTTCACGTGGAACAGGGACGGCTATCGAGAGTAGCTGGACCGAGGCGCTCTGAACTGGGGAGCGAGCCGAGTGTGGTCTCTCTTATGATGTCGGCGGCGTTGGTAGTGGCCTAAGCAAGCTCGGCTGCCGTAGGTGTCGCCAAGCGCGAGCTTCGAAGGCCAATGAGGGTGACCTAGCCGATGTTTCACGTGAAACATCCCGGAGCACTAGAGGAATGACTCGGCCCGCCCTTCCCTGCTGCAACTGACCTGAATGATCGATAACAATTGAACATTCAATATTCGGCGGCCCGATACACCCTGGTCCAAGCAATCCCGCAAGTCCACCGCAGGGCCTGTCTGGCAAACGTATTGGCCCACACGTCGCAAGTTTTGCACATATCCAAACTCTGGTCGCTGCGAAGTTTCACGTGGAACATCGCACACCCAATTGGACCCCGCTACACGCGGCCGTCCCACACTGCGGATATCAGAGATCGCCGACGCGGGAGTATCGGACAGAGGCCGTTGCCAAGTGCGTCCGGCTATAGGCAGAACGCTCCCATCACTTGCCAGGTCCCGCGATTACGTTCTGTAAGGGGCATCCAAGTCCATTTGGCTGCCCTATTCCGTATCCTGCTCTAGGCGCGCGCAAGAGGTCCGCTTATGCACGGAACCCCGGGCAGCGACACTCCACCTGGTTAGACTGAGGAGAACGTCTCAGCGCGCGCGGGGAAATACTGTTAGCCCCTCTACCTTCATTCATCGGTTGTGGTTCCCTGCTCTCGCAGCCGACGGCCGCTCGATGTTTCACGTGAAACAACGACTTAGGTCGACTGCTACGTCGTTCAACCGTTCACCGGAACGTCAAACGTGCCATTCTCTGCAGTCGGCCGTCCGCTGAGAGCTGAAGACAGCGTATCGCGACGGGATGTACGCTGCATAAACTCGCTAAATCGTGCGAACGCGCTGGGCATGGGTGCGATAACGCGTGGCGAAGTCAGAGGAGAAAGGCTGTTTCACGTGGAACACTGCCCGGCCTGCAACATTGAGAAGGCATATCACTACCGGGATACGTCGAGTCTGGCGGTGAGCCACGCAGGCCGTCGCCTCTTCATTGGAGCCAAGGCCGTATCAACGCTTCTGACCTTTCCAGAAATGAACGCCGATATTGATAGCTATAAAGCGCCCGCTGCGCTCCAATGAACAACCCCAAAAGCCGATTCCCCCACGCGTCCTTGCTTCGTAGAGGATGTTCCACGTGAAACACATTGACGGGCATGAGGAAAAGTAGCGTCGGTGTTTCACGTGAAACACCCTCAGAGCGGTCCGGGCTTTAACCGTCTGAGTCGGGATCTCAGTTGCCGCAGGTGCCAGCCCGCATGCGGATAGCTGCCCACACGGCCCACCAACCATAATCGCGACTGATCGTCGATACCTGACGTCACCGCGGCGAAACGGTAAGAAAGATGAAAAATATCGATTTATTCCCCCCTTACCTACCCCTTACCCGAAAATTCATATTTTTTTAGTTCATGGCTCGCTGACTGTGAGCGATAGCCCAAACCAACGGCGGCAGGTCGCTTCTGAATTTGCATGTCGGCGCGTGCTCGCCGAAGTGTTAACCACAGCGTTGTCCACAAACCAGATCAAGCTGCCAACTGTCCTTCGTCCAAAGAGTACGGCGACGCGAGCAAAATTCGAGATGTCGGCCAGGTCCGGCTGTAATGCTCCCAATCAGACGTATGGTTTATCCACAGACGCCTAGCAACGACGGGACCCTATGAAAAGAATCGGATGACGAAGCGCAAAGCCAGGGTTACGCACATTCTTATCAACAGGCAAGCCCGCGAAATGACCAGGACGCAGCGACCGAATCACCACAGGAACACACAGGCGGGCCAGTCAGCCCCGAGAAGCCGGCCGCCCGAGTATCTTCCCTGACTCGCCCATTTCCTCTATTCAGAGAGAGATGTCTTATCCACAGCGTCGAAGGCAACGAGTTCAAGACGGCAATGCGGTGCACACCGATGCACGACAGCAATTCGTTGCCGACAGACCCAAAATCACGAAAGCAATTCCGCGTTAGAAATCAAAGACAAAGCCGAAAACCGAAACCTGAGGCCACTGCGGAAGCGGAGTTCAATAACCGCTGAACTCTTCCACGAGTGCACGGTCAAATCGCGCGGCCTGAACATCGGGGCGATTTATTCACAAAATTATCCCCACCCCAATATTGAATGATCGGTTCGCGGCCATCGGGCATGGTCACTGACCCGAAGCTAATCTTGCTCGCACTCCCGCTGCGCCGCCATCATCCATATGGGCGAGGCGCCTATGGCTTCATGTGAAACCTGTGGACAGGTCGCAAGGAGAATTCCGACGCGAAAACTAGATTGCCCAGCGCAGCGCGCAACCCCCCAACCGGTCAACCCGAGCCGCCGAATCATCCGCAATTCCTGTTCCCGCGACCTCACCCTTTCGGCGATATCCCCATTTCTATCCACAGGCGCAGACCGTCAATTTGGATAGTGAGTGGCGTAATTCTGTGCATAACCGGCATGGGGATATCTTTGTGAACAACAAACGCCAAACCACGAATTTACGCACGATGACCGACGCCAAAGTCGCATGTCAGACGCTCGGATTCGGGTAAACAAACCTCGCGAACACCCGGACAAAAGACGAGTTTCCCTATGAAAACGTTGATTAAACGGCTTCTAAGCACGCCTGACACAAGCAGGGAATCTATTCACGGGGAGCAAAAAGACATCGCCTGCATTAATGCAGAAATCTGTGCAAAACCCCGTTCACTGAAGCGCGATTGCTTCATAACTGATCACCCGCGAGCTCATGTCCGGAAATAATTATCCACAGAGTTATCCAGTGCTCGAGGATATGTTAGTGAACACTAACAGTGTGAAGATACACGCCAGGGTCGAGGGCTGCAGGGCACGTCGCGACGCGAGCGGTTCAGCGTTATTGAGCAGATAGAAACGAGCGCTGCAGAGCTGCAGCAAAATCACTTCACGAACCGAAATGGCTGCCCAAATGAAACAACGCCCCAGACCGGAAGGTCTTGGGGCGTTGTAGCCAGGCCTAGCCTGGCTGACGGGAAATTGGGATTTCCCGATTTAGAGCGGGCGAATTTCGGCCGCTTGAGGTCCTTTCGGACCATCTTTAACTTCGTATTCGACTTCCTGGCCTTCGTTCAGGCTGCGATAGCCGCGACCCTGGATGGCGGAAAAGTGTGCGAACACATCGGTGCCGCCCACGTCCGGCGTGATGAAACCGAAACCCTTGTCAGCGTTGAACCACTTGACTTTGCCCTTCTGAGCCATTTTCTCTAGCGTCCTGTAATTAAATCGAAATGCAATGAATCAAGGACGCCGTGCGAACTGAACGATCGGTGCAAAACCAGTGTTCCCGCTTGTCGCCAGAGCGGCAGAAACGAGTCTGCTCGCGCTTGAATCAACTGCGGAATCAGCATACTCATCCGGCATTACCGAGTCATATAGTTGTTTACCCCAATGTCGCTTTTTTTTCACTGAAACGGCAGTACCGCCAGGCGGAATTAGCCATGCCGACGCGCCAAAATCGTATAAATGGGACCCGTCACGATCACCACAAAAACCATGCGCGTGACGTGAAACGCTGTCACCACCGGAACGCCCAGCTGCAGCACCTTGGCGGTGATCGCCATCTCGGCAATACCGCCCGGCGTTGTGCCCAGAATCAAGGTGGGAATGGGCGCAGCAGACCACAGCGACAGCAAGGCGCCCACGCCGAAGGCCAGCGCCAATGCCAGCACCGTAAAGCCCGCCACTGCCGCCATGAAACGCGGCGCTGCGCGGAAAAAGTCTGGCCGGTACCGATCGCCAAGTGACCAGCCGATAAGCAGTTGCCCTGCTTTCGGCACATAGTCCGGCAATGCGGAAAGCTCGATGCTGGACGCGGTCAGCACCATTGCGACGAGCATGGGCCCAAGCACCCAGGGATTGGGCAACCGCAGCTTCGTAAACGTGGCACCGCCCATAATGGTCAGGGCCACCAACCCGGCCAGGCCAAGCGCATGCACGTCGCGCGGTCCCGGCACGGTGGGATCCAGGCCAGCCACGCCCCACCACTGGAATATGAAGGGCACCGTCACCACCACCAGCAATACGCGCACGCTGTGCGCGGTGGCAACGCGATCGATCCGCGCGCCATGGCGTTCGGCCAGGTTGGCCATTTCACTTGCGCCGCCGATGGCCGATGAGAACCACGCCGTCTTGAAGTCCACATCCGTGAAACGCCGAAGAATGGCGGTGCCCAGAAATGCGAGCGCCAGCGCGAACAGCATCCCCACGACAATAGGGCCTGCGTTGCTGCCAATGTGTCCTATAACCTGTGGCGTGAAATACAGCCCCAGCGATGCGCCGATGACCCATTGGCCCGCATTGCGCGCCGGCCGCGGACACGCAGTGCGCATGCCGGCAATCCGCGTGGCCGCAGTCAACAGCAGCGCGCCCAACATCCATGGCAGCGGCAGGTGGGCCCACACCGCAAGCAACGCGCCGGCCAGCGCAATACCAAACCCGCCCAGCACTCGCACCCGCATGTTCTGAACCACAATCCGATCCGCGTTAGAAGCTCATGAAAAATGAATTATGAGTTAGTGGGATACTTACGAAAACTTTCCTCGGCTACCCGTGTTCACTTCGCGTCCAACATGATCCGCTCCAAACTCCCCGACGTCGGCACCACCATATTCACCGTGATGAGCCGCCTGGCCATCGAGCACAAGGCCATCAACCTGGGCCAGGGCTTTCCTGACTTCGATCCGGACCCAGCGCTGTGTGCGCTGGTCACCAAGGCGATGGCCGACGGCCACAACCAATATCCATACATGCCGGGCGTCGCGCCGCTACGCGAAGCCATCGCGGCCAAGACGCGCGAACTCTACGGCCATGCCTACGATCCCGAAACCGAAATCACGGTGACCAGTGGCGCCACCGAGGCGTTGATGGCCACGGTATTGGCGGCGGTAGGCAGCGGCGACGAAGTGGTGGTGATCGAGCCCTGCTATGACTCGTACCTGCCGGCGATTCGCCTGGCCGGCGGCACCGCCGTCCCCGTGCCGCTGCGCGCGCCCACCGAAGCCGATCCGTACTACCGCATCGACTGGCAGCGTGTGCGCGACGCCATCACGTCCAAGACCCGTCTGTTGATGCTGAACTTTCCGCACAACCCCACCGGCGCGGTGCTTGACGAGAGCGACCTGGACGCGCTTGAAGCGATCGTCCGCGATACGGGCGTGCTGCTGGTCTCGGACGAGGTCTACGAGCACATCGTGTTCGACGGCAAACCTCATGCCAGTGTGGCGCGCCGCCCGCTGCTTGCCGAACATGCGTTCGTGATCTCGTCGTTCGGCAAGACCTATCACACCACCGGATGGAAGATCGGCTATTGCTGCGCACCGCGCCAACTGAGCGCCGAGCTGCGCAAGGTGCACCAGTTCATGGTGTTCACGGTGCCGTCGCCGATGCAGTTTGCGCTGGCGGAATTCATGCGTGATCCCAAGCCTTACCTGGATCTGCCGGCGTTCTATCAGGCCAAGCGGGACCGCTTGTCGCAAGGCCTGGCGCAGACGCGATTCCGGCCGCTGCCCAGTCCCGGCACGTTCTTCCTGCTGGCTGACTACAGCCAGATCTCCAAACAGAACGAAGCCGACTTCGCGCGCGACCTGACCGTCAACCATGGCGTGACCGTGATTCCGGTGTCCGCGTTCTATCGCCAGCCCGACGCGCCTGAATCGAATCATCGGATCGTGCGCTTCTGCTTTGCCAAGAAGGACGCAACGCTGGACGCGGCGCTGGAGCGTCTGAAGCAGGTCTGACGGCTCAATATCTGAGTAAAAGCTCACATGTGAAAATGCGGTCGAATCGACCTCATTATGTTTAAAAAAAAGGGGCGCCAAAAGGCGCCCCTAAGCATTTGCCGGTCCCGCAATGCGTCAGCCCGCGCACCGGCCGGTGCGCGGACCCGCTTCATCAGACCGGCCCAGCGGCAACCTTTCTTGCGGCGCGCACACGGCGCAAAATCTGCGGCACGATCACCACTGCCGCCGCGCCCACCCACAGGGCGACCGACACGGGGCTTGCGAACAGCACGCCCACGTCGCCGTCCGTCATCGACAGCGCACGGCGCAGGTTCTGTTCCATCATGTTGCCCAGCACGACACCCAGCACCAGGGGCGCCATCGGCACACCGAACTTGCGCAGGAAGTAGCCCAGCGTGCCGATAGCCGCAACCAGCAGCAGATCGAAGGTGCCCGCGTTGATTGCATAGACGCCGATGTAGCTGATACACAGGATGCCCGGCACCATCAGCCAACCCGGCACGGACAGCACTTTGGAGAAGAACCGCACCAGCGGCACGTTCATCACGAAGAGCAGCACGTTTGCGACGAACAACGATGCGATCAGGCCCCACACCAATTCGGGCTTGGTATCGAACAGGACCGGTCCCGGCGTGATGTTGTAGAGCGTCAGCGCACCCATCATCACCGCGGTGGTGCCGGAACCGGGCACGCCCAGCGTCAGCATCGGAACGAAAGAACCGATCGCCGACGCCGTGGCGGCGGCTTCCGGCGCGACGAGTCCACGCATGTCGCCCTTGCCGAACTTGGCCTCGGGATCCTTGGCTTCGATGATGCGCTTTTCCTGCGAGTACGCGACCGCCGCGGCCACACTGGCACCTGCGCCGGGCAGCACCCCCACGCCGAAGCCTACGAACGCACTGCGCACCACGCTCCACCACGTATAAGCCATCTCCTTCAGGTTGAAGAGCTTGCGGCCGCTGGGCTTGACCTCGACGCTGTGGCCGGCCATCACCTTCTCAAGCATCTCCAGCATCTCGCTGACCGCGAACAACGCGATGACGACCACGACAAAATCGATGCCGTCGGCCAGATGCACGGACTCGAAGGTATAGCGGTAAACGCCCGAATTCGAATCCACGCCCACCACCGAAATGGACAGGCCGATCATCGCCGCCAGCACGCCCTTGACCGGCTGCTTGCCGAGCAGGCTGGTCAGGCAGCAGAACGCAAAGATCATGAGCACGAAGTATTCGGCGGGGCCAAATGCGAGCGCCCATTTCGCCAGCAGCGGCGCGAGCAGGATGATGCCCACCACCGACACGATGGCGCCAAAGAATGCGGACCATGCAGACAAGGACAACGCCACGTTGGCCAGGCCCTGCCGCGCCAGCGGATAGCCGTCCAGCGTCGTCATGATGGCACTCGCTTCGCCCGGCACGTTCAGCAGGATCGCGGTGATGCGGCCGCCGTACTCCGCGCCCACATATACCGCGGCAAGCAGGATCAGCGCCGTTTCGGGCGGAAGATTCATGGCGAAGGCGATGGGGATCAACATCGCCACGCCATTGACGGGCCCCAGCCCCGGCAACACGCCCACCATGGTTCCGATGAAGGAGCCGATGGCAGCCACCAGCAGGTTCGTCAGCGAAAACGCGACGCCAAAGCCTATCGACAGATGATCGAGAATGCCGCTCATATCAGGTTCTCCAACAGTCCGCCGGGCAGGACGACGTCCAGCACCTTATCGAACAGCACGAAAAAGAAAATGCTCATGACGACGCCGCCGATCGCGCACTTGAGCCAACTGCCGCCAAACAGGCGGCCCACGAAGATCGTCATGAGCGACGTGGCGACAATGAAGCCCAGCCACTGGAAGAGAAACGCATAGGCGGTCACGAACACCACCATCAGCGCGATGCGCCCGTTGGCGCCGGCAGGGTTGCGCTCGACAGCATGGCCGCCTTTGTAGACGAGCCACAGCCCGCACAGGCCGATGATCAGCGCCAGCAGCAGCGGGAAGGCGCGTGGCCCGACGGGTTCGTAGGCGAAAGGCGCCTCGATGCTCCAGCCGGCGGCCGTCATGAAGACGGCCAGCGCCAGGGCGGCAATGCCCAGAATTCGATCGTTCATGGTCCAGGTTCCGTTCAAATCCGATCGCGCGGCGCAGCGGGACCTGCCGCCGGCCTGAAATGGCGGCAGGTGTGCCCTGGCGGGCGCGTTCGGGGGTCGGGCCTTGCGGCCGGCTTACTTTTTGATCAGGCCGAAGGTGTCGGCCAGTTCGCCGTACTGCTTGACCTGGTTTTTGACGTAGGCGTCCAGTTCGGGGCCGGTCTTGTTGAAGGGGAACAGGCCCTGCTGCTGGCGCAGCTTCTCGAACTCGGGTGCGGCCGTCGTCTTGTTGAACGCGTCCACCCAGAACTGGTAGTCGGCGTCAGACACCTTGGGACCCACGTAGAAGCCACGGATGATCGGCCAGACGATGTCGTAGCCCTGTTCCTTGGCGGTGGGCACGGAACCCAGCTTGCCCGGCAGGCGCTGGTCGTTGAAGACCGCAAGCACGCGAATCGGGGCGCCGCCTTCCAGCATCGTGAATGCTTCGGCCGCATCGCCCATGTAGGCCTGGATATGGCCGCCGCGCAGCGCCGTTACGGCCTCGCCGCCGCCTTCGAAGGCGACAAAGCGCATCTTCTTGAAGTCCACGCCGGCCGCCTTGGCCGTCAGCGCTGCCTTCATCCAGTCCTGGCTGCCCACGGTGCCACCCGCGCCCAGCACGATCTTGGTCGGATCCTGCTTGAAGGCGTCCATCAGGCTCTTCAGGTCGGTGTACGGCGAGTCGTTGCGCACCACGGCCACGCCGTAATCGGTGCCGATCGCGGCCAGCCAGCGCACGTCGTTGACGTTGTACTTGCCGAACTTGCCCTGCGCCAGGTTGAGCAGCGAGCCGCCGGAGAACGCAACGATGGTGCCCGGCTCATTCGGATGCTGGGCCACGATGTTGTTGTATGCCACCGCGCCAATGCCGCCCGGCATGTAGACGATGCGCATGGCGCTCTTGAGCGCCCCACTCTGCTTCAGGCCTTCGGTGGCCAGGCGGCACGTCAGGTCGAATCCGCCACCAGGCTGCGCCGGCGCAATGCACTCCGGGCGGCGGGGTTCATCGGCCGCATGGGCCGCGCCGAGGGACAGGGTGATGGCGCCAAGCGCCGCCATGGCTGCGATGCGCAGCTTCAGGGTCGTCTGCATTCTTGCGTCTCCAGGATTTATAGGTCTAGGTATCGCTGGCAGCGGCGCTACGGCGAATGATCGCGTCCAGCGGCTCCAGTGGACGCAACCGTACAAAACCGAAGCTTTCCATAAGCTTTCAATTCCGGCCGATTTCGTGACGCGGCGCAGCATCGGGTCCCATTTGCAGGGTAAACACCAACGCCGCGCGCAGGCCCGGCTGCCCCACCCGGTTCTCAAGCACGAGCCGGGCGCCCAGGATTTCAGCGATGGTGCCAACGATCGCCAGGCCCAGGCCGGCCCCGGTGGTGTTCTTGCCTGCCGCGCCTCGCCGGAAGCGTACGCACGCCCGGGCGATGTCCTCGTCCGACATGCCCGGTCCGTCGTCTTCCACCAGTAGCCGGGCCTGGTCTGTGCCGGTCTCGATCCGGACGGTGACCACACCACCGGCGCACGCATAGCGGATGGCGTTGTCGACCAGGTTGCTGACCGCTTCCCGCAACAGCCACTCCGCCCCGCCGACGACAACGGGCCTGCAGTCCGCCTCCAGGCCGATGTCCAACTGCCGGCCTCGGGCATTGGGTAATTGGGTACGGATCACCCCGTCCGCGAGGTCCACCAGGTCCACTGATTCGGGCGCCAAACCGCCTTCGGCCAGAGAAGCGTCTTTAGCGCGCGCCAGCGCGAGCATCTGGTTGGTGGTGCGTACGGCCCTGTCCAACCCCTCTTGCATCGCCAGAAGGGCTGTACGGACCTCCTGGGGGTCTGTTTCGCGCAGGGCATAGGCGGTCTGGGTCCGCAAAACGGACAAGGGCGTGCGCAATTGGTGCGACGCGTCGTCCAGGAACTGCGCCTGCACCCTCCCCAAGGCCGCAAATCGGGCCATATGGAGGTTTACGGCCGCCACCAGGGGCAGGACCTCCCCCGGCATGTCGGACGCGCTGACGGGGCTTAAATCGTCTGCAGAGCGGCCTTTGACTTCCTGGCGCAGCCGCTCCAGGGGGCGCAGGGCCATGAAAACGCCCAGGATGATCACCAGGACGCTGATGAGGATCACGGCAAGGTCCCGCTCCACCGACCGCACCAAAACCTTGTGGAGGAACGCCTGACGGCTTTCCAGACCCTCCGCGACCTGCACGATCACCCGGCCGCCCTGGTTCGCATACAGCGGCGGATCCATGGGCCGGGCCAATGCCGCCACCCGGACGGGCTGGCCCTGGTAGGTCGCATAGAAAAATCGCGGCTCGCCCGACACCAGGGGCTGCTCCGGCAGGGGCAGCCCAGGATGGCCGATTTCGGCCAGCCCGTCTTCGGTTGCCACCCGGTAGAACACGCTGCCATTGGCCGTCAGCTCGAAAAATTCAAGCATCAGGTAGGGCTGCTCCATGGCTAATCCACCGCTGGCTGTGGATATGTTGTGGTCGATCGCGCGAAGCGCTCCGGCGAGAGACCGGTCGTAGGCATTGTCGACCTGGTTGCGCAGCTGGTGGTTGGACAGCCAGAGCGCACCCATCATCACGAAGACGAGGGTCGGAATCAGCCACCAGAGCAACTGCGTTTTCAGCGTTCGGGCGCGTTTTTTCGCCGAAAAATCAACGCTGTTTTGCGGACTTCTAGTTGTCAACAAGGTTCTCCAGGCAGTAGCCCATGCCGCGCATGGTCACGATCTGCACACCGGTTTCCGCCAATTTTTTGCGCAATCGGTGAACCAGGACCTCGATGGCTTCCAGGTTGATGTCGGCATCGTCCGTGAGGATGCGGTCCAGGATCTGCTGCTTGTTGATGGGTTCGCCGCTTTTCTGGATCAGCACCCGAAGGACCGCATGTTCACGTGGGGATAACTGCAAAGGCTGTCCATTGACCGTGAATTTCTGCGCGGAAGTTTCAAAAACCAGGTTTCCCAGTGCGAGGCGCGGATGTTCGCGCCCGCGGCTGCGGCGAATCAGCGCAATCAATCGCGCTTCCAACTCTTCCACAACAAAGGGTTTCGGCAGGAAATCGTCCGCTCCCTCGTGAAGTGTTCCGATTCTCTCGGCCAGTGAATCGCGCGCGGTCAAGACCAGCACCGGCGTACGGTCGTCCCGCGCGCGAATCTTCGCCAGCAAAGTATGGCCATCCATGCCGGGAAGTCCGAGATCCAGGATGACCGCATCGAAATCTTCGACGGCCAGCCTTCTTTCGGCGACCAGTCCGTCATCAGCCCATTCCACGACAAAGCCGGCATGTCTGGCCAGGCTTCTGGACAGCCAGCGGGCAAGTTCAGCTTCATCTTCGATCAAGAGGATACGCATGGACGCAGTCCGGGGGGCGGTGGATGGGCGGAATGGGAAAGCATGTTTGGCTTTTCCTTTTTTTTTCTTTATATAAAGACTAATGATTAATAAGGGCTGTGGATAACTACCTTAACCTTGAAAACCTCTTTCTTTTCATTGCCTTGCGTCCGTTTTTGCTTGTGCAAGAACTCTGTGTGGGAAAAAAGCTGAAGTTGGACAAGATTTTGGACCGCGTCCGAAACCCCTGCTTGTTCAACTTGCCTCCACAACATGTGCACAAGCGCGCTACTTAGGAGTTATCCACAGGGCGTTTCTGGCAACTGGGTCCCGAGAAGCGCCCTTTTACCCCGGAAAACCGCCCTTCGCCTACCCGGATTTTTGCCCTTGCAGCGCCCCAAAACGGGCCGCTACGCGGTGATCGGAATCGGGTATTCGAGGGGTGACCTGGGCGGTTTGTTGACGGTGTGCTGAACAAAAAGTGAGCAGGATCCGCCGTAGAATCCGGCCATTGATAGCGACTTGAAACTGCGCCGACCGGCCGGGGCCAGGCGGTTGAAACGCGGACTTTTGGCGGAAAATTTAGCCTTGACGTTGTGTGCGGCCGCGTTGATTGGCGCCCTGGGTGCGCTGGCAACGGTGGTGTTTCGCGAACTGCTTGGCTGGATGCAATTGTTGGTAGGGGGCGGCGAGGTTCCCCACGGCATGGTGTCGCTGGCGCGTGGGCTGGACCCCTGGCAGCGCTTTCTGATGCCGGCGGCCGGGGGCGCGATCGCCGGCCTGATCCTGCAGGCTGCCACCCGATGGCTGCCCCGGCGGGGGGCAGCCGACTATATAGAAGCCATCTCGATCGGCCGTGGCGTCATCGGCTTTCGCCAGACGGTCGCGCGCAGCCTGTCCTCGATTTTTTCGATCGGATCGGGCGCATCGATCGGCCGCGAGGGACCGATGGTGCAACTGGCGGCAATGTGTGCATCATTGACGGGCCGCTATCTGGTCTTGCCGCCCCGCCATCTCCGGCTGCTGGTGGCCTGCGGCGCGACGGCGGGCATCACCGCGGCGTACAACGCGCCGATTGCCGGCGCGGTGTTCATTTCAGAGATTGTGTACGGCGTGATTTCAACCGCGACGCTGGTGCCGCTGGCCGTCGCCTCCGTGGTCGCCAACATCGTGACGCGCCAGGTGCTGCACTACGACGCGGTCTTTCAGATGCCGCACTTCGAGTTCGTGTCGGGGTGGGAAGTGATCAATTACCTGGGACTTGGCCTGATTGCAGGTCTGGCCGCGCCCCAATTCCTGCGATTCCTGGATTTGTCCCGCGCGGCGTTTCGCCGGTTGCCGTTTCCGATCTGGGCGAGGATGGCGGTAGGCGGGCTGGTTGTCGGCGCGCTGTCCGTGATCGATCCCGCGGTGTGGGGCAACGGTTACAGCGTGGTCAACAGCATGTTGCATACGGATTGGGCGTGGCAGGCGGTGGCCGCCCTGCTGTTGCTCAAGACATTGGCTACGGCGGCCAGTGTCGGGTCCGGCGCTCTAGGCGGAGTCTTCACGCCGACCTTGTTCGTGGGGGCGGCGCTGGGCGCCTTGTACGGGACTGCGCTGCAGGGCCTGTTTCCGACCGGCAGTTTGTCGGCGGTGTCCAGTTATGCCGTCGTGGGAATGGGCGCGCTGCTGGCGGCCACCACGCATGCGCCGCTGATGTCGATCTTGATGATATTCGAGATGACGTTGAGCTATGAAGTCATGTTGCCGTTGATGCTGGCGTGCATGACGGGGTACGTCATTGCGCAGCGCATCCGGCCGGAGTCCGTCTATTCGAAATCGCTGGCGAAAAACAGGATCGCCGCGCATTTGATGGCCAGAAAAGGCAGCCCGATAAATTATGAGTAAAAGCTCATATTTTCGAATCGGCTCTTTGGATATTTGAGAGTTTTGCGAGAGCCCATTAATCAAGGGGCTTTTGCATGAAGACGCGCTTCAGTCCAATCTCCGTGGCGCGATGCGTTTCCACATAGCCGCGCCGCGTGTAGATGGCGATGTTCTCGCTCATCACTTCCTGGGTGTAAAGCCGGATGCGTGAAAAGCCGGCGCGGCGCGCGGCGTCTTCGGCCCACTGCAGCAGTGTCCGGCCGTGGCCCTTGCCTTGCGCGGTTGGCGATACGGCGATGTTGTCCAGCAACATGCAGCTGTCGTCGGGTTCTGGAATCAGCACGATGAGGCCTTCGATGCCGACTTTCGATTCCAGGACGTGAACCACGCCTTGCGCGACGCGTGCCGGATAGTCGTCCAGCATGGGACCGGGCGTGGCGCCGTTGCGTGCGATGTAAGGGGTGTACGCATCGCGGACGATGCGCTCGATGCGGGCGACATCAGCAGGCTTTGCGACGCGGATATGAAAAGGGGTGGCATTCGTATTCATGACGACGCGCCTCTGGTTATCTTCCCGACGCCAAAGCGGTAGATGCAATCTGACCGGTCGAATCTAGCACGGAGTCCATGTCCGGCGCCGTACGAGATTCAAGATCCATCTCCGCGGGCCATTGGACTCTGGGAGCCAGGCGCAAAGCGATGTTGTAGGGAGCGACGTCATTGGCATCACGAGGTTCGACACGATCTGGGTCGAGGCCATTAATGCCGTTTTGCATGTAGGCACACACGTATGCCCAGAAATTGGAGGTGTTCGCAGCGTCGGTGTTCAATTGGAAGCGTGCCACGACGTTGCTCGTGCCCGGGTCCACCACCCCGATGGAGACGCCTTCTTTGATGATGAGCCCGCCGCCAGGCGTCGCGCCACGGACTTTCCATTCTTCCGCGCGCAGATTTTCCCAGTCATAGCTGGCGGTGGTCACGTATGCGCGCTCGAAGGGATTCCACCATACAGAATGGAAGTCATAGATGTATACCTTGCGGCGTAGTCGATTGAATCGAAGCGGAAGACCGCGGGGCGGGGAGACGTCGGCCCGATAGATAACCCATACTGCCCAGACACAGATGGCAATTGACATCGCAAAAAGCAGAAGAATGCCGACTTCAAGCACGCCCACTCCCGCCGATGTCAGCGCGTGGATAGTATTTGCGACCAGGCCTGAATGCTCGAGGAAGGACCAAGGGATAAGCAGTGAAAGAACGAAGGGAACACCGCGAATACTCGACGTATTCCGAGCAAATTCAACATACGTCTCATCCATATGAGCCGGCGCCTGCCAGAGCAGCATGGGAGCCTCATCTGGAGGATCATTGGGGCCTGGCAGATCGCGTTGCCAGCCGCCGCAGGGCGGGCTCAGTTGAGGTCTTGCCATCAGAGTTCCTTTGTGATTTCGATGGCGGAGAAGCTTGAGTTCACCAACGATTGCATCGGGGCTGTGGAGCCGCAGTAGGCCGGCTGGCGATCGGTCCCTTCTAGGAATCAAATCCAGTCTTTGGGCCTCGACTGCGTTTATGGCGCCGTTCTTGATTCAAGGTCCATATCCGCGGGCCACTCGACTCTAGCGGCCAAGCGCAAGGCGATGTTGTACGGAGCGATGTCGTTGGCGTCACGCGGTTCGGCACGATCGGGGTCGAGGCCTTCGATGCCGTTCTGCATGTAGGCGCACACGTAGGCCCAAAAATTGGAGGTGTTCGCGGCGTCCGTATTCAAGTGGAAGCGTGTCACGACTGTGTTGGTACCCGGTTCCACCACCGCGATGGAGACGCCTTCCTTGATGATGAGTCCTCCGCCCGGAATCGCGCCGCGAACTTTCCACTTTTCCGCGCGCAGATCGTCCCAGTCATAACTTGCCTTGGTTACGTGCCCGCGATCGAATGGATTCCACCAGACTGAATGGAAGTCATAGACGTAAACCTTGCGGCGTAGACGATTGAAACGAAGCGGGAGATCCCGGGGCGGGGACACCTCGGAACGGTAGATAACATGAGCAGCCCAAGCGTTCAGGGAGAGTGTGCTCACGTGCAGTAGGAAAATGCTTGCAACTTCAAGCGTGACATCCTCAGACGCCGCGCTTATCGCATAAATATCCCATCCAGCGAATACCAAGAGCAGGAGGAACATCAATCCGAGCAGCAGTGAAAGGAAAAAGCAAACACCGCGCAAACTCGACGTGTTCCGAGCGAACTCGACATACGTTTCATCCATGTGCGTTGGCGCCTGCCAGAGCAGCACGGGGGGCTCAATGAGTGGGTCATTGGGGCCGGGCAGATCACATTGCCATCCGGCGCAGGGGGGAGTTAGCTGTGGTCTCGCCATCAAAGTTTCTCCGTGATCTCGATGGCGGCGAAGCCGGTGTCGTCGTTTTTATCCGGCCAGAATGCGACGGCAAATGTTGCCGATTTGATCTTGTTGATGGGATCCAACCAGTATCGGCCGCTAAGAATTGGCCGCCCGGATGTTGGTTTCGTCTCGCTGACCAGCGTGTAATCCGGATGGTTCAGGGCAGAAGTTTGCATGGCATGGGCGGTATCGTTGACTTGCCCACATGCCATGACGTGAGAAGACAGAGTAGGCTTACGTATGTCGTCGTCGTGTGCGAGGCCAAAGCGCTCGGTGGTGAGGGTGAAGCGGTAGCGGGATCGTTCGGCATCGAAACCAGGTAATGTCACGCTGTAACCAAGCGCTTCTGTCGTCACGACTGCGCCGCGGTTCTTGAGTACTTCGATGTCTTCGGTGTAGAGCTCATCTATCGAGCTCGCTCGATCTTCATTGTAGAAGCGGAGGTCGACCTCCATGCCGAGCACTGCGGCGTTAAGCGCAGCAATGGCGACGTCCATATCGTCCGGATTGCGCCAGCGCTCATTCGCTTCTGTTCGGCCGAAGTAGCAACGCCGAGCCCACTTTTCCATCGCGTCCGATTCGAGGTTTTTCGCAATTTTCGTCACTACGAAGGCAATGAGTACGATAGCAATGCCGGCACCCAATCCCCCGAATAACGAGAGTGATCGCACTGCTCCCCAAAACACCACAAATCCTCCAGTAATTGATAACCCACCGGCAAATATGTGGTAACGGCGGGCATCTACATCTCCAGCCTTCGATAGGCGTATGGCCGCATTGAAACTCGCACCGGCATCCGCGATCCCCGCCAAAGCCGATATCGCTCCACCAACCATCACCATCCTCGAACCCAGCGCCACGACACGAGTGAACACAGGAGTTTTCTCCGCGCCCCAACGCAGCACGAAATCCTTGGCAGCGTCCGCCGGTATCTTGATCGCCAAGCCCGCCGCCTCAACACTCGCTCCTAGGAAGCCGAGCGAAACGCTGTAAAACGCCGCGACGGCCTCGGGATGCTGTGCTCCCACCTTCGCATCCAGGTCGGCAATCGCGCTTTTCAAACTGTCCCGTAGAAAGTACAGGCCGATAAAAGACAAGCCGCCATCCACGCTACCGACGGCCAGGCTCTTCAAGCTTGCAAAGGTGCTGCCGGCGACACGACGAGCTCCCGCTGCGCTCACCTTCATTTCATTCAGCACCGCGGCGGCAGCGGGCTCCAGATTCTTCAGGCCGGCGTTGACTTGACGTAAGACATGTTGGGCTTCCCTTTTGACCTCCTGTCCAAGTGCGCCGGCCGCCTGCTTGATGTCCTGCGCGCCCTCCTTGGCTTCTTTACTGAAATCCAGGATGCGCTTCTTGACCTCTTCGGCAGTTCCATGCGCCCATAGCGTGACGTTGATGAGCACATTGCGGACGTCGGCATTGGGGATGGTGATCAGACTGCCCAGCAGCATGGCGCGTGCGCGCTTGCCAGTTGCCTTCTGGGCCGAGTTGGCATGCTCGCGGATCTCGTTCGACAGCAGCTCGAAGCACTCTCCCACCGTGAGCTGGATCGTGACCTGGGTGAACTTGGCCTTACCGTACAGCCAGGCGGCGCCGGACTGAAGGTTGTCCAACGCCGCCTTGGCGCCGATGCTCAGGGTATTTTCGAGGCGGTTGCTCGCATCGTGTATGGCCGCCAACAGTTGATCTGCAGCTTCAACAACAAGCGCGCTGCGCCAATCGCTACCCTCCTTGCTGGTGGCGACCATTTTTATCGCGTCAAAGTACTTTTTGCCTGCCTCGGAGGGCATTGCGTCCGTGAACTGCGGTTCGAAGGCTTGCTGCAAGTCGGTGTGTTGCCCGTTGAGTGCGGTATAGGCCGGGCTACCACCGTCGGACAGAAGGTCTTGCCAAGCCTGACTGCTGGGACCCAACACTTCCGGAGTGGGCTTTTCGCTGGGTTTGCTCTCGTCAGCCGTTGTTGCCCGCTGGGGCGGGGCATCCGTGATGCCGCCCGCGAGACAGGCCGCGGCGGTGCTCAGTCGGCATTGCTGCGAACGCGCATCGGACTCCGCATAGTCCAGGGCCATGATCCGGCGCCAGCCAGCGCCAGTCACCACGTCGGCCCAGTCGCTTGCATAAGCGTCGATCTGCTTTTGAAAGTTCTCGTCTTCCTTGTCGTACGCATCCTGAAAGGTTTGCCGTCCTGCTGGGCCGGTTTCCCAGTAACGTTCTTCCAGCCGGGCCCTGCGACGCCTGGTCTCGCTATCGACCGCACGGGCGCGATCCTGTGCCGGGTCACTGTATACGGGCGGGACGCCGGATTCGCTGGAAGTCCAGTAGTCGCTGGCTGGCGGCGGCGGCGGGTGTGCAGCCTCGACTTGCTGAGCGATGTAAGCCTTGATGCCGAGCAGGCACTGAGAGGTGAGGTAGGCATACCGTCTTGTGGGTTCTTCACGCCATCGCTGACGCATCGTGTTGACGGAGAGCCGCAGGCTGTTGAGTTCTGCCGCCATGCCCACCGGGTCGGGTAGGATGAGGCCGGCTACCCCCTTTGGAAGCCCATGCTGCATTTCGAGCATGCGCAGTTGCGCCTGCATGGCTTCCAAGCGCGCATGACGGGGATGCCAATCATGGACGCTGCCGAAATCGCGGGTGCCGATCGCGTACTCGGCGACATGCTGGCGGAGATCATCGCCGTTCTCAAGGGCAAGCGCCTGGTTGCCACCAGTCGGATCTTGCTTGAGCGTCAAGAGGTTGACCACCCTGAACCGTTCACGATAATCAGCGGGCAGTGCCTTTCCATCAACGTATTTACCGGTGCGATAAGCATCGAGCGTCGCCTTCGGCCAAGGATCCTGTGAAAACGCGATCCAGGCCTGCTTATGCGTTGCGGTGTCGATATTGATGAATGCCGCGCGCAGATCATGGCCCGCGTCCACGCATGAGGTGGCTAGCGGCTCGGGCTTCGCCCGCGGCATGGAGAATGGATTGAACTGGCGTAAGTACCCTTCCGGGGTGACCTGATAGGCATGCCAGATTTCTTTGTCCAGCAAGACGTAGACATAACCTTGCCGCAGTACGCGCAATGCAGTCTGAATTGACCCGTGGTGCAGTTCGCCATGATGTTTGAGCCCGTCGGTAAGAGGCATGACTGCAAGCCGAAGCGGGAGGATCGGTATGCCCGTTCGTTCACAGGCGCTGCAATTACCGGTGGGATTGGGCGCCGCCTGACGGCGCGCCTGAGTCAGAGTCTTGCTGGTGCTCATGAATAGTTCGCCGCTGGAGATAACGATGCAACGATGCGCTTCCACGCATCGTCGTCGTAGGTTTCAAAACGCGCTTGCAACGTGGACCGGCCTGCGGCTGCGGCCGCGATATCGGCTTGAACTATTGGATGCAGTGGCAGGCCGGGATGAATGAACGCGCGATGTGTGCACAGGTCGAAGATGTCTGCGCTCAGGCGCAGTCCAAGGTGATGGGCGTTGCGGATCATGCGGAAGGCATGCACTGCGGCTTGCGGCGGCAGAATCGTGACGCCACGCCAGCGCATGGGGGCATACGTCATCGGAAGCGTTAACGCCAGGCGCCACACATCCAGGAAGTCGCCGACGAGCGGTGCTAGTTGTTGAGCCTGTCGAGCTAGCACGAGTTCTTCCGTGCCGGCCCCGGTGGGAGCACCGCGAAGCAAGGTGTAGGTGCCCCAACTTGTCGGGCAGAGCCAACGCTTTATTGGCCATACGAGCCCGGAAATGTCACGCCCGATTGATGCCGCCAGCAGTTCGAGTCGCAATGGTTCGAACCAGGGTATCGCGCGCATCCCGCCTACCGGCGTGGGGACATCCAGGCAGCGCGCCGTGATGTGCTCGGCGAGCGCAGCAAGGGGTTGATCACTGGTCAACCATCCGCAGACATAGCGCTTCTTCTGACTGGCGTCCTCACGCGCAGCACGTTCAGCGGCTGCGAGCACAGAAGTGTTCGCGATGTCGCCTGGCGCAGCCAGCTGTACAAGCGCCGGACATGCGTCAGGCGTATGCGCCAGGTCGGGCCGCATTACGGGCGCGATCGACTGAGCGCCCAACGCTTGGGTCAGCGATTGGATACTCAGGGAATCTGTTGGTGCGCACGGCGCTAGCAGGTCCAGCAAGAGGTAAAGATGGTCGTTGGATGCGCGCTCTGTTCGGGCGAATTCTTGTACGGCGCTCCGCTTCATCTGGCACGCTCCAGACAATCAGATAGTGCACCTTCTAGCACCGCGCTACCCAATGCAAGCTTGTTGCCGCCGCCGCCACCTTGCTTCTGGAGGGGGCCTTTGACCTGGATGGAGATAGCGTCAAGGGTTATGCCGGCGCCATCTATTCGAATGGTTCCACCAGGCCCTTTTATGACCAGCTCATCTCCGGCATACAGGGCATATTCCTTAGTCCGATGGCGGATACCCTGGCCGGCCTGCAGCTCGGCGTGGCCCTCGACGGTGTGTTCCTGATGCCCGCCAATACTCACCCAATGGTTCGCCGCGGTCTTGTCGCGGCGGTTATTGCCCACTTCCTCGGTACGGTCCTTGGTGGTGTAGGTCGTGTGATTGCGCCCTACGGTCAAAAAGTCATCCCGCCCGATATCCTGCCGCCGGTCCTGGCCGATGTTGACCTGTTCGTCGTTGCCCACCGTCTCTTTGCGGTCGTGGCCGATCGTGATGGTCTCGTCGTTCTCGACCTGTTCGCTGCGGTCGTGACCCACAAACGTCGACTCGTCGTTGTTGACGTGGACGTTCTGGTCCTTCTGCGCGTGGACGTAGATTTCTTCCTGATCCTTCTCATCCTCAAATCGCAGTTCGTTGTACCCCTCGCCTTTGTGGGTCTTGCTCTTGATCGTCATCCGCGTCTTGTGGCGCGGTAGCTCGTAAGGCGGCAATTGCAGGCGGTTGTAGACGCGGCCGGTGATCACGGGCTGGTCGGGGTCGCCGTCGAAGTAAGAGACCATGACCTCCTGTCCGATGCGCGGGATGGCCATGTGGCCCCAAGTGGCGCCGGCGATGTTCTGCGAGACGCGAATCCAGCACGAGCTGTACTCGTCCTCCTTACCGAGCCGGTCCCAGGAGAACTGGACCTTCACCCGGCCGTATTCGTCGGTATAGATCTCTTCATTGGGCGGGCCGACCACCACAGCGTTCTGCGGACCGTCGATGCGCGGCCTGGGTAGCGGTTCCGCGCGCCATTCGGCGTCGTCAGGAACCAGCTCCGCCTCGTAGCTGTAGTGCGTTCCCAGCTGGGCTTGTGCACTTTCCTCGGCCTGACTCGTGTGTTGGATGCCACGGTGGACGATGCGCACCGGGCGCCAGCCGCGGTTCAGGTCTTCGCGCGGATGCCCAGCAAGGGTGAACGAAATGCCCGGCTGCAGCCGCGGGTCATCGCCTTCAACAAAAGCGACGCGCGAATCGCGGCGATGGCCGCGCAGGCGGTTCTCCGCGAACGGTCTGCCGGCTTCGTCGAATTTTGCGCCGGCGGGGTAGTCATAGCGTTCGTAGCGGCGGCCCTGATGGTCCAGATCTCGTCCGTCGCGGCTGTGCTGGTGGGTGTAGCGCGGATGGTGAAAGGTGTAGTCGCGCTGGGTCTGGCGCGCGGTGCGCACGTTCTCGGTGTAGGAGAATCGCCGCAGCGCTGGCTGCGGCTGGTCGCCGCCCGGTGTGGGGTTGTATTGCACCGGCTCGTCGCCGACGCGGCCGTGAATGAACAGGCGGTCGCTGTGGATCAGCTTATGGCCTTCGGCACTATGTCGGAAAGAATAGAAGAAGCCCTCCTCGCGCATGATGCGTTCGACAAAGTCGTGGTCAGTGTCGCCCGCTTGCACGCAGTACTCGCGCGCCTGATGTTCGGTGGTGCCGCGAAGCTCGTAATCCTGAGTAAGACCATGCGCCTTGAGCACCGCCTCGGTGATCTGCGGGACGCTAAGCGACTGAAAGATGCGCCAGTCGGAACTAAGCTTTAGCCGCGCCAGGCGCGGCTCGACAATCGCCGAGTAGCGCGTACGCCGAAAACCCGTGTCGCCCTGAACGAACGACGAGACCGCGCCGTGCACGTAGCGCACGGGCGTGGCGCCGTGCCAGATCGTAAGCAACGCGGCGCGGTCCAGGACTACGCCGAAATCGATGGCGGGGTTGCCGCTGGTTAGGTCCACCTCCAGCAGAAAGGTCTCGGACAACCCTTCTTGCAGCGTAAATTTGATGACCTCAAACGATTCGTCGCCGACAGCGAACGTGAAACGCAGATCGGATTGGGTAGGCATGGCGAGCTTCCGGTTGCGACAGACCGCACGGGTCGTCCTTGGTGCCAAAGGGCACCACCGGTTTTAAAAGCCGCCGATATTTCGTGTAAATCAGAGGAGTCTTATTAATAAAGAAAACTGATCTGTTCACGCATGTTGAAGCAGTTCCGCAATGCTGCATTGCGGGCTGAAGTGCCCCCTCACTTCCCGATGCAGAAACTCGAAAAAATCTCCCCCAGCAGATCATCGCTGGTGAACTTGCCAGTGATGCTCGACAAGCTGTCATGCGCCAACCGCAGTTCCTCGGCAAACAAGTCCAACACCCGGTCATCCTGGCTGGCATGCGCGGCAGCCAGTTCCAGATGCTCCGCCGCCTCCTGCAACGCATGCAAATGACGTTCGCGCGCCAACCAAGGCGATTCCGCACCCGGATTCCAGCCCGCAATTTGCAGCAGCTCCGCGCGAAGCGCATCCAGGCCGGCGCCGCGTTTGGCCGAGATGCCCAGTTCGCCGGGGCCGGCGACGAAAGGCTCGGGTAACAGATCCACCTTGTTGAACACCTTCAGCACCGGCGTGCGCGGCGGCAGCCGCGCTGTGATCTGCGCGTCCAGCTCGTCGCCTGGCTGGGTGGCATCCTGCAAATGGAGGATGACGTCGGCGCGCTCGATCTCTTGCCAAGTGCGAGCAATCCCGATGCTTTCCACCGTGTCTTCGGTTTCGCGCAGGCCGGCCGTGTCGACAATGTGCAGCGGCACGCCATCAATATGGATTTCCTGCACCACTTTGTCGCGCGTGGTGCCGGCGATGGGCGTGACGATGGCGATGTCGTCGCCGGCCAGCGCGTTGAGCAGGCTCGACTTGCCTACGTTGGGCTGGCCGGCCAACACCACATGCAGGCCTTCGCGCAGGATGACGCCCTGCCGCGCCTGGGCAATCAATGCGGAAAGATCGCCCGCCAGCGCGTCCAACGTCGGACGGGCTTGATACTTTTCCAGGAAGTCGATTTCTTCTTCGGGGAAATCCAGGGTCGCCTCGACCAGCATGCGCAGATGAATGATGCGATCGGACAGGTCGTTCACACGCGCCGAGAATTCGCCTGACAACGACGCCATGGCGCCGCGCGCGGCCGCCACGGACGAGGCTTCGATCAGGTCGGCAACCGCCTCGGCCTGCGCCAAATCCATGCGGTCGTTCAGGAACGCACGGCGCGTGAATTCGCCGGGTTCGGCCAATCGCACGCCCAGATCTCGGCCGGCGACCAGACAGCTATCCAGCACACGTCGCAGCACGGCCGGGCCGCCGTGGCCCTGCAGTTCCAGCACGTCTTCGCCGGTGTAGGAATGAGGTCCACGAAAGTAGATGGCAATGCCTTCATCCAGCAGTTCGCCGTCCACCGTCTTGAAGGGAAGATAGTGCGCATGGCGGGGAGTGAGATCGCGCTGGAACAGGCGCCGCACCAATCCGGACAGGTCCGCACCAGAAATGCGCACGACGCCGATGCCGCCTCTTCCGGGGGCGGTGGCGATGGCGGCGATGGGGGCGTAGGCGGACATATCAGGGGCAGAAGGCAGGGCTAAACAATAGGGGAATATAACTGTTGCGCGGCGCGTTGTTTGCTGGTTACTGTGGCCCCGAGGTTCAAAACCCGAAACAACTCTGGGAGATCACGATGGCATCTCGGTTTTCGCGTGTCTTGGCCTGCGGCGCTGCCGCGGTGGTGATGGCCTGTGGCACATACAGTTCGGCCATGGCTCGCGACCTGGTGATCGGGTTGAAGACCGAGCCCTCGTCGATGGATCCGCAATACCACGCGTTGACCCCGAACACGCAGATCTCCCAAACCATTTTCGATACGCTCGTTGCCACGGACGCGCAACTCAAGCCGCAGCCTTCGCTGGCGGAATCGTGGACCGTGGATGGCAAGGTCTGGACTTTCAAGCTGCGGCCGAACGTGAAATTCTCGGATGGCACGCCGTTTACCGCCGAGGACGTCGTCTTTACGTATGACCGCGTCCCGAAGGTGCCGAACAGCCCGTCGCCGTTCACGCTGTATCTGGGGTCCGTCGCCAAGACCGAAGCGGTGGATCCGATGACCATCCGCATCACCACCAAGGAAGTTGCGCCGAACCTGCTGGTCAATCTGGCGCAGTTGCCCATCCTGTCGAAAAAGGCCGCGTCGGGCCCGGCTGCGGAAGGCAAGACGACGACCGAATTGAACAGCGGCGATGGCCTGATCGGAACCGGACCCTACAAGTTCGTGTCCTGGAAGCGCGGCGCGGAATTCGTGCTGGCGCGCAACGACAACTACTGGGGCAAGAAGCCCGAATGGGATCGCGTGGTCTACCGTCCGATCAGCAACGCGGCCGCGCGCGTGGCCGCGCTGTTGGCGGGAGACGTCGACATGATCGAAGATCCTCCCACCGATGACCTGCCCAAGCTCAAGTCCGACAAGAAGCTCTTTGTCGAGGAAACGCCGTCGGTGCGCGTGGTGTACGTGGCGCTGGACCAGTACGCGGAGCCGTCGCCCGGCGTGCAAGGCACCGACAAGAATCCGATGAAGGACAAGCGCGTGCGCGAAGCCTTGTCGCTGGCGATCAACCGCGATGCGCTGGTCGAACGCGTGATGGGCGGTGTCGCCCTGCCCGCGGGCAACCTGCTGCCGTATCCGATGTTTGGCGCCAGCAAGGAACACTCGAAGGCGCCCAAGGCCGATGTGGAAAAGGCCAAGGCGCTGCTCAAGGAAGCGGGCTATCCGAACGGCTTTTCGATCACGCTGGGTTCGCCGTCCGGCCGGTATGTCAACGATTCGAAGGTGGCGCAGGCCATTGCATCGATGTGGACGCGCATCGGCGTGAAGACCAGCGTGGACGCGATGGCGCCCCCGGTGTTCTTCAAGAACCGCGACAGCTATTCGTTCTCGGCGTATCTGGCGGGATGGTCGGTGACGAGCGGTGAAATGTCCAACGCGCTGACGTCGCTGCTGATGACGCGCAATCCGGAAGCCGGCCAGGGCACGACGAACCGCAGCCGCTATTCCAATCCCAAGATGGACGAGCTGGTGAAGCAGGCCTCGTCCACAATGGACGACGCCAAGCGGGCGGAACTGCTGTCGACGGCCAGCAATATCGCGATGGATGATTTCGCCATGCTGCCCGTGCATTTCGAGCTGTCGGTCTGGGCCATGAAGAACGACATCCGCTACCAGGGCCGTCCAGACCAGGTCACGCTGGCGCAGAACGCAACGCTGAAGAAGTAAGCGCGCCGGGCGATCTCTCGTGCTTGCAACCATTGTCAGAAGGCTGCTGCAGACCATCGTCGTCATGCTCGTCATGTCGGCGTTGGTCTTTGCCGGCATTTACATGGTCGGCGATCCCGTCTCGATGCTGGCCAGTCCCGAAGCGACCGAGGCGCAACGCGCCGCGATCAGCGCGTCGCTGGGACTGGACCAGCCGTTGTGGCGGCAGTACCTGATCTTCATGAGCCAGGCCGTGCGCGGCGATTTCGGGAGCAGTTTCCTGACCGGCGAGCCGGCCATGCATCTGATCCTGGAACGCATGCCCGCAACGGTGGAGCTGGCCTGTGTGGCGATGCTGCTGTCGGTGCTGATCGGCGTGCCGCTCGGCATTCTAGCCGGTCTGAAACCTGCAGCAGTGGGTTCGCGAGCGATCATGACGGGCTCGGTGCTGGGGTTCTCGTTGCCGAACTTCTGGGTGGGCCTGATGCTCATCATGGTGTTCGCGGTGATGCTGGGCTGGGTGCCGGCCGGCGGCCGTGGCGACACGGTCAGCATCGGCTCGCTGCAGTTGAGTGTGCTGACGTTCGATGGCTGGCTTAGCTTGGCGTTGCCTGCAGCGACCATTGCCTTCGCCAAGTGCGCGATGATCATTCGCGTAACGCGGGCCGCCACACGCGAAGCGCTGCCCATGGATTACATCAAGTTCGCGCGCGCCAAGGGCCTGTCCGAAAAGCGCGTGCTGGGCGTGCATCTGCTCAAGAACATCCTGATTCCGGTGGTGACGGTGGCGGGCCTGGAGTTCGGCCAGGTGATGGCGTTTGCCGTCGTGACCGAGACCGTGTTTTCGTGGCCGGGCATGGGCAAGCTGCTGATCGATTCCATCATCAACCTGGATCGTCCGGTGGTGGTGGCGTATCTGCTGCTGATTGTGTTCTTTTTGGTCATGTTGAATCTGGTGGTGGACATCATCTACACGGTGCTGGACCCCCGCGTACGTTTGGATAGCCGCCGATGAACTCGCCCGCCACCGTCGCCTCTCCCGCGGCCCCGACGAAAGAGCAGACGCCCTGGCGCCGCTTCGTGTCGGATTTCTTCGCCAGCAAGCTCGCCACGCTGGGGCTGGTGATGTTGATCGTGATCGTGGGGGCGGCGTTGCTGGCGCCCTGGATCGCGCCGCAGAATCCGTACGATCTGGCCAGCCTGGACATCATGGATTCAAAGCTCAAGCCTGGCAGCGAAAGCGGGGATGGTTCGATGCGCTACTTGCTAGGCACCGACGGCCAGGCGCGCGATCTCTTTTCCGCCATTCTGTACGGCATGCGCACCAGTTTGATGGTGGCCACGGTGTCGGTGCTGGCCGCCTTCGGCATTGGCGCGACGGTTGGGCTGATTGCCGCCTATTTTGGCGGACGCATCGATGCCCTGCTGATGCGGGTTGTGGATATCCAGTTGTCGTTCCCGGCGATCCTGGTCGCGCTGATGCTTCTTGCGATTCTGGGCAAGGGTGTGGATAAGGTGATCATCGCGCTCATCGTCGTGCAGTGGGCGTATTTTGCGCGGGCGGCACGCGGCGCGGCGCTGGTCGAGCGCGGCAAGGAATATGTGGAGGCGGCGCGCTGCATGTCGCTGTCGTGGTCACGCGTGCTGTTCCGACATGTGCTGCCGAATTGCATGCCGCCGCTCATCGTGATCGCCACGATCGACCTGGCGCACGCGATCGCGCTGGAAGCCACGCTGTCGTTTCTGGGTGTCGGCGTGCCGGTGACGGAACCGTCGCTCGGCATGCTGATCTACAACGGCTTTGAATACCTGCTGTCGGGCCAGTATTGGATTTCGTTCTTTCCCGGCATTGCGCTGGCACTGGCCATCATCGCCATCAATCTGGTGGGCGACCACCTGCGCGATGTGCTCAACCCGCGGCATGCGAATTGAGGACAGGAGCGATGCAGACACTTGCGGCGCAACGCCCCCTGCCTGACCGTTCCCCGGTGCTTGATGTGCATGGGCTGAAGACGCATTTCTTCACGCGCAACGGCGTGGTCAAGGCCGTGGACGGCGTGGACCTGACGCTGGCCGAGGGCGAAATCCTGGGCCTTGTCGGCGAGTCCGGATCGGGCAAGAGCATCACGGGTTTTTCCTTGATGGGCCTGTTGGATGAACCCGGCCGTATCGTCGAAGGCCAGGTGCTGCTCAACGGCGAGGACCTGCGCGCGGCCACGCCCGCGCGGTGGCGGCAGTTGCGGGGACAGGAGATCGCGATGATCTTCCAGGACCCGATGATGACGCTTAACCCGGTGCTGCGCGTGGATACGCAGATGATCGAAGCGGTGCAGGCGCACGCCAAGGTATCGCGCGACGCGGCGCGACAGCGCGCGCTGCAGACGCTTGCCATGGTTGGAATTCCGTCGCCCGAAGAGCGACTGCGGACGTATCCGCATCAGCTGTCGGGCGGCATGCGCCAGCGCGTGGCCATCGCCATTGCGCTGTTGAATTCTCCGCGCCTCATCATTGCGGACGAGCCCACGACGGCGCTGGATGTCACGATTCAAGGCCAGATCCTGTTCGAGGTGCAGAAACTCTGCCGCGAAACGGGGACCGGTCTCATCTGGATCACGCATGACCTGGCCGTGGTGGCGGGTCTGGCCGATCGCGTGTCGGTGATGTATGCGGGGCGCGTCGTGGAAACCGGCAGCACCGAGGCGGTCATCCGCCACCCGATGCATCCCTACACGCACGGGTTGATCGCGTCGATCCCGACGCCGCAGTCGCGCGGCAAGCCACTGGTGCCGATTCCCGGGATGACGCCGTCGCTGCTCAACCTGCCGCAGGGCTGTGCATTCCGAGGGCGGTGTCCGCGCGCGACGGACGCCTGTCTGGTCGAACCGCCGCCTGTCGAAGTCCGCCCGGCGCAATGGGTGCGCTGCTGGCATGCTGGAGCGCCGGACACGATATGAACGACGCCCTGAACAATCCCACGCCGATCCTCGCCCTGCGCGACGTCGAACTACGCTTCGTGCAGCCGGTGGACCTGGCCGGCCGCATCGCCAACCTGCTGGGCGCGGGACTGAAGACGCAGGTGGTGCATGCCGTGGCCGGTGTGGACTTGGCGGTCCGGCCGGGCGAAGTGATCGGCATCGTCGGTGAATCAGGCTGTGGAAAATCCACGCTGGGCCGCATCGTGTCGGGCATCCTGCCGCCGACCGCCGGGCAGGTGGACTATCAGGGCAAGCCCGTGCAAGCCATGAAGGGCCCGGAGCGGCGCGCGTACGAGCTGGGCGTGCAGATGATCTTCCAGGATCCGTACGCGTCCCTGAATCCGCGCATGCGTGTGCGCGAGATCATAGGCGAGGCGCCCGCGGCGCATGGCCTGATCCGGTCGCGGGACAAGCAGGAGTACGTGGCCGGTTTGATGCGCCAGGTGGGGCTTGATCCGAGCTTTGCACAGCGTTATCCCCATCAGTTTTCGGGCGGCCAGCGTCAGCGCATCGGCATTGCGCGGGCATTGGCGCTGAAACCATCGGTCATCGTCTGCGACGAGGCCGTGGCCGCGCTGGACGTGTCGATCCAGGCGCAGGTGCTGAATCTGTTCGAACGGCTGCGCGATGAGCTGGACCTGACGTATCTGTTCATCAGCCATAACCTCAGCGTGGTCAGCCATATCTCGGACCGCGTGGCGATCATGTATCTGGGACGCATCGTCGAGCTGGCCGATACCGATACGGTGTTCGCGCGCGCCAATCATCCGTACACGCAGGCGCTGCTCAAGGAACTGCCGACGCTGGTGCCCGGGCGGCGTGCGTATCAGCCCATCCGGGGCGAGCTGCCCTCGCCGCTGGATCCGCCCACGGGGTGCGCGTTTCACCCGCGGTGTCCCCATGCCATGCCGCGCTGCAAGGCCGAGCGCCCGCTCCTGCGCGAAATCGCGCCAGGCCAGTTCAGCGCCTGCCATTTGAACGATGCCGCCTGACCTGCGCCGAAAAAGGGCTGGACGCGGCACGCGGGGCGGCGCGAGAATTCCCCGACCAGCAGGCCTTTTGCGCGTGCGCCCTCCTTCAATCCAGACAGCTTATCCACAGCCATGAAAACCATTGCCGAAATCGAACGCGTACACGGGGATCTGACGGCCCTGCGACGCGACATCCATGCGCATCCGGAACTGGCGTTCCAGGAAACGCGCACGTCCAACCTGGTGGCCGAACGCCTGCGCGGCTGGGGACTCGAAGTCCACACGGGGCTGGGGAAAACCGGTGTGGTGGGCATTTTGCGCGCCGGCAGCGGCGGCAAGACCATCGGCCTGCGCGCCGATATGGATGCTTTGCCGATGCCGGAACACAACCGGTTTGCCCACAAGTCCACGATCAGCGGGCGCATGCACGGCTGCGGCCATGATGGGCACACGACGATGCTGCTGGGCGCCGCGCAATACCTGGCCACGCATCGCAATTTCGACGGCACGGTCGTGTTCATCTTCCAGCCGGCCGAGGAAGGCGGCAATGCCGGCGCGCGCGCCATGATGCAGGATGGGCTGTTCGACAAGTTTCCCTGCGATGCGGTGTTCGGCATCCACAACATGCCGGGCATGCCGGTCAATCAGTTCGGCTTCCGGTCGGGGCCGACGATGGCCTCAAGTAACCGCTGGGACATCGTGATCAAGGGCGTCGGTGGCCACGCGGCCCAGCCGCATTCGTCTGTTGACCCCATCATCGTGGCCGCCGACATGGTGCACGCGCTGCAGACGGTCATCTCGCGCAGCAAGAATCCGCTGGATCAGGCGGTGCTGTCGATCACGCAGATTCACGCGGGCGATGCCTACAACGTGATTCCCGGCGAGGCCGTGCTGCGCGGCACGGTGCGCACGTATTCCGTGGAGACGCTGGACAAGATCGAAGCCGACATGCGCCGCATCGCCACCACCCTGCCGCAGGTCTATGGCGGCACGGGCGAGCTGGATTTTGTGCGCGCGTACCCGCCGCTGGTGAACTGGGAAAACGAAACCGCCTTCGCAGCCAAGGTGGCCGAAGACACCTTTGGCGCGGAAAACGTGCTGCGCGACATGCCGCCGTTCATGGGCGCGGAGGATTTTTCGTTCTTCCTGGAATCCGTGCCGGGCTCGTATCTGTTCCTGGGCAACGGCGACGGCGATCACCGCATGGAGTCGTATCACGGCATGGGTCCGTGCCAGCTGCACAACCCCAACTACGACTTCAACGACGCGCTGCTGCCCGTGGGTGCGACGTACTGGGTAAAGCTGGTCGAGGCCTTCATGCCGGCCAAGTAAGGACCAATACGCTATTTGCTTATATGCGAATGGCCATGAAGCCGCGGGGGCGCCCCGCGGCTTTTTGCTATATGACGTAAAGCTTTGATCAAACGCCGATATCTTCGTTTGAGATACATGGCGCGGTTTCCATAATCGGTCGTTCCAGCCATGCCGCAAGGCGAATTCGGAGCGATCGATGTCCCAGAGCAATGCCTTGCGGCGCGAAGCGCACGCCGCCCCCCAGCCGCAGTCCTTTGACGTGCGCCCCCTGCCCGGTCCCCTTGGCGCGGAGATCATCGGCCTGGACCTGTCGCAGGAACTGGCGCCCGCCGATTTTGCGCGCGTGCACAAGGCGCATCTGGACCATCACCTGCTGGTGTTCCGCGACCAGCGCATCACGCCCCAGCAGCACATCGATTTCAGCCGCCGCTTCGGCCGCCTGATGATCCACGTGCTGCACCAATTCCACCTGCCGGGCCATCCCGAGATCCTGACTGTCTCGAACATTCTGGAAGACGGCAAGCCCATCGGATTGGGCGACGCGGGCAAGTACTGGCACTCGGACATCTCGTACAAGGAACTGCCCAGCCTGGGGTCGCTGCTGCATGCGCAGGAATTGCCTGCCGAAGGCGGCGACACCCTGTTCGCGAACATGCACCTGGCCTACGACACCTTGCCGCAGGCGCTGAAGGACGCGATCGACGGCAAGCGCGGCGTGCATTCCTACCTGGCCCAATACGGGCAACTGCAGAAGGAAGGCAACTGGCGCCCGAATCTGAGCGCGCAACAGATTGCGCAGGTGCAGGAGGTGGTGCATCCGGTGGTGCGCACGCATCCGGAGAACGGCCGCCGCGCGCTGTTCGTGAGCGAAGGCTTCACGACGCGCATCGAAGGACTGCCCGAAGACGAGAGCCGCGCGCTCCTCGCCGAGCTGTTCGCCCACAGCGTGCGGCCGGAACACATCTACCGCCACAAATGGCAGCCGCATGACCTGGTGTTCTGGGACAACCGCTCGCTGATCCACCTGGCGGGCGGCACGCCGGATCACCTGCGCCGCAAGCTCTACCGCACCACGATCGAAGGCGATGTGCCGTTCTGACGCGCGCATGTCGGCCTTAAACCACTTATCCACAAGGAACGCCATGCGTTTGACCTCCACGCTACGGGATCGACTGGTCCAGACCGCCACGGGCGCGGGCCTCGCGCTGATACTTGCCGTGCTGGCGCTGGCTTCGCCGACGCCGGCCATGGCCGAAGGGCGCATCCGCATTGCCGAACAGTACGGCATAGTCTATCTGCTGCTGAACGTGGCGCGAGACCAGCAACTCATCGAAAAGCACGGCAAGGCCGAAGGTGTGGATATCTCGGTCGAGTGGGCCAAGCTGTCCGGCGGCTCGGCGGTGAATGACGCGCTGCTGTCGGGGGCTGTGGATATCGCGGGGGCGGGCGTGGGACCGCTCTTGACGATCTGGGATCGCACGCACGGCAAGCAGAACGTGAAGGGCGTGGCGTCGCTGGGCAACTTTCCGTACTACCTGGTCACCAACAACCCGAACGTGAAGACGATCGCCGACTTCACGGACAAGGACCGCATCGCCGTGCCCGCCGTGGGCGTGTCGGTGCAATCGCGCGTGCTGCAGCTGGCGTCGGCCAAGCTGTGGGGCGACGCGCAGTACAACAAGCTGGACAAGATCTCGGTGGCGCTGCCGCACCCGGACGCCGCGGCGGCCATCATCGCCGGCGGCACGGAAATCACCGGCCACTTCGGCAACCCGCCTTTCCAGGAGCAGGAGCTGGCCGAGAACCCCAAGGCGCGCATCGTGCTCAATTCGTATGACGTGCTGGGCGGTCCCAGTTCGTCGACGGTGCTGTTCGCCACCGAGAAATTCCGCCGCGACAATCCCAAGACCTACAAGGCCCAGGAAGCGCTGAAGGAAGCCGCCAGTTTTGCCGCCGCCAATCCGGAGAAGGCCGCGGACATCTACCTGCGCGTCACCGGCGCCAAGCAGGATCGCGACTTCCTCATCAAGGTCATCAAGAATCCCGACGTGCAGTTCAAGCTGCAGCCGCAGAACACGTTCGCGCTGGCGCAGTTCATGCACAAGGTCGGCGCGATCAAGAACGAACCGGCAAGCTGGCGCGACTATTTCTTCGACGATCCCGTCACGGCGCAGGGCAGCTGACATGGCTGTGAGCCCCGCCGCCCCTGTGGATAACGTTCAACGGCCCACGCCTTTGCTGGCTGTGGATAAGGTGTCGATCGAATATAAGACGCGCGAACGGCGTGTGCGCGCGACGCATCAGGTCAGTTTTGACGTGCACGGCGCCGAGCGTTTCATTCTGCTCGGGCCGTCCGGCTGCGGGAAATCGACGCTGCTCAAGGCGGTTGCGGGCTTCATCGAACCCACTGAGGGACGGATCGCGATCGACGGCAAGACCGTGCAAGGGCCTGGCCCGGACCGCATCGTGGTGTTCCAGGAATTCGACCAGTTGCCGCCCTGGAAGACGCTGCGCCAGAACGTGGCGTTTCCGCTGCTGGCCTCGCGCAAGCTCAACCGGCGCGAGGCCGATGAACGGGCGATGCATTACCTGGACAAGGTGGGGCTGGCGGCCTTTGCCGATGCCTATCCGCATACGCTGTCGGGCGGCATGAAGCAGCGCGTGGCCATTGCGCGGGCGCTGGCCATGCAGCCGCGCGTGTTGCTGATGGACGAGCCCTTCGCGGCGCTGGATGCGCTGACGCGGCGGCGCATGCAGGAAGAACTGATGGCGCTGTGGGACGACGTGCGGTTCACGCTGCTGTTCGTAACGCACTCGATCGAAGAGGCGCTGGTGCTGGGCAGCCGCATCCTGTTGCTGTCCCCGCATCCGGGCCGCGTGCGCGCCGAACTGAATGCGCACGGCTTTGACCTGCACAGCCAGGGATCAGCGGCGTTTCAGGCGGCGTCGCGCCGCATTCACGACTTGTTGTTCGAAACCGCCCCGCTGGCTCAGGCCGAGCGCGCGGCGGCCTGAAAGGAGCGCGCATGAGCATCAGCCATGCCGGATCGGCGTTCATTCGCCCCGAGGTGGAATACGACCTGCCGCCCCTGCCCCCGCAGGCCGCCGAAGCGCCGCTGCCGTGGCACGAGCGGCTGTGGCAGCACGCCGCCCTGCGCAAGGGCGTGATCCTTGTCCTGTTGGCGGCGGTGTGGGAGCTGGCGGCGCGTTATACCGACAATGATCTGCTGTTGCCCGGCGCATGGCAGACCGCGCAGGCCTTTGTCGATGGCGTGACCAGCGGCGAGCTGCTGGCGCGCGCCGGACAGTCGATGCGCGTGCTGGTGCAGGGCTACCTGGCGGGTGTCGTGCTTGCCTTTGTGCTGACGACGCTGGCGGTGTCCACGCGGTTCGGCCGTGATCTGCTGTCCACCCTGACGGCGATGTTCAACCCGCTGCCGGCGATTGCCCTGCTGCCGCTGGCGCTGCTGTGGTTCGGGCTGGGCGAAGGCAGTCTGGTGTTCGTGCTGATCCACTCCGTACTGTGGGCGCTGGCGCTGAACATGTATGCGGGCTTTCTGGGGGTGTCTGACACCCTGCGGATGGCGGGGCGCAATTACGGGCTGACCGGGTTGCGGTACGTCCTGCAGATTCTGGTGCCGGCTGCCCTGCCCGCCATCCTGGCCGGATTGAAGATCGGCTGGGCGTTTGCGTGGCGCACGCTGATTGCCGCCGAACTGGTGTTTGGCGCGTCCAGCGGCAAGGGCGGGCTGGGCTGGTACATCTTTCAGAACCGCAACGAGTTATACACAGACCGGGTGTTCGCGGGCCTGGCCGCGGTGGTCATCATTGGCCTGCTTGTGGAAAACCTGGCGTTCGATACGCTGGAGCGGCTGACGGTGCGGCGGTGGGGGATGCAGCGGTGATTGACGTGCGGCTCGCGGCGGATGCCGCGGGATGATTACGGTGATTGTTGCAGCGATTGTTGCAGCGATCGTGCGATCAGAATGAAAAAGTGGGGCGGCCATGATGCCGCCCCCCTTCTCATGGATGGTGCGAAGCGCTTACAGCTTCAGCCCCAACGCCTTGGCGACGCCTTCGGCATAGGCCGGATCGGCCTTCCGGAAGTGATCCAGCTGGCGGCGCTGGATGACTTCCGGCACGCTCGCCATGTGGCGGCCGATGTTGCCGAACAGCAATTCCTGCTGGGCCGGCGTCATCAGGCGGAACAAGGCGCCCGGCTGCGAGTAATAGTCGTCGTCGACGCGATGGTTCCAGCGGGCTGCGGCCTGGCCGTCCAGCGCCAGCGGCGGTTCGGCCGCCGAGGGCGTTTCCTTCCATTCGCCCGCGCTGTTGGGCTCGTAGTTGATCGTGGCGCCGGCATTGCCGTCCACCCGGCCAGCCCCGTCGCGATGGAAGCTGTGGAACGGGCACTTGGGCGCATTCACCGGGATCTGGTGATGGTTGATGCCCAGGCGATAGCGGTGCGTGTCGCCATACGAGAACAGGCGGCCCTGCAGCATCTTGTCCGGCGAGAAGCCGATGCCCGGGACCACGTTTGCCGGCGTGAAGGCGGCCTGCTCGACCTCGGCGAAGTAGTTTTCGGGGTTGCGGTTCAGCTCCAGCACGCCGACCTCGATCAGCGGGTAGTCGCCATGCGGCCAGACCTTGGTCAGGTCGAACGGGTTGATGTGATACGTCGCCGCTTCGGCCTCGGGCATGATCTGCACCTTCAGCGTCCACTTCGGGAAATTGCCCTCCTCGATGTTCTGGAACAGGTCACGCTGCGAGCTTTCGCGGTCGTGGGCGACGACCTGCGCGGCCTCTTCATCGGTCAGACAGGCGATGCCCTGCTGCGACTTGAAGTGGAACTTCACATAGAAGCGTTCGTTATTGGCGTTGATGAAGCTGAACGTGTGCGAGCCAAAGCCGTGCTGCTGGCGCAGGTTGGCGGGGATGCCGCGATCGCTCATCAGCGTGGTGACCTGGTGCAGCGATTCGGGGTTGAGCGACCAGAAATCCCACGCCGCGGTGGCGTTGCGCAGGTTGGTCTTGGGATCGCGCTTCTGGGTGTGGATAAAGTCGGGGAACTTCAGCGGGTCGCGGATGAAGAAGACGGGCGTGTTGTTGCCGACCAGATCCCAGTTGCCTTCGTCGGTGTAGAACTTGATGGCAAAGCCGCGCACGTCGCGCTCGGCATCGGCCGCGCCGCGTTCGCCGGCGACGGTCGAAAAGCGCAGGAAGAGCGGCGTCTCTTTGCCGACTTTGGAAAAGATGTTGGCGCGGGTGTAGCGGGTGATGTCGTGGGTGACGGTGAACTTGCCGTAGGCGCCGGAGCCCTTGGCGTGGACGACGCGCTCGGGAATGCGTTCGCGGTCGAAGTGGGCAAGTTTTTCAATCAGCCAGAAATCTTCCAGCAGGGCCGGGCCGCGGGGGCCGGCGGTCAGGGTGTTGTTGTTGTCCGGTACTGGGGCGCCCGAGGCGGTAGTCAGAGGCTTCTTGTCGGTCATGGCACACTCCCTAGATCATTTCTGGATGACGCGGATCCGCTTGGCGGGCCGCGCGCGTTGCAGCAAAAACTCCGGCGGGCGGGACGCCGGAGGGCAAATTCAGAGCCATCATAGGTGTCATGGTTGACGGTGTGAAGTTGATTGATCCTGCTTTGCCGATAAGTAATACCTATGTATAGGCCTCATGGGCATAGAAAATGCTGAGTGTGCCTTTCGCGTTTCATTGGCAACGGGCGTAAAAAAACCGGCCTCGAAAGGCCGGTTTCTTGTGTCGGGAAGGCGATCAGCGGTTGGCTGCCGCTTCCGACTTTTTCTGGATGGCGCGGGTAATGGACCACTGCTGCGCGATCGACAGGATGTTGTTGACGCACCAGTACAGCACCAGGCCGGCCGGGAAGAAGAACATCATCCCGCCGAACACCAGCGGCATGATCATCATGACCTTGGCCTGGATGGGATCCGGGGGCGTCGGGTTCAGTTTGATCTGCAGGAACATGGTGGCCATCATGATGGCGGGCAGAATGAAGAACGGATCGCGGACCGACAGGTCGTGCACCCACAGGATCCACGGCGCGCCGCGCATTTCCACGCTGGCCAGCAGCACCCAGTACAGCGAGATGAACACCGGAATCTGAACCAGCATCGGCAGGCAGCCGCCCAGCGGGTTGATCTTCTCGGTGCGGTACATCTCCATCATGGCCGCATTGAGCTTCTGCTTGTCGTCGCCGTACTTTTCCTTCAGGGCCTGCAGGCGCGGAGCGACCTGCTTCATGCGGGCCATGGAGCGGTAGCTGGCGGCGGCCAGGGGGTAGAACACGGCCTTGATCAGCACGGTCAGCGCCACGATCGTCCAACCCCAGTTGCCCAGGATGGAATGCAGCCAGGTCATCAGGGTGAACAGCGGCTTGGCGATGATGGTCAGCCAGCCATAGTCGACCACCAGTTCCAGGCCGGGGGCGAGCGCCGCCATGGCCTTCTGGTCTTGCGGACCGACCCACAGGTGCGAATCGACGCGCGCGGCAGCGCCCGGGGCGATGTCGCCGACGGCTTCGATGCTGCGGCCGGCGTACAGGTTCGGCTGGACTTCAAGCAGTTCGTTGGTGCGCGGCTTGCCTTGCGGGGGCACCCAGGCCGTGGCGAAGTAGTGCTGGACGACGGCGATCCAGCCGTTGTCCGCCTGCTTGATGTAGCTGGCCTTCTTCTTCTGGATGTCGCTGAACGTGCTCTTCTGGAACTTGTCCTGGTCCGAGTAGACGGCAAAGCCCGTGAACGTGTGATAGAAGCTGGACGTGTCGGCCGGGTCGTTGCCGTCGCGCTCGATCTGCAGGTACAGCGAGGGCGTGACGGGGGCGGTGCCGACGTTGGCCAGGTCATGGCGCACGTCGATGTCGTAGCGGCCACGGTGCAGGGTGAACGTCTTGGTGACCTTCACGCCGCCGGATTCGCCTTCGAACGTGACGACCAGGTTGTCGCCGGTCAGTTCGCGTTCCTGGGAGACCAGACGGAAAGGCGTCTGGTGCGTGGGGAAGCTTTGGCCGCTGGGGGCGCCGACAACGCCGGTCTGCACCACGTAGTTCAGGCCCGCCGAGCGGTCCAGCAGAACCGTGGGCTTGTCGGCCTGGCCGGTGGCCGGGTACTTCAGCAGTTCGGCGCGCACCAGCTGGGCGCCCATCGTGTCGAAGGTCAGGCGCAGCACGTCGGTGGTGATGACGACTTCTTCGGAGCGCGTGGGAACGGGCGTGGCGGCGCCAGGCACCGTGGAGGCCGGGGCCGCGGTGGCAGCCGGGGCGCTGGGCACGGACGGCGTCGCGTTGTTGGCCGCAGCCGGCGCTTCGCTCGTGCTGGCCGCGGGCGGGGCCCCGAACAGCGACGGCTTGCCGTTATGGATTTGCCAGTTGTTCCAAAGGAGCAACAGCGAAAAGGAAAAAATCATCCAGAGGACGGTTCGTCGGATATCCATGGTGCCTACTGAAGTGAATACGGGCCAGCAAAGCCCGCCAGTTTAGCGTCAATCGTGCTCGATGCGGTGGCTGTGGGAGCAGCACCGGGCGTCGTTGGTTCCCTTGGCCGGTGGAACCGGATCCAGGCCACCGGGCGACCAGGGGTGGCACCGGCCGATGCGCCGGACTCCCATCCAGAAGCCGCGCCATGCACCGTGGCGCTCGATCGCTTCGATCGCGTACGCCGAGCAGGTCGGAGTAAAACGGCACTGCCGGCCGATCCAGGGACTCAGGAAGAACCTGTAGAACCGGATCGGGGCAATGAGTAGTGCCTTGATCATCGTGCGATCCGATCAAAGTGAGCGTCCACTTCGGCTCGGGCAGCGCGTTTCAGCGCAGTGAGCGTGGCGGGCGCAACCTTGCTATGCAGGCGCACGACGTAATCTTTTGCCGGCAGCGCCAGGCGCCGATGGCGGAACGCTTCGCGGATGACCCGCTTCAAGGCGTTGCGCGTGGAGGCGTGGGCGGCAAACCGCTTGGCGATGATGAGCCCCAAACGAGCACAGGCGTCCTGGCCGGGAGGCAGATCATTGGGAGCGGCGCTCACAATGAAGAATGCCCCTCGGGCAAGACGCCGGCCTTTAAGGGCGGCGGCAAACTCGGAGGGGCGATGCAGCCGCGCCTCCGGGGGAAGCGTGGAGCGCGGCATGGACTGCGGATCAGGCGGTTGCGCGGAACCGGAACAGGATTGCGAGAGATCTTGCAATATGGTCGGTCCGTGCAAAAGTCAGTTTCCGGAAAACCGGAAAACTGGACTTAGACGGCCAGACGCTTGCGGCCCTTGGCGCGGCGGGCGCTCAGGATGGCGCGGCCAGCGCGGGTTTTCATGCGCACGCGAAAGCCATGGGTGCGCTTGCGACGGGTAACGGAAGGTTGGTAGGTGCGTTTCATGGACGATCCACAAAAAGAACAAAGTCAGAAGGGACCTGCCCGGAGGGTTCCACGTCGCGCCAAGCAGAAGCGGGTATCCAGAGAGCGTTTTTGCAACGGGTTTTGCATGGGTTTTGCATCCGGCGCAAAAAACAACTCTTAGACGGGGCTCTGTACCGAGAATTTCATCTCGGGCGACCTATTCAGCAAAGCTAAAAACCGGACAAATTGCTCTTGTAGGGGCAATTGCGCTTTTGGCAATTTGCCCTTGCGGGAGCGTGTCCGGCCAAGCTTTCTGCGAAACCTTCTGACAGACAGAATTCGGAAAAGCCCACCATTTCAGCAAGTTTTCCCTGTCTTGTCAAACAGTTAAGGGGGCGCCATATAGACGCTTATGCCCCTCCCTGTGGATAACCCCCGCCCGGGCAAGGTAGAATCGAGGTTTGAATAAGAGCGAC